>NZ_BMXV01000003.1 GCF_014651935.1 Marinobacter zhanjiangensis | reverse complement strand
TTACTTGGTCAACTTGTTAAAGAGCAGTGAGCCGAAGCTCATCAAGGCCGCGTATTCTACATCAGATCGCCACCTTGTCAACGGTTATTTTTGCGGTTTCTCAAATCACTTCCGAAGAAGCCCTGTACCGAAAAACCTAATCCCAACAACCGTTTACCTCGCCTTCCCGGGTCGCCGTTGCCGGCGTTCCCTGTCGAAGTGGGGCGCATTCTACAGCGCTGGCGTTTTCTGTCAACGACCAATATGAACTTTTTTATCCCCGCTTCGGGTTGCCGCTATGCTACTGAATAGTATTTGTTCGAAACGGTCATCTTTCAACCTGATTGCAACAAAATTACAGATCCACGGTCACCCTCGCGGAAGACGCCATGGCAATCTGCCGTGCCTCTTCTATGGATTCTCCCCTGGCCATAACCACACCCATACGCCGGCGCCCCTTCAGTTCCGGCTTGCCAAACAGGCGCAGATGCACATCGGGAATGGCCAGCACTTCATCCAGGTTGGCAAACGCCGGCCGGCCGGACTCGCCTTCCGGAAGGATAACGGCGGAAGCCGACGGCCCGTTCTGACGAATGACTGGTATAGGCAAACCCAGGATGGCCCGGGCATGCAGGGCAAACTCTGACAGATCCTGGGAAACCAGCGTTACCAGCCCCGTATCATGCGGGCGTGGCGATACCTCGGAGAACCACACCTCGTCCCCCTTCACGAACAGCTCAACGCCGAACACACCAAACCCGCCAAGGTCGGCGGTAATCGCTTCCGCAATCCCCCGGCTTCTTTCCAGGGCCAACGGACTCATGGGCTGTGGCTGCCAGGACTCCCGATAGTCGCCATCTTCCTGGCGATGACCAATGGGATCACAGAAGCTGACCCCGTCACGGTGACGAACGGTCAGCAAGGTAATTTCATAGTCGAAATCGATAAAGCCCTCGATGATCACCCGGCCCTCGCCGGCACGGCCGCCTGTCTGGGCATATTTCCATGCAGCATCAATATCACCTTCACTCCGCAACAGGCTCTGGCCCTTGCCGGACGAACTCATTACCGGTTTCACCACACAGGGGAAACCGATCTCGGCCACGGCCTGATCAAAGGCCTCGCGGGATTCCGCAAAGCGGTAAGGAGAAACCGGCAGCTTCAGTTCTTCCGCCGCCAGCCGGCGAATGCCCTCACGATTCATGGTCAGATCGACGGCCCTCGCGGTAGGGGTAACGCGATAGCCTTCCTGCTCCAGTTTTACCAACTCGCCGGTGGCAATGGCTTCGATTTCCGGTACCACAAGATGAGGCTTCTCTCGCTCGACAACCTCTCTCAGACTTGCCGGGTCGAGCATGTCGATTACATGACTGCGATGAGCCACCTGCATGGCCGGGGCGTCGGCGTAACGATCACAGGCGATGATCTCCACCCCGAGACGTTGCAACTCGATCGCTACTTCCTTGCCGAGCTCTCCCGAGCCACAGAGGAGAACCCGGTAGGCATTTGCTTTCAGGGGTGTTCCGATGGAGACGCTCATAATCTATATGCCAGGCCTTTCATGGTGTTCAGGATGGGAATCGGGACGGTTCAGACTATAAAAGTGTCTTTTCTTCCCTCTGGGCGACGTACTGAAGAACCTGCCTGCGCTCATCATTGGTCATGGAGGTCCACCTCAGTATTTCGTCGCCTGTACGGTGACACCCTATGCACACGTCGTTTTCGTCCAGGGCGCAGACGGAGACACAGGGGGAGCGAACCCGGTCCTGCCTGTTGTCCATCAGTCATTATCCTTCCACGGCTCCATGAGTTCGAGGGAGCTCATGTACCGGGCCGCGTTTTCCACGTAATGGGCTGCGCTGAGTTCCAGCATCTTCTTCTGGTCGTCGCCCAGCTCCCGCTTTATTCGTCCGGGCGCGCCGATTACCAGCGAGCCGTCCGGTATTTCCATGCCCTCGGGGATCAGCGTATTGGCTCCGATCAGGCAATGCTTGCCGATCCGTGCACCGTTCAGCACGACCGCATTGATACCGATCAGCGAGTAGTCACCAATGTCGCACCCATGCAACATCGCCTTGTGGCCCACGGTCACACCACGCCCGAGGGTCAGCTGGATGCCGGAATCCGTGTGCAACACGGAGCCATCCTGGACATTGGACTCGGGCCCGATGGTGATCAGGTCGTTGTCGCCACGGATGACCACGTTGAACCAGATACTGCTCTTATCGTGCAACGCAACGCTGCCAATCACCGTGGCATTTTCAGCGATGAACTGCCCTCCCCCGATGAACTCGGGTTTGCGGTCCGCGAGCTGGTAAAGCATGTTGGCTTCTCCTCGTATCTATCCCGCCAGGTCAATCCTGGCGCGGCTCAAGCAAATCGATGCGGGCATCGTACACCGCATTCAGGAAGTCCACCAGAACCACTGCGGTCAGCCCCCAGATCCGGTAGCCCCGCCAGCGATAGGAGGGCACATAATAGGTGTTGTCGAGAAACGGCAACACATCGGTACGTTCTCTGCGGTCTTCCAGCAGGAACTCCACCGGTACGTGGAAAATGCTCTCGATCTCGTGAGGATTCGGTGTCAGCGGGTGGTCGGCAGGCACAACGCCGACGTATGGTGTTACCAGTATGCCGTAGCGGGAGATGACCTGGCTCAGGGGCCCAATAAGGTGTACCTGATCCGGAGGCAGGCCGATTTCTTCATGGGTCTCGCGGAGCGCGGTATGGGCAAGCGACGGATCAGAGGCGTCCCGCTTTCCGCCGGGAAAAGCCACCTGCCCCCTGTGAGTGGAGAGCTTTTCAGACCGAAGAGTCAACAGTATTTCTGGGGCTCCGGGATTATCCGTTACCGGAACCAGCACACCGGCTTCAGGATAGTCCAGGGCTAACTGATCCGGGACATACCGGGCCAGCCTTTCCGTCAGCAGTTCGCGCAAAATCTCTCTCCCGCATTTTGGTATGGGACAGGGCACCGGCCAGACGATACACTGGTGCCAGAATTCGCAATAGTATACGGGGTAATCCATGAATTTCTGCAGCAGCTGCGGTCATCCGGTTGAAAGCCGCATTCCTGCCGGTGACAACCGGCCCCGCTATGTATGTAAACAGTGTGAGACGATTCATTACCAGAACCCGCGTATCGTGGCAGGCACGGTACCGGTGTGGGAGGGGAAGATACTGCTGTGCCGCCGGGCCATTGAGCCTCGCTACGGCTACTGGACCCTGCCTGCAGGTTTCATGGAAAACTCGGAAACCACCGAGGAAGCCGCTGCCAGGGAAACCCTGGAAGAGGCCATGGCCAACGTGAAGCTGGCGGGGCTCTACACCATGATACACGTGCCCCATATCGACCAGGTTCACATGTTCTACCGCGCCCACATGACCGAGGGCCGCTTCGGGGCCGGTGACGAAACCCTGGAGGCGGAACTGTTCGAGCTGGACCGCATCCCCTGGGAGGAAATTTCCTTCCCGACCGTGAGGCGCACCCTTGAGCATTTTGTGGAAGACGTCCAGCGCGACGAATTCCCGTTGCGCATCAGCGATATCCGCCACCGCATGAAACCCGGCGAAGCTCAGAAATCCTCGAGCCGGTAAACTTCATAGGCAGGCTCCTCGAACGGGTGCGCCTGCTTCATGGCTGCGACCACCTCCCGGATGAGGTGGTCCTCACACACCAGCTCTACCTTGTATTCATCCACCTTCTCCAGCTCCCCGTGCTGTCCCAGATGTGGATTGCTGCCCTCCAGCGGGCGAAACTGCCCCTTGCCCAAGGTTTGCCAGGCACAATGGTCGTAATCGCCAATACGGCCACCTCCGGCAGTGAACACAGCCTGTTTGGTCGCTTCCAGGTCAGACTTCGGGACGAAGAAACAGAATTTGTACATGGCGTCGATTTCCTCTTCGAAAAGCTCAGTTCAAAGCCTGATATCTCTTGACAGCACCGTCAACCGGACCTCTCACGGGGGCTTGTGAGGTTACCCACAAAATCTGTGGATAACTTTGGGGATAGTTTTTGGGCAGAGGCCGCAAAGCCCCGTCATTGCAGCCCTTGTGTCAAATTGGCGACAAATCCACCTAAAGTTATTTT
This sequence comes from Marinobacter zhanjiangensis, assembly GCF_014651935.1. GTDB lineage: Bacteria > Pseudomonadota > Gammaproteobacteria > Pseudomonadales > Oleiphilaceae > Marinobacter > Marinobacter zhanjiangensis. The sequence goes on along the minus strand of NZ_BMXV01000003.1, from coordinate 534,229 downwards.
AGCTTTAAAAACAATACTTTAAAGTTTTCGCCCAATAATCATACGGTTTGATCTCATTTTGTACACCGGGTCGCGGAGACCTTGTTCCTCATGTGCATAAAACCATTTCGTCAAGGGGTTTTTCAGGTTATAACAGGCCACAAAATCCTTGTAATACGTAGCTTTAGAGAACAGTCCTATAAAGACATGAAAAAACCGGTGGCCTCAGCTCCCTGACAGAGCATCGACCACCGGTTCGGGTGTCACCTTGAATCGTTCGGGCAATCAGCCCAGCCACTTTCTCGCGTTACGGAACATGCGCAGCCACGGCCCGTCTTCACCCCAGCTGTCCGGGTGCCAGGAATATTGCGCCGTACGGAAAACCCGCTCCGGATGAGGCATCATGATAGTGACGCGACCATCCTGGCTGGAAACCCCGGTAACTCCACCTTCCGAGCCGTTGGGGTTGTAAGGGTAGCGGGTAGTCTGCTGCCCCCGGTTGTCCACATACCGCAATGCCACCTGGCCGGAACGGTTGAAGTCTTCAAAGCCGACGGCTGAGCTGAACTCCGTGCGCCCTTCGCCGTGAGCCACGGCGATGGGCATGCGCGAGCCCGCCATGCCGGACAGGAACGCCGATGGTGACTCCTGAACCTCGACCATCACCAGCCGTGCTTCGAACTGCTCCGACTGGTTACGGACAAAGCGGGGCCAGCCATCGGTGCCCGGAATCAGCTCGTGAAGGTTGGAAAGCATCTGGCAGCCATTGCAAACCCCGAGGGCCAGTGTGTCACCCCGCTCGAAGAAACCCTGGAACTGCTCCCTGACCCGCGAGTTGAACAGGATGGACTTTGCCCAGCCCTCCCCGGCACCCAACACGTCGCCGTACGAGAAGCCACCACAGGCCACCAGGGAGCGGAAGCCGTCCAGGGTGACCCGGCCGGACAGCAGATCGCTCATATGCACATCAACCGCTTCAAAACCGGCACGATCGAACGCCGCGGCCATCTCCACCTGACCATTGACGCCCTGCTCCCGCAGCACCGCTACTTTCGGCGCCGCCCCCTTGTTGATATAGGGAGCGGCAATCTCTTCAGCGGGATCAAAGCTCAGCTCGGCGTGCAAGCCGGGGTCCCCGGCATCAAGCAGGTTGTCGAATTCCTCAGCGGCGCAGTTGGCGTTATCCCGCAGACTCTGGATCCGGTAACTGGTTTCCGACCACAGGCGGTGCAGCTCGCCCCGGGGCTGCTCGATCACCGGCTTGCCCTCGAAGGTGAAGCGAACGTGATCGTCGTCGTTCAGAGTGCCCACCACGGAGGTGTGCTCACCAAGGCCGGCACCGGAGAACTGCTGGAGCACAAAGGGGGTGTCCTCCCGACGTACCTGGATAACCGCCCCCAGTTCCTCGTTGAACAGCTCACGGGCAAACTGACCCTGCTCCTCGGCCAGACCGTCCAGGCGGATATCGACGCCGGTATGACCGGCAAACGCCATTTCCGTCAGGGTCACGAACATACCCCCGTCGGAGCGGTCGTGGTAGGCAAGCAACTTCCCATCGCCGTTAAGGCCCTGAATCACCGCGAAGAACGCCTTGATATCCTCGGGATCGTCCACATCCGGCGCCGCGGCACCCATCTGGCTATAGACCTGGGCCAGTGCCGAGCCGCCGAGCCGGTTCTGGCCCGCCGCCAGATCAACCAGGATCAGGTCGGTGCCCCCCTTATCGGCTCTCAGTTGCGGGGTCAGGGTACGGGTAACATCGGTTACGGGCGCAAAACCACTGATGATCAGCGACAATGGCGCGGTTACGCTCTTCTGCTCCTCACCTTCTTCCCACACGGTTTTCATGGACATGGAGTCCTTGCCCACCGGGATGGCAATACCCAGTGCCGGACACAGTTCCATGCCAACCGCTCGTACGGTTTCATAGAGGTTCTCGTCTTCACCCGGGTGGCCGGCCGCCGCCATCCAGTTGGCGGACAGGCGAATGTCGGACAGCTTTGCAATAGGCGCGGCCGCCAGATTGGTGATGGCTTCACCCACTGCCATGCGGCCGGAGGCCGGCGCGTCGATGCTGGCCACCGGTGTGCGCTCGCCCATGGCCATGGCTTCACCGGTGAGCACATCGAAACTGCTGGCGGTCACCGCCACATCACTTACCGGTACCTGCCACGGACCTGCCATCTGGTCCCGGGCCACCAGCCCGGTAATGGTGCGATCACCAATGGTGATCAGGAAGTTCTTGCTGCCCACACTGGGCAAGCGCAGTACACGGCGAATCGCATCATCAAGGTCGATTCGTGTGGAGTCGAAGATCGGCTTGGTGAACGATGTACGGGTGACGCTGCGATGCATGCGTGGCGGCTTGCCAAACAGCACGTCCATGGGCAGGTCTACCGGGGAGTCACCATAGTAGGCGTCGTCCAGGTTCAGGTGATGGCTTTCCGTGGCTTCACCCACTACCGCATAGGGGCAACGCTCACGACGGCAGATCCCATCGAAGCGCTCCATGTCGTCTTCCGCCACGGCAAGCACATATCGCTCCTGGGACTCGTTGCACCAGATCTCCAGGGGAGACATGCCCGGCTCGTCGCTGGGAATGTCACGCAGCTCGAACTTGCCGCCACGGCCACCATCCTTGACCAGTTCCGGCATGGCGTTGGACAGGCCGCCGGCACCCACGTCATGGACGAAGGCGATGGGGTTTGCATCATCCAACTGCCAGCAGCGGTCGATGACTTCCTGGCACCGGCGTTCCATTTCCGGATTGCCCCGCTGTACGGAGGCAAAATCCAGGTTCTCGTTACTGGTGCCGGAGTCCATGGAAGAGGCTGCACCGCCGCCGAGCCCGATCAGCATGGACGGACCACCGAGGACAATCAGCCGGGCACCCACGGGAATTTCGCCCTTTTCCACATGATCCTCACGAATATTGCCAAGGCCGCCGGCAATCATGATGGGCTTGTGATAACCGCGGACTTCGTCACCAGCAGGCCCCGCCACCTCCTGCTCAAAGGTACGAAAGTAGCCGGCAAGGTTCGGGCGCCCGAATTCGTTGTTGAACGAAGCACCACCAATGGGTGCGTCGATCATGATAGCCAGCGGCGAGGCAATGCGGTCCGGCCTGCCGTAATCTTTTTCCCAGGGCTGGGGATCACCGGGAATCTCCAGATTGGACACCGTAAACCCGGCCAGCCCGGCCTTGGGTTTGGAACCACGGCCGGTGGCACCCTCATCGCGGATCTCGCCGCCAGCACCGGTGGCTGAACCGGCGAATGGTGAGATGGCGGTGGGATGGTTGTGGGTTTCCACCTTCATCAGGATATGGATGGGCTCCTGAACATAGTGGTAACGAGCGGTCTCCGGGTCCGGATAGAAACGCCCGCCACGGGACCCGCGTATCACCGAGGCATTGTCACGGTAGGCGGAGAGCACACCGTCAGGGCTTATTTCATGGGTATTGCGGATCATGGCGAACAGCGACTTCTGCTGTCCTTCGCCATCGATGTCCCACGAGGCATTAAAGATCTTGTGCCGGCAGTGCTCCGAGTTGGCCTGGGCAAACATCATCAGTTCAACGTCGGTGGGGTCCCGGTCCAGGTCACTGAACGCGTCTACCAGATAGTCGATTTCGTCCTCTGCCAGGGCCAGACCCAGCCGGCGATTGGCGTCCACCAATGCCGGGCGACCACCAGCAAGCACCGGGATCCGCTCCAGTGGCCGGGGCTCTTCCCGGTGGAACAGCAGTTCCGCCCCGCCCATCTCATGGAAAACGGTTTCCGTCATGCGATCATGCAACAGGGCCGCGATCGCCTGGCGCTCCTCACGACCCAGCTTTTTCTCCGCCTTCACGTAATAGGCGATACCCCGCTCGATACGATTGATCTGCCGCAAGCCACAGTTCCGGGCAATCTCCGTGGCCTTGCTGGCCCAGGGCGATACGGTGCCCGGGCGCGGTACCACCAGAAAAAGCACACCCTCCGGCTCACGCCGCTCAGCGCTGGGGCCATAGGTCAGCAACCGGTCCAGGACCTCCTGCTCGCTGTCGCGGAGCTCGTCCTCGACATCCACGAAATGCATGAATTCCGCATAGAGGGCGGTGATGCCTTGAACGGCTTCAGTCAGTTGACCAGACAATTTTTCAGAGCGGAAAGGAGAAAGTGCGGGAGCGCCGCGGAGTTCCAGCATGGATTATAACCTGTATAGCGCGAACTTTGAGAGACCGGTGCGCCTGCCAACAGGCCGTGACAACCCGCTGGCATGAAGGCTCGGCACCGTGTATGAACGGGCGCAATAATACTGGAAACCGAACGCGGGATACAGCAGAGAACATTAAATGCACCGCCAACAGAATTCACCCTGCTTCATTTGACCTGCTTCCATGGACTGGGGGATTATGGTCTTACACTTTCCGGAGGTCATGGATTTGGGTGCGCCCCGACATTCAGGAGATTATTCACCGTTCCCGGCAAGGCTTCTCGCCCTGGCCGCTGTGCTGTGCACCCTCGCCATCAGCGGCTGCTCCAGGCCGGATATCCTGGCAACCGTCAAGGCCGAAGGTGTACTGCATGTCGTTTCGCGCAATGCCCCCTCTATCTATTTCAAGGATCGGGAAGGCGCCACCGGCTTTGACTACGAGTTGGCGCAACGCTTTGCCGACCACCTCGGCGTGGAACTCAGGGTCCGCTTGATGGAAGGCAACAGCGAGATTCTCGAAGTGCTGGACAGAGGCCATGCGCACATTGGCTTTACCGGCCTGTCCCTGACCCACGACTGGGAGGGGCGCTTCCGCACCCTTGGTAATGGCCTCAGCTCCGGCTCTGTGGTTATCTACCATCGCGGGCTGGAAGGCCGGTTCGACTCCATGGAATCCCTGGCACAGCAGGACATCACCGTTCACGCCGCTGCTGAAACCAACCACTTGCCACATCTGGAACAGCTTCAGAAGGAACTGCCGCAGCTCACCTATCGCCTGCACGATGGCCTTGATACAGCCGGCATTCTGGAGCGTGTCGAGTCTGGCGAGCTGCGGGCAGCCGTCGTTGATGCCAATGAACTGGCCCTCAACCATGTGTTCTACCCCAACGTAAAACGGGCATTCACGGTCAGCGACCAGGAATCCATCGCCTGGCTGTTCCCCGGCAGCAATGACGGCAGCCTTTACCGGGAGGCTCAGTCCTTTTTCGCGAAGATCAGGGAGGACGGCACCCTCGCCCACCTGCGGGAACGTTTTTATGGACACCTGGATCAGCTCGGGTATGTTGGCTCCCTCACCTTCGAGCAACACATCCGCGACCGGCTGCCCCAATACCGGGACGTGTTCCAGGCCTACGGTGAAGAAACCGGTATTGACTGGCGCCTGCTGGCTGCCATCGGCTACCAGGAATCAAACTGGCGCCGCGACGCCGTCTCGCCCACCGGCGTGCGCGGGCTGATGATGCTGACCCGCAATACCGCCAAGCACATCGGTATCGAAAACCGGCTTAACCCGACACAGAGTATAAAGGGAGGCGCCCGTTACTTCCGCCAGGTCCATGGCATGATTCCCGACCATGTGAACGAGCCTGACCGCACGTGGTTCGCCCTGGCTTCCTATAATGTCGGCTTCGGACACCTGGAAGACGCCCGCCGCCTGACGGAATCCGCGGGGCGCAATCCCGACCGCTGGCTGGACGTCAAGGAGTTCCTGCCGCGGCTGTCCCAGAAAGAATGGTATTCGAAAACCCGGCACGGCTACGCCCGTGGCCATGAGCCGGTGCTCTATGTGCAGAATATCCGCCGGTACTATGATGTGCTGGCCCGCCGGTTTGACATGATCACCGAATCCGAGCCCACCATGATTGCCCGCTCGGAAAACGGCGGACTACTGCTGCCCGGTGAGCTGCTGGATTATCGTGTCAACCGGGAGCAACGGGGGGGCGAGCAGGAAACAACGCTGGTGCTTCCCCAACAGATGGGCATTACCCCGCCCACGCTGTAGCTTCCCCGAAACGTCACCACGGGATCAGTCGGGCGTTTGTCCCGTCGCCTCCAACGCTCGCTCCACCTGCTCACCGGAAAACCCCCGCCGCGCCAGGAATCCACCCTGGCGCTGACGTTCAGGCCAGTCTTCAGAGAGGTCCGACAGGCCGAACCGGCGCTCCCGCAGGCGGGTTGCCATTTCCGACCAGCGAGCGTCAGGCACTGCCGACAGTTCCTGGGGCGTGGTCATCACACCACGTTGTTGCAGATCGGCAAGAATCTTCAGCGGGCCGTAGCCGGCGTCCATGCGCTGGCGTACGAAGACCTCGGCGAATCGTTCATCGTCCAGCCAGCCCTTCTCCTCGAAGTCGTCAAGCACTTCTTCAATGACCCCCGCATCCACCCGTCGCTGTCGCAGTTTCATGGACAGTTCAAGACGGCTGTGTTCACGCCGGGCCAGAAGCCGGAGTGCGGTTTCCGGCGCCTGTTCGTTGGGGTCTTTCTTTTTATCTGACTTTGCCATACAGCCCCTTTCCGCCACCTGTTTCGAGAGGATAGACTATGCCCCCTGCCCGAAAGCCGGGGATAGTAAACGGGCCTGCCATCCAGGCGCCCGTTCTGTCGGCTTTTCTGACTCCCGGCCTGTTCTGAAGGGTCGGGAGCGTATACGGGATACCCCGTGAACTGACTGCCTGAAGGATACCGACATGGCCGCATTTTTCCAGAATCTCTTCAAGAAGCGCTCGACCACAGCGACCAGACCGGACAGCAGCAAGAAGGCCAGCGACCACCGGAGCGATTCGCCTGGTGAAGGAAACTCCCCTGCCAGCAAGGGTCCCGAACAGTCTGACATCGACAGTCAGCGGCAAACACTGGCCGACGCTGACGCCTCCCAGGATACTCTGGCGCGGCTGGCGACCGAGGGTTTGGCGGCAGACATTCGTCTGGCGGCGGCGCGCCGGCTGACCGACGAGGCCCATCTGCAACAGGTACAGAAGGCGGCTCGCGGCAGGGACAAGGGCGTTTACCAGCATACCCGCCAAGTGCTTCAGGATATCCGACGCCAGCAGGAAGCCGAACAGGCAACCCGCGATGCTCTGGAGCAACTGGCCCGTGATACCGACGATCTGGCAAAAACCGGCGACACCAGTCTTTACGAAGCCCGCACCCGGCAACTGGAAAAACAGTGGCAGTCGCTGGAACCCTCAGCCAGCAACGAACAGAAGACCCGCATCCTGAGCGCACTGCATACCTGTCGCGAGCGAATCCGCGAGCTCGAAGAAGAGCGCCAGCAAGAACAGCGACACCAGGACCAGAAGGTACAGCGGGAAGAAACCCTGACACTGCTGAAGGAAACCCTGGATTCACTGGCCACCGAAGCCACCGACGCTGGTGCCCTACCATCTCTGGATGCATTGCAAAGAACCCAGGAAAACCGCTGGCTGGAAGCCACCCGGGATACCGATGTCACCCGCCAGGAGCAGAAGCAGTACGAAAACCTGATGCTGACCCTGCGCAACGTGATCAATGCCGTTCGCCGGCTGGCACACCATCAGGCCGACGTGGACGCCCTGGTGGCTCAGGAGGCACCGCCTGCGGACCAGGTTGACGCTCTGCTGAGCCAGCTGGAATGGCCCCGCCAGTTAGCCCGGCCTGAAGCCCTGCAAACACTGGCAAAAAAAGCCCATGTCCAGGTTTCGCAGCCGACCCCGGACAGCGCCGACAGCGAGGCGCAGGAAAAGGCGTTACACAACCTGGAAGCCGCCCTTGAGCAACTGGAAACCTCGCTCGCCGCCAACCAGCTCAAGGAATCGCGCCAGCACCTGAAGCAGGCCCAGGGGTTGCAGCGCAGGCTGACGGGCAAACTGGCCAACCGCCACCGGGCGCGCCTGCAGCGCCTGAACGGCCAGGTCCGCGAACTGGGCGACTGGCAGGGCTTTGCCACTGAACCCAAGCAGGTGGCGCTGTGCGAACAGATGGAGTACCTGGCGGAGCAACCCATGGACCCGGAGGCCAAAGCCGCCCGTATCCAGGATCTGCAACAGGAATGGCGTGACCTGGGCGGTTCGTCCAACCGGGACCTGTGGCAACGCTTCCGAACCGCCTCGGAAGCCGCATTCGAGCCCTGCAAGGCCTATTTCGAAGCCCGCTCCGATCTCAAGAAAGTGCACCTGCAGACACGCCACAGTATCTGCGAAGAGCTGGCCGGCTACCTGGAAGCCACTGACTGGGACCAGGTGGACTGGCAGGCCGCCGAGCAGATCGAAAAAACCGCTCGCAAGGAGTGGCGTGAAGCCTGGCCGGTAGAGTTTCGTGACAACCGGCCGGTACAGAAGCAATTCGATCGGCTGATGAACGACCTGACCAGTCATCTGGATGAAGAGCGGCGCCGGAACGAAGAGCGTAAACAGGCGATTGTCGACCGTGCCCTTGAGCTGACGGAACACACTCCCCTGTCCGAAGCCATGGACGAAGCCAAGGCGCTGCAGAAACAGTGGCAGGATGTGGGCATCACCCGACACCGGGAAGACCGCAAGTTGTGGAAGGCATTCCGAGCCGCGTGCGATGAAATCTTTGCCCGCCGCGATGAGCAGCGCCAGCGCCGCCACCAGGAAACCAGCGAGTCGGATCAGGCGGCTGAAGCCATCCTCTCAACCGCCAGAACCCTGCTGGAGGACCAGGGCTTTGACGAGGCCCGCACGGCCGAGCTGATCAACCAACTGGAAGCCTCTGCCCGAACTCCGGTCTCCGCCACCACGGGCAAGGACCTGCGCCAGGTCGCAGGCCAGCTGAAAGACCGACGCCGGTTGCATCAGTACCAGGCCAATATACGGCAGTGGCAGCACTGGATAGAGCAACGGGTTCAGGGCAGCCTTCCACCGGAGGACTTGCCGGAGCACTGGCCGGAACTTCAGTCCATAGTCGCGGTCTCAGACCCGAGGGAACTGGTGGTACTCAGCGAAATTCTCAACGGCTGCCCATCCCCGGACGATGATCAGTCGTTACGCATGGAACTCCAGGTCAGGCGACTCAAGGAAGGCTTTGAAGGCGGCCAGAGCCAGCCGGACGCCAGTGGCAATACCCAGGAAGCCATTGTCGCCCGCTGGTGCCTGACCCTGCCCCGGGAGTCGCTGACGACGGAGCTCGCATCGCGGCTCGGAAAGGCACTGGAGGCTGAAACCACTGCCGGATAGGCCGCAGGGAGCCGGGAAACGGACCTGTGTCAGGTTATGGATAGATTGTCATTACATGTTCAGAACTGGCTGTAGTAACGACCGTCGCCCTTGCCTACAATGAATGACAAGAGTGAAATTCCGCCCTGAACGCCGCCCGGCGGCTTCAGCGTTGATCGGGAGGCTCCCTGAAGGCCGGCGCCCGCCCGGACCACGCAGGCTTGGACCTGCAGCCGGAACCAGGTTTCCGGTGGGTCGGTGAGCGTCAGTGGAGCCCAGGCACTAGCAGGTAACAGAATCTATGAAGACAGTAAGCAAGCCCGTGATGTCCCGGGCCCGGAAGTTCGCCATCGGTGTTCTGGCAATCCTGCCCGTGGTCGGCATTGGTACATCCCTTCATGCCAGTGCTGAAGTCGATTCCTATGAGGCGGTTTCTCCCTCCATTGAGCAGGCCCGGGCGAACATCCTTATCTCCCGTCAGCTCCAGTTCACCCATTTCCGGGAACAGACGATCGACGAAAACCTCGCGGAAGAGGTTTTCAATGACTATCTGGACTACCTGGATGGCCAGCGTGTCTACCTGACCGAAAAGGATATCGAGTCGTTCCAGCCACTCAAGGAGCAGATGGCCGCGTCCCTCCGCACGGGGCAGCTCCAGCCCGGGTTCGATATCTACAACCGTGTGCAGAAGCGGATTGTCGAACGCATGGATTACGCGCTCGGGCTGCTGGAAGACGGAGTTGACTCGTTCGATTTCCAGACCGATGACCAGATACTGCTGGACCGCTCCGAGGCCAGCTGGGAACCGGACCAGGCCGCCCTTGATGAACTCTGGAACCGGCGTATTCGCAACGCGGTGCTGGGCCAGCGTCTGAACGGCAGTTCCGACGACGAGATCCTGAAAGTGCTGACCCGCCGCTATGAGAGCCAGCGCAAGCGGATTTCACAGATGCGCAGCGAAGATGCATTCCAGGCCTACATGAATGCGTTCGCCGGCACCTGGGATCCGCACACCAATTACTTCTCGCCACGGAATTCCGAAAACTTCAACATCAATATGAGCCTGTCCCTGGAAGGCATTGGTGCGGTACTCCAGTCCGACAACGAATACACCAAGGTGGTCCGGCTGGTACCGGGTGGTCCGGCCGCCCGCCAGGGGCAGCTTGGACCGGCCGACCGTATCGTGTCCGTCAAACAGGAAGACGAGGACCAGCCGGTGAATGTTATCGGCTGGCGCCTGGACGAAGTGGTTGACCTGATCCGGGGTCCCCGGGGTTCCACAGTGACCCTCGAAGTGGTGCCGGCCAATGCCAGTGACGAAACCGTTACCCGCACCATCGCCATCAAACGGGACGAGGTGAAGCTGGAGGAGCAGAGCGCCAGCAGCGAAGTCATCGAGCTGGACCGCGGCGATGAGACCTACCGCATCGGCGTCATTGATATCCCCACCTTCTACGCCGATTTCCAGGCGATGCAGCAGGGTGACCCCGACTACAAGAGTACCACCCGTGATGTGCGCAAGCTGCTGGAAGACCTGAAGGAGGAGCAGAACGTCGACGGCCTGGTGGTGGACCTCCGCAATAATGGCGGCGGCGCCCTGCACGAAGCCAACGACCTGGTGGGCCTGTTCATAGACCAGGGGCCAACGGTGCAGATCCGCAGCTCCGACAACCAGGTGCAGGTGCTGGCAGATCAGGATCCGAGCGTGGCCTGGGATGGCCCCATGGTAGTGCTGGTGAATCGCATGAGCGCCTCGGCATCGGAGATTTTTGCCGGCGCCATCCAGGATTACGGCCGTGGCCTGGTCGTGGGCTCACAGACGTTTGGCAAGGGCACGGTGCAGGCAGTGCGATCCCTGAACCACGGCCAGCTGAAGATTACCCAGTCGAAATTCTACCGGGTGTCCGGTGGCTCCACCCAGCACCGGGGCGTTATTCCGGATATCGAGATTCCGTCACGGATCGACACCACCCGTATCGGTGAAGACGCGCTGGAACGTGCCCTGCCCTGGGACCAGATCGATTCGGTGCCTCACGCCCGCTATTTCGACTTCAGTGGTGTCATCGACCAGCTGCGGCAGCGTCATTCCGACCGCTTTGCCGAAACCCCCGAGTTCGGCCTGCTGCAGAAAGAGATTGATTTCCTGAAGGAGCAGCGCAAAACCACGACGGTAAGCCTCAACGAAGACCAGCGCCGTGACTACCAGGATCAGCTGGAAAGTCGCCAGCTGACCATTGCCAACGCCCGTCGTGAACTGAGGGGCGACGAACCTTTCGACAGCTTCCAGGCCATGGAGGACCACCAGGAACAGCAGGCAGCGGCTGCCAATGGCGAAGATGAGGAACTCGACTTTATTGTTCGCGAAGGGGGTCACATCATGGCGGACATGCTTGAACTGGATCGTCGCCTGGCCACCATCCTGCCGGCGGGAACAGTCGCGGCAAAGGCAGAATAATCAGATTACCCTGAAGACCACAAAAAGCCGGCGCTTCCACCACGAAGCTGCCGGCTTTTTCATGTCAGGCCGCCGTCACTCGAACAGCTGGTGCATACCCGTCATCTCCGGGGTATGTACCACACCCCGTTCCGTGACGATCAGGTCAATAAGATCAGCCGGCGTCACATCGAACACCGGATTGAAGGCATCCACCTTCTCCGGCGCAACCCGGATACCGCCGAACTGACAGATCTCATCCCCGGCCCGCTCTTCAATGGGGATGTCACGACCGCTGGCCACTGACATATCCACGGTACTGGCAGGGGCAACCACCATGAATTTCACCTTGTGATGCCGTGCCAGCACCGCGAGACCATAGGTGCCAATCTTGTTGGCCACGTCACCGTTGGCAGCAATGCGGTCAGCACCGACGATCACCCATTTTACATCGCCCTTTGCCAGAATTGCCGCGGCAGCGCCATCGGCATTAAGAGTCACCGGGATCCTGTCACGGGCCAGCTCCCAGGCCGTCAGCCGTGCACCCTGCAGCCAGGGTCGTGTTTCATCGGCATAAACCCGTTTCAGCAGCCGTTCCTGATGGAGCTTTCTGACCACACCCAGGGCGGTACCATAGCCCCCGGTTGCCAGCGCACCGGTGTTACAGTGGGTCAGCACCGAGCAGGGCTTTTTGAGTTCCATGGCATCCACCGCCAGATCCGCCATAGCTATATTGGCGGCCAGATCTTCCCGATGGATGGTCACGGCGGTTTCCGCCAGCCGGGAAACGGCGTCTGTCCTCGACTGGCACTGGTCCAGCACACCCCTCATCCGTTGCAATGCCCAGAACAGGTTGACTGCCGTAGGCCGCGACTCTGCCAACTGATCAATGGCCGTTCGCACTTCCTGTTGCCAGTCGCTTTCATCCGCACAGCGGGCAGAGAGAGCCACGCCATAGGCCGCGCTGATACCAATGGCGGGAGCACCCCGTACGGCCATATCCCGGATCGCCTGGGCGACACCGGCAGCCCCTTCGATGGTCAGCCAGTGCTCTTCCGCCGGCAGCCGGCGCTGATCCAGCAACTGGACGGCATGGCCCAACCAGCGAATGGCAACGGTATCAGGGTCGGCTTTATCGTGAACCGTAACCGGTGACTGTCTGGTCATCGTTGACTCCTTCGTTATGCGGTGGTGACAGGCTGGCTGCGTTCTGACTCGACCGTTATACTCTGCCTCTGCAGACAAACCAAGACCCTCGACAATTTCCCATACGAGCCTGAAGGCATCCAGGATCGTATCCGCAGGGTCCCAACCTAACGGAGCTAAAGGCCCGATTCATGACCGCTGATACCGTCATTGCCGCCGACATCCGCATCAATGCCCGCTGGCTCATTCCCGTAGAGCCCTTTGGCGAGGTGCAGGAACACCGGGCAGTCATGGTACTGGGCGACCGTATCGAGGCGATCGTGTCCCAGTCCGAGGCCGACCATGCCTACCGTGCCCGCGAGGTGATCGACCTGCCCCATCATGTGGTGCTGCCGGGGCTTATCAACATGCATGGTCACGCCGCCATGTCCCTGTTCCGTGGCCTGGCAGACGACCTGCCCCTGATGACCTGGCTCAACAACCATATCTGGCCCGCCGAAGGCCGCTTTGTCAGCGGCCGTTTCATCGCCGATGGTACCCAACTGGCGATGGCGGAAATGCTGCGCACTGGCACCACCTGCTTCTCGGATATGTATTTCTTTCCGGAAGTGGCCGCCCAGATGGCAAAGGATGTCGGCATGCGGGCACAGATCTGCTTTCCGTTGATGGAGATGCCCACACCCTGGGGCAGTGGCCCGAAGGAATATCTGGACAAGGGCGCGGCACTGCTGGATCAATGGCAGAACGACCCTTTCGTACGCATCGCCATCGGCCCCCACGCCCCTTATACCGTAGAGGACAGCACCCTGGAACAGGCCGTGGCACTGCAACAGAAGACTGGTGCCGCCATGCAGATTCACCTCCATGAAACCTGTTTCGAGGTGGACGAAGCCATACGTCAGACCGGGCAACGGCCGATCGCCCGTCTGAAGGGCCTGGGCGCCCTTAACCGGAATACCCAGTGCGTGCACATGACCACGCTGAACGAGGAGGACCTGGCAACGGTAGCCGACACCGGTGTGCATATTGTCCATTGCCCGGAATCCAACCTGAAACTGGCCAGCGGCTTCTGTCCGGTCCATACCCTGCAGCAGGGGGGCAGTAACGTCTCCATCGGTACGGACGGTGCTGCCAGCAACAATGATCTGGACCTTTTTGGCGAGCTTTCAACGGCAGCCATGCTGGCCAAGGCGGTGTCTGGCGACGCCGCCGCCCTGGGGGCCCATCAGGCACTGACCATGGCTACTATCAACGGCGCCCGGGCCCTGGACCGGGATCATGACATCGGCTCACTGGTGGCAGGCAAACAGGCAGACCTGATTGCGGTGGACCTCAGCGACCCGTTCCTGCAACCGGTGTATGACCCGGCCTCTCACCTGATCTACAGCAATCATGGTCGCCAGGTAAGCCACAGCTGGATTGCCGGCGTACCTCAGGTACAGGATGGCCGCCTCACCCGCATTGACGTACCGGACCTGATGCTGAGGGTGCAGGAATGGCATAATCGCATCACTTCCGCAGACAAGCACTGAACCTGCCGGCGGCTTTCCGGCCCGCCGGCCTTACTTGCCAGGCCCCATGACCATGAGCAGAACCAACGTAGACCAGAACGAAATTGCCAAGTTCGAGGCACTTGCCAGCCGCTGGTGGGACCCCACCAGTGAGTTTCGCCCACTGCACGACATCAACCCGCTGCGACTGAACTACATCGACGAGCGTTCGCCGCTGGCCGGACGCAGGGTGGTGGATGTGGGTTGTGGTGGCGGCCTGCTGTCCGAAGGGATGGCCCGGCGGGGGGCGACCGTCACCGGCATTGATATGGGCGAAGCACCCCTGGCCGTGGCGCGCCTGCACGGCCTGGAATCCGGTGTCCAGGTGGACTATCGCCAGACCACCGTGGAAGAACTGGCGACGGACCCGGACCATGAGGGCCAGTACGACATCGTCACCTGCCTGGAGATGCTCGAGCACGTACCCGAACCGGCCTCGGTGATCCAGGCCTGCGCCCGCCTGCTCAAACCCGGTGGTGAGCTGTATGTGTCCACCATCAACCGCAACCCGAAGTCGTTCCTGTTCGCCATCATTGGCGCAGAGTATCTGCTGCGCCTGCTGCCCAGGGGCACTCACGAATGGAGCAAGTTCATCCGGCCCTCGGAGATGTCCGATCACCTGCGCCATGCCGGCCTGGATATCCGTGATCTTACCGGCATGACCTATAACCCGGTGACCAAGGTCTACAAACTGGGCCGGGATGTGGACGTCAACTACATGATGCACGCCAGCAAACCGGCGGAGGTCTGATATGCCCGTGCCCCTGCCGAAACCACCCTCCACGGTGCTGTTTGACCTGGATGGCACCCTGATCGACACGGCTCCGGACTTTATCCGTGTGCTCAATAACCTGAGGCAGGAAAATGAGCTGGCGCCACTGCCGGCAGATGGCATCCGCCCCCATGTCTCCGATGGCGCCCGGGCCATGATCCGGCTGGGTTTCGGTCTGGAGCCGGACCACCCGGCCTACCCGGACCGGCATGCCCGCTTTCTGGACCTTTATGAGGCGGGTATCTGTGAAGAAACCGAACTGTTCGCCGGCATGGACCGTCTGCTCGTCGCCCTTGAAGCGGCTGGCGTGCCCTGGGGAATCGTTACCAACAAACCATTACGGTTTGCCGCCCCGCTGCTGTCGGCACTGGCGCTGGATAGTCGTTGCAGCGCCCTGATCTGCCCCGACCACGTGACTAACCGGAAGCCCGACCCGGAAGGACTGCACCAAGCCTGCCGGCAGATGGGCGCCGCCCCGGATAGGGGTATCTACGTAGGCGACCACGCCCGCGATATCGAGGCTGGCCGCAACGCCGGTATGGTCACGGTTGCAGTGCGTTACGGCTATATCGTCAACCCCGATGAGGTTGATCTCTGGCAAGCCGACCATACCGTGGATACCGTCGACGAACTGGTAAAACTGTTACAATAGCGCCCGCCCAGACAGGCTGGCACCCGAATCATCCAGGACACCGAGCGAGAGCATACTGCCTATGTCGGACAACCCCATGCACAGCTACCAGGCCCCGGAAGGCCTGCTGAAGGACCGCATCATCATGGTGACCGGTGCCGGTGATGGTATCGGTCGTGTCGCCGCTAAAACCTACGCCGCCCATGGTGCGACCGTGATCCTGCTGGGGCGCACCATCTCCAAGCTGGAGTCCGTGTACGACGAAATCGAGGCCTCCGGCCACCCGCAGCCCGCGATCGTGCCGATGAATCTGGAAGGCGCAGCGGTCAAGGACTACGAAGAGATGGCCATGACCATCGAGGACAACTTCGGCCGGCTCGATGGCCTGCTGCACAATGCCGGCATTCTGGGCGACCGCACCCCGGTGGAGCTGTATGACCCGGAGACCTGGAACAAGGTCATGCACATCAACGCGACCGCGCCTTTCCTTCTCACCCGGGCGGTTATCCCGCTGTTACGGTTGTCTGGCGATGCGTCGGTGATCTTCACGTCCTCCGGCGTGGGTCGTCAGGCCAGGGCTTACTGGGGCGCCTATGCGGTGTCGAAGTTTGCGCTTGAAGGGCTCAGCCAGCTGCTCGCCGACGAACTGGACGATGAACGCCACAATGTTCGCGTCAACAGTCTGAACCCGGGCGCCACTCGTACCAATATGCGGGCCCGCGCCTATCCGGCGGAAAACCCCATGAAAAACCCGACCCCGGAAGACCTGATGCCCAGCTATCTGTACCTGATGGGACCCGACAGCAAGGGCGTCAACGGGCAACAGCTGGACGCCCAGGTAAAGAAGTAATGCAGCTGACGTTCTTTACCACCAGCCATTGCCACCTGTGCGAACTGGCAGAAAATCTGCTGGTACATACGCCGATGCCACAACCCATTCCGGTGGAGGCAGTGGACATTGCCACCTCACAGGAGCTGGTTGATCGCTACGGCACCCGCATTCCGGTACTACGCCGTGAAGACACCGGCGCTGAGCTGGGCTGGCCCTTTAGCCGGGACGATCTGCTGGACTTCCTGGGGCCGCAGCCCCGGTCATCAGGCCATATTCACTGAGGTTATCCTGACATGTTAATGGTTGTATCCCCTGCCAAGAACCTGGACTACGACAGCCCTCTGCCCACGGACCGGTACACCCAGCCGGCGTTTCTGGACGACGCCTGCGAGTTGATCGACCAGCTCAAGGAGCTGGAACCCCACCAGGTCAGCAACCTGATGGGCATCAGCGACAAGCTCGGCCAGCTCAACGCCGAACGCTATCAGCAATGGCATACGCCGTTCACTCCGGACAACGCCCGCCAGGCGGTGCTCGCGTTCAATGGTGATGTCTATACCGGCCTCGCCGCCCGGGAATTCAGTGACAGCGATTTCGAGTTTGCCCAGGAGCATCTGCGTATTCTCTCCGGCCTTTATGGCATCCTGCGCCCGCTCGACCTGATGCAGCCTTACCGGCTGGAGATGGGCACAAAGTTCGAGAACAAGCGGGGCAAGGACCTGTATGAGTTCTGGGGTGACAGGATTACCGATGCCCTGAACCGGGAGCTTGAAGCAGACGACGGTGTGCTGCTAAATCTTGCTTCCAATGAATACTTCAAGAGCATTCGCAAGAAGCAGCTGGACGCCCGCATCATTACGCCCCAGTTCAAGGACTGGAAAAACGGGCAGTACAAGATGATCAGCTTCTACGCCAAGAAAGCCCGTGGCCTGATGGCCCGCTATGCCATTACCAACAAGATCACCCGGGCCGATGACCTGAAAGGCTTCGACCTGGCCGGCTATCGCTTCAGTGAGGAACAATCCTCCGGCGATAACTGGACCTTCCTGCGCGACGAGCAATAACTCGCAAGAACAACGCCGCCGTTCCGCAACAACCAACGACGTCTGCACCGGTCCAGCCACGCCGGTGGCGGGCGCCTGTTTGACTGAATACTTTGACGGAGCGTTCCATGAACGAAGCACTCTTCTCCCAAATTGCCCTTTATGTCTGCCTGACGGCGCTGATCGTCTGGATGGGGTATATCGTGTGGGATCTGGCGAAGAAGTCCCAGGCCGGACGTTTTGGTACCATTGCGCTCTTTACCATTCTGGGCGCCGGCGTGGTGGGCTTTATCATCAAGACCATTCTGGTTGAAGTGATGCAGCTCTAGTGCACGGCCCGACTATCGTTTTAAACCCGAAATACAATGCAAGGACCCGAATCCATGTGGTTTCGCAATGCCCGAGTTTTCCGCTTTACCAAGCCGTTCGACATCAGCCCGGAAGAGCTGGAAGAGAGACTGGCCGCCGATGCCTTCAAACCCTGCGGCCCCCAGGAGCCGGTGCGTCACGGCTGGGTTCCGCCCCTGGGCAAGCATGGTGAGGTACTGGTACACAGTGCCGGAGGTTACCATCTGATTGCCTTGCGCAAGGAGGAGAAGCTGTTGCCCGCACCGGTCATCAAGGAGCTGGTGGAGGAGAAGGCGGAGCTTATCGAGCAGGAGCAGGGCCGCAAGGTTCGCAAGAAGGAGAAGGATGAGCTGAAGGAAGAGGTGATGCTGGAGATGTTGCCCCGCGCCTTTTCCCGTAACCGTCGCAGCTTTGCCTATCTGGCGCCGGCGGATGGCGTGCTGGTCGTGGATGCGGGTTCGGCCAAGCAGGCGGAAGATCTGGCCTCTGCCCTGCGCAAGAGCATTGGCTCGCTGCCGGTTCGTCCGCCGGTGCTGGAGCAGGCGCCGGCGTTTACCTTTACCGGCTGGCTGAATGAGTCCATTGAGCTTCCGGCGGCCATTGAGCTGGGCACCGAGTGCGAGCTGAAGGATCCCTCCGAGGACGGCGGTGTGGTTCGCTGCAAGGGGCTGGATCTGCGTGCCGATGAAATCCAGAATCACCTGGAAGCTGGCATGCAGGTGACCAAGCTGTCGCTGACCTGGGATGAGAATGTGTCGTTCGTGCTGGACGAGGAGTTCGGTATCCGCCGGCTGAAGTTTGGTGAGACCTTGCAGGAGAAGCTGGAAGAGGTGGATGCCGATGATGCCGCGGCCAAGTTTGATGCTGCTTTCTCGCTGATGACTCTGGAGCTTTCCCGGTTGATTCCGGGGTTGCTGCAGGCTCTTGGAGGTGAGGATCGTTCGGCTATTGTTTCAGAATAGGATTTTTGGGTTTGGTGCATGGGTCGCGGGCAGGTAGCTTGTTCCGGGACACGCCGTGAATACGTCCATGTAGGCTCTTCAAAAACCTTTACGGCTTAATGCTCCTGCGTCGCCGTAAAGGTCCAGGGCCGGCCTTCCCTGGCCGACCCGTGAAACGCATTCGCGTTCCACCCCTGTTTTTGAAGGTCCCGGAAAGAGCCTCCTGCCTCCGCCCCGTCAAACTACCGGGTAGCCTCCAAAACTAATGATGAGCCCGGGCCAGCCTTTCCCGCTGCCAATCCTTCTCGGGCTCATTCAGCACAAGCTTCAGATCCATCACCTCTTCCTCGCGGTTGTACTGGATCTTGAAACCCAGGTGCTCGGCAAGCTTCAGCATCGGGCGGTTTTCCGGTAGTACGTTGCCCACCATTTCCATGGTGCCCCGGGAGCGGCAGTAGTCGATCATCTTCTGCATCAAGGCCACGCCCAGACCCTCGCCTTTCATCTTGTCGTGCACCATCACCGCAAACTCGCAACGCAGGTTGTCCGCGTCGGTCCATACCCGCACGGTGCCCAGGGTTTCTTCCCCTTCGCCGTCTTCCCGCGGCGCGTTGGCGATGAAGACCATTTCCCGGTCATAATCGATCTGTACCATCTGGGCCACATCTTCCCGGGAAAAGTGCTTGCGGAACTGGAAGAAACGGTAGCGGATGGATTCCGGCGACTGGTGTTCGTGGAATGCCCGATGGGCGGGTTCATCCTCCGCCAGCACCGGCCGGATAATCACCCGGCGGCCGGACTTGGGCAGTACCATCCACTCTTCCAGCTCCCTTGGGTAGGGCTGGATAATCGGTATCCCCGGCCTGTCAGCGAGATCGATGGCCACGTCCACGGCCAGGGTGCTGTCGCGGTCAAACAGCAACGGCGAGATCTCCAGGCCGCGGATTTCCGGTTGATCAATGACGATCTGCGACAGGGTAATCAATATCTCGCAGATAGCACGGATGTCCCGTTCCGGCTCGGTGCTGTACTCCTCCAGCAGCCGCGACATGTAGGTGCGCCGCAGGAGTTCCCGGGCCAGCACCATGTTCAGGGGCGGTAACGCAATCTGACGGTCGGTCATTACGCTGATCTGGGCGCCGGCGGCGCCGCACACCACCAGCGGGCCAAACAGCGGATCCCGGGTGATGCCCACGCTGAAGGCGATGCCGTCGATATGCTTGTAGGAGCGCTGCACGGCAAACCCCAGAAAGCCGCTGTCCGGGAAGTGCTTCTGGTAGTCTTCCATCAATTGCCGGCAGGAATCGATGATGTCGTTCTCGTTGGTCAGGCCATGGATGGTGGATCGGTACCGCCCCTGCCCACTCTGGTACTCCATGAACGGATGGCAGGCGTGCTGGTGCAGCAGCGCGACATCCACCGGGCGTCGCTCCACGGCGAAAGCTTCGAGCACTTCCTCGACATCGTCACAGTACACCGTGGGTACGGTATTGATGGCGTAGTCGTTGAGAATGTCCCGGGCCTCATGGTTGGACAGGTGATTCCTGCCCTGCCGCCTGGCGTTGACGATTATACGGCGGGTACTGGAATGGTCCGCGAAATGGTCGGTGAAGGACTCCGGCGTCTCTCCCAGCAGCCTCTGGACCCGCTGATGGTTAACGTGCTGCATGAAGGCCATGACGGCCTTTTCCGGCGAGAAGAATGATGGCACCCCGGCGCGATAGAACTCGTCCCGGGCGTCCAGCACAGTGCTCTGCCCCAGCCAGCAGGTGAATACGTTCAGGCGTGTGCCCTTGACCGCCTGCACCACCGCGTCGGCAATCTGCAGGCTGTCCTCGGTCAGGCTGGGGGCGTACATGATCAGCACGTTGGACACTTCCGTGTCCTTCGCCAGTATGCGGATGGCCTTGGCGTAAAGATCCGGGGAGGCGTCGTAGTTCAGGTCGATGGGATTCTTGCGGGTCCAGTAGGGCGGCAGGATCTCCGCCAGCGCGTCGATGGACTTGCCCGACAGGGTGGCCAGCTCACCGCCCAGAGCCGCCAGCCGGTCCACCGCCAGCACCCCGGGGCCCACGCCATTGGCCATGATGGCCAGTGACTCGCGCTTAAGTGGGCGCATGCGGGTCAGTGTTTCCAGGGCGTCGAACATCTGCCCCAGGCCGTCGACCCGCAGCACACCGGCCCTTTGCAGCATGGCGTCGTAGATGGGATCGCTGCGGTTCAGGCCGGCGGGCAGTTCGTGGCGGAACCATTCCGACGCCGGTACCCGCCCGCTCTTCACGGCGATGACCGGCTTGGTGCGCGAAGCCACCCGTACCGCCGACATGAAACGGCGGGGGTTGGGGATGTTCTCGATGTGCAGAAGAATGGCGCGGGTCTGGGAGTCCTGGGCCAGATAGTCGATCAGATCATCATGGTCGATGTCCATGGAGTCGCCCAGGGTCAGGAAGTAGGAAAAACCCACCCCGCGGGCAAAGGCCCAGTCAATCACCGAGCTGGCCACGCTGCCGGACTGCCCCACGAATGCGACCTTGCCGGGCAAGGCGCCCATATGGGCATAAGTGGCGTTCAGGCTGCGGGCCGGGACCATCAGGCCGATGGTATTGGGGCCCAGAACCCGTATGCCCGTTTCCCGGGCCGCATCACCCACCGAATACATCAGTGGCTGGCCGGTTCTGGAATGGGCTCGGGACATGCCCCCGGTCATCACCATGGCGGTTCGCACACCGGCCCGGCCCAGCCGTCGCACCACCTTGGGCACCGTATCGGGCGGCGTACAGACAATGGCCAGTTCCGGGCTGAACTCCATTTTCGACACGCGGGACACGCAAGGCACACCATGCACGGATTCATAGCCGTTCTGGTTGATTACCAGCATCCGCCCCGGGTAGCCACCCCCCAGCAGGTTGCGGAGCACCATACCCCCCAGATTATCCGCGCGCTCCGAGGCGCCCACCACGACTATGGAGGACGGGTTGAACAGGCTTTCCAGGTAACGGGTGCCCAAAATGCTATCTCCTTCGTACATTCACGCCATGGAATACAGCCTATCTTAGGCGCTGCTTCCTTGATGTAAAACGAATTCCTCCATTGATTTGGGCCAGGCGTTATCAGGGCCCACTACGACCAAAGAAACACAGCGCGACGCCATTATCCCTGTTACCATTAAGTTAATAACATCAAGACCAGCGCCGTCAGGACCGTACCAATATCATGACTACTGCGTTTTTCTCACACGACGATTGCGCCAGGCACAACATGGGCGCCGAGCACCCGGAATCACCGGAGCGCCTCAGTCGCATCATCAGTTACATCGAAGACAGCGGCCTCGATCAGGAACTGGACTGGGTCCGGCCCGACGAAGCTACCCGCGACCAGCTGTTGATGGTCCACCCCGAGAAGTACCTGCACCAGCTCGACCTGATGCAGCCCACCAAGGGACGAGTGTTCACCGATCCCGATACCGCGCTGATGCCGGATACCCTGCGGGCCGCCCGGCTGGCGGCCGGGGCGAATATCCAGGCAGTGGACATGGTGCTCAGCAGCCAGGTAACCAATGCCTTTATCTGCGCGCGTCCACCGGGGCATCACGCCGAGCGGGCCAAGTCCATGGGCTTCTGTTTCTATAACAATGTTGCCCTGGCAGCCATGCGAGCGCTGACGTTCCACCATTTGGAGCGGGTCGCGATCGTGGATTTCGATGTTCATCAGGGCAATGGTACGGCGGATATCGTCCAGGGTGACGAGCGCATCCTGATGTGCTCCAGCTTCCAGCACCCGTTCTATCCCCACTCACATGTGTACCGGCTGCCGGACAATATTGTGAACGTGCCCATTCCCGCGGAATGTGACGGGCCCGAGTATCGCAAGCGGGTGGAGGAAGGCTGGGTCAGCAAACTGGAGGCGTTCAGGCCTCAGCTGATCCTGGTGTCAGCCGGATTTGACGGTCACCGGCTCGATCCCATGGCGGAAACCAACCTGGAAACCGGTGACTACCGCTGGTTGACGGAAATGCTGACGGGGCTGGCGAAGGAGTATGCCAACGACCGGCTGATTTCGACCCTGGAGGGTGGCTACCACCTGAAAGCGCTGGCAGAAAGCGTCGGCGCCCATGTGGGCGAACTGGTCAGGGCCGGGCGTTAGTACCTGGTACCCTTCCTTGATGTCCGTTCAGCCGCTGGCGCCACCAAAGGCGTCGCTGTCGGCGCGCTGGGTTCCCGAGTTGTCACCTTCCCTTTCCAGGCGGATATTGGTGCGACGGTTGTCAGCCGGATTACTGGACACCGGGTACTGGTCCGCATGGGACCGTATCACGATCATGTCTGCCGGCACCCCCACCTCAATCAGATAGTCCGCCACCGCCTGGGCACGCTCTTCGGACAAGGCACGGTTCTGTATACGGCTGCCGAAACGATCGGAGTGACCATCCACGAATAGTCGAGTCACTGCGGGGTCGGCCGCCACATAGGTGGCGATATTTTCCAGCAGCTGACGATCACTGTCCGCCAACGATGTACTGCCCGACACGAACGGCACCCGGGAGCGCTGGATCTGGTCGTAATTGACCGGCAACAGACCAGTGACACAGCGGCGATAGCCATCGAACCGGGAACGGAAGTTGATATTGGACAGCCTGACCCTGACTTTCTCACCCTGGTAGCGGGCCTGACGGGTCACCGTCGGCGCCATTCCGGACAGTAGCCCCTCCATCATGGCCATGGCCTCACGGTTGCCCACATCCATTACCTTGCGGCTGTCGCTGATCTGCACGTAGCCCAGCCGCCGCGTGGGCTCACCCGGTCGCCAGGCCGGCGCCTCCACCACCAGCAATCCTCGCCCCGGCTGCATCAGCGGCAAGTCCGCCTCGAGATAAAAGCCAAGATCTTCCCCCGCCCGGTGCCGGAATACCGCGCGGCCATAACCGGGCACCTCGTGGGTCAGCGTGCAGTCGAACACGGATTCGGACAGGTACCATTCACTGTTTTCCAGCCCGGCACCGAAACTGCGCGCACCCACAGCCATCGACGTGCCCAGGCCACCGGCAACCAGCAGCGCCAGCAGGGTTCGCCGCACGGGCAAGCCTCTGGTTTTTGGTGTCTTTGCTGAACGATCGTATCTGACCATGGCGGTATTCGGATTTCCGTTGTAGGTGCACCTGAGTAGCGTATCGGCCGGACCGGCGGATTCTTTAGCCCTGACCTTCTGGTATACTCGCGGCGTTTTTGAGTCAGCAGAATCTCGTCAGCGGAGTAAACGCACCATGACCGATCAGATCACCATCACTCGACCCGACGATTGGCACCTGCATGTGCGGGACGGTGAGGTGCTCGCGGATGTGGTACCGGCCACGGCGGAACGTTTTGGCCGCGCCATCATCATGCCCAATCTGGCACCACCGGTGACCACTGCACAACAGGCCATGGCGTACCGTGACCGGATTCTCGCAGCCCGGGGCGGATACACCGGCTTCGACCCGCTGATGACCCTGTACCTGACCGGCTCCACCACCCCGGATGACATCCGTGAAGCGGTCAGTGCCGGCATTCCGGCAGCCAAGCTCTACCCCGCCGGTGCCACCACCAATTCCGCCTCCGGCGTGCGGGATATTGCCGAGATCGACCAGGCCCTGGCCGCCATGGCCGAGAGCGGCATGCTGTTGCTGGTCCACGGCGAAGTCACTCACGACCACGTGGACATCTTCGACCGCGAGAAGGCCTTTATCGATCAGGTCCTGGCCCCGGTGATGGAGCGCCACCCCACACTGAGGGTGGTTATGGAGCACATTACCACCCGCGATGCCGCCACCTTTGTCCAGCAACACGGCGAGGGCCGGCTGGCCGCGACCATCACGCCCCAACACCTGATGTACAACCGCAACCACCTGCTGGTGGGCGGTATCCGCCCTCACCTGTACTGCCTGCCGGTACTCAAGCGCAATGTCCACCAGCAGGCGTTGCGGGACGCCGTGGTCAGCGGTGACCGCCGCTTTTTCCTGGGCACCGATTCCGCCCCCCACGCCCGGGACAAAAAGGAAACCGCCTGCGGCTGTGCCGGCTGCTATTCCGCTTTCGCCGCGATTGAGCTCTACGCGGAAGTGTTCGAGGACCTTGGCGTGCTCGACAAACTGGAGGCTTTCGCCAGCTTCAACGGGGCGGATTTCTATGGCCTGCCCCGCAATACCGACACCATCACCCTGAAGCGTGCCCCCTGGACCGTACCGGAGCAGCTGCCCCTGGCCGGTGGCACCATTGTACCCTTGCGAGCCGGCGAAACGCTGCGCTGGCGCCTGGCCTGATTTCCGCCCGTGGTCGATCCGAATCTGGAGACGTTGTGACTGAAGAAGCCAGCAAGAAAACCCATCCCATGGCCCGCCGCTTCCGGGGGTTCCTGCCAGTGGTGGTTGATGTGGAAACCGGTGGCTTCAACTCGCGCACCGATGCCCTGCTGGAAGTAGCGGCGGTGCTGATCACCATGGACGAGGATGGCTGGCTGCAGCGGGGAGAAACCATCTCACAGCACGTCAAGCCGTTCGCAGGCGCCAACCTTGAGCAGTCGGCACTGGATTTCACCGGCATCGACCCCTGGGCCGAGGACCGTGGGGCGGTGGACGAGGCGGAGGCCCTGCGGGAAGTCTTCAACCCTATCCGCAAGGCGATAAAGGCCCACGACTGCAAACGGGCGGTGCTGGTCGGCCACAACGCCACCTTCGACCACAACTTTGTGTTTGCGGCAGCGGAGCGCGCAGACATCAAGCGCAACCCATTCCACCCGTTCTCAACTTTCGATACTGCCACACTGGCGGGCCTGGCCTATGGCCACACGGTTCTGGCGGAAGCCTGCAAACGGGCCGGGCTGGAGTTCAACAGCCGGGAAGCCCATTCCGCCGCCTATGACGCGGAAAAAACCGCCGACCTGTTCTGCGGCATCGTCAACCGCTGGAAGGCCCTGGGCGGCTTTCCACTGCCGGAAGCCAGTGCGGAACCGCCCGAGTCTGAAAAGCCGGCCAATCTATAGGCCGGCTCCTCCCTGACGACTGGACACCTACCAGTGGATACCCCGCATCAGCGCCGCAAACGCGATCTGCTCAGACGTTGCCTTGGGCTGATCCGCCCGCCTGGTTTTGGCGGGTGGCGAGTCCGGGAACATGCGGTAGCCGGTGTTCATCACGATTTCCCCCAGCTTGGGCGCCACCGCGTGGGTGACCTGGGCGAAGGTACCCAGCCGGGTGGCGATACGCTTGGGCCGGTGGATAATGGCTTCGGTCACCATGTCGGCTGCCTCACCCGGTGTCAGGGTAGGCACCGAATCGTAGATCTTGGTAGGCGCGATCATCGGTGTCTTCACCAGTGGCATATTGATGGTGGTGAAGGTCACGTTCCGGTCCGACCACTCCGCCGCCGCACAGCGGCTGAACGAATCCAGCGCCGACTTGGAGGCCACATAGGCCGAGAAACGGGGGGCGTTGGTCAGCGTGCCGATGGACGATATGTTGACCACATGTCCCCGCTTACGCTTCAGCATCCCCGGCGCAAATCCCATAATCAGGCGAACCGCACCAAAATAGTTGAGCTGCATGGTGCGCTCGAAATCGTGGAAACGATCAAACGACAGCGCCAGTGACCGGCGGATGGAGCGACCGGCGTTGTTGATCAGTACATCCACCGCGCCGTGATTCGCCAGCACCTGCGCCACGAAACCATCACAGGCCTCCATATCGGAGAAGTCGCACTGATAGGAATGCACCTCGGCACCCCGGCTTTGCAGAGCGCTGGTCACCTCTTTCAGCCGTTCCGGCTTACGGGCACCGATCACCAGTATGGCGCCGGCATCCGCCAGTTTTTCCGCCGTGGCCAGGCCAATGCCCGACGTGGCCCCGGTAATCACACAGACCTTGCCCTCCACTGCCCCGCGCAGACTGCGGTCCCGGAACAGTTCGGGGTCCATGTTGCGTTCCCAGTAATCCCACAGCACGGCGGAATAATCCGTCAGGCGTGGCACCTCGATACCACTGCCCTTCAGGGCCCGCTCTGATTCCCGGTTGTCGAACCGGGTCGGGTAGTTGATGAAAGACAGCACCGACTCGGGTATGCCCACGTCGTCAAGTACCGCCGAGGTCAGTCGTTTCACCGGTGGCAGGCTCTTCAGCGACTGCCGGATGAAGGGCGGCACAAAGCCGAACATCCGCGAATCCACCCGCAGGGCCATGCGCGGGGCATGGGCCGCCTCGCAGAAGATGTTGAGGATTTCCCCCACTTTGTACGGTTGCGGATCCACCAGATGGAAGCACTTGCCGTCTTCACCATCCAGGTGGGCGATATGGTCCAGGGCATCCACCACATAGTCCACCGGCACAATATTCAGCCGTCCGCCCTCAACACCAATGGTGGGCACCCATTCCGGCAGCACGCGGCGCACCTTCTGGATCAGCTTGAAGAAGTAATAGGGCCCGTCCACCTTGTCCATTTCGCCGGTGCGGGAATGGCCCACCACCATGCCGGGGCGATAGAGTCTGAAGGGCACCTGACATTCATCACGCACCACGCCCTCGGACTCGTGTTTGCTCTTCAGATAGGGGTGATCGAGACTGGTGGCCTCGTCAAACATATCCTCCCGGAAGGTGCCCTTGTACATGCCTGCCGCGGCAATGGACGAGATATGATGAAAGCAGCCGGCCTTGAGCGCTCCGGCCGCTTCCAGCGCGTGCCGGGTACCATCGACATTCGCCTGCTGCTGGGCAGCTTCGTCCGACGTCATGTCATAGACCGCCGCCAGATGAAAGAAATGGTCCACCTTGCCCGCCAGCGCCTTGCGGGTCTTGGCATCCAGACCCAGGCCCGGTTCGTTCAGATCGCCGGTCACTGCATGCACCCGCTCAGAGCCATTGCCCCACCGGTCCCGCAATGCTTCCAGTTTGTCCAGGGATTCCTTGCGCACCAGCACGTGGACGTTGCCGCCCCGTGCCAGCAGTTTTTCGACCAGAAACCGGCCGATGAAGCCGGTGCCGCCTGTCAGAAAATAGTTCATGACTGTTATGCCCTTGGGTTGTTTTTATCCTTCACATACTTACACATACTGTATGTCATCCCGGCGATTCCTCAAATGCCAGAAAGCAGACTTTTCACCTGCGGTCGAACAGGATCCCGGGTTCGCATGCACGATGCATGCATGAAAGGGAACCAGATGCGATAATCCCTGTCCTTAAGTACCAACACTGCTGCCCAAGCGGCCGATTTAACCAGGAGACCTGTGAATGCCCAGCCAGGACAACGCTGATCGCTATATTTCCATTGCACGCGCCTGCCTGAAGGCCATCAACGACACCGCCACCGACAGCGGCAGCCGGGAAGAGAAGATCCAGGCGGTATACGAAGCCATCGACGATGCCTTCCAGTCCGAGTTTGCCGAGCAACGCCAGGCCATTGAGGTGATGGCATCAGTGCTGGAGCGTATCGCGTCCGGTGAACTGGGCAACGAGGATGCGGCCACTCTGACGCGCATTACACTCGACCAGACCCCGAACGCTGCAAGCCAAGGCCGGATGCACTGACCGGCCACCCCGAACCCACATCTGACACCCAGGAAGGACGCACTGAATGAGGATGACGCCCGTCGCCCCAATGAGCCTTGCCCGCATTACCGCCCTGTTCGCCCTGCTGTGGTTTGCCACCCTTGCACAGGCGGCCATCCAGCCAGTCAAAAGCCCGGCGGACGACAACGAGTACCGTTACATCAGTCTGGACAATGGTCTCGAAGCACTGCTGATATCCGACCCCGGGGCAGACAAGGCAGCGGCATCCCTCAACGTATCCGTGGGCAGCGGTAACGACCCGGAAGACCGGGAAGGCCTGGCCCACTTCCTGGAGCACCTGCTGTTCCTGGGTACCGAGAAGTATCCCAACCCCGGTGAATACCAGCAGTTCATCCGCAGCCATGGCGGCAGCCACAACGCCTTCACCGCCTTCCAGGACACCAACTACTTTTTCGATATTCAGCCCACGCACCTGGAGCCGGCCCTGGACCGCTTCGCCCAGCAGTTTTCCGCGCCGCTGTTCACCGCCGAGCTGGTGGATCGTGAGCGCAACGCGGTGCACTCGGAATACAGCGCCTCACTGAAGGATGACGGGCGCCGTTACTATTCCGTC
The DNA here is from genome assembly GCF_014651935.1 of Marinobacter zhanjiangensis. Taxonomy (GTDB): domain Bacteria; phylum Pseudomonadota; class Gammaproteobacteria; order Pseudomonadales; family Oleiphilaceae; genus Marinobacter; species Marinobacter zhanjiangensis. The sequence continues at coordinate 505,277 of NZ_BMXV01000003.1, read as the reverse complement.
CGCAAGGCCATCAGCAATCCGGAGCATGCCTTCAGCCAGTTTTCCGTAGGCAACCTGGAAACCCTGGCCAACTCCGAGGAACGCCCCCTGCGGGAGGACCTGATCGAGTTCTGGAAGAACCACTATTCCGCCAACCTGATGACCCTGGCGGTTTACGGTCCCCAGTCCCTGGATGAGCTGGAGGCCATGGTGCGCCCCCGCTTCAGTGCCATCGACAACCGCAACCTCACCGTGAAGGACCACCCCCAACCGCTGTTTGCGCCGGATAGCCTGCCCGCGCGCCTGCAGGTACAGACCATCAAGGATATCCGGCGGTTGCAGCTGATCTTCCCCATCCCCTCACAACGGGACCAGTACCGGACCAAGCCGCTGCATTACGTAGCCAGCCTGCTTGGCCACGAGGGCCCGGGCAGTCTGCTGAACGTACTCAAGCGCCGTGGCTGGGTGGAAAGCCTGTCCGCCGGCAGTGGTACCGATACCGGCGAGCATTCCACCCTTGAGTTGAGCATGTCCCTGACCAGCGAGGGCATGAACCATCAGGACGAGATCGTGGCGCTGGCCTTTGACTATATCGAACTGGTCCGCGAGGAAGGCATTGACCGCTTCCGGTTCGAGGAGGACAGGCAGCTGTCGGAAATCGATTTCCGTTTCCAGCAGCGCCCGGACCCGTTGCACCTGGCCATGCGCCTGTCCATGGAGATGCAGGAAGTGGCACCGGAAGATGTACTGCAGGCCAGCTACATGATGACCGACTATGTTCCCGACCAGTACCGTGAGCTGCTCGGACATCTGACCCCGGACAACGTACTGATCGCCGTACAAAGCAACCAGGACCTGCCGGAAAATGCCAGCACGACCCAATGGTATGACACCCCTTACCGGTTGTTTCAGACCGACATCGACGTACCCACTGGTAATGAGGTGACGGCCCAGCTGGCCGATCAACTGGCGCTTCCGAACCAGAACCCCTTTATTCCGGAAGACCTGGCTGTTCTGGAAGGGTCATCCATGGATCAGCCGGCAAAGCTGGCCACCTTCGATAACCTGGAGATCTGGCACGCCAGGGATACCCGCTTTGAACGGCCAGAGGCGAATATCTTCCTCAGCTTGCGGTCACCGCTGACCACGGCCTCACCCCGTGGGCAGGTGCTGACCAGCCTGCTGGCGGAGGCCGTTTCCGTGCAGCTCAACCCCTGGGCCTATCCCGCGCAGATTGCCGGCCTCGACTATCAGGTGTATCCACACCTCCGCGGCCTGACCGTCCGCGTTGGCGGCTACCATGACCGGCTGCCGGTGCTGATGAACCGGATCATGGCCACCCTGGCCAATCCGGAGATCACCAAACAGCGTTTCCGCATCGCCCGCCAGCAGCTGATGGACGACCTACGGAACAGCCTGCAGGACAAGCCCGTGGCTCAGGCCTCCGCGTTCGTCCAGGACGCGCTGGTTCAGGGCGCCTGGACCGCCCCGGAAAGACTGGCGGCGGCCGAATCCGTGACGGTGGAAGACCTGCGTGAGTTCGCCCACTCGTTCACTGCACGGGTCGACGCAGTGATGCTGGTCCACGGCAACGCTACGCGGGCCTTCGCCCTGAATACCGCCCAACAGACTGACGCCCTGTTACTCCAGGACTCGCAACAGGTCGTCGTCAACCGCAGCCAGGTTCGGGACCTTCCCGACGGCGAAACCCGGATAACCCTGCCCGTACCACATCCGGATACCGGCTACTTACGCTACAGCCAGGGCAGTAACACCGGGTTTGACGAACGTGCCCGCTATCGCCTCCTTACCCAGGTCATCAGTGGCGCCTTCTACGAGGAGATCCGCACCACCCGGCAGCTGGGCTACGCGGTCTACGCCACACCGTTTGAAATGCTGGAGACACCGGCCATCGGGCTGGTCGTGCAGTCGCCCGACGCCAGCGCAGACACCATCGACGAAGCGGTGCAGGCGTTCGCAGACTCCTTCCGGGAAGAGCTGAAAACCATGTCAGAAGAGGCTCTGCAACAGGAGAGACAGGCAGTCATCAGCAATCTGATGGAGCAGGATCGTCGGCTTTCAGACGTATCACAGCGTTACTGGCGGGAGATTGACCGGCAGGCTACGGACTTCGATTCCCGGGAAGAACTGGCTGACGCCATCGGGGAGGTCAGCAAGGCCGAGCTGCTGGCCACCTTCGATGCCGCCCTGCGCGAGCTGGACGCCAGCCTGCTGGTCACCACCAGCGCAGACGCTACGACATCCGACGAACTGGTAAAGACACTGCGCAATCAACCCCCGGTAGACGACTGACCGAATTCCTTCAGGAACCGGTCCCAGTCCGCCAGCTCGTCCACATCCCAGAGCGGGCTCAGGGTAGCAACCCCGAGTCCGGCGTTGCGGACGGCAGCCACGCTCTGCTCCAGTGCATCCTCACTGCCCCACGCCACTCCCTGTAGCATCTCCGGCTGTGTACGCCGCGCCGCAATCAACACATAACCGCCATCATCCGATGGCCCGAAGACCACATCCGCCTGCCGCAAAGCTTGCCGCGCCTGCTCAATATAGGCTGCATCCACCGAAGGACAATCACTGCCCACCACCATGGCGATGTCAGTCTCCAATAACCTACTGGCAAGCGCCCGGGTCATGCGCTCCCCAAGGTCCGCGCCCTGCTGGGTTGACTGCGCCACCCTGCTTGCGGCCATGGCTTTCAGGATGGGCTCAGCTTCTGCCGGGGGCTCTTTCATGGCCCTGTCCCAAGCCAGGGTAACGGGGAGCCCAGACTGGACCAGTCGCTCCATCACCGTCAGGGTCAGGCGGATATGGGCATCCAGGGCGCCCTCGTCCCCCAGGGCACTCGCCAGCCGGGTTTTCACGCGGCCACGCTGGGGCCACTTGGCGAACTGGATCAGCTGCACGCCAGACGTCATCGGTCACTGGCTCCCTTTTTCTTGGTCGGTGAACCCGGGTGGCGGACATCCGCCCGGTAGGCCCGCGCAAGCTCGGCCGGATCCCCGCCCCGCCAGTAACGCCAGCGCAGACGCCACATCAGCACAATGGTGTGCCAGGCCCCCAGCTGTTCCCAGCGCCGGCTGTCCGTTATCACCGGCGTACCGATACAGAATGGCCGCGAGACCCGTCGAAGGCGGCGGCACAGCTCCACATCCTCCATCAGCGGCAACTCACGATACCCACCCAGGTCCTCGAACAACGACCGGCGGACAAAAATGCCCTGGTCCCCGGTGGCAATACCCGTCAGCCGGGAGCGCAGGTTCATCATGAAGGCGATAAGCCGGAACAGTGGACGGGTGCCGCTAAGACGCACATCAAACCGTCCCCAGGCGTGGTTACTGGGGCGGAATGCCTCCAGGGCCTGATCCGCGCCTTCCGGCAGCACCGTATCCGCGTGCAGAAACAACAGCACCTCGCCCGTCGCCTCGGCCGCCCCGCGGTTCATCTGCAGGGCGCGGCCCCGGTCCGAGTCCACTACCCGGTCACACAACGGCGTTGCCAGTGCCACCGTATCGTCGGCACTGCCTCCATCCACCACGATCACCTCAGCACCGGCATCACGCAGGGCTGACAGGCGCTCGAGGGCAGGCACAATGGAGGCAGATTCGTTCAGAACGGGAACAATAATGCTGACAGCAGTCGACCGCGGCACAAGCTGCTCCGGGGCAAAAAGTGAATGAAACCACAGGAAAATCGCGGAAATTCGGCCCCCACCTTGAGAGACAGGCGCCACCCCGTTATTATACCGGCCTTCCCAGCGAAAGGCCCCCGTAGCTCATCTGGATAGAGCGTCCCCCTCCTAAGGGGAAGGTAGCAGGTTCGAGTCCTGCCGGGGGTACCACTCATTGCTCAGCAAAGGCGGCGCGTCTGGTAAGCCCACCACAATAAAGAGAAAGCAGATCGCCCAGAGAAATGCGACGAGCACCATTCCGGCAATGGTACTCATCGATAATGATTGACTCATCAATGGCTCCCTCACCTACACCACAGAGGAGTAAGGCTTAAGCTGGCACCTTATGTCCCCTCAGGAGAAACGCCAAACCCTCCCCGTATCAGTCAGGGAGCCTCAATCGATATCTGGTGACCAATCCCTTCCAGCGGCACGTCATCAACGATGTCGAGGGACACCGGATCTAACACCCAAAGTTTGGCCTCGCCGCGACTGGTAACAAGAATGTTGCCATCCTTATGGGAAACGGCCAGGTGGTAGGGAGCCGGAACCAACTTCACACTTTTGCGGGAGTTGAGGGCAAGCTCTATACGGACGATGCGTTCATTGCCCGTACTGGACGCATAAAGAACTTGTCCATCCGCACTCAGACCGAGACCATGAGGCTCCTCTCCTATATCGTACCTTGTCGTTACAACGCCTTCTGAAAGCTCAAGGGCAACAACCTGACCAGCGGCAGCGTCATTGATGTAGAGATGTTCTTCGTCAGGGTCGATTACCATGTGCTCCGGCCCCCCGCCTATGCGGAGATTCCGTTTTACGAACCATTCCCGGGTATCCACTTCACTGACGGTGCCATTGCCAGTATTACTGACGAATATGGACCGACCGTCCTCCGTCGTCGCCATGTAGTTGGGAGAAGGCCCGGTGGCCAGGACTTCAACGACTTCTCCGGAATCCAGATCGACAACACTGATACCACCGTCCATCGGGTGGGTGGAAATAGCATAGCGGCCGTCTGTTGTTACCAGAACATGGTGTACCGGCCCCGGCACTTCAAACACGCGATCAATAGCGCTTGTTCTTGTGTCGACCACGTAGATCCGACCAGTACCTGACCTTTTCGGAGCGGCATTGCCCCCTCCCCCATGATGGGCGGCGTGTTCGTCTTCGGTAACCCCCTCAGGACGCGCCGGCGCTTCCTGATTTTCATGGGCAGTTAAACTGCCCGCAATGAGGTAGCGACCATCGGGAGTCAGCGCGGAACCATGGGTATTGACCGTGCCAGAGATCGTCGACGTCAAGCGATGGCTTTCCAGATCCATGACACCTACGGAATCTGCCGTCCCCATGGGAATGAAGGCGCGGTTGCTGCCCGCCGATACCGTCAGCGAGAGACTCATCAAAAGCATGGCGGTAAGGCCTGCAAACCACCGCTTGCGCGATTGGGGTTTCATAAAGTTACCTTGTGATCAGAGCGAGGGAATGGTTCTTTATCGCCAAATGAACGACGCTTGCACACTTGCGACTAAGAAATTGCTTCAGTCTGAGTTGAACATGCCAAACTGAAACAGAACTGAAAACCATACCCAATCATCGTCCTGTTTGATGCGGATCAACGGCGCCAGGACCTGGAGTTCAAAGATCTGGACGTCCACTTCCGCTTCGGATTTACCCTTGGGTTTGTAGGGCCGTGTCGGAAGAGCGAGATGTATTAATTTCGCAGTTAGGGCGATGTCAGGCTGTCGAGGCCTTCGTCGCGCCAATTGGCTGATATCTGGACCAACCAATCAGGGCAAGTCCGCCAATAATCATTGGTAGAGTTAACAACTGCCCCATAGTCAACCAGCCAAAGGCAATGAACCCCAGCTGCGGATCGGGGAGGCGGACAAACTCGACAGAAAAACGGAAAACCCCGTAAAGCAACAGGAACAAACCGGACGCGGCTCCAGTTCGACGAGGCTGGCTAGTAAACCACCACAGTACGAGAAACAATACGACGCCCTCCAGCGCGAACTCGTACAACGCTGAAGGATGTCGTAGCTCTGGCCCCATGTGCGAGAACGACATAGCCCAGGGTACATCAGTGACCCGCCCTGGTAGCTCATGGTTTATGAAATTACCCAGACGCCCTGCGCCCAAACCGATCGGAACCAGGGGTGCAATAAAGTCCGTGAGCCGGAAAAACCGAAGATTATGCTTGCTGGCAAAAACCAGGGCCGCCACCAAGACCCCGGTAAGACCGCCGTGGAAGCTCATGCCGCCTTCCCAGAGCTTGAATAGCCAAAGCGGATTGTCGGTCAATTGTTCGAAGCCGTAAAATAGCGCGTAGCCAAAACGCCCCCCGAGCATTACGCCAATGGCACAATAGAAAATCAGCGTTTCGATAGCCTCGGCGCTCAAGCCCAATCGATGAGCCCTGCGGCGGCCCAGCCACCAGGCGGCCAGAAAACCAGCAAGGTACATCAGACCATACCAGTGAATCTTCAGTGGGCCCAACGAAATCGCTACCGGGTCGATTTGTGGATACTTAAGCATTGAACCTCCGATTTCTGTGTATGGGAATGGACTTGCTTCTAATCAATTGGTTTTCCCAGTGTGATCGGGGGATGGATTAAGGCGTTCATCGTGCGGCTTAACCAACTCAAGATGACGATGAAACCGATTGAACCTTTTTTTCTTCAACAAGATTAAACGAGCTGAGTAAATCATACAGAGCTGAAACCACGCTGAATTCCGGATACCAAAAAGAAGATATATTTATTCGACTATGATGGCGGGGATTGGTGTTGTAGCAAGACCGGAAGGCAGCAGTACAATGGAATGGAATGGACAGAATGGCGAGAGGCCGGGCCCGTCGGAACAGAGACACTGCGCGGATGCCCGAGCGGCCTTGGCCCCTACCAGGGTCTGGCGCCTACTTCCTGTTTGCAAAGAAGGTATCAGCCCACGTCCGCGCCCTTCCCGTGACGTTGCAGGTCGGGGTCGATATCATAGCCAGTGCCGCGCACTCCACCCGATGAATTCGGCCATCTTTGTCACCCCTTGTGGTGGCGACCGGCTCCGGGCGTGTGGGCCCTATCGCGCGAGCAAGCCCATACAGGCAGGATACGGTACCTGCGATACCGATCACCAGGGCGGGCAGCAAACTGTATTGCTCCAAAACGCTCATCATCTGTTCTCCAGTTCCTGCAACCATGCGTCTTTGAAGTCGTGCCGAATTGTAGACGGCTCCTTTCGACAATTTCGCTGACAGTGATCAGTAGTATGACCGAGCCCGGAAGTGTCACAAGTTACACGCCTTGTCGGCAACTGGCTCCTCTGGCAACCCTCACCTGGAGTCCTGTTGGTCACCGCGGCCCCTTGAGGCACTCGCAAGTTGCTTCCACTGACCCCAGCGGGGGATGAACATGGGAACCTGTCGTTGATAGGCGCGATAAGCATCTCCAAACCGGGCGATGACCTGCTTCTCCTCACGATACGCCAACCAGACGTATATCAGTACGATCACCGGGAACAGACCGATGGAAAACAGCGTCGGCCAGTGCACTACGCCCTCACCGAATAGCGCGATGAACAAACCCGTGTACTGGGGATGTCGCACATACGCATAAAGCCCGTCGGTAACCAGTTTGTCTTCCTTGCGTGCCCGGTACACCTGACGCCACCCCTGAATGAACAGACCGATGCCGGTGAACGCGATAGCATAGCCAAGCAGCATTGAGACAAGCATACCGATTTCGCCCAGCCCGACCAGCGAGGACCAGAGGCTTGCACTGACGAACTCACTGTCCAGGCCAAAGAAACGGACCAGCAGGTAAACGGTGAGCGGGAAGCCGTACATTTCCGCATACAGAGCGATGATAAAGGCCTGCACAGCGCCGGCACCGGCCCACTCGCGCCAGCTTTTTGGTGCAAAGTAGCGATAGAAGAACCAGGACACCAGTACGATGACGATAAGTGCGATGCCCCATGCACCGCCATGGCTAACAGATGCGTTCATAATTCAGGATCCCGGTATTTCAGGTCAGCAGGGAACTCGATTCCGAAATTCCCCACATCATTTCGTCAACGAAGAAAACATCGAATCTGCGTTGACCTGCTGGATGCGTAGCTCGTTGGAAGCCTTTTGGTTGCGCTGACCACACGATCCGTAACGAACCAATGTGGCTATCGTTACTGCTGCCATCATGACTGTAGCCAGAGGTCAGTTAACGCGACGAACCGGTAACCTACGGCAAGCGATTGCAGAAGCCGACAACCGCACCTGGTTCACACTTGGTGGCACAAAACTACGCACGTTCGCTCAGGTTTCCTAAACGCGGAATAAACCGAGGTGTTTTATCGGCGTAATTTCGCCAGGTGTCCCCGAACATTTTCTCGACTTCTCGCTCTTCGTGAACCGCCAAACGTGAATACATCCAGAGAAGCACCGGGAACATCGCCAAAGTGAGCAGTGTCGGCCACTGCACGAGAAAACCAAACATAACCAGTACGAAGCCAGCATATTGGGGATGGCGCACCCGAGCGTAAAGCCCAGTGGTAGCGAGCTTGCCCTCTTTCTGAGCCGCGTAGAGTGTGCGCCAGCCGGCGGCGATCAGATAAAAGCCACCGATTATGAAAGCCGTGCTCAGAAAATGGAACGGACCAAAGTGGGGAGATCCCTGCCATCCGAATAGCATTTCCAGCAAATGTCCGCTTTCGTGAGAAAACCAGTCCACATTCGGATAATTGCTTTGCAGCCAGCCGGCCAGGAAATAGAGTGTTAAGGGAAAGCCATACATTTCGGTGAACAGGGCGACCAGAAAGGCGCTGAAGGCGCCAAATGAGCGCCAGTCCCGTTTCGTTCTGGGCTTGAAAAAGCTGAACGCAAAAAATATAAAAACAGCAGAATTCAGTATGACCAGGCTCCAGAGCCCGTAGTCAGTTGTTTCATTGCTCACGGTGATCATCCTTCGCCGGACCATGCTGGTGTCCGGCATGACCTCCACCGTGGCCGTGGCTGCCATGCATGAAAATATGCATTAACGGACAAAGCAGAAGGATTAACCAGGGCAAAGCCCCTAGCACGTGAACTTTGTGTTCGCCCCATAGAAGCACCAGAGCTATCACACCAAAGACCGACAGGGTAATCCAGTATCGACGACTAAATGCCATATCCATTTCCTTTTTTGAGCTTCACCCACGATTTCACGCACCAATCGTTACCGGAAATCTATGGTAAAGGCGCACCCATAAAGTAAATCACGGTTTGCTGAACTCAGCCTGAATGGCCGGGATGCACCAAACATGAATATGACAGGAATCAAACCACTCTCTCTCTCACCTCATTCGGCCTATCGATGATCCTTTTCGTAACGCCGGCGCAGTAACATTGAATTACCGATAACCGATAGCGAACTGACAGTCATCGCCACGACACCAATCATCGGGTGCAGCAACCCCGCCGCTGCTATCGGAATAGCCGCGGCGTTGTATCCGCTGGCCCACAGCAGATTCTCAACGATCTTTTTAAACGTGGCACGGGACAACACCATGGCGTCGACAACGCCAGACAATTCCCCACGCACCAGGGTTACATCCGCAGCCTCTATGGCCACGTCCGCGCCAGCCCCTATCGCAATGCCGAAATTAGCCTGTTTCAGGGCCGGGGCGTCGTTGATGCCATCACCCACCATGGCAACATGATTGCCGTACTTTTCCTGCAGTTCCCGAATGGCATCCACCTTGCCTTCCGGTAGCACCCCGGCGCGAACCTCGTCAATGCCAACTTCACGGGCAACGGCGTTGGCTGCACGCTCGTTGTCACCGGTAATCATCACTACGTGCAGCCCCTGCTCGTGCATCGCGCGAATGGCTGCCACCGATTCGTCCTTGAGCGTATCGGCAACCGCGACAATCCCGCAGGCCTCGCCGTCACGGGCAACAATAACGGCGGTTCTGCCCTGGTCCTCAAGGTCGGAAAGACTCTTGTCCAGGGCATCCAGCCCATCAACGCCCTGCTCTTCAAGAAGGAGACGGTTACCAATCAGCACGGTGCTCTCACCGACCGTGCCCGACACACCTCTGGCGCCGGTGGAGCGGAAATCAACAACGTTTCCGGGCTTGATACCACGCTCCCGGGCACCGTCCACAATGGCGCGGGCAATGGGATGCTCCGACGCATTTTCTACTGCGGTGGCAAGCTCCAGCAACTCTGTTTCCGAAATGCCATCGGCTGGTACTACATCGGTAAGCTTCGGTTCCCCCCTGGTAATGGTGCCCGTTTTATCAAGAACCATCACCTTGACGTCCTTGAAAGTCTGGATGGCCTCACCAGAGCGAATCAGGATACCCCGCTCGGCCCCGACGCCTGAACCCACCATCAGCGCAGTCGGCGTTGCCAGGCCCAGGGCGCAAGGGCAGGCAATCACCAGCACAGCTATCGCCGCGAGAATAGCCAGCACCGGCGTAGTGGCCGTGGGGTCTACCCACGGTAAGAAAACCGCTCCCCATTCGAGAATTGGTCGGAGTGTATCCGCCGCCAGCAGCCAGACAACAAGACTGCCCAGGGCGATAATAAGAACCAGCGGCACAAAACGACCGGTCATGCGGTCTGCAAACTCCTGGATCGGCACCCTGGATCCCTGGGCCTCGTCGATCAGCTTCACCACCTGTGCCAGGAAGGTGTCACCGCCAACGCGGGTAGCCTTGACCCTCAGACGACCTTCCTTGTTGATGGTGGCTCCAATAACGGTGTCGCCGGTGCTTTTGTAGACGGGAACCGATTCACCGGTGGCGATGGACTCATCCAGATGACTCTCACCATCCACCACTTCACCATCAGTAGGCACCTTGTCACCAGGCCGGATAATCATGATGTCGCCTGGAGCCAGTTCCTTCACTGGAATTTCGACTTCTTCCCCATCCCGATCCACTCGGGCGGTCTTGGCTCCCAGAGTAAGCAGCTTACGGATCGCCTCAGAGGCCTTGCCCTTGGCCTTTGCTTCCAGGTACCGGCCAAGCAAATGAAAGGTCATGATGGTGGCGGCCATTTCGATAAACGAGGTCATCGGATAGACAAACCCCACCAGACCAATCAGGTAGGGAGGCAGGCTGCCCATGGAAATCAATACATCCATGTTGAAGGTGCGGTTCTTGAGCGAGCGCCAGGACGCCTTGTGGGTGGCGGTACCGCCATAAAGAAACACCACGGGGAAGCCGAGCACTGCAATAATTGCCAGATATCCCGGAATGGACTGCCAGAACATATGAGGGATCATCAACACCATGATCAGCGTTGTTGGTACTGCCGCGATCCAGAGTCTCCGCAGTGCAAGCTTCAGGTAGGCTTCCTCAACAGCTGAATCTTCCTCCTGGCTGGCATCTCCCTCAAGGGCGACTGCGGCAACATCATATCCGGCACCCTCTATCAGCTTTTTCAACTCCTGTTCTGTTGGCCCCCCCGGGCCGACCACCACGCTTACGGTGTGGTTTGCGATATTGGTTGACGTCGTCTGAACGCCTTCGTGTCTCGCAAGTGTGCTTTTGATAATGCCCGCACAATGATCGGACCCCATTCCCGGAACAGTCACCCTGAATGTCGTGGCGCCAATCTCCCTGACGGAGGCCACATCGTAGCCGGCACTCTCCACTGCCTGTTTCAGGGCTTCTCCGTCAGGCCCGGACACAAAGGAGCGGACACTCACCCTATGTTTGGCGATGTTGGTTTGTATCGCATCGATTCCGTCAAGGCGGCCAATCGTCTTGCTGATAATACCGGCGCAGTGGTCTGACCTCATTCCAGGCACGATCAACTCAAGCTCTCGTGGCTCCAGCCGTGCCTGTTTTTCCGGACTGTCCATCAAGATCTCCCTTCACCGTCTCTGTCGATTCGCCAGTCACTGAACGCAATAAAATAAAGCAAGAAGAGATTGACGACGGGAATCAGTATCAGAACGCCCATCCAACCCGGGTATCCCGTACGCTGGCAAATGCGCCAAGCCGGAATGACCACAACAATGGCAAGTACCAGCATCCATAGCCAGTGCCCTGCCCACATGGTATTCCCAAACATGTTATCTCCCATCATGGTACGAGCCTCCATTTTAACGATTGGTTTCAGTGGTGGTGGTGGGCATGAGATTGCTCAGTATTGGGGGGCGCGATACCCGCTGTTTTCTTCAGGAAGATCAGCTCTGCAATCGCTATCACAATCATCGTGACCACGGCCACGCCAATCACGAAGGCATCGGTGTTCAGCTTGACCCAGACAAAGCCACCCAGCGCGAGCAGATCAAGAATGATGGCTATGGCTGGTATCCAGGCATTGGCCTTTATGTCCTTGCGCAGATAGCGCAATACACCCCAATGAATGGCAACATCCATCACCAGATAAAACACGATGCCCAGCGCGGCAATTCGGGAGAGGTCAAAGAAGGCTGTCAGGATCAGTCCCAGGACGACGGTGTATACCAGGGTATGCTTCTGGATGTCGCCGGGCATTCCAAAATGCCGATGAGGGACCAGCTTCATTTCGGTAAGCATTGCCAGCATGCGCGATACCGCAAAAATGCTGGCCAGAATGCCACCTGCCGTCGCCATCATGGCAATGGCAACCGTAAACCAGACAGCGTATTCACCCAGTGCCGGGCGCGCAGCAGCGGCGAGGGAATAGTCTTGCGTTTCGATAATTTCAGCCAGCGACAGATTGCTGGCAACGGCAAATCCGACCAGTGTGTAAATCACCACACAGGCTGCGATGGAAATAACGATCGCCCGCCCCACGTTCCGTTTAGGGTCTATGACTTCGGAGCCGCTGTTGGTAATCGTGGTGAAGCCCTTGAAGGCCAGAATCCCCAGCGCAGTTGCACCCAGGAAATTACCCATTGTTCCGGCGTCTCCGGGGTTCGAGAAGTCAACCGATATGGAGTCGGCAACCCAGACACCCACCAGCCCGAATATCAATATGCCTCCGATCTTCAGAATACCGATGAAGGAGGCCACACCCTGAATCATTCGGTTACCCAGCAGGTTGATCACAAATGCTGCCAGTATCAGCGATACCCCAAGAATGGGCACCATTCGTCCACTTTCATCGCCACCAAAAAGCTGCATGGTGTAGGAACCGAAGGTCCGGGCCAGAAAGCTCTGGGCGATGACCATGGAAAAATACATCAGCAAAGCGTTGAAAGCAGTTGGCAACCGATTACCGTAGGCCTTGTGTAAATACATGCCAATGCCGCCTGCAGACGGATATGCATTGGAAATCTTGATGTAGGAATAGGCACTGAAGCTGACAATCAAGGCGGCCGCCAGGAACGCCAGCGGAAATAGAACACCCGTCATCTGGGCCATCTGCCCGGTCAGCGCAAAGATCCCGGCGCCAATCATGACGCCGGTGCCCAGCATGACCGTTCCCGGCAGGGTAAGACTACCCTCCTGATAACGAGTGGTTCTGTCTTGCTCCCTGCTCATTCAACCTCCGGCTATTTTCTCTTCATGGGTGGGATTTTTGAACAACAAAACGGTTCATGTTTGGCATTGGCCCGCACGTTGTCATCCGTAAACTGGTACCACGCCAGTTTGCGTCGGGTCCACCATCCAGCTTCTAACCGGCCTCCGTGGACCTCGATCATTGCAAGTAACTCGTCCATGGACCAATGAGTTCCATCATAGGTGACCTGCAATTGGTCATTCGGTTTGCGCTCAGCAAAGTCGACACAAGGATGATGATTGAGCTCATGAATGAAATCATCCCACTGGCTCTCGTCAAGACCTTCGACGATCAGTTTCCGGCGGAGCAGAAACTGATCCTGATTGATAAGTTTGTGGGCTTTTGTCATGGGGTTGCACCTCTTGGTCTGGTCGCTTCCCCTCTATCACAACACCCCGACCTGAATTGCTACTGAAATCCGGGGAAAGGCTTGCGATGGATTTGACCTGCATCAAATCATAGACGACAAACGGGCCAGGGGAATGCCATGGCCCGTTAAAACCGAGATCAGAAGGCGATGCGGGCACCGATCACGGCAAACCAGTCTTCCGTACCACCCCCCTCGACTTCGGCGAAGTCCGCGGTGTCCCCGTACTTACGCTCATGCACCACACCTACATAAGGTGAGAAAGCGCGATCCACCAGGTCATAGCTCAGCCGAAGACCGGTTTCGGTGGAAACCAGCCCTTTGCCGACACCAATTTCGCGGTCTTCACTGAATGCCACGGTCGCATCAAACGTTGCAGAGAGAATCCAGTAATTCGTCAGCAGCAACTCGTATTCTGCATCCAATCCGGCAGATGTGTCGCCCTCGTCGCTCAGATACAGATTGGCATCTATCTCAAACCACTGCGGCGCCAACCCGGCAACGCCCAGGACGGCATAGGTACGATCTGGCCCCTCGGGGGTATCGAACCTTACACCGGCCTTGGCGTCGAAGAATTCGGATATGGGAACCTGCCCAACCAACTGGTTTTCCAGCCCTTCGTAGGCCTGCTCATCAATGGCGTATTCGCCTTTGGTCAGCCACCGGACTTTCAGTTCATCAGTGCCATAGAAGAAGTCCGCATTCCAGACTGCCAGTTCTTCATCGTTATCACTGTAGCGATATTCAAGCTCCTCAAACTGGACGCCCCAGGACGTTAGCGGCTGCTTTCGTGCGGATGTGTCAGCAATCATTTCCTGAGCCGCCACAGAGGCTGGGAAGATGAGCGAACCAAGTAGACCGACAGCGATAATGGATCGGACAGGGCTCATGCATCACCTCCTTCTTCGGTCACAACGCCTGTCTTTGCCTGAGTCGAGTCCGGACCACCCTCTACGATCACTTTGCGGAACATGCCCGCCGCAGCGTGGTAAGAAAGGTGACAGTGAAATGCCCACTGCCCGGGTTCATCTACCTCGGTTTCCATATAAACCGTGGTTCCAGGCTGTACACTGACCGTGTGCTTGATCGGGTTCCACTGACCTGCGCCAACATCCAGGATGGACCACATACCGTGCAGGTGCATGGGGTGTGTCATCATCGTCTCATTCACAAACTTGAAGCGAACGCGCTCACCGTATTTCAGGCGAATAGGGTCTGCATCTTCGTATTTAACACCGTTAATGCTCCACATGTAGCGTTCCATGTTACCGGTCAGACGAAGCTCGATTTCCCGGGTCGGCTCCCGAAGTTCGTACCGCGGGTCCTGAGCCTTCAAGTCGGAGTAGGACAGGAACTTGCCGCCATTGGCATCAGACCACTGCCCTTCGCGTAAAAGGGATCGCCTGACCCGTCCTGGCCCATCGCCATAGAACCATGGTCCATGCCAGCCATACCCGAGTCGTCCATACCTTCCATGTTAGATTGGTCCATGTCCGACACGCCCTCTGAGCCACTCATATCCATGTTCCCATGATCCATTCCGGCCATATCGCCGTGATCCATACCTGACATGCCGCTCATATCGGCCATGGTCAGACGTGCTGGTTCACGCATTTGGGGAACTGCAGCTTCCATTCCTTCTTCCGGAGCCAGTGTTGCTCTGGCATAGCCCGAACGGCCCATGGACTCGGCAAAAATCGTATACGCCTGCTCATCTTTCGGTCGCACGATCACGTCATAGGTTTCCGCCACGCCAATCCGGAATTCATCCACATTAACGGGCTGAACATTATTGCCGTCGGCCTGAACAACAGTCATTTCCAGTCCGGGGATCCGAACATCAAAATACGTCATCGCCGAGGAATTGATGAACCGGAGCCTGATACGCTCCCCAGGCTCAAAGATACCGGTCCAGTTTTGCTCTGGCCCCTTACCGTTGATCAGTCCGGTGAAGCCCTGGAGATCCTCAACATCCGCTTTCATCATCCGCATGTCGCCCCAGGCCATACGGTCCTGAATGGTGTTCATCAAACCGTTTTTCGACGCATCCGAGAAGAACTCGCCCACGGTTTGCTGTTCACGATTGTAATAATCCGGCATCATTTTAAGGTTCCGCATAATGCGGTCTCCAGAATGCGGATGCTTGTCGGTCAGCTGGACCACATATTCCTCATCATACCGAAACGGCTCACGCCCTTTCGGCTCGATGACAATGGCTCCATAAGCGCCATCAGGCTCCTGGAAACCAGAGTGGCTGTGGAACCAGTAGGTTCCCGCCTGCTGTATGGGAAACTCGTAGGTGAAGGTTTCTCCCGGCTTGATTCCCGGGAAACTGATACCAGGCACACCATCCTGATCGAAGGGAAGAATCAACCCATGCCAATGAATGGAGGTCATCTCATCGAGGTTGTTGGTCACATTGATCCTGACGTTTTCACCTTCCTTGAAGCGCATCACCGGACCCGGCGATGCACCGTTGTATCCGATACCCTCTTTGACGAAATCGCCGGTATCAATTTTGACGCGATCGACCGTCAGGTCGTATTCACCGGCCAGAACCAGAGCCGGCATTAACAGAGTCAAAAGCCCCGCTAGTAGACTTCTTTTCATTTACTTTACTCCAGACTGCACTGCAAAAAGATCAGACTGGGGAAACAATCCCAGCCCGGAAATTCCATCCATCAGTTAAAAACGGGACTTAGTTGAAGTTGACTTCGCCGTACATGCCGGCTTGATAGTGCCCGGGCACGTTGCAGGCAAACTCGATGTTGCTCTTGTCAGTGAACGTCCAGATAACCTCTTCACTCTGTCCGGGCTCCAGCAAAACGCTGTTGGGGTCGTCGTGCTTCATGGACTGGCCATCACCCATATCCATTTCCATCATGTCGTGATTAAGCTTGCCGCCCTGGATAACGCCATGCTCGACCATCATCATCATTTCCTTCTGATGGCCTTCGTGCATCGCGGGGGTTCCGATGTTGAATTCATGCACGAGATTCCCTTTGTTCTCGACCACGAATCGCACGGTTTCTCCCGGTTTTACCTCGATGGATTCGGGATCGTAGTAATTGTCATACATTTCAACGGTGATAGTCCGGGCGGCATCTGAAGCCTTGCCCGGCTCACCGCTTACCGCGCTATTACCATCGCCGTGGGTACCACCGGCCAAAACGGTTCCTGAAATGGAAAGAGCTGCTGCTGCCATTACGAGCTTGGATGTGTTCATTTCATCGTCTCCTGTGAAGTGTTTTGCGCTGACACGCCTGTTTCCTTGCCCTGAAAAATTGAGCAATGTCCAGAATCGGCTGCAACCATCGCGCACTAACCTGAACCCTTCCTGAAAACCCGGAATTATTTTTCCTTCAGGCTCAGTTCAGGTTTCTCAGCGAGACTATGCAGGCTTTGTTCTTACTTCGGAGAGGCGTGACTAATGAGAGTGCTTCTGGTGGAAGATGACCGCCTGCTGGCGGAAGGACTCAGGGGCCAGCTGGAGAAAGCAGGTTTCAGCGTGGATAGCGCACACACCGCGCGGGAAGCAAGGCTCCTTGGGGAACATGAAGATTACCGGGTTGGCATCCTTGATCTGGGACTACCCGATGGCAACGGACTGGATGTGCTGAGGCAATGGCGCGGGAACAACATTGGCTTTCCGGTGCTGATCCTGACCGCCAGGGGGGACTGGCAAGACAAAGTCAACGGCCTGAAGGCTGGGGCCGACGATTATCTGGCCAAACCGTTCCAGACCGAAGAACTGATTGCCCGACTCCAGGCCATTGTGAGGCGAAGCGAAGGGCGGATTCAGAATACGTTGAAGGCAGGGCGTTTCGAACTGGATGAGAACCGTCAGATGCTGAAAGCGGACAGTGACCAGGAATACAGCCTGACCGGTACCGAGTTTCGGTTGCTACGATGCCTCATGAGCCGCCCCGGTCACGTCTTCTCCAAGGAGCAGCTGATAGAGCAGCTTTACAACCTGAACGACAACCCAAGTGAAAACGTGATCGAAGCCTACATTCGCCGGCTCAGGAAATTGGTAGGGGCTGACACCATCAAGACTCGACGTGGCCAGGGTTACCTGTTTGATGCCGATGTTCATTAGGCAATATTCGGTCAGGCGAATGCTGTTAATTCTGTTGCTCCCGGCAGGCATTGGTCTGATGGCGCTGGCTTGGTTTATTCATGGTGCCTTGCTGGAGAGAATGTCCCAGGAGTTCGTTGCAAGCCAGTTGAAGGACGAGGCAGCCTTTCTGGAACACCAGTTACGTCAGTCTGGAGGCAGGATTGATAGGCTCCGGACCGGCGATTATTTCCAGGAAGTGTTCCACCATGCTTTTGCCATTGCCTCATCATCCCGGCAGAGCATTTCCCCCGAGTCTTGGGCCCCCCTGCTCAGCCCATTGCTGGCAGTCGATAGACAGGGAACATTGAGGGTACAACACCCCGATGTTCCCGATGCCCCGTCCGATATTCTTGCTTATCGCCGGTCATTTCAGGTCAACGGCTCCCCCATCATCGTAATTGTCGCTGAGGACATGGAAGTACTGCACAACAACCAGGCCGAACTACAGGCATGGACGGCGATTTTCTCAATCCTGTTGATCATTCTACTGGTGGCAAGTATTTGGGTCGGGATCACCGTCTCCTTGCGCCCCGTCGTGACACTTCAGGCCGCCCTGAAAAGGCTTCAATGTGGCGAAATCTCACGGATCAATGTGGACGGACCCGAGGAATTCCGTCCCCTGGTCCAACAGCTCAATCAGCTTCTGGATTCACTGGATCAACGGCTGGAGCGCTCCCGGGATGCTCTCGCCAACCTGTCTCACAGCGTCAAAACGCCAATAGCTGCGGTCAGGCAAATTCTGGAGGACACCAGCCGCCCCCTCGATGAAAAGTTAAGGCGGGAGATGGCATCAAGACTGGGTGACATCGACAATCAGCTCGAGGCAGAAATGCGCCGCAGTTGGTTCGCGGGTCCGCAGGTGGGCAAAAGTGCTCACCCAGTCAAACAGGCGCGCGACCTGCTATGGATGTTGGGCCGTCTCTATCCGGAAAAATCCTTTGAGCTCACTACGGATCTGACGCAGGAGCACCGTTGGCCAATAGAGGAGCATGACCTGAACGAGATACTTGGAAACCTTCTTGATAATGCCGGCAAGTGGTCTTCTCGTTGCGTGGAGCTCTCCCTGAACGACAACAGTGGTCAGATTCGGATTGTAGTCAGCGATGACGGATCAGGCGTCGCGGATGAGGCTCGTGATCAGCTGGGCAAACGCGGGTTTAGACTGGACGAGCAGAAACCTGGCCATGGTCTGGGCCTGGCAATCGTGCTCGATATTGTTCATCGCTACGAGGGGCAACTGAACTTCAGTATCAGTCAAATGAATGGGCTAAAAGTGGCCATTCATATCCCTGGCCCAAACTGATAGTTCATCGGGCAGAAAGCGAGAATGTGTTCAAGGGGTAATCCCCCCGATGATAAATCCGGGCTAGCGATTCCAAATTCCGTTGGTTGCATCGATTTAAGAGACCAGCGCGTGTCAGGTAACTAGCCGACACGACGGGCCGTGGGCCGGACGAAAACGGTCACCTGGTTACGCTAGGCCCGCCTGTGCCGAACTAACCATAACCTCATAGTCATGGAGACAAACTTGCCGCCATCAAGGCATGCTAAAATGCGAATAACGTCATCAGATAAACAGGAACGCCCAGGGACGATGAACACCAACTACAAGATCGCACTACTCATCGACTGCGACAACGTCAGCCACCACTCAATTGAAGGCGTGCTGCAGGAACTGGCCAAATACGGCGCAGTTAACGTTCGGCATGCCCATGGCAACTGGAATGGCCCGCAGCTTGGCGGCTGGATCGACAAGCTCCACGCCAATGCCATTCGGCCGGTCCAGCAGTTTGCCTATACCAGTGGGAAGAACGCCACAGACGCTTCCATGATCATTGACGCCATGGACCTGCTGTACAGCGGGAATGTGAACGCCTATGCGCTGATGACCAGCGACAGCGATTTTACGCCGCTGGTCATGCGGATTCTTGAGGCGGGCCTCCCTGTGTTTGGCTTTGGCGAGCGCAAGACGCCGATGCCCTTTGTTAATGCCTGCTCCCAGTTCATCTACACGGAAAACCTGCGGGAGGAGAGCGACGAATCGGACAGCACCGGCAGTGGGGAGGAGCCCAAGCCGCCGGCCAAATCCAAATGGGACCGGAAACAGCTGCGTGGTGATTCAGTGCTGGTTCGCACCCTGCGCACGGCGGTGGAGCAGACCGCAGATGATGACGGCTGGGCACACCTCGGCCAGGTGGGTCAGTATATTTCCAATAACAGCTCGTTCTCACCGGTGAACTACGGGTACAAGAAGCTCAGTGACCTTATCCGGGCCAGCGAGCTGTTCGATATCAGCGTTCGGGACAAGAATGTCCTCTATATAAAGAGCCCCGGCTAGTGTCCCGTCTGGCTAATTCCTTTCCAGAGTCAGTGATCTGCATGTGTGGGCGATTGGCTCAAACATCCATGCGGCCATTGTTTCCGTGGTTTCACACCAGCCTGAGTCACCCACACTCTACAAAGAGCGCCTTCAGGCCCGCTGTCGGTCCCTGGTCCATGTGACGGTTGAACCGCTCCGGTGCGATTGATGCGTGTGATCATTTACCATGTTTAATTCCTATCCCGCCGTGGGGGGATGATATTCTCCGCCTTCGTTGAAATCCAACAACTGACTCGGCACTTCAAGATTGATGACTTCGGCCATTCCCGCTTGATTTTTACCGTTTACACGGCCCACGGAACCACATTCGATTGGAGTCTTTATGTTCTCAAGCTTGCCTGGCGGATGCCGCAGCATGTCCTCAACGGGCGCAGGCAGTCGTCTTTTCTGGATATTTCTGACACTGGGCTTGATGGGCCTGAGTACCGATGTGCTGGCCCATGCTGTCGCTCAGGGCGACAAGGGGTACATTCAGGAAATTACCGGTGTGAATCTCATTGCGTTCATCTACCTGGGGGCCAAACACATGGTCACCGGCTATGATCACCTGCTCTTCCTGCTCGGTGTGATCTTCTTTCTTTACCAGATGAAGCACATCGCGATCTACGTGAGCCTGTTTGCTCTTGGACATTCCACCACCATGCTGCTGGGGGTGTACTTCAACGTGGGCATCAACAGCTACATCATTGATGCGATTATCGGTCTGTCCATCGTGTACAAGGCACTGGACAATATTGGTGCCTATCAGCGCTGGTTTGGCTTCCAGCCCAACACCAGGGCCGCCACGCTCATTTTCGGGTTCTTCCATGGCTTTGGCCTGTCGAGCAAGATCATTGAATACGACATCTCGCCAGATGGGCTGATTCCGAACCTCCTCGCTTTCAACGTGGGCGTGGAAATCGGACAGCTTATCGCCCTGGCCATGATCCTGATCGTCATAAGTTTCTGGCGCAAAACCGATGGCTTTTTCCGCCACGCCTACACCGCCAACGTGGCCATGATGAGCGCAGGCTTCCTGCTCTTTGGTTACCAACTCACCGGTTACTTTGTCGCCTGATTCCGGAGATTCGCTATGTACAACACGGATATACCAAGTCGTGAAGAATTACCCAGCACCGCCAGACTGATTCGCTCAACCATCATTGCCGCGATTGTGGCGCTGATTCTGCTGGTTACTGTGGTAATGCCCGCAGAATACTCTGTGGACCCGACTGGCGCGGGCCGACTGCTGGGGTTGACCGAAATGGGGGAAATCAAGGAACAGCTCGCCGAGGAAGCCGCCGCGGACGAGGCAGCCGAGATGGTTGCCGTGCAATCCTCAGCCAACCAGACGGCACCGGAAGTCACAGAAACTACTAATGCCGAATCGGTTGAGGAACCAGCTTCTACTTCCGAAACCGAGGCTGTATCCACTGAGCCGGAGCCTTCACCTGAACCGGAAACCACGGGGCCACAGTGGCAGGATGAAGTACGCGTGGTTCTTACGCCGGGCGAGGGAACTGAATTCAAGCTCACAATGGATGAGGGTGCTGTTGCCCGGTTCTCCTGGGTGTCTGAGGGTGGTCCTATCAACTACGACACTCATGGCGATGGAGGCGGACAGTCGATTTCATACGAGAAAGGCCGGGGTGTGCCGGAAGACGAAGGCGAGCTTGAAGCCGCTTTTACCGGCAACCATGGCTGGTTCTTCAGAAACCGGAATGATAACGATATTACCCTGGTACTCCGTACCGACGGGGACTACGGTCAGCTGAAGAAAATGCTGTAAGAGACAAAACCTGCAAAGGGCTGGCGGGGAGCCGGTCCTTTGCATTGCCCAGATTGTCTGGTTCGGCACAAGGGGTTGCGAATCCGTTCCAGCAGCAAAATACCCGCATTCACACGAATGAACTATCCTCAGCGCAATCTGCACAAGCATTTCACCGGCCCGTCCTTTCTCATCTGGAAACAGTCTTGGCTGGTATTTGGCGTATTCACCTGTCGATTTTATTTACAAAATACAAGAATAATGAAAGATGCGGAAAACAGGTCTTTTGAAAAGGTCTCTACACATCAGTCATATATCCCTCACACGGCTATAACGGCCCGGTTCATGCTTGGTGGCCAAAGCCACAATTCTGCGCGTACAGATGGCCAGGCCACAGATCGGGTCTGATTCAGCCAGGCTAGTAGTTCCACGCAAGGTCGATTTGACGGTTGGCAAACTGCGACACGTCCCGAAACAACCTTAAGAGGATTCAACCAATGATCTGTCTCAAGCACGCAATCGGAATTCCATTCGCTTTCCTGGCAGTCGCCTTTACATCCCAGGCCCAGGCTATTCCCGTAGACCTTGAATTATCGCTGGTTATCGACATATCACCCAGCATTAACACTTCCGAATACAATCTCCAACGTCAGGGCTATCAATCTGCCTTTATGGACTCGGGGGTACAGTCAGCTATAACCAGTCTGCCAGGCGGCATCGCGACTAACGTCATTTTCTTTTCCCGGAGTGCGGTTGAGAAAATATCCTGGACCCACCTGTACGACACCAACAGTATCAGTACGTTCGCCTCCGCCATTGGCAGCCTTGCACCAACCGGGGTACTACGGAGTGGCACCGATATCGCTGACGGCTACAACCTTGCCATCAATTCCTTTGCCAATGGGTTCGAAGGCTCACGGAAGGTTATCGATATTTCAGCTGATGGCCCGCAGAACCTCAACTCCGGTTGCCCCGCATTCGGGGATGGCAGTGATGCCGGATGCATTGCTCAGACCAGTTCAGCCAGGGCTGCTGCGGAACAAGCCGGAATTGTCGTGAACGGGTTGGCGATTGCCCCTGACGAGTTCCCGGGAGGTGACGGACTTGGGTATCTCCAGAATCAGATTATTACCAGCACCGGCTTTGCCGTCTCGGCCGATGATTTCGAGGACTTCGCTGATACGATTACTGATAAGATCTTCCGAGAAATCACAGACCCAGATCCTACCCCCGTGCCCGTACCTGAACCCGGTACGTTTGGCCTGCTTCTACTCGGTTTCCTGGCCGTCACAGCTCGTCGGCGCGTTGCCCGGTAGTCTACAAAAATCAAATATCCGTTAACCCTCACCCTCGCAGCGAGGCTGGAAGTATTACGCTGGCTGTCAGTCTTGCTGAGAGGGTGCAAACGGGAATCAAAGGTCCATGCGTGGCCAACAGAAAATACCCGAAAGCCAAAAAATTCAGCTACCTTGAATCAATATAACTATCCCGACTCCTATGGTTGCGAATCGGCCACTTCGGGCATCTGGCTTAAAATCAGCACGAAGGTTGAGGTCAGGCCAAGCTTACTTCCGCGACAACCGGAACTGCTCAATGGTCTTGCGCAAGTTTTCCGCCATGGACAGTAGATCACCGGCAATGCGAGCGGTTTCTTGAGCATCGCTGGAGGTCTGCTCCGCTGACCGGCTAATCTCAATCACATTGTGGTTGATGGACTCGGATACATCGCTCTGCTCGTTGGCGGCATTCTCCATTTGCTCATTCAGGCCGGTGATCTCTCGCACCTCTGCGGCAATGGTCTGGAGTTCCTGCTCCACCTTGAGTATCGCCTCCACCTGATGCTGGGCCATTTCAGAGGCGTGGCGCATGGTGCCCACGCAGTCCACCACCTCTTTCTTGAGGCCGTCGATGGTGTTGCGGATTTCCACGGTAGAATCCTGGGTACGTGAGGCCAGCGCCCTCACCTCGTCCGCCACCACCGAGAAGCCCCGGCCCTGCTCTCCAGCCCGTGCCGCCTCGATGGCAGCGTTGAGCGCCAGCAGATTGGTCTGATCGGCGATTTCAGAAATCAGCTCCAGGCGGCCGGCCATTTCCGTGGTTCGCTGATCCAGCTGCTCGATGCGTTGTGCCCCCTCCTGAACCTCGGTATTCAGGGACTCGATCCCGTCAACAGCGGCCCGGGCCAGGCGCTCTCCGCTGTCTGCCGACCGGGCGGTGTCAGCGGATTTGCGGGCCGTGGTGACGGCATTTTCCCGCACCTGTACCGCCGAGGCGGCCATTTCCGTGGTGGCACTGGCCACCTGGTCGGTGTTGTCCTTCTGGGCCAGCACCTCCCGCTCTGTGGTTTCCGCCTTGCCGGCAATGGCCCTGGCGGCCGCCTCAACCTGTGCGGCGTTGTCCATTACCGTATGCATGCTCTCGCGGATCTTGCTGACCATCCGGTTAAAGGCCTTGGATACGGAGCCGATCTCATCGTTGCGGGTCACTTCCAGCTCGAGGGACAGGTCGGAATTGCGGGAAATCTCGTCCATGCGATCGTGCAGGCCCCGCAGACGGGAAAACACCAACCGTCCGAGAAATACCGTAGTCAGAATGAAAATGACCACAAAGATCAGAATCTGGATTCCACCGTTCACCACCAGTTGCTGTTGCAGCTGAGCGTCGCTTTTCGCCAGGGAATAATCCACCCGGATCGCCCCGAGCACATCCCCTTCTTCAGCCTGATGGCACCCCAGGCAGTTCACCCCCTGGTAATTGGCGCTGGCGACAACGGGTTCAATCATGGTGTACACACGGCCCTGCTCATTCTCGGAGTACAACTCCACCTGCTCCCCATCGAGAGCTCTCAGGTCCTCCGGTTGCCGCTGTTGCTCATCCTTGTTGCCGGCACCGTACATGGCGTTGAGCTGATCACTACGGATGACGCGGACATCCAGCACCTCTTCAGGCGCGGTAACCTTGTCACGCAGCACCTCCCGATTGCCGATGGTGCCGGTCACCATCATGGTGTTCAGTCCGTCAAAATAGGATTTCGCCAGGCCATCCACGTACTTGTGGCTGTATTCCTCAAGATGGGTGCGCTGGGAATACGCGCTGTAGGCGATAGTGAACACCAGGATAAGGGAGAAGGCCGCAGCCAGGGCCGCAAGCAGCAGGAAACGGATTGAATAGTGTTTTTTCATGGCATCTCGGTGGTCAGGGAGCGACTGCAATAAATGACGACTGTCTGGCGCATAACTTTATAGATATGCGTCAACTTTTAAATGATCTGGATCAGGGATCCATCAGTCAGTGGGTCGGCATCTAGCGTGCCGTGCGGTTAATTCGCTGATCTACTGAGCCCCTGAGGGCCTTGAGAGCAAGGCGCGGTGGCGAAGGTTTGGTGGCTCCAAATCGAGGCAGCGCAACGCGGCTATCAAGGCCCTCAGGGCTCCCGAAGGGCGCGACGCTGGGGCTTCTGGCCGGTGTTGCCAGCCCTTGATGTGGAACCACCACACCCGCGGACTGGCGCCTTGGCCAGAAGCCCCAGCGTCACGCAGTAGTTCAGCGAATTAACCGCACGGCACGCTAGGCAGACGGAAGCTCCCGTGTCGTCAGACGTTTCTCAGGTGCCAGGCAGGGCGTTGCGCTAAAACGGCATATCACTTCACCGTCGCGATCCGCAGTTGAATTGTCGCTCCGGTAAGTCCACATTTAATAAGAACAGAGTTAACAAACACAGCTTTCTGAACTTTCCCGGACAATGGAGGCACCATGAAAACCCGCACCTTTGGCAATACCGATATTGAAGTAACCCCGGTCGGCCTTGGTACCTGGGCCATTGGTGGATGGATGTGGGGCGGTACCGACGAAGCCCAGTCCATCGATACGATCCACGCCGCTATCGACAAGGGCATCGGACTCGTGGACACCGCTCCGGTCTACGGCTTTGGACGGTCCGAGGAGATTGTCGGCAAGGCCCTGGCCGGTGGACGTCGTGACAAGGTAGCGCTCGCCACCAAGGTTGCTCTTAACTGGGACGAGAATGAAAACGTTCAGCGGGATGCACGAGCCAGCCGTATCCAGAAGGAGGTTGAAGACTCACTGCGGCGCCTTCAGACAGACACCATCGATATCTATCAGGTCCACTGGCCTGACCCCGCAGCGCCCATGGAAGAAACCGCCAAAGCCATGGAAAAGCTGTTCAGGGACGGCAAGATCCGCGCAATCGGTGTCAGCAACTTCTCACCGGAACAGATGGACGAATTCCGCAAATTCGCGCCGCTTCACAGCCTGCAACCACCTTACAACCTGTTCGAACGCGACATTGAGGACAGGATCCTGCCTTACTGCCGGGACAAGGGGCTGGCCACCATCACGTACGGCGGTCTGTGCCGGGGCCTGCTGTCCGGCAAGATGAGCCGGGACAGACAGTTTGAAGGGGACGACCTGCGCAACAATGACCCCAAGTTCCAGGGGGAGCGCTTCGATCAGTATCTCAACGCGGTGGATGCGCTCGACCAATATGCCAAAGACAAGTTCGGCAAAAGCGTACTCGCCCTGGCGCTGCGCTGGCTGATCGATCAGGAAGACGTGACCACGGCCCTTTGGGGCGCCCGTCGACCGGACCAGCTGGACCCCGTCTCCGAGATCGAGGGCTGGTCCTTGTCAGCAGATGACATGAAGGCCATCAACGACATCCTGGCCGAACACGTCAAGGACCCGGTCGGACCGGAATTCATGGCACCGCCCAGCCGCGAGGACTGAGAGGCGTCGACTCAGACCCGCCCCTGCAAAGGAGTAGCCGGCCACCCGGATACACCTTTGAGGGGCATGCGCAGTCGCTTCAGGACTGGTTGACCATCACGGACTTGATGTTGACGAATTCCCGCATGCCGAAGCCGCCGTGTTCACGGCCATAGCCACTGTCCTTCACACCACCGAAGGGGAGATTCGGCTAGTCTGACTCCAGTGCAGCCAGCACTGCCTCACACTCCTCGTCGTGAGTGAGCCCCGCCCCCGTCACCGTGACATCTGCGTAGCGGGTATAAAGCGCAAAGCGTTCTTCGAACAGCTCGGAAAGGGACTGGTCCGGCCGGCGTGAAATCCCCCGCAGGCTGTGGTCTCCGATACGTTCCACGACCACATCCAGCGGGATATCCAGAAAAACCACCGTGCCGCCGGTCTTGAGGTGGGCCATGGCGGCATCGCTGTAAACGGCACTACCGCCCGTGCTGATTACGTGGTTCTCGACGTTCAGATTCAGCAACACTCGCTCCTCAATCCTGCGCAGGGCCTGGTAGCCGTCCTGATCCACGATTTCCTGCAGCGTGCGCCCTTCTTCCTGCTGGATGAGCAGGTCGGTATCCACGAAGCCAAGGCCCAGTCGCTTGGCAATCAGCACTCCCACGGTACTCTTGCCACTGCCCGGCATGCCGATAAAAACCAGGTTCCGTGCCATCGCCCTGCTACCCCTCTTTACGCTTGGCCGCGCGACAGGCTGCGGCGGTGAGCAGTACATCGGTAGATGAATTCAGCACCGTTTCGGTGGAATCCTGCACAACGCTGATCACAAAGCCAGGGGCTGACCTTGCTTCATTCCAGGGCATCGTGGGACTGGCTGAAGATATCCATCAATGGGTGTGCCCGTCAGAGTAGTGATCGTCCTCTTCCTGCCGGGCATCAGCGCCAGTGGTGGTCTCTTGCTCTACGGTCTGACCCTGATCGTGGTCCATGCTGGCCTGGCCGTCACCCTGGTCGTGGTGACCGTCGTCTTCTGAAGGGTGATCTGCAGCCTCGTCATGGTGGTCGGACCCGGTGCCCGTCATTGCGCTCATATCTGTATGCTCATGATCGTGACCATCATCGGCCTGGCCAGCGCCAGAGGAATCCGGCTGAACAAGAGCGACATACTGCTCTTCAGACAGCGAGGGATAACGCTGCAGGAAAGCCGTCAGCTCCCAGAGGTCTTCATCCTCGTGAGTATCACCCCAGGCGGGCATGCCGGTCATCCTTATGCCGTGCTTAATGATCCAGAACTGCTCCCCGGCGGTCCAATGCCCTTCTCTGTCGAGGGCCGGAGGTGTCGGGTTCAGACCCTGCCGGATAAGCGAATCAGACTGCCCCGGCTTCAGATGGCAGGCAGCACAGAGCTGATCATAGGCCCTGGCGCCCTGGCGCACACGCTCCTCGCTGACCAGGTTCTCAGGCACCTCGATATCTCCGGCCCGCCCCTTGACGGATCGGTGCATGGCCGTATGCAACGCCCAGTTGCCAATATCGGTATGCTCCTCGGTGGCCGCAACGTTATAGACCCCGCTATAGACAAACAGCGCGCCGCCAAGGCCAAGAACAATCAGCGTTGTTATAACGCCATACAGGAATCGCATTGTATTCTCCGGACAGTTGTTATTCTGGATTTGCTCCGATAATACCCGGTTAACCGGCTATCAGGGCAGCATCATCGGTGCGGCCACCTGGTCGCGCACATCCTCGCCGCAAACCCTCGCGACCAGCTCCAGCGCAAATTCGATGGCCGACCCCGGCCCCTGGCTGGTGATGCAGTTCTGATCCACCACCACCCGCTCGGTTACCCGTGACTGGTCCGGCAGATCTTCACGAAAACCCTGATGACCGGTGGCCGCCAGGCCGTCCAGCAACCCGTGCGGGGCCAGCGCCACCGCTGGTGAGGCACAGATGGCGGCATACCAGAAACCTGCCTCCCGCTGCTTGCGCAAGCGGTCTATCAGCAGAGCGCACTCCGACAGTTTTTGGGCACCGGGCATACCACCCGGCAGGGCGATCAGGTCATAGTCGTGATCCACGCAGTCCTGCAGCAGGGCATCGGCAGTAATGCGGGTCCGCCGGGACAGGGTTACGGTCTGGTGTTCATGCACGCTGGCGACGGTGACTTCCACGTTGGCTCGACGCAGTACATCGATTATGGCAATGGATTCGATGTCTTCACTGCCATCGGCGACGGGAACGAGAGCGGTCTTGTTCATGGTACCTCCTTGGCATATCAGGACCATAAAGGGATAGGATATCCCTACTATAACAGTGAATCCGCCCAGCCAACCTCCAGGGACGCCATTACGCCATGTCACCAGGCCTTGTATTCGCCATATTCGCCGTCGCCGCCCTGTCCCTGGCCGTGTTCTTCCTGTTTTTCTACCGTAACTGGCGCCGGCGCAGGGAGCTGGAGCAGCCTTTTCCGGCGGCCTGGCGCAAGCTGTTGGAAACAAGGGTGCCCCTGTATACACGGTTGCCGAAGCATCTCAGAACGGACCTGGAGCAGCGGGTTCAGCTGTTCCTGTCGGAGAAGGAATTCTACGGCTGCGACGGCTTTGAAATCGACGACACCGTGCGGCTGACCATTGCCGGCCACGCCTGCCTGCTGATTCTTGCTCGCCCGTACAGCGACTTTGACGAGATCCGCAGCATTCTGGTCTATCCGTCGGCCTACCAGGTCATGGAATCCAGGCAACAGGGCATGGTGGTGGACATGACCCACCAGGTACGGGCGGGTGAGGCGTCAACGATCGGGCAGGTGGTCTTGTCCTGGCATGACTGCGAGCGAGGGGCACTGTCCCCGGGCAGCCACCACAACGTGATTCTCCACGAATTCGCCCATCAGCTCGACTATCTGGACGGAAGCGCCGATGGCGCACCGCCACTATCCGGGGCCCAGGCCGAACACTGGCAGCGCACCATGAGCGAAGCCTACAGGCACCTGCAACACGCCCTGCGCCACCGCCAGACCAGCTGGCTGGACCCGTATGGCGCCACCGAGCCCGCGGAGTTCTTTGCGGTACTCACCGAGACGTTCTTCCAGCAACCCGGCCACCTTTTTGAAAAGCAGCCCCAAGTCTATGAAACTCTTTGCGGTTTCTATCGTATCAACCCGCTCGACTACCATTGAGGGCAGCCATTGGAAGTGGCCCACACAATGAACGGATCACATTGGGTATTCCGGTGATTCGTCGCCTAAACTGATTAGTCGTGTTGATGTATTGGTATGAAACTGTAAGCATGCAACCGAAACAAAACCTGTAAAACAAGACTACAGTGTCTTACCAGCTACCCGAAACCATCCATCTACCCGGCACACACCTCGGACGGTCACGGGACGAACAAGGAGAAGAACGGTGATAAAAAAAATACTGATGGGAATTGTCGGCCTGGCCGTACTGGTTCTGGCCGTGTTCCTGGTCATTGCGTGGGAGTCGTCGGTTGACCCCGTTGATCCGCCTGCCAGCGACCAGTTCAGCCAGCAGCAGATCGACCGTGGCGAAGTCATTTCCGGCCTCGGCAACTGCCAGACCTGCCACACCACCGACCCCGAGCAGCCCTACGCCGGGGGCCTGGCCATGCCGACCCCGTTCGGCACCATCTACACCACCAACATCACGCCGGATCCCGAAACGGGCATTGGCCAGTGGTCTCAGGAGGCCTTTGCACGGGCCATGCGTGAAGGGGTGGACCGTTCAGGGTCCCACCTGTTCCCCGCCTTCCCGTATACCCATTTCACCAAAATGACAGACGAGGATGTGGCGGACCTGTACGCCTACGTCATGACCCGGGAGCCGATCCGCACCGAGGCACCGGAGAACACCCTGGAGTTCCCGTTCAATATCCGCATGCTGCAGGCCGGCTGGAAGCTGCTGTTCTTTGATGAGGGCCGTTACCAGGCCGAGGACAGCATGAGCGATGAATGGAACCGCGGTGCCTACCTGGCCGAAGGCCTGGGCCACTGCAGTGCCTGCCATTCGCCCCGAAACCAGTTCGGCGCGGAAGACAAGGGCCAGGCCTGGGAAGGCACTGTCGTCAACGGCTGGTACGCGCCGGCGCTGAACGAGAGTAACCTGTCCCCCGTGGACTGGACCACCGACGACGCCCATGCCTATCTGCGTGAGGGCGCGTCTCCGTTCCATGGTGTCGCCATCGGCTCCATGGCGGATGTTGTACATGCCGGACTGGGCAAGGCGCCGGACGAGGATGTACGGGGTCTGGCAGTCTGGCTGAGCGACCTGGCCGGTGCCGCGGACGGTGAGCAGGCGGGCAGTCAGGCTACCGCGGCTATCAAGAGCGCACAGGCACAACTGGGTCCCGACCCCAACATGAGCCAGGGCGAACGCATCTATGCCTACGCCTGCGCATCATGCCACTACAACGATCCCGCCAGCCCCAACGCCATGCGCCCGGACATGAGCCTGAACAGCGCCGTCACCGCACCGGACCCGGTTAACCTGATTCGCGCCACCCTGCACGGTGTCTCCCAGGAAGACGGCATACCGCAGGTCATGATGCCCGGATTTGCCAGTGCTCTGAGCGACCAGGAAATCGCCAGCCTGCTGGGCTTCCTGCGCGAGACCCATACCGACCAGCCAGCCTGGGATAACCTGGAACAGACCATCCGGGACCACCGGGAACAATAACCGTGGCCGAGAGAGACCAGAACGGAGCGAACACCATGGCAACAGAATTCCAACTCAACGGCCAGGCCATCACTGTCGACATTGACGGTGATACCCCCCTGCTTTGGGCCCTGCGGGACGACCTTGATCAGACAGGCACCAAGTACGGCTGCGGCATCGGCATGTGCGGAGCCTGCACAGTGCTGGTCAACGGCCGCGCAACCCGGTCCTGTATCACCCCGGTGGAGTCCGTGGCCAACGCCACCGTGACCACCATCGAAGGGCTGGACCCTGACGGCGAACATCCTCTGCAGAAAGCCTGGGTGCAGACCCAGACCCCCCAGTGCGGCTATTGCCAGAGCGGACAGATCATGCAGGCCGCCGCCATGCTCAAGGACTTCCCCGACCCCACCGATGAACAGATCAATTCGGTGATGGCAGGCAACCTTTGCCGTTGCATGGCTTATGTACGTATCCGCGAAGCCATCAAACTGGCCGCCCGGGAAATGAACGGAGCCGGCGCGGACAATGCGTCTGTCGCAGGAGGGGCCACCAATGAATAAATTCGAACGCTATCTCAATCGTCCCGAGGGCACGGAAACACCGGCGTCCGAAAACACCCTGCCTGTCAGTCGTCGAGGCTTCCTGATCGGCGCTGCCGGTGCCGGCTTTACCCTGGCGTTCTTCCGCTCCGGGCTGAGTTTTGCCCAGCCGGAAGAGGTAGTCGAGGCAGAGACGTTCGATCCCACCATCTGGTATCACATCTTCCCGGACGGCCGCATTGTGGTGAATATTGCCGAGGCAGAAATGGGGCAGCACGTAGGCACTGCCCTCGCCCGCATCGTGGCCGACGAACTGGAGGCCGACTGGTCCATGGTGGAATTACACCATGTGGACAGCGACCCCAAGTGGGGCCTGATGGTCACCGGCGGCAGCTGGTCCATATGGCAGAACTTCACACCCCTGAGCCGGGCCGGCGCGGCGGGCCGTCAGGCATTGATCGAGGAAGGCGCCCGCCTGCTGGGTGTCAGCCCGGACCAGTGCCAGGCCCGCAACAGCCAGGTGATCGCCGGTGACCAGTCCATCAGCTATGGCGATATCGTCAGCCAGGGCGATCTCAGTCGCACCTACAGCGAGGAAGAGCTCAAACAGATGCCCATCAAACCGGCATCTCAGCGGCGACTGATCGGGCGTGAGTCCCGGGCACTGGACATTCCGGACAAGACCGACGGCACCAGCCAGTATGGGCTGGACGCCAAAGTAGAAGGCATGGTGTACGGGCGCCCTCTGATTCCGCCCACCCGCTACGGCTCGACCGTGAACAGTGTGGACGACAGTGAGGCGAAATCCGTCAAGGGTTACCAGCAGACGATTGTGCTGGACGACCCGACCGATACCGCGCCGGGCTGGGCCGTGGTGATTGCCGACTCCTTCCACGCTGCCAACAAGGCGGCGGCGAAGGTGAAAGTGGACTGGACCGCCGGCGATACCGCCGATGTCAGCGAACAGGACATCCTGGACCACGCGGTGGAACTGATCGAGAACCCGGACAAGGGCTCGCTCATGTTCTCCGATGAAGGCGTTGACGAGGCCTTCAACAATGCCTCTGATGTCTTCGAGCAGGACTACATCACCCACACGGTTCTGCACTTCCAGATGGAACCGGTGAATGCGCTGGCCTACGAGAAGGACGGCACCTGGGAAATCCACACCGGCAATCAGTGGCAGTCACTGATCCTGCCGGTACTGGCCAAGGCATTGGGTGTGAAGGAAGACAAGGTCGTGATGCGCACCTACATGCTGGGCGGCGGTTTTGGTCGTCGGCTAAATGGCGACTACGCTGTACCTGCGGCACTGGCGTCACAGCAACTGGGCAAGCCGGTGAAACTGGTGTTTACCCGCGACGACGACATCCGCTTTGACTCACCCCGGTCGCCCTCCTATCAGCGCATGCGGATGGCGTTCGACGATAACGGCAACCCGGTCGGCATGGAACACCATGCGGCCGCTGGCTGGCCCACGCAGGTGATGGCCCCCTTCTTCATGCCCAAGGGCGCCAATGACGAGCCTTTCGACCCGTTCTCCGCTCAGGGGGCGGCCCACTGGTATTCCGTCGGGCCCCACCGGGTACGTCCCATCTCCAATGACCTGGCCAATGCTACTTTCCGACCCGGCTGGCTGCGTTCCGTCGGCTCTGGCTGGATCAACTTTGCTATTGAGTCCTTTATGGATGAGGCCGCCCGCGAGGCCGGTCAGGACCCCATCGATTTCCGGCTGGCCCTGCTGAAGGCGGAAGGCAAGAACGCCGGCGAAGCCCCCAACTCAGTGGGCGGCGCCTCACGCCAGGCCAATGTGCTGCGGCGGGTGAGGGAAATCTCGGAGTGGGGCCAGGACATGCCGGAAGGCACCGGCCTTGGCGTGGCCACCACCTACGGGCAGGAGCGCAACATGCCCACCTGGACCGCCTGCGTGGCCAAAGTGAACGTGAACCGCGAGACCGGACGGGTGAAGCTGGAGAAGCTCACCCTGGTCACCGATGCCGGCACGGTGGTGCATCCCGATGGCGCTCGCGCCCAGGTGGAAGGGGCAGCACTGTGGGGCGCCAGCATGGCACTCCATGAAGGCACCCGATTCGAGAATGGCGAACCGGTTGACCGTAACCTCAACACCTATACGCCCATGCGAATCGGTGATGTACCGGAGCTGGAGATCGAATTTGTCGACAGCACCGAAGCCGCCGTGGGCCTGGGCGAACCAGCGACCACCGTCACTGGCCCCGCCATCGCAAACGCGATCTTCGCGGCCGTTGGCATCCGCTTGCGGGAAATCCCCATTACTCCGGAAGCCGTGCGCGAGGCTCTGCAGGCCTGATGGCAGTGTGATGGTAGTGGCGCCCGGCCCCCGATGGCGAAGGCAGCGCTCCTGTGCCGCTGCGTTTCGCGCCACCAGTGCCACCCCGGCGCTGGTACTGGCCGCCGGTGCCTCCCGCCGCTTCGGCAGCAGCAAGGCCCTGGCTCGCTGGCGTGGTCAGTTGTTGCTGGATCACGCCATTGCCCAGGCCCGTCAACTCAGCCCCGATGTGCGGGTAATCACCGGTTGCCGCGGACCGCTGCTGCCCCTCCGGGCTCACCGTCACCCGTCATCCTGGCTGTTTACAGGCGACTGGCCCCAGGGCATGTCTGCCTCCCTGAAACTGGGCATCCGTACCCTCCCCTCCCCGGCACACGGGGTATTCGTGGTGCTGATGGACCAGCCGCTGATTGACAGCGAAGGTCTTGCCCGGCTCGGTGAAGCCGCCCGCCGGGAACCGGGGCTGCCGTTTGCGGCGGACTACAACGGCCGTCCGGGTGTTCCTGCGTATCTGCCGCGCTGGCTATGGCCAGCTCTGATGACCCTGGAGGGGGACCGGGGGGCCGGCCAGCTATTGAAGGCTACCGGCGCCCATCGCCTGGCTATCAGCGGGGTGGCCGCAGACGTGGATACACCGGAGGATCTGGCGAACCTCAGGCGATAGACGCAGCAACTGTGGTATCGGCCACTGACAGCAGTGGCCTTTTTGCCACACCCGTGCGGTAAACCTGGATCATCTCCGCCAGTATCGACAGGGCGATCTCCACCGGATTAGCCGCGCCGATATCCAGGCCCACGGGCCCGTGAATCCGCTCCGGCGCCTGGCTAAAACCTTCCTCTACCAGCTGCTCACATCGTTGCCGATGGGTACGTCGACTGCCCAGTGCCCCCAGATAGAAGCACTCGCTTTGCAGCAACGGCTTAAGCAGTGCCGGCTCCCAGTCATGCTCATGGAACATCAGCACCGCCGCCGTATGCGGATCCAGAGGCGGCACCCTGACCGACACCGGCGACCTCAGCAGGTCCGTCTCCATGCTTCCTTCACAGGCGGCAAGGGTGGCCTGATCCGGGGAATGAAGCGACACAGTAAAGTCACTTTCCTGCGCCAGACGTGCCAGCGTATAGGCGTTCGGACCCTTGCCGTAAACCATCAGCCTTCGTGGCGGGTAGTACCAGCGGCGAAAACCACTGGCCGGATCAGCACCAGCCGGGTCGATAACCGCCTGGTGCGGGCCCGCTGCCGGGGTGTCCAGGGCAACCACCCGGCGTTCGGTCAGTGCCTTGTGGATGGACTGCATTACCTCGTCGTTCACGGTTACGTCGATGAACAGTTCCACTGAAGCACCGCAGGGCAACTGGATATCCAGATAGTCGGAACCCGTGCCCAGGCGCAGGGTCCGGTTGCGCCCTTCCGCCAGCGCGGCCCGGGCCTCGTCCACGATTACGGTTTCGGCGCAGCCACCGGTCAGGTGACCGGCATAATGCCCGTCGGCCGCCACTACCATCTGGCTGCCCGGCGGGCGGGGCGATCCACCTTCCGAGCCCACCAGCGTTACCAGCGCAACTGCCTGCCCCCGCTGGCGAAGGGCCAGAAAGTCCTCCACCAGGCAATCAAAGCTACGCAGCCGGGTGACGGCTCCGTCGACAGCGGACTCACTCATCAACGGCGTACCTCGGCATAGAGTTCCTTCTTGGACAGCTTGCCTACCTGGGTCTTCGGCAGTTCATCGCGGATTTCCATACTGTGGATCATCTCATGCTTGCCCAGGCGCGGTTTGAGGAAGGCCTTCATCTCATCCAGGGTTGGCTCCGGCTGGCCCTCCTGCAGGGTGATATAGGCCCGGGGGCTCTGGCCGCGGTAGTCGTCTGGCACACCGATGACCGACACTTCCGCCACTGAAGGATGTTCGTACACCGCTTCCTCGATGTTGCGGGGGTATACGTTGTAGCCGCTGCAAATGATCATGTCCTTGGTACGATCAACGATGTAGAAAAATCCCTTCTCGTCCATCCAGGCCACGTCACCGGTGCGGAAATAACCATTGGCGGTCATGGACTCGGCAGTGGCGTCGTCCCGCTTCCAGTAACCTTTCATTACGTTGGGGCCGGCAATGCAAAGCTCGCCGCGCTCGCCCTGGGGCATTTCCCGGTCGCTGCCATCCAGGTCAATGATCTTCAGGTCGACGCCCGGCACCGGTAGCCCGCAGGCTCCGTCCGGCGACACCATGCCTTCGGGCGTGAACGTACCCAGGGCGGCTGTTTCGGTCATGCCCCAGCCCTCCTTGACGGAACAGCTGGCAGCGTCCTGGAACCGTTGCTGCAGCTCAACCGGCAACGGCGCGCCGCCGGAGTTGCAAAGCTTCAGGGAATCAAGCTCATACTCCTTCAGCCCGGGTATCGCCAGCAGCGCTGACAGCATGGTGGGGACCGCCGGGAAGACCGTGATCTTCTCCCGCTGGACGGTTTCCAGAGCCTGCTTCGGATCAAACTTCATGTGCAGGTACAAGGTCGCGCCGTTGCGCAGACCAAACAGCATATTGACCACGATGGAATAGATATGGAACGGCGGCAGCACCGCCAGCACCCGCTCTTCCCCGGAGGCTACCGTGCTCTTCAGAGCGGTACCAAGCTGGTCCGCGGCGCAGGCGATATTGCCATGGGTCAGCATCGCCCCCTTGGGCGCGCCGGTGGTTCCACCGGTATACTGCAGCACTGCCAGCCCGTCCAGGTCTTCCGCCTCGGCATGGCGCTGGTAGTTGCCGTCGTTATTCAACAGGTCCGCAAAGCTCATCACACGATCGTCATCGGGCACTGCCGCCAGCTCACCGGCCTGGTCGAGCTGGCTGCGCACGGCATCGGCCTGCAGGGCGAACTCATCCACCGAGCCCACCACCAGCTTCTGCAGGCGCGAAGTGCCCAGAAATCCGGTCATATTGGGCAGCAGCGCCTTGAGGTCCACAGTGACCATGATGTCGGTTTCACTGTCGCCGATCTTGTGCTCCAGGATACGCTCGGCATCCAGTGGCGAATAGTTCACTACCACGCCACCGGCCCGGAGAACCCCTAGAAAACCAATGATGCCGTGAGGAGAATTGGGCAGATACAGTCCGACATGAACCCCGGGGCCAACACCGAGTTTCTGAAAACCGGCAGCCGCCCGGGACACCAGCTGGTCCAGTTCCGGATAGGACAGCTCGCGCCCCATGAAATTGACGGCCGCCCGGTCAGGCCACCGGCTGGCCGAGTCTGTCAGCATCTGGTGCACCGACAATCCGGTCAGTTCCGGTTGCTGGGGAACCTCGGGGGGATAACTGGAAAACCAGGGGGAATCAGGGGCAACAACGGATTTGGTCATGGATACTCCTGTACAGTCTCGTCATTATTATTGGTGGATTCGGGGGGAACTCAGGCTCCGAAGGCTGTCCAGCCGCCATCGACCATCACGGTCTCGCCGGTCACATAGGACGATGCCCGCGACGCCAGGTAAATCGCGGTACCCACCATTTCATCCGGGTCGGCCATACGTTGCATCGGCGTGCGGGCCACCACCTTGTCGGCGAAATCCGCCCGCACATCGGTAATGGACTTGACCAGCGGTGTTTCAGTATAGGCCGGCGCCAGGGCATTGACCCGGACACCACGCCCGGCCCATTCCACCGCCAGGGTTTTGGTCAGCATGTCAACGCCGCCCTTGCTGGCACAATAGGCGGAGGAGCCGGTGAGTCCGGTTTTACCGGCGATGGAGGAGATATTCACGATACTGCCGCTACCGCGCTCGAGCATGTGCCGCCCTACCGCCTGGGCCATCAGGAACACACCGGTCAGGTTGACATTGATAATGGTCTGCCAGTCTTCCAGGGGCAGGTCTTCGGCACGCCGTTTGATCGCCAGGCCGGCGTTATTGATCAGCACATCGATATGACCCAGTTCGCGGATGGCGGTGTCCACGGCGGCGGTGATCTGCCCCGGGTCACTCACATCACAAGTCACCACCAGAGCTGTGACACCTTTTTTGCGGGCCTCGGCAGCTACGGTCTCGAGCTCATCAGGGCTGCGACTGCATAACACCAGGTCGCTGCCTGCCTCCGCCAGGCCCAGGGCGATGCTGCGGCCAATACCGCGCCCGGCGCCAGTGACCAGGCTGACCTTTCCGGCAAGATCGAACAGGGACATGATTGGACCACCTTCTACCAGATTGTTTTTATTGATATCCGTTAAAGGAAACCATGCTGGCCGGAAAAATGCCACCCCGGTTTTCGGTTCAACTGGCCCGGATCCTGCTTGATCGCTGGTGAAACGTCACTGTCTGCCCGGTAATTGCCGGAGGGAAAGCCACCATGTCTCTGCTGACATCACTGATCAAGGCCGGTAGCCAGTTCCAGCAGGCCACTGCCCGCAAGGCGGCGGACCCGCAGTCCGCAACGGCTGGCAAGGCCGCCCAGGCACAGCCGGCGGATAGCCGTCAGGGCAATGACGATACCTTCACCCTGTCCGGCGGCAAGCCGCAAACCAAGACCGGCCGGCTATCGGTCACCGAATACCGGCAACAGGTCGGGCAGGACCTTGCCTTCGTGCGGGAAACCCTGCGGCACAAGCTTGCCGAGTACGGTATGCAGCCCACCACCCAGATCGCCGCCTCGCGCTCTGCCGGCGGAGACGTGCAGGTACAGGGACGGATGCCGGAGCAGCCCCGCCAGCGCATCGAGCAGGACCTGAATAACAGCCGCGAGTTCCGCGACTCCCTTCAGCGCCTGAGCGTCAACGAACCGACACTGGAGTTCGTGGACACGGCCCTCAAGCTGAACCAGGCCTACGGCACCAGCAACACGGTGCTGGACACCCTGGTCAGCGATAACCAGCAGTTCAACGGTCTGCAGGATCTGGTTCACCGGTACGACAGCATTCGACGCAACTACGCTGGCGATACCGGCTCACCGGCGCGTGACTACGCCTTCCGGCTCAACGCCAGGGCCTGAGCAGGCGCACCATTACACCCGGAAGGGTTCCGGGTCGCCCTTGCCCACGCGGGTTACCTCCGGCACTTCGCCGGTCATGTTCACCACCGTGGTGGGCTCCATGCCGCAGAAGCCACCGTCGATGATCAGATCCAGCTCATGCTCCAGCACATCGCGCACGTCGTAGGGGTCGGTCATGGGGTCTTCCTCACCCGGCAGAATCAGCGTGCTGCTCATGATGGGCTCCCCCAGCTCACCCAGCAGCGCCTGGACAATGGCATTGTCCGGCACCCGCAGGCCAATGGTGCGACGCTTGGGATGCAATAACCGGCGCGGCACTTCACTGGTGGCATCAAGAATGAAGGTATAGGGCCCGGGGGTGAAGGTTTTCAGCAGCCGGTACTGGGTATTGTCCACCTTGGCATAAATGCCCACATCGGACAGATCGCGGCAGACCAGGGTGAAATTGTGCTTGTCGTCCAGCTTGCGGATACGCTTGATGCGGTCCGCCGCCTGCTTGTCACCCAGATGGCAGCCAATGGCATAACCGGAATCCGTGGGGTATACGATCACGCCACCCTTGCGAAGAATATCCACGGCCTGGTTAATCAGCCGCTTCTGGGGTGTCTCCGGATGAATCTGGAAAAACTGGCTCACGATGCCTGCTCCTTTTTGGAACCGCCCATGCAGTTGGGTGACGCGGGAACCTGACCACCGGCCTGCTCCCACTCCTGCGGTGTAAAAAGGTGTAATGCGAGGGCATGAACCCCGTTCTGCATTTCCTCGGACAGTGCCTGATAGATGGCCTGATGACGGCGCACTTTTGACTGCCCGTCGAACTGATCTGAAATCAGCGTCACCTTGAAATGGGTTTCGGAGTTCGGTGGCACACTGTGCATATGGCTCTCGTTCTCCACGGTCAGGTGGCCGCCTTCGAACTTTTCGCCCAGTTTCTGTTCAATAGACTGCTGTATCCGCATACCAATGTGGTCTCTTCTGGTGTGATATTGGTCCGGTAAGACTGCCTCGCAAACGATTAAAATCAGCGAGTCAGCCATTTATCCCCCTAGTCTACACCCTGCGCATCGTCTTGACAGGGGGCGGCCGAGACGCCATCTTGCCTCTCCCCTGAACCGCCGGATACCCCGTTTCGCCATGCAGCTTTATATCGCCGAGAAACCCAGCCTGGGGCGTGCCATCGCCGATGCCCTGCCAGGTCCCGTCCAGAAGGGGCCGGGTTGGCTGCGTTGTGGCGAAGGGGAACAGAGCGTCACCGTCAGCTGGTGTATCGGCCACCTGCTGGAGCCGGCGGAGCCCGCCAGTTATGACCCGCGCTGGAAGTCGTGGCGCATGGAGGACCTGCCGGTATTCCCCGAGCGCTGGCGCCTGATGCCGCGGGACAGTGTGGCAAAGCAGCTGGATGTACTGAAAGGCCTGATCCGCCAGGCGGCGGTAATCGTCCACGCCGGTGACCCGGACCGTGAAGGCCAGCTGCTGGTGGACGAGGTGATACGGTACTTCGGCGCCCAGTGCCCGGTACAACGGGTACTGATCAATGACCTCAATCCGGATGCCGTGCGCCGGGCCCTGTCAGCGCCCCGGGACAACAACGACTTCCGGCGCCTGTCCCATTCGGCCCTGGCCCGCCAGCGGGCCGACTGGCTCTACGGCATCAACCTGACCCGCTACTACACCCTGAGCTACCGTCAACAGGGAGCGGACGGCGTTTATTCCGTAGGCCGGGTGCAAACGCCGGTACTGGGCCTGGTGGTCCACCGGGACGATACCATTGCCAACTTCGAGCCAAAGCCCTGGTATCGCATAACCATCACCGCCCAACCCGCGGAAGGTGACAGCAGCCAGACGTTCGAGGCCAGATGGCTGCCATCGGAATCCGTGCGCGATCACCTGGACGAGGAGGACCGTCTGCTCAACCGGGAAATTGCCGACGACATTGCCAGCGCGGTGCAGGGGCGCCCCGGGCGAATCACCGCTGCCCGCTTTCGTGATCGTCGCGAAGCACCGCCGCTGCCGTTGTCACTGTCGGCGCTGCAGATCGAGGCCGGCAAGGCCTTCGGTATGGGTGCCAAGGATGTGCTGGATACCGCCCAGAACCTGTACGAGAAGCACCAGCTGATCACCTATCCCCGGTCCGACAGCCGCTATCTGCCGGAAGGGCACCTGGGTCAGTCAGAGGGTGTGACCCGCGCCATTGGCCGGGTAGATGGCAGCCTTGCCGAAGCGTCGGAGGCGGTGGACCTGAGTCGTCGCACCGCTGCCTGGAACGACGCCAAGGTGGACGCCCACCACGCCATTATTCCGACCCTGAGGGCACGGCCATCGGGGCCGCTGAGTCAGGCGGAGCAGAACATCTACAACCTGGTGGCCCGTTACTATCTGATGCAGTTCATGGCCGATGCGATCCACCGGGAAGGCCGCCTGGACCTGACCATTACCGACCACCGCTTCCGGGCGACGGAAACGGCACTGCTGGACACCGGCTGGAAGTCCCTTGAGCCGAGACAGCGCAAGTCCACCGCAGCGGAAGGGCCCGCGAAAAAGCCGCTGCCAAGACTGGAACCCGGCGATGACGTCACCTGCACCGACACCTCGGTGAAGGAGCGTATGACCCAGCCGCCCCAGCATTTCACCGATGCCACCCTGCTGGCGGCCATGACCAACATCGCCCGCTTTGTCAGCGACCCGGAACTGCGCAGGACGCTGCGGGAAACCGACGGTCTGGGGACCGAGGCCACCCGGGCGGCGATCATGGAAACCCTGTTCCGCCGGGAGTACCTGTACCGGGCAGGTCGCCATATCCGGGCGGCGGAGAAAGGCCGCACCCTGATTCATGCCCTGCCCGAGGCCATCAGCCAGCCGGACATGACCGCCCGCTGGGAAGCCTCCCTGGAGCAGATCCGCGCCGGCGAGGGCGACCCCCGCCAGTTCCTGGACCAGCTCAAGGAACAGATCAGCGGTTTTATCCGCCAGCCGGCAGCCACCGCCGGTGCCCCGTCGCGACGTGAAACCGCCGATGTGGCAGACGGCTCTGAGGCCATTCACTGCCCCAAATGCCGCGCGCCAATGCGAGTCCGGGAGGGCAAATACGGTCAGTTCCACGCCTGCACTCGCTTCCCGGACTGTAATGGCACCCGTCCCATCGAAGACACGGCACCCGAGGACGGCACCAGTCAGCGGCCCTGGCCCTGCCCCGCCTGCTATGCCCCGCTGGTGCGCCGGAAAAGCCACCGCGGCTGGTTCTGGGGCTGCAGTAATTTCCCTTCCTGCCGACAAACCGTAAACGACGACAATGGCGCCCCGGCTGCACTTCAGCGGCCGCCGGCGCGATAGCGCCTGTTGACGCGGCACCTTACGTAAAGCTACACAATGACACTGACGTGCTATTCAATATTTGACACAATAACGGGTGTAAAACAGCCGTTTTAATGGCGATCAGACGCCAGTGGTCATTTTACAGCGGTGAGAACCACCTTTTTCTTCAGGAGAAACCCCATGCGCATAGCCCTGCTGGAAGACGAACACGAACAGGCTCAGCATGTGCAGCAGATTCTGGCGGACCAGGGCCACCCCTGTGACAGCTTTCCCACGGGGCAATCGTTCCTGAGCGCCGTGCTTCACCGCAGCTATGACCTGATGATTCTTGACTGGCAGATTCCCGACATGACCGGCCTGGATGTGCTTCGCAATGTGCGGGCACAACTGAACTGGCCGGTACCCGTGGTATTCCTGACCCAGCGGGACAGTGAGCAGGATATTGTCCAGGCCCTGGACGCAGGCGCCGACGACTACCTGGCAAAACCGGCCCGCCCGGCGGAGCTCAATGCCCGTATCAATGCCCTGGCCCGCCGCTCCAACCCGGACACGGAAAAGGAAGAGCTGTTCTACGGCCCGTTTGTGGTCAATACCAGCCGTCGCACCATCACGCTGCACGGCGAGCTGCTGACCCTCACCGACAAGGATTTTGACCTGACCCTGTTCCTGTTCCAGAACCAGGGCCGGCTGCTCACCCGTGAAATGCTGCTTGAGCGGGTCTGGGGCCTGACCCGGGACATCAACACCCGCACCGTGGACACCCACATGAGCCGCCTGCGCCGGCGCCTCGGACTTAATCCGGACAACGGCTTCCGGATCAAGACCATCTATCAGCGGGGCTACCGGCTTGAGGCCATGACCGAAGCCACCGCTGATGAGGAACCCACTTCTGCCTGATTCCAGAGGCCGTCACTTGCGAACCACCGATGCCATGACAGACCGATACCGACTGTCCCCGGCAAGACTGGCTGTTGTCCTGCTGTTGCTGGTGGGCCTGTGGTCCATGCCATTACAGGCGGAGCTGGCCGTCGCACGGGGGTCCGGATCAGGCTCAACAGCTGGCCCGGCGGGCGCCACGAGCGATCGTGCCGAGTGGACCTATACGCTCAAGGCGGGCGAAAGCTTCAGCGGGATCGCCGGGGAATTACTGAAACCGTCGGCATCCATTCATCGACTGGCCAGTTACAACCGCATAGACTCCCCCTCGGCCATTGGCACCGGCGATCAGATCCGCATTCCCTTCGCCTGGCTGAAGCAACGCCCCCAACCGGCACGGGTGCGGGGTGTCAGCGGCCAGGCCCGGGTCCGCTCGGCGGGCAACGGCGCCATTCGGCCCCTGACCGAAGGCCGGCGCATCCAGGCCGGCGATACCATTGTCACCCACGATGGCATGGTGACCGTTGAGCTTGCCGATCGCTCCACCATCCGCATCAATCCCGGCAGTTCCGTGGTATTCAACCGGCTGACCCGCTATGGCCGTGCCGGAATGACCGACACCCGCATACGCCTCAAACACGGCGGCGTCAGCAACCGCATACAACCGATGATCGAAGAAGGCGCCCGTTTCGAAATCGAAACCCCGTCGGCGGTTGCCGCCGTTCGCGGTACGGCTTTCGCCCTGCAGGCCGATTCCGACGGCAGCCACCTGCAGGTGACCGAGGGCCGGGTTGCCTTTGGCCCTCCCGGCAACAGTCGCGACATCCCCGCCGGCTATGGAGCGTCAGTCGACCCCGGTGGCTCGGGCAACATGAAACTCATGCGGCTGCCGCCGGCGCCGACAACCAATTCCTTGCCGGACACCATCAACAGCCTGCCGGCGGAGCTGACCTGGCAGGCCACCGGAGCCCGCCAATATCAGGTGGACATACTCGACCAGGATACCGGGCAGCCGGTGCGCAGCGAGCAAACCAGCGACACCGCAGTGGGCCTGGACGGTCTTGCCAATGGCAGGTACCGCGCCCAGGTCTCGTCACTCTCCAACGACGGCATCAGCGGCATGCCGACGGACGTGGCTTTCCAGGTGGATCTGGCAGCGCGTGCCGCAACGTTGCTGGAACCGGCAGCCGGTGCCACGCTGGACAGTAACCGCCCACGCTTCAGCTGGCGCTATCAGGGCGACAGTGAAAAGGCACGGGTGGAGATTGCCAGGAACAACAGCTTTACGGACCTTGCAGCCAGCAGTGACTGGAGCAGGCAGGAATCCGCTACCCCCGGCAAATCCCTGAAGCCGGGGGAGTACCACTGGCGGGTAGTGACGGAAGCCGGCGGCAACTCCGTCGCCACCAGCGACACTCGAATGCTGACCATTAACGGGACGCTGGATCCGGTCAAGGTCATCAGCGCCAACTACATTGACCGGCAGGTGCGTATTTTCTGGGAGCGCAATCAGGATGCCTCCGGTTACCTGTTGCAGCTTTCGGAGGATCCATCCTTCGAGGATGTGCTCAAGGAAGCCACGGTGGACGACACCACGGCAGCATTGCGGCTGATTCCGGGCAGACGATACTTCG
Organism: Marinobacter zhanjiangensis; assembly: GCF_014651935.1. Lineage (GTDB taxonomy): Bacteria > Pseudomonadota > Gammaproteobacteria > Pseudomonadales > Oleiphilaceae > Marinobacter > Marinobacter zhanjiangensis. The sequence continues at coordinate 460,481 of NZ_BMXV01000003.1, read as the reverse complement.
TTCGCCTGCGCGCGGTATCCGAAAGTCCTATAGTGGGTCGGTGGGGCCCGGGTAGAGAATTATATGTAGAATAATGGTACTGTCGGCCCGATGTGCCCTGGCGAGTCCGCCGCCCGGGCCATGGGCGCGGGCGCCCGACCATACCTGAATCCACCACGCACCATAGCAGGACCCATGACGAGGGATTGGTTTTCCACCAGACATTCAGCCTGGACGCTGGCCCTGCCCCTCATCGGCATCCTGTTGCTGCTGCAGCTGACCACTCTGCCACAACGGCTCGATAACTGGTTTTACGACACACTGATCACCACCTGGCCACCGGACGCCCCGGAAGACGTGGTGATTGTCGCCATTGACGAAAAAAGCCTGTCTGCCATCGGCCCCTGGCCCTGGCCCCGGTCTGTCCACGCCAGCCTGATCCGGAACCTGACCAATGCAGGCGCTGAGCGCATCATCCTCGACATCCTGTTTAACGAACCGGCCATGGATGATCAGGCACTGGCGCAAGCCATGCGCGCTCATGGCCGCGTTATCCTGCCGCTTTACGTTGCCCCCAACAGTCAGAACGATCTGTTCCGGGAGCAACTGCCCACGCCACGACTGGCCAGCGCTGCCTTTGCCATTGGTCACGCCCATGTGGAACTGGATTCCGACGGCATCGCGCGGGGCCTGTATCTCTTCAACGGCCTGGGCAATGAGTTATGGCCCGCAATGACCCTGGCCGCCGGCAGGAACTCGCCCTCGGTGACCCCGGACACCTTTGACCAGCTGGAGGCTCCGGGCTATGTCAACGTTCGCCAGAGCTTTCGCCGGGTACCACTGGCGGGGCGCAGTGGCGCCTTTAGCACCTACTCCTACAGCGAGCTTCTGGTAAACCCACCGCCATCCGACTGGCTGCAGGGCAAGACCGTACTGGTCGGTGCCACCGCCGCCAGTTTCGGCGATGTACTGCCCACACCTTTCTCCGGCCTGGCCCAGCCCATGTCTGGCGTGGAATTCCACGCCAACGTGCTCAATGCCATCGATAACCAGGGCCTGATCCGCGAGGTATCACCGGTCTGGCCGGTTCTGCTGGCTCTGTTCAGCGGTCTGGTGATCGTACTGGTACTGCCCCGCCTTCGCCCGAGCCGTACCTTCGGTTTCTCGGGCCTGCTGTTCGCCCTGATCCTGGCGGCTTCAGTCATCGGCCTGCGATACCTGAACCTTTGGCTGCCAGTGGCCAATGCCCTGCTGGTGCCGGTGATTGCGTTCCCGCTGTGGAGTACCCGCCGGCTGTCCCTGGCGAACCGCTTCCTCAACCGGCAGATCGACCAGCTGGAGAGAGGCAACCTGCTGCACCTGCCGCCGACCTGGAGCCGAAGCCCACAACAGATTCTGTCGAACCTGCGACATCTGCTGAGCCCGGAAGGCTGGCTGTTGATGGAGGACGACACGGTGCTGGCGCAGCAAGACCTGTCCACCGATGACATCCGCACCTGGCCTCGCCGCGCCGGTATCTGGCTGCATGACCAGGGCGTCAGCCGAACCGTTCTGACGCGCGGCGGACGCCGGTATCGCCTGGCCCTGAGGGTTCCCGGAGGTCTTGCCGGAGCCACCGCCGAGCGTTACCTGGGCCGTCTTGAGCTGCAACAGCCGAGCACGCCCGAACCTGTCGCCGCAGTGCGGGAGAACCTGTCCACCCGCATCAACCGTGCGCAACAGGCCACGCAAAAGCTCAATCATATCCAGAGCTTTATCTGGCGCAGCTTCGAGCACATGCCCGATGGCATCATCGTTACCGATCCACTGGGCCTGATCCTGTTTGCCAATGGCCATGTGCCCCGCTGGTTCAACGAACCGCAGCCCAGCCTGCAGAGCATGTCACTGGCCGCCCTGCTGCAGGGGCACGACCAGCGCTCGCCAGGCTGGGCGGAAACCCTGGCAGACACCCTGACCCAGCAGCAGAGCCGTACCGTTGACCTGCGACTGCACGGCCGCGACTTCCTCATCCACTTGGCTCCTTTCCTGCTGCCGGACAGCAACCAGAATGGCATCATCGCCAACATCGCGGACATTTCCGAGCTCCGTGAACAGCAGCGGCAGCACCGGGAGGCCATCGACTTTATCTCCCACGATGTGCGCTCACCGCTGGTATCCCAGCTTGCCCTGATCGAGCAGCTCAAGCGGCGCCCGGGTGAGGTTCAGACCGAACAGCTGGACCAGCTCCGCAAGCTGGCCCGTCGCAGCTACCACCTGGCGGAAGAGTTCGTGCAGCTCGCCCGGGCGGAGCAGCTCACGGAAACGCGCTTCTACGACTGCGAGTTCCTGGCCATTGTGGAGAATGCCCGTGACAGCGTCAGTGAACAGGCGCTGGAAAAGAACATCAAACTGGTGCTTTTGGGCAACGATGATCTCTGGTTACGGGGTAATGCGGAATTGCTGGAGCGAGCGGTGATCAACCTGTTGACCAATGCGGTGCAGTACTCCGAACCGGGTACTGCGGTGACCATGCAGGTATTCCGGGCGGGCCATCAGGCCTGTCTGACGGTCACCGATGAAGGGCCAGGTATCGCCGCCTCGGAACTCCCCACCCTGTTCGACCGCTTCCGGCGGCAGCAGAGTACCGAACTGGCCGGCAAGCACGGTGTCGGCCTGGGGCTGTCGTTTGTCAGCGTGGTTGTGGAAAAGCACAAGGGGGAAATCAATGTGGAATCAAAAGAGGGTGAAGGCTCCGCCTTCACCCTGAAGCTGCCAGTCGCCTCCCACCCTGACGAGCCTGACCAGTAAAAAGCCGGGTCAGATGTTACGTGACACCGGTTGGCTGGGAGAGCTGATCAACCCGTTACTGTCCACCGTCTGCACGGCGAAGTACCAGGTGCCGGTGGAAAGATCGTCGACCGAATAACCGCAGTTCAGCGAGTTGCAATCCACCACAGCCTGCTGGTCCAGGTTGTCCGGGTCCTGCCCATAGAGCACGATATAGCCATCAATATCGCTGGTGTAACTGATCTGATCACCATTGACCCGTTGCCCGGGTGCCAGCCAGCTCAGGGACACTGCCTGTGCATCAGCATTGAATGACTCTTCCGACGAGGGAGTCTGGCCACTGGTATCCGACGAGGAACTGCTGCCCGACCCGGACCCGCCACATCCTGCGAGGACCACGGCAATCACAGCCGCAGTTATCCCTGTCCGTGACTTTCCAGTGGCATAAAACTGCATGAATAATAACTCCCGCTTGACGAAGATTTTGTGAAATTTTACAAAATGCGGGAGAGTAGTTTTGTGAGAAAAGTCTGTTTTTTGGACCTAACTTGCGGAGAATGCGAGAAAAATTGTCAGATCCTGTAAACGAAGGTAACAGCATGTAAAAAAGACATGTAAAATCAGGCGTCAGGAAGCAGCCGGGCACAAGGGAGCCGACGAATAGAGGAACAAACGAAACGGGGAAAAGGAAAAATGGTGGGTGGTGCAGGGATCGAACCTGCGACCCTCGCCTTGTAAGGGCGATGCTCTCCCAGCTGAGCTAACCACCCGGGAATAAAAAAAATGGCGGAGCGGACGGGACTCGAACCCGCGACCCCCGGCGTGACAGGCCGGTATTCTAACCAACTGAACTACCGCTCCGCATCATTGCCAGACAAGGCTATGCTTGTCTCGACAATATCCGTTGACCGGGGTAAGTCAACGGCCCGAAAAGTGGTGGGTGGTGCAGGGATCGAACCTGCGACCCTCGCCTTGTAAGGGCGATGCTCTCCCAGCTGAGCTAACCACCCACTTTCGGCTTGCGCTTCATCTGACTGACTGGCCTTTGCCGTGTTCATCAATCAAGTGAGACGCGCATTTTAAGTATTTCTGAGGCAGTGTCAAACATTTCAGGGAAAATTCCCGGAATTATTTTGCCAGCCCCGGAATCAGGCTATTTTTCAATCAATTCCGAGAGTTAGGGCGCCCTCTCGGCAAGCGCGTTACCTGGCCCTGAGCTGATCCACCTGCTCCTGAAGGCGCACCAGCCGGGAGGTCAGCTGGGCGCGGGACGCATCCACCGACTCCAGGGTCCGCTCCGCCTCCGCCAGACGGTTTCGGGTAGCCGTCAGCTGTCGTGAAAGCTCCTGTACACGACCATCGCCGGTCTCCAGGGCCTCCAGCCGGCTCTCGAGTCCTTCCAGGGTCAGCGACTGCTCCTGCCGGAAGCGCTGCAATTGTTGGGCGACCTGCTCGTCAATTCCGCCAACACGATCGCTCACACTCTCCAGTTCGCCGGATAGCGTTTGCAGGCGCTCGCTATTCTGCTGCCGGCTCTGCTGCGTCTGCTCCAGCCCCGACGACAGGGTATCGGTCGTCCCCTGCAATTCGGTCACGCGCTGGCCCGCCGCTTCCAGGTCGCTGACCAGGGTTTCCAGCTGGCCCGTCAGGTTTTCCTGCTGTTCCGTCAGGTTTTGCTGCTGCTCTGTCAGAGAGGTAATCCTTGGCCGGTTCTTTTCATTGGCGAGCACCCAGAGCTTACGGATTTCATCGTTGGCTTCTTCCAGCTGTGTGTCCAGACCGCTCAGCCGCTCGTCCATGGAGGACCCGGTTTCCTCCAGGTTTTCGCCGGTTTCCGACAGGTCGCCCTCGAACCTCGCCAGTGCCAGCTTGCTCTGGCGGGCCCAGTAGTCCGCCTCTTCCAGCTGGGATTCCATAAACTGCACCTGTTGATGCATCTGCCAGCCGAACCAGCCGCCACCGGCGATCACCACCACCAGCAGGATAAGCAACGTCCAGACCAGGCCGCCAGATGAGCCCCCGGACTTTCCTTCAGAGCCGCCACCCGTCCCTCCGGGCTTTCCGCCGGAAGATGGTGGCGGGGTCCGCCTGCCGCCATCGCCGGAAGCCTGGCGCTCCCCTGCCCTGCCTTTGCCGGTTTTGCTCACGCCGCCAGCGATTGGCGCGTCAGCACGCAGTTCGTCCTCATCAGGGCGAATCGAATCCATAGTGACCTCTTTACCTGAAACAGCCTTATGGCGACTGATCATATCCGTTTGCAGGCTTTATCACCAAGTTACTGCCCTGCTGTGCATCTTAAAGCCCCTCTGTTAACCGTAGCCGACCCGCAAGACACGGCTTGCGTTTGCATGGCGGTCAGGCAAATCCTAAAATGGCGGGCTTTCCCGACGCCGGGCATCAGACGGACCACGCCCGCTGCCGTCACCTTTAATGACGGGGACAATTGCTATGCAACCGCTGGTAGGCATTATCATGGGCTCCAAATCGGACTGGCCCACCATGGAACATACCGCACTGATGCTGGATAAGCTGGGGGTCAGTTACGAAACCCGGGTGGTGTCTGCGCACCGTACGCCGGATTTGCTGTTCGACTATGCCAAGAACGCGGCCGGGCGTGGACTGAAAGTCATCATTGCCGGGGCCGGAGGCGCGGCCCATCTTCCTGGCATGGTGGCGTCACAGACACCCCTGCCGGTGCTGGGCGTACCTGTCCAGTCAAAGGCGCTTAACGGGCTGGACTCCCTGCTTTCAATTGCCCAGATGCCCGGTGGTGTTGCGGTGGGCACACTGGCCATCGGCAAGGCCGGAGCCACCAACGCGGGCCTGCTGGCAGCACAGATCCTCGGTACCCACGACCCGGACCTGCAGGCCCGCATTGAGGATTTCCGTCAGCAGCAGACCCGGTCAGTGCTCGACAACCCCGACCCGGCCAGCGACAGCTGACTCGACACACAGACAGGAGTATACCCATGCGAATTGGCGTTCTCGGTGCAGGACAGCTGGGGCGAATGCTGGCCCTGGCCGGCTACCCCCTGGCGAAGACTTTCGTCTTCTACGATATGTCCGGCAGCCCGAGTGCCGGACTGGGGGAAGTCATTATCGACCGGGAAGGCAAATACCTGGATGATTTCCTGTCGCGGGTTGACCGCGTCACCTACGAGTTCGAACACCTGCCGGTGGCAATTGCCGAGAAAATCGCACAGTCAACGCCGGTCCACCCGGGGCCCCGGGCTCTCCAGGTCTGCCAGAACCGGGAAGCGGAAAAGACCCTGTTCGGTAGCCTGGGCATTCCCACACCACAGTGGCGCATGGCCGACAGCGCCGAGTCACTGAAAACAGCGGCGGAAGAACTCGGCTGCCCGGTCGTGGCCAAGTCCAACACCGAAGGCTACGACGGCAAGGGTCAGGCGGTGCTGCGCTCGCCGGAGGACGCCGCCGGCGCCTGGGAAGACATTGGCCATGAGCGGTTGATGGTCGAGAAGTTTGTCGAATTCACCCGCGAGGTCTCGCTGATTGCCGTGCGTGGCGCGGACGGCGAGGTGGACTTCTACCCCATGGCCGAAAACGTCCACCACGAGGGCATCCTGCGCTATTCCATTGCACCGGCCCCCCAGCTCTCCCGTGAGCTGGAAGAAAAGGCCGACGGCTATATCCGCACCCTGCTCAACGAACTGGACTACGTGGGCGTGCTCGCCCTGGAACTGTTCGAAACCGCAAATGGCCTGGTGGCCAACGAAATGGCTCCCCGGGTGCACAATTCCGGCCACTGGACCATGGAAGGCGCCATGACCAGCCAGTTCGAGAACCATATTCGCGCAGTAGCCGGCCATCCCCTGGGCAACACCGCAGCGCGGGGCGTCAGCTGCATGGTCAATATCATTGGCGAGCATGGTGATGTCGATCGCATCCTCGAACTGCCCTACACGCACCTGCACCTGTACGCAAAGGGCGAACGCCCGGGGCGCAAGCTGGGACATGTCAACGTACTGGCCGACAGCTACGAGGAACTCAAGTGGCGGGTGCGCAATGTTGCCCAGTTCCTGCCCAGCAGCCCAGAACTTGACTGCTCACTGACCCGTTGATCCGCCTCTGGCCCCGGGCCAACGGGCCAGAGCCCGCGGGCACGCGGTAAAGTTTTTGTCCCGCATTCGCCCCTTCGCCCTTGAAAAAAACCAGGCAGGCCCGATACTTGTTGGTTGAAGAGTTACAAAAAGGTGTCGTTGTAACGCGGTATTACTGCAACACCAACGCGCTATAAATGTTCATCGGGGGCTTCAATGACCCCTGAAATACTGAGAGAAACCAGGGAGAACGACCTCATGGCTTTTGAACTTCCCGCACTTCCGTACGCAAAGAACGCTCTGGAACCGCATATTTCAGAAGAGACTCTGGAATACCATTACGGTAAACACCACAACACCTATGTCACCAAACTGAACGGCCTGATCGAAGGCACTGATGACGCCAACAAGTCCCTGGAAGAAATCATCAAGAGCGCCAGCGGCCCGCTGTTCAACAACTCAGCCCAGGTGTGGAACCACACCTTCTACTGGCACTGCCTGAGCCCCAACGGCGGCGGCGAGCCCACCGGTGCCGCCAAGGATGCCATCGAGAAAGCATTTGGTTCCTTCGAGGACTTCAAGAAAGAGTTCAACGACAAGGCCGCCAACAACTTCGGTTCCGGCTGGACCTGGCTGGTGAAAAAGGCCGACGGCTCTGTTGCCATCGCTAACACCAGCAACGCGGAAACCCCGCTGACGGGTCCGGACAAGCCGGTACTGACCGTCGATGTCTGGGAACACGCCTACTACATCGACTACCGCAACAGCCGTCCCAACTACCTGGAAGCCTTCTGGAACCTGGTCAACTGGGACTTCGTGAACGAAAACCTGGCCTGATCCGTCCGGTTCCGTTCAGTGGCGCACCGGACCTGCCGGTGCTCACCCGAAAAGCCCGCCACAGTGCGGGTTTTTTTGTGCCCGTACACTCCGCTACTTGCCACGGGCGCAACATTACAAAATGAAACACCCACGCACTGATCATTCTGAAAAAATAGTGTTTCCGTCAGTGCAATCCAGCAGATATGGGCCACACTGTACTGTTAGCAAGCTCGCGATTCTCGACGGCGAGGGCATTCGCCGAAGTACCGACCATGAAACCATGCGACCGTCATGACTGAAGTATTTTCCTTGCAACGCCGTCTGGGATACCGAATTCTTCGCTGGGTGCTGTCCGCTGCCATTCTTGCCGGCTGCATTCTCAGCGTACTCCAGATCGTCAGCGACGCACGGTACGTGTCATCGGAACTGGACCGCGACGCACGGCAGTCCGTCGAACTGGTTCGAGAGGCAGCCACTCAGGCCGTATTCAGCCTTGACGAAGAACTGGGTAACCAGGTGATCGGTGGCCTCTTTGGCCAACAGGAGCTTCACCAGGCTTCCATCACCCACCCGGACGGCAACGTGCTCGCCGAGCACCAGCGCCCCCTTGCCCAGTCCGGCTACCGGGACCTCACCGACCGTATATTCGACCAGACCCGTAGCTACACAACCGACCTGAAGCGCAACGTCGTCGGCGCCAGTGGAGAGCCCGTGGTTTACGGCCAGCTTCGTGTCACCTACGACACCGCCATTGCCGCGACGGCGTGGGTGGAGCGCTCGGCCCTCACCCTGCTGGTCGGCATTCTCCGCGCCGTAATTGTAGGCCTGGTACTGTTTGTGGTGGTTCACTGGCTGATCACCAAGCCATTGCAGAACCTGGTGAGGGCCCTGATCCGGGTCGACCCGGACCACCCTGACCGACACCTTCTGAACCGCCCCACAGGACACAAGCGCGACGAACTGGATGTGCTGGTGCAGGTCATCAACCAATTGCTGACCTCCATCCAGGACAGCCGTCGCCGGCACGAAGACGCCGAGAACCGCGCCAATGAACTGATCCATCACGATCAGCTGACCGGCCTGCCCCGCCGCGAAACCATCCTCACCACCCTCGGCAGTTCACTGGCCGATTGCAGGAAAAACCACGACAAGCTGGCGGTATACTGTTGCGGCATTGATGATTTCAAAAGCATCAACGAACAACTGGGCTACGAAACCGGCGACGGCATACTTAAAATCATGGCGCAACGCCTGACCGAACCCGGAACCCCCCGACGGCTGCTGGCGGGGCGCCTCAGCGGCGATCAGTTCGTGGTCATTGCCAACCCCGTGGAAGATCAGTACGAAGCCGCCGAGCTGGGCGAATACCTGCTCAGCCTGTTCAATGAACCGGTGAGTGTGAAAAGGCGATCGCTGCAAATAACCGCCACCATCGGCGTCGCCATGTACCCGGTGGACGCCTCGGAACCGGACCACCTGCTTCAGCACGCGGAACACACCATGACCCTGGCCAAGGCCGAGGCTACCAACCACAGCCGTTTCTACATCGCCAGCGTCGACCAGGAAATCCGCGCCCGCAAACAGCTCGAAAAAGACCTGTCCCAGGCCCTGCGCAACCACGAATTCCATCTGGTCTACCAGCCGCAGATCAGCCTGCAGAGCGACCGGATCATCGGCGCTGAAGCCCTCATACGCTGGACACATCCGGAACGGGGCATGGTGCCACCGGACGAGTTCATTCCGCTGGCGGAACTCAACGGCACCATTGTCGACATCGGCCAATGGGTGCTCGACGAAGCCTGCCGGCAGGCCGCCTCATGGGCCGCGGCCGGCATGCCGCTGCGCATCGCCGTCAACCTCTCCGCCGTCCAGCTACGCCAGCCAGACATTGTCGGCACCATACTGGCCACCCTGGGCCGGCACGAAATCCCCCCCGGCCGGCTGGAACTGGAAGTCACCGAAACCGGCTTCATGGAAAACCTGGAAGATGCGGTGGAAAAACTTCGCCAGCTGAACAGCGCCGGCATCAATATCGCCGTCGACGACTTCGGCACCGGCTATTCCTCGCTGACCTACCTCAAACGCATGCCCGTGCAGCATTTGAAAATCGACAAACAGTTCGTTCAGGACCTTCTGGTCAACGAAGACGACACTCGCATTGCCAACACCATCATCGACCTGGGGCGAAGCCTCAACCTCGCCGTTATCGCCGAAGGCGTGGAAACCCAGGAACAGGAATTCTACCTGCGCCAGCGCGGCTGCCAGATCGCCCAGGGCTACCACTTCAGCCGGCCACTGCTACCTGAAGCTTTTGTGAAGTTTGTGGAAGCGTTCCATGGAAAGCTTGAGGAAAACGTGGAGAATCAGCCATATAAATAACCGACCGTGAGTGCCAGAACCCACTCCCGGAACCACATCAGGAAAGGACCCTTATGACCTCAACGCTGATCGGCCTTGCCGTAATCGCCATCGCCGTTATCTATATTGTCGCCATCTACAACAAGCTGGTGTCCTACCGTAACCAGTTCAAAAACAGCTTCGCCCAGATCGACGTACAGCTCCAGCGTCGCCATGACCTGATTCCCAACCTGGTGGAATCCGCCAAGGCCTACATGAGCCACGAACGCGGAACCCTTACCCAGGTCATGGAAGCCCGCAACGGCGCCGTCGACGCCCAGAAAGACGCCGCCACCGACCCCGGTGAAGCCGGCAAGATGAAAAAACTGGGCAGCGCCGAAAACATGCTCACCCAGGCGCTTGCCAACTTCTACGCGGTATCCGAAAACTATCCGGAGCTGAAAGCCAACGAAACCGTCCAGCAACTGATGGAAGAGCTCTCCAGCACCGAAAACCGCGTCGCCTTTTCCCGGCAGGCCTACAACGACAGCGTGATGAGCTACAACATCCAGCGGGAGAAGTTTCCCAATAACATCGTGGCCGGCATGTTCAGCTTCAAGCCGACGGCCCAGCTCGAACTGGAATCGCCGGAAGCGCGGACGGCACCCAAAGTGTCTTTCTAACGGAAGGCCACTCCAAAGTCGGGGGTCAGGGGCCCGGGATCTCTTTCCCGGACCTTCAAAAACAGGGACGTTTTTGAAGAGCCTACAGGGAAGTATTCACGGCGTGTCCGGGAAAGAGATCCCGGGTTCCTGACCCTTCACCAAGTTCACGGATCCCGACCTTTCCCGGAATGTAAACCATGCCAGCACCCGGATTCTTCGAGCGCCAGACCACCGCCAAACGCAATACCACCCTGCTGGTATTCCTGTTCGCCCTGGCCGTCACCCTCATCGCCCTGGCCGTCTGCGTCATCGGCTACCTGGTCACCCGCAGCGACACCACCAACCTGCCCTTCCACCAGTGGCTGATCAGCTCCCATGGCCTGATAACCGCCGGTACCGTCGTCCTGTTGATCACCGGTGCCTCCGCCATACGCTGGCTCGACCTGGCCGGTGGCGGCGAACGGGTCGCCCGAATGGTCAATGCGCGGCTACTCGACCCATCCAGCCAGGACCCCGACGAACGCCGCTTCCGCAACATCGTCGAAGAAATGGCCATCGCCAGCGGCGTGCCCGTGCCACAGCTGTACATCATGGATAACGAAACCGCTATCAACGCCTTCGTCGCCGGCTACAGCCCCAACGAAGCCGTCATGGTCGTCACCCACGGTGCCCTCACCCAACTGACGCGGGACGAACTCCAGGGCGTCGTCGGCCACGAATTCAGCCACATACTCAATGGCGACATGCGCATCAACGTCCGCCTGATCGCCCTGCTGGCCGGCATCCTCGCCATCGGCCAGATCGGCTTCTTCCTGCTCTACAGCAGCAGTCATCGCCACAGCTTCCGGTCCAGCGGCCGCAACGACTCACGGGGAGTACTGCTGATCATCGCCCTCGCCCTGACGGTCATCGGCTACCTGGGTGTCTTCTGCGGACGACTGATACAGGCAGCTGTCTCCCGCGAACGGGAGCGACTGGCCGACGCCTCCTCGGTCCAGTTTACCCGCAACCCGGAAGGCATCGGCGGAGCCCTCTACAAGATTGGCCTCAAATCCGGCTACCTGGAACATACCAGCCACGCCAGCGACATGAACCACATGTGCTTCGGCGAAAGCACAAAAATGGCCTTCAGCCGCCTGCTGGGCTCACACCCGCCCGTTGACGAACGCATCGAGGCCATACAGCCCGGCCTCATGACACGCCTGCGGAGCCGGCTGCGAGACCAGCCTGTGGAGCGCGGGCAAGCCGAAACAGCAGCACCGGAAGGAGCCAGTGGGTTTGCAGGCCAGTCCGCAGGGCCAAACAATACCGGCTCAACCCAGGCGGGACTCTCGTCACAAATCGGCACCGTCACCCAGGCCAGCGAACTCCATGCCAGCAAATTGCTCAACCGCCTGCCCGCCAATGTCAGAGAGCTGCTATACACGCGGTCCGGCGCCGTGCAGTTTATCTATGCACTGCTGATCCACGACCTGCGGGACGATACCGCCGAAAGCCTGCTGGCAAACCAGTCCTCGGCGGTTGTCCTGCGCCCGGACCCGGCGCTGATCCGCCGCTTCACACCCACCCTGGACCGGGAAGGCGATGCCATCCGCCTGCCGGCACTGGAACTGGCCATGCCCGCCTTGCGTAAACTCGACCCCGACGAGCGTCAGGCCCTGACCCGGCAGGTCGCGATCCTGGCGCAGGCCGATGGCCGCGTCACCCTGTTCGAATTTGCCTTGCACAGCTTTCTGAAACGTCACCTGGCTCCGGATGCCGGTCAGGTGGTACCGGTCCGGTATCGCAGTTACCGAAAGGTGATGGCGGACCTGAACACCCTGTTCAGCCTGATGGCCCGGGCAGGCACCGGAAGTCGCCGCGAGGCCGAGTCACTGCACCGCCATGCCATCGAGAGTTTTGCCGACCGGCAGAGTGCCAGCAAACTGACACTCAATGAAAAGGTGAGCGTGAAAGACCTGAGGGAAAGCCTGAGGCGACTGAACCAGCTCTCACCCATGCTCAAGCCCGGCATTCTGGATGCCTGCGCCCAGTGCGTGCGCCATGATGGCAAGGTCGATGCGAGGGAATATGAACTGATCCGGATCGTCGCCGACCAGCTGGACTGCCCGCTGCCACCGCTGAGCTGATGCCGGCGCCATCAGCACCGTAGCGGTGGCTACGGACATAGGCGCATTCACAGGAAGGATTACAGCCCTGACGAAAAAGGGCCGCCAGCATGGCTGACAGCCCTTTGATAACCTGCAAACAGCGACCGACAGGAGCGGCCGCGTATCAGTCGGCTGCGGCTTCCGCAGCCTGCTGAGCTTCCCGCCTGGCCTGCTGAGCCTCACGGTACTCCTCACCCCGGAACAGGGTTTCGATTTCCGGCGGCGCTTCACCCTCACCCGGCAGATCCAGTTTTTCACGCATGCCCAGATTAATGTCCCACAGGCCGCTGTATTTCTCGTCAGTGACCTCCGCGGCCTCGGCCTTGTTGAGCATGATGGTAGGCCGCAGGAAAACCAGCAGGTTCCGCTTCTCACGGGATGTCGACTCCGAGGAGAACAGGCGACCAAGGATGGGAATATCACCCAGCAGCGGCACCTTGCTCTTGTCGATTCGGACATTCTCGTTGATCAGGCCGCCCAGGACGATAGTCTCGCCGTCATCCGCCAGCACGGTCGTTTTGATTTCCCGCTTGTTGGTGACGATGTCAGCCGCGTTGTCGACGCTCGTGGCGACGTCCTCTGTGGTCTGTTCGACCACCAGGCGCACGAGGCCATCACTGCTGATACTCGGTGTCACCTTGAGAGTAAGACCAATATCGCGGCGTTCAATGGTGGTGAACGGATTGCTCAGACCATCACCGGCGGTGGCCTGCTCCCCCGTGCGGAACGGCACGTTCTGGCCCACGATGATCTCGGCTTCCTGATTGTCCAGGGTGATGATGCTGGGTGTGGACAACAGGTTGGCCGCTGCCGAGGTAGCCAGGGCCTGGAGCAGGACGCCCCAGGTAACGCCATTCTCGTTACGCTGGCCTGCACCAAGGGTGATACCACCCAACGCCGGGGCGATCACACTCTCTTCCACAATCGCGCCGATCACATCGCCCAGGGTGGACCCCACGTTATTGAAGTTGGAGCCGATAACCGGGGTGGAACCGCCACCCTCGTCCGCCGCTGCAACCTGGACACCCAAGCCTGAACCCAGCTGGTCGCTGATTTCCACAATGGCGGCCTCGATCATAACCTGAGCCCGGCGTACGTCCAGCTGGGAGATGATCATTTCCGCTTCCTGCATCATGGAGGGCTCGCCGCGCAGTACCAGGGCGTTGAGGCCTTCGTCAGCAAACACCGAGAAGCCCGTGGTGTTACGACCACTTGCGCCGCCACCAGCGCCCTCACCCTCGGATTCGCGGACCACTTCGCCCATCACCCCTTCGATAATCTCGCTGAGGCTCTTGGCATCCGCATGCTTGAGACGCATCACCTTGGTAGTGCCACCGGATGCCGACGGCTGGTCAAGCTGGCGGATCAGGTTGCGCATTTTGTCGCGAAAGTTCTTGTCACCACGGAGAATCAGACGGTTGCTGCGCTCGTCGGCGGTTACGCTGAATTGGCGCCCCCCCGGATCACCACCACCGCCGGCACGCCCGAGTTCATCCGGCGCCAGCTCCTGCAGCAACGTCACCATGTCGCCCACCCAGGCTTCGTCAAGCTGGATGACTTCCACCTCATATTCGGCGGGACTGTCGAGGTCACGAACGATGGATTCGATGCGCTCGATGTTGTTCCGGTGATCGCTGATTATGAGGGCATTGGCTGCGGCAACGCCTGCAAGATGGCCATACTTGGCCACCAGGGGGCGCAGTATTGGCACCAGCTCCAGGGCATTGGCATTGTTGACCGGAATCACGCGGGTGATAAGCTGCTCACTCGGCGTTTCCTCAAAGCGGGTCAGGTTCTCGGCATTCTGCTTGGCGTCTACCTGCTGGACAACCTTGATCACCTCTTCTCCGGGGATCGCCGTGAAGCCATGAACCTGCAGCACGGCCAGAAACAGATCGTAGATCTCGTCCTTATTCATGGGGGCACTGGACAGCACCGTCACCTTGCCCTTGACCCTGGGGTCCACCACAAAACTGTAACCGGTGATGTCGGCAACCTGTGTGACAAAGGCTCGGATGTCGGCGTCCTTGAGGTTCAACCGCCAGGTTCCCTCCTGCGCCTGGGCTATGGTCATCAGCGGCAATAGCAGGGCCATTACGAGGGCCCGCATAAGAGGTGTGGTGAGCTTAATCATGCAACGATCGCGTCCTGTATCGATGAAGCCTTTGCGGAGGCTCTCTGCTTGTCTTTCGGGGACACCGCCCCCCGATCTTTCCCTGGTGCGGCCATGGCCGGCTCCTCTCATTGCGGCAACGCGTAGGTTACCGTGAAGCGGGCACCATCCCGTTCGACTTCCACCTGAATCCGGGGCTCCGAACGCAAGGTTTCCAGCAGTTGACGATCCTGTTCCAGATCCCCCAGCTGATAACCATTGATGGCGGTAATCACATCGCCCTCGCGAAGGTTGACCGCCCGCAGCATGGCATTCGAGCCGTCGAACACATAACCCTGTGAGCCGCCATCGTCCACCGGCTGAAGGCCAAATGCAAGTAACGCGTTCGCACCTTCGCTCGCCAGCCGGTCCTGCGCCTGGTCCAGAAAATCTTCTGACGAATCAGCGGCAACCGATTCCGGCTCCAGCGAGGCCAGTGCCGTGCCGTCGCTGTCTTCATCGAAGGTGAGCGATTCCAGGGCACCCTGACGACGGATCAGTATACGCCCGGGCTCCACCTCCACAAGTTCGGCATTACCCGGAAGCAACTCGCCCACCCGATAATGGGCAGTCGTGTTACCCCCGCTAGTCACTATAGCACCGGAGTTCTCAGGCTGCGCCGCCACCATCACCCCCTCCAGCGTCAGCCGCAGGCGGGTTTCCGGTGCATTGCGACGAACCGACTCCGCTACCGGCTGGTTACCGGGTGGCCGTCCAAACAGCTCCATGCTGGCCAGAGGGGCAGTTATCTGCCCCGCTGCGGCGCCTGCCCCTGCCCCCGTGTTATACAGCGATGCCACTGGCTGCTCGTTCCACAACCACTGCCAGGTGAACCACGCCATACCGGCGGCGGCATGGATCACCAGCCCGACGATCAGAAGATTGCCCAGCCAGCGGGGAATCCACGGCGACACCTGAAAGCGGGTTCGCCTCGCCATCAGAACTGCCCCCCGGGCAACAACGGCTGTTGCACCTGGAAAATCACATCACCGGGGGCCGCCGAGGCCGGCCACTGTTGCCCGGCCAGGTCTACCATGCGCTTGTACACCCGTATCGCCATCATTCCGTCCAGAGTGATGCTGGCGTCAGCCGCCGGCTCGGCGGACCCTTCCCGGGCAATCGTCAGCAGCACACCCTGTGCAGTATCCGCCAGCGTTGCCTGCATGGGCGGGAACACCGTGCTCTGGCGACTGTCCCCCATGGGCCAGCTGACCTGGCCCCCGGGCCAGCGCCCCAGGCCGGTGGCACTTTGCAGCCTGCCATCGTCAGCGGCCACACGCAGCCGGTCGATGACCACATCACCTTCCAGCAGGGCCCCGCCGCTCTGACGGATCAGGTCCTCGAATTCAGCAACGTGCACCTGCCCGGAGGCATCCACCACCAGCGACGACGGCCAGCCCAGCATCAGATTCCCCTGCACCCGGGAGCGGGGGGTTTCCACCGTGAAGTCCACCGGCTGGCGCAGCGCGATAATGTCCGGCCAGGACAATGACCAGACGAGCCGCACCGGATGGCGTTGCAATTCCACACGGGCGGCGCCCTGCCACAGCGACCCGGACACCTGTTGCACCCTGACGCCCGGCGGCAGATGGACTTCAGGTGCCACCTGCGACCAGACCCACCCGGCTGGCACCCACACCACCAGCGCCATGGCGTAAACCAGCAATGCCAGCAGGACGAGCAGTATGACCTTGACCGGTCGGAAAAAGGAGCGCTCGGGGGAGTCGGTCATTCTCGTTCGGGCACCCTGACTGAACGTGGCATAGGCAAAAGGCCTGATGGTTGCGGAAACATTCGGCATTTCCTGAATTATGGCAAGAACCTGCGGGCTCTTTGTGACATTGCTTCACAGGTTTTGCGCCAGCCCGGCAATTCTACGTGACCCGGGCCCGGATTTGAAAAGGTTCGTGTGCCACTCCGGCCACAAAAAAACCCCGCCGGGCAGAGACCCGTGCGGGGTTTTCGGGGCGACGCTTCAGCACCGCGGTGCTGGAGCGTCAGGCATCAGGACTGCACTACATCATGCCGCCCATACCGCCCATGCCGCCCATGTCCGGCATACCGCCGCCACCGGCGCCTTCTTCTTCCGGCTCGTCAGCAATCATCGCCTCGGTGGTGATGATCAGGGACGCAACGGAAGCGGCCGCCTGCAGCGCGGAACGGGTCACCTTGGCGGGATCCAGGATGCCCATTTCCAGCATGTCGCCGTATTCTTCAGTGGCTGCGTTGTAACCGAAGGAACCTTCGCCGTCACGAACCTTGTTCACCACAACGGAGGACTCGCCACCGGCGTTGAACACGATCTGACGCAGCGGTGCTTCCATGGCACGGCGCAGGATGTTAACGCCAGCCTTCTGCTCGTCGTTGATAGCATCTACCTTGTCCAGTGCCGCAATGACACGGATCAGGGTTACGCCACCGCCCGGTACGATACCTTCTTCAACCGCAGCACGGGTGGAGTGCAGGGCATCTTCAACGCGGGCCTTCTTCTCTTTCATTTCCACTTCAGAGCCAGCGCCCACCTTGACGACGGCAACACCGCCAGCCAGCTTGGCAACGCGCTCCTGCAGCTTCTCCTTGTCGTAGTCGGAGGTGCTGTCTTCGATCTGCTTGCGGATCTGCTCAACGCGGGCTTCGATATCAGCCTGGTCGCCGGCACCACCGATCAGGGTGGTGTTTTCCTTGGTGACGTTGACACGCTTGGCGGTGCCCAGGTCATCCAGGGTGGTGTTCTCCAGGGTCAGACCCACTTCTTCGGAGATCACGGTACCGCCTGACAGGATGGCGATGTCCTGCAGCATTTCCTTGCGACGGTCACCGAAACCGGGCGCCTTGACGGCATTGACCTTGACGATGCCACGCATGTTGTTGACCACCAGGGTCGCCAGCGCTTCGCCTTCGATATCTTCGGCGATGATCTGCAGCGGCTTGCCAGCCTTGGCCACAGCTTCCAATACCGGCAGCAGTTCGCGGATGTTGGAGATCTTCTTGTCGACCAGCAGGATATACGGGTCTTCCAGCTCGGCGGACATGCTGTCCTGATTGTTGATGAAGTACGGGCTCAGGTAGCCGCGATCGAACTGCATGCCTTCAACCACGTCCAGTTCGTCGTCCAGGCCACGGCCTTCCTCAACGGTGATGACGCCTTCCTTGCCGACTTTCTGCATGGCATCGGCAATAATCTTACCAATAGCCTCGTCGCCGTTGGCGGAAATGGTGCCAACCTGGGCGATGTTGCGGCTGTCGTCACAGGGCTTGGCCATGTCACGGATTGCCTGTACGGCTGCTGCGGTACCCTTGTCGATACCACGCTTGAGGTCCATGGGGTTCATGCCGGCGGTAACGGCCTTGATGCCCTCGTTGACGATGGACTGGGCCAGTACCGTGGCGGTAGTGGTACCGTCACCGGCGGAGTCGTTGGTCTGGGAAGCGACTTCCTTGACCATCTGGGCGCCCATGTTCTCGAACTTGTCTTTCAGTTCGATTTCCTTGGCCACAGACACGCCGTCCTTGGTGACTGTCGGAGCACCGAAGGACTTGTCCAGAACCACGTTCCGGCCTTTCGGGCCGAGAGTTACCCTGACGGCGTCCGCGAGTACGTTGACGCCTGCAACCATGCGCTTGCGTGCGCTGTCACCGAATTTAACGTCTTTAGCTGCCATAATTTTCTATTCCTGTTCGTTTTAAACCAATCGTCTGAACTGTTGAGCAAACAATCGGATTGAATGCGTTATCCGGGTTGTGACAGGCGTTAGCCTTCAAGCACACCGTAGATTTCGTTCTCGCTCATGATCAGCAGTTCTTCACCTTCAATCTTGACGGTGTTGCCGGCGTACTGGCCGAAGACTACTGTGTCGCCTTCCTTCACCGCCAGTGCGCGGGTCTCGCCGTTGTCGAGAATGCGGCCGTTACCGACAGCTACTACCTCGCCTTGGGACGGCTTTTCCTTGGCATTACCAGGCAGCACGATACCACCGGCAGTTTTCTCTTCTTCTTCCTTACGGCGCACGACAACACGGTCGTGTAGCGGACGAATTTTCATTCTTGATTTCTCCAATGTCAGGCTATCTTTGACAATGACGTTGCGTTAAAAGCCGGGGCAGTAACCCTCTGTTTTGCAGAAGATTATCCGCCCACAGCAAACTTGTGTGACCTAAATGGGGGTGGCGGTCCGGTTTTCAACACCCGGCCTGAAAAATTTTTACTTTTTTTCGATGTGATCGTGGTCCCGGTCGGTCTCGTCCCGGTACTCACCTTCTATGGGATCATCACCACCCGGGCGACGACCAAACGGCCCCTGGCCGCCGAACGGATCGGCCCCGCCAGCGCTGAAGAAGAAGCTACCGCCCTGCCCCCGCACCACCATGCGTTTCATCGCCTGGTGCACGAACCAGTGCCGAGTGCCAGGGATCAGGCACAGGAAGCCGATGGTATCGGTAATAAAGCCGGGGGTGAGCAACAGCGCGCCGCCGACCGCCAGAATCAGGCCCTCGGCCACCTCCTGTGCCGGCAGCTCACCACTGTTGAGCCGCTGGTTGGCCCGGGTCAGGGTCGCCAGTCCCTGCTGCTTGAGCAGGGCCGCACCAATCACCGCAGTCAGCAGCACCAGGCCCACGGTGCTGAGGGCACCGATGACGGTGCCTACCTTGATCAGCACCACCATTTCCAGGATGGGCATGACAACAAAGAGAAAGACGAATACTGGCAAAGGATGCCTCCCCGCTGAATGTTCAACTGTAAAAATGGGGTCAGACCCCGATTTCCGGACTCCGGTTCCCCAACCTCTTAACATCAGGGCAGAGTCTGGAACTTCAAGCGATGGCATTCACTGCCTGTTCGACAAGCCGTCGCCATGGCAGAATTCCGCAATGGAACACACACGGGAACAGAAAATATGGCAGGTCGTGCTTGCGGTTCCCGCAGGCCGGGTTGTCAGCTATGGCCAAGTGGCCGATATGGCCGGGCTCGGGCGCCAGGCGCGGTTCGTCGGGCGGGCCCTGGGCATGCTGCCGGCCGGGCATTCCGTGCCCTGGTTCCGGGTGATCCGCAATACCGGGCAGATTGCCTTTCCGCCGGGGTCGGACACCTTTGAGCAACAGAAGGCGCTGCTGATGAATGAGGGTGTCGAGGTCATCAACGGCCGGGTGTCCATGAAACGGTTCCGGTGGCGCCCCTGAGCCTGTCCTGACGGTTACCGCTTTACCAGACCCGGAATTCCAAATACTCTGCCCCCTCTGCCACAGAATAGTCCGGACCAACATGCCTGAAGAGACCAGTACAACTTTTGTTGGCAAGCTTGCCCAGGGATTTCGCATCTACCGCAATCCGAAAGTGCTGGGCATGCTGTTTCTGGGCTTTTCCGCCGGCTTGCCACTACTGCTTGTGGGCGGCACCTTCACCGCCTGGCTGCGTGACCTGGGGGTGGAACTGGCCACCATCGGCTTTCTCAGCTGGGTCGGCATGGCCCACTCCATCAAGGTGGTCTGGGCACCGATTGTGGACCGGACTCCGGTACCCCTCCTGACCCGCTGGCTTGGCCGGCGCCGCAGCTGGATGCTGCTGGCCCAGGTCGCCATTGCCCTTGCGCTGCTGGGTATGGGCATGACGGACCCGTCACAGAACCATCTCTGGGTCGCGGTGCTGGCGGTGGTCGCGGCCTTCGGCTCGGCCACCCAGGATATCGCGGTCGACGCCTACCGGGTGGAAGCCATCGAGTCCAGGCACCAGGGCGCGATGGCCGCCAGTTACGTGACCGGCTACCGCGTGGCCATCCTCGCTGCCGGGGCCGGCGCCCTGCACATTGCCTCCATTGGCAACTGGTCACTGGCCTATAGCACCATGGCCTTGCTGATGGGCGTCGGCATGATCACCACCCTGATCGTCAAGGAACCCGCACGCTACATCAGTGGCCAGACCCGGGAAATGGAGCGTCGCGTCGCCAGTTACATGGACAGCACGGTTCATGGCAACCTGCGCCGGCGCTTCATGGGCTGGTTTATCGGTGCCGTGGTCTGCCCGTTTGCGGATTTCTTCCAGCGCTACGGCAAGGCCGCCCTGATCGTGTTGCTATTCGTGGGAACCTTCCGCATCAGCGATATCTTCATGGGGGTCATGGCTAACCCGTTTTACCTGGATATCGGCTTTACCAAGGGGGAGATTGCCAACATCGCCGCCGCCTTCGGTCTGATCATGACCCTGGCGGGTGCGGCCCTGGGCGGTGCGCTGGTGTCCCGCTTCGGGATTGCGCGATTGCTGCTGTTCACGGCCCTTATGGCGCCGGCCACCAACCTGACCTTTGCGGTGCTGGCGACCATTGGTCCCGTGAAGGAGGGGCTGGTGGCGGCCATCATCGCTGACAATGTGACCGGTGGGCTGGCGATTTCGGTGTTCATCGCCTACTTGTCGAGCCTGACCAACACCGCCTACACCGCCACCCAGTATGCACTGTTCAGCTCACTGATGACGCTGCCCGGTCAGTTCGCGGCCGGCTTCACCGGGATGCTGGCCGAAGCCGTGGGCTGGATCGAGTTCTACCTGATTACGGCCATGACCGGACTGCCGGCGATTGTTCTGGCAGCCCTGCTGTTCCGGGTGGCTCATCCGGACTACCCGGTCAACGGCGAGATCGAGACACCCGACGAGAAAGAATAACAACGATGGGCTGACTCAGTCGCGGAAGTTATTGAACTGCAGGGGCAGCTCGAACTCCGATTCTTTCAGCATGGCGATCGCAGTCTGCAGATCATCCCGCTTTTTGCCGGTCACCCGTACCTTGTCACCCTGGATGCTGGCCTGCACTTTCAACTTGGCATCTTTGATCATCTTGACGATCTTCTTGCCCTGATCCGTCTCGATACCCTGGCGCAGCTTCAGGTGCTTTTTGACCAGCTTGCCGGCCTTGCTCTCGCCATCGTCGTCGATGGCCCGGGTGTCGATATTGCGTTTGGCAAAGGCCATTCGCAGCATATCCATCAGCTGTTCCAGCTGGAACTCCTGCTCGGCGCTGATGGTAATGGTCTGGTCGTCGAGCTGGATATCCGCCTCAATATTCTTGAAGTCCCAGCGGTTGCCCAGCTCCCGTTTGGCCTGGTCCACGGCGTTGGTGACTTCGTGCATGTCGATTTCGGATACGATATCAAAGGAAGGCATGGTGTCTGGTCTCCTGCTCAGAAATGCGGAACGGCCGAATGGCCGATAGCATAGCGGCAAATGTCGGCCACATCGACCCCGCAAGCCGCGTAAAAGCCACGAGGGCAGCCGGAAACACGCAGTAACACTCGAACACAGAAGATCAACAGACGGCAGGCGGCCAGGGCATTATTCTGCACATGTGGATCGGGGGAATGTTGCAGTATCCCCCGGCAGTATCCACCCCCGACGGTGAGGGAGCCGGGTAGTACCCTCGCCGGATTTTCGGGACCCAGTTGTGTTGTTTCAGGCAGTTTCGATCTTTCCTTGTTTGTTGTTCGTTTTTCAGGCCGGCTTCGTTTGGAGTCGGCCTTTTTTCGTTTTTTTGCCACGGAATCCACGGAATAACACGGAAATAAAGAATTTTTAGCCACGAAATCCGCTAAAACTCACGAAAAACTGACGTTTAAATTTTCGTGTTCTTTCGTGGGTTTCGTGGCCAAAAGTCTTTTCGTCGTTTTTCCGTGTCTTTCCGTGGATTCCGTGGCAAAAAAGGTCTTTAAAGCTTACGACCCTTACCAGCGGCAATCCGCAAGCGCAGTGCGTTCAGCTTGATAAAGCCTTCTGCGTCTTTCTGGTCGTAAGCGCCTTCGTCTTCTTCAAAGGTGGCGATCTTCTCGTCGAACAGGGAGTCTTCGGACTTACGGCCGACCACGTCCACATTACCCTTGTAGAGCTTCAGGCGAACAGTGCCGTTGACGTACTCCTGGGTCTGGTCGATCAGCGCCTGCAGCGCCTCACGCTCCGGTGACCACCAGTAACCGTTGTAGATCACCTCGGCGTAGCGGGGCATGATGCTGTCCTTCAGGTGGGCAACCTCACGGTCCAGGGTGATGGACTCGATAGCGCGGTGACCACGCAGCATCACGGTGCCACCCGGGGTTTCGTAGCAGCCACGGGACTTCATGCCCACGTAGCGGTTCTCGACGATATCCAGACGGCCAATGCCATTGTCCCCGGCCATCTTGTTGAGGGTTTCCAGCACCACGTGGGGCTTCATGTCCTGGCCGTCGATGGCGACGATATCGCCCCGCTTGTAGGTCAGTTCCACATAGGTGGGCGTGTCCGGGGCATTCTCCGGGGACACGCTCCAGCGCCACATGTCTTCCTCGGCTTCCGCCCAGGGATCTTCCAGGTTGATGCCTTCGTAGGAGATGTGCAGCAGGTTGGCATCCATGGAGTACGGGCTCTTGCCCTTCTTCTTCTCCACCGGGATGTCGCGCTCGTCGCAGTAGGCCAGCAGCTTCTCGCGAGAGTTCAGATCCCACTCACGCCAGGGGGCGATCACCTTGACGCCGGGCTTCAGGGCATAGGCACCCAGCTCGAAACGCACCTGGTCGTTACCTTTGCCGGTAGCACCGTGGGAGATGGCGTCGGCGCCGGTCTCGTTGGCGATCTCGATCAGACGACGGGCAATCAGCGGGCGGGCAATGGAGGTGCCCAGCAGGTACTCGCCTTCATAGATGGTGTTGGCGCGGAACATGGGAAATACGTAGTCCCGCACGTATTCCTCGCGCAGGTCCTCGATGTAGATTTCCTTCACGCCCAGGGCCCTGGCCTTCTCACGGGCCGGCTCCACTTCCTCGCCCTGGCCGATGTCGGCGGTAAAGGTCACCACTTCACAGTCGTAGGTGTCCTGCAGCCAGCGGACGATAACGGACGTATCCAGACCACCAGAATAGGCCAGCACCACCTTATTGATATCAGACATGCCCTTGCTCCTGCGAATCACGAAAACTAAAACGAAAAACGGGGTCTGACCCCATTTTCCTGGCTCTGAAAAGAAGGCGGATATTGTACGGGAGTGTGGGGGGAATGGCTATTGGTGGGCTTTTCTCCGTGTAGCATAAGGAGAGGAAAAGAGAGGTTTGCCACGGAATCCGCGGAAGAACACGGAAAAAACCAACGAACGCTTTGACACGAAACGGCGTTGTTAAATTTCGTGTTCTTTCGCGGTTAATGTTCTTTATTCCGTGTTCTTCTGTGGATTCCGTGGCTATAAAAAATCAGACCGCCGCCTGCGCCTGCCGGCTCTCCACTTCGCCGCGAATACCATCCCAGCCTTCCTTCACGGAACGCAGCAGGTTGGCCACCTCGTCCAGCTTGGCGATGTCGTTCTTCGCGCTGGCTTCCAGCATGGTGCGCTCCATGTAGTCATAGAGGGCTTCCAGCTGCAGAGCCAGGTCACCGCCCTTCTCGAAGTCCAGGAAGCTGCGCAGGCCGCCGACAATCTCGATAGCCTTGTTGATCAGCTGGGCCTTGGCACCGTAATCCTTCTGCTGGATCTTCGCCTTGGCCATGTTGATGCGCTCCAGCGCCCCATTGTACAGCAGCTGGATCAGCTTGTGGGGGTCCGCATCAGTGATACTGGTCTGGGTGTTAACGCGCTGATAGGCCTGCAAACCGTTCATAATCTACCTCTTTGTTACCGGCTTTCCGGTTGTGCCGTGTTGGCTGCCATACCCTTGGTATGGCTGAGTCTGAATCTGTCTGGCAGCTTTAGTTGTTGCCGCCACTCTGGTTCGGAGCCAGCGCAGACAACTGCTGGCTGACGTAGTCCCGGGTGCTGTTAAGCTGTGAAATCAGCGAATCCGCGGCGCTGAACTGGCTGACCAGGCGTTCACGATAGGACGTGATGCGCTCCTCCAGCCGTACCTTGTTTTCTTGGATCTGCTCCAGCTCCCGGTTCAGGCTGTCGGTGCGGGATTCAATCGCCCCGTCGGCACCAACCATGCTGGTGACCATATCCACCGTGCGCTCGGCCACGCCCTCAATAAAGGTGATGGAACCACGATCGCCGGTCTGATCACCCAGGATTCGCACCTGCAGGCCAGAGGCGTCGCCATTGCCACTGCCCAAATACAGTACCTGTCCATCGCCTTCCGCCACTTGGCCGTCGATGGTGCCGGCGATATCCAGACCGTCAGTGCTGGTGGTTGTATCCAATCCAAAGGTCGCGGCGTTTTCGGCAGAGGCCAGGCTGACACTGGATTCACTGCCGTATTTCGAAGACGTAAACGTGAGGTTCCCGGTGCCATCAAGCCCCGCCTGCACGGACACACCCGCCGCATTCAGGGCATTGTTGCCATCCAACTGAGCCTGGATATCGTCCAGCAACGCCTGCTGGCTCAGACCCGTGCCCTGAGTGAGCGTCAGATCGACACCGATATCGCCGTTGACGGTCAGGCTCAGCTGATCGTTGGTGTCGGTAATGTCAAAGGTCGTACCGAGCGCGGTGCCGGCCGCAAGCTGCCCCTGGGTGGCTGCCTGGGTCACATTGATCGCGTAGTCACCGGGCTGTGTCGACGAGCCACTGCGCACAAATTCCACCTGGCTGTCGGTTGCCCGGCCCTGTTCGGCAAACAGTGCCGTGACGTCGTCCGGATTGGCCTTCAGCTGTTCTTCAAACTTTGCCCGATCAAACTCGAGACCGCCGGTTTCCCAGTCGGTGGTTATGCCCACATCCGCCATACTGCGAACATTGGCGCCCTCCATGCCCGGAACGACACGGGTCAGAACGCTACGCAACTGGTTCTGGATATTGCGAACGGTGGAATCACCGGTGAGCAGACTGCC
The DNA here is from genome assembly GCF_014651935.1 of Marinobacter zhanjiangensis. Lineage (GTDB taxonomy): Bacteria > Pseudomonadota > Gammaproteobacteria > Pseudomonadales > Oleiphilaceae > Marinobacter > Marinobacter zhanjiangensis. The sequence goes on along the minus strand of NZ_BMXV01000003.1, from coordinate 434,788 downwards.
GACACCAGCTTCCGAATTAAAACCGGCAAGACTGTCGATAGTAGACTGCAACCCATTGAACTTGTCCACGAACCCCTGAACCCGGTCTGCCACTGCACCCAAGTCCTGATCCACCTTGATGGTTGAGGTACCCTCAGCCTTGATATCAAAGGTCAGACCGTCGATCACATTCTCAAAGGTGTTGGTGGAGCGGGTCACTTGCACGCCGTTGATGCTCATCTTCGCATCGGTGGCAGCGATGGTTTGTTCCAGCCCGGCTCCCACGTCCATGCCGGTATTGAACGCAAAACGGGACAGACCCAGGTCGTCGGTATTGGTACCGCCACTATCGCCGGAAACGGACATACTCACCGCATTGGCGGTACCGGTTTCATCGGCAGACAGCACCAGCTGATAGCCATTGCCGGTATCAATCACACCAGCGGATACACCCGCGTCGGATTCATTGATGGCGTTGGCCAGCCCCTGCAGGGTGTCGTTGCTTCCGTCGATAGTGATGCTGGTGTTCTTGTCGCCAACGGACAGCTCCAGCGCGCCCTGGCCCACACTGGTGGAATCACGGTCGGCAAAGACATCGCGTGAAGCCAGCGCCTGGGCAGACGCCAGACTGGTCACTTCAACACTGTAGGTGCCCCGGCTGGCCTTGGTGGCATCGACGGACACACCAATGTCTTCATTGGAGGATGACGCGGAGAAGGCCTTGAGGTTATCTGGAGCGCTTAGCTGCCGCATGGGCAGACGCAGTTCGGTCACAGCACTGCGGAGCTTGCCATAGGCGGACAGCATGGCCTCGGCTTGCTGGGTTTCCCGGGTCAGGCGGTTTTCCGTGGGCGCACGCTCTGCGGACACCAACTTATCCACAAGATCCGAATTCAGGACCCCGGAACCAATGCCTAACGATGATATACCTGCCATAACCATGCCTCCTCAAGGGGGCTTAACGTCTACTGATCAGTTTATCGGCAGCGGGCGGCAAAACTTTGCCCCTTTTCCGGATATTCTGATGCCAATTTGTAACGCCATGTAACTACGCTCTGACCAAAGGCCGAGAGCAACGCCCAAGTGATGCCCTCTCCCCTCGAGGGAGAGGGCTAGGGTGAGGGGGAGCGCCCAAAGGGCGCCAAGGCGAAACCAGGAGTTGATCTCCTCCCCCCTCACCCCGTCCCTCTCCCTCCGGGGGAGAGGGGGCCAAAATTCAAACTCTGCGAACAGCCCTTAACGCAGAACACCGCCGGACCCTTGGGGGGTGCGGCGGTGCTGAAATACCGTTGCTGTTACCAGGCGAAAAGCGGCAAGCTTCTACACCTTGATGTTGAGCAACGTCAGCGGTTCATCCTGCTGCAAGTTTTCTGCCAACCTCATGGCAACTTCATCCGGGATCTGGCGGATAACTTCTTTGGTCTGCTGGTCCACCACCTTCACGATGGTCTGACCGGCTTCATTATCCACTTCAAATTGCAGGTCCCGCTGAACGTTCTGTACGAAATCGTTCAGCTGGGTGACGGCTTCCCCCAGGTCCTCGCGCTGATCCTCGTTGCGTGCCTGCAGCCTTTCGGCTTTCGATGGCTCGCTGGACTGATCGGCGGAGCGGGTTTGCGCCGTACTGCCTGCGGATGACGATGCCAGGTCGGAGGCATTCCTGCCTTCGGCCTGAGATGACGACAGTGCCTTCACCGGTGCCTGGTCGCTGGTACGTACCAGCTTCAGGCTCGGGTTGGTCAGGTTAACGTCATTCATAGCTTTACCTCGCTATCTTCAAACGGCGTAAAACCGAAGCCCGAAGGCTCCGGTTGGTACCGTCAGCCCCTTACTGCAGGAGGGACAGAACCTGCTGCGGACGGGCATTGGCCTGAGCCAGTACCGAGATACCGGCCTGCTGCAGTACCTGGGACTTGGAGAGCTTCGCGGTTTCTGCGGCGAAGTCGGCGTCCAGGATTCGGCTGTTGGCAGCGCTCAGGTTCTCTGAGGTGGTCGCCAGGTTTGCGATGGTGGAGTCAAAGCGGTTCTGGATGGCGCCCAGCTCGCCTCTCACCCCGTTCACCGAGTTAAGGGCGGAATCGATACGCTTTATCGCGTCGTTGGCAGCATCCACTGTCTTCACATCAATTGTGTCCAATGAACCCTCGGCAACCGCGATATCACCGTCAGTGAAACCAGCCCTGTCCGGGTTGCTACCGCCTATGGTGATGTCCTCCAACGCTTCGATGGACACCTGTCCACGGAAGGTTGTATCAGCAGCGACGGCCAAACCGGAACCGGTCCCAGTGGCGCTGGCAGCTGAGGTACCCACGGCGGTTGTCTCAGAGTTAATGGTGACATTCTGACCTTCATCATTGGTCAAAACCACGCCGGTTGAGTTCGCACTGGCAGTCAGCCCTTCGATGCCCTCATCGTTGATAGCGGTGGCAAGGTCGGATGCCGACAGGGAGTTTGTGCTGCCAGCGGCAATGGTTTCAGTGATAGTTATCGCAGCCCCGGTTCCAATACTGACACTCAGTTCATAAGTAGTGTCGTTGCCCGTAGAAGCAAGAGCGCCATCAATGGCTGTAAATCCGACATCCTGGACGTTAGTCGCGGATACGGAAGTAAGCCCGCTGACGTTCGCGTCGTCAATCGCCTGGGCAACTGAAGCAGCGGAATCATTATCGGACGCACCGATCTCGACCTCCTGTCCATCACCAACCGTAAGAGCCAGATCCCCCTTCTCCAGGGCAGCAGTCACATCCCCACCCTCTATCTCGGCGAGCTCGCCAATCTGGTCCCGGCGGGTCCCTTGCGACAGGTCAATGCCAATCGTTTCACCCGCATTGGCACCTACCTGGAACTGCTGCTCGCCGAAGCTGCCGTCCAGCACCTTCAAGCCATTAAAGGCAGTCTGGGAAGAGATGCGTTCTACTTCGGACAGCCGCTGCTGAACTTCCTGATCCAGTGCAGCCCGGTCTGAAGCGCTGTTGGTGGCGTTGGCGGATTGCACCGACAGATCCCGGATACGCTGAAGGTTGTTGGTGATCTCGTCCAGCGCGCCCTCTGCGGTCTGGGAAAGGGAAATGCCATCGTTGGCGTTCCGGGTAGCGACATCCAGGCCACGAATTTGTGACTGAAAACGGGTGGAAATGGCCAGACCGGCAGCATCGTCCTTGGCGGAGTTGATGCGCAGACCAGAGGAGAGACGCTCCAGCGCCTGGTTGCTCAGATCCTGGGATTTCTGCAGTTGGTTCTGAGCGCTAAGGGATGCAACGTTAGTGTTGATACCGAGAGCCATAATGCTTCTCCTTCGACATATGTCGTTATTTCATGGAAAAGGTCTGGCGCCCGTTCTTTTGTTAGGGAGCGCCGCCCTGTTGCATCGCTTAACGGCGCCAGCCCGGGTTCCTTTAGAAAAAATACCGCCGTTTTTGTAAAGGAATGTAAATCGAAGCAACAGAGCCCTCTCTCAGCTCCCCTGGAACGGACTGGCTGGCTGAAAAAGCGGCAACCCATTTCCCTTTACGCCCTCTAAATTCCACCGATCCATTCGCATACCACTCTGAACCGAACCGATAACCTGTTTAAAAACAAACCCATAAAAATTATAAAACAAAACTGGCATACCCTTCGCTTGGACCCTCGAAACGGCAATCAACCGAAATTACGCCGGCGGGATTCTCCGACATTCGGGAATCGGGCTTCCGGCATCTCTGAGCAGGAGAATTGTTATGCCTCAGGTCATTAATACCAACATCGCGTCACTGAACGCCCAGCGCAATCTGAATCAGTCCCAGACAGAGGCGAACGTGGCGTTCGAGCGTCTATCCTCCGGCCTGCGCATCAACTCCGCCAAGGATGATGCCGCCGGTCTGGCTATTTCCACCCGGTTCCAGTCCCAGATTTCCGGCCTGAACGTCGCGCAGCGTAACGCCAGCGATGGCATCTCGCTGGCCCAGACAACCGAGGGGGCCCTGGGCGAGGTGATCAACAATCTCCAGCGCATCCGGGATCTGGCCGTGCAATCCGCCAACGCCACCAACAGTGCCTCTGATCGACTGGCACTGGATCAGGAAGTCCAGCAGCGGGTGGACGAAATCGGCCGTATCGCTGACCAGACGACGTTCAATGGACTCAAGGTCCTCGACGGCTCGTTTGGCGAGAAAACCTTTCAGGTGGGCGCCAATTCCGGCGACACCATTGAAGTGGACCTGTCCAAGGGATCGCAAACAGACCAGATCGGTGGACTGGCACAGTCCGGAACCCGGGAAGTCGGTGATAATGCGCTCGCGGGCGGAGACTTGACGATCTCCGTTGGCGAAAGCGACCCCTATGAAATTCCGGGAACAGACGGTGACAACTCGGCGAAAGCCAAGGCAGAGGCCATTGATTCAGCGAATATACCAGGACTGCCCACTGTCTCGGCAACCAACGTCCAGACATTGAATTTTGGGGAAGTAACCGATAACAGCTCCTCCGGGGGCACCTATTCCCTTAACCTCAATGTTGGCACCACTGCCGTTGAAGTCACCATTCCCGTCGGCACAGGCGGTGACAGCGTTACGCTCGACGAGGTCGTGACTGCGGTCAACGATCTAGGACTGGAAGGGTTCTCCGCCAGCGAAGGCACCGCCGCCGGAACCATAGCCTTCAATGACGATCAGGGCCGTAATATAGAGCTGGCCTCAGAAGCCACCACAGGAACCCTGGCCAATGCCTCAACAACCAATATCGGCCTTGACACCGCGACAGCCAGTACCGGAGTGGAGGGCATCGGCAGCACACTGACGGGACAAATCAGTATCGAGGCGCTTGATACCATCCGAATTGGCGGCGACAATCCGCAAAACGCCGGCTTCCTTGATGGCGAGGTCATTGCCGTGACCGGCAACCTCGAGAGCATCGACGTCAAGACCGTTGAAGGCTCCAACGATACGATAAAAAGGGTGGACTCGGCGCTTACAACGATCAACAGTATCCGCAGCGAACTTGGTGCCGTGCAGAACCGGTTTGAATCCACTATAGCCAACCTGAGCACCACCTCGGAGAACCTGAGTGCGGCCAATAGCCGAATCCGCGATGCCGACTTCGCGGCCGAAACTGCGGAACTGGCCCGAACCCAGGTGCTTCAGCAGGCCGGTCTGTCGGTCCTGTCTCAGGCCAATGCCCGTCCCCAGCAAGTACTGCAGCTGCTGCAGGGCTAATAAATACCCACTGGCTCTGCACTCTTTCTCGGGATGCGGAGTCAGCTCCGTTCTGCTTAGCCAATCACCCGACTTGAACTATACTGGCGCTGATATTGCAACAATCTTTGCCCTTGGAGTACATAGTGGTTCAAAACAAAGCACTGGAATTTGCGCGACGTCGCGAAAATAATCTTCGCTTTTTTCAGCAACACTATCCGGACATCTACAGTTATTTCGCAAGCTACCAACTAACCCGGGCCGAAGTCGTCATTAGCAATGCTGAAGATGAAGTGGACCTCAACGTGGACGGCAAGTCGCTGTATCTTGGGCAAGGTAAAGCCCGTGCCCACCAGGGCGTTGAACTGTTCAGGTCCACCTTCAAGGAAGGCAAACTCCTGCCCTCTCTCCCACCACCAAGGCCGGGGGAATACCGACATCCACGATTCGCTCACAAAGCTGTTGACCAGATAGTCAGAAAATCGCCACTGAAAAGAGAGTCTTTTCTGGGTTATCCGATCCCTAATTTCTACCCCTTGGTCGTTTTTCAGGGTGTCGGGCTCGGCTATCAGATCGAGGAGCTTGTGACAACGGCTGAGGTTGAGAATGCCATCATCATCGAACCCGAGCTGGAAATATTCGGTGCTAGCCTGCTAACCGTTGATTGGCAAAAAGTATGCTCAACATTTCAGCGCAGCGACCGTTCCCTGCGTTTTCTGATAGGGGTTGAGCGCACAGAAGAAGATTTGTGGCGAGCTCTTGTCCGGCACCTGATGCATTTCACCCCCATGTTTCCAGTGATGAACCTGTTCCTGAATGAACGGGGTGACCCAGTTATGTCCGCCGTTGCCAAGCGAATTGACCGGGAGGCAATAACGACATTAACGACGTGGGGACACTATGACGACGAGCTTCGACAGCTCAATAATGCACTCCACGCCTTTCACGAAAAAATCAGGGTAATCCCACCAAAAGGCACCGTGAAATCGGACATTCCCACGCTGATTGTTGGAAGTGGCCCCTCTCTGGACAACCGTATAGACGATATCAAGCAAATGCGTGATCAGGTGGTTCTTGTCAGTGCAGGCACCGGGCTCAGCGCCCTGATCGAAAATGACGTTTACCCCGACTTCCATGTTGAACTGGAATCCGACTATATCAATTATCGCGTCATCAGCTCCTATAACAGGGAGAAGCTGAAATCAATCCGAATCATAGCAGCATCACAAATCTGTCCTTTGATCTGGGGACTTTTCGGCGAACAGCGGTTATATTTCAAGAAAGAAAACCCTATCGGGGGTATGTTTGGATCCGAAAATACCAATATTGCTGGTGGTGCTCCGACCTGTACAAATGCGGCAATTGCTATCTGCACTCAGCTGGGACTCAGAAACATCTTCTTATTCGGTACCGACTTTGGCTTCACGGATCATGAACATCATCACTCCAAACGTTCGGTATATATGGAGAGCGAAGATCAAATCATTGGCTCCGAGCTAAAGGAAACTTCTGCGAAGGTATTCCATAAACGCAGCACCTTTACAGTTAAAGGTGTCAATGACACCGTTGTACATACTACTCCACTTTATTTTACTGCGAAAAGAGCGATGGAGGGGTTAATCGAATCCACTTGTTCTGTCTACCCTGACTCGCAATTTTTTAATTGCGCAGATGGAGCAGATATTGAAGGCTCCAAATGGATCGATGGAAGGGAGTTCAAGGAAGTCGTTGGCCATAGCGATGGAGCCTCAAAACACAGCAAAGTCATGAGATTAATATTCAGTGAAGATGCTGAAACCGTCTCTCTGAATGATATGGAAAGCGTACTAAATAGCACAAAAGAAAAGCTTATAACTCTGTCTAAAAAAATCAGGGAATTGACCGAAGGCAATCGACTTCGTGGCAAAAAGGATATAACCCGACTTTGCTCTCAGGTTAGTCGCTACTTAGAGGGTGAACTGTATAAATCGGACCCGCCATTTTATTTTATGGTTCGAGGAGCAGTCAGGCACTTCCTGTACGCGGGATTTGCTCATGCTCTAGCCTTGTCTGACAATGATGAAATCGCTGTTTATTTAAAAAAATGGAAAGATGAATTCTTGGGATGCATCAGCGCATTACCAGATCATTTTGATTCGGTTACCAATAAAACCTACTCGCTTGAAAATGACCCATGGGTACATCAGTCAATAGATGATCCAGAATAAGTTATAAAACGCTTATTTTTAGGATAATACCAATACTCTTAAACTGAATGATACATTGGAGAAGGCAGTCAACCACCACGGATCGTCGATTGGCTGCTTTTTTCTCAAAACCTGGCACACCCTTCGCAACACCTCCCCTAACAACGGCAAAAACCGTCAAGAAAACTGCAGATCCTTGCCGCCACTTGCCGCGGCCCGGTTGATGAGGTGTTCCATGCAAGCACAACACAATGTTCAGGTTTCCGAGTCACGGAATGCTGAGGTGGCCCGGCTGGTGCTGGAGGCGAACGAAGCCTATGGCGAGTCCAACCACCCACAGCGCCGCTACGTTGAACGCCTGCTGGCGCGGCAGGAATGCCGCCAGTTGCTGAACCGGGCGCTGACCCTGGAGCCCGGCCATGCCGGCGGCCTTGGCCTGCTGGGGCGGGTGGAGATGGATGACGGGGAGCTGGCGCGGGCGGCGAGCCTGTTCGAGAGCAGCCTGAAGCATCAGCCGGACCAGCCCCAGCAGTACTGCAACCTGGGCTACTGGGCCCTGCGGACGGAGCGCCCGGCCAAGGCGGAAGCCTACTTTGTGAAGGCACTGGATCTGGACCGGCAATCCGCCGCCGCTTTCTGCGGTGTGGCCCATGCCAAGCGTGAGCAGGGCCAGTTCGATGTCGCCTACCTGCATTACCGCAAGCTGATCCAACTGGGGCTGGACTGGCCCTCGGCCTTCAGTGGCATGCTCAAATGTGCTGCGGAGATCGAGGTGCATCAGGCGGACACGGAGCTGGCGCTGGACGCCATCAGCCTGCTGCGCCGCAATGAGTTGCCGCACCAGGAAATCGGTCGCTTCTGTGCCGCCATCCTGCGCCAGCAGTATGACCTGGACAATCCCAATGCCGAAGTGCTGCTGGATGCCGCCGCAGAAGACGAGCTGCTGATCCTGGCCCTGGACAAAACACTGATGCCGGACCCGGCCATCGAGGAACTGGTTACCCTGCTGCGCCGGGCGATCATTGCGGAAGTGGCGCAGACGGTAACCTTGCGGGATGAACTGCAGCCACTGACCCTGGCCATCGCCCGCTACGTGGATCGCACCGGCTACGCGCTGGTGGCGGAGACGGACGAAGAACAACTGGTAGAAACCATCAACAACAGCATTGCCGCCCAGCTGGCCATGAACGACCCGCTGGATGCCCTGGTGGGCAGTACGATGATCAGTGCCCTGTACGGCGCCCTGTTCCATCAGAGCTTTGCCGCACAACTGGGCCGGTGGTCGCTGACCGAATGGCCCGCTGGCGTACAGCCGCTGATGGCCGCCAGCTACTACGACCGGGCACTGGATGAGTCCATCAAGCAGAACTTCGAGGAAAAGGCCGACGAACTGACGCTGGCCCGCCCCGATATCCCCCAGGCCTGGCCAAGCTGGAACCATCTCGCCTATCACGCCGAGACCAGCCTGAAATCCATCATGGCCCAGGAGCTGGGTCTGGACAGCGACGCCCTGCCCGGCACCCTGCGGATGATGATCTGTGGCGCCCAGTCCGGCCAGCGGGCACTGGAGCTGGCTTACTACCTCGATGATGTGGAAATCATTGCGGTGGACGAGTCCCTGGCCAATGTGGCCACCGCCACCCGCCGTTCCGAAGAACTGGGCCTGAACAATATTGTGTTCTGGCCCTGGTCGGTGGCCCGTCGCTTCGTGGCCGATGGTCACAGGGTCCACTGGCTGGAAATGGGCCGCCTGCCCTCACCGACCATGGCTGACCTGTCCCTGGCCACTCTGGTCAGCGACGCCGCCACCCAGGGTGCGGTGGTGCACATGCACACGGCTGTTGCCGAGCAGACCACCGGCGACCGGCAGATCCGCCAGATGGTCGACGCCCATAACCTGGCGCCAACCCGGGATACCCTGCGCCGGCTGCGCCGCATGGCCCTGAACAACCGCCAGGATCCCCTGTGGCAGGAACTGCTGCGGGAGGAAGACTTCTACGGCCTGGGCGGCTGCCGTGACCGCTGGTTCCGGCCGCAGGATGTCAATCAGCTCAAGGACCTGATGGGTCTGGTGAGCAATGAAGTGGAATGGAAGCTGCTGAAAGCCCGGGACCATGACGGCCACAGCCTGGCGCTGGGCCCCGTGGCGCGGCAGGTTCGTGCGGAGGCGCTGGGTAGCCAGGTGCAGAGCCTGGTGGGGCAGCCGCTTTCGGTTTACTTTGTGCGGAGGCGTTGAGAGCGAAAACCAAGATTTGCGCCATGCATCCCCTCTCCCCAACGCGGGAGAGGGCCAGGGTGAGGGGGAGCGCACGCAGGGCGCCGGAGGTCAGACTTTGGAGCCGGGGTCTCCCCCCTCACCCCAACCCCTCTCCCTCCAGGGGCGAGGGGCTAAAAAAGTTAGAAATACGGCATGATCGATTCCCCGTAGAGATGCAGGTCTTCCAGGATCTGCATCTTCTCAGGGGTTATCGAAGGATCCTGGGCCATCCGCTGCAGCTCGGCACCAAACGCCTCCATGGACAACCACCCCTTGCCCGGCTGCATCAGCCGCTTCTGGCGGAAAGCTTCCCAGCGTTCCCGTTCGTCGTCTATCAGGGTGTCCGGGTAATTGCGGGCGCGGTAGCGGAACAGCATTTCCGGCAGGCGGGGATCATCGAAGCGCTCATTGAATTCCACCAGTTCTTCCGGCGGCAGGCTGATAATCCGGTTAAGCCGTTTGCGGTCGGTGTCGCCGATGAAGCCACCGGCATACAGCTGTTCGTCCGGGTCGGTCAGGTCGCTTTCCGGCTTTTGGCCGAAGACTTCCGCGATTTTAGCCGACAGGCCTTCCGCAGCGCGGAGGGTGGCCAGGTTTTGCCGCAGGGTATCGCCATCCAGCGCCAGTTGCTGAAGACGATCCGGGCTCAGGGTTTTCAGCATGGTGCCGGGGGCCAGCACCGGGCATTTGTTGACCTGCACGCCCTTGAGCGGGAAACGGGTCACGCTCTCCCCCAGCTCTGCCTGCGAGGTAAAGATCCGTTCACGAATCTGCTCCACGGAAGCGTTAATCAGCTCGGTGGGATCTTCGCGCAGGTCGTAGACAATCACCTGATTCTTGTTGGTGGGGTGCTCCGCCACCGGTGACACCATGGCGCAACAGCCACGGCTGGCCGGGTATTTGGACGACACATGGAAAACCGGCTTCATGCTTGCGGTATCCAGCATGGCCCGGGCGGAATGCTTGTCCTTGTTGTTGAGCACGAAGTCGAACAGTTTGGGCTGCTTTTCCTTGATCAGCTTTGCCAGCGCGATGGTGGCCTCTACGTCTGACATGGCATCGTGAGCGGCCTCATGGGCAATGCCATTGGCGGCGGTCAGCTCCTCCAGCCTGAAACTGGGGCTGCCGTCTTCCTTGCGGGGCCATTCGATGCCTTCCGGGCGCAGGGCGTAGGTCAGGCGCACCATGTCGATGATGTCCCAGCGGGAGTTGCCATTCTGCCATTCCCGGGCGTAGGGATCCCGCAGGTTTCGATAGAGGGTGTGACGGGTCACTTCGTCATCAAACCTCAGGCTGTTATAGCCCACAGCGCAGGTGCCGGGCTGGCTGAAGGCTTCATTGATCCGGGCAATGAATTCCGCCTCCGGGTAGCCGTTTTCCAGGGCCTTCTGCGGGGTAATGCCGGTGATCAGGCAGGCGACCGGGTTGGGCAGGTAGTCGTCCGACGGCTTGCAATAAATGATCAGAGGGTCTTCGATGATATTCAGGTCGGCATCCGTGCGAACACCGGCAAACTGGGAAGGCCGGTCGTGGATCGGGTCCGCGCCGAAGGTTTCATAGTCGTGCCAGTAGAAAGAGCGAATCACGCCTGTGGCTCCCGGATTGTCCATTGGAAGGGCGAAGTGTATCAGTTTCCCGCAAAAAACCTGTAGCAGGGAGGTGGAAAGCCAGGTCGCAGAGGGACGATTTCCGTGGATCTTTTGCAGGCTTTGACGGTTGGCCGGTTATCACCCAGGCAATTGCCTGTATCATGGTGACCCTCCGCACCCGACCTGGGTTCAGGGGACCATTTTCAGCCTTTTCGGTGAGCGATCCTCTCATGTATACCCGCATCCTCATCTGCGATGATTCGGCCATGGCGCGCAAGCAGCTGGCCCGCGCCCTGCCCCGGGACTGGAAAACCGAGATTCTGTACGCCGGTAACGGCCGTGAGGCATTAGACGTGGTTCGTGAAGGAAAGGCTGAACTGTTGCTGCTGGACCTGAACATGCCGGATATGGACGGCTACCAGGTTCTCGAGGTGATCCGCCGGGAAGATCTGCCTGTGATGACCCTGGTGGTATCCGGCGATATACAGCCGGAAGCCCGCAAGCGGGTGATTGCCCAGGGCGCCATCGATTTCCTGAAAAAGCCGGTAAACTCAGAGCAGGTCGCCGAAGTGCTGGAGCAGTTCGGGCTTTACCAGCCGGACATCGCCGCCCCTCAACCCGATAGTCGGGGTGCCATTGAAGTAGCTCCGTTCAGCGTTGGCCTGTCGGATTTTCTGCAGGAAATTTCCAACGTCGCCATGGGCCAGGCCGCAGACCTGCTGGCCCGCCTGCTGGATACCTTCGTGCAGCTACCGGTGCCCAGAATCACCACCGTCTACCGTAGCGAACTGAGCATGGTGCTGACGGCTTCGGCACAACAGCAGGACACCTATTCCGCGGTCTGCCAGGGGTTCACCGGCGCGGGGCTGGCCGGCGAGGCGTTGTTGCTATTTTCCGATTCCAGCGTGCAGGACATGGCCCGCCTGCTGGGCTATGACGAGGCGGACACCGAAGTCGCCGGAATCGAGGTGCTGATGGACATGTCCAGCATCCTGTTCGGCGCCTTCCTCCGGGGCGTGGGCCAGCAGATGGACATTCAGCTGGGGCTGGGGCAACCCACGGTTCTGGGACGCCATCGCCGCGTGGATCATCTCGTGGAGCACCACAGCCGACGCCAGGAAAAGCTGATGTGTGTGGAGATCCCCTACCGCCTGGAGGAGTACGGGATCAGTTGCGACCTGCTGGTTTTCTTCACCGAGGAATCCATCGACCAGCTCGAAACCAACCTGCCCTTTCTGACCGGCGATAGCGGAGAGTGACTGTGGAGACCATCATGGAGTGCAACCATGGCTGACGAAACCGACGCTACCGGCTACCACGCCCTGGTCACGCTGCTGGAATCCATCGAGGTGGGCCTGGTGGTGATCGACCTGGAGTACCGGGTCAAGATCTGGAACGGATTCATGGAGAACCACAGCGGCGTGACGTCCAGCCGCGTCAGCGACAAGAGCCTGTTCGAGCTGTTTCCGGAACTGCCCCGGTCCTGGCTGGAGCGCAAGGTGCAATCCGTGGTCACCCTGAACACCCGGACCTTTACCTCCTGGGAGCAACGCCCCTACCTGTTCCGGTTCCGCAATACGCGACCGGTGACCGGCACCGAGGAGTTCATGTTCCAGAACCTGACCATCAGCCCGCTGACCGGAACCGATGGCCAGGTAAACCAGGTGTGCCTTATGATCTACGACGTGACGGACGTCGCCACCGGCAAGCGCGCGCTGGAACACGCCAATGAACAGCTGGAACGCCTCAGCTCCACCGACCGCCTGACCGGGCTGCTGAACCGGGGTACCTGGGAAAACCTGCTGGATGCGGAGTTCGAACGCTATCGCCGGTACGGCCACAACACCGTACTGGTGATGTTCGACATCGACCACTTCAAACCCATCAACGATACCCATGGCCACCTGGTGGGCGACGAGGTAATACGGCAAGTGGCCCGGATTACCCGGGAGTCCTTGCGCCAGGCAGACCGACCGGGCCGTTACGGTGGTGAGGAATTCAGCATCATCCTGCCGGAAACGGACATCGAGGGGGCTCTTACTATCTGCGAGCATATCCGCGAAGCCATCGCTGCGCTGCAGGTACCGGCCGGGGAGGACACCATCCAGTGTACGGTCAGCATGGGGCTGGCGCAGGCTTCGGGGGCTCCGGACAACTATATGCAATGGCTACAGCAGGCGGACGACGCGCTCTATCAGGCCAAGAAAGGTGGTCGTAACCAGTGTGTTGTCGCCCCGCCCGAGTGACAGCGGCTCTATCCAGTGGTCCCTGACAACTCATTGATATGTCGCCGGTACTCATCTGCCAGCCGTGACAGTCGCCAGGCGTCCAGCATCACGGGTTCAGGCTGCTCGTGCAACAGGGTTTGCAGACAGTCAGCGGCTGCCCTCGCTTCCGTTGCAGCATCGTCCTCGCGACTGGCATAGCACTGTGCCGCCGGCACATATTCCGGGTACGCCAGCCGGCGTGGCGCCAGGGCGAGACACCCCGACGCCATGGCCTCCAGCATCGCCAGGCCCTGGAAATCATGGGTGGCGGTACTGACAGCGACATCCGCCGTCGCCAGCAGCCGGTCGTAGTCCTGCCGGCTGTCCTGGAACCCCCAGCACAGGATCTGTTGCCCGAACTCTTCCCGAATCCGGTCGAATGCGGGCGGCTGACGGCGAAACTGCTCTCCCACAACGCTGAGCCGGAACGGCTGTTGCCGGCGTTTCAGCTCCCGTAGCAGGGCCAGCAGGCGTTCCGGCCCCTTGTCGTATTCCCAGCGGTGATTCCACAGCAAATGCGGGTTGGTCAGATTCAGCGGGTCTGTCCGGGACACATAGAGTCGGTCTTCAATGGGCACCGGCAGTACGTGGGATTTCTCGCGGATGCTGTGGGTCATGTCGGCAGGCAAGCGGTCCGGCATGCGGTCGATAAACCGGTAGGCACCGTCCAGGAAGCTGTCCCGGTTCCAGGCACTGTTGAACAGCACCCGGTCCGCCGCCAGGGCGCTGTACAGGTTCACCATGGACGGCTCGGCACTGGAGTGCTGGCGACCGGAATCCGGGTAGGCAAACTGGTTCTCGTGCATGTAGAGCACAGCCGGCGTGCGCGCCAGGTTCGGGTTCAGCCCTTTCAGTGTGGCCAGGTCCACCATGGAGGTGGCCACGATCAGGTCCCAGGGCTCCTGCAACAGCGGCTCGCCCAGCCAGCTCAGGGCATTGCCCCGGATGCGCCAGCGGAAGAACCTCGGCGGCAACGCCAGTGTCTGCCAACGGAATTCCGGCAGTGCCGCCACCAGTTGCTCCCGCCAGCGACGATGACTGCCGGCGTCGTAGCCGGACAGCAGCAGGATGCGTTTTTGATCAGCCATAAAGGTGTGCTTGTCGGTTTCAGGAGCGCCCCAGTGTATTCACCTCGCAGGCGAATGTCGCGCTTCCTGCCACTGGCTGAGCCGGCAACCGATCGACCGTCAGACAACCGCACGGACGGACTGGCGCCCTGGCCAGAGGCGCCAGTATCAGGCAGCAGGTCAACGAGTTAAGCAAACAGGAAACTTGTGTTAGCCCCCCGTCAGGTTGTGCTCTTCGTCCAGCTCCAGCAGCACGTCGGCGCGCTCGGGCATCTCGGCCAGACAGTGACGGGTGATTCGCTCGTAGTGCATGATGAATCGGTCCAGCTCCTGTTCGCCCATGATGCGTACTTCCGGTGCAGGGCGACCGACATTCTCGCCCGCTTTTGGCGCATTCTGGTAACGATCAGCCAGCTTGCGCTCCTGTTCGGCGCGCCAGCGCTTTACGGCCTCCATGGAGGGGGCCTTCAGCATGATCAGCAGGTCCAGCCGGTCGAAGAACGTCTTGTAGGGCCCACGCAACTGGTCATTTACGTAGGTGCGCCAGCGACCATCACTGTCGTCGTTTTCTTCCAGTGCGTTCAGCGGCCGGGCCAGTGCCTCGTCGGGCTCCGGCAGCGCACCCAGGCACCAGCCTTCCAGCAGGATAATCTCCGGGTGACCGATGAACAGTGGCCAGTTTTCCTCGGGCTCCCGGTCATCCAGGGCCTTGTTGAAGGTGGGCATGGCCGTGCGCGAACCGGCGTTGGCTTTGATCAGCGCGTCAATCACACGGGTGCCCAGCATCAGATCATGGGTTCCCGGAACCCCGCGGGTGATCAGCAGCGGGTGCACCTCCTCCGCCAGTTTCATCCGGTGCTCGCGGGTGCAATAGATATCGTCCAGCGACAGGCTGGCAGTGGGACACTTGTAACGGTAGGCCAGCAATACCCGCAGGAAGTCGGTCAGGGTGGATTTTCCGGTGCCCTGGGCGCCATGGATGCCCACCACCAGGGGTGTGTCCGAGTGCCTGCTGGCCTGATAGAGTGACAGAGCAAGGGGTTCGAGCACATCCCGTAGCGTGCGCCGGTACTCCGGCGGCAGCTGGTGCTGGTTCATCAGGGCCTCAAGGGCGTCATCAGTGTCGGTATTCGGCATGGTTCTGGCTCCAGGTCTCCACTTTGAAGGGGCTGTGCAGGTTCCATACCAGCGACAACTGCCCCTCCGACAAATCCATTCGCTATCAGTATAGGAGCAGAACGGCTCCCGGCCAGCAGGCTGGCGGCCAGATCCCCATGGCTTCCTTCAGCGGCATCACCACGCGGCAGCGGTATCTGGAACTGCCGGACACCTTTTACAGTCACGTCCACCCCACGCCGTTGCGGGGCGACGTCCGGCTGGTGCATTTCAATGCCGGCCTGGCCCGCGACATGGGCCTGCCAATGGAGTCGCCAGAGGAATGGGCCGATATCGGTGCCGGGCGCGCCCTGCTTGAAGGTATGATCCCGGTGGCCATGAAGTACACCGGCCATCAGTTCGGCATGTATAACCCGGACCTGGGGGATGGCCGGGGCCTGCTGCTGTGGGAAACGGAGGGGCCAGACGGACGGGTGCGTGACTGGCACCTGAAAGGCGCCGGCCAGACTCCTTATTCCCGCTTTGGCGATGGCCGCGCCGTGCTGCGCTCATCCGTCCGGGAGTATCTCTGCGGCGAAGCCATGCACTATCTGGGCATTGCCAGTACCCGGTCCCTGTTCCTGGTCTCATCCACGGAGCCGGTGCGGCGTGAGACCATCGAAACCGCGGCGGCGCTGGTGCGGGTGGCGGATACCCATATCCGCTTTGGCCACTTCGAGTATGCGTCCCATCATCTCGGCCCTGACGCCGTGAAAACCCTGACGGACCACACCATCCACCACCACTTCCCGGACCTGGAAGCCCTGCCGGAAAGTGAGCGCTATCCGGCCTTCCTGGCCGAAGTGGTGCGCCGCACTGCACGCACCATCGCCGACTGGCAGGGTGTCGGTTTCTGTCACGGGGTGATGAACTCGGACAACATGTCCATTATCGGCGATACCTTCGATTACGGCCCCTATGCCTTCCTGGACGATTTTGACGCCCGTTATATCTGCAACCACACGGACCAGGGCGGTCGCTACGCCTACAACCGTCAGCCGGAAATCGGCTTTATCAACTGCCAGCTCCTGGCCCATGCGCTGACGTCACTGATTGACGAGGATCAGCTGCGCCGGTGCATGCGCGAGTATGAAACCACCTACAACGACAGCTTCATCAACCTGATGCGCCGAAAGCTTGGCCTGGCCCGGGCGGATGACAATGATCTGGGTCTGGTAATGGATACTTACAGCATGCTCCATGAACACGGCATCGACTACACCCGCTTCTTCCGCGGGCTGTCCACATTACCCTCACAGGGTCCTGCCCCGGTCAGGGATCTGTTTGCAGATCGTGGGGTCGCCGATGAATGGCTCCGCCGATACCACAACCGGCTGGCCTCAGAGGACTGTTCCCCGGAAGACCGGGAAGCGGATATGTGCCGGACGAATCCCAAATACATCCTCCGCAACTATCTGGCCCAGAATGTCATCGAGGCGTCACAAGCCGGGGACGATCAGCCACTGGCTGAGCTGCTGAAAGTGCTGAAACGCCCCTACGACGAGCAGCCGGAATTCGAGGAATATGCCGCACTGCCGCCGGACTGGGGCAAACATATGGATATCAGCTGTTCGTCCTGACTATTCCCGGGCAGCCTGAGTACGCGCCTGATATCACCAACCCATCTAAAATGTTCACTTTACAACCAGTCACAACCACTAGAATAGAAACTGCAATCATCCGGACAATGTCCCGACAACGGAGGAGGACAGGTCATGAAGCGATTGTTCTATCTGGTGGATTCCATCGACAGTGTGGATGAGATTTCTGACGACCTGCATGAACATGGCGTCACTGACTGGCGGTTTCACATCGTCAGCAAGGACGAGGCGGGGCTTTTCAAGCATCACCTGCACAGCGCCAGTGTATTGGACCGCACCGACCTGCCTAGATTTGTCGAACGGGGCGTTTTGATCGGCACCCTGGCGGGTGTCCTGGTGGTTGGAAGCCTTTCACTGATCGTGGGCCTGAATCTGCCCATGGCAGTGTGGATTGCGCTGTTTGCCTTTTCCGTGGTGGCAGGCGGCTGGCTGGCGGGCTTCGGTGGCATCCAGAGTGAAAACTACCGTATCCGCCCGTTTCACGATGATATCGAGGCGGGCAAGTACCTGGTGATGGTGGATGTGCCCAAGCAGGACGAAAAGGAAACGAAACGACTGATGGCCCTGCGCCACCCGGAAGCCGTCCTCCAGGGCGAGGACAGCAGCTTCAACAATCCGTTCGCGGGATCGTCGCTGCAGCGGAAAGCCAAGGCCCAGTAAAAACCAGGCCTTTGCTGGATAGCCCCTCCTCCCTCACGGAGAGGGGCACACCGTTCAGACCGCTTTCGCAGCGATGATCTTCTCCTGCCATTCGGCCGGACCGGTCTGATGCACCGAGGTACCCCGGGAATCCACCGCTACCGTTACCGGCATGTCTTCAACCTCGAACTCGTAGATGGCTTCCATACCCAGTTCCGGGAAGGCGACCACCTCGGCCTTCTTGATGGCCTTGGACACCAGGTAGGCGGAACCACCGACAGCCATCAGGTAGACCGCGCCGAATTCGCGAATGGCGTCGATAGCCACCTGGCCGCGCTCGGCCTTGCCGATCATGCCTGTGAGGCCGGTCTTCTCCAGCATGGTATGGGTAAACTTGTCCATGCGGGTCGCCGTGGTCGGACCGGCAGGGCCAACCACCTCCTCACGGACCGGATCCACAGGACCCACGTAGTAGATGAAGCGTCCGGCCAGGTCCACGGGCAGCTCCTCGCCCTTCCCGATCATGTCCACCATTTTCTTGTGGGCAGCATCACGGCCGGTCAGCATCTTGCCGGACAGCAACACGGTTTCACCCAGCTGCCAGTCCTTCACATCTTCCGGAGTGACCGTATCCAGGTTGACCCGGCGCACGTTGTCGCCCACTTCCCAGGTGATTTCCGGCCAGTCTTCCAGACTCGGCGGAGTCTGCAGGGCCGGGCCGGAACCGTCCAGTACGAAATGCGCGTGGCGGGTAGCAGCACAGTTGGGAATGATCGCCACCGGCTTGTTGGCGGCGTGGGTGGGATAGTCCTTCACCTTCACGTCCAGCACCGTGGTCAGGCCACCCAGGCCCTGGGCGCCGATGCCCAGGTCGTTAACCTTGTCGAACAGTTCCAGGCGCAGTTCCTCGGCACGGTTGGAGGCACCGCGCTCCTTCAGGTCATGGATATCAATCGGGTCCAGCAGGGATTCCTTGGCCATTTCCATGGCCTTCTCGGCGGTACCGCCAATGCCGATACCCAGCATGCCCGGTGGGCACCAGCCGGCGCCCATCTGCGGCACCATCTTCAGCACCCAGTCCACCACCGAGTCGGAGGGGTTGAGCATGGCAAACTTGGACTTGGCCTCGGAGCCGCCGCCCTTGGCGGCGACATGCACTTCCACCGTGTCGCCGGGCACCATCTTGTAATGGATGATGGCGGGGGTATTGTCACCGGTGTTCTCACGCTTGCCATCCGGGTCGGCCAATATCGAGGCCCGCAGCACGTTGTCCGGGTGGGTATAGGCCTGACGCACGCCTTCGTTGATGACGTCGTCCAGGGGCTGGTCGCACTCGAGCTTCACGTTCATGCCGATGTTGACGAATACAGTGACGATACCGGTGTCCTGGCAAAGGGGACGGTGACCCTGGGCGCACATGCGGGAATTGATCAGGATCTGCGCCATGGCATCCTTGGCCGCCTGGGACTCTTCCCGCTGGTAGGCCTCATACACGCCCTGAATGAAGTCTTTGGGATGATAGTAGGAAATGAACTGCAGCGCGTCCGCTACGCTTTCAATCAGGTCGTCCTGGCGGATTACGGTGGTCATAGGCGTCTCATCAGTTATCCGGTTGTTCGGGTGGAGGGCGTCCGCCGCCGGCAGGCGACCGCCCCGCAAAAACGGCGCACAGTTTATCAGCAGGGCCAGATTTTATACAGACGTGGCCCACCACCGCGAACCTTTGCATCCCCCTGCCGTTATGGGGTTTAATCCGTGGACACGACGAAAGTCCAACCACCTGTTTCAGGCATTCCGGTGCCCATCAGAACGACTCAAGGAGCTCCCGTGAGCGAACACGTTTCCGTTGATATCCAGGACCAGGTCCAGATCCTCCGGCTCAACCGCCCGGAACGCAAGAATGCCCTCAGCCAGGCGATGTACTCGACTCTGGCAGACGCCGTCCGCAACGCCGAGAACGACAACAACATCCGTTGCACGCTGATTACCGGTAATGAGGAGTGCTTTACCGCAGGCAATGATCTGTCCGACTTCGCCGCCGGGCCGGTGGGCGAGTTCGAAAGCTCCCCGGTGGGCCGATTCCTGTTTGGCCTGGCCAGTGCCGAGAAACCGGTCGTGGTCGCGGTGAATGGTCCGGCGGTGGGCATTGGCACCACCATGCTGCTGCACTGCGACCTGGTGTTCGCCGGCAATAACACGGCATTCCAGATGCCTTTCGCCAACCTGGGCCTGTGCCCGGAAGGCGGCTCCAGCCTGTTGTTGCCGGCATGGCTTGGCCGGGTGCGGGCGGCGGAACTGCTGATGCTCGGCGGTGTCTTTGATGCCCACAAGGCCAGTGACCTGGGCCTGATCAACGAAGTCTGCGAACCGGCAGCAACCGAGGAAAAGGCCCTGCATGCCTGCCGTCAGCTGGCCGCCCAGCCACCGGCCGCCATTCGCGCCACCAAGCGCCTGCTGAACCGTGGTAACGCCAGCGGCGTGCGGGATGCCATGCTGGCCGAAGGTGAGCTGTTTGGCGAGCGCCTGACGTCACCGGAAGCCGGCGAGGCCTTCAAGGCGTTCATGGAAAAGCGCAAGCCGGACTTTTCGTCGTTCTCCTGAGGCCGGTCACCTTTCTGCTAACCAACGAAAAAGGCGCCGGAGTGATCGGCGCCTTTTTCGTTTACTCACGGGCCCAATGCATCAGGAACCACCAGTGGGCGCCTGCATCTTGCGGATCAGGCTACCCAGGGTTTTCGCCAGTACTTCGGCTTGGTCCCGGTCATTGCCCAGTCGGAGGAAACGGGAACCGTCCCGGGGATCATAGATCCAGCAGGACTCGGTGGCATTCTCGCAACTCCACTCAATTATCGGGCTGATACCGTAGACCGGCAGCATCAGCGTGGTCAGCCTGCGCCCACGTTCCTCATCGTTACGGCTTTCCCGGAACTGGATCTCGCCATTGTGGACAGAAACCTGGTAATGCACGTCCGGTGTACTGCCTTCCCGAATGAGGCGGGGATCCCTGCGCCAGCCAGCTCGATCAAAGATCCGGTTCATCCGGCTCACCAGTGCCTGACGACTGGCATCACTCCTGGCGACAGACTCGCCCCCCTGCCCGGACCCATTGGCCAGCACGATCTCGGCCACCTGATCCTGGCCCGATTCTCCGGACCCACGGGACGTTGCCTGGCCGGATCGGGCCTGCTCGATCGTGGTGATCAGCTTGAGGGACTCCGTGTAGTATTTGCCATCGGCCCCGGTACCTGCAATATAGTTTTCCAGCGCAGACATGGCCTCGTTGTAGTGTTCGGATCGGGCCATCACCTGACCCCGGTAGTACAGATATTCCGGTGGTTTCTGCCCTTCCAGCTGCTGCAGGCGATTCAGATACTCCGCCGCGTCCTGCCAGCGCCCGGCTTCCACGGACTCTTCCACCGCCAGCATCAGCCGCTGGATCTCATGCTCCGCCGGCAGCGCCAGCGCATTGCCGGACACCAGCAAGCTTGCGGCCAGGGCCAGCACCATGAGCGGGCCGAGTGCCCGGTTTGCTGAAGGCGACTTACTCCTTGAGACCATCTTTGCTTTCCTCATCTGTGGCTGCCTGATTGCTGCTGTCTTCCTCTTCCGGGTTCAGTTCAACGGCAACATCGTCGTCCTCACCGCCGGCGTCCGCCTGATCGGTGATCGTCCGCGGAAGCTCCTTCTTCACCCGCACCCCGAGTTCCACGAATTTGCTGGCCTGGGAAATCAGGTTGCCCCGCCCCCGGGTCAGGGTGTTCATGGCGCCATCGTAGGTAGTCTGCACGGTCTGCAGCTGCCCGCCCATCTTTTCCATTGTTTCGACAAATATCCGCAGCTTGTCGTAAACGGCGCTGGCCCGGTCGGCAATTTTGCGGGCATTCTGACTCTGGCGTTCATACCGCCAGATGTTCTCGATCGTCCGCAGTGTTGCCAGAAGTGTTGTTGGTGTCACTACGATAATCTTTTTCTCGAATGCTTCCGCGAACAGGTTCTCGTCATACTGGAATGCCGCCACGAATGCCGGCTCGATGGGCATGAACAGCAGCACGAAATCCGGCGAATGCAGGCCGTTGAGCTGACTGTAGTCTTTCTCGCTGAGGCTGCGGATATGCTGGCGTACCGCCTCTACATGGGCCTTCAGGTGGTTTTCTCTTTCCACATCGTCTTCTTCGGTGACCCATTGCTGGTAAGCCACGAGTGACACTTTGGAATCGATGATCAGGTTGCGCTTGTCCGGCAGGTGAACCACCACATCCGGCCGCAGCAGCTGGCCGTCGGCATCGCGGTAGCTGCCCTGGGTGTCATACTCCATGCCTTTACGCAGCCCCGATTTTTCCAGCACCCGTTCCAGTATCAGTTCGCCCCAGTTGCCCTGGATCTTCTTGTCTCCTTTCAGGGCACGGGTCAGGTTGGCGGCTTCCTCGGTGATCTGGCGGTTCAGGTCCTGCAGCGACTTGATCTCGCTGCGCAGGGCCTGCCGGTCCCGGGTTTCCGTGGTATAGACATCCTCCACCCGCTTACGGAAATCCTGCAGCTGGTCCCGGAACGGATTGAGCAGGGTATCCAGGCTGGTGCGGGTCTGCTGGGTGAAACGTTCACTCTTCTGCTCGAAGATGCGGTTGGCCAGGTTCTCGAATTCCTGCTTCAGGGCGTCCCGGTTCCGCTCGAGCAGCTCCAGTTTTTCAGTGGTGGTCTTGCGTTCCTTGTCGAGGGTGACATCCCGCTCCCTCAGTACCATCCGTACCGATTCCAGTTCGTGGGACAGCTCGTCCCGGCGACCGACCAGCCGGTCCCGCTCCCGTGACAACCCCTCGGCACGGGCCTGTTCCGCCTGCTTTTCGGCTTCCAGGGTGGCAACACGCTGCTGCAGGCTGGCAGACTGGCCTCGCCAGTGTTCACTGCGCTCGTCCAGTTCCCTCGCCCGCTTGTCGAGCTCATCGGCCCTGTGGGTGATCTGTTCCAGACGCTGGCGCTGCAACTCGTTGTCGTGCTGGTGGCGGGACAGATCCTGCTCCAGCTGCTGACGGTGAGACTGCTCGGCGGCCAGCTGATTGGCCAATATCCGCCCACGCACCAACAGCAGGACCGCAAGCACACCAAGTACAACACCGGTTGTCAGCACAACAGGCTGCTCGATAATCTGCTCCCACAGCGGATTCAAGGCGCCGGCCTCCCGTAATCTGTCGATGGGTACCCTGTTGGCCGGCAGGAAAAGCAGCCAGACGGGGCACCTCTGATTTCCAGTACAATCTCTGGATGAGTACCAGATGAATCAGTACTATACGCGAATTCCGGCCACCTGTGATCGACCGGGTATCAGCACTGTTCCCGGAGCTCAGGGTCAGGACACATCAGGCCGGCACCCTGCCAATGTGAAGTTACCGTAAACCCGAACGAGGGACCGTTCGTGTATAATCCGCGCGTCCCGGACAGTCAGAGAGAGATTATGTTGTCGACATCCAAACTCCTTGCGCCAGCCCTGCTCGCGCTGGCTGCCCTGCTTTCCGGTTGCACCGTCGACTCGGTTGCCGTCAAACGTTACGAGATGCAGGGCCTGCAGCAAGCCGTGGCCAGCCAGCAGGCCGACCTGACACACCTCAAGGTCACCGGTGACAGACAGCATCAGGAACTGAAGGGACTTCAGTCCGACGCTACCCAACGGATCATTGCCACCATCCAGCAACAGGTGGAGCCTCCCAAATGCCCCCCTGTACCCGAGCCCCGTGCCTGTGATACCGAATCCCGCGACACCGGCACCAGTGACCGGGTCAAGGGCAAGCTGGTGGTTGGCGAAGTGGAAAAGGCCTTCCTGGTCGGCCCCAATTTTGTCTACGACGCCCGCATCGACAGTGGCGCGGAGACTTCCTCCATGGATGCCCGTAATGTGCAGCGTTTCGAGCGGGATGGCCAGGAATGGGTACGCTTCGACATTCCCGTACCCGGCAAGGACGACGCCTTTGAGACCCTGGAACGGGAGGTAGCCCGCAACGTCCGAATCATTCAGGCGAACGAAGAGGGCCACGAGCGCCGTGCGGTGGTCGAGCTCCAATTCCGGATTGGCGACCATGAGCAGAAAGCCGAGTTTACCCTCGCCGACCGGGCCCATCTCACCTATACCCTCCTGATCGGTCGCAACATCCTGCGGGATGTGATGCTGATCGACGTGGGCCGGGAATATGGCACAGAACTGCCAAGGTCCATCCGTACCAGCGCCACTGGCAGCAACTGAGGGACCCTGCTTTGAAACAGCGCTCCCGCTACCCTTTCTACCTGGCCATTTTCCTGTTCATCGCCGGCGGCATCGCACTGGCCACGGCCCGCCATGTAAAGCTGGGCATTCCCTGGCTGGCAGGGCAGCAGCAAGCGGTCTGGATGGTGGAAGCCCGGATCGACTTCGAGGCCGTGGGGGAAGAGGTGCTGGTTAGCCTGAACGTGCCGGACAACCCGCCGGGTTTCCGTGTCCTGTCGCAACAGGCCGCTTCTCCCGGCTACGGTTTCTCGCTGATCGAGGACTCCGGTGACCTCCGGGCGGAATGGAGTGTTCGCGAGGCCTCCGGCCCCCAGACCCTCTATTTCAACGTGCAGTTGACCCCGAATGAAGCCGACAACAGCAACAATGCACCAACCCCGAAACCGCAACCGGAAGCAGTGTTCTGGGAGGAGCCCGAGGCAACGGCGGTGGCGGAGGTACTCGAGCGCGCCGCCGCCAAGTCGGCGAGCCCGGAAAGCATGACCCGGGAACTGATCAAGCTGATGCAGACCAGCGACCCGGACCAGAACATTTCCCTGCTGCTGAACAGCGAATCCTACGTCCCCCTGCTACGACGTATGCTCAATCATGCAGGCATTCCGGCGCGGGTTGCAGATGGCCTCAAGCTTGAGGATGCCCGTCGTCTACAACCCCTGCGCCCATTCCTTCAGATCCACAACGGCGAACGCTGGCTGACCTTTCATCCGGAAAGCGGCCAGCAGGGGCTGCCCGACGACGTGCTGCTCTGGCGGCAGGATGCCCTGTCACTGCTGGATGTCATCGGTGGCGAAGACTCGCAGATCAGCTTCTCGATGCTTCAGCAGACGGTACCGGCGCTGCAGCTCGCTACCCGTGAAGGCGGCCAGAACGGGCTGGGTCTGCTCAGCCTCTACGAGCTTCCCATCGAAGAGCAGGGCATGTTTCGCATGCTGCTTTTGCTGCCGCTGGGAGCCCTGATGGTGGCCTTCATGCGCATCATCATAGGCGTACGAACCTCCGGCACCTTCATGCCGGTGCTGATTGCGGTTGCCTTTGTGCAGACGTCGCTGGTACCCGGGCTGATTGCCTTCCTGTCGGTGGTGGCGGTGGGCCTTCTGATGCGGGGCTACCTGTCCAGCCTCAACCTGTTGCTGGTATCACGGATATCGGCCCTGATTATCCTGGTCATCGCGATCACCGCCGGCTTCAGCATTATTGGCTATCAGATGGGCTTCAGTACCGGCATGACGGTGACCTTCTTCCCCATGGTCATCCTGGCGTGGACCATTGAACGCATGTCCATCCTGTGGGAAGAAGACGGCGCCCGGGAAGTCATGATCCAGGGGTCCGGCAGCCTTTTCGTGGCGATTCTGGCGTATCTTTTGATGGATGCACCACTGGCCAGACACCTGACGTTCAACTTTCCCGAGCTTCATTTGGTCACCTTCGGGCTTATCCTGCTCATGGGTCAGTACACCGGCTACAAGCTCACCGAGCTACGGCGCTTTCGCACGGTGAAGGACTTTTCATGAGGTCCTGGATATCCCCCCTCCGGCTCCGCACGGCTGGCATCCTGGGAATGAACAAACGCAACGTCGGCTACATTGGCCGCTATAATGACCGCAGTGCCTACCCGCTGGTGGATGACAAGCTGAAGACCAAACTGCTGGCCGAGGAATTCGACATCAAGACCCCGCGGCTACGCCAGGTGGTTCGCCAGCAGCACGAGATCGGACACTTCGGCGAGATGGCCGCTGAGCTGGACGGGTTCGCCATCAAACCGTCCAAGGGTTCGGGCGGCAAGGGCATTACCGTTGTCCAGCGCCGGGAAGGTGATGACCAGTATGTGAAGGCATCGGGAGCCTACCTGTCACTGGAAACCCTGAAGCGGCACCTGAGCAACATCCTGGCCGGGCTCTACAGTCTGGGTGGCACCCCGGATGTGGCCATTGTCGAGGATCTTGTGCGACCTACCGCCCTGCTCTCGAAATTTTCCTTTCAGGGCGTACCGGACATTCGGATCGTGGTCTTCCAGGGCTACCCGATAATGGCCATGCTGCGGCTTTCCACCAGGGCTTCCGACGGTAAGGCCAACCTGCACCAGGGCGCCGTGGGTGTGGGCCTGGACATCGGCAGCGGCCAGGCGCTCAATGCCGTCCAGTTCAACCGCCAGATCCTGCTGCACCCGGACACCGGGCTGCCCATGAGCCAGATCCGGATCGATGACTGGGAGACCATGCTGGCCATGGCCTCCCGCTGCTATGAGGCCACCGGACTGGGGTACATCGGCGTTGATCTGGTGCTTGACGAAACCGAAGGCCCGCTACTTCTCGAACTGAACGCCCGCCCGGGCCTGGCCATCCAGATGGCCAATGGCAAGGGATTGTTACCCCGGCTGCAGAATATCGAGTCCCTTAAACGCCCACACTTTACCCCGGAACAACGCGCTGCCTACGCCATGACCACCTTCGGCGCCTGATACGACCCGGGGGCTCCTTCGCTGCACATCGCCAACGGCGTCGGGACCCTGCGCAGATTCACGCCGCCCAAAGCCGTCACTGGCAGGTATTCAGATACAAAAAAACCGGAGCCGAAGCTCCGGTTTTTCTGGTCATGCAGCGTTACATCCTGCCTTCCGAAATCAACAGCTCGCGTTCGTGGCTGAGCCCCTTGAACAGGCCCCAGCACATCACCAACAGAATCGCAGTAAATGGCAGGCCAGCAATAATCGCGGAAGCCTGGACGGCACCCAGCGCATCGGCGCCCCCACCAAAGATCAGCGCAGCGGCGATGGCACCCTCCATCACCACCCAGAACACACGCTGTGCCGTGGGCGCATCGGTCTTGCCGCCAGCGGTGATGCTGTCGATCACCAATGAGCCAGAGTCCGATGAGGTCACGAAGAACACCAGCACCAGAATGATCGCAAGGAACGAGATGATATTGGTCAACGGCAGACCCTCGAACATCTGGAACATGGCCAGGGATGAGTCGGTCAGGCCATCCTGGCCAAGAGTGCCAATGCCAGCCTTGACCTGCTCCAGGGCTGTGCCGCCGAAGCCGCTCATCCAGACCACGGTAATCAGGGTCGGAATCATAAGTACCGCGATAATGAATTCGCGAACCGTACGTCCACTGGAAACACGGGCGATAAACATGCCGACGAACGGCGACCAGGAAATCCACCAGGCCCAGTAGAACACGGTCCAGCCGTGAAACCAGGTTTCATCTTCGCGACCAAACGGATTGCTCAGGGGCACCGCCTGGGTTACGTAAGTGGACGACGTCGTCCAGACATAACCGAGAATCTCCATGGTGGGTCCAGCGAAAATAATGAAAAACAGCAGGATTCCCGCCAGGATCATGTTGATATTACTGAGCATTTTGACGCCACCGTCAAGGCCCCGCAGGACCGAGATCAGCGCCACGAAGGTAACACCGGTAATGATCGCCATCTGCACATTGACGCCCGCCGATATGCCAAACAGGTAGTCCAGCCCTGAAGCGGCCTGCTGGGCACCAAAACCAAGCGAGGTCGCCAGACCGAAAATGGTTGCCACAACCGCCAGGGTATCGATGATGTGCCCGGGCCAGCCCCAGACGCGGTCACGCAGCAGCGGGAAAAAGGCTGACCGGATAGTCAGTGGCATGCCCTTGTTGAAGGCAAAGAACGCCAGCGACAGGGCAACCACCGAGTAGACCGCCCACGGATGAAGTCCCCAGTGATACATGGTGGCGCCCATGGCCATACGCGACGCTTCCGGCGTATTCGGCTCGGTATTCAGGGGGGTGCCGAACCAGTCAGTATAGTAGGCAACAGGCTCAGCCACCGCCCAATACATCAGGCCGATGCCCATGCCGGCAGCAAACAGCATGGCAAACCATGACAGGGTGGAGAATTCCGGCTTGGCGTCCGGTCCGCCCAGGCGGATCTTGCCCACTGGCATGAACACCAGTGCAATACAGAACACCACGAAGATGTTCGCACTGAGCACAAAGAACCAGTCAAAGTAATCAAGGACTGCAGCTTTGGTCGCGTCCATAAGCGACTTCGCTTCGCCGGGGAACATCAGCGTGCCCACTACGAAAACGACCACCAGGATCGCCGTAATAGGAAACACGGGTGCGTGCAGGTCCAGGCCAAAAGGCGTGACATTGTCCTGGCCAGCCACATAGTCAGTCTGGTACTCGTCTTTGACAACCTCGCCCACTGTGGAGCCTCCCATAGACTGTGACTTTATCGAATTAAGGGCCCCACCGGGCCCCTCACCATTGCGTTGACGCAATCTTATTGTTTTGAACTCTAAGAATCAAAGGTGACCGCCACATCAGGCGTCAGTATCCGGGTCTTGAACCGATCCCCCGTCAGAGGCCGTACGGCGGGCATCGGGACGGAGATTCACCTTGCAGCATAGTACAGGGTTGGACAGACATCCTTTTTCTTTGTGGCCACTTCCATCACAGAACGGCTTCTTCCTTTTTCCAGGAATACCCTGCCCTCCTTGCCGGGCGGGAATCCTATCCTGTTCCAGACCTCATCCAGCCGAACCAACGCCTCGGCGATTCCCGTACCCGCCCATACCGGTGGCCCGTCGCAATAACGCAGAAGGGCCCCTCGTTGAGGGGCCCTTCTGTCATTCTTTTACTACTTTCCAGACGGTGTTGCTGCTACATCTTGCCCTCGGCAATCAACAACCTGCGTTCATGGTGGAGACCTTTGAACAGGCTGTAACACATTGCCAGCAGCACAAAGGTAAAGGGCAGCCCCACACTCACTGCGCCGGACTGCAAGGCATTCAATGCCTGGTCACCGCCGACGAAAAGAAGCACACCGGCGATGGCACCTTCGCTGACGGCCCAGAAAACACGCTGCGATTTCGGCGCATCAATCTTGCCACCGGAAGTGATGCTGTCGATCACCAGTGAACCTGAGTCAGAGGACGTTACAAAGAACACCAGCACCAGAACAATCCCGACAAATGAAGCAATGCTTCCCAGCGGGATATTTTCCAGCATCTGGAACATGGCCAGGGACACTTCAGTGAGCCCTTCGGACGAAAGCGCACCGACCTGATTCTGAATCTGGTCAAGGGCGTTGCCACCGAAAACACTCATCCAGACCACTGTGATCAGCGTGGGAACCAGCAACACTGCCGTGACAAATTCACGCACCGTACGGCCCTTCGAGACACGAGCAATGAACATACCCACAAACGGTGACCAGGAAATCCACCAGGCCCAATAAAACACGGTCCAGCCGTGGAACCAGGTGGTGTCTTCATCCCGGCCGAACGGATTGCTCAGTGCCAGCATATTGGTTGCATAGGAAGCAGTGGTATCCCACAGCGTCTGCAGAAAGGCCATTGTGGAACCTGCAAACATCACAAAGAGAAGCAGCACGGCAGCAATAACCATGTTGGTGTTACTGAGCAGTTTTACGCCGCCATGAATGCCTCGCATAACGGACACGGTTGCAATGGCGGTTACGCCAACGATAACCGCAAGCTGAACGTTCAGGCCACCACCAATCCCGAACAGATAGTTCAGACCGGAAGCTGCTTGCTGTGCGCCCAGCCCCAGCGACGTGGCCAACCCGAATATGGTCGCCAGAACAGCCATGATATCGATGACATTACCGGGCCAGCCCCACACCTTATCGCCCAGAATCGGAAAGAATGCGGAACGGATGGTCAGCGGCAGGTTCTTGTTGTACGTAAAGAACGCCAGCGAGAGGCCAACAACGGCATAGATTGCCCAGGGGTGCAGACCCCAGTGATACATGGTGGCACCCATGGCCAGCCTGGCTCCTTCCTGGGTATTCGGCTCAACCCCCAGGGGTGTGCCGTACCAGTCAGTGAAGTAAGCCACCGGTTCGGCAACGGCCCAGAACATCAGGCCAATGCCCATACCGGCTGCAAACAGCATGGCAAACCAGGACAGCAGGGAAAACTCGGGCTTGGCGTCAACGCCGCCAATCCGGATCTTGCCCACAGGCATGAAAATCAGTGCCAGAGCAAAAAGCACAAAGAGGTTTGCACTGAGCAGGAAGCCCCAGTCAAAAATAGCGATGGCGCCATTCTTCGCCCCATTAAGCCACTCCCCCGAAACCGAGGGGAAAACCAGGGTTCCTATAACAAACGCGAGGATCAGTACCGCCGTTACGGGGAACACAATGTTATGCATATCGAAACCGAACCTGGCGACGTTGTCCTGCCCCACCACGTAATCGGTTTGATAGTCATCTTTAAGGTCCTTGCCCACTATGGAGTCTCCTTTAGCTATGAACTGTGACAGCCGGCCTTTGGCCAGCTGCCAGGACATGACACGAGCGCAATGCTATTGCTTTGAACTCTAAGAATCAAAATTTCAGCACAATTTCTATTGAAGCATCACCTACTCGAGAACGCCAAGCGTGCGTGCGAAAACCGCGAAGCCCGGACGATGACCGGCTCCCCTGGCCAGGAGCCGGGCTCAATGAATCTTGGTTTCCCGTAGTTTAATAATGAAGCTGGGCGGATCAAAGCTGTCCGCGCGGGCATCATCCCAGTATTTGTCGAATACCGAGTGGTGGGTTTCTCCCCCTGATACAAGCACCCCTGGCTCGAGAAACGGGTACAGATCCATATACGAATGCACGGTGGTCTTGCTGACCCGCCGCACAATATGTTCCGGGCCCAGCTCTGAGGGATGCTTCAGGCCGGCGGCGCCAAGCAGATTCGCCAGTGCGTCCATGGTGTTGCGATGGAAATTGGCCACCCGAACACTCTTGTCCGCCACATCCAGCTTGCTGCTCCGCACACCATCCTGGGTAGCCACACCACTGGGGCACCTCCCTGTATGGCAGTTCAATGCCTGAATACAGCCCAGGGCAAACATATAGCCCCGTGCAGCGTTGCACCAGTCGGCTCCCAGGGCCAGGATGCGCGCAATATTGAATGCCGAGGTAATCTTGCCCGCAGCGCCGATGGCAATATGCTCACGGAGGTTGGCCCCCACCAGGGAGTTGTGCACCAGCAACAGGGCCTCGATCAGCGGCATGCCCAGACGATTGATGAATTCCAGGGGGGCTGCCCCGGTACCACCCTCACCGCCGTCCACCACGATAAAGTCCGGGTGCCGCCCGGTTTCCAGCATCGCCTTGACGATGGCGAACCACTCCCAGGGGTGGCCAATGGCCAGCTTGAACCCCACCGGCTTGCCACCGGAAAGCTCTCGCAAACGGTCAACAAACTCCAGCAACTCCAGCGGCGTGGAAAAGGCCGAATGACGCGGTGGCGAAACCACATCCTCGCCCACCGGGACACCTCTTGCCTCTGCGATTTCCGGCGTCACCTTGGCGCCGGGAAGGATGCCCCCGTGTCCCGGCTTGGCGCCCTGGGACAGCTTGAGCTCGATCATTTTCACCTGATCGAGTGTGGCGTTCTCCACAAACTTCTCTTCGCTGAATGAGCCATCCTCATTGCGGCACCCGAAATACCCGGAACCAATCTCCCACACCAGGTCACCCCCGGGCTCCCGATGGTAGCGTGAGATAGAACCCTCCCCCGTGTCGTGGTAAAAGCCGCCGGTTTTTGCTCCCTCGTTAAGGGACAGAATGGCGTTGGCGGAGAGGGAGCCGAAGCTCATGGCGGAAATATTGAACACGCTGGCGCTGTAGGGCTTCTCCCGCCCCGCTCCGATGGTGATGCGAAAATCGGAGTCCTTGATATCCAGGGGCCGGATCGAATGGTCCATCCACTCAAACCCTTCACCGGCCATATCCAGCTGGGAGCCAAAGGGCCGCTTGTCCAGCACGTTCTTTGCCCGCTGGTAGACGATGGTGCGCTGTTCCCGGGAAAAAGGTCGCTCATCGGTATCTGACTGGATGAAGTACTGGCGTATTTCCGGGCCAATGGACTCCAGGAAATAGCGAACATGGGCAAGAATCGGATAGTTCCGGCTGACCGTGTGCCGCCGCTGGAGGATATCCCACAGCCCCAGCACCACCAGCGCCAGCGCGACCACCCCCAGCAACAGAAACCCGGGAGCCCAGAACGCCAGGGGCACTGAAATCAACAACCCGATAACACTCAATATGAATGCGCTGTAACGCAGCGGCATGGACCAGCGGGTAATCTTCAAGAGCAAACTCCGAATGGGGTTTCGCAAGGAAATATGGTTTATTATCATCGGATTCTACAGCTCAATACGAAAATGTCATGGATCGGGATGAGTCAGAAGAAATTTCCACCAGCGGCCTGTCACAGAGTGTTTATTTTTCAGAATGGCTAGTGTAGACTTCGCTCCCGCTAAGCCAGTGAGAGAAATTGAACTGGCCCGGAAACCACGGGAGCCCGGCTCCTGAGCACGGTTATCCGGATGCGAATCGGGGCGTGGCGCAGCTTGGTAGCGCACTTGCATGGGGTGCAAGGGGTCGCAGGTTCAAATCCTGCCGTCCCGACCAATTCGAAATCAGAAAAGGCCAATCCTTCGGGGTTGGCCTTTTTTGGTTTCAGGGGTACTGTCTGTGCTAGGCTGAC
Organism: Marinobacter zhanjiangensis; assembly: GCF_014651935.1. Taxonomy (GTDB): domain Bacteria; phylum Pseudomonadota; class Gammaproteobacteria; order Pseudomonadales; family Oleiphilaceae; genus Marinobacter; species Marinobacter zhanjiangensis. The sequence continues at coordinate 402,129 of NZ_BMXV01000003.1, read as the reverse complement.
AACTGTCAGGATTCAGCAACAACACCTGAAATGCTCGCTAACAGGTATCCCATGAATAATAAAAAAACCGACAAGAGCGCCGTAAGCAAGCTCCCCGAAGAACTGATCGAAGCCCCGGTTGACGGTATTCAGAACACCTCACTGGTGGAGCACCGTCGTGACCAGATCTGTGATGCCGCCCTGGAACTTTTCCTGCAAAAGGGGTTTGCCTCCACCACGATTCGCGATATCTGTGCGCGCTCCGGGGTCAATCAGGCCAGCATCTATGACTACATCGCCAACAAGAACGATATTCTGCGGCGACTTCTGAACAAACTCTGGTTCCGCTCCGGGGCCCCGAATCTCGATGAACTACTGGACGAACAGGGCGACAGCACAAGCTTTGAACAACTGGTTGCACGGTACCTGTCGGAATCCTGGGGCAAGAAACGAAAGGGCACCCTGCTGGCCTACCGCACCGTGCCCCACCTGCAAAAGGCAGATCGCAAGGCCATGCGCAGACGGGATGAAATGGTCATCCAGGCTCTGGCGGACAAACTCCGTATCCGCACTGAACTGCCGGAGGGGGACTATCGGGTCGAAGTCATAGCCAACCTGATCATCTATCTCGCCGGCTTCGGCCCGATGCGCGACTGGCTCCACCAGGACCTGGAACCGGAACAGATCGTTGGTACTGTCGCCGCCGGCATCAACGCCATGGTTGAGCACCTGGAGGCAACCTCACCGACACAGCTTTCCGAATAGCGAGCAACAGACCTTCGATCAGGATACTCCAAACACCATGGAGGCTGAATGCAAACCCGACGGCCATCAGTGATAAATCACGCCCGTCCCAGCCCGACACCGGTCATGTAGTCTTCCCCCCGTTATAAATCTTGACAGGAGGGCCGCAGGCGCCTTAGCGTTACCTGACAAGCGTCAGGATAATAACCGACAACAGACCGGGTACCCCCATCATGACCTCCACCAGCACCCAGATGGATCTGACGTCTGAACCATCCCCCATGTCGAGAGACGACGCCATAGCGCACATTCTCAGAACGGACCCTAGATTCGAAATCGTTGACACCACCCTCTGGGGTAATCCGTTCACCGTTTTTGCCAGGGCTCCGGACAATCTGCGAACGCTGTTGCAGGAAGCCGTGGCCAGCTACCCGCAAAGGGAGCTTCTGGTGTATGGCCAGGAACGGTGGACCGTCGAGGAATTCGCATCCGCGGTGAACCGGACAGCCCACATACTGGTGACGGAACTGTCCGTTCAGCCTGGCGACCGTGTTGCCCTGGCCATGCGCAATTACCCTGAAATGCCCATCCTGTTGATGGCCATCGTGTCTGTGGGTGCGGTAGTGGTGCCGTTGAACGCCTGGTGGACCGGGGAAGAGCTGGCTTTCGCCGTCAGCGACAGCGATGTTCATACGGTGTTCGCCGATGGTGACCGGTACCGGGCACTGAGCACCCACGTCGACGACGGCTCTGTCACCCTGGTGGCGATTCGCGACGCTTCCGGGCCAGTCCACTACTCTGACCTGCTCAGCCGCTGTGCCAGCGAACATTGGCCGGACATCCCGGTTGCCCCGGACGACGATTTCGCGGTGATGTATTCATCGGGCTCTTCCGGGCGCCCCAAAGGCGTCATACTCACCCATCGCGGCGCCATTTCCTCGGTGCACTCCTGGAAGATGGGCAAGGAAGTCGCCGCGCTCATGGATCCACAGGCGGCAGCAGAGCAGGCAGAGTTGCCGGCGTTCCTGATCGTAACGCCGCTGTTCCATGTGACCGCCCTGCACTCGGTTTTTCTGCAGGGCCTGGCCCTGGGCGCCAAGCTGGTGCTGATGTACAAATGGAACGCCGAAGAAGCGGCAACCCTGATCCAGCGTGAACAGGTTACCCGCTTTGTCGGCGTTCCCACCCAGTCCGCCGAGTTGATCAGTGCCGCTGAAAAACTCGATATTTCCCTGGACTCACTGGAAACCATTGGTGCGGGCGGTGCCAAGCGGCCGGCCAGCCAGGTTCTGCAACTCGCCGGCCAGTTCCCGAAAGCCAGTATTGCCACTGGCTGGGGTATGACCGAGACCAATTCCCTGGGAATACTGCTGTCCGGGCCCGAATACGTGGAGCATCCCGACGCTGCCGGCCGGCTTACCCCGCCCCTGCAGGAAATGAAAATAGTGGATGCCAATGGTGATCAGGTGCCCACCGGCGAAGTGGGCGAACTGACAGTCCGTAGCCCGGCGAACATGCGGGGTTATCTGAACCTGCCCGAAGAAACCCGAGCCACCCTGAAGAACGGCTGGCTGTATACCGGCGACCTGGCCCGGGTGGATGAATCCGGCCTGGTCTATATCTTGGACCGGAAGAAAAGCATCATTATCCGCGGCGGGGAGAACATCTCCTGCCTGGAAGTGGAAGGCGCCCTGCACCAGCATCCGGCCATTGCCGAAGCCTGCGTTTTCCCCGTGCCAGATGATCGCCTGGGTGAAACCGTGGGAGCTGCCGTTTACCTGCATGAGGGCAGTGACACTGATCAGACGGATATCAGCGACTTTCTGAAGCAACGACTGGCAACCTTCAAGGTACCGGATCGAATCTGGTTCTGGCACGCCCCTTTGCCAAGGGGCGGAACCGACAAGCTTGACCGCAAGACCTTACAGCGGCTCTGCCAGAATCTGGACGAAGAATAACAGCCGGCAAACCTTCGCCTGACTGAATACACCCCCGAAACCCGAGTCTGGAAGCTCACTACAATAAGGAGAACCCCCTGTGGACAGCATTACCACACCAGCAGAAATGAACGACCTCACCATGTCGGAAAAATCCCGGCCCTTGCTCGAGGCGGTCAAGCAACATATCCGGGACAACGTCGATCCCATCCTGGAAGAATTCGAACGCCTTGGTGAAGGCCGTGCGGACCGCTTCAGCTACGTCGACGGTCAGCTTGAGCTGCTCGAGGGCGCCAAGCAGAAAGCCAAGGAAGCGGGCCTGTGGAATTTTTTCCTGCCCAACGCCGAAACCGGTGAAGGCCTGTCCAACCTCGACTACGCCTATCTGGCGGTGGAACTGGGCAAGAACCCCCTGGCCTCGGAGACCCTCAACTGCTCCGCGCCAGACACCGGCAACATGGAAGTACTGGAGAGGGTCGGTACCCCCGAGCAGAAAGAGCAATGGCTGAAACCCCTGCTGGAGGGCAAGATCCGCTCCTGCTTCGGCATGACCGAGCCCCATGTGGCTTCCTCCGACGCCCGCAATATCGAAACCAGCGCGGTGCTGGACGGCGACGAGTGGGTCATCAACGGCGAGAAATACTACATTTCCGGCGCCGGCGACCCCCGCTGCAAGATCATGATCTGCATGGTCAAGACCAGCCCGGATGCCGAGGCCTGGCGCCAGCAGTCCCAGATCCTGGTACCCATGGACGCGCCGGGTCTGACCGTGGTCGGCCCCATGCACGTGTTCGGCCACGACGACGCACCCCATGGCCACATGCACATCAAGCTCGACAATGTGCGGGTTCCGAAAGAGAACATCCTGTGGGGTGAAGGCCGCGGCTTCGAGATTTCACAGCTGCGGCTGGGCCCGGGTCGCATACACCACTGCATGCGTTCCATCGGCGCCGCCGAGAAAGCGCTGGATATGATGATCGAACGCGGCCAGAGCCGGGAAGCCTTCGGTCGCCCGATTCTGGACCTGGGCAAGAACATGGAAACCATCTCCCGCGCGCGGATCGAGATCGAAGCCATGCGCATGATGGTCCTCAAGGCCGCCAAGGCCATGGACGTGCTTGGCAACAAGGAAGCCCGTGTCTGGGTGTCCATGGTGAAGGCCATGGTGCCGGAAAAGGTCTGCAAGATTATCGACGAAGCTATCCAGATCCACGGCGCCACCGGCGTCAGCCAGTGGTCAGCACTGCCTGACATGTATACCAAGCAGCGCACCCTGAGACTGGCAGACGGGCCGGATGAGGTGCACCACAATGTGGTGGCCCGCGCCGAGGTCAAGTCCTATAACCAGGACCCACACCGCCGCCTTCGGTAACGCCACCCACATCGCCCCCGGCCATGATTGCCGGGGGCTATCGGCTCTCGACGATATTGTCGTAGCCTGTCACCATCGGCCGGATATGGAATACCTTACCATTATTAACAGCTGTAACCGGGGCGCTGTCAGCGTTACCGGATCAGCCCCCCCTCCAACAAAGGACGCTTTATCATGAAAACCGCACACGACCTGGTTGAGGCCGCCAGATCAGAGATCACGGAAGTACCTCTGGACCAGTCCGACGACGCCATCCGCAAGGCCGATCTGCTGATCGACGTCCGGGAGCCGGAGGAATACCATGCCGGGCATATTCGCGGGGCTATCAATGTTCCCCGGGGTCTGCTGGAGTTCAAGCTCAGCAATGATCCGGTACTGGAAAACCGGGGGCTGAACCTGGTGATCTACTGCAAGAACAGCGGCCGCTCGGCGCTTTCAGCCAAAGTCATGAAAGAAATGGGCTACATCCACGTACAGTCGATCGCGGGTGGAATGGACGCCTGGGAAGCGGCGGATATGCCCCTGGTGAAACCGGAACTGCCAGATTTCGACTGATCACCTCTGCCATGCTGTCGCGACCCTGAGTACGGGTGGCGGTCGTTTGAGGTCAGAATGGCCGTCAGCGGGCCGAGACCAGTCTGTCCAGCCGCTCACGCGCCTCCTGTCGCCGACCTTCGTCCGCCAGAGCCCTTCCGGGACGATCCGGTGCTGACAGTGCACGCTCAAGATACTGGCGGGCCCTTTCGTCTTCCCCCTGCTCTATCAGATAGTCCGCAAAAAAGAAATTGGGATCGATGCCATCCGGGTTGATGACCAGTGCCTTCTGCAGGTAACGGCGCGCCTTGTCGTCATCACCGAACCCGATAGGCCAGCCCGGCACCTGGTAGTACAAGCTGCCCAGGGACGTATAGGCAGAGCCTTCCAGCGCCTTGTCGTCAATTTCAAGAGCATGCTCCAGTTGCCGGCGGGCGTCCTTCACCAGCCCCAGGGCCCCCAGTCCGCCTTTCTCGCCGGCCCAGGTACTCAGTACGATTGCTCGCCAGATGTGGGACTCGGCCCGTTTCGGGTACTGTTCAGTGAACGCTTCGGTCTGTTCGGCCAGCTTTTCGAAGGCCTTTTCCCTGTCGTCCGCAGGAAGGCGATACTGGATTTCGGCCCAGCGTTGCTGGATAACGGCCAGATCGGTTTCCAGGGAGCCCGCTACGGCAGGCAATGCGAGCAGCGATACAAGCAGCACAGTGACCCATTTCATGAGGATACTCCTGAATTCAGATAGCGCCGGATCACCGGCAATTGTTTGATGATTGCCCGGTCCACCAGCCTTGGCAGAACCGCGTTCAGCACCACAAACAGCCTCTCCGGCCAGCCGATAAAACAGCGTCGCTGATCCCGGTTCATGGCTCGGACAATATTCGCAGCCACCTGTTGCGGTGGGTCCATGGCATTTCCCAGCGCCTGATTCAGCTGGTCCACGGCATTCGGGTTCATGGCGGTACGAGTTGCCCGTGGTGCCACATAGATCACGTCGACCGGAGTATCCGCCAATTCCCTCCGAAGTGCCTCGGTTAAGCCACGGAGACCAAACTTGGTCGCGCAGTAGGCGGTGTAACCCGGATAACCAATGCTGCCAAAGGTGGAACCAACAAAAACCAGCGCCCCGCCGTCGAGCGCCGTGAACATGGGCACGAAATGGCGGGCCACCAGCATGGCACTGCGAAGATTGACTGCCAGCTGGCCATCGATGTCAGACACCGACGACTGCTGGATAGCCGAAAACTGATTCTGGCCGGCACAGTGGATAACGCCGTACAGGTCGGGCCAGGTCTCGGTAATAGCCAGCAATTGCCGGTCGAGGTCGTCAGCCGCCAGGTCGAGCTTCACGCCGGCAACACCCTCCGGAAGGCGGGCGCTCTCCGGGTTTCGCGTTGCGACCAACAGCCGGGCGCCCTCGGCCAGCAGCTGTCCGATCAGCTCACGGCCGATGCCGCCCGTGCCGCCAATGAGCAGGAAACGACGGTCACGCAACTGCATGGCTTGAGGCCTCCGTCGCTGACTCCGCCACTTCCGGCAAAGGGACACCATGGAGCATATCTCCGTACAGTCGGTAGACCACCCTCGCCGACTCGATAATGGCCTGTTGATCGCCGGGGTCGGTGATGCCATTCATCAGGTCGCGGAAGAACTCGAAGTGGTCCTTGTCCAGCTCACCGTGGGAATACAGGTAGCTGAAGGCCTGATCCGGCAAGCCCAGTGAGGCCTGAATCTGGCTGGCCAATGGCGTGGCCAGTTCAATGGAGGTGCCTTCAAGTACCTGCACCATGCCGAAGAAGGCGGCGGGGTTGCCCCGGTCGACCTGGTGATAGAGATAGGCCACCATCAGTTCAATCGACAGGTCCGGTCGACTGTGCCGGCGTTCTTCCCGGTCCAGACCACAGGCCTCAAGATCGTTCAGTATCCACTCATGATGTCCGTATTCCTCTTCGATGTACTCCACCAGCGACTCGCGGACCGATTCCAGCCGGTCCGGCAGCCGCCCTCCGCAGGCCATCATCAGGGGTACCGTGTGTTTGACGTGATGAAACGCCTGGGTCAGAAACCAGGTGTAACTCTCCACGCTTACCTGCCCCTGCTGCACGGCCTTAATAACTGGAGCACTGGTGACATGGGCACGCGCCTCGGCGGTTTCCGCCTGTAGTTGGTCAAAAAAAGCCATGGGATGTTCTCCTGTTGATTCGGGATAAATAGGATGACTGCCAGCCATCAGCAGCGGCAGGTCGAGCTGGAGGCGATCCCGCACGGGCCGGCCGTTTGCGGTCAGGTGGCCGGCGGCTGCGGACAGGGGTTGCTCGAGGCCGTACACCACCTCCAGCCTGGCGTAATCGGGAAGACGCTGATTGAGTTGATAAAGCGCCGACGCGGTATCAGTTCCAGACTCATCAGGTGGAAGGAACACGAGTGCCGACAGAGAAGGCTCACCATCGCCGAAGACCACCGCCTGCCGGGCACCCAACGTCTGAATCAATTCGGCTTCCAGCCATTCGGGGCTGATGTTGCGTCCGAAACTGGTGATCAGCAGGTTCCTGGAACGGCCATCAACCCGTAGAAAGCCATCGCCAGACAATTCACCCAGATCGCCGGTATCCAGCCACTCATCCGTTGTGTCCGCCTGCATCCCTGCATCAGGGCTGCTCTCGTCCAGATACCCAAGGTGGGTATTGCCCCGCACCAAGATGTGGCGGCGGTCATCCACCCGCACTTGCACATGCTTCAGGGGGCGGCCACCGCAACCGACCCGGTCATCACCGGGAGTATTCAGGGCCACCACCGAGCCGCATTCAGACAGGCCATAACCCTCATACAGGGGCAGCCCGAGCGCCCGCCCCCGGCTCAGCATTTCCGGGACGACCTTGCCACCCCCCACGGCCAGGAAACGATACTGATCCGTTTCCAACAGCCCCGCGCCAGCGGCTTCGACCAGCAGCCGGGCCAGCTCCGGCACCAGAATCAGGGACTCGGGCTGCCACCGGTTCAGCGCCCCGATCAGGGACCAGGGATCCACGCCACTACTGCCCGAGAGTCCGAGTGAGCCCGTGGGTTCAACCCGCACTGTGGCGCCCATCAGCAATGGCAGATACACACCAGCGATGTTCTCCAACAGCGTCGCAAGGGGCAGAATGCACAGATGACGGGCCGGACCAACCGGTGTCAGTTTTTCCCGAAGTGCGTCAACCGTTGCCAGTAGCTGTGCCTGAGACAGGCAGACGCCTCTGGGCGTACCGGTGCTACCAGAAGTGAAGGTGATTTTTGCGGTGCCGGACGGCAAGGAGATGCGATTGTCCTGCTTTTCCAGAACGCTGAGCCAGACACCATCTCCCAGATGCTCCCGCTCCGTATTCTGTTCCGACCACATGAGGGCCTGCAGCCCGGCGGTAACAACCAGATAGTCGGTCTGGGCTGCGGAAAAGAACACCGGCACCGGCACGCAAACCACATCCGCCAGCAGACTGGCCAGGTCGGTAATCACCCAGGCCAGAGAGTTATCGCCGCACAGGCCAATGCGTTGCAGCCCACGTTGTTCGAGCACAGCGGCCAGCCTTTCAGCCGCGTCCAGCAGTTGCCGGAAGCTGAGTTGCCGGTCGCCCGATATCAGGGCCGGGGCATCCGGGTGGGCCGAAACCGCCGCCCATAACTCTTCAGGCAATGTAGCCATAACGCCCCTCCATGCTTCGGCTGGTCGCCGTGTGCTGTGGTTTGTCGGTAGGCACCAGTGCCACCCTGTCCATCAGCCGTCGGGAACGGAGGCCGCTCAAGCCACCGGGAACATTCATGGCCATGACCCCGGGATGGTGTTGGTAATAACATCCCCAGCCTTCTCCCCCATCCGCCAGGCGTTCCGGTCGCGCGCTGCCCAGATCCACCACGTCGATGCCCATGCGTTGAAACCCGTTACGCAACTGGCCCGTGCCGGTGCAGACCACCCAGTTCATCTGATGCTGCTCCAGCCAGAGCGCCATTGCGGCAAACAGCAGACGACTCACCCCAGCCTCAACACCTGCCAGATGGGCGATCTCGATCACGGTCTGACGATGGCAGTTCGGGTCAGGCAGGCAGTGCTCCACTGGATGGTCCAGGTAGTCTTCAAGAAACAGACGCTCCGATGCCGCCCGCCGTACACCGACGGCGGCCAGCAAGGTGCCATGCGCAGTAGTCAGTGCCATCAGAGGAGGCGGCTGGATATCCGGACGCGCGCCGTAGGCCTGAAGGAAACGGCGTCGAATAAAGTCCGTAACACGTTCAGCTGCGGCAGTACCCGGGTGGACCTGACACAGCCAGTGATCGCCACATCGAACCACCGGCGTCACCTCCGCGGAAGCGGGATTCACACTGGTGGACATAATCAACGGATCGTTCATAAGCTATCTCCCTGTTACCACGAGACATTAGGGAAACAGCCTTAATCCCGCCTTAAAGAAACCCGCGAGTTTTCTTAAGCCGCGCTTAAGATTTCTGTGCCAGAATGGCCTGGTTATTCAGAAAAGGATGGCTCTCCATGCGCATTCTCCTTGTGGAAGACGACCACATGCTGGCCAACACCATGCTCGCCATGCTGCGGGAAGACCAGCACACGGTGGACTGGCTGGATGATGGCCAGCAGGCTCTCAATGCCCTCAGGGACGAACATTTCGACCTGGCCATCCTTGACCTGACCCTGCCCCGGCTGGATGGGCTGGAGGTCATGGCCCGCAGCCGCAGCGCCGGTGTGCTGACCCCGGTCATCATCCTCACCGCCCGCTCCGACCTTGATGAAAAACTGCAGGGTCTGGACGCCGGGGCCGATGACTACCTCACCAAACCGTTCGCCATGGCCGAACTCAAGGCCCGTATCCGTGCGGTAACCCGCCGGGGCAGCGCTGCCCCGACCGTTGGTATGACCGTCGGCACCTTGCACCTGAACCCGGACTCCGGCCAGCTGACCCTCGGGGACCAGATAATCACCCTGCCCCGAAGCGAGCTGCAGATCCTCCATTACCTGATGCGGCACCCGGACCAGGTAGCCACCCGGCGCCGGCTGGAAGAGCAACTTTACGGCTGGGACCAGGGCGTGGAAAGCAATGCCCTGGAAGTGCATATCCACCACCTGCGGCGACGGCTGGGTAAAACCGTCATCCGCACCATTCGGGGCGTTGGTTACCTGCTGGACAGCAAGGAGGCGGAACAGTGCGGAGCCACGGCATGTCCCTGACCCGCACCCTGATTGCCCTGGTAGCCTCCACCGTCATGCTTATTGCAGCGATCGCCGCCGGCTGGAGTTACATTGAAAGCAACCACGAACTGGAAGAGCTGTTTGATGCAGAACTGGCCCAGAGCACCCGGATTATTCAGGGTCTGGTGCATCACCTGGCCAGCACCCAGTCACCGGACCAACTGGCGGGCACCCTTCAGGAAACCCTGCAACTCCCCGAAGGCGCGCTGGAAGAGGGAGATTATAACGAGATTCTTCCGAACGGCACGGGCCACAAATACGAGAAGAAACTCGCCTTCGAAGTATGGACACCCGATGGCTCGCCCCTGCTGGACACACTCGCCGCCAATGACGACCTGGCCTTGAATCCCGGTTACGCCCGGGCCGAAGCCACGGGGTTCCAGTGGCGTACCTTCACCCTGCAGGACCCGCAAACCGGCTACTGGATACGCACCGCGCAACGGGAGGACATTCGTCAGGAGCTGAGCCAGGAACTGGCCATGGGCAACATCCTGCCGTTACTGATTGCCCTGCCACTGCTGGTGGTGGCGGTTGCCATCGCGATTCAACTGGGCTTCCGGCCGCTGCGGAAACTGGAACAGCCAGTGCGACACATGGCGCCGGAGCGGATACACCCACTCGACACTCACCACGCCCCCAGAGAAGTGAGCGGCCTGGTAATGGCCGTCAACGGGTTGCTGGAGCGCCTGGATGACGCGCTGGAGCGGGAACGACGCTTCTCCGCCGATGCCGCCCACGAACTGCGTACCCCGCTGACTGCGCTGCGCCTGAACCTGGAAAAGCTGGAATCCTCAGATCCGGAAAAATTCCGCGAACTGACTGCCGCCGTGGACCGGATGGGACATCTGGTGGAGCAGATGCTGTTACTGAGCCGGGTGGACGCTGGCGTGGGATTCAGCCCCGAATACGTCAACCTTTCTGATATTGTCGCCCAGAGCATCGCCGATGTTTCTCCCCTGGCACTGCGCAAGGGGATTGAGCCATCTCTCGAAGACCCGACCGGGCAGGCGATGATCAGTGGCCAGGAAGCCCTCATCAGCACCCTTATGCGCTCCCTGCTGGCCAATGCCATACAGTACAGCCCCGAAGGCACCCGGGTGGACACGCACCTTGAGGCTGAGGGCGATGGATTCAGCATACGCATCTGCGACCAGGGCCCCGGTATTCCCATATCCCAGCATGAAAAAGCCCTTGGCCGCTTTGGGCGACTGGACCAGCGGCTGGGCTCCGGGGCCGGACTGGGACTGGCCATCTCACGCCGGATTGCCGAACTCCATGGCGGCGAACTGACCCTCGAAGACCGGCCCGATGGTCACCCTGGATTATGTGTTCGCATCTGGCTGCCAGAGCAACCCTTCAAATGAGCCAGGCCTCAGTCACGATGGCACCTGATGGCCTGCCTCCAGCAATCGTCGCATTCCCAGTATGGCCACCGCTACCGCAAGGCCAGACAAACCGAAGGCGAGCGCGAAGCCACCCAGCTCCAGCATCAGGCCGAACACAAGGGGCGCCAGAAAGTGGATCGCCCGGTTTGCCATCAGGCGCATGCCCAGGGCGCCTGAGCGCTTTTCCCGATCGACCGATTCCGCCAGAATCACCATGGACAGCGGTTGGGTAAGGCCCGATCCAATGCCGATCAGAACGGCCAGTATGCCAATAATAACGATCTGCTCGGAGAACCCAAGGAAGGTAAGGCCGGCCGACAGGCTACCCAGTGCCAGCAGTACCGCCGGCCCTCGCCCACCGGCCAGGGCAATCATGCGGGCCATGAAGGGACGGATCAGCATGGAGACGCCGGCTCGCAGGCTCACCAGCACACCAATCACCACCGGGCTCATGGCCAGGCTTTCCAGGTAGACCGGCAGATAACTGCCGTACACGCCCAGGGCGAACATGCCTACCGCAGTAACCAGAACGGACAATTGCACGCCACGGCTGGTTCGCATCAGCGCCCATTGAGCACGGAAGCCGGTTTCCCGACGGCGGATGGCCAGACGCTCCCGGGCCTGGCCGGTCAGCCACAGGCCCGCGACACCACCGAGAAGTGCGAACAGGGCCATCACCAGGAAGACATCGCCAACACCCTGCTGAGCCGTCAGCAGTACACCCGCCAGCAACGGCCCCACCACCTGCCCGCCCGACAGCCAGGTGGAATACCAGCCGAAATACTGTTCCAGTCTCGGCCCGGTACCCAGGTTGGAAATGATGGTCTGGGCCGAGAGCACCATCTGCAGGTGTGCCAGCCCCACCAGCAACTGCCCGAGCACCAGCCCCGAATAGCCATACCAGAAATGCATGGCCAACAGGCCGGCCACCATTATGAAGGCGCCGGCAACAAGAGTCGCCCGGCCGCCGTAACGGGTGACGACACCGCCAAGGGGAATGGCCAGAAGCAGCGGCAACAGATACTGGCTGCTGAGGATGGCACCAAGTACCAACGGCGAGGCGCCCAATCGCAGGCCGTACACCGGCACGGCCACGATCAGCATGGAGTAGACGATAAAGCAGAAGGTCAGGGCCAGGCAGACCAGGAAGAAATTTCTGCGGGCCTCCGCTGCGGGTATGGCGGCTGGACCGGAACCGTCAGGCACTCTGCTTGCGAGCCTCCTTGATCACATCGTAGGCGTGGCTGATCTCACGGGTCCGTTCCTCGGCCATTTCCCGCATGCTTTCCGGCAAGCCCCGACCGGCCAGCTTGTCCGGGTGGTTCTCACTCATCAGCTTGCGATAGGTTCGCTTGAGTTCAGCATCGCTGGCCGAGGGGCTGACCCCCAGGGCTTTGTAGGCATTGTCGATCTGCTCGGAGGTGGAATACTTGTTGGCGCCGGCACCTGCCTGGGCCCCGCGAAGGGTGGCTTCCAGCTGTTCAACCAGGCTCTCCGACAGCCCCAGGCCGCGGGCAATGCGCACCAGCATCTCGTGCTCGGCCGGGTGGACTTCGCCGTCGGCGGCTACCGCGGATACCTGAACCTGCAGGAACATCTGCAGCAGGGCCGACTGCCCACTGCATACGCGCCGGAACCGCGCCAGTTCAGCGTCCAGATCAAAGTCCGGCGACTTGCCACGGCTGAAAGCCGCCTTGGCGCTCTCCCGCTGCTCGGCACTCAGGTGGAAGCGGTCGAACATGGCCTCGGCCATGCGGATCTCATCGTCGGTAACCACGCCGTCCGCCTTGCTGACCGCACCCATTACGGCGAACACCGATTCCACAAACCCGGACTGCATGTCTCGCAGCCGCCCTACCAGCCTCTTCTTCAGCCGGTTAAGCAGGAACGCACCCAGGGCGGCACCGATGAGCATTCCGGGTACCTTGCCAAAGGCATAACCAATGGCGGCACCGAGCAATATGGCAAATAGCATGGTCTTCTATCCTGAAACGTAGACTTTGCAGCACTATACCGATTTTTATCTCATTTCTCCCGGTCCTGAGGTACTTGCCGTGCTAATGCTTCACATGGCCATGTCGAAGCGATACCATTCATCCTTGTTTACCTGGGCCGGGCCTGCATGACACTCCTGATTCTGTTTGCTGTTCTCTCTATTGGTTTTTCCTTTCTTTGCTCCATACTCGAGGCCTCGCTGCTGTCCATTACCCCGAGCTACATCGCATCCCTCAGAAAAGACAGACATGACCTGTTCGTCCGGCTACGCAGGCTGACATCCTCTGAAGATGAAACCAATGTGCGTGGCGAGATCAGCGCCGCAGGTAACCGTCACTGACTGGCCGCCCCGTTTGAGCGGCGGCGAGCAATCAGGTCACGGCCGAGAAGTCCTGCCACCACCAGGACCACCAGAGGTATCAGGCCGTATCCAATGGTGACCTGAAGGGTCGGCAGATAATCCACGGCCAGCGCCAGCGCCACCATGTACCAGACATAACAGACGTACAGCATCAGGAACAGGCTGCCTTCAAACCGTGTCAGTGCGGCGCCGGTGAAGAACAGCGGCAGGCACAGCAGGGCCACGCCCAGCATGACCGGAATATCCAGCGACGCCATCTGGCTGCCGGCCACCAGTGGCTCCGGCGACACCAGCCCCGACAGGCCCAGCACGCACAGCAGGTTGAACACGTTACTGCCGACCACATTGCCGATAGCGATATCCCGCTGCCCACGCAGAGTGGCCATCACCGAGGTCATCACCTCCGGCAACGAGGTGCCGGCTGCAATAATGGTCAGGCCGATCACCGCCTCGCTCACCCCCAGCGAACCGGCTATGGTCACCGCACTCTGGACCAGCCAGCGTGAGCCCATGACCAACAGGACCAGCCCTGCCACAACAAGCAGCAGATTGCGCCAGGCAGGTACCGCTTTCTCGGACAATCCGGCCACATCACCATCAGCAAGCTGCGGACCTTTACGCCGCCCCTGTATGAACAGGAACACCGTGTAGACGATCAGGCCGGTGAACAGCACCACCGCCTCCCGGAACGCCAGAATGCCGTCCCATGCCATGGCGGCAGCCACGGCACTGATCAGAATCATGATGGGAACATCCTGCCGGATCAGCTGGCGCGACACCATCAGCGGCGACACCACCGCCGCCAGCCCGAGAATGAACAGCACATTGAAGATGTTGCTGCCCACCACATTGGCAATGGCCAGTTCGGTCTGCCCGGACCAGGCGGATTTCATGCTGACTGCCAGCTCCGGGGCGCTGGTGCCAAAGGCCACCACCGTCAGACCGATCACCAGCGCCGGCACGCCAAAACTCGCCGCCAGGCGGGCAGCACCCCGTACCAGCAATTCCGCACCGATGATAAGCAGTACCAGGCCGGCACCCAATAGCATCCAGGTCATGGTGTTCTCCAGATGTCAGGCCGTCAGGAAGCGCTCTTCCTGAATATGAGCAGACGATTGTTGGCCGGCATTTCCAGGTTCCGGTACAGGGACATTCCCAGGCCTGCGGCCAGTGCCTCCAGGTCCTGCAGGTTTCTCAGACCCATGTGCGGAAGCCTGGCCCGCAGGTGCCGGTCGAACTGCCGGTTACTGTCGCTGGTGTACCCGCCCTGATCATTGAACGGCCCGTACAGGCAGAAACATCCGCCTTCACCCAGCCCTTCCGCAACCCCGCCAAACATGTCACAGACTTCCTCCCACGCCATGATGTGAGCGGTGTTGGCAGAATAGGCGTGATCGAAGGCGGGCAGCGGCCAGGGCCGCTCGCTGACATTCAGGGCAATGGGCGCCGCCACATTGGGCAGATCAGCCAGCACCAGACGCTGCCGGCACATCCAGACATTATCCGGATGATCCGTTGGCAACCAGCGCACATGGGGCAGCTGCCCGGCAAAGTACTCGGCGTGCTGACCGGTACCTGTGCCGATTTCCAGCACGACGGCGGGCCCGGTTACCACGTCAGTGAGCTGGTCCAGAATCGGTTGTCGGTTGTTCTTACAGGCCTGGGAGAAAGGGAGGGAATCAGACACAAACGGTTCCTGTGGCAAAAGCAGTCTACCCTGGTGGACCCGACACGGTCACTCAGGCGACCTGACGGGCCCGGTTACCAAAAGCGTGTGGAATCTGGGAAGCCGGATCGGTCAGAGCGCGGTTCATCATGAAGACCAGTTGCCACCCCGGAAACTGGAGCCGATGCTGGAAGGTAAACCGGAACAGATCCCCCATGGGAGATCCACCGGCCCGCACCTGACCGGAGGCAAAGGCCAGGCAGCTGATAACCCCCGCCGTGTAGGCCCGGGCGTTGTAGTTACCCGCCACCATCAGCTTCTCAAGGCCGAGGGTACGCCGGACCAGTTCGGTCATGGACGCCTGATCTTCCAGCAGCCCCACCACGGCAGCCATCTGCGAGGCATTGGAAACGGCCCGAGGGAAATGTTCGAAGGGCTCCGCAGCAACGGGCAGTCCCAGGGTCTGCATACGCTCACTGAAATCCTGGCTGAATGGTGTGTCCGGAGTCATGGCCTGTACCTTTGTATAAACATCCTGTTTGCCAATCTAGTGTCCCGTCTGGTTAATTCGCTGACCTACTGCGTGACGCTGGTGCTTCTGGCCAAGGCGCCAGTTCGCAGGTGTGGTGGTTCCACATCAAGGGCTGGCAACACCGGCCAGAGGCCCCAGCGTCGCGCCCTTCGGGAGCCACTGAGAGCCTTGATAGCCGCGTTGCGCTGACTCGATTTGGAACCACCAAACCTTCGCCACCGCGCCTTGCTCTCAAGGCTCTCAGTGGCTCAGTAGATCAGCGAATTAACCAGACGAGACACTAGTCAGGGACGCGAGTCGATTCAACAAACCCGGGCAGCCCTTCACGGCCCTGGCCGGAATCAACCTGTGCCCTGACACAAAAAAACCGGCCTTCCCGAGCCGGTTCCTTGATACCAACGAGCCACAACACGGCCTTATCGGACCGGAGCGTTGAGCACGTCCAGGACATCTTCCAGCTCGGTGATTGTTTGCCGGATCAATTGCCTGTATTGACTGGTGTCTTCCTTGATTTCCTCGCCACTCAGTTTCTGCTTGGCGCCACCGATGGTGTAGCCCTGTTCGTAAAGCAGGCTGCGAATCTGACGAATGGTGATGACGTCGGCGCGCTGGTAATAGCGACGGTTACCCCGACGCTTGACGGGCGACAGCTGTGGAAACTCCTGTTCCCAGTACCGCAATACATGGGCCTTGACCTGACAAAGCTCAGCTACCTCACCGATAGTGAAGTAGCGCTTGCCAGGGATGGCCGGTAGTTCGTTGTTATTACTGGCTTCCAGCATAGGTCTCTACTTTCTGTTTCAACTTCTGGCCCGGCCGGAAAGTTACCACACGGCGTGCGCTGATAGGAATCTCTTCCCCGGTTTTCGGGTTCCGTCCCGGTCTCTGCTTCTTGTCGCGCAAATCAAAATTGCCAAAACCCGACAGTTTGACCTGCTCGTTATGGCTGAGTGCGTCTCTGATTTCATCGAAAAAGGCTTCCACCATTTCCTTGGCCTCCCGCTTGTTCAGGCCAAGTTCCTCGTAGAGCTTCTCCGCCATTTCCGCTTTCGTCAAAGCCGTCATTACTAGCTCCTCAGTGTCGCCCCCAGCTCTTTCTGCAGGGCGTTGATCACCCTGTCAAAGAACTCATGTACTTCGTCATCATTGAGTGTGCGCTCGGGATGCTGCCAGAACAGGCTGAGGGCCAGGCTTCGTTTGCCCTCGCCCAGTTTTTCACCTTCATAGACATCAAACGCACGCAACGCGGTCAGACGCTCACCGGCATTGTTGCGGACAACCCGGTCAACGTCTGCAAACGCAATCTCATTTCCGATAATAATAGCCAAATCCCGCCGAACTTCAGGGTATTTTGAAATTTCTTTGAAATTAGGCACATATCCGGAAACGATTGGATTCAAGAATAGCTCAAACATCAGGATCGTGCCATCCACATCCAGTTTTTTCTGCACCTGCGGATGCATGGCGCCCAGCCAGCCAACCGCTTGATCGCCCAGAAACAGTTGTGCTGTCTGGCCCGGATGCAGCGCTGGATGTTGGCCGGCGGCAAATCGAACCTCCACACCCAGCAGGCTGAACAGCGACTCCAGCTCTCCCTTGACGTCAAAGAAATCGGCATCACGACGGCCATTGGCCCAGTTTTCAGGAAGCTGCCCGCCGGTGACAACACCTGCCAGCATTGGCTCCTGATCGATCCGGTCACCGCTTCTCACGAAACGCAGGCCGGTCTCGAACAGACGTATACGGGGCTGCTGGCGCCTCTGGTTGTATTCGAGAGTCTTGACCAGGCCGCTCCAGAGCGTCGTGCGCATCACCGCCAGGTCTGCGGAAATGGGGTTGGCCAGGGCAATACCCTCCCGTTCCGGGTCAAGCACTTCCTGAACCTTCGGGTCCACGAAGCTGTAGGTAATGGCTTCCTGGTAGCCGCAGGACACGAAGAAGTTACGAACCGCCGACACCGGACGTTCCGCTTCCTTCACCGGCCGCAGGGCGAGCGATCCCACCGGCTCGGTCACCGGCAGGTTGTTATAGCCGTAAATGCGGCCCACTTCCTCGATGAGGTCTTCCTCAATGCTGATATCGGGCCGGTAGCTGGGCACTCTGACGGTCCAGCGATCGCCGGTCTGGTCAACAATGTGCAGACCCAGCCGGGTGAGGATGTCTTCAACCCGGGCCGCGTCGATAGTCATGCCCAGCACGGCATTCAGACGATCGGCGCGCAGAGTGACCTGTTCAGCCCTGGGCAGGTGCTCATCGCTGGCAACTTCCACCACTTCGCCGGCCTCGCCACCGGTAATGGCGAGCAACAGCGCCGTGGCCCGCTCCATGGCGGTACGGGCCAGCTCATAGTCCACACCCCGCTCGAAGCGATGGGAAGCGTCGGTGTGAAGGCCATACTCCCGGGCCTTGCCGGCCATGGCCACGGGCTCGAACCAGGCGGATTCGAGGATCAGGTCGCGGGTCTTGCCGGTCACACCCGAATGCTCGCCGCCCATGACGCCGGCAATAGCCAGCGGCTTGGCGTGGTCGGCAATGACCAGGGTGTCCGGGGTCAGTTTGACGGTCTGGCCGTCCAGCAACACCAGCTCCTCGTCGGGTTTCGCCATGCGCACTACGATACCGCCCTCGATTTCGGCGCGGTCGAAGGCGTGCAGGGGCTGGCCAAGCTCGAGCATCACGTAGTTGGTGATATCCACCGCCGGGTCAATCGAACGGACGCCACTGCGGCGCAGCTTCTCCACCATCCACAAGGGAGTGGCAACGGACAGGTCCACGTTGCGGATGATGCGCCCCAGGTAACGGGGGCAGGCGGCCGGCGCCTCGACAGCCACGGATGGTCTCTCATCGTGGCTTGCCAGTACCGGGGACAATTCGGGCTCACGGACGGACTCACCGGTCAGCACGCCGACTTCCCGGGCCAGGCCGCGCAGGGACAGGCAGTCCGCACGGTTCGGGGTCAGGTCCACATCGATGGTGATATCATCGAGGCCGAGATAACGATCAATGGCCTCGCCAACCGGTGCATCCGCCGGCAACTCCATCAGGCCGGCGTGGTCATCGGACAGACCCAGTTCGGATTCGGAACACAGCATGCCGTTGGAAGGCTGACCGCGAAGCTTCGCTTTCTTGATCCTGAAATCACCCGGCAGCACGGCGCCCACGGTGGCAAAAGGTACTCTCAGTCCTTCCCGCACGTTGGGCGCGCCGCATACCACCGCCACCGTCTCGTCACCGTCGCTGACCTGGCAGACACGCAGTTTGTCCGCATCCGGGTGCGGCGCAACCGACCTGACCTCGCCCACGACGACACCGGTAAAACCACCGGCAACCGGCTCGAAACCATCCACTTCCAGGCCCGCCATGGTAATCTGGTCCATCAGTTCCTGTGAGCCAATGGCCGGATTAACCCATTCGCGCAGCCACTTTTCGCTAAATTTCATGGTAAATGCCTTTGTCCTGATGCGGTGTTTCTGGAACGGTTGGTGATTATCGGAACTGGCGCAGGAAGCGCAGGTCGTTATCGAAGAACATACGCAGGTCGTTCACCCCGTAACGCAGCATGGCCAGGCGCTCAACCCCCAGGCCAAAGGCAAAACCCCGGTATTGTTCGGCATCGATACCACAGTGCTCGAAGACCCTGGGGTGCACCATGCCGCAGCCCATGACTTCCAGCCACTTGATGCTGCCGTCCTCTTCCCGGCCCCACTCGATGTCCACTTCGGCGGACGGCTCGGTAAACGGAAAATAGGACGGACGGAACCGGACCTGAAGATCACGCTCAAAGAACACCCGCAGGAATTCCTCGACGGTACTTTTCAGGTCGGCGAAGCTGACATCCTTCTCCACCAGCAGACCCTCTACCTGGTGGAACATGGGCGTGTGGGTCATATCGGAATCACAGCGATAGACCCGGCCCGGGCAGATCATACGGAACGGCGGCTCACCCGCTTCCATGGTGCGAATCTGAACCGGGGAGGTGTGGGTTCGCAGCAGGGTGCCGGGGTTGAAATAGAAGGTGTCGTGCATCGCCCGTGCCGGGTGATGGCCGGGAATATTGAGGGCTTCGAAGTTGTGGTAATCGTCTTCGATTTCCGGCCCCTGCTCCACTGTATAACCAGCATTGCCGAAGAACTGCTCGATGCGCTGCAGGGTACGGGTTACCGGGTGCAGGCCGCCCAGGTCCTGGCCGCGGCCAGGCAGGGTGACATCAATGGATTCCCGCGCCAGCCGGTCGGCGATGACCGCTTCCTCCAGGCTGGCGCGGCGGGCGTTGATGGCCTGTTCCACCTGGCCCTTGGCTTCGTTGATCTTCTGGCCGGCGGCGGGGCGTTCCTCGGCGCTGAGCTTGCCAAGGGTTTTTGCCTGTTGGGTAATGACACCCTTCTTGCCCAGGTATTCCACACGGATTTGATCCAGTGCCTGCAAACTTTCCGCGTTCTTGACGGCGGTCAGTCCGTCCTGAACAAGTTGCTCCAGGTTTTCCATTGCTGCCTGCTCCAAACCAGAATTGAGGCCAGGGAGTTTCCGGAAAGCACCTGCTTGCCTTTCGGAAGCTCCCTCAATTATTCGGGGTAGTCTGTCTTCTGCGACGTCGGCTGCCAGTTTCCGGCACCACAAACAAAAACAGGGGAAGAGCGCGCCCTTCCCCTGTCAGGGGTGACCATTGTCACGGTCACCCATCGATCGAAACTCGTCGAAAGAGCCCGGCGATCAGAGCGCCGCTTTTGCTTTCTCTACGACAGCAGAAAACGCCTGCTGCTCGTTCATGGCCAGATCGGCCAGAACCTTGCGATCGATTTCCACTTCAGCCTTCTTCAGACCGGCGATCAGCCGGCTGTAGGACAGGCCATTGGCGCGGGCGCCAGCGTTGATCCGCGAGATCCACAGAGCGCGGAAAGAGCGCTTGCGGTTACGACGGTCACGGTAGGCATACTGATGCGCCTTGATGACCGCCTGTTTGGCTACACGGAATACACGACTGCGGGCACCGTAGTAACCCTTGGCCTGCTTCAGTATCTTCTTGTGACGACGGCGTGCTACCACGCCACGTTTAACACGTGCCATAAACTGTTTCCTTCTCCAGTGACCTGTTGATTAGCCGGCGATCATACGCTTGACGGAAGCAACGTCTGATTTTGCAATCATCTTGGTGCCTCGCAGCTGACGCTTACGCTTCGGGCTCTTCTTGGTCAGGATATGACTGGTGAAGGACTGCTTATGCTTGAAGCCCGTGGCGGTTTTCTTGAACCGCTTGGTCGCTCCACTCTTGGTTTTCATCTTGGACATTTCTGAAACTCCGCATTCGTTTTTTCAATAAATAAATGCAATCCTGAACGACAAATCCCCCGCCAGCGCGGGGGACCTCACTTGCGTTCGGGATTACTTCTTTTTACGGGGCGACACCACCATGGTCATCTGGCGGCCTTCCATCTTGGGCCGTTGCTCTACCTGGGCCAGCTCTTCAATGTCCTTCTCGATGCGGTTCATGAGCTGCATACCGATTTCCTGGTGTGCCATCTCACGGCCACGGAAGCGAACAGTGATTTTGCCGCGGTCCCCGTTTTCAAGGAAACGTACCAGGTTGCGTAGTTTGACCTGATAATCCCCTTCTTCCGTCCCTGGTCTGAATTTCACTTCTTTGACCTGGACCTGCTTCTGCTTCTTCTTGGCAGCGGCTTTGGCCTTCTTCTCTTCGAAGACCTTCTTGCCGAAGTCCATTATCTTACAAACGACCGGATCGGAATCCGTAACCTGAACCAGGTCCAGAGACGCTTCTTCAGCTGCTTTGAGGGCGTCCCCGATGGGAACAACGCCTACCTGGTTGCCCTCAGCATCAATAAGTCGTACTTCAGTTGCGTCAATGTTGTCATTGATAGGTGCGCGTGGTGCGCGACCACCCCGATTCGCTCGCTGTTTGATAATCAGTTCTCCGTCTTGGTTCTGCCTTTGCGCGCGATCTCTGCTGCCAGCAGAGTCTCGAGCGCTTCCGGCGACATGGTTCCGAGATCTTCCCCTTTGCGGGTTCTCACCGCAACGGCGCCGTCATCGACTTCCTTATCGCCGATAACGACCAGATACGGAACCTTGTTTAAAGTATGCTCGCGGATTTTAAAGCCGATCTTCTCATTTCTCAAGTCGGCATTTACCCGATAGCCCGCATTCTGCCATTTTTCTGCGAGATTCCTGCAATAATCCCCCTGACGGTCGGTAATATTGAGGATTGCCACCTGGGTAGGCGCCAGCCAGGTGGGGAAAGCGCCCTCATATTCCTCGATCAGGATGCCGATAAACCGTTCGAAGGAACCCAGCACCGCCCGGTGCAGCATGACCGGTGTCCGGCGCTCGGAGTTGTCCGCCACATACTGGGCACCAAGGCGACCGGGCATTGAAAAGTCCACCTGGATGGTACCGCACTGCCAGACCCGGCCGATACAGTCTTTCAGGGAAAACTCGATCTTGGGCCCGTAGAAAGCGCCCTCACCGGGCAGCAGCTCCCAGTCGACGCCCTCGCGATTCAGGGCCTCTTCCAGGGCCGCCTCGGCCTTGTCCCACACCTCGTCGGACCCCACGCGCTTTTCCGGGCGGGTGGACAGCTTGTACAGGATCTGCTCGAAGCCGAAGTCCGCGTAAACATCGTGGAGCATGGCGATGAAGCTGGACACTTCCTTCTGGATGGAGTTTTCCTCACAGAAGATGTGGGCATCGTCCTGGGTAAAGCCGCGCACACGCATCAACCCGTGCAGCGCGCCGGACGCCTCGTTACGGTGACAGGAGCCGAATTCCGCCAGCCGCAGCGGCAGGTCCTTGTAGCTTTTCAGGCCCTGGTTGAACACCTGGATATGACAGGGGCAGTTCATGGGCTTGATAGCGAAATCGTGCTTCTCGGACTCGGTGGTAAACATGTCGTCCTGGAACTTGTCCCAGTGCCCGGAACGCTCCCACAGGGTGCGCGATACCACCTGCGGTGTCTTGATTTCCTGGTAGCCGTGGCGACGCTGCATCTCGCGCATGTACTGCTCGACTTCCTGATACAGCGACCAGCCGTCCGGGTGCCAGAACACCATGCCCGGCGCTTCTTCCTGCATGTGGAACAGGTCCAGCTTCTTGCCGATCTTGCGGTGATCCCGCTTCTCGGCCTCTTCCAGCCGTTGCAGGTAGGCCTTCAGTTCCTTCTTGTTGCCCCAGGCAGTGCCATAGACCCGCTGCAATTGCTCATTGCCGGTATCGCCGCGCCAATAGGCTCCGGCCACCTTGGTCAGCTTGAAGGCCTTGAGCTTGCCGGTGCTGGGCACATGGGGGCCACGGCACAGGTCGATAAAGTCGCCCTGACGATAGAACGACAGGTCCTCGTCACCAGGAATGTCCTCGATGATCCGAACCTTGTATTCCTCGCCCATCTCGTGGAAAAGCCTGACGGCTTCCTCCCGGGACATGACGGAGCGGGACACCGGGATGTCCTGGCTGGCGAGTTCACCCATGCGCTTTTCGATCCGCTCCAGATCCTCATTGGTGAACGGGCGGTCGAACTTGAAATCGTAGTAGAAGCCGTTGTCGATGACCGGGCCAATGGTGACCTGGGCCTCCGGGAACAGCTCCTTCACCGCCATCGCCAGCAGGTGGGCGGTGGAGTGGCGGATAACATCAACGCCGTCCTCGTCGCGCTCAGTGACAATGGCCAGATCGGTGTCGCGGTCAATCTCGTAACTGGTGTCCACCAGCTTGCCATTGACCCGGCCCGCCAGGGCGGCCTTGGCCAGGCCCGCGCCAATATCAGCGGCTACATCATGGACGGTGACAGGGTTGGGAAAACTACGATGACTGCCGTCAGGCAGGGTTACTACCGGCATGGGAAAACTCCTCTCAGCGGTGATCCGTACCAGAGACCACGTGTTAACGGGAGCCGCGCTACCAGTGCGGCTCGATCGGGGCGGAGTTTAACAGGAAAGCGGCCGGCCTGTCAGGTAGCCGGCGCCGCTTGTGACGGGTCTCCACGGCCGCGACGCCGAAGCTGGAGCCAGCCAATCAGAGCCAGCAATACAATGGCCGGAATATAGACCAGCTCTCGGGGTGGCCGTTCCTGGGGCACCCGGATGGCATCGATGGTCCAGCCAAAATCCAGGCGGGCATCGTCGGCAGGACTGTCAAACGCGATGAAATCAACGGTGTAGACATCACCATCCGGCGCCCCCTCGATACCCATGTTCATCACCCGTTCAGCTCCACTGTCGCCTTCAGACAGCGGCAGCCTGAGCCAGGTCGACAGCTCCTCTTCGCCGGTGATTGACGGGCCCGATGCCTGCATCATGATGGAGTCCACCTGCGGCATGTCGACCAGTGCCTCCACCTGCTGTACCAGCTCTGAACCCGGGCGTTGCTCGTATTCGGGGTAGACCCGGTCCCACCAGAAACCCGGACGGAACAGGGTGAACGCAATCAGAATCAACAGCAGCGATTCCCACTTGTAGCTGCGGGTCAGCCAGAAGCCCTGGGTTGCTGCCGAGAAAGCCAGTATGGCCACCACCGCGCTGACAATGGTGATGATCAGGTCCACCGGCCCGGTCAGCCCGATCAGCAGCAACTGATTATTGAAAATGAACATGAACGGCAACACCGCCGTGCGGATGTCGTAGGCAAAGCCCTGTATGCCGGTGCGGATGGGATCCGCTCCCGATATGGCGGCGGCCGCATAAGCCGCCAGCCCCACCGGAGGCGTGTCGTCCGCCAGTATACCGAAGTAGAACACAAACAGATGAACAGCAATCAGTGGAACCAGGAGACCGTTTTCAGCACCGAGGGTCACGATCACCGGTGCCATCAGGGTCGACACCACGATATAGTTTGCCGTGGTGGGTAGCCCCATGCCCAGCAGCAGGCTGATAAGGGCGGTAAAGATCAGCATCAGCATCAGGTTGCCACCGGAGATGAATTCCACGAATTCGGTCATCACCAGACCGATGCCGGTCAGAGTCACGGTGCCCACCACGATACCGGCTGTGGCAGTGGCCACACCGATACCGACCATATTGCGGCCACCAGTGGCCAGGCCATGGATCAGCTCTGACCAGCCGTTACGAATGGCCCGGCCAAGCTCCCCACGCTTGCGGAAAAACGCCTGTAGCGGGCGCTGGGTAAGCACAATGAAAATCATCAGCATGGTCGCCCAGAAGGCGGACAACTGGGGCGAGAAGCGCTCGACAGTCAGGCACCAGATCAACACCACCACCGGCAGAAGGAAGTAAAGACCGGTCTTGACGGTCGGCCCCACCTCCGGCAACTGGGTCATATCCGTGGAAGCATCATCGATTTCCAGCGGAGGGAATCTGGTCCCGTAAGCCACCAGGGCGACATAAATCACCAGCAACAACGGACCCAGTACCCACGCGGCGGCATCGCCCAGCAGAGTCTTGATCCAGCCAATGCCATAATAGACCGCCAGGGTGAGTACGATCAGGCCCAGAAGCAGCACCACCCAGGTCAGCATTCTCTGGGCCAGAGTGGGTTTGTTCAGGCGCTCGATGCCCTCCATGCCCAGTTTGCAGGCCTCCACGTGCACAATGAAAATCAGTGCAATGTAGGAAATCATGGCCGGCAAAATGGCATGCTTGATCACTTCCAGGTACGAAATACCCACGTATTCCACCATCAGGAAGGCCGCCGCCCCCATCACTGGCGGGGTCAGCTGGCCATTGGTGGACGCCGCGACTTCCACCGCCCCGGACTTGGTTGCCGGAAAACCCACCCGTTTCATCAGAGGGATAGTGAAAGTACCGGTGGTGACCACATTGGCAATGGACGAGCCGGAGATGATACCGGACAGGCCGCTGGACACGACTGCAGCCTTGGCGGGGCCGCCACGCATGTGCCCCAGGAGGGCATAGGCCACCTTGATGAAATAGTTGCCGGCACCGGCCTTTTCCAGCAGGGC
The DNA here is from genome assembly GCF_014651935.1 of Marinobacter zhanjiangensis. Lineage (GTDB taxonomy): Bacteria > Pseudomonadota > Gammaproteobacteria > Pseudomonadales > Oleiphilaceae > Marinobacter > Marinobacter zhanjiangensis. The sequence continues at coordinate 376,469 of NZ_BMXV01000003.1, read as the reverse complement.
ACCGAACAGAACGAACAGAAAGACGAACGAGGTGGAGACACCCAGGGCCACCCCGAACACGCCTTCCGTACCCAGCCATTGGTGGGATGCCAGCTTTTGCAGGCTGGCGCCCTTATGGGCAATCACATCCGGCATCCAGGGGCCAGCCAGGGAGTAAGTAATGAACACCGCCGCCACGACGGTCAGCGGCAGGCCCAATGCCCTGCGGGTCGCTTCCAGCAACAACACCAGGCCGCCCAGTGCGATGATAAGGTCCTGAAGAATGGGCGCCCCGGGACGCTCGGAAAGCGCGTCATAAAACAGGAACAGATAGGCGGAGGAAAATGACGCCGCCAGCGCCAGAATCCAGTCAAACCAGGGAATATGTTCGTTATGCCGCCCCCGAAACATGGGGAAGGCCGTAAAAGCCAGGAAAGTCGCAAACGCCAAGTGGATGGAGCGGGCTTCCGTGGAATTGAAAATGCCGAAATTGACGATGAACGGCAGCGGAGAGGCAATCCACAACTGGAACAGTGACCACACCACCGGAACAATGAACAACAGTACCGACGCAGGTCCTGTCAGCGCCCTGCCCCCGGTTTCCGTCTGTAGTACCTGATGAATCCTGGAGACATCTACATTATCGGAAGCAGACGGATCACGCTCGGTCATGGGCCGGTTCCATCGGAAATTCAGTGGTCAGACACAAGCCGCCGGAGGACTCGGCCTCCGGCGGTTACCTGCAGGTCTGGCAATTACTCGATCAGGCCAGCCTCACGGTAATACTTCTCGGCACCCTTGTGCAGCGGTGCACTCAGGGCATCGGATACCATCTCTTCCTTGTTGAGGTTACTGAACGCCGGGTGCAGGCGCTTGAAGCTGTCGAAGTTTTCGAACACGGCGCTGACCACTTCATAGACCACGTCTTCGCTCACATCGGAGGAGGTCACGAAGGTGGCCGCCACACCGAAGGTCTTCACGTCGTCGTCGTTACCGCGGTACATGCCGCCCGGGATGGTGGCAACGCGGTAATACGGGTTGTCATCAACCAGGGTCCGGGTAGCCTCGTTGTCCACCGCGACGATGGTGCTGTCACAGGAGGTGGTGGCCTCCTTGATAGCTCCAGAGGGGTGACCCACAGTGTAGAAAAAGGCGTCGATGTTGCCGTCACACAGTGCCTGCGACTGTTCCGCTGCCTTCAGTTCCGCCGCCAGGGAAAACTTGTCCAGGGACCAGCCCATCTCATCCATCAGGACTTCCGCAGTAGCCCGTTGACCGGAGCCCGGGTTGCCTACGGAAACGCGCTTGCCTTCCAGATCTTCAAAGGTCTTGATGCCGGAGCCCTTGCTGGCAACAACGGTGAACGGCTCGGGGTGCAGAGAGAACACTGCGCGCAGCTTCTCGTTCTTGTCGCCTTCGAACTCGCTGGTACCGTTGTAGGCGTGGTACTGCCAGTCGGACTGGGCAACCGCCAGATCCAGCTCGCCCTGGCTGATGGCATTGAGGTTGTAGACGGAACCGCCGGTACTTTCCACCGAGCAACGGATACCGTGCTCCTTGCGATCCATGTTGACCAGACGGCAGATGGCGCCGCCGGCGGGATAGTAGACGCCGGTAACACCACCGGTGCCGATAGTCACGAACTGCTGTTCCTGTGCAGATGCCGACATGGAGCCTGCTGCCAGACCCACGGAGGCCGCAAGGGCCAGGGTGGAGGCTTTGAGTCCCAGTGCTGTTCGGATAGCCATAGACGATTCCCTCTTAATTCGTGTTTTTGGTGGAGCCCGGAAACCCCTGCCTGCTCATGCAAGACAGAGCCTTTCCCGAGGCTCATCAGCCGGACGTTACAAAACGCCACATACTCAGCTTGTTAAAAAATAGCCCACATCGGCGGCAAAATAAAGCCGGGCTACCAACTAACCGTCTGAGTATCCAGTCATTATCTGCGCCCGGCTCAGTCAGCCAGGCTCTTGTGGACAACCTCGTAGACGTCACGGGACAGGCCATCCTTGTCCCGCACCGACTCCAACGCCTTGCGCATGCCCTCGCTATAGACATGGGCAAACTTGCGCCAGCGGGTCAGCGGTGCTGTCAGCCGGGCGGCAATCTGGGGATTGCTGTCGTCCAGCCGGCGAATGGTATCCGCCAGGAACTCGTATCCGGACCCGTCCTGCTCGTGGAAGTGCACCAGGTTCTGGCCGGCGAACGCTCCCACCACATGGCGGATCTTGTTGGGGTTCTTCCAGTCGAAGGCTTCGTGCTCCAGCAACCGGCGTACCGCTGCCAGGTCGCCGGAAACCGGGCTGGAAGCCTGAATGGAGAACCACTGTTCCACCACCTGTGGGTCCTTGTGCCACTGCTGATAGAAGGTATCCAGCGCATGGCTGCGCTCTTCCTCGAAGGGAGAATTCACCAGCGCTCGCAGGGCCCCGGACTGGTCGGTCATGTTGGTGGCCGAACGGAACTGCTCCAGGGCCATATCCCGCGCCTGTTCATCACCGAGATCCAGCAGCCAGGCCAGCGTCATGTTGCGCAGGCTACGGCTGGCCACATCCTCAGGCGTCACCTGGTAGCGTTCAGCTGGCTGCTGGCGCTGGTAGCAGGCCATCAGGTCATCCCGCAACGCGGTTGCCAGCATTTTCAGGACCCGTTCACGGGCATGATGGATGGTTTGCACATCGGCCTCTTCGGACAGTTCAATCAGGTAGGCCTCGGATGGCAGCTGCAGCATCTTCGCTACCAGCGCCTGGTCCGCCTCCCGGTCGTTGAGGAGGGTGCGACTGGCATTGATCAGCCGCGGATCGATGTCCGTCTCGGCATGCCCTGCCACCTCACGGATAACGTCCACCGCCAGGCGCTGGCCGGCGTCCCAGCGGTTGAAGCCATCGCTGTCATGGCTCATCAGGAACATGAGCTGGTCGCGGTTCCAGGGGTAGTTGACGCGCACCGGCGCCGAGAAATCCCGCAGCAGTGACGGCACCGGCTGGCTTGCGACACCGGTGAATTCAAAGACATGCTCCCGCTCTGTCAACTCCAGCACACGGGTGGTGTCGCCTGGTCCGCTTTCACCGGCCAGGGTCAGCGGGATGTCATTGCCTTCCGTGTCCAGCAGGCCCAGGGCGAAGGGGATGTGCTGGGGCTTTTTGTCGGTCTGTCCCGGCGTGTCGGGAATGCTCTGGCGGACGGTCAGGCGGTATACCTGCGCCGCCCTGTCATACTCGTCCTCCACCGTCAACTCCGGTGTGCCGGCCTGCTCATACCACAGGCGGAACTGCCCCAGGTCCCGCCCACTGGCGTCCTCCATGGCTTTGACAAAGTCATCGGTGGTCACCGCCTGGCCATCGTGACGCCCGAAGTAGAGATCACTGCCCTGGCGGAACATCTCCGGCCCCAGCAGGGTATGGATCATGCGTACCACTGCGGCACCCTTCTCGTAGATAGTGAGGGTATAGAAGTTGGTGATTTCCATGTAGGAAGACGGCCGCACCGGGTGCGCCATGGGGCCGGCGTCCTCGGCAAACTGCGCGGTGCGCAGCAGGGTGGCATTCTCGATACGGTTGACCGTGGGCGAGCCCATGTCCGCGGAGAACTGTGAATCCCGGAATACCGTGAAACCTTCCTTCAGGCTGAGCTGGAACCAGTCACGGCAGGTCACGCGGTTGCCGGACCAGTTGTGGAAGTACTCATGGGCAACGATAGACTCGATGCGCTGGAAAGCCATGTCGGTTTCCGACTCGGGCCGGGCCAGCACACAGGAGGAATTGAAGATGTTCAGGCCCTTGTTCTCCATGGCCCCCATATTGAAGTCGTCCACCGCCACGATCATGAAAATGTCCAGGTCGTACTCCCGGCCATAGACTTCCTCATCCCAGCGCATGGCCCGTTTCAGGGAGTCCATGGCGTGGGCCGTCTTCTCGACGTTGCGGGGCTCGATGTAGATGCGCAGGTCGATGTCGCGGCCGGACATGGTGGTAAAGCTGTCTTTTTGCTCCACCAGGTCCCCGGCGACCAGTGCGAACAGGTAGCTGGGCTTGGGGAACGGGTCCTCCCAGGTGACGAAGTGGCGACCACCGTCGAGATCACCCCGTTCCACGTCGTTGCCGTTGGACAGCAGGATCGGATAGGCCGACTTGTCTGCCTCGATGCGGGTGCGATAGCGCGCCATGACATCCGGGCGATCCGGGAAGAAGGTAATGCAGCGGAAGCCCTGGGCCTCGCACTGGGTGCAGAACATGCCGGAGGACTTGTACAGCCCCTCCAGCCGGGTGTTCTTATGGGGCTGGAGCCAGGTCACCACCTGCAGTTCGAAGGTATCCGGCACGGCCGGCACCACCAGTAGTTCGCCACGGTCCTCGTACTCGCCCGCCTGTAACTCGCGGCCGTCCAGGTGAACGGACTCCAGGGTCAGGGAATCACCATTCAACTCCAGCTGCTCGGCCCTGCCACGGGCTTCCGCGTTACGGCGCACGGTCAGCGTGCTGTGCACCCGGGCGCCGTCCTCAAACAGTTCGAAACGCAGGTCGACGTGATCCACCAGGAAATCCGGCACCTGGTATTCACTCAGATAGATGGTTTTCGGTTGGCTTGTGCGCATGATGATAGTTACTCCGACAAAACCCGCACACGGACGTTGTAAGCCGTGTACTTGCGAATGTTGATAACCCCGGTGTCCAGGATCAGGTACTGCCCCTTGATGCCCTGAAGCACGCCGGTGGCCACAGGCTGCTTGTCCAGATTGTGGGTGGTGATCTTTCCCGGCCAGTGGTCGACCGGATAATCCAGGGACCAGACCGGGTCATCAGCGGTTTCGATGGTGTCCCGGCCATGCTCGGCGGCCAGTTGCTCGAGCTCCGGCGCAATTTTCTCCAGCAGCGCCTCTCGCTCCGCCTGCAGGTCGACCGACGGCGCCTCCCCTTTGAGCATGGTGCGCCAGTTGGTGCGATCGGCAACGTGCTGCTTGCAGGCGACTTCCACCAGCCCGGCCAGGTAGCGCGTTGCCACCCGCAGCATGGGGGCTGCCGCCACGGCACCCTGGTCGATCCAGCGGGTCGGCACCTGGCTGGCCCGCGTGATGCCCACTTTCAGCCCGGAAGAATTCGCCAGGTAAACCACATGATCCGTCATACAGTGGGTTTCACCCCATTCCGGCTCGCGACAGGTGCCCAGATGATAATGACACTTTTCCGGGCTCATGATGCAGCTGTCGCAGGCAGCCAGACGCTTGAAGCAGGGATAACAGTAGCCCTGGTTGAAGCTTTTGCTGGTCTTCCGGTTACAGTGGGCACAGCGGATCTCCCCGCTGAAGCTGATCTCGATCTGTCTGCCCAGCAGCTCATTCAGTGGCAGGCGATGATCACCCACTTTCAGGGTATAGTCTACCGGCGTTGCTGCCGCCACGGGCATCTTGACCAGGCGGCCACTGAGTTCAATCGGTTCGTTCAAGGCTACCTCAATTGACGATGCGAATGGTGTCTTCGCCGCTGTCACTGCCGGAACCACAGGACTGACGCTGGATATAGCCGATGCGCTCCGACTCGGGGATATCATGGGTTTTTTCGTAGTGGATAACGGCTTCCAGGCAGATCTTGCGCTGCTCGTCGGAGACCTTGCGGCCATCCGGCCATTTGCCAAGCTCGATAGCCCGGCGCAGATTCTGGTACACCGTCGGATCCAGACGCTCGATTAAATCTTCGTAAGTCATAAAAAATTCCCGGAAAGGGTTTGACACCTTAAACGTAAATGATTATCATTAACCTACCAAATGACACGGTCGTTTCATTTGGTCTCTCTCATCAGGAGCTTCCGAGCTCTTTTATGCCCCACCACTGGTGGGGCTTTTTTCGTTTCGGTCACCGGAAAACGACTGCTCAGGCTGTCCGGCGCGGCCCGGGCGGAGACATGATAACCGCCATTAACAGACCACCCAGGAAACCGCCAAGGTGGGCCTCGTTCGCCATACGCCCGATACCCAGCCACACCGGCAGGGGCGTAAAGCCGATGATCATCCACACCAGCGCGAAGGTGACCAGGGCCGGGGGAAACTGGAAACGGGGCAGGCGTTGCTGGCTGAGCCAGCAATAGCCGAGCACACCGTAGACCACACCCGACAGACCACCGAAAAGCGGCCCCGACACCAGGTACTGCAGGGTATTCGACGCCAGGCTGGTGACCAGGAACAGGGCCAGGAAACGCCCGCGCCCATCCATCCACTCCACCTGGCTGGCCAGGAACCACAGCATCACCGAATTGAACAGGATGTGCATCACGCTGAAATGCAGGAAGTCCGGCGAGATCAGACGCCACAACTGCCCCGAGGCCAGGGTTCCGGTGAGGGCGTCCAGCCGCTGCGCGAAAGACTGCCACTCGTGGTAGCGGGGATCTACGTACATGAATACGGCGGACATGAGGTTTTCCCCCAGCCCGGTCAGCCACGCCACCACCGCTGCCACAATAATCAGCCCGAACACCACCGGCGAATGCCGGGGCGCCGGCTGCCAGCGACCGCCGCGCACCGGCGCCCGGCTTGCCTGATTGACCTGTTGCCGCACGTCGTCCCGACTCATGTACTGCTCCAGGGCAGCCAGTACCGGTTCCGTCTGCTCGGGGTTGTCGAGCCAGAGAACCTGCGCCCCGGACTCCCGGGTGATCTCATGTTTTACACCCTGGTGCCCCAGCCAGGTGCTGAAACCGGAGAGATCTTCCCCGGTTTCCAGTTCCTTGATTCGGTACAAGCCGGTTACCTCGCGACGCTGTCTTCGGTTTGCGGAGAGCCGGTCAGTTCCGGGCGTTCCACATCTACGTAGACGAATTTTTCCGGTAACAGTTCCGGTTCGTCATCCAGCCGGTAGGCTACCAGCTTGCCGTATTTCACGGCACTGTAATCCAGACAGGCTACATTGGGCTTCAGTGGGGCAGGTTCGCCTTCCATCCAGTAATGACCTACAAAGACGGGGCGCTCGCCGATGGGATAGCGGAGAATCTCGGACCGTTCCTTCTCGGACAGTTCACGGCGGGCGACCTCTTCCGGCAATGGGTCCGGCTGGAACACCACATCACCATAGGTTCTCGGATCGTCGGCCCAGAACTTGGTGCGGAAGAACTTGCGGGTGTACCCGTCCCGGCCGGTCATGGACATGTCGTCCGGCAATGGCAGATCCGTACCCCGTAGCAGGGTATCCATCACCTGGCCGGCGAAGGATTCAATGGCCGCGGAGGCATGCAGGAAATCATCATCAATACAGGGGCTGCCCTGACGCTCCAGGAACTGCCGGATCAGGCGCTCATCCCAGCAGGCATGAACCGCCCGGAAATGCTCTTCCTCGATGAACAATGGCAGCGTGTAGAACCACTCCAGGAATTCGTTCCATTCCTGAGGATAGTGATCAAACTGTTCCAGGGTTTCCCGGATCAGCCGGTCGTGGCGGGCGTTGTGCTCACGCAGGAATTCCTTGCCGCTGCCCGGCCGTGCCCGGGTGCAATAGCCCAGGGCATTGTACTCGTGGTTGCCCATGACGATACGCGCGGAACCATGTTCCACCATGTCTCGCACCAGATGCAGGGACTCACGGATACGCGGCCCCCGGTCAATGATGTCGCCAATGAAAATGGCCTGCCGGGTCGGGTGCTGATAGATACCATTGCGCTTCCTGTAGCCCATCTGTTCAAGCAGATGCTCAAGGGTACGGGCGCAGCCGTGGATATCACCAATGATGTCGTGGCCCCGTGAGGCCGCTCGTGCACTTGCCATGATCAACTCGCTGCTATTTCGCTGGCCCAACCGAGCTTTTCGCGGCAGGTGGCGTAAAAATTGTGACCCCTGGGATGGATCAGGCGGATCTTGAAGGGCTTCTTGGTGATACGAATGATATCGCCGGGAGCGCAGGCAATGTCCATCTGCCCGTCAAAGCTGATCTGGGGATAGGTTTCGTTGGTGTCCCCGATGACCAGTTTGATCTCGCTTTTGCCGTCTACCACGATCGGCCGGCTGCTGAGGGTATGGGGATACATCGGCACCAGCACCACGGCATCGAGCTTGGGATGCATGATGGGGCCGCCGGCAGAAAGGGAATAGGCCGTGGACCCCGTGGGCGTGGACACGATCAGGCCATCGGAACGCTGGCTGTACACGAAATGACCATCGATATAGAGATCGAAGCCGATCATCCGCGTGGACTTGCCAGGGTGCAGCACCACATCATTCAGGGCGCTGCCGAAACCCAGTGGCTGACCGTCGCGCTCCAGGTTGCCGTCCAGCAGGAAGCGGGTCTCCTCGATGTAATCGCCCTGCAGCACCTTCGCCAGCCGCTCTTCCAGGTCGGACGGAGATATATCCGTGAGGAAACCGAGGCGGCCGCGGTTGACCCCCAGAATGGGAATTTTGGACTTGGCCAGCTCGCGGGCGGCGCCCAGCAGGCTGCCATCACCACCGACCACAATCACCAGATCACAGATTTCACCCAGCAGCTTCTTGCTGGCCACCTGCAGACCATGCCCAGGCAACATGCTGGCGGTATCCTGCTCCAGGATCACCTGGTAGTTCTCGTTCAGCAGGTAGGTCTTCAGGGACCGCAGCGTCTCGACGACCTTGACGCTGCCCATGCGGCCGATAACCCCGATATTCCTGAATTGATCCATTCAATCTCTCAATCTGTCAGTGGCGAGTGACTTATCCACCCATCTTAACGAATTACGGATCAATTCTGAAAAAGATTGTCCGGCGACGGCGGCTATCCGTTGTTTCCGTGCTTCTCGCAACGGTCGTGGACCCCGGGCTCGAACTCCGCAGGCTGACTGACCCGCATCACCGGCTGGCCACAGAGCTCCCCCTGCTTTTTTCCGGGGGCCCGACAGACAGGGTTCTCGTAGTGTTCCAGCCAGCGACGGTAATCCGGCTCGGAAATACCGCACTTCTCGGCGGCGTAACCAGTGGGGTTATCAAAATAACGGCGCAGATCGCTGAACGGCAGGGTCAGGTGACCAACACCGGCGTGATAGCCCACCAGGAAGACCTTCTGGTCCTTCAGTTGCCTGATCAGGCCGTCCTCGTCCGGCGACTGGTTGCGGGCCTCACGAACGGCCTGCTCCAGCTCCCGGGTGATCTCGCCCAGGTTGTCCAGTTCCCGCTGCTTGCGATCCAGTTGCTCACGCAACAGGACAACTTCCGCCCGGGCGGCTTCTTCCATGCCCCGGGGGGCTTCCTCAACACTGGCGCGGAGCGTCTCCAGCTGCTCACGCAATTCCGCCACCTGCAGGTCCCGGCGCTCCAGGCGCTTGCGGACCTTGCCGGACTCGAGCCGGCTTCGCTCCACCACCCGCTCCAGCTCTGCCTTTTCCTCCTGCCAGGCCTGTCGCTCAAGGCGGTGCTCCCGCTGCAAGGCGGTCAGCGAGTCCCTGTGGGCACTTTGCAGGGTTTTGATGCGCAGCCGCTGCTCGCGAATCATGTGGGCCAGGCGGTTACGCTGGGCCGTGGCCTCCCGCGCCGCCACATCGGCATCCGGCTTGCCCAGGGCGGTACGCAGTACGGGAATCTGGTCGTCGGCAGAGACGCCCCGGTGCCTGAATTTGAGATGGTTGGCCGTCACGGCCTTGCGAATGGACTGGAAGTGGTTGGACCCGGGTGTCATATCCGGATCCCACAGTTCAGATCTGAAGCGTTTGTCAGGGCACAGGCTTTTACACACCAACCTGATGGGGCCGGCGCCCATATCCGGTCCGGCGGACCCTTTTCCCGCCAGCGCCTCCACCGGAATGTTCCAGTGGCTATCGGCGCGCCCGCTTTCATCAAAATAAATCCGGAAAAATACCAGCCCACGCACCAGAAGGTCTGTGCCGATCTGCACGAACACTCCATGCACATCGGTATCTGCCAGGTCCGACAGACCTACATAACCGTCCAGAAAGGCGTCAAACTCGGTGGCCCGCATCTGACGTGAAACCTCGATCCCATCCATGAGGAAAACGGCGGAATATCCTTCGGCGGATGGATCGGCCAGAGCCATTCGGTGCCTCCCGGCGAATTGAAACCTGAGTTACCAAACGCCATGACACATGAAGCGTCACGACATTGCATCGGGGTTAATCAGTGTGAAGGTAAGTGGCCATTTTAGCCAGAGGGGTGCCCCACCGGGACCAGAGAACTGTGAGAAATTGTGATTGACTACCGCCGGGACGGGGCAGCGGCATTGCTGACCCGTCCCGGGAATCTACGGATTTCAGAGCGCGGCCGCCAGCCGGCAACCCTGATCGATGGCCCGTTTGGCATCCAGTTCGGCCGCCACATCGGCGCCACCAATCAGGTGAACCGGCAGACCACCGGTCTCCAGCCCTGCCTGCAATTCCCGCAGGGGTTCCTGCCCCGTGCAGATAACGATGCTGTCCACGTCCAGCACCCGGTCCTCGGTGCTCTCATCCTTGCCGGCAATGGTCACGTGCAGTCCGTCATCATCAATGCGGCGGTAGGTGACGCCGGGCACCATATGCACACCTTTCATCTTGAGTGCTGAGCGGTGGATCCAGCCGGTGGTCTTGCCCAGCCCTTTGCCCACCTTGGACGTCTTGCGTTGCAGCAGCCAGATCTCCCGGGCCGGCGGCGTAACATCCGCGGTAACGCCCTCGACGCCGCCACGGTGCTCCACGGACAGGTCCACACCCCACTCCTTCATGAAGGCGTGCTTGTCCAGAGACACGGATTCACCCTGATGCACCAGGAATTCGGACACATCGAAGCCTATGCCGCCGGCGCCCACCACGGCCACACGATTGCCGATGGGCTTGTTGCCCCTGATCGCGTCGATGTAGCCAACCACTTTGGGATGATCAATGCCCTCGATCTCTGGAATACGGGGGCTGACCCCGGTGGACAGGATCACTTCATCAAAACTACCTGTTTTCAGAGCCTCGGCATCGGCCCGCGTGCCCAGCCGTACATCCACATTGAGCTTTTCCAGCATCACCCGGTAATAGCGGAGCGTCTCATGGAACTCTTCCTTGCCGGGAATGCGCTTGGCCAGATTGAACTGCCCGCCAATCTCGTCCGCCGAGTCGAACAGGGTCACCTTGTGGCCCCGCTGGGCTGCCACGGTGGCAAACGCCAGTCCGGCAGGCCCTGCGCCGACAACCGCCAGCGACTTCGGCTGCCCGGCGGGGGTGTAGTTGAGTTCGGTTTCGTAGCAGGCCCGGGGATTGACCAGGCAACTGGTCAGTTTGCCGCTGAAGGTATGATCCAGGCAGGCCTGGTTGCACCCGATACAGGTATTGATCTCTTCCGCCCGGTCTTCCGCGGCCTTGTTCACCAGGTTCTCGTCGGCCAGGAAGGGGCGGGCCATGGACACCATGTCTGCCTCGCCGGTGGCCAGGATCTCTTCCGCCACATCCGGCATGTTGATGCGGTTGGTGGTCACCAGGGGAATGCTGACTTCTTTTTTCATGCGCGCGGTGACTTCAGTGAAGGCCCCCCGGGGCACCGAGGTAGCAATGGTGGGCACCCGCGCCTCGTGCCAGCCGATGCCGGTATTGATGATGGTGGCGCCGGCCTTTTCGATGGCCTTGCCCAGCTCGACCACTTCGTCCCAGGTGCTGCCCTCTTCCACCAGGTCCAGCATGGAAAGGCGGTAGATAATGATGAAGTTCGGGCCAACCTTCTCCCTCACCCGGCGTACGATTTCCAGGGGCAGACGGATACGGTTCTGGTAACTGCCACCCCAGCCATCGGTGCGCTTGTTGGTGCGCTCGACAATGAACTGGTTGATGAAATAACCCTCGGAGCCCATGATTTCGACCCCATCGTAACCCGCTCTCTGGGCAAGTGCAGAAGCGGTGACATAATCCTCGATCTGCTTCTCGATACCGGCTTCGTCCAGCTCATTGGGGGTGAACGGGTTAATTGGCGCCTGCACCGCAGACGGTGCCACCAGCTGGGGATGGTAGGCGTAGCGACCGGCATGAAGGATCTGCATACAGATGGTGCCTTCGGCCTGGTGCACGGCCTCGGTGATCACCTTGTGCTGGTCGGATTCTTCTTCGTTGGTCATCTTGGCGGCACCGGGGCCCACGCTGCCTTCCACATTGGGACCGATGCCGCCGGTCACGATCAGGCCGGCTCCGCCTCGGGCCCGCTCAGCATAGAACGCCGCCAGCCGTTCAAAACCATTGGGCCGCTCTTCCAGCCCCAGGTGCATGGAGCCCATCAGGGTCCGGTTGCGGAGGGTGGTGAAGCCCAGGTCCAGGGGTTCCAGCAAATGGGGGTAGCGGGCTTTGCCCGGCTGCGGGGATGCGGTCATGTTGGGGTCTCTCTTGTCTGGTTCTGTCATTATATTTCTTGCCTAAACCGGCTATTCGATATCGACAATTGTGGCAGGGCGCTGCTACGGCGAACGCTTTCCGGGACACGCCGTGGATACGTCCCTGTAGGCTCTTCAAAAACGTCCATGTTTTTGAAGGTCCCGGAAAGCGTTCCCCGCATCAGCGCCCGTCGAGCAGAGGAGTAGCCCGAAGGTAATTTCTGAACGAAGGTTAGCTCGAATGCAGAATAAAGTAGAGACTTGTAGCTAAGAGCTCAAGACTTGTATGGAAATATCTACGACGGATTTCAGACGACAGAGAAGGCAGCCGCGTTAAATCCGGGAGCCTGACAAGAGAAAACAACAAGAAACAAGGGAAGAGAAAAAATGGCGGAGCGGACGGGACTCGAACCCGCGACCCCCGGCGTGACAGGCCGGTATTCTAACCAACTGAACTACCGCTCCGCGCGGCGTTGCCAACAACCTGAAACCGAAGGAGAGGATCAGTAGAACCAGTCAGCGTGACTGCTCTGTGACAACGAGGGCGCATTATAAAGATGGGGCTGGTCATGTCAACGCTTTACGGAAAACTTTTGCGGATTTTATTCCGCGCCCTGATTCGCTGTGGCCGGAGCCACCGGCAGCGTAAAGAAAAACACCGCGCCCGGGCCGGCAGGACATTCGAATCCGATTTCACCACCCTGGGCCTGAATCAGGGACCGGCACAGGGCCAGCCCGATCCCCATTCCCTCTTCCTTGGTGGTGAAGAAAGGCAGAAACAGTTTCTGTTCGGCGTCGTCCGGCAGCCCTTCACCGTGGTCACGCACCTCAATGCGCACCATGGTGTCGCTGACCATGCTGGCGCTGACTTCCACCGGTTCATGGGAGCCGGCACCGCGTGAAGACTCCAGGGCATTGCGGATCAGGTTCAGGGCCACCTGCTGGACCTGGATCGGATCCGCCAGCACGTCCGGCACATCGTCGGCCACCCGCACTTCGACACCACCATCATTGTTGCGGGCGTCCACTTCGGCAAACTGGCGGGTTTCATTCAGCAGTCCGGTCACTGACAGCACTTCCTTGCCCATTGCCGGCTTGCGCACGAAGCCACGGATGCGTCTGACCACTTCGCTGGCGCGATGGGACTGGGCCTCGATCTTTTCCAGGGTCTGGGATAGCAGTTCCGGGTCCGGCTCTTCGGCGCGAAGCATGCGCAGGGCTACTCGCGCGTAATTGGTGATCGCGGTCAGGGGCTGGTTGACCTCGTGGGCAAAACCGGCAGCCATTTCCCCCATGGTGGCCATGCGGGAGGCATGGGCAAGCTGGTCGCGCTGCTCCTGCACCAGGTCGCGGGCATCGTCCAGGGCCTGCTCGCTCTCCAGCTCCGCGGTAATATCACGGAACACCACCACCGCGCCGGTAAGACGGTCGCCCTCTTTTTTCGGGGTCGCCCGGTATTCCGCCGGAAAGCCGGAGCCATCGGCGCGATACATGGTGACGTTGCGCTGGTGCTCGGAAATACCCTGACTGCACGTAGCCTGCACCGGTAGCCCCGGCGATGATTCGCTGGTACCGGCCTCATCGTCCTGCCAGAGGGCGCCGGAACAGGGGCGTGGCTGACGGAAATGAAGTTCGAAGAAATTGGTGCCAATCAGTTCTTCCACGGTGCAGCCGCTGATCATGGCCGCTGCGGGGTTGGCAAAGGCGATATCGCCCTGGGCATCCAGCCCGTAGATACCCTCACTGATGGCATTGAGGATGCGGGTCTGGTCGCTTTCCAGCTCGCGATTGCGTTCCTGCAACGCCCGCTCGAGGCGAATGACACGGGCGTGGGTTCCCACGCGCGCAATCACTTCCTGGGCCTGGAAGGGCTTGGAGATATAGTCGGCGCCGCCCAGGGAGAAACCCCTCAGCTTGGCGTCCACATCGTCCAGGGCCGACAGGAAGACGACCGCGGAATCCGCGGTGGCCGGATCAGCCTTCAGGCGCTCGCACACCTGATAACCATCCAGATCCGGCATCATGATATCCAGCAGGATGACTTCGGGGTTGTGACGATTGGCCAGGGTCAACGCCTTTTCACCGTCATTGGCGATCAGCAGGTGATAGCCGCGATCCTTGAGGGTTTCGTAGAGGACCTTGAGGTTCTGGGCATTGTCGTCAACAAGTAGCACCGTGGGTTCGGTGCTCGCCTGGTCAGTCATAGATTACAGCCGGTTGAGATAGAACAGGCATGATGAGCCGTGCATCACCCGACGTCGATAAGGTCCTTTACGGACAGCACCATGCGCACCAGGTGCGCCAGGGAGTGGGTGCCCATCTTGTGCATTACCCGCGAGCGATGGATTTCCACCGTGCGCTGGCTGATGTCCAGCTCGATGGCAATCACCTTGTTGGCCTGGCCGGCGATCATGCGCTCCATGATTTCCGTTTCCCGGGGGGTCAGGGTCTTGATGCGGCGAACAATTTCCTGGCGCTCGCCGAGGGTCTTGCGCTGCTCACGGTCCTGCTCCAGGGCGGACTCGATCTTTTCCAGCAGCGCCTCCTCCCGGTAGGGCTTCTGGATGAAGTCCACCGCACCCTCCTTCATGGCGTCCACGGCCAGCGGCACATCCCCGTGACCGGTCACGAAGATGATCGGCAGTAGTGAATGCCGGGCGTTGAGCTTCTTCTGCAGCTCCATGCCATCCATGCCCGGCATGCGGATATCCAGCACAATGCAGCCGGCCATATCCTCTGAGTAGTCACCAAGAAAATCCGTGGCACTGGGGTACGTCTTTACCGCCTTGCCATCGGATTTCAGTAGCAACTCGAGGGAGTCACGTACCGCTTCGTCGTCCTCCACCACGTAAACGGTTTGCTGGATATCGGTCATTCCTGTCGCTCCTGTCGTTATTTTGCCCTGACCAGAAAAAGCTGATTGCCAGAGCCCGGCATGCACCGGACTTCCATGAGGTTAATGGATCGTGGAATCCTTTGCAGCCCCGGAATGGCTTTCACTCTCCTGCCGCTCCTGCTCCCGCATGTCCGCAAGGCGGCGAGCGATGGCGCCGAATACCGTGCCACGGGGGTAATGGCCCTTGCGGTCTGCACGGCCCGCGGGCTTGCCCATCATCAGTTCGATCGCCTCTTCCACGGTGGAGACCGCAAAGACATGAAAGCGCTCCGCCCGCACCGCATCGACCACCCGGTTGTCCAGCATCAGGTTCTGCACGTTGGTCTTCGGCATGACAACACCCTGAGTGCCGGTAACACCCTTGATGCTGCAGGTATCGAAGAAGCCTTCAATCTTCTCGTTGGCCCCGCCGATGGGCTGCACCTCGCCAAACTGGTTCAGGGAGCCGGTAATGGCCAGGTCCTGGCGCACCGGGATACCGGAGAGGGCAGACACCAGGGCACAGAGTTCGGCCACGGAGGCACTGTCGCCATCCACCTCGCCATAATTCTGTTCAAACGTCAGGCTCGCCGACAGGTGCATGGGGTCCTTCGCGGCAAACCGCGATGACAACCAGGCGGTCAGGATCATCACACCCTTGGAGTGGATATTGCCGCCGAGCTTGGCATCCCGCTCGATATCCAGCACATCGCCATCACCGTAATAACAGGTTGCCGTCACCCGGTTCGACAGGCCGAACTCGAAACCGCCGGTTGACAGGACTGACAGGGCATTAACCTGTCCGACCCGGCGGCCCTCGGTACTGACCAGCGTGGAGCCATCGCGGACCGCGTCGTAGAACTGGTCGCGGATGCGGCTGCTGCGGTAGCGGGCACTGTCCAGCGCCTGTTCCACATGCGCGGCGTGTATCAGGCGCGCCCTGGCCTGGCGTGCCCAGTAGTCGGACTCCCTCAGCAGGTTGGCGATGTCGGCAGCGTGCAGCGACAGCCGCGCCTGATGCTCTGCCGTGCGGGCGCTGTATTCGATAATCCGGGCCACCGCCTTGCGATCACAATGCAGCAGGCCTTTCTCATAGACCAGGCTGGCGATGAACTTGGCGTACAGCAGCTGGCTTTCCGAAGTCCTTAGCATCTCGTTTTCGAAGTCGGCCGTTACCCGGAACAGTTCGGCGAATTCGGGGTCGTATTCCTGCAGCAACATCCAGGTTTCCCGGTCACCGAACAGCACGATCTTCACATCCAGCGGAATCGCCTCCGGTTCCAGGGAGATGGTTCCGGACAGGGTCAGCTCCCGCTCCAGTGAATTGATCATGATCGACTTGCTGCGCAGCGCCCGCTTGAGGCCATCCCAGACGAAGGGTTGCTCCAGCACCTTGATGGCATCCATCAGCAGATAACCGCCGTTGGCCTTGTGCAGGCTGCCGGGGCGAATCAGGGAATAGTCGGTGAACACGGTGCCCTTGAAGGTCACGTTCTCCACGTAACCGAACAGGTTGTGATAAGTGGGGTTGTCTTCCACCACCACCGGAACCTCATCGGTCTTCTGGTGTACCAGCAGGTTCACCAGGTAACGCCGGGGCATCTTCTTGTCGAGGGACGCGTAGGCAATGGCCGCCTGCTCTTCGTTGTCGTCAAGGAAGATGTCCAGGTTATCGGCCAGGTCCTTGCGGACGGACTCCAGGTAAGCGACCACATCCGGCTCTTTCTGGTAACGCCTGACCAGTTCATCAAACTGGTGGCCAGAGATGGACTCCAGGGTTTCCTGGTTCAGAGCCTGTTGTTTTTCCGCGTATTCCTGCTCCCAGTCCGCGATCTTCCGCACCGCCTGGCGCAGCTTCTTCTCCAGCTTGTTGATATCTTCTTCAAACTTGTCCCGCTGGGCCTCGGTGAGTTCGGCAAAGGTCTCGGCGGTGTGGGGCTCATCACCGTTCATGGCCACCAGCCGGTAGCCACCCGGTGTGCTCAGGGTCAGGCTGACCTTCTTGCGTTTGGCCTGGTTGGCCACCTTTTCCAGCTCGTCTTCCTGCTTTTTGCCATACTCATTCTTGAGCTGCTCGGCCCGCTCCAGGAAGCTGTCGCTGTCAAAGGTCTGGGGAATCATCTTGACCAGGCGGGACATGAGTTTTTCCATATCCTGCTTGAGATTGCCGCCCTCACCCGCTGGCAGCCGGATCATCCGGGGTACCCGCGGGTCTTCAAAATTGGCGACATAGCACCAGTCGTGGGTCTTGTGGGTCTCGTCGGGATGATGTTCCAGATAGCGCAGCATCATGGTTCGCTTACCCAGCCCATTACGGCCAACGGCATAGACGTTATAGCCACCATGGGGCATGGAGAGCGCGAAGCGGACCGCTTCCTGGGCACGGTTCTGGCCGACGATTTCAGCCAGGGGGTCCAGCTGTCGGGTGGTCTTGAAGGGGAGGTCCTTGAGAACGCAAGCCTTGTAAAGCTGATTCAGGGGCAAAGCCTTCAATGTAATGTCCTGTATGGTTACCGGATGAATGATAACGAGTGGCGCGCCACTGTCTTCCCGGGGAAAACCGACATTGTAGGGTGTTCGGAAACGGCTGTCGCCTGCGGTGTGGCTGAGTGGTCTGATTGAGAGCCTGCGCACACTTTTTGTACAGTTCATGACTAAAGCTTGTGCAAACAGGGCCGATAACTTAGACACGATGTTCCCCGGGAACCAGGTCACGGCACCATCATTCCGTAGTCGACCAGGGCGGTCAGGGAATCATTTTCAGGGAGGTCAATAAGGTGGACATACTCAAGACACTGACCCATTCATTGTCGGCGCTTGATCGGCCGGCCAGAACACCGGCAAAGGAAGTTGTCAGGGTGGACGACACCCGACCAGCGCCAGCCGAGCCGGTAAGGGATCGCAGGATGCAGCCTGACCGGCGTCGCCGCCAGCAACCTTTCAAGGGGCCCGACCGGCGCCGGAAAAGCAGTCGCCGGCGCGCCCTGCTGCTGCACCCGCGAACCGGCAAGGAAACCAGCCTGGAAGACCGCCGGGGGCGCAACATTCGCACCAGCGCATGATGCTGGCAGGGCACCGATGAGTCCTGACACCGGGCCCAACACAGGGCATCGATCAGGACTTACAGCAACCCGGCATCCAGGCTGGCGGCCATGGTCATGCCCAGGTCCCGGCACCGATCCACAAAGGCGTCCTGAAACTCGCCCCGGCACAACAAGGGTTCCTGCACCTGCCGCCAGCGCAACCCGGTGGTGATGCTGTCAATAGCCCGGTGGGTGCCTGTGCCATCACGGCCGGCGCGTATGTAGAAGGTGAACGGCAAGCCCTGGGTTTCTTCCAGGCAGGGGTAGTAGCTGCGGTCAAAGAAATCCTTCAGAGCGCCACTCATGTAACCCAGATTTTCCGTGGTACCGAGCACGATGGCATCGCACCACAGCACGTCATCCGGGCCGGCATCCAATGGCGCCAGCACCCGGACGTCCACATTCTCGATATCCGGATGGCTGGCACCCTCGGCAACCGCATCCCTGAGCTTACGGGTATTGGGAGAGGGCGCATGAGCGACGATCAGCAGTTTCTTCCCGTGTGCCATGGCTCCTCCCGGTCAGTCAGATCACTCAGAGCAGCTCGTCGTTGGTTTCCGCTTTTTCAGCGGTTTCCGCCGCTTCCGCAGACGCCTTGTCCTTCGATACCGGCTTGGGCATCAGCTTGTCACGGATGGCGGCTTCGATCTCTTTGGCCACTTCCGGATTCTCTTCCAGGAACTTGGCGGCGTTGGCCTTGCCCTGCCCGATCTTGTCGCCCTTGTAGGCGTACCAGGCACCGGACTTGTCCACAAAGCCTTCCTTGACGCCCATATCCACCACCTCTGCCATGTGGTAGATGCCCTTGCCGTACATGATCTGGAACTCGGCCTGCTTGAACGGCGGCGATACCTTGTTCTTCACCACCTTGACCCGGGTTTCATTGCCTACCACCTCATCGCCTTCCTTGATGGAACCGATACGGCGGATATCCAGGCGCACCGAGGAATAGAACTTGAGTGCAGTTGGCGTGCTTGATATTACCGGTCAGTTTGCGCAAGGCCTGGGACATCAGCCGGGCCTGCAGGCCCACGTGGCTTGTCAGCGCCGCAACGGAATCCACAATGATGACGTCTACCGCATTGGAACGCACCAGCATGTCCGCGATTTCCAGCGCCTGCTCACCGGTATCCGGCTGGGAGACCAGCAGCTCGTCCACGTTCACACCCAGCTTTTCAGCGTAGATGGGGTCGAGGGCGTGCTCCGCATCGATAAAGGCGCAGGTTTTGCCGTCTTTCTGGGCTTCGGCGATCACCTGAAGGGTCAGCGTGGTCTTGCCGGAGCTTTCCGGCCCATAGATTTCACAGACCCGGCCGTAGGGCAAGCCACCGATACCCAGGGCCACATCCAGGCCAAGCGAACCGGTGGAAACAGCAGGAATGGCTTCCCGGGGCTGGTCGCCCATTTTCATGACAGCGCCCTTGCCGAACTGGCGTTCGATCTGGCTAAGTGCGGCGCTCAGTGCTTTGTTGCGTTTGTCTTCCATCAGTGCAAACCCTCAATGTTCCCGGCCAGGCATCCGGACCGTTTACTGTATACTTGAACAGTATTAAATCACAGTCCCGGTGTCAGACCAACCCCAATGACCAAATCATCTGATCGCAACCTGTCAGAGCTTCTGGACATAATCGGCCAGGCCCTGCAGGGCATAGACCACACTCTGCCGCCGGACCGCATCCCGGTCGCCGTCAAAGTGGCAGCAGTGGGCAACGATTCCGGTGGCCGGTGTGCCCCAGGCGAACCAGACCGTGCCTACCGGCTTGTCGTCACTGCCACCCCCCGGGCCGGCAACACCGCTGATGGCAATGGCAAAATCGGCGCCACTGACCTTTACGGCTCCGGTCACCATCTGCCGGACCACGGATTCACTGACCGCACCCTCCCGCGCCAGATTTTCCGCGGAAACGTGCAGAAGTTCACGTTTCATGATGTTGCTGTAGGTTATCAGGCCACCCAGAACATAGGCCGATGAGCCCGCCCGGTCGGTAAGCGCCTTTACCACCCAGCCACCGGTGCAGCTCTCGGCCGTCACCACGGTCTGCCCCCGCAGGGAAAGCAGATCTCCCAGGTGGTTGGCGGCCTGTTCCATGGTCGAGTCTTTCAGCATCCAGAGCCTCCTCGTTTCATCCGGCTTCATATTTTCTTACAATCCCCGGCGTCCCGTCTGGTTAATTCGTTGACCTACTGCGTGACGCTAGCCCGTCAGGCACCGGCTTTATTTTTGCCGATTCTACACCGGGATTCCGCAGACTCCACCAACTGGGCACACAACATGTCGGCAGCACAGAAAGATCTATCCGGCCATACCCCGATGATCCGGCAGTATCTGAAGATCAAGGGCGAACATCCGAACGAACTACTGTTCTACCGGATGGGCGATTTCTACGAACTGTTCTACGATGATGCCAAGAAAACCGCCGAGCTGATCGACATCACCCTGACCGCCCGGGGCCAGTCCGGTGGCAGCCCGATTCCCATGGCCGGTGTGCCCTATCACGCTGCCGAGAACTATATCGCCCGCCTGGTAAGGGCCGGCCAGTCCATTGCCATCTGTGAGCAGATTGGTGACCCGGCCACCGCCAAGGGTCCGGTGGAACGCAAGGTGGTGCGCATCATCACCCCCGGCACCCTCAGCGACGAGGCCTTCCTGGAGGACCGGCGGGACAACCTGCTGCTGTCCATCTTCCACCACCGGGAAAACTTCGGGATTGCGACGCTCGACATTTCCAGTGGCCGCTTTGCGGTCTCGGAAATCGAGGGTATCGACGCCCTGCAGGAAGAAATCCAGCGCCTGCAGCCCGCGGAAGTCCTGATCAGCGAGGACTTCCCTTTCGAGGACATTCTCAGCGGCCGCAGTGGCATCCGCCGCCAGGGTCCCTGGCTGTTCGAGGCCGACACCGCCCATCGCCTGCTGACCCAGCAACTGCAGGTGCGGGACCTGACCGGCTTCGGCTGCGAGGATATGTCCCTGGCCATCTGTGCCGCCGGCTGCCTGCTCCAGTACGCCCGGGAAACCCAGCGCACCGCCCTGCCCCACATCCGCAAACTGACCCGGGAGCGACGGGAAGACGCAGTGGTGCTGGATGCCACCAGCCGACGCAACCTTGAAATCGACACCAACCTGCTCGGTGGTCACCAGCATACCCTGGCCTGGGTCATGGACCGTACCGCCACCGCCATGGGCGCGCGCCAGTTGCGACGCTGGCTCAACCGCCCGCTGCGGGACTCGGAGCAGGTCTACCAGCGCCAGCATGCTGTGACGGCCCTGCTGGATGGTTTCCACTACGAACCGGTACATGACCTGCTCAAGCGCGTGGGTGACATCGAACGTATCCTGGCACGGGTGGCCCTGCGCTCTGCCCGGCCCCGGGATCTGGCCCGCCTGCGGGATGCCTTCGCCGCCCTGCCGGACCTGCAGCATGCCCTGAAGCCGGTCAACTCCCATCACGTGGTCCGGCTGGCAACACTGGTCAGTGAATACCCTGAACTGGCGGACCTGCTGGAACGGGCGGTGGTTGATAACCCGCCGGTGGTGATCCGCGATGGTGGCGTTGTCCGTGAGGGCTTCGATAGCGAGCTGGACGAGCTGCGCAACATCAGCGAGAACGCCGGCCAGTACCTGCTGGATGTGGAAACCCGGGAACGGGAGCGAACCGGCATCAGTACGCTGAAAGTGGGCTACAACCGGGTACACGGCTATTACATCGAGATCAGCCGGGCGCAATCGGGCCACGCGCCGGTGGACTACATCCGCCGCCAGACCCTGAAGAATGCCGAGCGCTTCATCACCCCGGAACTAAAGGAGTTCGAGGACAAGGCCCTGAGCGCCAAAAGCCGTGCCCTGGCGCGGGAAAAGGGGCTGTACGATGATCTGCTGGAAGCCCTGGCGGAACAGCTGGCGCAGTTGCAGGACAGTGCCCAGGCCCTGGCGGAGCTGGACGTACTGACCAACTTTGCCGAGCGCGCCACCAGCCTGCGATTTACCGCCCCGGAATTCCGCGAGGCGCCCGGGCTGGATATCGATGCCGGCCGGCACCCCGTGGTGGAACAGCTTCTGGACGAACCTTTCGTGCCCAACAACGTACTGATGGACGAGCAACGCCGGATGCTGGTGATTACCGGCCCCAACATGGGGGGCAAATCCACCTACATGCGCCAGACGGCGCTGATCGCCCTGCTCGCCTATTGCGGCAGTTTCGTACCGGCGGACCGGGCGGTACTGGGGCCGGTGGACCGCATCTTCACCCGCATGGGATCGTCCGATGACATCGCCGGTGGCCGCTCCACCTTCATGGTGGAGATGACCGAGACCGCCAACATCCTCCACAACGCCAGCCGCCACAGCCTGGTGTTAATGGATGAGGTAGGTCGCGGCACCAGCACCTTCGATGGTCTGTCGCTGGCCTGGGCCACGGCGGAGCACCTGGCCCGTGAGATTGGTTGCTACACCCTGTTCGCCACCCACTATTTCGAGCTGACTCAACTGGCGGACCAGCTCGACCATGCGGTGAATGTGCACCTGACCGCTACCGAGCATGACGACAGTATTGTGTTCCTGCACACAGTGCACGATGGCCCGGCCAGCCAGAGTTACGGCCTGCAGGTGGCCCAGCTGGCAGGCGTGCCACAGCCGGTGATCGCCCAGGCCCGTTCACAGCTGCAGCGGCTGGAAGGCGAGAACCGGGAACCGGTCACCCTGTCTGCCTCCCCCGCCCCGGAGCGCAAAGCGGCCAGTCCGGCGCAGCACGAGGCCTTCCAGGGCGACATGTTTGCCAGCTTGGAGCCCAGTGCAGTGGAAAAGGCCCTGTCGGAAATGGACCCGGATGATCTGTCGCCTCGACAGGCTCTGGAGCGGCTTTACGAACTACGTCAGTTGATGACGGATAAAGACTGATTCCGCTACCCGTTGATCCAGCTCATAAGCATATAGTGATGCGGCGCTTGCGGGGCGGGCGGGGCCTCCCTACAATATCGGCCTCAAATTACCAAAGATCAGCACGAAGGGTGACGGCGGGCCCGCCACAACAGGTCTTCGGACTGCGGAGCCTGTCTGCGGCGAGGGCAGCGGAAACACCCCACTGATGAGACAGACCACCAGACCAGGAATCTGACTATGACGTTTGTGGTTACCGACAACTGCATCAAGTGCAAATACACGGACTGCGTGGAAGTATGCCCGGTGGACTGCTTTTACGAAGGCCCCAATTTTCTGGTGATTGACCCTGACGAGTGCATTGATTGCGCTCTGTGTGAGCCGGAATGCCCGGCCGAGGCCATATTCTCGGAGGACGAACTGCCTGCGGGTCAGGAGCCCTTTATCGAGCTGAACGCGGACCTCGCCGGCAAGTGGCCCAACATCACCGAGAAGAAAGACCCGCTTCCCGACGCGGAAGAATGGGATGGCAAGCCGGACAAGCTGCAGTATCTGGAGCGCTGAGGCACCAGCATCCCGACACCGGGTGGCCCGTAACCACACATCATCCGGGAACGGGAGTGAGGCAGCGAGAGCGCAAGCAAAAGGGGAGCCACGGCTCCCCTTTCTCGTCGGTGTCAGCCCTCAAACTCATGCTCTTCGGCCGCCAGTGAGAGGCAGACACTGCCCGGGCCGATATAAATGCTGCTGGTTATACCCATACGCGAGAGCAACAGCTCCACATTGTGCTCCTTGCAGACCTCGCGCAGGCGGTCCAGACCCGGCAGTGCCTCGATCTCCTCCCAACTCATGCCGCAGGAGAGGGAGACCACCGGCGCCAGCAGCCCTGCTTTCACACGAGTCACGGCGTAATTCATCACCTTCTCCACCGCCGCATCCTTGGACCGGGTCTTGGCCGCTGGCTTGGCGACAACGCCCTTGCCCCAGATAATCGGGGTGATGTTGAGGGCCTTGCCCAGAAAGGCAACCAGGCCGGATACACTCTTGTCACCCCGTCGCCGGGCACGTTCGCGAATATAGCTCAGATCGTTTGGTACCACGCAGATCCACACGTTCTGGGCAAACTTTTCCACCTCATGGCGTAACGCATTCTTGGAAAGCCCCTTGCCCAACAGGCTGATGGTGTAAGCGGCCAATAACCCCTGGCCGGCGAACAGCTGGCCGCTGTCGATGACCCGCATGGTGAAATTGCCTTCAACACCTGCCTTTTCCCGAACCGCTTTGGCATGGGCCATGACCATATTCATGGCTTCCGAAGCGTTGCTGTAGATCTGGCTGCGGGATCGGTCAACGGTCTCGCAAATGGCGATATCGTAGTTCGGGACGACCTTTTCCAGAAACAGGTCGCGAATCTGTGCAGCGGAAAAAGCCTCGGTCTCCGCATGGTGACCCTTACCCAGCAGGCCCTGCCGATAGAAGTCTTCCGTGGTGTCCGGATTGTGGTCGTCGATAAAAGTCTGATTATCGATTTTTGCGGTCAACGGCAGGATAAAAATGCCATGCTTCCGTATAAAATCATGGGGAAGGTCACAGGCGGAATCCACGATCAGGCCAACTTTCATTATGTCCTCCAGTATCCGGGCCCTTCTTTAATCTGAAGGCGTCGTGCCGGGCTCTTGTTATTTTCGCGTCCAGACATACACCCTTGTCTGGAACAGTCGTTCGGGGCCATGGTAACCCCTTCTTCCATGGATCGCCATTTCAGAAATGACAAGCTTTCGCATCTCCATGAAATTCGCCGATGACACCGGCAACGGCACCCCGGTATCACCCGGCCAGCCCGGCCCGGTATACTGCCGCCACACTGTGACAGGACAGGATGTGCGAAACCATGGCTCAGACCTATGATGTGGTGATTGTCGGCGCCGGCGCGGCGGGACTGATGTGCGCTGCCGCCGCCGGATATCGGGGTCGCAGGGTGCTGATCATCGAACACGCGGCCAAACCCGGAAAGAAGATCCTGATGTCCGGTGGCGGACGCTGCAACTTTACCAACCTCAACAGCACGCCGGCCAACTTCCTGTCCGACAACCCCCATTTCTGCATCTCCGCACTCAAGCGGTACACACCACAGGATTTTCTGGATCTGGTGGAGCGCCACGGCATCGAACATGAAGAGAAAGCCGAGGGACAGCTGTTCTGCCGCCACAGCGCCAGAGACCTGCTGGATATGCTGCTCACGGAATGCGACTGGGCCGGCGCCGAGCTTCGGCTCAAGACCAGTGTCGAGTCGGTCAGGCAGACAGCCGGCGGCTATCACCTGAAGACCAGCGGCGGTGCCATAGAGTGCGAAGCCCTGGTTGTTGCAACCGGCGGCCTGTCCATACCCACCATGGGAGCCACCGGCTTTGGTTATGACCTTGCCCGCCAGTTCGGGCTGTCGGTGCTGCCCACCCGCGCCGGCCTTGTACCCTTTACCCTGCACGCGGAGCTGAAACAGCAGCTGGCCCCCCTGGCCGGCATCAGTTGCCCGGTGGATGTCCATTGTAACGGAGAGCATTTCCTCGAACCCATGCTGGTGACTCACCGTGGCCTGAGCGGGCCTGCCATGCTGCAGATATCAAGCTTGTGGCAACCCGGCGATGTTCTGTCCATCGACCTGCTGCCGGGGCATGACCCACTGGCTGAACTGCAGACACTCAAGCAGCAACAGCCATCTCTGAGCCTGGAGCGCTACCTGAGCCGGATTCTGCCCAAACGGTTTGCCCAGTCCTTTGCCATCATGCACGGCTGGCAGGGGCCCCTGCAGGAATACCGGAGCAATGATCTGGAATCCGCCGCAGAGACCCTGTCGCACTGGACGCTTCAACCCGCCGGCACCGAAGGCTACCGCACCGCGGAAGTCACCCTGGGGGGCGTGGATACACGGCAATTTTCCTCCAGAACCATGGCAGCGAGAGACGTTCCGGGACTCTACTTCATTGGCGAGGTGGTCGATGTAACGGGTCATCTCGGCGGCCACAACTTCCAGTGGGCCTGGGCCTCCGCGGTCGCGGCCGGCAACATTGCCTGATCATTAAACACCCGGACAAGGACGACCCTCGTCACAGTCACTCCACCTCACCTCCCGGAATCGATCACAATTTGTACTTGCTGTTATGGGTGACATCTCTGGCAACCTTCTACCATCGAGTCAGGCTGATTCATGGAGCCACCAGACAATCACAGGCTCCAATCCTGCTAACAGCCGAAGCAACAAACTCCAACAATCAATTTCTGACGATCAGGGAAAAACAATATGACACTCGCGATACCCAAACAGTCAGTCCTGACCCGATCAGTGGCTGCTGCCGGCGCACTGCTGATCTCCGGCTCCGCCTTCGCACTCGGTGGCGGCGGTATTGGTGGCGGTGACCCCACGGACCAGTATGCCTCGTCGGGATCCTACGCCACCACATCCGATCGCGCAGGTCTCTCCTGCACGGTCTATCGCCCGAGCAACGTACCGGAAGGCGCGCCGTTGATTCTGTGGGGCAACGGCACCGGTGGTAGCCCGTCCACCTACGGGGATGGCCTGGAGCACTGGGCCTCTTACGGCTTTGTGGTAGCCGCAGCCAACACCTCCAACGCCGGCTCCGGTGAAGAAATGCTGGACTGCATCGACGCTGTTCGCGGCACCAGCTATGGCAGCAATGTCGATTTCTCGAAAGTCGGCGCCTCCGGCCACTCCCAGGGTGGTGGCGGCACCCTGATGGCGGCACGTGACAGCCGTATCACAGCGACTGCGCCCGTCCAGCCGTACATCCTGGGCCTGGGGCACGACTCCGATTCGCAGGACGAGCAAACCGCTCCCATGCTGCTGCTGTCCGGCAGTTCCGACAACCTTGCAGGCCCGACACTGAACCAGCGTCCGGTGTTCAACCGTGTTGATGTACCGGTCTTCTGGGCGACGCTCGACGGCGCCGGCCACTTCGAGCCCACGGGAGACCTTGGTGATTTCCGCGGCATGAGCACCGCCTGGTGGCTGTATCAGCTGCAGGGCGACGAAGCGGCGGCCGAGCTGTTCACGGGCCCCTGCTCCGCCTGTGACATCAGCGGCTGGGATATCGAGCGCAATGGCCTGTAAATCAGGCAGTTTTCAACTCGAGCTGTAAGCCGGGCCTTGTGCCCGGCTTTTTTCATCAGGTTTGCGGACATCCGTTTTTGTTAAGGGGTTCCTGTTACCCCGATGCGAATCGGGGCACACTGTAAACAATCGTTACAACACCAACACAATAATGACATTGACAATCAAGGGGCTCGCAAAATGGACTTCAACGCCAGAGTGATCCCGCTCCACCTGCATCCTCTCGGATTCATCGAGGTTTTCGTCCGTCACGGGGCCAGTCTCAGCGACCTGCTCAGGGGCACCGGCATTTCACCTGCCATGTTCGACATGCAGGACATCCGTATCAGCTACATGCAGCAGCAGACACTGGTACGCAATGGTATCCAGCACTGTCGCAAACCCGGAATCGGCCTCATTGTCGGCATGGAGCTGGACTGGAGTTTCTGGGGCACGCTGGGGTACACCATCCACTCCAGCCCCAGCCTGAAAGAGGCCGGCGAAGCCTTCCGACGATATCTGGTGATTTCACAACCCTATTACGCAATGATGGTCTCCCAGCCAACCACCTATATCGACTGCAACCGTCGCGTCGTGGATCCTCTGGTCTACTCTGCGGATGAGATCTACGATGACGATGTGCGCATGTTTACGCTGGAGTTTCGTGTCGCCACCACAGCACGGCTCTGGACCCTCTGCGGCAACCCCGATGCCCGCGACACCGACGTTCACGTGACGCTGGACTATCCGGAGCCTGCCCACGTTGACCTGTACAGCGAACTTCCCTGCAAGTCTGTTACCTTCGATTCCGACCAGACCGCCATCTCGGCAGATTACAATTATGTGATCAAGCCTTTCCGGCCCTACCGTCGACGGGCCTATCGCAAGCTGATCCAGCAGTGCGAGCAGGAGCTGAACCAGGCGCCAGTGGACATCACCTTTACTGACCGGGTGCGCTGGCACATCCGCTCGCACTTCAATCCGGCTATCGACCTTGAGCAGGTGGCTCAGGGCATGCAGATGCCCCCCCGCTCGCTGACGCGGCGGCTGGCGACGGAGAAAACATCCTTTCGCAAACTACTCCACTCCGTCCGGATGGAAATTGCCACCCATCAGCTCCGGTCGTCCGGCCTGAGCGTTGATGAGGTCGCTGAAATAGTCGGTTTCTCCTGTGCCTCCAGCCTGCGTCGGGCCATGAAGAAGTGGTCAGGCACGACCATCTCCCATATTCGCGAACGACAGGGCATTGAGGAGCTGATGCCGTGAGCACTCGCGTAAACCAACCGAAAAAAAATACCCCACACTCCCGCTCGAAAAGCCGTACCACACTGTTTGCCACCGGCGCGGCGGTGCTGGGCGCGGTAGCCATTGCCATCTGGGCGGGCGGAAAGGCTCTGATTCCAGACGAAACCACACCGCCAGTGGAGCAGGCCGACGAGCCACAGACGGTCACGGAAACGCAGTCCGCCAATGATGAGCCGGACGCCAGGCTGTTTTCGGACTCCATGCTGACCGCAGAAGAGGACGAGCCAGCAGAGTCGGCAGAGGCGGAGAAGCCTGACGATGGGGGCAACATACCCTTCAAGCTGGAAGAGGTGGCCTACGCCCTGAGCAGAGTGGAGCTGGATGAGAACGGAGATATCGTGCTCAACGAGAGTGCCCAGATGGTGCTGGAACAGGCCTTTATGGATTCCGGCACCACCCTGAACGAGCAGCAGCTGGAGGAACTGAAAACCATGATCGAAGCAGGCCTGGGGGGACAGGCCGGCGAGCAGGCGGTGCAGATCACCGAAAAGTTCTATCGCTACAGCAATGCCTTCCGGGAAATCTCGGACACCCTTGCTGTTCGGGGGGATCCACAGTCCCTGCGTAACGATTACGACCAGATTGCCCGGTTGCGCCGCACCCATCTTGGCCCCGAACTGGCGGACCAGCTATACGGTCGCGAGGAACAGCTGACGCGGTACACTCTGGAGGTGATGGCCCTCCAGGCGGACCCGGACCTGACACCGGAGCAGCGCAAGGAAAAGCAGCAGGAGCTGGCATCCGACTATGCGGAAGTGATGCCCAACGGCGGCGAGTCAGACGGGGAGCAATCCGGCGAAGGCGAGCAAGCCACCAACTGATCGCTCACTCCCGGCCTGAAGTCGCTACGTCATAGCTTTCGGCCTTTCGGATAAGGGCACCCCGTCATTCCCATCCCGCTGCTGTTTAACCTCAGGCCCGGGTTCCGGTCCGCTTTGATGCCGGCCCGAACCGAGCCCCCACCAGCAGTAATACCGGTGTCAGCAGCAGGGTCAGGAAGGTGGCAAAGGCCAGTCCGCCGGCAATGGCACTGGAGAGCTGCGTCCACCACTGGGTAGAAGGCGCATTGATGCCCAGGGATGGCGTCAGCAGATCGACATTGACGCCAAGCACCATGGGCATCAGCCCAAGGATGGTGGTAACCGCCGTCAGCAACACCGGCCGCAGACGCAGGCACCCGGTTTCCAGGGCTGCCTCAAGGGGCGCCGCACCATCGGCCCGCATCCGGTTGAAGGTATCAATCAGAATGATGTTGTTGTTGACCACAATACCCGCCAGCGCAATGATGCCCATGCCCACCATGACCACGCCAAACGACTGACCATTGAGCAACAGGCCGATTAGAACGCCAGCGGTCGACAGTACAACCGCGGACAGGATCAGCGCTGTCTGGTAGAGAGAATTGAACTGCGTCACCAGAATCAGGGTCATCAGGCCGATTGCCACCATGAAGGCGAGCCCCAGGAATGACATGGTACGACGCTGCTCTTCATCCTCGCCGCCATACATGACATTGACCCCGGCCGGCCGCTCCGGCAGACCTCCCCTTAACTGGTTCAGCTGTTCATTGGCATTGGTGTCCGGCGCCACATCCGCCTTCACGGTGATGGCCCGTTCACCATCCAGCCGGGCGATGGTGCCGGTCTTGGGAGCGGGTTCCACTTCAACGAACTCTGACAGGGCCACCTGCCCCCGGGGGGTATTCAGGGTCTGGCGATCAAACTGATCCAGCTCCCGCCAGGCTGACGGTACCCGCACGGCAATGTCCACTTCATCGCGGACCCCGGCCGGTCGATAGGTGGCCAGCACCAGGCCATTGGTGACCAACCTCACCGAACTGCCAATGCTGACCACGTCGGTTCCGAAGCGCGCCGCAGCCTCGCGGTCCACCTCCAGGC
Source organism: Marinobacter zhanjiangensis (assembly GCF_014651935.1). GTDB lineage: Bacteria > Pseudomonadota > Gammaproteobacteria > Pseudomonadales > Oleiphilaceae > Marinobacter > Marinobacter zhanjiangensis. The sequence goes on along the minus strand of NZ_BMXV01000003.1, from coordinate 346,073 downwards.
GCCACTCGATACCAGGCAGGCTGCGGTTGTCTTCCACATCGGTAAACCCGCCCATGTCCCGCATGGTCTCCCGGACCTCCGTGGTATAAGTCTCCAGGGCACTGTAGTCATCACCGGTAATCATGATCTCTATGGGCTTGCCGCCGCCAGGCCCCTCCTCCTGCTGACGAAATTCCAGCACGATACCCGGTATGTCTGCGGTCAATTCACGGAACTGGGCAAGAATCTCCGACGCTGGCCTTCGCTGATCCCAGTCCACGAACTGGAACTGGAGTGTGCCGATCACATCAGGAGCCATCTGCTGGTCGGTGCTGACCATGGACCGGGCGTACAACGACGCCACCTCGGGCAGACCACTCAGACGTTGCTCCACCTGCCGCACGATGGCGTCCCGCTCGTGAACCGACAGATCTCCCCTGGCCCGCACGTGAACCTGGGCCGATTCGGGTTCCACCTCAGGAAAGAACTCCAGGCCATGGTTGAATACCTTGTAGCTCCAACCGATCGCCGCAATGATCAGCAGCGCCCCCAGCAGGGTCAGCCAGGGCGCATGCAGCAGGGTCGCCAGTACCTGCCGGTAACCCCGCACGAAGGCTCCTTCCCCGCCGATATCCCTGGCGCGCCGGCCGCCGCTGACACCCCCCATCACTGGCAGGAATACCAGTGCCATGGCCAGGGAGGCGCTCAGACATAAAATTACCGTCGCCGGCAGGTACTTCATGAATTCGCCCACGGTATCCGGCCAGAACAGCAGCGGCACGAACACCGCCAGGGTGGTGGCGGTCGATGCAATCACCGGCCAGGCCATACGGCTGGCCGCCTCGGCCCAGGCTTCCGGCGCGGGCATGCCCTGAGACAGGTTCCGATCCGCCAGTTCCGAGACCACGATGGCCCCGTCCACCAGCATCCCGGCCACCAGAATGAGACTGAACAGCACCACGATGTTAAGGGTGTAACCGAGCGCCCAGATCATCAGGATGCCGCTGAGAAAGGCACCGGGAATGGTAATACCCACCAGAGCTGCGGACCTGGGACCCATGGCCGCGATGACCACGATCACCACCAGCACAATCGCCGTGAGCACGTTGTTGAGCAGGTCCGAGAGAATGTTCCGGACATCCTCTGACTGGTCCATGGTATAGCGGACCTCGAGTTCCTCCGGCAGACGGGGGCCAGCAGTGTCCATCAGCCCGCGCACCTTTGCCACGGTCTCCAGTATGTTGGCGCCGGCACGCTTGGAAATCTCCAGCACTACCGCCGGCTCACCGTTGATGCGAGCGAAACCGGTGGGGTCCTTGAAGGTTCGCTGCAACATGGCCACATCGCCGAAGGTCACCACCCGGTCACCACTCACCTTGACCGGCATGGCCATGACGTCTTCGACGTTCTCCACCACGCCGGGAACCTTGATGGAAAGACGACCCTGGCCGTTGTCGAGGCTGCCAGCCGCCACCAGCTGGTTGTTGCGCCGCACCAGGCTGGCCAGCTGGTCATAATCGACACCGTAGCTCTCCAGCACCTGGGGATTCACCACAATTTCCAGCAGGTCCTCCCGGTCGCCGCCGATTTCCACTTCCAGCACTTCGGGAATGCCCTCGATGGCCTCCTGCAGCTCCCGCGCAATGGTAATCAGTTCCCGCTCCGAGAGCGGCCCGGACAGGCCGATGGACAGTATCGGGAACAGTGACACGTTGATTTCGTGCACCCGGGGCTCATCCGCTTCCGTGGGCAGTTCCGCCCGGGCGGTATCCACTTTCTCGCGAACATCCTGCAGCGCCTTGTCCGGGTTGAAACCGGCATCAAACTCGAGGATGACGGCGGCGTAGCCCTCCGCTGCCGTGCTGCGCATTTCCTTGATGCCCTCGAGGGATCGCAGCTCCTGTTCCAGAGGCCTTACCAGCAAACGCTCCCCGTCCTCGGGGCTGACGCCTTCCAGAGTGACAGAGACATAGATGGTGGGAATGGTAACGTCCGGGTTGGATTCCTTGGGGATGGTAACGAATGCCGCCGCGCCGCCCAGCAAGAGGAACAGCAGGAGCAGCAAAGTGGTGCGGCTGCGATCCATGGCCGCAAAAATGAGGGTCCGCATTGATCAGCTCCCGGCGTCCGCAGCAACAGGGCGGACCTTCTGGCCCCTGGCCACGAACCCGCCTCCGCGGGTAATCAGCCGCACCGGAAAACTCATGCCCGAGACCCAGGCCCCCTCGGTACCCACACTGAGCAGACTGACCCGGGTAAAAGCCACGGTATCATCAGACGTCACATGCAGGACCCCGGGCCGTCCGTCGTCGCCCAGAGTGAGCAGGGCCGGCGACAGGAACAGCGCCTCCACCGGCGGCTGCTCGATGTTGACGGAAGCACTGCCCCCGGCAATACGGTAACCCTCCGGATTGGTTACCCGGGCCTCGATCCGGAAGCTGCGCGTCTCCGGGTTGGCGGCGCTGGCGACGAAGGTCAGCTCCCCTTCCAGTTCACGGCCATCGAGCATACTCACCGTAACCTTCTGCCCCGGCGCGACTCGCCCCGCCTGGTTCTGGGGCACAAACCCGGTCACTTTCAGCAATTCCACCTGCACCACCTCGAATAAAGGCTCTCCCACCTGCACAAAGGCGCCGGTTTCCAAATGGCGGGCATTGACCATGCCATCGAAGGGAGCCGTCGGTTTCAGGTAGGTCATGGCCAGGCTGGCCTGACGGAGCTGGGCCCGGGCCGACGCCAGTTCCGACTCCAGCCGCATCTGTTCGGTTTCCGATACCAGCCGTTGCGAGCGCAGCCGGTTGGCCGCCGCCAGGTCTGCCTCCAGTTGGCGGACCCGGGCCCGGGCGCCGGCAACCGCTGCCGGCCGGTCCTCCTCGGACAGCGTCAGCAATGTGTCTCCCTCACTGACCTCATCCCCGAGGGACACGGCGATGTCTTCCACCACACCGCCGATACGGGCTCTCACGTCCACCCTGCGCCAGGGTTCCACCTGCCCCTGCAGGCGTACGGCGGGATGGAATGTGCGGGCCTGGCGGACATCCACTTCAACCAATGGCAGGTCCGCAACCTGCTCTTCCGGCGTGTCCGGCGCCTGGTCCCGCGCCGACCGGATGTCACCGGTCACCATCCAGATGACAAGTGCCACGAGCAATATCACGGAAAGGCCCATGGAGCTCCATTTTATTCTCGACATACCGGCAATTGCTCCCTGGCTGCGGTGTCCTTAAACCTGAAGGCAGAGCCTCCACGCTTTTCCCCGGAAATTCAAACATTTTTACAGAAAGTCGCATCCTCATCAAACGATCGTTCGGGGCGTACATACGGGGTGGTAGAGACGCCACTGGCCTGTTAATTGCAAAGGACAGCACAACCGTTTCGATATCCCGGAGACGGTATCCGGCCGTCAGGATTCCACCCCTCAAAGGAATGATCCCAGGGAGAAAACACTATGTCAGCAGCCAGGCTATCCCCGCATCCCCATCAAAGACCCCGGGCAACCGACTACCTCATTGCCTCGAAACGATGCGAACTCAGAAACCTGGAGCGCTTCCTGCAGATGGGCAAGCTGGTGCTCAGCATTGGCAACCTGATCCATGAGCTGCAGCGGGAACGGGGCGCCTCCAACGTATTCCTCGGCTCTGGCGGCAGGCGATTCTCGGAGGAGCTGGTGGAAATGATCGACAGCAGTCTGCGCCAGCAGGACGCCTTCGAGCATGAACTGATGGAGATACAGGGCGAACTGACCCAGGACCCCGCCAGCACCAGCCTGCTCAATAGCCTGGCTGCCGCTTTGCACGGACTGGAGTCACTGCCGGCCATCCGTCAGCAGATCCGGCATCAGTCGATCTCGGCGGAAGCCGCCATTGATGCCTATATAGAGCGCATCAGGCACCTGCTGACAGTGGTGTTCGAAGCGGCGGAAACCGTGGTCGATCCCACTATTGCCGGCATGATGGTGGCCATGGTCAACCTGATGCAGGGCAAGGAAATGGCGGGACAGGAGCGGGCCGCCGGGTCACTGGGGTTCTCCCGGGGGCATTTTGATCACGCACTGTCACAGCGCATCATGCACCTGATCGATGCACAGGAGCGAGCCTTCCCGGTATTCGAACGCTTTGCCGACGAAGAAATGCTGGCGCTCTGGAAACAACACAACCGGGAGGATTTCTGGCAGGAACTGAAGTACCTGCGAGGGCTTGCCTGTTCAGTGGGTCGTTACAGGGAACTGGATACCGATCTGGCCGACCAGTGGTTCGACCTGATGACCCGGCGCATTGACGAACTCAAGAACATCGAATGCTTGCTGGAGGAGCATTTTCATCGTCGCTGCATCGGCCGCTACACCGAGGCCCGAAACGCTCTCACCCATGAGCAGAACCTCATGGAAAGCCTGGATGACAGTGGTCATTCACCGGACCCGGTACTGGTCGTCTGTTCCAGCGAAAATGGCGGTGACACCAGCCAGTATCGAAGTGATGGTGTGGGTCGGAAACTCGGTCGCTCGGTGTTCGACCTGGTTCAGCAGCAGGCGCTTCGGCTCGACCAGCTCAGCGGTGAACTGCGTATCGCCCGGGAAGCGCTGGATGACCGGCGAACCCTGGAGAAAGCGGTGCTGTTGCTGATGAAGCACCAGCAGATTTCCGACGATGAAGCCCACAAGCAATTGCGCAAGGTGGCCATGGACCAGGGCCGCAAACTGACCGAGGTTGCCCGCTCGGTGCTGGAGATGACCGACTTGCTGCGCTGATTCGTTACCACTGCGAACAGGAGTCGGAGCTCTCTGGGGCTGAGTTTCAACGGCCGGCCAGTCAGGCGCTCGGGCCGGAATTCAGCACACCCTCCAGGTCAGACACATCCACCAGCGGATCATCCAGGTCCAACAGGACTTCTGACCGGGCCAGGGTCCAGGCGCGGCCAGTGATATCGGTACTGACCGCCCGGTAATGACTGACCGCGGCCTCCCCCAGCAGTCGTCCCAGGAACGAACTGCCCTTGGGGGACACTGTTTCCAGGGTTTCCCCCACCTGCAACTGGCCATTCTCGTACATCACCGCCATACGCGCGGTGGTTCCGGTGCCGGTGGGGCTGCGACAGATAACGCCGGGGTGAACGTAGGTGGCGGAACGGGAACGGTAACCACCTTCCACGGGTTCCAGTGGCCCCATGAAGTGGGCAAATGGCAGCGGCCCAACATCGCCCAGCTCCGGGTGCTGGTCGGTGACCACGGGTCGCGCGGCCTCCACCAGGGCCAGGCCGAACTCCTCCATCCGCCTGACTTCACCGGGCATCAGCGCAAAGCCCAGGGACTCGGCATCCACCAGCGCGAAGTAGGCCCCACTCCAGACCAGATCAAAACGGACTTCACCCCACCCGGGCACCTCCACTTTCATGTTCTGCTCACAAACAAAGGCGGGCTCGCTGCGGGTGGTCACCGACTGCACCCGGCCATTCTCGTTATGGGCGGTTACCCAGGCCAGACCAGCGGGTGACTCCAGCACCAGGGTCTGCTCGCCATCCTCCATCGGCACCACGCCGTTCTCTAGAATCGCGGCCGCCGTGCAGATGGTGTTGGAGCCGGAATACAGCGGGTAGCCCATGGCCTCCATGATGATATAGCCGGCCTGGGCCTGAGGGTGATCCGGTGGCACGATCAGATCCACCGACATAAAGGGGTCGCCATAGGGTTCATTCAGCAGCCAGCGGCGAAAGCCATCGCCATGTTTCTGGAGGTAGCGCATCTGCTCCAGCACCGACCCACCGGGCAAATGCCCGACGCCACGGGTCACAATGCGGCTGACATCGCCACCGGACTGCATGTCCACCAGCTGGATGGCGCGGGTACGATCATGAGGTGTCCTGCGTAATTCAGACACCAGCATAGGCAGCTCCTTTCTTCTGTCACAGACTGTCGGGGACGACCACCCACGATCTTGCCAGTGTACTTCCTGGCCTTGAACCCGGACTGGTGAGCCCTGTGAGAATACGGCAACCGGAAGATCCGGCATGGCAATCGCCGGGACTGTGTTCAATGTAGCCCAGAAGACGAACGAAACCAGAATAATAACGGGATTGATGGCCTTCCTGAAACCGTTAATCCGGAAGCGGTCACGGAACTCACCGGGGAAAATCCGCAAGAAATGGCCGAGGGGTGTCATTTCCACCGGGTGCCGGGTGCTACTGGCGCATTTCCGGGGTAGGACGGTATATCAGACAGGGATAAGGCTGGATGCAGCTTTTTCTGGCGCCACAAACGGGCTAATCTGGTAATCGGGATATCCTGCGAACAAAAATAATGGTTGCCACTGCCAATGCCCAAATTTCGCATCGAACTCACCGAACAGCTGCCCTTTCCCCGCGACCGAGTATTCCAGCTGCTGGCGGATCATAATCGCCTGGGTCGGCTGGTGGGGTTGCCCATAAGGCGCATTCGCGACAGTGATCAGGCCGACCCCAACGGCACGGGCTCGGTGCGGTGGATCGGGGTCGGGCCGGTCGGCTTCGAGGAAACCATCCTCACCTTTGAACCCGACCACCTGATCGAATATGCGGTAACCAGCTTCAGTGCCTTCCGCAATCATGGGGCCAGGATCCGCTTGTCGGAATTACCGGGTGTCGGCACCCGGATTCACTACACCGTGGAATTTGACGAAACCATCCCCTTTTCCGGCAGCGTCCTGGAATTGGCCACAAAACGTGCACTTGTTCGCGGCATAAAACGCCTTGACGAGACACTGGCCTCTCCCGGTTCTTGATAAAGATCAGTCCGTTTGACCTGGCGCAAGGCAACCCCCGCCACAGCCCCGTACCCTCACCGCGATCCTGTTTCCCCAATGCTTCACGAGGAGTATGAGATGGCAGCCGAACCCATCATCCTGTTTGACGATGGCCATCACAAATGTCTGATGTTCGATTCACTGGTCACCGGCGAGGGCGTCCAGTCCAACCAGTTCCTCATTGTGGATGGTACGCAGGAGGCGCTGATTGATCCGGGTGGTGACCTGACCTACACGCCCCTGTCTGTCGCTGCATCCCGCTATATGAATATCCGCGACATGTCCTATGTGTTTGCATCCCACCAGGACCCGGACATCATCGGCGCCATCGACCGCTGGCTGGTCCATACCCGGGCCAACATTGTCACCTCGAAACTCTGGGCCCGCTTCCTGCCTCACCTGGCATCCGGCTATGTCACCAACCAGCTGAGTAGCAGCGTTTTTGACCGGATCATCGCCATTCCCGATCGTGGCGCCAAAGTACGTTTTGGCAACAGCCATATCGAATGCCTGCCGGCCCATTTCATGCACTCCGTAGGCAATCTGCAGTTCTACGATCCGGTCTCCCGTATCCTGTTTTCCGGCGACCTGGGCGCCTCCATGGGTGCGAGTGAGGATCACAAGCCGGTGACCGATTTCGACCGGCATATCCCGTTCATGGAAGGCTTCCACCGTCGATACATCGGTTCCCGCAAAGTATGCGAGCTCTGGGCCAACATGGTACAGGGCATGGATGTGGACAAGATCGTGCCGCAGCACGGCAAGCGATTCGAAGGGCCGGAGATGGTCAGCCGGTTCCTGGAGTGGGTATCTTCCGTGGACTGCGGCATTGACCTGATGGAACAGGACAACTACCGACCACCGAGGGATTTCGTGTAGAGACTGCCCCCACCCGCATTCTTCGTCGACCGGAAACGCCGCCTTCCCGAACCGGGAAAGCGGCGTTTTTCATTTTATCCTGCAAGAATGTCACAGATTGCAATATCTGAGGCGAACGCTCGTTCCGGCATATTGCAACCAGTTAATCACCCGTATAGTTGTGCTTCCAGTCACACAAATGACCAAACGAAGTGCATCAGTGACACTTCCAATGGCCAATGAGAATCCCGGGCAATATGTTCGCACCTGCAAATATCCCCCAGCGCTTCCGCGACGCCTATGCCCGTTCCGAACAAGGGCTCATCCGGGACGTGATGGTCAAGGGGGCCTGGGTCGTACTCTTTGTCAGTGCAATCACCAATGGCTCAGTGCTGATCCGCGGCAGGTCCCTGATAGAAGCCGACCCGACCTGGGGCCTTGCCCTGCGGCTTCCGCCACTCGTGGTCTCGATCCTCGCCCTGGCAATGCATTACGGTCGCTTTCCCGGGTCTTCCTGGTCAATGCCCATGCTGCGCCTCATTTCCCTGAGTGCCATGTGGAGCATTTTCGGAAGCCTGGTCTTCGCCTACGACCAGGGCGGTTCCGCCTTCAGGATGATGACCGAACTGGCCATTCTGAGCATCTTCTGCGCCGCGCTGGTCAGCCTGCGGGGCGTTCGTGGGTGCGTGATCCCCTTATTCCTGCCCCTGAGTACATTTGTGGTGGTGATGCTCTACCAGGGACATCCGCCCCTGGAGCTGTTGCTGAAGCTGCTCAGCTTTATTTCGGCCACTGTCATTGCAGTACTCGTTACCCATGTGCTCTATCATCGCCGAATCGCCGAATTCCTTGCCCGGCAAAAACTGAACGAAATGTCCACCATCGACAGCCTCACCGGGCTGATGAACCGGCGCGCCATGACTGAACGCCTCGACTCGGAGCGCGCACGCTACCACCGTCTGAGTCATTCCTTCGCGGTCGTCCTGCTGGATCTGGACCATTTCAAGCGTGTTAATGACAATTTTGGCCACCAGGCCGGCGACCGTGTGCTGCGGGAGGTCGCCAACCGCCTCAAATTGCATACCCGCCAACAGGATTGTGTGGGCCGCTGGGGCGGCGAGGAATTTCTGATGCTGCTGCCCGACACGGGTGAACAGGGCGCGATGACAGCCGCCGAGAAACTCAGGACAGCCCTCCAGCAACACCCGTTCGAAATCGGCGACGCGCCGCCGGTATCGCAAACCGGCAGTTTCGGCATTGCCATATACGACGGCAGGGAATCCGCCAGCCGGCTGGTGGCCCGGGCCGATCAGGCATTGTATATGGCCAAGGAGTGCGGCCGTAACCGGGTGGTTGTGGCCTGACCCGGGATCCCTGCCGGCTCAGGCCGCCACGTGAAACCAGACCGTGACACAGGTCAGTGGTTCGTCGGGGTGTGTGCGTGTAATATTCGCTTTCCTCACGAACCACAGGACCCGAACCATGGGCAGAGCCTACCAGAACCGAAAAGACTCCATGGCCAAGACGGCCGCCGCCAAGACCCGTGTCTATAGCAAGTATGGCCGCGAAATCTATGTCGCCGCCAAGTCCGGCGGTACCGATCCGGACGCCAACCTGGCATTGCGGGGTCTGATCGACCGCGCCAAGAAAGACCAGGTGCCAACCCACGTTATCGAGAAAGCCATCGACAAGGCCCGGGGTGGTGCCGGCGAGGACTTCTCCACGGCCCGCTACGAAGGTTTCGGCCCCGGCAACTGCATGGTGATCGTGGACTGCCTGACCGACAATCCCAACCGCACCTTTGGCGATGTGCGGGTCTGCTTCACCAAGACCAAATCGAAAATAGGCACTCCCGGCAGCGTCAGCCACATGTTCGACCACTGCGCCATTCTGGCCTTCAATGGCGACGACGAGGATCTGGTGCTGGAAACGCTGATGGAAGCGGACGTGGATGTCACGGACATCGAGAACGAAGACGGCCTGATCACCGTGTTTGCCCCCAACACCGAATACGCCAAGGCCAAGCAGGCACTGACCAGCGCCTTCGAGGGCCTGGAATTCGAGGTAGACGACATCCAGTTCCTGCCCCAGACCACGACTCCGGTTCAGGGTGAGGATGTGGAGATGTTCGAGAAGTTTCTGGACATGCTCAACGATCTGGACGATGTGCAGAACGTTTACCATAACGCAGAGTTGTAAGAGGTAGGCAATGCCAAAGTGCGATAGAGGGGATTGGGGATCGTTTTTCAGGACCGTCGAACGCCAGGGATGGCGTTCGTCGAGCCCTACATGGACGTACTTGCCGGGCGTGTCCTGAAAAACGATACCCAATCGCCTCGCTCCCCAGAGTTCGAGAAAGCGAGGAGATCAGTTCAGTCAGCTACATGCACCAACTGCTTGCCGAAGTTCTTGCCCTTCAGCATGCCCTTGAACGCCTCGGGGGCACTCTCAAGGCCCTCGGCTACCGTTTCACTGTACTTCAGGTCCCCTGAGGCCACACGGTCCGCCAGGATACCGGTGATTTCCTGGTGCCTGTCCTGCCACTCGGTGACCAGGAAGAAGCGATGCTCCGGTACCGGATCCAGTGCCTTCAATACGTGGAACGGGGTTTCCACCTTGGTCATATCATCGGCGTTATAGGCCGACACGTAACCGCAGATGGGCACACGAGCACCTTCGTTCAGCAGCGGCGCGACGGCGCGGGTCACCGCACCACCCACGTTCTCGAAGTAGATATCGATACCATCCGGGCAGGCCGCCTTCAGGTCCTCTTCCAGATTACCTCCCTTGTAGTCAACGCAGGCATCAAAGCCCAGCTCTTCCACTACATAGCGACACTTCTCGGGACCACCGGCCACACCCACGGCACGGCAACCTTCTTTCTTGGCAGTCTGGCCGACCACGGTGCCAACAGGACCGGATGCCGCTGCAACCACTACCGTCTCACCGGCTTTGGGCTTGCCCACGTACATCAGGCCGCAATAACCGGTACGCCCCGGCATGCCGGCCACACCCAGATACGCCTGCAGCGGTACGCCCGGCTTCTCCTGGATCTTGTAGACCATATCCGCCGTGTCCGGGAATACCGCGTATTCCTGCCAGCCGGAATAACAGGTCACCAGATCACCAACCTGATACTTGTCGGATTTTGACTCCACGATGCGGGCGACCACTTCACCGACAATGGTCTCATCAATGCCGATGGGGTCCATGTAACCCTTGCTATCATTCATGCGCGGGCGCATGTACGGGTCCAGGGACAGCCACAGGGTCTTCGCCAGCACTTCTCCGTCCTTCAGCTCACGAACGGACTTCTCGACAATCTCCAGGTCGCCGTCCTGAATCTCGCCCTGGGGGCGTTTCTTCAGTACGACAGCACGATTCTTGTAGTCACTCAAAGTAGCATCTCCCTATTTTTCGGTTGCGTTACAAAACCGGATTAGGATGAAGCGAAAAATCCCCGCGGTCAAATACCTCGTCCGCGCCGGCTTATCGAGCTCTCGGATAAAGACATAACCGATGCCCGTGACGCCTGCTGGGCATGTGCCATGCCGTAACTTTCGCGTGCCGAAGCGATTTGGCGTCCTTCTGAGGAGGTGGCAGAATATCCTCTGTGCAAATTTCCCCGTGCATCGTGCGATGATCAGGGTAGTCGCAACAACAAAAGGATCTTGAGATGGCAAGTGCAATTCACAAACGGGGTGTCCCGCTAACGTCAGTTCTGGCTTTCTTTCTTGTTCTGCTGCTGAGCGGTTGTGAATGGGAGCTCTTCAACCTGGGCGATGGCAAGGATGGGGACGATGATGAGCTGGATCCGGTAACCAGTCAGGTCACCGGCCTGGAACTGGGAGTAAGCGATGTGTACATGTCCGTGCCGATCTACCGGCACGGACTGGATATGAGAATTGTAAGCGACGTCACCACAGAAAACAGCCGCCGGGTTACTCTGGAATCCCCGGGCAGCAGTTTGCAGGCCACCCTCACGCTGATCGAATACACTGACGGACTCGGTCGCAACCTGCAGGATAACCCCGGAAAGATTGTTTTCTTTACGCCCGATACGGAGGCACTGGCCAACAAGTTTGCTAACGCCGGCGGCAACCTTACCAGGCCTCCTGAAGAACGGCCGGGAGTCGGTATGGTGGGTTTCGGTCGGGATCCGGACAACAACCTGATTGAGATCGCCGAGACCGACGACGTCTCCCTCATCACGCTTGGCGCCGTGGGTATCGGTGCCAGCGACCTTGATGCGGCCCGGGACTTCTACCGCGACCAGGTGGGGCTGACGGAAAAGCAGTTTATCGAGACCGGAAGCTACGACGAGTACATTATGGGAACCCCGGAAGGGCGGCGTTCGCTGTCACTGGTGCTGACGCAGTGGACAGACGATGTGGAACGCCGGTACCAGGGCAACGAGACCAGCGTCAGGTTAATTTCCGAAGACCCGGAGGAAGTGATCGATAGGACGTTCTCGGAGGATGATGACCAGACCCAGGACCCGGACGGCAACCGCCTCATTATTGACGAGGAACCGGCCGACCTGAGCATCCCCGATTCTGACGACTGAGTGGCAAATGTCCCGTTTGGTTCAGCGACCAAATGCCAGAACCATGGCCAGAGCCATCCCCAGCACGGCCACCACCACGTTGACCATCAGCCCCCAGGTTACCCGGTAACCTGAGGGGAACTCGCTGGGCGTCAGGGTTCGCAGTACCACCAGGTACTGCCTCGACGAGTAGGCTGCGCTGAAGGCTCCCAGCAAGATAAACGCGATACCCAGCCAGAACGTCATGGCACTACCCACAGGGTCCGACTGCTCAGGAGCCAGCACTGTCATCAGTATGTTGGCCCGTTCGACCATGAAGCCAAACGTAATCAGCACCACGCTGGTGCGATTCCACGCCAGCATGGTCCGCTCCGCCGCAAACAATACCCTGGGGTCGTCCAGATCGGACATAGTGCCTCCCTTAGTGTCACTTAACCAAAGTGGAAAAACGCCACCTTGTTACCATCCAGATCACGGATGTAAGCCCCGTAGAAACGGTCCGGAATGCGCTGCCCAGGCTCACCGTCACAGGTAGCACCGAGTTCGATAGCCTTGTGGTAGAGTTTGTCCACCAGCTCCTTCGAGCCCGGGTTGATGGCCACCATGTTACCGTTGCCCGGATGATTCGGCTGCTTGTCATAGGGGGTACATACCGCCAGCATGGGCTTACCCATGCTCTGACCGAAGAAGGCAATGCGATCCAGATCCATCAGAACCCTGGCGTCCAGATCCGCCAGCAGATCACTGTAGAACGCCTTTGCCCGAGCCATGTCGCTGACACCGATGGTTACGTAACCTATCATATAGAAAACCCTTTTTATTTTATCTGTTTATAATGCACGAACGGATACCGACCACATTTCTACAGGAGACCCCGCAGGGATGCACCTGATGTCGTTCAAGCTTGTCGCTGCCATTGTAATCGCACTGATACTGGCAACGGGCATTTATAACACGTTCAAACCCATGCCGGCAGGGCTGTCGAAAACGGCGCCGGTACGCCCACTGTACGATGTCCGTCTGATTCCGGACATCACCTGGCGAACGGCCGCCGGCGAACGCTTCCAGAGCCAGGGTATTTTTCAGGAGGTGTTTGACCTGATCGCCCAGGCCCGCAGGATGATTGTCATCGACATGTTTCTGTTCAATGACACGGCACCGGATGGCGAGTTCGAACCGCTCGCCGAAAAACTGACCCGGGCGCTGATCGAGCGCAAGCAGGCGGTGCCGGAACTCGACGTGGTGGTGATTACCGACCCGCTGAATACCGTCTACGGCGGTAGGCGCCTGGCGCACTTCGAGCAGCTGCGCGAGGCCGGCATCACGCTGGTGGAAACCGACCTGCGCCCATTGCGGGACCCGAACCCCACCTGGTCCGCCCTGTGGCGCGTATGCTGCCAGTGGTTTGGCAACAGTCCGGACGGTGGCTGGCTGCCCAATGCCCTGGGCGATGGCAAGGTCACCCTGCGCAGCTACCTCGCACTACTCAACTTCAAGGCCAACCACCGCAAGACAATGGTGGTGGATGAAGGTGACCAGCTCCGCGGCCTGATCACCTCCGCCAATCCCCATGCCGGCAGCAGCCGCCACTGGAACACAGCCATCAGCTTTACCGGACCAGCCGCCCTGGATCTGCTGGCCACGGAAGAAGCTGTGCTGGCGCTGTCCGGCGAACCGGTTCCGGACTGGTCATTGCCGGAAGCCATCTACCCTGGCCCGGACCAGACTGCAGAGCTGCAAGGCCAGGTGCTCACCGAGGCGGCCATCCGCAAGGCCGCCATTGAACTGATCGACCGGGCCCGCCAGGGCGATCAGCTTGACCTGGCCATGTTTTATCTGTCTCACCGGGGCAGCATCAAGGCCCTCAAGGCGGCCCATGAGCGGGGGGCCAGCCTGCGCATACTGCTCGACCAGAACCAGGACGCCTTTGGCCACGAGAAAAACGGCATACCCAACCGCCAGGTGGCCTTTGAACTCCACCAGGCCGGAATTGACGTGCGTTGGTGCAATACACACGGCGAGCAGTGCCATAACAAGCTGCTGATGCTGCGCGACGGTGCTGGCCAGGCAAGGTTATTGCTGGGTTCCGCCAACCTGACCCGGCGCAACATCGACAACGACAACCTGGAAACCTCCATGCTGGTCAATGGCCCGGCAGAGGAGCCGGCCATGGCCACGACAACGGAGCTGTTCGAGCGGCTATGGCGGAATGGTCCGGGCTCGACTCCGGTGTTCAGCCTGCCCTACCCGGCCAATGCCGACGAATCCAGGTTCAGATACTGGCAGTACCGTTTCATGGAAGCCACCGGCTTCTCCACCTTCTGATCAGCCTTCCGCTGTAGGCTGGCCGTCCGGCTGTTCGTGGAAAAAACGGTTAATCTGGTTGGCGTGCTGCTGGGCATCATGATAGCCAAGGGTGATCAGCTCCCGGCAGAAACGGGGGTCGAATAACAGGTAGCTGGCAAGGCTGGCGGCAGTGCCATGATGCCGGTCCGTCGCCCCCACCAGATTACGCAGTACCAGCGGCATGCCATCGATGTACTTCGCCGCAATGTCGTTGATCTGGTGGCTGGGGGAGATCTCCAGCACGTTGACCGGCTTCAGGTCGAGCCCGGCCTCCTGCTGCCGGTCCGCCGGGATCAGTTCCAGCAGCCGGTTGATCAGCCTCAGGCGATCAATATCGTAGTCGAGGGTATCCAGGAACATGCCATTGAAGACCTGGGCAATCACCTGTGCGAAGGTCGGGCTTCCCGGTGGCTCCGGCCGCTCGACGGGGCACATGCTGTTAGCGCTGACCCCGATTACCAGCACCCGCTCCGCGCCCAGTCTCAGGGCCGGACTGATATGGGCCATCTGACGCGTGACCCCGTCACCAAAGTATTCCCGGTTGATCAGTACCGGCGGGAACACCGTGGGAATGGCTGCGGAGGCCATCACATGATCCAGTTTCAAACGGGTCCGTGAGCCGGCACGCTGACCCACGGTCCAGCTCTTCAGATCGTCCCGCCCCTGGAAAAAACACAGGTTCTGACCGGTGGAGTAGCCACAGGCGTTGATGCCCAGCGCAGACAGGCGCCCTTCATCAATAGCTGACGAAATGGCGTCAAAATCCACCTCATCTTCCAGCATTTTTCGCAAAGGGCTGTTGTTGAGCAAAGCGACCGGGGACGCGCCTTTCTGTGCGACAAACAGCCGACGGGCAACACCGGTCATATTGCGGAAGAGGTCCAGGGTCTGGCTCTTGTAGATTCTTTCAACCGAGATCTCCGACCACAGACTTTCCAGATGGCTGATATTGTGCCGGAAGATAGGGTGTCCGCCGGCCATGGCGACGGCATTGATGGCACCGGCCGAGGTGCCAACGATTACCCGGAACGGGTTCTCCCAGTCCGGGTACATATCGGAGATGCCCCTGAGCACACCGACCTGGTAGGCGGCGCGGGCGCCGCCCCCCGACAGTATGATTCCGGTTTCCATGAACGCCTCCCTGTTCGTTGCATCGGTTATGGATGATACCGGACCCACCGGCCCGGTGCTCTATAGCGCCGGGATACTCGTGTCAAGGAACACTAACGGTTCACCCATCCTCCGCAGACCGGGAAGACCTGTCCCACGAAGCAGCTTGCCGCGTCACTGCACAGGTAGGCCGCAAACTGGGCGTCCTCCCGGGCACTGACCAGCCGGCCCAGGGGCACCTCCCGTTTCAGACGTTCCTGGAAGCGGGGATTCTCCTGGATCTCGGGTGGGAAATAGGTAGGGTTATCGACGAAGTTCTGGGCGATCAGGTTCACCTGGATATTCTCGGGGGCCAGCTCGACACCCGCCGCCTGAACCCAGGCCATCTGCGCGCCCCGGGCAGCGCTGTAGGTGGAGGCCCGCTTCATGCCACGCAGGGCCGAGGCACTGCCCATCACCAGCACTCGGCCATGGCCCTGCTCACGCATACCGGGCAGCACGGCCTTGATCAACCGCGGCAGGGGGTCCACCAGCGAGGCAAAGGTATCGCGCCACTCGTCGGCAGATACGTCCCCCACGCGGGTGGACGGGGCCGGTACCGCCAGGTTGGCGACCAGGGCATCAATCTGGCCGGCCTGATCAACGATTCGCTGCGGGGTGTCCGGGTCGGCAATATCGTCGTGGCTGGCGATGACGGTCGCACCCTGCTCCTCCAGTACCTCGCAAAGCACAGGGCCCATGAAAGCATCGGCCTGGGTGACCAGAACGCGTTTGCCCGCCAGCAGCAGACCTTGAGGGGATTGTTCTGACATTTACGGTTTCTCCTGCCATAGCAGCCTGTCGGACTCAGGTCTGTTCTACTACCGACGCCCAAGTCCGACAGGCTGCATAGCTGCGTTGGTGAGTTCGCAGTCAGAATAGCCGAGAAACCACCGGGGCGTAAAAGCCCCGTTCATGTTGACATGGGTGTATCAGGAGCCGCGGGCGTCGCCGCTCTCGTCGGAAGCAGCACCCGCTACGGTGGCGTCACCACAATTAAGCAGGCCGGAGCGGGCCAGCCATTCCTCGTCCGGGTAATACTTGAAGACCAGCTGTCCGCCCTTCAGGGAGTCCACCACCTGATCGCTGACGTCCTGACTTACCGCCGGGCAGCCCAGGCTACGGCCAATACGACCATAGGCGTCAACCCAGGAGGGGTCCACATAGTCCGCGCCATGAATAACGATGGCTCGCTGGCGCGCCAGGTCATTGAAACCCGGCTCGAGCCCGTCCAGGCGCAGGGAATAGCCATGCTTGCCACGGTAGCTTTCCGCGGCCCGGAACAGCCCGATGCTGGACTGGTGACTGCCTTCGATATTGGAGAACCGGGTGGATTCCAGATTGCCGGAATTACGGCCATGGGCGACCAGGTCGCGCATCAGCAGTATTTTCTGGCCAAGGTCGAAGATCCACAAACGCTCTTTGCTGGAGGGTTGTGAAAAGTCGATCACTGCGAGCCGATCCGGATAACTCTCGCCATTGCGCACCGCACACTGTGTGGCCTCCAGCGCATAGCGTAATACCTGTGGATCAAGATCGGGAGCAGCGCCGGACAGGTCTGAAAACAGGTCGTTCGGTGAGACCACTGCTAGACTGGTGGGGGAAGACAGGCTGAGCGTAAATGCACAAACCGACATCAACAGAGCGCGTTTGAGGCCTCTGATTACCATTGATCATTCCTCGTGCCGGACCGGGGCGGGACGATGCCACAACCGGAAGATAAAAAACGGCGCTGACTCGCCTTTGGACGCTATTGTGCAACAAATCCTCGGCGGTAATGTGGGAAATGGTTCGAATTGTACAAATTTCAAACAAACTGAAACACAGCTTACGCGTCGCAACAGGCTGATAACCGGTTTGTGGAGGGCAGTCAGGATGACGGACGGCAACAGGGGTAACCTGCCAAGGCCCACCGTCGGTCAGTTCCTCGGTATCGCCGGGCTATGCCTGACGCTTGCCACAACCAGCCAGGCACAGGACGTTGAAGCCGGTTGCCCCTTGCCACCGGAAGCACCCGCATTCGTTGCCCACACCGTCGACGAACTGGGCAGTATCAAACCCCATACTGAACGCTGGCGTGAACCCCTGCCTTGGCAACAATTGCTACGGGAGCTGGACCGGCTACGACTGGATGGCCTCAACCCGCAGGACTACCTGGTCTCGGACCTCGCCCGCATCGCCGACCAGCTGAGGGCCGGCATGCCGCCCACACCCTGCCAGTCACGGCTGGCATCCCTGGCCCTGGCGTGGTCCCTGTCGGACCTGACCCACGGTCGGCTGGATCCGGAGGAACTGGGCCTGATGTGGCACAAGGGCCGACAACGCCCGGACGCTGAACGACTCGCCATCAACATTCATCGTGATTTCTATCATCAGCAGGGTCTGCGGCAAGCCTACCGCAATGCGCGGCCATCCATCCGGCCATACCAGGCACTGCGAGCCGCCTTCCGGGACCAGCGGCGCAACTGGCCGGAAAGCTGGCCAACCGTGCCACCCGGCCCCACCCTGCGCCAGGGAGACAGCGGCCCTCGGGTAACGGCTCTGACCAGGCGACTGGCTATCCAGGGCTATCTGACTGTGCCCGGCCCGGAATCGACAGAAGGCGGTGAACCCCGGCCTGACCAACCGGGTGCGACGCTTTTTGATGACCAGCTGGAGCAGGCGGTGACGGCCTTTCAACGTAACCACGGGCTGACAGCCGACGGACTGGCAGGACGATCAACCCTGGAGACACTGAACCTTCCACCCGGTGTCTGGAGTGCCCGCACCCGGGCCAACCTGGAACGGCTGCGCTGGATTGCCCCCTATTACACCGACAACATGGTGCTGGTGGATATTGCCGGCGCACAGGTACAACTGGTTCGCGATGGGCGGGAAGTCTGGCGCGGCAACACCCAGGTGGGTCGCCCGGAGCGGAAAACCCCAGCCCTGACCTCCACTATCAGCCACATTACCGTCAACCCAACCTGGACCATTCCCCCGACGGTATTCCATGAGGACACCCTGCCAGCCATACAGGCCGACCCGGACTACCTCACACGCAACCAGCTGACGGTACTGGACCACAGTGGTACCGAGCTGGACCCCCGGGAAGTGGACTGGAGCAGCCCGGGCAACCTGCTGCTGCGACAAGCCGCCGGACCCGGCAATGCCCTGGGTGAAGTTGTTATTCGCTTCCCCAACCCGTTTGCGGTCTACCTGCACGACACCCCATCCCGCCGGCTGTTCGACAGGCCGGACCGCTTCTACAGTTCCGGTTGCGTGCGGGTGGAAAACGCCATGCAACTGACCCAATGGCTATTCCGGGAAGCCCCGGAACACACCCTGGAGCGGATCGGGAATCTGCGCCGCTCCGGAGACACCCGAAACGTCTCCCTGCCGGATCAACTCAGGCTGGTGATGGCCTACTGGACAGCGGAAGCCGGCCCGGAGGGCCAGGTCCGGTATCGCCAGGATACCTACGAGGAAGACCGGCTGGTGATCGACCTGCTGGGCCAGGAACCCTGAACGCGCTCAGGCGGACACCACCTGAGACAGCTTCCGCCCCCACCAGGTATCGGGGTCGGATCGCCATGCCGCCTGGTGCAGCCAGGCCAGGGTATCGCTGTCACGGCAGAGGTGGCTCAGTTGCGAACGGCTAAGGGCTTCAGGGCCCTCGTCGAGACACCGCCTGGCAATCGTATGCAGGGTTTCCCGCCGTAACCGGCCACGATGACTCCGGGCCAGGCTACAGTGCATGGCATTGACGCCGGGTAGAAGCACCGCCTCCTCGAACCGGTTCAGCTGGCCAAGGTGTGGCAGCAGGGACTCTTCGTCATCGGTATCCCGGAGCAGGTCGCTGGGGCCGGTTTCCTCGGGGGTACAGAGGATACCCGCCCGCCGGAGGCGCTGTCCCGCACGGATGCGGCTGAGCCAGACCGAGGTGGGTGCTGCCATTATCAGGGGAATGGCCACCGGCAGAGACCACAGGAAAAACAGCGGGTCCAGGTACCAGGCAAAGGCTGACCAGGCAAGGCCGATGGCCATACCCGGAGCCTGGGTCAGCAATGCCTCACTCCAGCGGGTTTCCTCGGTGCGGTTCTGACCCGCCCAGCTCAGGGACAGGTTGCCCAGGGCGCCCAGCACATAGGCGGAATGGGTCAGCATCTTGATCGGCGCCAGCAGTACCGATACCAGGGTTTCCACCAGCACGCTGACCAGGGTTCTCACGGCCCCGCCAAAGCGTTTTGCCCGGCCATGAATCAATGCGTCCAGCCAGGCGATGAACTTGGGCGCAAACAGCATCGAGATGGTGGTCAGGGCGAGGGACAATGCCAGACCTGGCCGCCACTCGGGCCAGAGCGGAAACAGTCCGGGCTGATCGCCGGGAAAGTAGTCGATCGGCATCAGCGCGAGCTGCGCCGCTTCCAGGGTGGTCAATATCAGGAACAGCAGCCACAACGGCGAGGACAGATACCCCATGATGCCGTTGAAAAAAGCCATGCGGTGAGCAAACCGCAACCCGGGCGTCGTCAGCATGATCCACAGGTGCTGCAGGTTACCCTTGGCCCAGCGCCGGTCCCTGGACAGTTCGTCCGCCAGGCTGGGGGGCGACTCTTCATAGCTGGCGCCCAGGGTTGGCTCCAGCCAGACCTCGTAGCCTGACCGCCCCATTAACGCCGCCTCGACGAAATCGTGGCTGAGGATCGGACCGCGAAACAGGCCGGCACCGGGCAGTTTGCGCAGCCCACAGTGGTTCATGAAGGCCTCGGTCCGCAGGATGGCATTATGCCCCCAAAAGGCGGCATCACCCATCTGGATGGCCGCCAGGCCACTGGCAAACAGCGGCGCATACAAACGGTTGGAAAACTGCTGTATACGGGCGAACAGGGAACGCCCCCGCACCACACCGGGATTGGTCTGCAGTATGCCCACCCGGGGCTCGCGTTCCATCAGGCGGACCATGCGAATCAGGGTGTCGCCCCCCATCAGGCTGTCGGCATCCAGCACCACCGTGTAGCGACACCGGCGCCCCCAGCGGCGCAGAAAATCCGCCACGTTACCGCTCTTGTAATTGAGGTTGACGGTCCGCCGGCGGTAAAACAGGCGACCATTGGCGTTCAGTTCCGTGCACAGGCTCTGCCAGGCCGCCTGCTCTTCCAGCCATACCTCCGGATCGCGACTGTCGGAGAGGATATAGAATTCGAAATGGTCGATCTGCCCGGCCCGTTCAAGATCCCGGTAGATGGCCCGCAGCCCCCGCAGCGTTCGCTGCACGGGTTCGTGGTAGATGGGCATGACCACGGCGGTGCGGACCAGGGGCGTTGACGCCAGGGCCTGTTCGTCATGCCGGCTCGCCAGCGACCAGCGGTCGCCACCCGCCAGACGAATCAGGAAGCCATAGACCGCCGTCCAGAAGCCCACGGCGATCCAGGCATAGAGCACGGAGAAAACACCGGCCAGACTCATCTCGACCCAGGTACCGCCGTGATAGGGCAACACCTGCAGCATGAACCAGGTGGCAACCAGGGTCTGTCCGAGGACCACCACCGCCAGCAGGCAGCGCCTGACCATGGCAACCGACCGCCACTGGCGAGGACCGGACCCTGCTGCCGACCTCAGCTCGCGCCCATCCACTTCATACGGGAGGCCCATAGCCGATACTCCCGCGCAGTATGGGTGGCCGCTGGATCGGCAGATCCGGCTCCGAAAGATCAAACACCTGTGGCAGGCGGTCAAAAACCATGGCCAGCACACCACCGGGAAGCAGCCCGGTATCGCAGGCATCCATGTCAGCAACCCCGGCTTCCGCCAGACAATCGTCGATAAGGGCCAGGGCTCGACGGCACACGGAAGGCGTGGGCTCCAGCCCGTAACTCTGCAGGTACAGCATCACCCGGTCGAGGGCATGCTGGCAGATCGCTTTGTCCATGACTCGGCTCCATAAGTCAGTAGCGGATACGGCGATCCGCCTTGATTTCACTGGGAGCGAATGTCGACCCCCGGAGGCAACTCATACGTCCATGTTTCAGTCAGTGGTTCTCCGCCCCGGGAAAGAAAGGCGCGAAGTGCCAGGTTCCGGTCCGGTGCCGGGCGGACCAGCATGGACAGCCGCCATTGCCCGGTGGGCTCCGAATACTCCACGAAATGCTCAAGCACCTCGGTGTTGTCAATCCCGCTGACCTGGCTCACCACGTCCGCGCCGGCATCGATGTCATCGAGAGGGCCGCCAGCAAAATCCACCAGAATGCGATAGGCGCCCTTCTGATCACCGCCACCAATGCGGTTGCCATCGCCAAGAAAGGTATTCATTGCCATACCCGAGGGGTGACCACTGATTCCCGGGGGCCCGAATGTCAGGGTATAGCTCAGATCGACTGGCTCTCCCGATGCGGGTGCCTCTTCCGGCGACCAGAACGCCACAATATTGTCATTGACTTCCGACCGGGTGGGTATTTCCACCAGCACCACGTTGCCCTGGCCCCAGTTCCCTTCCGGTCGGACCCAGGCGCTGGGACGGCGTTCGTAGCGTGCTTCCAGGTCGTGGAAGTCCCGGAAGTCCCGGTCCCTCTGGATCAGGCCGAACCCCCTCGGGTCGTCGGCCCTGAGATAACTCATGCGCAATGACGCCGGGTTGATCAACGGGCGCCAGAGCCACTCGCCGGAGTCCCCCGCCACCACCAGCAGACCATCGGAGTCATGGGTCTGGGGCCGCCACTCGCCGTCCGGCCGCAGCGTGTTCTCACCGTAGTAGAACATGCTGGTCAACGGCGCGTAGCCAGGCAGTTCCGCGCTCTTGCGGAAGAACAACCGGGCCTTGACGTCGATCTCCAGGGCATCCCCGGGCCGGACGGTGAAGCGGTAGGCCCCGGTCAGGCTGGGTCCATCGAGCAGGGCATGGACCACCACCTGTTCGGCGCCGGCAGACGGCTTCTCCAGCCAGAACTCGGTGAAGGAAGGAAACTCCTCCCCACTGGGCAGCCCGGTATCAATGGCAACACCCCGGGCCGACAGGCCGAACCCGTCGTTACGGCCAACACCCCGGAAATAGCTGGCACCGGCGAATGAGAGGAACTGGTTGTTGATGTCCGGCCCCCGCAGGGGATAGGTCAGACGGAATCCGGCATAGCCAAGATCGGCGGGAACACGCTTGGCGAACTCCTCGCTGGGATAGGTGAAATTGTCCCGCACAAAGGGGATCGGCTTCACTTCACCGGCGCGGATTTCATTCAGAGCGACGGCATGGGAGAAATAATGGCCGGCGGGAGTCAGCATGACCTGAAAGCGAGAATCGGTGCCACGCCACAGATTGCGTTCCTCGCGGAAACGGATTTCCTGAAACCGGCTGTACTCGATATCGGCGAGGAAATCGGGTACGCCCGGCGGTGCCGACCACTTCTTCTGTGACAGCTGGTGGGCCTTGCCTGCGACATCGTCAAAACCGAAACCTTCTGCAGCGGTGGCATCAGTGGCTACCAGACACAGGCAAAACAGTCCTGCCAGTGGACGCAGCATATCAGGGTTCCCCGGGTGCAAAGTGATTGAACGACTGAACAACAGTACTTTTGTAGCCCCGGGCGGGCCTGGCAGCAAGTGAAGGCTTCGTAAGCAGTATGCAGGGAAGGTCTGGCAGACGCTGGCGCCAGCCGTGATCAATGGCGGAATAACAGTGGCCTGGCGGGTTCAGGGTGGCATACTAGAGCGTCCAGGACAGGTTGACCGAGACGTCTGGCACATGGGTGGCCACGATGCCGGGGCCCGTGCTGCCAAGCAAAGTGCCGGCCCGCACTCCGCCGGAAAGGTTGTCGCCGCTGACCTGCCAGCGCACTTCCGCGACACTGGCACGGCTGGTGAGATGAGGGTCACCGGCAGCATCGGTCCAGCCCCTCAGCAACGAGAAGCGCAGGTTGGTATAGACCTCCAGGGGCGACCACAACAACCGGTTGCGGGTCTCGCCGTCCAGCCGCAGCCAGCCCCCCTCACGCCCTCGCATGACCTGGCCACCGAAGCCGTGAATCATCCCCGGCCCCACTTCCATATACCGCCAGGAAGGCAACTCATCCGGGGTGAACTGATATTCTCCGTGGAGGCCCCAGTCCATGTTCAGCCACTGGCGCCGGAGGCTGGCGTTGAGGTTATAGCGCTGGAAAGCGCCCAGTTGCTCGCCGCAGGACTGCTGATCGGCTCCATCCATCAGGGCCACGCAGCCCTCTATGGTCAGCCCCAGATCGCCGTAGGTATCAATGGCCGGCAGATGGCGCTCCAGGTATCCGTCCAGCCGGATCAGGGAATAGCTCCGGCGCGCTTCAGCGGAGAGGTCACCGTTCTCATACCAGTGCCTGGTGACATCCGTGGTAATCACCCGTGCATCCAGCCCGCCATGGCTTCCCTGGTAGAGGCTGCGGGCCATATCGATTTCCAGGGTCTGACGGGTACCGCCAACCTGTTTCACATCAGCGGAGTCCACTTCGTCCTGGTACTGGTGCAGCCGGCCGCGGAAGGACAGCTGGTTGTCCCCCAGCGGGACCTGCCAGGCAATGCCCATATCCATGGTGGTGTCACCCGGCTGCTGGGAAGTAGACCAGTTATAGTTCACGGAAAGATTCTGGCTGAAACCGGGAATCCGGTCGGTTTCGAACCCTACCCTGACCCGGTCGGCGTGTTTGGCCTCGTGGTCCTCACCCTGCACGAAGAAGTTTTGTCCGATCCAGCGGTCACGGGCGGCCACGGATGAAATGGGAATCGGCGCTGACGAACCATTGGCGAGGACAGGAACCGGCACGGTCGCCGACGGCGACGCCGCAACGGGCTCATGGTGACGATGCCGGATCCACAACAGGCTCTCGTGCAACAGGTTCAGGGTGCGTTGATGCTGCTGCGGTTCCTGCCCGGGCGTCCCGGTCGCCGCCACCGGCATACAAAGCGCCGTTACCGTCAGGCTGATGACGGCTCCTCGAAGGCGATGTGTATTGGTTGACGGGTGTCCCATGGTTCCCAGGCCTGGCCGGATCGCGGAATAAGGCCGCAATGCTAAACCGTCTGGGGCGGTTCAATCCATGGCTCAGGTCGCTTTTCAGCACATCTTTACAATTTTAATATTTCTTTTTAAACAGCGACTTCAGCAAGTCTTTGAAACCCGGTCATGAACTATTGAACCTACCCAGTGAGACGACATGGGTCAGTTACATCAGGACACACGGATTCTGGCATCATCGGCGAGCCGGGGCTTGTGGAAGAGCGCCACATCCTTGCGGGGGATCTCCAGCGACCACCCCAGGTGAACGGCCAGCCAGTGAAGGGTCTGCTCCCGGTAGAACACAATATGGGTGGGGTCCCGCCGGTAATGCCAGTTGATGAACCGGCTGTCGTCGGTCTGGAAGCAGGTCATCACACCCAGCACCCCGCCCTGCCCGAGTATGGCGTCCAGCTGGTGAAATACACCCAGCGGATCTCTCAGGTGCTCGATAACCTCGGTACAGGTAATGAAATCCCAGCGCCTGCGGAAGACCGAGTCATCGGGAAAGAAAGCCGGATCGTAGCAGGTGACGTCCATGCCCTGCTCCTCGAGCATCACGGCCAGTGCCGGACCGGGGCCACATCCAAAATCGAGTCCCTGCTGTCCCGGAGTGAGCTGTTCCAGAAGGGGTTCTGCCAGCTTGTTCAGAAAGCGCCGGTAACCCGGGTCTCCTACAGCATTGTCGTGGAGGCGGTAAACCTCTCGCTCATCCCGCAGTGGCAGCCACCCGTCCGGGTCCATCAGGGTCGCACCGCAGTGTCTGCAGCGTCGATATAACGTCGGGCCCACCCGGGCAAAGTCCGCCAGCGATCCCCCGTGGCAGACGCTACAGAAATGACGTGCCGCCAGGCTTTGCGATTTCCGGAGCATGCCCTTCAGCTACCGCTTTTGCGCGCTTCCAGCATGGCGGCCATCTTCTCATGGAGCTTGTTGACCGCTTTCAGCGGTCGCACCATCACCTTGAAATCCGATATCCGGCCTTCCTCGTCCCACTGAATCATGTCGATGCCATTGATCACGATGCCATCCAGTTCGGTGTGGAACTCCAGTACCGCATTGTTGCCGTCTTTGATCTCTCGCAGATACTCGAACTGATCGTTGCCCAGCACGTGGAACGCGGCCGCCAGGTACTGTTTGGTGATGGCCTTGCCTTCCTGGGGCGTATGCACCACCGGCGAATGGAAAACGGCGTTATCCGCCAGCAAATCGTCCAGACCGTTCACATCACGATCCTGCATCAGACGGTGCCAGGTCTTCAGGGTATCAATCACGGGTTATATCTCCGTCCTGTTTGTTGTCGTTGTCTGATGAGTCAGCCCGGGCCACGGTCATGCGAACCAGCCAGGGCCCAACCGCTTCAAAAGCGACGGTGGACACCACAACCGCTGCCATCAGCGTACTGGCAAACTCCGGAAAACGCTCTCCGGCCAGCAGCGCCATGCCCATGGCCACCCCGGCCTGGGGGGTCAGGGCCATGCCGAGCCCCCTGGGCAATGCTCCCCGACGGGCATTCACCAGTGTGGAACCGAACCACCCACCCAGCAGGCGCCCCAGCAGGCGCAGAGCAATATACGCCAGAGTGATGCCGACGGCCACCTGCAGATTGCCCAGGTCCAGGCTGGCCCCGGCAAGCACAAAGAAAAACACCAGGAACGGCCATTTCAGATACTCGATCTCGCTGAAGGACCGGGTATGGTGAGAAGCCAGGTTGGCGACCATCGCCCCGGCGACCATCGCTGCCAACAACTCCGAGACATGCAGCAAAGCAGCGCCACCGGCCAGCAGGAGGATCAGCGCAATGGCTTCCACACGGGTGGGTTCACCGGCCGCCAGCCGACCGGTCAGCCAGGCCGCCGGCACCCCCACAATCACGCCCAGGACCACCGCGCCGCCAAGTTCCCACAATGCGGTCAACACCGCCTGCGCCCCTTCACCACTGCCGTGCCAGCCGAGGAAAGCCATCGCCAGACCAAACACGACAATACCCCAGCCATCATCCACCGCAACCGTGCTGAGCAAAAGCCGACCAGTACGGGTGTGGGCAACCCTCTGTTCATGGATGGTTTCGGTAACGGCAGCCGGATCCGTTGCCACCGCGATGGCACCAAGGGTGACCGCCAGGATCAGCGGGAACCCCAACAGCCAGAGACCTGCGCCCACCACCAGGCCACTGACCAGCACCACGGAGAACGAAAACACGGCGACCACCGGTCCCAGGGTTCTCAGTCTGTCCCAGGTGAACTCCCCACCCAGCAGGAAAGCGACCATCACCAGCGCCAGCTGTATCAGTGGCTCGGACAGGCCCTCGAGAACGCCAGCGGACTGGCCCAGCACCCATTGCTGGACCACGGCGACCCCCACGCCGATCAGTACCAGCAACGATATCCGGGGGATCGCCGTCCGGCCGGCAATGAAATCCGCCAGAATGCTGAGCGACAGCAAGGTACCCAACATCAAAAGCACCAACGCGTACTGTGGTGTATCCATATCAACCTCCACCCTCAGGCCTTGCCAGACCGGGTCTGCGAGGATTCCTCCCCGGCCTTGCGATCCCTGTCAGGCCTCGGAGGCACCAGGCTGATCAGTTGCCAGTCCGTGTCCGGCTCAACCTCTTCGCCTTTCATTACCGGGTGAATCTTCTCCTTGTCGTTGATGACAAACAGCACTCTGGCCTCCCCGTCGTGCCGGGCCATAAAGTCCTCGTAGGTGAAAGATTCACTGAGCTGCGTGGTCTTTACCGAATAGCCACGACTCACCAGACTGGCCAGTTTGGGATACGACAAACCATTGAACAGGCCACGGGTCTGCTGGATCTTCTCGGCAGTCTGGTGGCTGGCCTTCTGGTCCTGCTCCCCCTCCGACAGGCTGTAAACACTATTGGCGCCGAACCAGTCCAGGAAGTGGTAGGTGGCCAGTGAATTGAGCTGTTTGTAGGGCGATATCACCAGCAACTTCCCGATTCCGGTCAGATCCAGGTGGGTGGCGGCATGCTCGGAAGTGGGATTGCCGAAATAGACTTTCAGGCCATCCATGCGCGCCTGTCGTACATTCTCCCAGTTGGTATCGGTGAGTACCACGGGAATCTCGTTCTTCTGCAACGCCTGGGCAATGGCTCGGGCCCCGCTGTTCGCTCCCAGAATCAGGAAGCCGAAGGCGGCCGGCTCGGCCACCCCGAGGACCCTGGCAATGGGGCGCGCGGTAAGACTCTGCAAGGTTACCGTAGCGATAATCAGCATGAACACCAACGGCACCAGGGCGCCGGCATCCTCGTAGCCCTGGTTCTGCAACTGGAAGGCAAATAGCGCAGACACGGCGGCAGCCACGATACCCCGCGGCGCAACCCAGCTCAGGAAAAGCTTTTCGCGCCAGTTCAGCTTCGTGCCAATGGCGGCCAACATGATGCTCAGGGGGCGGGCCACCAGCATCAGGATCGCCAGTACGGCCACCAGCCCCCAACCCAGCTCGGCAATGGCGCCGAAGTCCACCCGTGCCGCCAGGATAATAAACAATGCGGAGATCAGCAGAACACTGAGTGACTCCTTGAACTCCAGAATGTCGTCAATCGGCACCATCTTCATGTTGGCCATCCAGATGCCCATCACGGTGACCGTCAGCAGGCCGGATTCATGGGCCAGCTCATTGGACAAGGCATAAACCCCGAGCATGAAGGTCAGGGTGCCGGCGTTATGAAGATACTGAGGTAACAGATGCTTGCGCAGCGCCACACCGTTGAGCCACCCGGCCACCGCACCAAGCACCAGCCCGACCATGACCGTCTTGCCGAAGATGTACACAGAGTGCCAGAACACGTTGCCCTGGCCCCAGGAGATAATGGCCTCGAATACCAGTACCGCCAGCAGCGCACCGACCGGGTCGATGATGATCCCTTCCCAGCGCAGGATATTCGCCAGATTCTGCTTGGGCCTGACCGACCGCAACAAGGGCGCTATCACCGTGGGGCCGGTGACAATGGAAATGGCACCGAACAACAGCGCCACCGCCCAGGACACATCCAGTATCCACTTGGCCGCCAGCGTACCGATCAACGCGGTGACGATTGATCCCACCGGGATCAGGTTGCGGACCATCCTGCCATGGCCCTTGATCTCCCGATACTTGAGGGTAAGGCTGCCCTCGAACAGAATCACCGCTACCGCCAGGGATATCAGCGGGAACAGCAGGTCGCCGAACAGAGGTTCCGGCTGCAGCCAACCCAACATCGGGCCTGCCGCTAACCCGCCGGCAAGGAGGAACAGGATCGCCGGCATTCGCACCCGCCAGGCCAGCCACTGACAGAAGAGAGAGGCAACGCCAATGCTGGCCAGTACGAGAACGGTACTTACGCTCATAGAGATCCGGTTCCGTTGGTTTCGGTTGCAAGTCACAAGAGCGGGCAGGGTCCCGCCAGGATCAAGACACTGGCGTACCGCAATGCCCGGGCACACCAGTGGCATCACAGGATACGTCAGAGAGGAAAAGCTGTACACGACAGGGCGGCGGCAAGAGAGGGGATTCACGCCCTCACGGAGGCAGCAAGGCCAGGGCCTGGTCCGAGAAGCTTGGCGAAACAACCTGTGTCCGCCAGCGGAAAAAACATGCTTTTGGCAAATGGAAACCTTCGCCAGGCCCGAACCGCGCCGGCCTGGATTACCCGGATTCGCAACCAGTCAGGGCTTACGCCCTTTCATGGCGTTTGCCACCAGCGAGATTACCAGCAGGATCAGAAAAATAAAGAACAGAACCTTGGCGATGCCGGCAGCGGTACCGGCGATACCACCAAAGCCCAGCACACCGGCGATGATGGCAATGATCAGACACACAACAGCCCAATAGAGCATCGTTTCCTCCTTGGAGTCGGCCTCCTTCATTTATTAAAGGTGCCAACGCGATTTGAACCCGGATACTGCTATTTACCATTGACAGTGAACGGGAAAAATCAAGAAATCAGTCGCTTCCTGACCAACATTTAATACTCACTATTCCAGCCTGATTGCTGTCAAAGCCAAGCGCCCCGGCTTCTAGCTCTAGTCTCCAACCCTTGTCACAGGCAGGATCTGGGTATTCTTTATCTCCCGCAATGCAAAGTTGGAATTGACCTGAGCGATGCCCTGCAGGGTAAAGATTTTTTCATTGAGGAAACGATCGTAGCTGGCCATGTCCGCTACCACTACCCGCAGCACGAAGTCCGCATTGCCGGTCACCGCGAAACACTGCAATACCTCCGGGTAGCTGCTCACCTCCCGCTCGATTTCCGCCGTGCTGTCAATGGTGTGGCGTTGCAGCGACAGGTTCACCAGCACGCACAACCCCTGCCCCATGGCGTCCGGATCCAGCCGGGCGCTATAGCCGATAATGACACCACCCTCTTCCAGGACCCGCACCCGACGCCAGCAGGCCGCAGGTGACAGTCCCACCTGTTCTGCCAGCATCTGGTTGCTGATGCGACCATCCTGTTGCAGCACTGCTACAATGCGACGGTCCAGTTTATCCAGAACAACCTGTTTCATTTGGTAACACCTGCATTTTAATTAATTTCCTTTCTTCTGATTGTTATTTATCAAACTTCCTTTCGAAAATCCAATTAACCCCTGCTCAAAAAGCAAGCACATTTTGCGGTATCCCCTCTAGAATTTTGTTTACAAAATCAACAAAAGGAGGGCGCCATGTCCGCCGATACCCCCCCATTGGACGACTACAAGCTGGAAGATCGCTACCTGCGGGAATCCGGTCGCGTATTCCTGACCGGCACCCAGGCCCTGGTGCGCATTCCCCTGATGCAGGCTGCTCTGGACCGCAGGCAGGGGCTCAACACCGCTGGCATGGTCAGCGGTTACCGGGGCTCGCCCCTGGGCGCCTATGACCAGGCCCTGTGGCAGGCGAGTGATCTGCTGGAACAGAACCGGATCGACTTCGTCCCTGCCATCAACGAGGACCTGGCAGCTACCATCATGCTGGGCACCCAGCAGGTGGAAACCGACGATGACCGGCAGGTGGATGGCGTATTCGGCCTCTGGTATGGCAAGGGCCCCGGTGTGGACCGGGCCGGCGACGCCCTCAAGCACGGCACCACCTATGGCAGTTCGCCTCACGGTGGCGTGCTGGTGGTGGCCGGAGATGACCATGGCTGCGTGTCCTCCTCCATGCCCCACCAGTCCGACGTGGCGTTCATGAGTTTCTTCATGCCCACCATCAACCCGGCCAATATTGCGGAGTACCAGGAATTCGGTCTCTGGGGCTATGCCCTGTCCCGCTATAGCGGCTGCTGGGTGGGCTTCAAGGCCATTTCCGAGACAGTTGAGAGCGCTGCCTCGGTGGAACTGCCGCCGCTGCCGGAATTCGCCACGCCGGATGACTTCACCCCGCCGGCAGACGGCCTCCACTACCGCTGGCCGGACCTGCCCGGGCCCCAGCTGGAAACCCGCATTGAGCATAAGCTGGCGGCCGTACAGGCCTTCGCCCGCGCCAACCCCATCGACCGCTGCCTTTACAACAACGAGCAGGCCCGTTTCGGCATCGTTACCACCGGCAAAGGCCACCTGGACCTGCTGGAAGCCCTCAACCTGCTGGGCATCGACGAAGCCAGGGCCCGGGAGATGGGCCTGGACATCTACAAGATCGGCATGGTGTGGCCCCTGGAGCGCAAAGGTGTGCTCGGCTTCGTTCACGGCAAACAGGAAGTGCTGGTAATCGAAGAAAAGCGCGGCATCATCGAGAGCCAGATCAAGGAAGCCATGGCCGAGCCGGACCGCCCGGGCGAGGTACTGATCACCGGCAAACAGGACGAGCTGGGCCGCTCCCTGATCCCCTACGTGGGTGAGCTCAGCCCCAAACTGGTGGCCGGCTTCCTGGCCGCCCGCCTGGGCCGTTTCTTCGCCATCGACTTCAGCGAGCAAGTGGCGGCCATCAACATCATGACCACCGCCCAGGACCCTGGGGGTGTAAAGCGCCTGCCCTACTTCTGCTCAGGCTGCCCCCACAACACGTCCACCAAGGTCCCTGAAGGCAGCAAGGCCCTGGCCGGCATCGGCTGTCACTTCATGGCATCGTGGATGGGGCGCAACACCGAGTCCCTGATCCAGATGGGCGGAGAAGGGGTCAACTGGATCGGCAAGAGCCGCTATACCGGCAACCCCCACGTTTTCCAGAACCTGGGGGAAGGCACCTACTTCCACTCCGGCTCCATGGCCATCCGTCAGGCCGTGGCAGCGGGCATCAACATTACCTACAAGATCCTGTTCAACGACGCCGTGGCCATGACGGGTGGCCAGCCGGTGGACGGGCAGATTACCGTCGACGCCATCGCCCAGCAGGTAACCTCCGAGGGCGTCAAACGGGTGGTAGTGCTGAGCGACGAGCCGGAAAAGTACGATGACCACAAGGACCGGTTCCCGAATGACGTCACCTTCCACGACCGCAGCGCGCTGGACCAGGTACAGCGGGAACTGCGGGACATCCCGGGCTGCACCGTGCTGATCTACGACCAGACCTGCGCCGCCGAGAAGCGCCGTCGCCGCAAGCGCAAGCAGTTCCCGGACCCGGCAAAGCGGGCCTTTATCAACCATCACGTGTGCGAAGGCTGCGGTGACTGCTCGGTGCAGTCCAACTGCCTGTCGGTGGTACCCCGCCAGTCCGAACTGGGTCGCAAGCGCAGGATCGACCAGTCCTCCTGCAACAAGGACTACTCCTGCCTGAACGGCTTCTGCCCCAGCTTCGTGACCATTGAGGGTGGCCAACTGCGCAAGAGCCGGGGTATGGACACAGGCTCAGTGCTCACCCGCAAACTGGCTGACGTTCCGGCCCCGGATCTGCCCACCATGACCGGTTCCTGGGACCTGCTGGTGGGCGGCGTCGGCGGCACCGGCGTGGTCACCGTAGGCCAGCTGATCACCATGGCCGCCCACCTGGAATCGAAGGGCGCGTCGGTACTGGACTTCATGGGCTTTGCCCAGAAAGGCGGCACCGTACTCAGTTACGTACGCATGGCTCCGTCCCCGGACCAACTGCACCAGGTGCGCATCAGCAACGGCCAGGCTGACGCCATGATTGCCTGTGACCTGGTAGTGGCCTCGTCCCAGAAAGCCCTGAGTGTGCTGCGTCCCAACCACACCCGGGTTGTCGCCAATGAGGCGGAACTGCCCACCGCCGACTACGTGCTCTTCCGGGACGCTGACATGCAGTCAGACAAACGCCTGGACCTCATCCGCGACGCCGTAGGTGGCGACCAGTTCGCCCGCCTGGACGCCAACGGTATTGCCGACAAACTGATGGGAGACACAGTGTTTTCCAACGTGATGATGCTGGGCTTTGCCTGGCAGAAGGGTCTGCTGCCCCTGTCCGAGGCCGCCCTGATGAAGGCCCTGGAACTCAACGGCGTGGCCATCGACCGCAACAAGGAAGCCTTTGGCTGGGGGCGGCTGGCGGCAGTCAATCCGCAGGGCATCACCGACCTGCTGGCAGACAACCAGCCGCAAGCCGTGGAAGTGAAAGCGGAACCCACCCTGGACCAGTCCATCGACACTCGCTATAACCACCTGGTCGCCTACCAGAACCGACGCTGGGCGGACCGCTACCGGGCCAGCGTTACCAGTGTTCGCAAGGCGGAAGAGAACCTCGGCCAGACCAACGGCCTGCTAACCCAGGCCGTAGCCCAGCAGCTGTACCGCTTCATGGCCTACAAGGACGAATATGAAGTCGCCCGGCTGTTCGCCGAAACCGACTTCATGAAGGAAGTAAACGACACCTTCGAGGGGGACTTCCAGGTTCACTTCCACCTGGCCCCACCTCTGATGGGTAAGGGCACCGATGCCCAGGGCCGCCCGAAGAAACGCAAGTTCGGCCCCTGGATGTTCCGTGCCTTCAGGTTACTGGCCAAACTCCGCAGCCTGCGCGGCACCCCCATCGACCCGTTCCGCTATTCCGCAGACCGCAGGCTGGACCACGACCTGCTGAGGGACTACCAGGCGCTGGTGACTCGGATCCAGGCAGAACTTGACGCCAACAACTACGACACCTTCCTGCAACTGGCGGAACTGCCCGCCGACGTGCGCGGCTACGGCCCGGTGCGGGAACAGGCCGCCGAGGCCATCCGGGAAAAGCAGGAACAGCTCTACAAGGCTCTGGATACAGGCCGTCCCACCCTGATCCGCACCCACCAGGCCGAGGAAAAGGAGACAGACCATGTTTGAGACTCTCAAGCCCCTGCCCCAGGACCCGATCCTGCAACTGATGCAGACCTTCCGGGACGACCCGCGCCCGGACAAGGTGGACCTGGGCATAGGCGTCTACAAGGACGACGCCGGCAACACCCCCATCATGGCAGCCGTCCACGAAGCCGAACGGCGCCTGCTGGCGGGTGAGACGACCAAAAGCTACGTGGGTCCCGCGGGCTCCGCAGGCTTTAACGAGGCCATGGCCCGACTGATCCTGGGCGATGACAGCAGCCTGATAGGCTGCCAGCGCACCTCGGTGGTCCAGACCCCTGGCGGCTGCGGCGCCCTGCGCATGGCCGCGGAATTCCTGCGCCTGTGCAACCCCGACACCACCGTCTGGGTCAGCACCCCCACCTGGGCCAACCACCTGCCCCTGCTGGGCGGCGCCGGCCTGACCATTCGCGAATATCCCTACCTGAATCGCGACACGTTACAGGTAGACTTCGCGTCCATGCTGGAAAGCCTGGAACGGGCAAAGGCCGGCGACGTGGTACTGCTCCACGGCTGCTGCCACAACCCCTCCGGG
The DNA here is from genome assembly GCF_014651935.1 of Marinobacter zhanjiangensis. GTDB lineage: Bacteria > Pseudomonadota > Gammaproteobacteria > Pseudomonadales > Oleiphilaceae > Marinobacter > Marinobacter zhanjiangensis. Next base: position 311,692 of record NZ_BMXV01000003.1, on the reverse strand, counting down.
GCCGACCTGAGCTTTGAACAGTGGCAGGAAGTCACCGCCCTGATCCAGCGCAAGGGCCTGCTGCCCTTCGTGGACATGGCGTACCAGGGCCTGGGCGATGGCCTGGAGCCAGACGCCGCCGGTCTCCGACACCTGGCCAGCCAGGTACCGGAAATGCTGGTGGCCGCCTCCTGCTCCAAGAACTTCGGCTTATACCGGGAACGCACCGGCGCCCTGATGCTGATCTCGGCAACCGTCAGCATCAACCAGGCCGCCACCAGCCAGCTGCTGAGCGTGATCCGCTCCCACTACTCCATGCCCCCGGCCCATGGCGCTGCGATTGTGGAGATCATACTGGGAGACAACGACCTCACTGAGCAATGGCAGCGCGAACTGAACGGCATGTGCGAACGCATCCTCCACCTGCGCCACGCCTTCGCCGACGCCCTGGCCCCGGCCGGCGACTTCGGTTTTATCGCCCGACAACGGGGCATGTTCTCGTTCCTCGGGATCACTCCGGAGCAGGTGCGACAGCTGCGGGAAGAGCACGGTATCTACATGCTGGATTCCAGCCGGGTAAACGTGGCGGGGCTTAACGACAAGGTGTTGCCGCGAGTTGCGGACGCCATCAGGAGCGTTCTCTAAAGCCAGAACACAAAATTCGAAATAGTACTAGCAGCCAGCAACAAGGTTCGACGCAGTGGGGCCGGGATGCTTTTTCAGGACCTTCGAAAACAGGGACGTTTTCGAAGGTCCTCCAGGGATGGATTCACGGCGTGTCCTGAAAAAGCATACCGGCCCTGCTGCCGGCACGGACCAACAGGCCTGGCATTAAAAGCTACCGGCAAATTAATCCGACAAAAACAACGAAGCGGAGAACCCAATGACTCAAAATACCCAGCCACACCAGCAGGCCAACACCCTCTGGTCCTCCAGAATGGCCTTCATCCTGGCCGCAGCCGGCTCCGCCGTCGGCCTGGGTAATATCTGGAAATTCCCCTACATCACCGGCGAAAACGGCGGCGGCGCCTTCGTACTCATCTACCTGGCGTGCATCTTCCTCATCGGCGTACCCGTACTCATCGCCGAAACCATGATCGGCCGACGTGGCGGCCAGAGCCCTGTAGCCACCATGCGCACCCTGACCCAAACCGAAGGCACTGCCGCGGGCTGGCGTGCCATCGGCTGGAACGGCGTCATTGCCTCCTTCCTGGTGCTCTCTTTCTATGCGGTAATCGGCGGCTGGGCCCTGGTCTACATCGGTAAAGCGGCCGCTGGCCTGTTCACCGGCGCCGATGCAGAAACCATCGGCAGCCAGTTCGGCACCCTGCTCGCCAACCCGTGGGAGTTGCTGATGTGGCACTCCATCTTCATGGCCATCGTCGTCTTCATCGTCGGCCGCGGTATTCGCTCCGGCCTGGAAAAGGCCGTCAACATGCTCATGCCCCTGCTGTTCCTGCTGCTCGTCGTCATGGTCCTCTACGCCATGAACAGTGGCAGTTTCGGGCGCGCCGTCAGCTTCATGTTCTCCCCGGACTTCAGCAACCTCACCACCGCAGGTGTGCTTACCGCCCTGGGCCACGCCGCCTTCACTCTCAGCATCGGCATCGGTGTGCTCATGGCCTATGGTTCCTACCTGCCCAGGCACGTCAACATTGCCCGCACCGCCATGACCATCGCCGTGCTGGATACCAGCGTCGCACTGCTGGCCGGACTGGCCATTTTCCCACTGGTGTTTGCCAACGGCCTCGAACCCGGCGCCGGCCCCGGCCTGATATTCGTCACCCTGCCCCTGGCCTTCGGCCAGATGAGTGGCGGGGCCATCTTCGGCACCCTCTTCTTCGCGTTACTGCTGGTAGCCGCCATCACCTCCGCTATCTCCATGCTGGAGCCGGTGGTGGAATGGCTGGAGGAGCACAAGGGGGTCGGCCGCGTGAAGAGCGCCATCGGTGGCGGGCTCGCCATCTGGTTTATCGGCATCGGCACGGTGCTGTCGTTCAACCTCTGGGAAGGCTTCCATCCCCTGGGATTCATCGCCTTCTTCGAAGGCAAGACGGTATTCGACCTGCTGGACTTCCTGGTTTCCAACCTGATGATGCCCCTGGGTGGGCTGGCCATTGCCCTGTTTGCCGGCTGGGCCATGAAACGTGAAGGACTAGCGGAGGATATCGGCCTGCAGGGCGGCGCCTACAAGGCCTTTATGGTAGTGCTGAGATACCTGACCCCGGCAGGCATTGCCGTGGTGTTCCTGTACAACCTTGTTTAGGCAGATGACGCTTTATTGCTACGCCCGGTAGCAACTGGCCGGGGCCCACCGATTCCAGGTTTTCGGCGGTGCCCCGGCCCCTTTTTTGCAATCCGCCTGCAATCAGATCCGGCGGATTACTCCTCCCCGGACAGCGTGAGACCAGGTCGCCCACCGTCACCGCCGTTCAGACTTATCATCCGGGTCTTGCTGATCCGGTGACGGTAGATTTCCCGCAGGTACTTGATCGACTTCTTGACATTGTCCCTGGTCAGGCGGATGTCGTTGATGGACACGAAGTTGTTCTGGTCGTGGCACATTTCACGGTACTTCTTCTCGTACATGGGCTTGATGGCATACCAGTTGGTATCCAGGATCTTGGCCGGATTCTCGAACTCGTTGAGCATGCTGTCGATCAGCTCCTCATCGAGTTCCGGCGAGCGGATAAAGTCCAGCATGGCTTCGTCCAGACTGTCGTCATAACGGGTCTGGTCGTTGGCAAAACAGCGCTTGATATAGGCCACGATCAACGTCAGGAAATCATCGCTCAGGCACGGGCTCTTCACCACCAGGGTGGTCAGTGACAGGTTCGCTGAAGCCCCGATTACCAGCGCATAACGCTTGAGTGTGGTGTTGGGGAAGAGCGCATTCAGGTGCGTCTTCAACCGGTTCAGGTCCATATAGGACAGCTTGTAGTCCTTGGGCAGCGACACGATGGACACAATGGACGAGCAATTCTTGAAGAAGTGCAGGTCCTTCAGCTGGGTGGCGTCATAACCGGACTCCTTGTACTGCCTCAGGGCATCCCGGTAGCGGGACGCCTCGATGGGCAGCAGGCTCACACCCTCGATGGCCTCGGTCACCTTGTTGAAGTGCGGCAGGTCGATGGAACGGAAGAAGAGGTCATCGATATCCAGCCGCGAATCCTCGTTGATGCTGCGGAACTCGGTGGCATGGGCCTCGGTGGGCACCACGGATTCGGCATAGGCCACGGCCACCGGGCCCGCCAGACTCATGAACAGGTCGTTGGCGTCCAGGCGAATGGTCTCGCCGATATCCACCCCGGCGCGACGGAAGTAGTCCTCGTCATAGTCCGTGGTTACTGCCTGGGCGGTCAGGATGTTGAAGATCTGCTGGGAGATGTACTGGTTGGCGTACTTCTCCATGGCATTCACATCCACGTCGCGGATCTTGCCTTCGTCCTGCTGCTCCGCGTAGCGCATGATGTCGTTGGAAATCAGCATCATCGCATTCCAGGGCCGGATGCGATGCATCATGTCAGCATCGCGGGTCTCGTCGGCGTCAAAGTTATAGGAAAAGTCCCACTCCTCCGCCAGATACTTGCACAGCAGACGGCCGGCGTTGATGTGCAGGGCCTCGGACATTTCCACCCGGTTGTCCTGGATGTTGGGCAGAATGCAGATGCCGCTGGTAAAAATGGGCTCGAACACGAAGGAATGGTCCCGGTTTTCCATCTCCCGGTCTTCCAGCTTCGGATCGAAGGTCTTGCGCATGTAGGAATACTGCTGCGCCAGACCAAACTCCGAGGCCATGCCGGAACCGGTACCGCCACCAGCGCTGAAGATGTAGAAATACAGCCGGGACTGGTTGGCCTTGATGCCACAGGAATCAATCAGATAGGAGTGGATGAACTTCCAGTCTTCGTTGGAGAAGTGGTCGGTATCCTTGTTGAGGATGATCCGCGCCAGGTACTGGCCCAGGATCGGCGCGTTACCGGCACCACCGGCATGGACCTCGGAGAGGTCCATGATCTTCATCTTGTTGTAGTCTTCCAGGAAGGTGCTTTCGTCCGCCCGGCGGGAAAAACGGATGCGCCCCTCAATGTCCTTGTCCAGGTCCCCCAGCATCACCATGGGCTCGATCAGGAACACCGGCTTCACGCTGTTGGCCTTGGGCATATTCAGACTCTTGCGGATCCAGCGCATCGGGCCGATTTCCTTTTCCCGGCTGCGGCGCTGCTCGTTGTCCAGCTCCTGCAGATAGTAGGCACGGGCACTATGCACCAGCTCGGCCACATCCAGGGCGATGTTGGAGCCGCAGCGCCCCAGTCCGATCAGACACACCGACGGGAAGAACTGCTGCTTGCCCTCGTCTCTCTGGCTGTCTGAAAACACCCTGGGGAAGACAGACTCCCGAAGATGGTCAAGATTGGACAGGATCTGGTCCAGGTCCCGCTCAGTGAAATACATGAAGGACTCCTGAGCGTCCGAAACCGCCTTTTTTGTGGCCGGTGTCCGCGAGGTTTTTCGCGTTGCAGCCCTGGTCCGTGACCTTCCATCGGCGTTCCTGGCTCCGTTTCGGGCATCCCCGGATTTCTTGACCACCCTCGCGTCAGACGCAACAGCGGACTGGCTCTCCTGATCGTCGGCGGTTTGTTGGGAAACGTTGTTATCAGAGGGTGTTTGGCTGCTCATGACACTTTATCCGTCCAGGTTCCATACATATTTCTTGAATTTAACCCCAAAGATAACAACAGATCACAGAATAGCCAGAACAAATGTGCCCATATACCCGTCATGTTACAATTCTAAACACGCTGATACAGCAGGATACGCACTGATCTTCAGCACGAAGCTGATATGCCATACTTCCATGCCCTCTTCTGGCACTTTTGTTACCGCGCGTGGGACTCGTCCACCATAATCGCAACAGAAAATTGACATACCATAAATGGCAGTATGTGGACATTACCATTACATATATATAAAGATATATGTAATGGCGTGTTAACTCATGAAACCAGAGCCATGAAAACCAAAAAGTCAGAAACAATACTTCATCCTTGTTGACGATTTAATTAAATGGCATAAAAACAGAATCTTAAAATACTTTAATCGATCGGAATGACACCCGAGGCAGTACGCCACAAGCCTGTGCGTTATTGAAATAGTTGCTTTATTTCGGTGCAACTCAGACCCCCTCACGTCATTGTATCCATCTTAATTACATGTCTTTTGCCGGAGGTTTTCTTTTAGAATCCCAAGGACATACCAATACGGATTTCCACCTGATGATTCATGGCCCGCTTAATGCAGGACTGAATCGTCTTTGGCTGTTTGGTGACCCAGGGATATTCACGGAGGGATTTATGGGTAGTCAGCAAAAGGAGCAGAAGGCCACCGTGCTTCCGCCAGCTTCCGGGACCACAGCCTCGATTCGTCTGCAGCGCTCCAACATCCTGGCGTTTTTCCGGGCTTTTGACAGTTTGCTGGTCATCCTCGTTCTATGGGGGGTTCTCCAGTTCTGGGGTACGGCCTGGAGCCATGCCTATACCTGGCTGGGGGTACTGGCCATTATTGCCTTCGTATTCTTTGCCGAAAACAATGAGGTCTATCACCTCTGGCAGGGGTTCTCGACACCCGCCCTCGCCCACCGACTGACCCTGGCATGGGCCGGCACCGCCATGGTTCTCGGTGCCTTCGCGGCGGCCATGGAACTGCTGGCCAGCATCAATGTCCGCGCCGTTGCCCTGTGGCTTGCCCTGACCCCCATCACCATCATCGTCTGCCATTGGTTGCGGCGGCTGGTGCTGACGCGCTTTCGCCGACAGTCGGCCCAGCGACGGGTGGGCATTGTCGGAGCCACCTCCCTCAGCCAGCGGGTCACCAAGGCCATCCGCAACCTGCCCTGGATGGGCTACCAGATTGCCGGTTACTACGATGACCGCCTGCTGACTGAAGACCGGAGCCGGCGGCTCGATGACGATCAGGTGCAGGTATCAGGCAATCTCGAACAGCTCAAGCAGGCCGCCCGCAACGGTGACATCGACATGGTATTCATTACCCTGCCCATGGCGGCCGAGCGCCGGGTTCGCGAACTGGTGCATGATCTGGCGGATACCACCGTATCCGCCTACCTGATACCGGATATCTTCAGCTTCGATCTGCTGCATTCCCGTCTGACTGGCATTCAGGGCATTCCGGCCGTCAGCATCTATGATTCACCCCTGGCCGATCAGGCCTGGACCAAACGATTGTTCGACCTCTTTGGCAGTCTGGCGATCCTGGCTATTGTTGCCATCCCCATGCTGGCCATCGCCATGAGCGTCAAGCTCAGTTCTCCTGGACCGGTGTTCTTCAAGCAGACCCGTTACGGCGTCAGGGGCGAGAAAATCAAGGTATGGAAATTCCGCTCCATGTCGGTGTGCGAGGACGGACCGGACGTTCCCCAGGCCAGGCGGGGCGACCCACGTATCACGCCCCTGGGGGCCATGTTACGGCGCACCTCGCTGGACGAGCTGCCGCAACTGTTCAATGTGATCAGCGGCAGCATGTCACTGATCGGCCCGCGTCCACACGCTGTGGCCCATAATGAGTTCTATCGCAACCACATCCAGGGCTATATGCTGCGTCACAAGGTCAAACCCGGTATCACCGGGCTGGCTCAGGTCAACGGTTTCAGGGGCGAAACCGAAACCATGGACAAGATGGTGGGAAGGATTGCCTACGACCTGGAATACATCCGTAACTGGTCACTATGGCTGGATATCAAGATCCTGTGGTGGACGGTATTCCGGGGGTTTGCGGGGCAGCAGGCCTACTGATTGTCCGCGGCACCTGCGCGGTCGCCCAGGGCGACTGCCACCGCGGCGGCAGTTCCTTTTCGCTGGCTGGGCGACGGCAAGCGGCCTCCGGGACGTTCACCACTGAGCTGCGCCCCGCAGGCAAGCATAGGTCCCTCCAGCCGACTTTCCGTCAGGTAAAGGACTTTCCATATGGGTACACGGACGAACATGCCTCAACCGCTGTCTGGTTTCTCTGCCGCTGCACGTTGTGGTCACCCGCTGCTGATGGTGGTCATGCTCCTGGGTATGTCACTCCCGGTTATCGCCCAGCAATCGGAGCGACCGGACCGGTTCCGGTTCAATGCCGACCTCGGCCACACCCGCGACAGCAATTATGACCGTCTCCCTGACGACGATCCGGAACAGATTACAACCGGAACGGTAGGTGTGCGCCTGAACCAGACTCTGAGCCGACAGGACTTCAACGCGAGGGCCGCCGTTACCCGCTACAGGTTTGATGAACGGGATGAGCTGGACACGTCTACCTGGACCGGTGGCCTGGGCTGGCAGGGCAACATCGGTAGCAGACTGAAACCCTATCTTTCCTGGAGCCAGACTGAACGCCTGGTCGATCGCGCCGAGTTCGAGGAAAGAGACATCCTCACGGACGAGACTATCCGCGGTGGCCTGGTCTACTCGCTGGGACCACACTGGAACATCCCCGTCAGAGCGCAACGTCTTGAGCAGGAGCACTCCAACGACAGCCAGACGGCGCTGAACTATGTCGACGAGCAGGTTTCCATCGGGGCATCCTATACCAGTGACCGCAATTCCACGGCGGGTATCAACCTGATCAGCGGTGATCGGGGCTACCCCAACCAGGATCGAACGCGACCGGAGGACATTCCGGAGCGGGACGACCTTGATTACGACTATGTGACCGTGGAACTCGAAACCAACTGGGTGGTCAGCCCGAAAACCCAGCTGGAAGGACGCCTGGGATTCTTTGAAAGGGACGGTGAGGCCAACGACGGCTCAGGAGGATACGCCCTGGTGGAGGCGCGCTGGAAGCCCACCTACAAGACCGGACTGACCACCGGTGTACAGTATACCGAACCCCCTATCGGCGAAACTTCGGACAGCCCCTCCGAAATCGAGCGCCTCTACCTGGACCTCGACTGGCAGGTCACCCCGAAGATCCTTCTCAGCAGCGGCTATTCCTGGGCGAACAGCAGTTTTGATGGCAACGCCCTCCGCAACTCACGGACCGAGGAACTCCAGGTGGTCAACCCTTTGATTGCCCGCTATCAGATGAACGAAGCTCTGGCATTTTACCTTCGCAGTACCTGGGTAAGCCGGAGTTCCCCACTGGATGAGCGGGAGTTCGACGCAACCATCGTGAAGGTGGGACTGAATCTCACACTCTGAGAACGTCAGCGGCTGCCGGGGCAATACGTGAATCCGGGCCCCACCTTGGTCCGGTTATTTCCCCTGCTCTCTTTCCCGGAAACAACGGATCAGAAAGTGGCCGATGTCGACGGTATAGCGACGGGCCAGTCGCCGTGGCTCCAGACTCAGGCGGTAAAGCCACTCCAGGTGCAGGCGGCGAATGGTCTCCGGCGCCCGGGGCTTGTCACCGGCCAGGAAGTCCAGCAGAGCGCCGACGCCGATAAGCAGCCGGGCATCCAGTGACGACGCGTTTTCCAGAATCCAGGTTTCCTGACGTGGATTACCAGTGGCAACCAGAATAATGTCAGCGTCAGTCGACCTCATTGTCTCGATCACCCGGGTGTTATCCGCGGACTCCCCATAACCGTCCAGTGTACCGGCGACCACCACGCCCATGCCCTCCAGCACCTTTGCAGCCTGCCGTGCCACATCCGGCCCGGCACCCAGCAGAAATACCGAAGGCAAGGCAACAGGTCGTTGCGCCTGGTTGTGGTAACGAGCCACCAGGGTCTCAAGCAGTATTGGTACAAAATCGGTCCCGTTCAGGTTATCCGGAAAGCGGCGCCGATGAATCAGCATGGCGGCGATATCCATACCAATGCCATCATTCACCAGAATGACCTCGGGGCGCTTGAGGTCTGCCTTCAGGGCCGCGCACTGGTTGACAAAATTGGTGTTTACGAAGAACAGCATCCGTGTCCGGCCCTGATCCAGATCCTGAATCAGTTGCGCTTTCAGTTGTTCCGTGGTCAGTGCGGCCACCGGATAGCCGGCCAGCGGCAGGAGTGGCAAAAGGTCAGGCTTCTGGTAAGCGGTCATGGTGCTACCCGGACATCGTCAAACTCGGCAGGGGCCAGAATCCGGTCAGTTACCTCGGACCAGCTCAGATGCTGACGGGCCGACTCGTGGGGCGCCTGCAGAGCCTGATTGATGGCCTGCTCTACCGACACGCCGTCTCCCGGCTTGTAGCCGAACCGGCTGGCATAGCCCCCGACCACCGCGTGAGGGCAAACCGCTGGCACACCGAAGAAATCGTACTGGATGAGCTTCATGGACGTATCCGCCAGATAGGCCGGAACCGCCTCCGACCGATAGGGGGCGATACCGATATCCGCGTGGCGTATATAGCGGACAGTTTCCTCGTGGGGCATCTCGTCGTACACGGTTATATTGGGGCCATAGGAGGGATGGTGGGGCTGGCCACATCCGATGATATGAAAATGCACATTGGGGAACCGGTGAGAGGCCTCGGCAAAAAACGTGGAATCAAACAGCATCGATCCCACCGACACGGCATTCAGGGCATCCCGATAGGGTGATGGAGCCCCATTCGAGGCAAGGGTATGGTCAATTCCATGGGGAACCAGGGCAATATTGCCTTGCGAAGGTATCGTATCCACCAGTGTACGGGAGGGCACGCGAATGGTGTCCATGCGCGTTGCCGCCTTGCGGAATGCCTCTTTGACGAAGTCTGCCACCTCAATGGTATCCAGATCATCGGACGCGATGTAGACGGTTCTGACACGGGGGTTGAGGCGTTTGGCAAGCTCGAAGAACACCGGTGACACGCCACTTTCGAATACCACGACGTCGGCCTCCGACAGCCAGCGCTTAAGGACCCTGCTGGCCAGCGCCACATAGCCCCGGAACATCAGGTCCTCGAGCTTGCGGAGATCGGGACGGCGGGTATTGAACGGATGGATCGGCGTCTTCCACAGGTAGCACTCGACACCGTCGCGTTTCTCGACCCGGTTGGCGTGGTCGTCCAGCGATAACCGTGGATCCCTCTTGTGACGGGACAACAGGCTATAACGCAGCGAGAAGAAACGGGTCTCACCGCGCTTTGCCAGTTCCCGGGCAATAAAGTGAATATTCGCCTTGCGGGGCGAGCGGTAGTCGTGAGCCGAGAGCACCAGGTAGCGCAGGCCTGCGCCAATATGTCGTGCCCGGGCCGGGCCGGATGGTGTTCCGTTACTGCCCGCACGCGCAACAGGTTTGTGTATTGCTGATTCCATGGCGTATGTATCCTTTTTCTGTTTCAGTCCGCAGCCAGGTTTTCCGGAGGCTTGGGGCAGCGGCCACTGTCGACATCGGCGCATGACCAGCCCTGGAAGTAGTCCTCAAGGACGCTCATCTGCGGACGGTCCTGGCCATTGTCGGGGTGTACGGTCAGAAAATAGTCGCCCCACCATGCGCCAGCCGCCCAGTAAGCCCAACCCCGCCACGTCAGAGGATCATTGCTCAGCTCCAGAAGCCGTTCCAGCGATGCCAGGCATTCTTCCCGTGGCGGCGAACCGAATTCGCCGAGGAACAGCCGCTGTTCATTGTCATCCGCCCACCGGGAAATATTGCTGAACATGTCGTCAAAGTGCTCGGGGGGCAGGCAATCGGCCCTGGTCCCGGAGTATCCCTCGTTCAGGTACTGGTGAACCTCGAGTACGCTGCGATCAAGCGGATCGCTGAAATCGGCGAACTCCACCGCGTTACTGCTGCCGGTCTTGTCCTTGAACCATTCGTGCACACCGCTCCAGCGACCACCGGACACCAGGATCAGGTGTGAAGCACCCTGATCGCGCAGCGCGGTCACCGTGTCCTGGGCAACCGTGGCCCAGTCGGCAATATCCATGGTAAAGGGTTCATTCATCAGGCCCAGGGCAACATGCCCGGTATCATTCAGCGCCGACGCGAGTCGTGACCAGACATCCACCAGATGGGCGGTGGTTACCCTGCCCTTTCCGATAATATCCCCTTCATAACCGCCGTAGTTGTGCAGATCTATCAACAGGCACTGCCCATTGTTGCGGGCATTGGCCACCGCCTTGCGTATCTGGTTCAGCTCGCCATCGTGCAGCTCGCCGCCCAGCTCTCGCTGCACCCTTTCCCAGCGCACGGGAAGGCGAATCAGATTGGCCCCTTTTTCGGCAAAGTACTCGAAATCCGACGGCGACGGGTAGGTGTAATCAGTGAACAACTGGCCAGGAATGCTCTTGCTGTTGAACTCGGCACCCGATAGGTTGACCCCACGCAGAGGCGCCTCCTGCAGACAGATCGCTGATGCCGGCGATAGAGCGGAGAATGCCAGCACAAGCCCGGCAAACCAGGGCAGCAGATGCCGGGCAGCCCATCGGGAGCTGATCACGCGGGGAAGTCTGTCAGGGATCATCGGGATTCTCCCAGTGTCTCGTAAAGCTGAATGTAGCGGTCGGCAATGCGTGGCCAGCTGTACTGACGGGCAAACGCCATCGCCCTTTCCCGCCGCTCCTCGTGGGCAGCCTGCCCCTGCTCATAGAGCCCCTGGAGTGGTGCAACCAGAGTTTCCGGTGACGTAGCGTCGGCGGCGATACCAACACCCGACGCCTCCGTCAGTTTGCGAAACGGGGGTATATCGCTCAGCACCGGCGTAAGCCCCGCACTCATGGCTTCAATCGCTGCAAGTCCGAAGCCTTCGTGGCGTGACAGACACAGAAACCAGGCGGCTTGCCCGATCAGCTCCGACAGCCGCTGGTCGGAGGGACTGGCTTCCAGGATCACCGCGCCGCCCGTGAGGCCCCGGCGGCCGACCTCCTGATCCAGCATCTGCAGGTTGAAGTCGTACTCACGACCGGCAATGATCAGTTGCCAGCGAGGATCCTGCCTGCGCAGTGCCTGCATGAGATTCAGTGCCTCGAGCAGCCCCTTGTTGGACGACCAGCGGCCAAAATAGATCAGGGTACGGTTGAGCTCCCGACAGCCCTTGTCCGCATACTTGTCAGTGTTTACGCCATTCTCGATGACCTCCAGCCTGCTTTCGGGAACAATGTCACGAAAACGGCGGCCGTCATTTTCACTGGTGGCTACGATACGGTCGTAAGCGAAGGAGGAAGCCCGGGTAATGGTGTTGAACCAGAGTTCCTTCAGGCGGCTGGCAAACTCGGTATGGAAAAAACCGCCATGGGTCGATACCAGCAAGGGCCGGCGATGCATCAGCCGGGTCAGCGCCAGGTAATCAAAGAAAAAGTCCACCCCATGGACGTGAACCACGTCGGCGCGGTCAATCTTGCTCAGCACCGATGGGCACAGTGGATAGCGGCTGGAACCCTGATAAGGAAGCCGGGTGACCGGAACGCCGTCCACCACATCGTCAGCAGCCAGTAACTCGTCCGAATTGCGGAACAGGCGGTTCAGAGTGACGATGGACGCATTCTGCCGCCGGGACGCCTGCTGACAGGACGCAATATTCCGCACCACATCCTCCATGCCACCCACGGACGGATAATACTGCCGGATTACATGCACAACATTCAGACTCATGCGTCTGCCTCCTTGCGATGAGTCACCACGCCACTCCAGCCGGCCCAGCCCGACCTGAGATACCTGGGCACCGGCAGACGGGCGGGATCGGCGAGAATGACACCAAACAGGAACCACAGCAGCGCCGACGTCTTCATGGCAAACAACGAGGTTCCGCTGACCGTAAGAATCAGTGAAATATAAATGGCCGCAAAGCAGCGGAACCGGGCGGCCCGTTCATCCGGCACTGGCATCATCCAGATGGTCAGCCAGAACCCCAGTACCAGCACAATGCCGAAACTGGAGAGAAGGTGCGCATAGCCCTGGTCCGGGAACCAGGCGCCGCCGTCAGCACCCATCAGCATCGGTACATCAAAGCTGATCAATGCCCGGCCACTGATGACAAGACGACCGATGAAGCTGTCGCTGTAGCCCATGTTGCTGAACATGCCCAGGGCCACCAGAGCCCCGATAACAATGAATGGCATGGCAGCTGGCAGGTACAGCATCCAGTCCCGGAAGGCAACCCGGACAATGATCAGAAGGCTGACCGACAGCAGCGCGAAACGGGAATCTGCCAGTACCATCATGGTCAGGCCGGCACCGACGAACAGCCACATCAGGGCATTCTCATCACGGCCCTTGCTGAGCCCCCAGGCCACCACCAGGGTGGCAAGGTTACCGAGCGACACCGGCTCCAGAAAGACCGATGACACCCGATGGTTGTCCAGCAACCATGGCAGCAGGGTGCGGCCAATATCCTCGGGCCGTATGCCATTCATTTGCAGCCGGCTTTCGCGATCGTATTCGGTGATTTCCTGCAGATTGCCAATGTTGACGTAATAACCGAAGATATCCAGGAAACCGGTGAAGCTCTCCAGAGCAAACAGCTCATAGAAGCCCACGACCAGCACCACCCCGATTACTATCTTCAGCACCCGGTCCGCCAGCCTGATATCACCGACATTCCTGCCCAGCCAGAAGAACCAGAGCGGAATCAGAACATCCCGAAACCCCTTGATGTCCAGGCCACCACGAAACAGGGCCAGCAGGCACAGGGCTGCCCCGGTCAACGATGCCAGAATCACCACCCCGGGCAGCAGCCGGGGCAACAGTAACGGAAGACAGGCCAGCATCAGCATGACTTCGGCGAGGCCTACCATCGCCCTCGACGCAGGAAACAGATGCGTATTAACCAGACACAACACCACCTGGTAGCACACCGCACCGACGACAATGGCCACACCAAGTGGCCTCAGCAACACATGTTGAGCCGGATACTCTGCTGGCATGATCGTTCCTGTCTGGGCGGCCGCCGATCCGGCGGAACCCGTTACCTGTTACCCCGGCTACAGCGCGGCTTCCGGGCCTGACATCAGTGCGAGAGGGCAACGCCGGTAATGGCGACCCCCAGGTCCCTGAGGCGATGTGTGGCCTTGTCCAGGGCCCTCAGGGGCGTATGGTTCTCGCGGGCGACCATCAGGGCCGCGCCCGAACGCGCTGCCACCAGCTGGGCATCCAGGTTGCTGCCGAGCGCTGGCGTGTTGATCAGTACCGCATCGAACTTCGGCACCAGCTGGGTCATCAGGGTCTGGTAACGCTTGTGTGCCAGCAGTTCCTGGGGGTTTGGCGCTACCGTGCCGCCATTCAGGAGCCACAGGGAATCCAGCGGAGGGCAGTGACGGGGAATGGCGGACGAACGCCCGGCCAGGGCATCCGACAACCCTCGCAGGTTCGGAAGACCGAACCATTCATGGAGCGACGGGTCGCGCAGGTTGCCATCAATCAGCAGGGTACGGGCTCCCGTCTGCGCGATAACCACCGCGAGGTTGGTTGCCAGGTCCCGGATACCGGATTCATCATCCACGCCAACCACGGCCAGCACCTTGTTGTCGGGCTGGTTGAAATAGCGCAGCATCAATTCGCTGCGCAGACTTCGCAGAGCCTCAACCCGGGGATGGGTCGGCTGATAGGCCGCAATCACCCGTGGGTGCAGGCTCACCTCGCTGGCCGGTCGCGCCACCACAGGGTAGGCAAACTGCTCGGCAAGCACCGCCTTCACGTCTTCCGCGGTTGCCAGCCCAAGCGACTGGGCCGCCTCACCAAAGCGAATGCCCTTTTGTTTCTGCAGCCCCAGAATCCGGTCCAGTTCATCACCATGGATCAGGCCCTTCTGAACCATCAGCCGTCCCATCAGATCGGTGTGATTCGGGATATGGGAGCCGTCCCGGAACAGCGGAAGCGCTATTTCAGTCATACTGTTCGAGCCTCTTTCTGGCGATAGGTCCCTGCGGTATCAGGAAGATAGGCCAGCACCGGGATGCCCAGGGTTTCCTCGATATCAAAGCGACTCCGCACCCGGCGATTGGCAAGCTCCAGCAGCAACGACAGCGCAACACCCAGCAAAAAGCCCAGTACCGTGGCAATGACCAGGTTGAGTTTGATGTTGGGTGACGAGGGCAACGACGGGGGAATAGCCTCATTGAGCACAGTCACGCTGGTCTCCGCCAGCCGGCTTTCCAGGGAATTCGACTGGGCCCGGCCAGAGGCGGCGTTGT
The DNA here is from genome assembly GCF_014651935.1 of Marinobacter zhanjiangensis. Taxonomy (GTDB): domain Bacteria; phylum Pseudomonadota; class Gammaproteobacteria; order Pseudomonadales; family Oleiphilaceae; genus Marinobacter; species Marinobacter zhanjiangensis. The sequence goes on along the minus strand of NZ_BMXV01000003.1, from coordinate 296,667 downwards.
AGGCCTCCTGGGCCATCTGGACCTCCTGTTGCAGAAGATCCAGTTCGTCCCGTTTGGCCTTCAGCGACAGCACCCGCTGCTTTTGCCGGTCAAATGCCTGCTGCAGTTCCTGCAGCCGGCTCTCCGATACGTCAGCTGTCGACTCGAGACTACGGGCAGCGATGCCGCGCTCTCTGGCCAGACTCCCACGCAGGGCCTGCACTTCGGAAAGCTGGCGACGGTATTCAGGGTGGCGTTCGCCATAGCGGGTTGACATGTCCTCCAGTTCCGCCTGGGCGCTGGACAGTTCAGACCGCAGCTTCTGGATCGTGGCACCGTTGGGAATCGACGAATCGGCTCCCTCGCCCTGGCGCAACTGATCCTGTGTGCTCTGGTCCTGGGCTTCCACCAGGCGGGAAGACAGCTCCGCCAACCGGGTATTCTCCAGGTCCAGCTGTTCATTCATGCCGACAATGCCATGCTCCTGCTGGAACCCGGAGAACTTCTGACGGGCCTCCCTCAGGTTGGCCCTGAGTACGTCCAGCTGGTCCTGGTACCACCTGGAAAAGCGTCGTGCCGGGTCTGTGCGCAGCTCAATACTGGTGTCGATATAGGCTGCTGACAGACTGTTGAGAGCCCCAGCGGCCACCTCCGGATCCTCGGCCATCAGTGAAATGGTCATCACGCTGCTGTCCTTGCCGGGTTCGACGGTAAGGTTCCGGCGAATGTAGCCTGACAACCAGCCAGCAGGGTTCACGCTGCCTTCACTCTGCTCTTCAGCTGCCCGCTGATCCACCAGCGCGCGGATGTCCTCAGGCAGGTATTCGTAGACGCGTGCAGATACCCGACGGCTGCGGATGATCTCCGTCTGGGTCGACATATAACCCGAGCGCGCGGAGACCGACTCGCCGGTCACCCGGTCCTGTACCTTGCCCTCCATGATCAGCTCGGTGGTCGCAACGTACTTCTGTGGCATGAACATGGATACCACGCTGATGGCACCAACGCACACGACAACCAGCGCGGCGGTGATCCACCATCGAGCCAACAGGATTCTCAACAGACTGCTCAGGCTCATGCCTCTCTCCCTGGAAGCGATTTCAGAACAAGCTTTCCTTGACGAACAGAACATCGCCGTCGCGGATCGGATCAGACAGATCCACATCCAGCGTTTTTACCGTGCCATCGGGTTGCTTGCGGTATAGCACGACACCGCGGGTATTGGCCCGGGGATTGAAGCCCCCGCTGACCGACAGGGCCTGCATGACGTTCAGAGGCCGGTCCAGGGTATAGGTGCCGGGCTTCTGGACCTGGCCATGAACATAGAATTGTTCCGCCTTGGGTACGAACAGAGTGTCTCCTTTGCGAACCCGGACCGCAGGCCTGTTGCCCGCCTGCCCGTCCAGCAGTTCGGTCAGGAAGTACTCCTGGCGGGTCTGCTGGCCGTCCTCGTCCTCACGTATCAGCACCAGCCGTTCGCCACCGCCACTCTTGATGCCCCCCGCCAGGGCCAGAATCTCGGTCAGGCTGGTGTTTCCCTTGAGGGCGATCTTGCCCGGCTGGTTGACATGCCCCAGTACCGATACGGTGTTACTGCGGTATTCCTCCACCACCACGTTGACGTTGGCGTTGCGGAGGTAGCCTTCGTTTTCCAGTCGGGCTTCCAGCAGACGGCTGACGGCCGGCGGCGTCAGGCCCTCCACGTTCACACGCCCGATCAATGCCATGGTGATGGTGCCATCCGCTGCCACTTCCGTGGTGGTGCTCATGTCATCCTGGCCATAAACGGAAATATCCACCCGGTCACCGATCCCCAGTTCGTAGGCGTCCTGCGCCTGAGCCATCATGGCCGTCAGCAGCATCAGGGCCACGACCGGAATCAGTCTCCGGAAAGTCATGCTCTTCATCATCCCAATCCATCCCTTGTTGGAGCGTCAGCACGTCAGGCGCGCCGGGCGGCCAAGCCTGAGCTGTTCCATGCAATTGCTGGGCCCGTGGAGACCGGACCCGGGTAAGAACTCGATCTGATCACACACTCGCAGACACGCTGCCGGCCTTGATTTCCAAGGCCTTGCGGCGACCGGAAGAGCAACTATTATGCGCACCTATCTGCGGCATCATCAACGTGTCGCAGCAATGTATAGATAGCCCACCGGAAGGCATAAACACATGTTTTAATAGCACTTTTAATGCTACCAACAGAACATGACTGCGAGGTTATGAGATATTCATCACATTCACTGGTGACGCATCAGCAGAGGGGGAACCCGGAGCGGGCTTCTGTCAGGGGGGAGCCAGCCCCGGTCGGCGCCGGGGCATCGCAACCATCAACGACCGCACCGCACACTAGCGCTGCTGTACCTGAAGCTTGACTTCAATCGGATCCATGCCGTCAAAGGTCAGTGACAACGGGACTTCGTCGCCTTCCTTCAGGCGCTGTTCCAGCTGCTCCAGCATCAGGTGGTAGCTGTGCGGCTTCAGGGTCACGGTTTCGCCGGCGGGCACGGTCAGGCCTTCCTTGAGCGGCCGCATCTTCATCACGCCATCCTGCATGGTGGTTTCATGAATGGAAACCCGCGCCGCCGCCGGCGTCTGGCCCGCTACCAGGGTGACGGGCACCTGTCCCTGGTTGCTGATGGCCATATAGCCCACGCCAACCGGAGTACCCGGCGGTGTGGGCCGGGACCACGGCTGACTGATGGTCAGACTGCCATGCTGATAATCCTGGGCCAGAGCGGGTGCTGACAGGGCAAGAAATCCGAGGGCCAGAATACAGGCTTTGGGCGACATGAATACTCTCCTGGTCTGTCTGAAGTCAGGCGCCAGTGTTCCCTGAACGGTTACCGCGGGCAAGCCTCACGGGTGCGATATATTGCCACGCACCCCAAAATACCGATGCAGGAACGGCCGCAAGACATCCATGGCGGGGCCCGGCTGATCACCGGGCCAGATGCCCCTGCGGAACCCCTCCAGGCCGTTTCCCGGCTCGTCTTCAGTGCCCACAAATGGCTCGATCAGCGCAGGATTCGCACTGATCAGGTGCACCGGGACGTCCCGGCTCGCGCCCTCTCCGGTCACCAGAGGTGCTGGCTGGTGATCCCCGAGCACAACCAGCAGTGTTCGCTGATCCATGCGGTTCTCGAGGTAACTGGCCACTACGTCGATACTGTAGGCGACCGACCGTGCATACTGCGCCCTCACCCGCTCCGGGTCCTGCCACAATGACGACGGCGTTTCACCGGCACCCCGCCAGGGCTCGAACACTTCGCCCCGGCCGATGGACTGCCAGTCTTCCAGCACTGGCAGTACCGGCACCCATGGAGCGTGGCTGCTGATCAGCGACAGCTCCGCAAAGACGGGCTCCCGCGACGGCCCCAGGATGGTGTCGTGCAGCCGTGACCAGGTGTACTGGTCGGGCATTGTCACCCAGTTAAGGGCCGGCCCCAGGTAGCCCATGGCATCGGCGTCCAGGATCCGGTCATAGCCCAGTGCCCGTCCTTCCGGCCAGGCCATGGTGATCGCTGGCATTACCGCAACGGACTGGTGTCCGGTCGCCTGGAAGTCATTGATCAGGGTCGGGCTCTGGCTGGACAGCAGCGCATCATAGTCCTGCTGACTGTCAATCCAGAGTCCGCTCAGCAAAGTGCCATGGGCGAGCCAGGACTGACCGCCCTGAACCGGTGAGCGCAGACGACCGGAGACAGCATGAAACCCGCGTTCTTCCACGGCAGCTTCCAGGCCGGTCAGGGATTCCTGCACCATCGGGCGATAACGCTCGTCAAACAACGCCGATACGCCATAGGACTCCACGAAAGCCAGCACAACCGTTGTCTCGGCAAGGCCGGCAAGCGCCATGGCATCGCCAGCCTGCCCCCCGGTTCCTGTGGTTATCCGCTCCCGGAAACGCTGGCTGGCCTGACGGGCATCCAGTGCCTCGCCGGCATGCACGGCTCCGATCCTTACTGCGGTTGCCCCCACCAGCTGTACCGGCAGTATCAGACCAATAACGGCCATACCGGCCAGCCCGGCCGCCAGATGACGACCGGCCACATGATGGCCCAGATCACCAATTCGCACTAACAGGCCCGCCACCAGCGACGCCAGCACCAAGCACAGGGCAAGGGCCAGAATGAAGACAAGCAGCGTGGTCATCCAACCCAGGTTGGCTTCCAGAAGGTCAACACTGGCACCCATGATCGACGTATCCAGGTACAGGTTCAGTGGGCGGCCCAGGCTCGCCCGGACCAAGGTGTCGAGCATGACAAACATGGCCGAAAGGCCGTATAGCAGCCCAGCCCCCCACGCCAGCCCGCGCCTCAGCCAGGGAGCTGGTAACCACAGGAACAGCCCCGCCAGCACCAGCCCCTCGATGGCAATCCACGGCACACTGGCACCACCCGGCACCACCAGGGCCAGCAGAAGCGCGTTCAGAATGAAAATCAGAATGACCAGACGCTTCATGTCACCTGCACCGAAAATCGATTGATTGAGACAGGGGTATACGCGCAAGCCTGCCCCCTGCATTCACAACACATTTCTGACTGACTTTACAGCCTCCGTCCCCAGCACCGACAGGACTGCTCATGAAGAATCTGTCAGGCCCGTGGAAATGCGGATTGCGTCATGGGCAGAAGAAATGAAAATATTGTTATTGTTAGCTGATAAACAACAAGCTGTTGTCCCGTGTGCCTGAGCCCGGGGACACGCCAAACACAGGATCCTCCATGTCCAGACAGGTCCCGCAGGTTGACCCGGAAGGGTTGCTCGAATATTCGGTGGTCTTCAATGACCGCTCCCTGAATCATATGTCAACCGTGTTCCAGCAGGTCATGCGCGACATCTCGGCCACTCTCAAACGCACCTACCAGGCCGATGGTGCCGTGGTTGTGCCCGGCGGTGGCAGCTTTGGCATGGAAGCGGTGGCACGTCAGTTTGCCCATGACCGCCACTGCCTGGTCATCCGCAACGGCTGGTTCAGCTACCGGTGGAGCCAGATCTTCGACATGGGGCGCATTCCCGCACGGGCAACGGTCATGAAAGCCGCACCCGTCAGCGACGGTCATCAGGCTGCCTATGCCCCGGCCTCTGTCGATGAGGTCGTGGCCACCATCCTTTCGGAAAAGCCGGAGGTGGTCTTTGCTCCCCATGTGGAAACCGCCTCGGGTATGGTTCTGCCGGATAACTACCTGAAGGCAATCGGTGATGCGGTCAGTCAGATCGGCGGGCTCTTCGTGCTGGACTGCGTGGCCTCCGGTGCGCTCTGGGTGGACATGAAAGCCTGCGGCGTGGACGTGCTGATCAGTGCCCCGCAAAAGGGCTGGAGCGCTTCCCCCTGTGCTGCGCTGATTGGCCTGGGCAGCCGTGCCCTGGAGCGTATCGAGCAGACCACAAGCAGCAGCTTTGCCGCCGACCTCAGGAAATGGCTCAACATCATGCGGGCATACGAGGACGGCGGCCACGCGTACCACGCCACCATGCCCACGGACACCCTGGCGGTTCTGCGCGATGCCATGAAGGAGACCGAGAGAACAGGGCTCGGCACCCTCAAGGCCAGACAGTGGGACCTTGGCAATCAGGTGCGGGCACTCTTCAATGAAGCCGGGTTTCGCAGCGTTGCCGCCGAAGGGTTCAAAGCACCCGGGGTGGTCGTGCTGCATACCGACAATATCGATATCCACAACACCCGCCTGTTTAGGGAACAGGGTATCCAGACCGCCGCCGGCGTGCCCATGATGTGCGACGAGCCGGAGAATTTCCGCAGCTTCCGTGTCGGCCTGTTCGGGCTGGAGAAGCTCAACAATATCGACCGCACCGTGGACAATCTGCGTCAGGCGCTGGCAGCCATCGGACCGACTGATGGCTGAGGCCCGGGAATCCGGGTCTTTCTGCCGTGCAGACGCCTACTTCCCCGGCATACGCCCGGTACGTTCCAGGCGGCGGGTCACCATCCGGTGGTAGGCTTTGGCCAGCAGGGGCCGGATCACCGGCAGGCCAATCAGCCATGCCAGGGGCTTGAGCACGGGCACCCGGGACATCAGCAGGATATAGGCGTCCAGCTCCCGGTGTACGCGCCCGTCGCCGTCCTGCACGTGCAACTCCTGCAGGGCGGCGTCGGGATCAATGCCAACGGCCTTGAGCTCTTCGTCCCGGCCGGTGATGTCCACCCACTCCACGTTGTCGGCGGCCTTGCCGGCCAGCTTTTCATATTGCTGACGATCACGGATGCAACTCGGGCAAGAGCCGTCGTAGTAGACGCGAAGTCTGTCGCTGGAATCCACCATGGTGCCTCCTCTGGTAGCCGTGGCTTACCCTCTTACTTCTATTGATGGGTCACGTTCTGGTGTCTTTCAACTGGAACAGTGCCAGCCGCTGATACCGGGACCCATCCGGCCCCGGTTGACTGAGGAACAGACTTACCCCGTCAACCGTGAAACCCGGTGCCACGTGATCACGATACTGGTCCAGAAAAGCATTGGCGGGACCGGCCTGACGTCGACCAAACCTGGCCAGGGTAATGTGCGGGTGGAAGCGGCGAGTGTCCATCGGGAAGCCGGACCGGCCGAGACGCTGGCAAAGCGCCTCATACAAGGCCCGCACCGGCTCTTCGGGCCTTACCCCCGCCCACAGGTTACGGGGTTTGCCCGGATCCCCGAAGCAATCCACACCTGCCGGCTCCAGGACGAACGCCGGGGCATCCAGATCCTCCAGTGCCCGGAACACCACCGGCATTCGTTCTGGCGCCACCTCACCCAGGAAGCACAATGTCAGGTGTAGCTGGTCCCGCCGTTGCCAGCGGGCGCCGACAATGTCGGCATTCCAGGTCAGCAGGCAGTCTTTCACCGGTTCGGGCAGGGCCAGCCCCAGAAACACTCGTGGCAAGGCAATCTCCTCAGGACGGATGTCGACGTGGCGGGAACCACCACCAGCTGGCCAGTACCAGCAGTCCGAAGCCGGTATACAGGGCAATGAAGACCCAGGCCGGGGCGTCGTAGTAAAGCACCTGCTGCAGCCAGTGTTCAATAAAGCTGCCCTCGTAGCCGGATTGTCCGGCCCGGCGCCGCAACCACATCTCCAGGGTGGTGAGCGGGCAGATCACGCCCAGCCAGGCCTGGGCCACAACGACGAAAATCGCCGCCAGGTGGGCCAGCCGAAACCATAGGTGGTTCACCCAGTGCCAGCCTAACCCGTTGCCCGCCAGCACCAGCACAAGCCCAAGCACCACAAACACGACCACGGCCATATGCAGGGCCAGCACCCCATCCGCCAGCCACTGCCAGATCATGCCGACGACTCGCAGTGATGAACCTGGTCCGGATCCAGGTTACCGCCGGTGATCACCAGCAGGTCCGCGCTTGCCGGTGATGGTTCCACCACCCCGTCCAAGAGGGCTGCCAGGCCAACGGCAGCACCGGGTTCCACGTAGAGCCGGGCCTCCGTCAGCAACAACCGGGTGGCCTCCCGGATTGCCGGTTCCGACACGGTCACCATCCGGTCCACCACCTGGCGGGTCGCAGCAAAGGTATGCTCACCCACAATCGCCGGGGCCAGACTGGCCGCCCAGGTATCCACGGTGGCAAGGCTTGCAGCGGGGTCATTCCGCTGCCAGGCATTGCCCATGGCGGCCGCACCTTCCGGTTCGATACCAATGACCTCCACGTCCGGCCGGCTGGCCTTGATCGCAAGGCCCAGCCCGGATATCAGGCCACCACCACCCACCGGGCACAGTATGCGGCGCATATCCGGGCACTGCCCGAGCAACTCCAGCCCCACGGTGCCCTGTCCGGTCATGACGCGCAGATCATTGTAGGGATGCACCAGAGTCAGACCCCGCTCTTCCACCAGTTGGTGACAGAGGGCGACGGCATCCTGAATGTGACCGTGAACCTTCACCTCGGCTCCGAGCGCTCTGGTGCGCTGGATTTTCATTTCACTGGAGCCCTCCGGCATCACCACCGTCAGTGGTGTATCGGTGCTGGCAGCGGCCCGGGCCAGTGCAATGGCATGGTTGCCGGCGGACACCGTTACCAGGCCACCCGCCAGCTCCTCCTCCGATGCTGTCATTACCCAGTTGAGTGCGCCCCGGAGTTTGAAGCTGCCAGTGCGTTGCAGGTTCTCACATTTCAGTAACAGGGAATGGCCGGTGGCCTGATCCAGATCCACCGACTGCCAGAGCGGGGTCCGGACGATCTTGTCCCCTATTCGGTCATCAGCCCGGCGAATGACGGACTGATCCGGCAGTGATGATTGCACCCTGTGTCCCTCCTTGTCCTATCGACTGAAAAACCTCGGGTTACGTTCGACAAACCCACCAATCCATCGTTCCAGATAAGAGGCTTGTTGTGGATTCCTCAGGTAACGCCAGCCAAGCAGAGAAATCACCAGGGCGCCGAGGGCGTCGACAATCAGGTCCCACATGGTGTCGGTCAGCCCCGACGGGTCCTCCAGCATGGCCTTCTGCATGTTCATACCGAACAGTGAGTCCATTGTGAACTCGAAGATCTCCCACAGGGCGCCCACGCCCAGAGCGAACAGGAACGCAAAGAACGCCACGAAGCCAGGCTTCATGTGGACCTCGATACGCTCGACTTCGTTCATGATGTGCACCAGCAGGAAACCCAGGATCCCCAGCAGAACACCGGAGGAAATATGCAGGGCAATATCCCACCACCAGAAACGGGTGTAGTAGTCGCGCACTTCCCCAAGGAACAGCGACGCGAACACAAAACCGATGGCCATCAGCTGGAGCTCCGGTGGTATATGTATCCGGAAGCGCCGCTCCAACAGCACCGGGAGAAAGGTGACAACGATGATCAGCGCGGTGAAAAAACCGGTGAACCAGCGTCCGGTCCACATCGCAGCCATCACCTCAAGGAAAAGCACAAACTGCAGGAAAAAGGTGATTCTCTGGTGGGTAACCCTGATGCGCACGGCTTACCTTCCCGGATCGATGGGGTCATGGAGTGGGGGGTGCCGTTCGCGGCACTCCATCCGTTCATACAGAGGCAGGCTATCACACTCACTGGCATCACCGGGATAACGACCATCTACGGTACCACAAGCGGTTACCAGCAGGACGATGGACAGGGATGTGACGAGCAACGCCATTGTCAGAATGCCAGGGCAAACCCCAGTGCCACCGCCAGCACAAGCAGCAGGAACCAGCGAGCGTAGAACTCGCCGGAGTCATTGCCCGATGGTATGCGGTCCCCATTATTGGTGGCAGCGCCCTCGTATTCGGCAATCAGGCGCCGGGCTTCCAGATAGTCGTCGTCATCCACATGCACGTTGGTGAAGCCGGCGGCGCCGATTTCCCCCAGGGCTCCCTGAAGATAATGACCGCCAACATGACTGTCGATGCCGTTGGCACGCAGCAATCCGGCGATGATGTGGGCCTCGGGAAGGTCCCGGGCATGGTAGGCAATCTGCATGGTATGGCTCCCGATAAGGCGACGGAGGACCCTGCCGTTCTGTCAGACAACGACAGAGACACTGTCAGTGTAGTCAATCCGGGCCGAAGTGGCGCGGCTGGTTACGCAGATGCCATGGCTGTGGACTGGTGTGCTGTCCAGGCAACTCGCTAACCTGAACCGTCCCACTTCGATGCGTTCAAAACGTTTGATACGTTCAATAATGACTCGCCAGATTGGCATATTCCCCGAACGGGGCACTATACTCGCTGTAAATAATTCAGGGAGAACGGAATCTATGCTGATAATGATCCTTGGACTGGTCATTTTCCTGGGCGTTCACTCGCTCTCCATCGTCAACGAACCGTTTCGTAACCGCCTGTTGGGTTCCATGGGCGAAGGGGCCTTCAAGGGCGTCTTCTCGCTGGTCTCCGCCATTGGTCTCGTACTGATTGTTGTGGGTTACGGCATGGCCCGTACAGACCCCACTGTACTCTACATGCCACCCACCTGGCTGCGGCATGTGGCCATGCTGTTACTGGTGCCGGTGTTCCCGTTGTTGGTAGCCGCCTATTTTCCCGGCCGGATCAGCCGTACGCTGAAGCACCCCATGCTGGTGGCGGTAAAACTCTGGGCCGTCGCTCACCTGTTGGCCAACGGTATGCTCCACGACGTAGTGCTGTTCGGTGCCTTCCTCGCCTGGGCCGTGGTTGACCGCATCTCCCTCAAGCGCCGGACAGGCCACCCGGTTCCCACGCTTCCTGCCAGCCCCGCCAATGATGCCATTGCCGTGATCGGCGGGCTGGTGATCTATGTGCTGTTTGTCCTGTGGATTCACCAGTGGCTGATCGGTGTACCTCCGGTGCCCATGTAATCACCTGACAGACTGGCTGATACAGCGTTCCTGATACTGACATTACAAGCGAAGTAATCCCAATAGCGCTCGACAGGAGTCATAACCATGAAAATCGGTGTGCCCAAAGAAGTCTTCCCGGACGAACGGCGGGTGGCAACCACGCCAGCCGCCGTCGAGAAACTGATCAGGCTGGGCTATGAAGTGGCCGTTGAAACCGGTGCCGGCGAGGCGGCCGACTATAGCGACGACGCCTACCGGGAGGCAGGCGCGGCCATTGCGCTGGATACCACGGCGCTCTGGAAGGAGTCCGACATCGTGCTGAAAGTACGTGCCCCCATGGACCACCCGGGCACCCATAAGCACGAGTTGGACATGATCCCTGAGGGTGCCCATCTGGCAGGTTATATATGGCCAGCCCAGAACCCCGAGCTACTACAGAGGCTGGCAGACCGGAAGGTGACCAGCTTCGCCATCGACGCCCTGCCCCGCATCAGCCGGGCCCAGAAGATGGACGCTCTCAGCGCCATGGCCAACATTGCCGGTTACCGAGCTGTGATCGAGGCCGCCAACCAGTTTGGCCGTTTCTTCACCGGCCAGGTGACCGCTGCGGGCAAGGTACCGCCAGCCAAGGTACTGGTGATTGGCGCCGGGGTGGCCGGCCTGGCAGCCATCGGCACCGCTAACAGCATGGGTGCGGTGGTGCGTGCCTTTGATACGCGGCTGGAGGTAAAGGAACAGGTGGAAAGCATGGGCGCCGAATTCCTGGAACTGGACTTCGGCGACGAGGAAGGCAGCGGTGGCGGCGGTTACGCCAAGCAGATGAGCGACGAGTTCATCAAGGCCGAGATGGCCCTGTTCGCCGAGCAGGCGAAAGAGGTGGACATCATCATCACCACGGCGCTGATCCCCGGCAAGCCGGCCCCCAAGCTGATCACCGCCGATATGGTGAAATCCATGAAGCCCGGCAGCGTGATCGTGGACCTGGCCTCGGAACGCGGGGGCAACTGCGAACTGACAGAGCCGGGCAAAGTATCAGAACACCACGGCGTCAAACTGATCGGCTACACCGACCTGCCCAGCCGCATGGCCAAGGTAGCCAGTGACCTGTACGCCACCAACCTTGTCCATCTGATGACGGAACTGACCCCCGAGAAAGATGGCCAGCCGTCGGTCAATATGGACGATGCGGTCATACGGGGGCTGACCGTAAGCCATCAGGGAGACGTCACCTGGCCACCACCCCAGCCGGAGGAGCCAGCCAACAAGCCAGCACCAGGTACCGAGGAACCGTCACCGAAAGCGCAAGCCAAGCCGGCGCCCTCCCCTGGTCGCAAGCTTGCGGGCAAACTGACCCTTCTGGCGGTAACGGTACTGGCGCTATACGGTGTCGGCGCCTATGCGCCTGAAAGCTTTCTCAGCCACTTCACGGTCTTTGTACTGGCCTGTTTTATCGGTTGGCAGGTGATCTGGAACGTGACCGCCTCACTGCACACACCGCTGATGAGTGTGACCAACGCAATCAGTGGCATCATCGTAATCGGCGCCCTGCTTCATCTGGCACAGGCGGAAAACGCAGCGGTCAGTGTACTGTCGTTTATCGCGGTACTGATTGCCATGATCAACGTGTCCGGGGGCTTCCGGGTCACCCATCGCATGCTCAAGATGTTCCACAGGTAAGGAGGCGACCAACATGAGTCCAGGATTGATCAGTGTCGCCTATGTGGCGGCCAGCATATTGTTTATTCTCAGCCTGGGTGGCCTCAGCCACCAGGAATCCGCTCGCCGGGGCAACTGGTACGGAGTGGCCGGCATCATTATTGCCATTGGCGCCACCATCGCCGGTTTTGGCCTGGGGGATCTGACCGCAGTCATCGTGGCCATGGTGCTGGGCATTGCCATCGGGCTGCCCATGGCCAACAAGGTGGAAATGACCCAGATGCCCCAGCTGGTGGCGCTGCTGCACAGCTTTGTGGGGCTGGCCGCTGTACTGGTAGGCTTCTCCAGTTACATTGAACCACTGGTCATCATGGTGGGTGCCGAGCACGTTATCAAACTGGTGGAAGTCTATCTCGGCATCTTTATCGGCGCCGTGACCTTCACCGGTTCGCTGGTAGCCTGCGGCAAGCTGGATGGTCGCATCGACAGCAAGGCGCTGACCCTGCCGGGACGCCACTGGATGAATCTGGCTGCCGTGGTGGTTGCTGTCATTCTCGGTGGCTGGTTCCTGGGCACTGACAGCATGGTCGTTGGCATCATCCTGCTGGTGGTGATGACGCTGATCGCCGCCGCGCTTGGTGTTCACCTGATCATGGCCATCGGTGGCGCCGACATGCCGGTGGTGGTATCCATGCTCAACAGTTACTCCGGCTGGGCCGCCGCCGCCATCGGCTTCATGCTGGGCAATGATCTGCTGATTGTCACTGGCGCCCTGGTGGGCAGCAGTGGTGCCATTCTCAGCTACATCATGTGCAAGGCCATGAATCGCTCCTTCATCAGTGTAATCCTGGGCGGTTTTGGCCAGACCTCGTCCAGCTCCACCGCCAGCGACGGCGACCAGACCGTGCACGAGACCAGCGTTGATGAATTGGCGGAAGAGCTTCGCAACGCCGACTCGGTCATCATTGTGCCCGGGTATGGCATGGCCGTGGCCCAGGCCCAGAATGGTGTCAGCGAAATCACCAAATCGCTGCGGGACAGGGGCGTAAAGGTCCGCTTCGGCATACACCCGGTGGCTGGTCGGCTGCCCGGGCATATGAACGTATTGCTGGCCGAGGCCCATGTGCCCTACGACATCGTGCTGGAAATGGATGAGATCAATGACGACTTCCCGGAAACCGATGTGGTACTGGTGATCGGCGCCAACGACACCGTCAACCCGGCCGCGGCAGAGGACCCGACCAGCCCCATTGCCGGCATGCCGGTACTGGAGGTGTGGAAAGCGCGTCAGGTGGTGATCCTCAAACGGGGCATGGCCACGGGGTATTCCGGTGTGGAAAACCCCCTGTTCTTCAAGGACAACAGCCTGATGCTGTTTGGCGACGCCAAGGAATCCGTCGACAAGCTGATGGGTGCGCTGCGGGGCTGATCTGTCAGCAAGTGCGGACCGGACCGGCAATGCCCGGTCCGCTATACTCTGTCCGGTCTCATCAGCGCCTGAACAGGAACCTGAACCATGTCAGCGATTGTCCGTTGCCTGCTTATCCTTGTATTCGTGGCGACCGCCACCCAGGCCCGTGCCGAGGTGGAAATTGCTCCCTTCGCCGGTTTCCGGATGGGCGGTGAGTTCAGTGTGAACGACCGGGACACCGATGAGTCGGATACGCTGAAGTTCAAGGACTCGGAAGCCTTTGGCGTGGTCATGAACTTTGACCTGGAAGAAGCGGGCAAACAGGCGGAACTGTACTTTGGCCGCCAGGAAACCACAGCCTCTACTTCGGACCGTCTGCTGACGGAAAACAGCTATTCCGTGGATGTCACCATCTACCAGCTACAGTTCGGAGGCCTTTATTTTCCGGGTGGCAGAAATACCGGTGGTTTCGTGTCGGGCGTACTGGGTGTGACGCGTCTGGAGCCAAAGCCCTCCGGGCTGGATGACCACCATCGTGCCGCCATTGCCATCGGCGGTGGTTACAAGCTGGCACTGACGGACAACCTGCTGGCCCGGTTCGACCTGCGTGGACTCTATACTGTGCTCGACAGCGGCGGCGCGGTGTTCTGCGATGGCGGCTGCGCCGTGCGCTTCGACAGCAGCGGCTACGGCCAGGTTGAGGCCAGCGCGGGGCTGGCTTTGCGGTTTTAGCGGTATTTGGCGCCGGAACTGTAAATACGGCGCAAATCTGGCATCCGGCGCCTGACAGGCCAGCCGGCAGGTTGTACAGTTTTTACTGAAGCAGTTTCGAGGATTCGACCGATGCGTTTGTTCCACCAGCCCACAGGCCTTCTGCTGATGCTTGCCCTGTTTTTGACGGGCTGTGCATCCGGACCGGACGTCGGCCACAGGAGTGGTCAGGAATACACGCCGGTGTACCAGCCCGTCACCGATGCCGACAGTGACCGCGTCACCCGACTGCAGGATGTGTACGCCCGTTACGAGGGCACCCCCTACCGGTACGGCGGTACCACCGCCCGGGGTTTCGACTGTTCGGGTTTTATTAACAAGGCCTACCAGGAAGCCTTTGGCATGGAACTGCCCCGCACCACCTCACAGATGTTGGCCCAGGGGAACCGCGTGCCACCGGAGCAGTTACAGCCTGGTGACGTGGTATTCTTCAATATCCGCGGCAAGGAGAGTCATGCCGGAATCTTCATGGGCGGCGATGATTTCATCCATGCCTCGTCATCCGTGGGCGTCACCCAGTCTTCTCTCAATGGCTATTACTGGCAGGGGCGCCTCACCCAGGTCCGACGCTTTGACTGAGGCGGGCGTCAGGACGTCCTGAGCCCGAACAGTTGGGGATACCAGCGCAGCACGGCAATCACAACCAGGTCGTATACGGCGTGCCACACCATCACCAGCTGCAGGCTGTCAGTGACGGCATAGGCCACCCCGAACACGACTCCCAGGGCGCTTGCCACCAGAAAATAGGCCAGCGACATGGCATGGGCCAGACCGAACACCAAGGCTCCGGCGAGGATGCCCGCCACCACGCCCAGATGCTGACTGACCCAGCCCTGAATGACACCCCGGAACAGTAACTCTTCTCCGATACCCGCCAGCACGGCAAGGCCGACCAGCACCGACCAGCGCTGGGAACAGACAAACCGGTGCAGCTCCCGGATATGCTTCATCAGACTGTCCGAGGATAACGCATCCACCAGCGACAAAATCAGTAGCACCCCATAGGTCAGCAGGCCGGCCAGCGTGCCCCAGAACAGATAATCACCGGCCGTCAGGCCATGGGTCGCCACCGGAATATTGAATACCAACAGCGGCAACAGTCCCAGCAGCACAATGCCCGCCTGAAACAGCAGACCAGCCAGTGGGGAAAACCCTCTTCTTCGACGTGTTGCCATCGCACCTGTTCCGTTCGTCACTGAGTCACACCGCGCTCACTCTACGTGGACGCAGGATAAAGGCAAGAAGCTACCACTGTAGTAACCGGCTAATACCCGCTGCGTATCAAGGCCTGCTAGCGTTATAGATGGCAAATGTGCCCTGACAACGACAAGGAGAAGGCCATGAGCGGTAAAAAAATCCTGATGATTACCGGTGATTTCACCGAAGACTACGAAACCATGGTGCCCTTCCAGGCGCTGATGGCGGTCGGCCATACCGTGGATGCTGTGTGCCCGGACAAGAAGGCCGGCGATACCGTCGCCACCGCCATTCATGACTTCGAGGGGGACCAGACCTACACCGAGAAACCCGGGCACCGCTTTGCGCTGACGGCGGACTTCGATTCGGTGGACCCGGCCAGCTACGACGCCCTGGTGGTCCCCGGAGGCCGCGCGCCGGAATACCTGCGGCTCAATGACCAGGTCCTGAAAATGGTGAAGCACTTCTTTGACACCGAAAAGCCGGTAGCCGCCATCTGCCACGGCGCCCAGATACTGGCGGCGGCCGGCGTGCTCAAAGGCCGGAAGTGCTCCGCCTACCCGGCGTGTCAGCCGGAAGTGGAGCTGGCGGGAGGTTCCTTCGCCACGATTGAAGTGGACCAGGCGGTTACCGATGCTAATCTGGTAACAGCACCGGCATGGCCGGCCCATCCGGCCTGGCTGGCCCAGTTCTTCAAACTGCTGGATCGGTGACAAGTGACCCGGGCCGGCAGCTACCCGGCCCGGGCACATCAGAGGAGACCAACGCATGTGCAAACTCTTCATCAATGCCGACCCGGAGCTGTGGGACAGCAAGACCCACTCGCTGCGTATCGATGGCATGGTGACCAGCATCCGGATGGAGAATACTTTCTGGACCGTGCTGGCGGAACTGGCGGAGCGGGACGGTATGAACGTGCCCCAACTGGTGACCCGCCTGTATCACGAATCCATCGATGCCGGCCACGATCTGGGCAACTTCACCTCGTTTCTGCGGGTCTGTGCCATGCGCTACCTTGCCCTGCAACTCAGCGGTGATGTGCCCCGGGACAACCGGGTACCCATCGCGTCGCTGGATACGGAGAAAATTCTGGAGCAGGAGCCCAGGCAGCCCATGGCGAACGCCGGCGGTGGCAACGCCACCCACTGACGTTCCGTTCAGCCCAGGCCGCTGATGGCCAGGTGCAGGGCAATGCCCGCCATCATCAGCCCGATCAGGCCATCGATAATCCGCCAGGCCAGCGGGCGGGACAATATCGGCGCCAGGGCTGCGCCACCCCAGGCCAGTCCCCCGAACCACAGGATCGAAGCGCTGCTGGCACCTGCCACGAAGGTCGCTGTGCTCTCCTGCTGGGCGCCGATTGCCGGTATCAGTAAAAGGGTGTCCAGGTACACCTGGGGGTTGAGCAGGGTTACCGCCAGGGTGGTAAACAAGACTCCCTTCAGGCTACGGGCTTTTACTTCCCCGGCCTGCAACCGGTTACGCCCACGGCTCGCCCGCACCAGGGCCTGCACCGCCAGCCAGCCGAGAAAAACCACCCCGAGCCAGCGTAAAACCTCCAGCGCTTCCGGCACCGCCATCAGGGCAGCACTCACGCCCAGCATACCGGCACTGAACAGCACCACATCCGACAGCATGCAAAGGCCGGCGGCCCACCAATGGTGCTCCTGTCGAATGGCCTGGCTCAGCACGTAAGCATTCTGGGCGCCAATCGCCACGATAATCCCGCCACACACCAGTAATCCAGTCAGGTAACTGTCCAGCATCTTTCTCTCGATCCGATCGGTTCCATTTGAACGGCGCAAGCATAGCCAATTCCCGCTATACTGGAAATTCATACTGCTACTGCAACATCAATTTTACTTATGATCGATTACAAACTCCTGGAAGCCTTGTCGGCGGTGATCGAACACGGTGGCTTTGAGCGCGCCGGCGATGCTCTGGGGATCAGCCAATCCGCGGTGTCCCAACGGTTGCGCTCCCTGGAGGTACGTATTGGACAGCCGGTGCTGATCCGCTCGCCGGTTCCCCATGCGACTCCGGCCGGTCAGCGACTTCTGAACCATGTGCAGCAGGTCAGGCTGCTGGAGCGAGACCTGGCCCAGAGCATGCCTACCCTCGTCGAAACCGCCAGCCGCTTGCGCATTGCCCTGAACGCCGACAGCCTGGCCACCTGGTGGGCGGACGCCATCAGTACCTTTTGCCAACAGGAGGGCTTACTACTGGATCTGGTGATCGAAGATCAGGATATTGGCCTGCAGAAGATGCGGGAAGGTAACGTGGCTGCCTGCCTGTGCAGCAGCCCTCAGCCGGTCGCTGGCGCCCGCTGTGTGCCGCTGGGAACCATGGTCTATCTGCCCCTGGCCACCGACGACTACCAGGTCCGGTATTTTCCTGAGGGGCCCACCCTTGAGGCGCTCCGCAACGCCCCGGTCATCGTGTTTGGCCCCAACGACCAGCTCCAGCACCGGTTTCTGGCTCAATGGGGCTACCACGGTCGCTTTCCGTATCACCTCTGCCCCTCATCGGAAGGCTTCGTACGATTGGCAGTCAGCGGTATGGGCTATGGCATGATTCCGGAAATCCAGGCGCGCCGTGAGCTGGAATCGGGAGTGCTGTCCCGCATTATCCCGGACGGGCAGTTGGATGTTCCCCTGTACTGGCACTTCTGGCGCCACGGCGGCAGCCTGATGGACCGACTCACTGACGCCTTGCTGGCCGCATGGAAGCCGTGACACCTGACCGCCAGAGTCGGCCGGCCGGATTTGGTACACTGTACGGTTCATTCTGTTGAGAGCGTCCTATGCCAACACTGATACGCCTGTCCAACGCGGTGGAACTGGCCGACTGGGAGGTGGAGCTTACCCAGATACGGGCCCAGGGTTCCGGTGGCCAGAACGTGAACAAGGTGGCCAGTGCCGTGCACCTGCGCTTTGATATCCAGCGTTCCACGCTGCCGCCTTTCTACAAAGAACGGCTGCTGGCCCTGTCGGACCATCGGATTACCAAAGACGGGGTGGTCATCATCAAGGCCCAGTCCCACCGTACCTTTGAACTGAACCGACAGGATGCCCTGGACCGGCTGCAGGCATTGATACTGGATGCGGTAAAAGTACAGAAAAGGCGACGGCCCACCCGACCTACCCGGTCATCCCAGCGCAAGCGCGTGGACAAGAAAACACAGAAAGGCAAGACCAAGGCCCTGCGTGGCAAAGTGGTTTAGACCGCAAAGTCGTGCAACTCTGCCAGCAAATGTCGAAACAGACCACCTGGGGCAACGCCAGCAAAAAGTGCTGATATAGCCTGCCAAAGGGGCAGTAACCTGGCCCAGGGCCCCGACCGGGCAAAATCAACGCAACTGGGAGTCCTTGCTGCCCCGGCGATTGAACAGGCTGACATCAGCCTGCTCCCGATCTCGCTCGCTCTGGCATCGTACACACAGGCGAACACCCGGCAATGCCTTGCGGCGGGCTTCCGGGATGGGTTCATCACATTCCTCGCAATGGCTCAGACTTTCACCCTGCGGGAGACTGGCGCGGGCCCGTTCAAGGGCGTCACCCACGGTGCTGTCGATCTGCTCCTGCACTGCACCGTCTTTGGACCAGCCACCAGCCATGCCTCAGCCCTCCTTCCGGTCAGGTGGCATGACCACCCATTCCGGATCTTCAAATTCACCAATGGGGGTAATATCCACGAAGGGCGCGGCACTACGGATGATCCCGGCGATCTCCGGGTTATGCTGCCCCTCCATCGCATCCCGCTGGGCCTTGCTTTCCCAGCTTGCGATAGCAATCAGCGTGTTCGGGTCGCCGATCTTGCGGTGCAACGCCGTGCCACGGGCGCCGGGCGCCTGCTGGATCAACTCACTGGCCCGCACCCAGGCATCAGCATATTCTTCAGCGGTGTGACCTTCCTTTACACGGACTTCGAAAATAAACTTCACACATCCTCCGGATTCCTGACTGGGCGGTAGTACAGGCACGACAGTTTCAACGCTCCACCCTGCTGTCGGAAATCCGGGCGAGTGCCGCACAACGACACCGCCCGGTGCAGCGCCCGGACTCAGGCAGGATAAGTAATACCATGGCGGTCAAATATCTCATGGATTTCCCGGGCTTCTTCCGGGGGCATCATCACACGAATGACCTTTGCCTCCTCGTCTATATAGATCACGTCCTGGGGTATATCACTACCGATCAGATCCTCCCGGGCATTG
Organism: Marinobacter zhanjiangensis; assembly: GCF_014651935.1. Lineage (GTDB taxonomy): Bacteria > Pseudomonadota > Gammaproteobacteria > Pseudomonadales > Oleiphilaceae > Marinobacter > Marinobacter zhanjiangensis. Next base: position 277,174 of record NZ_BMXV01000003.1, on the reverse strand, counting down.
CGGGCCTGCTCCATACTTTGATACTTGCCATTGACGGCCTTGCTCATAACCATTCTCCTCATTCATGGGCTAGGGGTTCACCCTTGAGAATAGAAGCTGGCCTGATACCTGTAAAATAACGACATGAATTCCTCCGGACGCGATGATGCATTCTAGCGAGGCGTTACCCGCAACAGGCGGCCTTCCGCGCTGTCTGTCAGCAAATACACTGCACCATCGGGCCCGGTACGAACATCCCGGATACGCGCCTCCACTTCGGTGAACAGTCTTTCCTTTTCCACGGCGCCATCGGCGCCCGGTTCAACCCGGTGCACAGCACCGGTGACCAGGCCTCCCACCAGCAGGCTGCCCTGCCATTGCGGGAACAGCGCTCCGTCGTACAGAGTCATGCCGGAAGGCGCGATGGAGGGCGTCCAGTGCAACAGCGGCTGCTCGGTTCCGGGGTACCCGGTAAACGGTGTCACCCTGGCCCAAGTGTAGTCCAGACCGTAGGTGGCCACCGGCCAGCCGTAGTTATTACCCGCTTCGATGAGGTTGATTTCGTCGCCGCCACGGGGCCCGTGCTCGTGGCTGATCACCCGCCCATTCTCGCGGTCATGAATCAGGCCCTGCACATTGCGGTGGCCATAGCTGTAGATTTCGGGAAGGGCGTCCGGGTCGTTCACGAACGGGTTGTCAGCAGGCACCGAGCCATCACCGTTCAGGCGCACAATGGTACCAATATGGCTGGAAAGCCTCTGGGCTTCCTCCCGGTAATCGAAACCGTCCCCCAGGGTCAACAGCAGGGTGCCGTCTGCCAGCCAGGCCATGCGACCACCAAAGTGCGCCGCGCCGGCCTTGGCAGGCATGGCGCGGAACAGCTCCTCCACGTCTGCCAGCGCACCACCTTCCAGTCGTCCTCGGGCCAGACAGGTATGGTTGGCTTCCAGAGTGCCACAGGCATAGCTCAGATAGATCAGCTGGCTGTCGACAAAATCCGGCGCCGGCAGGACCTCGAACAGGCCTGCCTGGGCATGGTTGAACACTTCGGGCACACCGGCAACCGGCTCAGGCACCAGGTCGCCATTCTGCGAGACGATCCGTAACCGGCCCGGGCGTTCGGTGACAAGCATCCGCCTATCCGGCAGGAAAGCCAGCGACCAGGGATGCTCCAGCCCGGCAACGACCGTCTGGAACTGATAGGCATCGGAATCCTGGGCGCGAACCTCCCCGACCGGGAAGGTGGCCAGTGCGGCCAGGGCCATGACAGCAACCGCGCTACCGCCGACGGACCGCGACTGTGGCGACCGGTTACCGGCCAGACTGGCAAAAAACCAGCCGGCCACCGCGGCCGTCACCAGCATGGCCAGCATGCCGCCCGGGTCCCGGGTGGCGGCAATCAGCGTGGGCGGCGGCGCCAGGGCATCCACCAGCCTGAAGGTCGCCCATAGCCCCACGGCGGCTGCCAATGAACAAACCGGCTGGCGCCATGCCTGCAATAGGTACCGGGTCACCCCCATGGCCACCAGCTGGGACACCAGGAAGCCGCAGCCGAACATCACCAGGTACACCGGTCCGAACTTGAGCAGATCCTCCAGCGTTGTGCTCAGCCAGGCGCCAGCGCCTATTTCAACGCCGAGCCCCCGCAGGGCCAGAAGATTGATCTGGGTCTGCACGACGGAACCCAGCACGGCACCAATCACCAACGCGGTGGCAAAGGCCAGGACGACTCGTGACCAGGATGGCCGGTTATTCATAAAACCTCGCTGTCGGGAATTCTGATAAGCTCGTCAATCAATCCCCAAGTGTAGATGAAAGAAGGACCCACAGGTGGAATTCACCTTCCTTGGCACCTCCGCCGGCACACCCACCCGGGCCCGCAACGTAACCGGTCTGGCCCTGCGGCACGGTAGTCCACGGCACTGGTACCTGATCGACTGTGGCGAGGGCACCCAGCACCAGCTGTTACGCACCCGCCTGTCGGTGGTCCAGCTGCAGGCCATTTTTATCACCCACGTACACGGTGATCACACCTTCGGGCTGCCGGGGCTGCTCGCCAGTGCTTCCATGTCCGGGCGGACAGCTCCGCTTCCATTGATTGGCCCGCCGCAGCTCAGACCGTTTCTGGAAACCACCCTCGCCAATACCGATTCCAATCTGGGTTTCGAGCTTCAGTACATCAATTCGGAGTCCGGTGACTTCCTCTGGCAGGACGACAGCCTGCGGGTAACCAGCGCCCCCCTGTCTCACCGGGTGCCCTGCCACGCCTTTCGCTTCGAGGAAATCCGCCTTGAACGCAAGTTGCTGACCGAACGGTTGATGGCAGACGGCATCGAGCCGGGACCACACTGGGGGCAACTGCAGAAGGGCCATGACGTCTGCCTTGCCAACGGCAGGCTTGTCCGGGCCGCAGACTACACCACTATTCCGCGCCCACCGCGGAGAGTCGTGGTGGCCGGCGACAATGACACCCCGGAACTGCTGACCGGGGCCTGCCAGGATGCCCACCTGCTGATTCATGAGGCCACCTATACCCAGGCGGTCGCCGACCGGGTCGGGCCCTGGCCCCGGCACAGCTCAGCAAAACAGGTCGCGTCCTTTGCCATGAGGGTGAACCTGCCCTACCTGATACTGACCCATTTCAGCTCCCGCTATCAGTCCGGTGGCAGCCGTGGCCCGGTCATTGAAGACATTGCGGCCGAGGCCCGTGACGCCTACTCCGGCGGTCTGCATCTGGCGCGGGATTACCAGCGCTACCGGCTGGATCGTGACCTGATCCTGAGAGAGGTGGATGAGTAGAATCACCCATGACGCGAAAAAACACTGGCTATTGCCGGACAAGACCCGTACCGTGGTCACCGTAGGAAAGAGTTAGCAAAGCAGTTCATCAATAAGACCTGTCGAAGTTTGTAGTGCACGTCCTGTTTTTGATCCCGCGCGTTTCTTGTTTCCGAACACTGCTGACCAGCCCCATCAGGGATCCTGGCGGCGCATATTAGAAGATTGAATTCAGGAAATTAATAGATATGTCTACAGTTACCGGTACCGTTAAGTTCTTCAACGAATCCAAAGGCTTCGGCTTTATCACTCGTGAAGGCGGCCCCGACGTATTCGTTCACTTCAGCGCTATTCAGGGCGACGGCTTCAAGACCCTGGCTGAAGGCCAGCAGGTTGAGTTCGCTGTTACCCAGGGCCAGAAAGGTCCGCAGGCAGAGAACGTTGTTGGTCTGTAATTAACAGACTCACAGCACGCTAAAAAGGCAGCTTCGGCTGCCTTTTTTGTTGCGTGAGTGTTTTTCCATGTTCGGCAGTCAGATAGCCCGGGGCTTTACCCGAGGTAATGGCGGGCAATGGCCAGAACCAGCACCAGGGCCATCAACGGAATGATCCACCGTGAAATCTTGCGATCGTCGATCGCATCCCCCTTGGAGGCATGCTTCTCCAGGAAAGGAACAATAAGGAACAAGGTCGCAAACAGTACGACCAGAATAATAAACAGCGTTGTCATTGGGTAACCCGTTCCGATCTGTTTCACTCAGCCTACGCAGCTGCCAAGCGGCAGGCAAGTTTCCACCACGTTACTCTCAGACCTGATTCAGACGCGCCACAGCATCCCGGGAAGCCAGGTCACGCTGCTCACCTTTCAGCTCCCTCAGCTGGCCATTGCTCATTTCCAGCAACCGATCCGCCCTCTCGAAATAATGGTCGTCGTGACTGATGGCGAACACCGTCACACCCAGGTCGTGAAGGTTGGTCAGCAGCTCCCGATAGAAGGTACGCCGGAATTGCGGGTCCTGGTCCGCCGCCCACTCGTCCAGCAGCAGAAAGCCCCTCTGCTCGACCACTGCCAATAGCATGGCCAGACGCTTGCGCTGCCCCTGGGACAGTTTCGGGTTGGTGACCCGGTTTCCGTCAAACAGCAACTTGTCCTTCATCTGCAGGCGCTGCAGCCAGGTATCTACCAGTTGCGGCTCGGGCTCGTTGCCGTCTGGCCCCATCAGCCGGTCGAACAGGTGAAAATCCGTGAACACGGTGGAAAACCGTTGCCGGAACTGCTGCCAGTCATCCTCGGTAGTCAGCGGTTTGCCGTCCACCAGAACCCGACCCTGACGAGGACGATAAAGCCCGGTCAGCAATCGTGCCAGGGTGGATTTTCCACTGCCGTTACCACCAATCAGGAAAACCAGTTCGCCGCGCTGCAAGGTCAGGTCGATGGGGCCGACGGTAAAGCCGTTGCCATCGGCGTCCGGGTACTGATAGGTGACCCCCTGCAGTTCAATGGTCTCCCACGCCGGTGACGGCGAGGTTTCACCAAAGCTGGCCCGGTATTCCGCCAGCTTCAGGGAATCCAGCTTGCGGAAAGCCACCTGGGCGTTGAGCAATGTTGGCAGGGCCCCCACCGCCTGAATCAGCGGCGTACGCAGGAACAGCAGCGTCAGGGAATAGGTGGCCGCCACATTGGTATTGGCCCAGCCCAGGCCATTGGCCAGGAAGAAGGCCACGCCAATGGCACCCAGCATCATGATATTGGACCAGTTCACGGCCGACAGGTGGAAGGTGTCCGAACGGATAATATGGCTGCGATAGGTGCGGGAATGGCGGTCATAGTCACCTTCGAAAAGCGCCCGGGCACGACTGCGGTTCAACGCCAGCTCCTTGTGCCCGTCGATAAAGGATTCATAGTCCCGGTAGAGGGCATCCTCGGTCTCCCGCACCCTTGCCAGATGGCGATACACCTTCTGCACCAGGAACCAGCCCACCACCATGGTGAACACCACCCACAGGGCTGTTACCGCCAGCATGCCCGGCGACAGCCAGGCCAGGTAGAGTACCGCGCCAATGGTTATTACCACGCCCTGTACCAGTTCCGGCAGACGCACAAAGGCAATGGTGACATTGCGCACATCAGCCGACAGGCTGGCCAGCACACCGGCGCTGCCGATGCGCTCCAGGGTTTCCGTGTCGGTATCGAGGATCCGCTTGATCAGCCGCGCGCGGAGATCATAGACAAAATGGTGACCGAGGGTCGTCAGCGCCAGTTGCGCTCCCAGTGTCACCACCAGCAGGAGCAGCACCAACCCCAGGAAAGTCGGCAGCACCTGCCACGGAGCCGCCGACGCTTCGATCAATTGCTGGTTGATGAAGGCAATGACGCCGATACCCACCACAGCGCTGGCCAGACTCAGGAGCATGATGATCATGAAAGAGAGTCGGTATTGGCGATAGACGATGGCCAGAAGTTCCATCGGGGCTCCTGCGGTGGTGGCTGATGGTGGGAAATAACGATATAATGCGAATCGATCGTGTTTATGATCTCGCACTTTCACGGTGCATGCAAACGGAGCCGCACCCCGGCGAAGGTGCTGGCGCAGTTCCCAACAGTTGGTCGACGCCCCATGTCCCAGACCTATCTCCGCCAGCAGACCGTGTTTGCCGCATCATGGCCCCGCTTGCTGGTGGCACTGCCCATCCTGACACTTCTGTTCTGGCCCTGTGCTGGCGCTGCCGAAAGCAGTGACTCGTTCGCGCCCCGGATCGGCACGGTGGACTGGACCCTCGCCGAAACCCTGCTGTCGCTGGGCGTGGTGCCCGTGGGTGTGGCCCAGACCAGGGACTACCAGGCCTGGGTCGGCAAACCGGCGCTGCCCGACGAGGTGGTGGACCTGGGCTTGCGGGCCCAGCCCAACCGTGAACTGATTGCCTCGCTGGAACTGGACCAGTTTTTACTGTCGCCGTTATACCAGACCCTGGAGCCTACCCTGTCCAGGATGACCCGGGTCACCACCCTGACCACCTACAGACCGGAGGCGGATCTCTGGCAGAACCTGATCGACACCACCCACGAAGTCGCCAGGATTGCCCACCGTGAGACCCGGGCCAGCAAAGTGGTTAATGAACACCGAGAGCGCATCGACCAGGTTCGGCAACAGCTGCCGGATAACCTGCCCCCCATGCTGGTCATCCAGTTCATCGATAGCCGCCACGTGCGAGTCTATGGCAAGGGTAGCCTGTATGAGATGGTGATGAACCGTCTGGGCATGGACAATGCCTGGACTGGTAGCACCAACCTGTGGGGATACGCCACCATTGGCATCGAGGAACTGACAGCGCCGGGATATCTGGTGCTGGTGGACCCCATACCCATCGGTGTGTCGGACGAACTGGACCAGAACCGCCTCTGGCAGATGCTGCCTGCTGTCCGGCAGCAACGACTTCTGCGACTGCCGGCGGTATGGAGTTTTGGCGGCCTGCCCTCCGCCGTCCGCTTTGCGGAATCCCTCGGTCATGCCCTGCAAACCACCCCTGACACCCACGCCAGCCTCAAGGACTCATGACCACCCTACGCCTGCGTATGACTCCGGCCCCTCTCTGTCTGTGCCTCGCCCTGGCATGTACCGCCCTTGGCTTCGCCATACTGCATCAGGCCCTGCCCGGCCTTGCGCTTGCCATGGGCGACTGGCTGCCGACCTTTGCCACGTCACAGACGGACCGGATGGCGCTGGCCGTCGTGCAATACAGCCTGCTGCCCCGCATCACCATGAGTATTCTGGTGGGCGCCGCCCTGGGACTGGCTGGTGTGCTGATGCAACAGGTGCTGAGAAACCCCATTGCCTCTCCCACAACCCTGGGGGTCGCCAGCGGCGCCCAGCTGGGCCTGCTGGTAGCAACGCTGTACGCTCCGGGATTGCTGGTTTTCGGAGGTGAGTGGGTGGCCCTGGCCGGCGGCGGGCTGTCGCTGATGCTGGTGTTGTCGCTGTCCTGGCGGCAACGCCTGGCTCCCGTGGCGGTGGTACTGTCGGGGCTGGTGGTCAACCTGTATCTGGGGGCCCTGAGTACGGTGCTGATCCTGTTCAACCAGGAGGAGTTCCGGGGGCTGATGATCTGGGCTGCAGGCTCCATGGCCCAGAACAGCTGGGACGATACCCTGCACCTGCTGCCCCGCCTGCTGGTGGCGATAGCACTTGCTGCCCTGCTGGCCCGCCCCCTGAAGCTGCTGGAGCTGAACGAGAGCAATGCCCGCAGTCTGGGCGCCTCGGTTCGGCAACTTCGGCTGACGGGTCTGGGCCTGTCGGTGTTCATCACTGCGTCTGCCGTCAGCCTGGTGGGCATTGTGGGATTCGTGGGCCTGGCGGCCCCGGCCATTGTGCGCCTGATGGGGGCCAGAACCCTGGGTCAGCGCCTGATATGGGCGCCGGTATTCGGCGGCCTGCTGTTGTTGACCACTGACCTGCTGTTGCTGAACTATTCCGGCCGGCTGCCCTCACTGGTGCCCACCGGCGCCATGACTGGCCTGCTTGGCGCGCCGTTGCTGCTGTGGATGATTCCGCGGCTGGCCCTCGAGGGCAGCCCCGAGGGAGCATCGGCCACCATGCTGCAGGCCGCCAGGACCAGGGCAGTCCGGCGGCTGCCGCAGCTTATGGTAGTGTTGACCGCCGCGGCTGCCCTTGCCCTGTTTGTCAGCCAGTCACCCCAGGGCTGGACCCTGGATGGCATCGACCACTGGTCGGCCATTGCCCAATGGCGGTTGCCCCGTATCCTGGCAGCGGCCGGTGCCGGTATCCTGCTGGCCCTGGCGGGCACCACCATCCAGCGCATCACCGGCAATCCCATGGCGAGCCCGGAAGTGCTGGGGATCAGCGCCGGTACCGCCATCGGACTGATTGTCACCATCTATCTCGTGGCCAGCGTTTCCCTGCCACTGCTGATTGTGGCCGGCTCGGTCAGTGCGTTCGTGACCCTGGCGATTCTGATCCTGCTGAACCGGCGCAGCGGTTTCCAGGCGGACCGGCTGCTGCTGACCGGTATTGCCATCGCGGCCCTGTTCGACCCATTGCGAAGCATCTTCCTGGCCAACGGTGACCCCCGTATCCAGCAGATGATCGCCTGGATGTCCGGCTCCACCTACTACGTCGACATGACCATGGGGCTGTCAGCCATTGTCTTCGCCGTTATCATGATGGCATTGACGCCACTGGTGGCACGGTGGCTGGACCTGCTGCCATTGGGACGGGCAACGGCTCTGGGGCTGGGGGTCAGGGTCAACCGCGTGCGGCTGGCACTGCTGGCCATGGTGGCGGTGCTGACCGCCTTTGCCACACTGATTGTCGGCCCCCTGAGCTTTGCCGGCCTGCTGGCGCCACATATGGCCAGAATGCTGGGCCTGTCCCGGGCGCTGCCCCACCTGCTGGGCGCCGCCATGATCGGGGCCATCCTGATGGTCTCAGCGGACTGGCTGGGACGGCAGATGCTGTTTCCGCAGGAAGTGCCCGCCGGGCTTGTCTCCGCTCTACTGGGGGGAGCCTACTTCATGTGGGGATTGCGCCGGCACTGACCCGCCCCGGAGCCCCGGGCAGAAACTGTCACCTTACCGGGCAGGTTGACCGCCCCTGGGCGTTTCGGCACCATGCAGGCCTGCCAAGGGAATGGAGTATGGGCAAGGAATTGCTGTGTTTCCCGCCAGTTTTCCCGATTTGGCCATGACGCCGGATTGGCGCCTTTATTGCATGTCAAAGCTTCAAAGATAGCCTGAGCCTGTTGTCACCCTTGCCCGAGCGTCCCGGCACTGTTTTATTGCGATCTGTTAAGTGGGCGAACGACCGGTACAGGCGATACTCTTGGTCAGTCACTTGATCGCTGCGAAGCATTGGCGACCTGTCCTGGCAACAAGGTCGCAGCCCCGGAATCGGCCAGCGGCACTCATTTTCAGAGACGATTAAAACGGACTTCCCATTGTCTACCAACGCCGATCGTGTTCTTTCGAACCAGCACCCTTACGACGCTGTGGTCTGCCGGCGTATCCCGAAATGCCGGGTGACACCATGAGAGTCGCCATCCTTACACAGCCACTGGGTCACAACTACGGCGGGCTTCTGCAAGCCTTTGCCCTGCAGAAGCACCTCAGGGACCAGGGCCACACGGTGGAAACCCTGGACCGGCGGGCGCCCGCACAGCCCGTGCAGGCCGCCAGGGACTATGGCATCAATGTCGCCAAGTTTTTACTGGGCCGGATTGGCACCATACCCACCAGACAAAGGCACGCCATGATGTTTCAGGCGCTTGAGTCCTTCCGGGACCGCCATATCTCCCTGTCCGAACGCATTGCCTCAGAGCAGGGAATCAGGGACTACTACCGCCAGCATCCGTTCGATGCCTTCATCGTTGGCAGCGACCAGGTATGGCGGCCACGGTATTCCCCCAGCCTGACCAACTACTTCCTGGATTTTCTCGACGACATCAACCGCCCGGCCCGGCGTCTGAGCTATGCGGCCTCGTTTGGCGTCGACCACTGGGAGTTTACCCCGGAAGCCACCGCCCGTTGCCGTGACCTGCTGAGGCGGTTCGACGTGGTCTCGGTGCGCGAGCAGTCCGGCGTCGACCTTTGCAAGCAACACCTGGGCCGGACTGCCCAATGTATCCCCGACCCGACCTTCCTGCTTGAGCGTAAGGATTACGAGGCCGTGATCGATGGCAAGCCTGCACCCGGTAACCAGGGCAAGGTACTGACCTACGTACTTGATGGCCAGGCAGCGAAGCAACAGATCGTGCACAGGGTGGTAGATGGTCTCGGTAAGAATCACTTCACCGTCAAGCCACAGAAATCACTCATGGAAGTCACCAAGGCCAGTTTCGACGAGTGCTGCTACCCCGGTGTTGACGCCTGGTTGCAGGGGTTCCGGGACGCCAGCTTTGTGGTGACGGACTCCTTCCATGGCACGGTGTTCTCCATCCTCTTCAACAAGCCTTTTATCTCGGTGGGCAACCGCACCCGTGGGCTGTCCCGCTTCCAGTCGCTGCTGTCGCAATTCGGCCTGCAGGACAGGCTGGTAGAGCACGCGGACGATATCACCACGGAACGGCTGCAGGCGGAGATCGACTGGTCCCGAGTGAACGTCCTGCGCCGTCAACAACAGGATCTGGGCCGGCAGTTTCTCGATGACAACCTGATCAGTGACCCTTTGCAGAGGGCGACACCGTGACCACGCCAGCGGTGTCCGTCATTGTGCCGGTCTTTAACGGGGAGGATACCCTGGAGCGGTCCGTGAACAGCCTGCTGGACCAGACCCTGAAGGCGCTTGAAATTATCCTGATCAACGATGGATCCTCCGATGGCTCGGCGGACCTGATCGACCGACTGGCGGCGCAGCACCCACAGATCCGGGCCATCCATAATCAGGAGAATCAGGGGGTCCACGAAACCCGCCTGAACGGCCTGCGTGCTGCCGTCGCACCCTGGATCGGCTTCCTGGACGCCGACGATATTGCCCGGCCGGAGATGTTCGAAAAGCTGCACGCTGCCGGCCAGAAACATGGCGCGGATATCGTGGTCTGCGGCGCCTGGCGGGTGACCGGAGACCGCAAGGTCATCAATCCGAAACTGCGGTTCCGCAATAATGCTACCGTTACCGGGGACATTTTCCGGCGTTTCTGCCAGTTCCGGTTCGGCACGGGCATGCTGTGGAACAAGCTGTTCCGGCGCGAGCTGATCATGCCTTATAGCGCGCTGCATTTTCCCTGGCGTCAGAATATCAACGAGGACCTGATCCTCAACATCGGATGCTTCAAGGATGCCAACACCGTGCACCTGATGAAGGACATGCTCTATGAGTATGTCTTCCGGGAGACCAGCGCGAGCACCTCGGGCAGCGTGGAAAAGGCTTGTCTGCAGACACTGAGAGCCTATGCCGTTGCGGTCAGCCTGTTCCGCGACTGTGGCGAAGATGTGCTCGCGGAAATCACCAACATGTATCGCCAGCAACTGTCCTGGCCCCCCTACCAGCTGGACGACACCCGGTCCATGGCATCCTTCGGGCCGGAAATTACCGAAGCCGTGGAGCTGATTGTCCGCTGCTACCCGGCCGGGCTGGGGGGACTTACCACCACGCCTCCGCGCACGCCGATGTCGCTGGGCAGGGTGGTCAACGCACTATCAAGGAGATTCCGGGGGGAAGCTGTCTAGTGTTTCCAGAACGAGTCAGCGCAAACGGCCCACGGAAAGAAGACCGTCCCGAAGGACCCATGCAGTGCCGGGGCACGGGATCGATCGTATAAAAAAGGAACATCAGATGATAACGGTCAACCTGACAACAACGTGCCAACGACTCCCCCTGTGCAAAATCACCCTGATGTCACTGTGCCTTCAGTCCCGGCAAGCGGACGAGATCCGGCTCTGGGTGTCCTCCGAGCCCTATCTGCGCGACGGCGGCATCCCGGAGAGGGAAGAACTGCATCATTATTTCCACGACCTGCCGGCCGAGTGGCGTCGACGAATCAAGGTATGCTGGGTCACCAATACCGGTCCCTACCGCAAGCTGATTCCCGCCCTTCGGGAGGCCGGGCCCGACGACCTGCTGATTACCGCAGACGACGACATTATCTACGGCGAGAACTGGCTCGGAACACTGCTCCAGGCCCACGAGCCCGGCAGCAACGTGGCCATAGCGGGCCGTGTCAGACAAAAACGCTACAACGCCTTCGGCAGGACCATGTCTTATATGAACTGGGATATCCTGCGTGACCCATCCGTGATCTCAGAGGCCTATATCATCACATTCGGTGGTGGCGCCGTGCTGTCACGGCCCATGTTCCGCGAACAGGATATCCTCGACGACGCCTTCCTGGAGATAGCGCCAACCGCTGACGATCTTTGGTATTCCAAACTTTTGTTGCGCAATGACACCCTGGTCCGGGTTGTGCCTGGCGTGCTGCGAGAGCTGAATTTCATCGAGCACAAGGATGGCCTGGTCAATCACAACCATCCCCGGCAGGCCGCTCTGCTGAAAAAACTCGCTTTGCGGCTGTGGGAATGGGGTGCGGGGTACATGGGCGTACCGGTATGTGGCAATGACCGGGCCTATCAGAGTGTTGAGCAGTACTTCAGGAACCTTTCGGAACAACGGGTCGTGCCCGGACAGACGGTCTGACCCGGTCACCCGGGGATGTGTTTTCAGCCCGGACTGTCCGGCCCGAAAAAACACGACCGCTATTGGCCCGGGCTGATCCTTCGCAGCCCTGTGCGGGCACACGCTACCCCGCGAGTATTTTTCCCCACAGATTATAGGTATCGACAACGGCCGCCAGCTGCTTGTCGTTACGCCCTCCATAACAGTTGAGTTTCTGCAGTGAATTGTCGATGTCGTTCGACCTTATCGGTATATGGCTCTGGTATCCGAGACAACGCACCGGAACATCGGAATAAAGGGCAACCGCCCAGAACCAGATATCATCCGCCGTTGGCGCGAGCAGCTGAGCCGCCGCAACGTCGGACAACATCCCATCATCCATAATTCCCGGCGGGTACAGAATCCCGCCAACTCCGGTCAGCAGGGTCCGATAAGGGGGCGATTCCTTGTTTGCCGGCGACCAGTCCATATATGGCCTGAATCGTGCCTTTCCCGACAGGGATACTTCCCTGCCGCGAAAGCCAATAACACTGTTCGGGTATTTTTCCGCATGATCCACAAGCTGTCGGAGCCGCCAGGGTTCATAAATAATATCGTCATCAAAAGTGACTATAAAACTATCAGGATATTTCGCGCGAACGGGTAACAGTTTCTTGTAACTCCTGGTATTTTCCTGAACCCACAAGACCTCCAGGCCTCTCTCGATCTGCCTTTCGAGAGACTTCGGCAGCTTTCTTCCGGGGAACTCCGGGTCGGCCAGAACCAGCACGACTTTCGACGGCTTATATTCCTGCTGGAATATTGACTCGATTGTAATCCAGACGTCATCAATTCTGGCGGGGAACGACGTCAGGCTTGCAATCAGATTGGCAGACTTGTTGCCATTAAAATTCCTGAACTGACCCAGTCTTATCCTGAAAATCAAACACCGGACCCGCAGATACCTGTAAGCCCGATTGTACATCCTGTACGCAATATTCTGTTTTGCCATGTTAATCCTCAGCGTGACTTCCGTGTTGAAGCCGGAGGCACGCGACCCTCTGCTCGAAGAAACTTGTCAGTGCCTGCGCGCCGATGCCAGTTGCGTCTGCTCAATAACGCTTGCAAGCGCCTGGAAGCCTTCATGGGTTTCAGCGGTTGTCTCGGCATGCTTTTCTTCGCTGATCGGTGCCTCCAGCGCCCGGTGAAGGGTTTGCCGGACATGAGCCGGCTCATGTTGATCAGGCGGTATCAGGAATGCGTCACGCCCTACTGATGTAAAAAAGCTTTCCAGCTTCCGGTGCCAGCCAAGCCCGACATGAGGTACCCGGTACGCATACGCCACGATTGTCGGGTGCATCCGCTGCGCAACAACCCCGTCAAGAGATGAGATCAGACTCACCATCTGATCCGGGGACAACAGTCGCTCGGCAAAATACACGCGCTGACCACTCCGGGGGAAATGTCGGCGGCAGACCGCTTCCACCTCGCCAACAAACGCCTGGTCCATTTCAAGCCCGCTGCAGAACACCACGCAGTCCATACCATCTTCATCCAGGCCCGCGATCAATTCCGCGTAAAAGTGGGCATCCAGTTGGCAGCCTCCAGGTAAGCCGCTGAGCGGACGCAGTGTCACTGGATTGGTGATACACAGGCCAATCCTGGGTTTGGAAGGGGGCGCCGGTTCAACGGAGTTCTGCGGTGACGCCTCGAAAAAAAGGTGGGAAAGGAAGCCTGGGTCGCGGCACAGGTGCGGATCGAAGCGCGGGAAAAAACGTTTGAAATTCGACAGGGACGCCGCGTCACGAGCCCATATACCTTCAAGCCTCGATCGTTGCAGGCTCCGGGCAAAAGAGTATCGGGCCGGCCTTGTCATGGCATGGGTCACCCCCACCGCAAACAAACAGACCGGAATTTCCCGGCTTCGTGCGATATCCAGAACCTGCCCGATCCTGCTGGGAAAGTAGTGGTCGCGGTCGTCGAATAACTGGCCACCACCAATAACAATGACGTCTGCGGTTGCGACCTGCTCAAGCCACCTTTGCCTCAGCACCAGTCGGGATGCGACAACATGCATCGACGAGGCAAGCAGGGACCGGATACGCCCCGGAAGGCTGGTCAGCCACTGATTGAGCAGAGAGCTACGCCGACCGATACCATGACCACCAAAACGGGTCTTGCCACTCAAATCCAGTGACTCCACTTCGGCGGCGGGAAACCGCTCCTGTAACGCGCCTTCGAGGCAACAGGCAATAACGCCGTCACCCAGATTGGCACTGTATTTGACCCCCACAATCAAGATTCGCATCAATCAGTCACTTAATCACGGTAAGCGAGAACCCACTCTTCCTGTATCGGGTTTCCCATGGTCACCAACACCACGTCGTCGGCATTGGCTGATTCTTCGAACCCATTCACCGCGCCACCAATTTGATAGCCCTGTCCGCCAGCCGCTCAGCTGCCCGTCGGGCAATAGTGGGGCGGCTATCCATCGGCAAAGCCCGCAATGGGTTGGTGGTATTGATGCAGCAACTCCCTTGCCAACACTGTCCTGCATTAAACGATTACCATGAGGGGCGCCCAGTCGACGGGAAAACGAACGCAGGAATGACGGTGTATCGTAAGAGACCGCAATCCCGGACAGGTACGGTTCTGAAACAGACTGACCGCCACTTCCCGGATACGGCTTCCCGGATCCCCGATCTAACCACAGTAGCGAGCCTGAACCATTGCTGTCTTATGCCACTTTCGGGAACACTGAGCACCATTTCAGTGCTCTCCTTACCACAGGTCACCGCTTCGTCGCATGGTTTCAGATATCCGCGATGAATCGAAGATCCGCGCATTCGGCGAACAGGTTGACCTTGACTAAACTCCGGCGCTCCGGCCCTTGCTGTCCTGGCCAAGGGAATGAGGTATCGGCAAGGAATTGCTGAATTTCACGCCAGCGTTCCAGTTCGGTAGTGACACTGAGCTGGCACCCCGGATGCATGTAACAGTGTCTGAGCGCCTTCACCAGCCAGCTTGCACTGTCGCCCGGTCAACCTGTGTTATTTTATTGCCATCTGTTAAGTGGGCGAACGACCTGCCCAAACGATACTCTTGTTGTCGTGATTGACGCCCGTGAAGCAAAGGCGGCATATCCTTGGTGAAAAAGTTGCAGGCCCGGAGTCGGCCTGCGGTATTCGTTTTCAGAGACGATCAAAACGGACTTACCTTGTCGACCAACACTGATCATACTTTCTCGAACCAGCACCTTGAGGGGAACCTCAAGAACCACTCCGTGCGCAGTGTCGGCTTCACAGTGTCGGCACAGGGTCTGAAGCTTCTCTTCCAGGTCATATCGATCACCGTCCTGGCCCGCCTGCTGCAGCCCGAAGATTTCGGCCTGGTGGCCATGGTCACCGTTTTTACCGGTCTTGCCCTCGCCTTTATGGAAGGCGGCCTGTCTATGGCCACGATACAGCGACCGCATATTACCCATGAGCAGGTTTCCAACCTGTTCTGGACCAATGTCGGCCTGGGTTTTCTGTTGGGCCTGATTTATATTGCCGCTTCGCCACTTGTGGCATTGATCTATGGCGAAGATCGGATCATAGAGATTATGTGTGCGCTGAGCCTGTTCTTCCTGATTGGTGGACTATCCGTACAGCATGAGGCCATTCTCAAGCGGCAAATGAACTTCAAGGCCCTCGCGGTTATTGAGGTGGTAGCCAACCTGGTCGGCGTCTGTGTAGCCATTAGCATGGCCTGGTATGGATTTGGCTACTGGTCTCTGGTGGGCCAGCAGATTGCCACCATCACAGTCATGAGCATCATGCGATGGCTCGCTGCCCGGTGGACGCCGGGGTGGATATCCCGGGGAAGCGGGGTACGTTCCCTGCTCGGCTTCGGCATGAATCTGACCGGCGCCAACTTTGTGGGCTACTTCGCCACCAACATCACCCCCTTTGGTATTGGCCTGGTGGGAGGTGCTCAGCCTCTGGGCCTCTACGACCGGGCCTTCAAACTGACATCCATTCCTTCCAAACAGCTCTTGCCCCCGGTATTCAATGTGTTCCAGTCGGCGCTGGCCCGGGTAGCGGAAGACGAGCACCGCCTGCGATCTGCAATTATTTCGCTAGCGGGCAAAATTGCGCTGACTACCGTGTTCGTGACTCTGGTCATGGTGGTCACTGCCGACTGGCTGGTGGCCATTCTGCTGGGTGATGGCTGGGACGACGCGGTAATCCTTTTCCAGCTTCTGGCCACCTTCTCGGTGGTCGAACCGATAACTACCTTTATCGCTATCAGCCTGGTATCAATCGGTGAATCGAAAGCCCTGCTGAAATGGAAAATCATTACCTTTTTTATTCTGTTGGTGTTCGTTGCCGTCGGCTCTGTATGGGGTGTCATGGGTATCGTCATCGCATACGCCATCTCCGGTTTCTTTATTCGCATGCCCCTGTTCCTGCTCTACTCCACCCGATTCCTGCCGATCACCATTTTCGACCACCTTCGGGCACTGGTGCCGAGCCTGCTGATCGGTCTCATCACCGGCCTGTTACTGTACGCGCTGCGACTCGTGTACGAGCCACAGAATCCTGTTTACGCTTTGCTTGTTTTCAGCACTTTGGGTGCTGCTCTTTATCTGTTCTTTTCGTTATCCATCAGACGAACCCGACTGGATATTGTCGAGCTTCTCGGCTATGT
This sequence comes from Marinobacter zhanjiangensis, assembly GCF_014651935.1. Classification (GTDB taxonomy): domain Bacteria; phylum Pseudomonadota; class Gammaproteobacteria; order Pseudomonadales; family Oleiphilaceae; genus Marinobacter; species Marinobacter zhanjiangensis. The sequence continues at coordinate 260,624 of NZ_BMXV01000003.1, read as the reverse complement.
CCGGACAAGCCTGGGTTACCCAAGGGCTTAGCCAGGACTGATACCTGAATCAGCGCTGAACGCCGGGCACCACTCGAACAAACTTCTTGACGATGCGCTTGAAAAGCAACAGCGACCGCTTCATCAGAGAACTGCTGTGTTTTTTATATTCCCGGTAAACAGGGAGCATCGAGTTCAAATAAGCCTCGAAATCGTTCCTCTTCAAAGCAGTGACAAAAGCATTGTGTGACAGAATCCTGAGGTCTACTCTCAGCCTCTGTCTTTTTTGTTCATATCGGGGCTTCAGTGTTTTCGAGGGTGCCACTCGTTTGGTTGGTACCCATGAACCTTTACGATGTTCACGGAACAATCTGTAGGAAATCGCCACCTTCCGGTGCCGTAAGCCGGCATCCTGTGACTGGATAGCTTGCGCTATGGTTATATCATCCAATACCAGCCGACCCTCGTTGCGGGCGTTCTCTATGACTTCCTGAATGTCAGGATGCCGGGTAACAATGATATTGGTGCCTTGGCTATCCTCGACGTAGTCGGGTAACCAGGCGTCGCCCAGAACGATATCGGCAGTTTCTGCAAACACATCGTCACAGAAGTCGCAGGCCTTATACTTGAAGGCACCTGCGCCCCAATCCGTACCAAAAAGCTTATTCGTCGGAACGACTTCGTGACGATCATCACTGGTCACAGAGGTGCTGTAGCGATTTGCCGGTGCTTCTGGATTTTTTACCCGGAAATCAATGGATTCAAGTTTTTCCGGGGCAATCCCCATCTGCCAGGCAAGGCTATCTGCATACCGGGTGCTCTTGAGGTGACCGCACACCAGGCCGGCACAAAATCTGATGCGTTCGGCGAGAAGCGGATCTTGCCGCTGCAGCAACCTTACACTCTTGATAAAGCAAGGAAGACCAATAACGGCGTATCTCCCGGGCGTACTGCGGACCTTTTGCAAAACCCGGGATAACTCTATCGGGTAGTATCGCGACTTCCCCCCTGACTGTGTTTCCTCGAGGGAACTGCTGATGGTGTAACCGAACAGCAGATTGCTATCCACACTCCCGCCAACGTCAGAGCGCACGTTAATGACGTGATCGACATAGCCTTTGGCCAGCAGTTCGTTGAGAATCCAGGTGCCCATCCCACCGGAACTGCCACGCTCCCGGAACGTCCCTTCTGTCACGTACCCGGCATAGGCTTGCTGATAATAGCCGACCTGGGAGTCGTAACTGCAGTGTTCTTCAAACAGGTCCTTCCCGATCTGATCCTCAGAGGCGGATCCGGATCCGAACGGACAAACCTTCTCAATATCAAACGATGTTCTGGCAAACACTCTGTCAGCAGGCAATACTGCCTGGTATTGCCCGTACTCATTCAAAGCCATATGGAATGGGCTCTCTTCAGGCACGGCACAGGCACCACACCCTACACAAAACCCATTTGAAATCACGGTATCGTTCAGCGCCTGGTATTCGTTAGCTGTGCTCACTGAGGTATCGCCTTCCTATGCATTCGTATCCGTGTTGGCTTCGGGACTGCCCAAAGCCCTGTGCAGGTGGGCATTTACGCCCGCCCTGAGGCCAGTGTCGACGGACCAGGAGCTGCGCCATCCCGGTCATTCAGCTCTGGATTGGTGATAACCGGACCAGCAAGTCGCAACACTTCCGCTACTTCTCCAAACCAACAGTTTAGGAGTACAAGCGATGCACACAAAGCCCGCCAGAGGCTACAGATATCAGACCAAAATGAAGTCCTGAGCGGACGTCTCGCGAAATGGGTGACGCACCCTGGCCTCAGAAGGAGGACCATGCACTCCTGTCAGTCGTTATCACTGAAAGCAGAACGGTGGAATGCCGCAGCCTCCTCCGCTTCCTTCACGCCCGTTTCCAGCAATTCCGGTATGTCTCCGCCGGCAAGCACTTCCAGCACGGCGTGGACACCACGGGCGAGGGAGGTCAGATTGTAGCCGCCCTCCAGCACCAGCGCGAGCCTGCCATCGCAATGCTGGTCGGCGATCTCCTGAATGATGCGGGTAATAACCTTGAAGCCGTCGTAGGTCAGGTTCAGGGCCACGTCATTACGATGGGGGTCGAATCCCGCAGAGACCAGTATCAGGTCCGGCTTGAAGTACTCGGCGGCCGGCACCAGGATGTCGCGGTACACTTTTTCAAAGGCGACGTCGCCGGCTGACTCAGGCAGCGGGACATTGATGGTGTAGCCCTCGCCGAATCCGGCGCCGACCTCTTCCAGGAATCCGGAACCCGGATAAAAGGGCGCGGCAACATGGGTATCGAAGAACAGGACGTCCGGGTCTGCCCAGAAGATATCCTGGGTTCCGTTGCCATGATGCGCGTCCCAATCGATGATCAGAACTCGCTCACATCCCAGCTTCGCCTGGGCATGGGCTGCCGCCACTGCCACGTTATTCAACAGGCAGAAGCCACGTGCCCTGACCGGCTCTGCGTGATGACCGGGTGGACGCACCAGCGCGAACGCACTCTGACATTCACCGTTGACCACGCTCTCTACAGCCGCAATGGCGTTTCCGGCAGCGGCCAGAGCGGCGTTGACACTGTCGGGGGAGACCGCAGTGGTATCCGAGTCGACCCAGGCACTCTTGCCAAACAGTGACAGGAAGTGATCCAGGTAGGAGGTGGTATGCACCCGTGCGAGCTGGTTGTATGTCGCGGGGGCGCCTGACGTGAACCGGACACCGGGAACAGGATGTTGTTCAAGGTATTCGGTGATTGCAGTCAGGCGGCCCGGATGCTCCGGATAACTCCACTTGAAATCCAGGCCCTCCAGGATGTGCCGGACACGCTTTTCCACCCGGCTGGGGACGAAAGGCAGATCCACCTCGGGATTGTGGCCCAGCATGACATCATCGTAAAAGACATTAACCGTTCGATCACCTAACACTCCAGCCTCCTTTGCGCCCTGAGCGTCTGATTCGGTAACAATGCCGGCCTCAAGGCCGGTTGGCCAGGGCTTCCTGCACCGAGCTGGTGAATGCCGCTGCCCGTACCCCTGTGGTTTTGAAGCCCAACCGGGTCCAGGCCGCCTGGGCCTCCCTGTTCGACGCGGCGTACTCAAGCACCAGCTCACCGGCACCATGGCTCTCCGCGAACGCTACCAGTTCCCGCAGCAGGTCCTGGAAAATCCCCAGCTTGCGGAATTCCGGTTCCACCCAGACATCATCAATGAATCCTGTTCTGAACTCCACATGGCTGGTCTGTTCCCAGATCCCCTGACTGCGCGATATATAGATATAGCCCATAGCAACCAGACCTTCCCGGGGCACCTCCGCCACCAGGATCTGTTTATTGCCATCGTTCAGGGACGACCGCAATACCGCAAGAAGGCGCTCCCGCTCATCATCCTTCAGGCTATGAGGTGGCGCACCCGCCACGTGCAGGGCCAGCTTGGCGAGAAATTCCACCAGCACGGTCAGATCACCTTCGACGGCTTCCCGTATCAGGTAACCGCTCTCAGACTTTTTCCTGCTAACCATTGCGGGGCTCCGGCCAACCACGTTTTCACCAAAGATACAGGTTCCGGCTACGGAAGCCTCCACCACCTGCTCTTTTACTATGGCTGGTTCTGTTTGATATTCAAGCACCTCTACCCGACGTAACGCGCGGACTCCTTTTTACGGGTCAGCTTCCAGCGCCCCTGTTACCCCCGCCATAAACCGCGCCGCCTCGCCACCCGTTGCCGCCCGGTGATCAAAGGTCACAGACAGTGGCAATATCCGCCTTACCGCGGGTGCACCCTTGTGTGGCACCACCTTCTCCCGGATCTTGCCGGCGCCGACAATGGCCACCTGGGGCGGGCTGACAATGGGATTGGCATACTGGCCTGTCATGGTGCCGAAGTTGGACAGGGTGATGGTGGCACCCTGCATTTCCTTTGGCGGTATCTTGCGGGTGGCAACGGCTTCGCGGAGGTTCTCCAGACCCTTGCGCAGGTCTTTCAGGGTGCGGTGGTTGACGTCCCGCAGTACAGGTACGAACAGCCCATCCGGTGTGTCCACAGCAATGCCGATATGGACTTCATCCAGAAGCCGGCGGCTGAGGTTGTCGCCGTCGAACCAGCAATTCAGGGCCGGGCTGGCCTCGCAGGCATTGGCGATGGCCTGCACCAGGCGCATGGTAATGTCGGTGCCGGCCTTCCAGTCATGGATATCGGCATCCTCGAAGATGGAGACGGGCACGACCTGGGCGTGGGACAGGGCCATGTTTTTGGCCATGGTGCGCCTCGGCCCCCTCAGGCCTTCCGCTTCGCCAAGCTGTTTCTGGTGACTGGCCTGGCGGTGTACGTCGTCGTTGGTGATCAGCCCGCCGGGGCCGCTGCCCTTGATAGCCTCCAGACTGACTCCCAGGCGCTCCGCCAGCGCCCGTACCCCCGGGGTGGCCCGGTTGGCCCTTGCCCGCTTGCTGGAGGGGGCGGCGCCGATGATGAACTGATCTTCCCGGCTGCCTTCCCCGTGCCGGTCGGAACCCTTGAGTTCACCCACCACGGTACCGCTGTCGTCACCCTCTCCCTCAAACCCCAGCAGGGGCTCGCCGGTATGGATGATATCGCCCCCCTTCCCGAACAGTTTGGCGACCACCCCGGCCTCCGGCGAGGGTACTTCCACAATGGCCTTGGCGGTTTCCACGCTGACCAGGGTCTGGTCCACCTCAACGGTGTCCCCCACCCTGACGTGCCATTCCACGATTTCCGCTTCCGGCAGGCCTTCGCCCAGATCGGGCAGTCTGAAGTACTTCATAGCGAGATCACCTCCTCAACGGCCTGGACGATGTCCCCGGTCCTGGGCAGGTAGTGCGACTCATTCCGGTAGTAGGGCATGATGGTGTCGTAGCCGGTGACCCTGACCACCGGCGCCTGCAGGTCCAGGAAGGCGCCCTCGGCGATGCTGGCTGCCACTTCCGCACCGAAACCGCCGTTGCCACAGGCCTCGTGGACGATCACGGCGCGGCCGGTCTTGGCCACGGAGCACAGCAGTGTTTCCCGGTCCAGCGGGCTGATGGTAGCCACATCGATCACCTCCGCCGATACACCCTGTTCCGCCAGCCGATCGGCGGCCTGCAGGGTCTCCATAATGGAAGCGCCCCAGCTGATCAGGGTGACGTCGTCTCCTTCCCGCAGGGTGAAGCAGCTGTCCAGGGGTAAGGACTCGCCGTTGTCCTTTACGGTCTGGGTGACGGCCCGGTAGATGCGTTTGGGTTCCAGGAAAATCACCGGGTCCGGATTGCGGATAGCCGCCAGCAAAAGGCCATAGGCCCGTTGTGGTGAACTGGGAATCACCACCCGCAAGCCGGGAATATGGGCGAACAGGGCTTCGGTACTTTCGCTATGGTGTTCCGGGGCGTGGATGCCGCCGCCGAAGGGCGCCCGGTAGACGATGGGGCAATGCAGCCGGCCACGGGTGCGGTTGCGCATGCGCGCGGCGTGGCTGATGATCTGTTCCAGGCCGGCGTAGATAAAGCCCATGAACTGGAACTCCGCCACCGGTTTCAGGCCCTGGGTCGCCATACCCACGGCGGTGCCGGCAATCAGCGCTTCCGCCAGGGGCGTGTCCATCACGCGTTTGTAGCCGAAGCGCTCCTGCAGGCCGGCAGTCGTCCGGAACACGCCACCATTAATGGCAACATCCTCCCCTAGCACCACGACACTGTCGTCATTGGTCATTTCCCGGGCCAGGGCCATATTGACGGCCTCCACCAGGGTTACATCACGACTGACTCCAGAGCCGTCCTCATGGTTGATGGCTTTCTCCACCGAGGCGTTCATGCCGCACCTCCCTGCCGGATCCGGGCAAGTCTTTCCCGCTGGCCAGCAAGGGCTGTCGGCAGGGTCTCGAACAGGTAATCCACCATGGCGGTGGGCGGTTCCGGGGAAGTCTCCAGGTAGACGTGGACCGCCTTGTCCACCATATCCTTGCAGTGAGCCTGTAAATCCTTCTCCTGGCTCGCATCCCACAGCCCGGCCTGATGCAGGTAACTCTGGAAACGCTTGACGCCGTCCCGCTCCCAGGCGGCCTTGAGTTCCTCCGCGCTGCGATAACGGGTGGCATCATCGGCGGTGGTGTGATCCCCCAGACGGTAGGTGACCGCTTCGATTAGGGAGGCACCCTTGCCACCGTGGGCCCGGTCCAGGCTATGGTCGACGGCCTCGCTCACCGCGAAATAATCATTGCCGTCAACGATATGGCCGGGCAGACCGCCGCTGATGGCCTTCTGGGCGATGGTTTCACTGCCGGTCTGCAGGCCTCTGCGGGTGGAAATGGCCCACTGGTTATTCACCACCACGAACACCACCGGCAGGTGCCAGGCCCCGGCCAGGTTGAGGCTCTCCAGGAAATCCCCCTTCGAGGACGCGCCGTCTCCCAGGGTGACCACCACGGCCCGTTTCTCATCCCGGATGCGCATGGCTGCGGCAATGCCCACGGCGTGGCAGCACTGGGTGGCAATGGGTACAGCCACCGGCAGGTCCTGGGGACAGCGTTCCCAGCCGGCGCTGCCCCGCTCATCCCCACCCCAGTAGAGCAGCAGATCAACGATGGTGACACCGCGGATCAGCTGGGTGGCCTGGTCCCGGTAATAGGGCACGAATACGTCATGGTGGCCCATGCCCTGCCCCACCGCAGTGCCGATCACCTCATGGCCCAGCACCGAGGGGTAGGTGCCGCACTTGCCGGTTCGCTGCAGGGCAATAATTTTCTGGTCCAGGGTGCGGGCAAGCACCATGTTGCGATAGGCATCCAGCAGGCGCGCCGAATCTGACGCCAGTTCAGGCAGGGCATCCAGTGGCAGCCCGGCCTCATCCAGGTAGCGGGAGCTCACCACGGTAAAGTTGTGACGCTGTTTCATCCCCGTCTCCTCACACCGTAACGGGCCCGGCTTTTGGCCGTCGGGTTACGCTGACTGTTGGTTAATGGCCGGTGGATCACATCGGCGGTTATGGGATACAGAATCTGCTGTACATCTTTAGTTTCTAGTCGATGATGAAAGATTGATCAACGAAAACGAGACACAGTTCTCGCTCCCAGCTAGTAAATGAGACGTTATGTTCTAACGTCTTGTGTATGGCAGGTAATGGCACCAGAATCAGCCGGCGGTAGGAAGCTACCTGCCGTTCCTGGTGTTCCGTCTGGGTAATTCCCTGACCGGACACTGACTCAACAGGACACAAGGACTTAACATCCATGGCCCGGATCCTAGCCACCGCTTTTACTTCCATAGCCCTTGCGCTTTTGTCACTGTCAACCCCCGCACTGGAGCTGGGGGATAACCCGCTGGCACTCGTTGGTGATAACGGCCTGGAGGCCATTGTTGCTCCCACTGCCGATAACAGCCAGGCACTGATCAAGCTGACCGGACTGAACCACCCACTGGATGGTGTGGTCATGCTGGCAGAGGTGGAACAGCGCGATAATGATGGTCGCGCCTACCGGGCCGAAGTGGATGGCAAGCAACGCTCGCTGGTGGTTTATGCCCAGTCCTACTGGTCGCCCACGGATTATACGGCCTATATTCCAGGCCAGCAGGAGCCCCATGCCATCAAGGCCGACGAGGAACGCAGCGCTGCAATCAACGTGGATGAACTGGTGGCGGAATATGAACAGCAGATGGGCGAGGGCAGGCAGGCCGGGCTGGCCCGTTTCGACCGGGCCAAGGCCGTGCAGCGCCAGCAAGCTGCCCTGGCCGACATTGACGACTCGGCCAGCAAGGTGTGTGGCAGCCCGGTGTCGACCAGCGTGGATTGGGAGGCGCTGACCAATGATCAGCTCAACAACCTGAATATTACCGGTTACTGCGGCCAGGTGGCGGCGGAAATGGAGTACCTCTGCCTCAGCGATGCCAGCTTCAAGCAGCAGGTAAAGGAGATTTCCGAAGTGAGCTGCGGTTTTGCGGATGCCCTGAATCTCAGCCGTCACGACCAGAGCCTGGTGTTCCAGACCAGCGAAGACGCCAGCAATCAGCGCGAGACCATTAACGACTTTCTGCAGACGCTGTAACTCTCAGCATTGATGCAGGCAAAAGCCCGGTTCGTCCGGGCTTTTTTGTATCGTCTCATCACCCACTCAGGGGCTTACCCGGGCAAATACCGTCGGTGATTCCGAGAGCGGCAGCGAAAGGATCACGCCTTCATTGGACGATGGATAAACTCCGGTCAGCCGAGTGATGTTGACCTGATGGGAAACCAACACCACCGGCAGACCTTCGTCCAGCGCATTCACCGCCGCGATGGTCTGACGAGTCTGCCGTTCGCCATCACCCTGGCCACCGAAGAAGGAATTCAGGGGTGGCCATTCGGTCACCGGCCCTATCCCCATTTCTTCTGCCGTATGCCGGGAGCGGCACCACTGGCTGGTATAGACCCGGGCCCTGTCGATACCGTGGCGGGACATCAGACTTTTCCAGGCCCGGGCCTGCTCACGTCCCCGGGCATTCAGGTCGCGCTGAGTGGAACAGTCCTCCAGATCAAAATCCGCCGGGTCACCGGTGCCAGGCGCCAGGGCATGGCGAAGCATCAACACCGCACGCCCGTCACGCAATGCCTGCCAGGCCTCGGTTTCGTCGGCAATGGCCGGCCTCAAGACAAACACCAGTACCAGCGCAAGCCCGATTGAAAACCACCTTGTTGATGTCATGCGCGATGCTCCCAATGCCTGTTCATGATAATTGTACCCTGCCCGGCTACGGACGGATTACCGGGTACCATTACGGCTGTCAGCCGGGTAAAATCCCGCCATCATTTGTACCGAGGCCAACGCCATGCCGATCTGGGTCGATGCCGACGCCTGCCCTGTCCCCATTCGCGACATTCTCTGCCGCGCGGCCATCCGCTGGCAGATCGAGACCACCTTTATCGCCAACCACGTCATCAAACTGCCACCCAGCCCCTGGATCAAGGCGCGGCAGGTGGCCCAGGGTTTTGATGTGGCCGATAATGAAATCATGGCTCAGCTTTCCGATAACGACCTGGTGATCACCCAGGATATTCCCTTGGCGGCAGAGGCCATTGAGCAGGGTGCGGATGTGTTCAACCCCCGGGGGCAGGCGTTCACACGGGATAACATCCGCCAGCGCCTGGCCATGCGGAACTTCATGGAGGAAATGCGCAGTGCGGGAGAGGTGACAGGCGGCCCGTCAGCCTTCAGCCAACAGGACCGCAAGGAATTCGCCGATCAACTGGACCGGTGGTTGCAGAAGCATCACCGCCGCTGATCGCGAAATACCCAAAGGACTAGCTGTTTTCAATACGGAAGCCCACCAAGAGACTGACCTGATAGTGGCCCACCCTGCCATTCTCGATATGGCCACGGGTCTCGGTAACCTCGAACCATTCCATATTGCGAATACTCTTTGCACACTCCGCCAGTGCATTGTCGATAGCCTCTTCAATGCTGGTTTTCGAGGAGCCTACCACTTCGGTCTTCTTGTACACGTGATGATCTGACATAGAACGTCTCCTGTCGCTTTCCGTGTAAAAAGGTGTCACCGGGGTGACATTCCCAGTATGGCACACCCACACCATCAGGCCTGGTGAGCCTGACTTCAACACCCACTCCTACGTGTCAACAAGCCCTGCTGGTTCACCACCGCACCGAGGGCAGACCGGAGCGTGTCACACACGGGTGCCCGCCAACGCCACCACCGAGGCCAGGACCAGAATAAACAGTCCGGCCACCACGGCAATCTTGAGCCCTTCTTTCAGTTCATGCTCGAACATGCTTGCCTCCTTGTTGCCATCTGGACGATCCTGTAGATATCAAAGTATCGGGATCTACACCCCCCATATTAATGATATTAATTATCATTTGCAATATTGATTCGGGCACCTGACCCACTGCAACGCACCCAAAGGAGCCAGTTATGCGACAACTCCGGATAGCCACTACCCTGGCACTGGCCATAATGCCCTTGACCATGGTGTCTGCTGATACCTACACGTCCAGCCAGGGGAATTTCCGGCTGGAAACCGTCGCCTCAGGCCTGGAGTACCCGTGGGCCATTGCTTTCCTGCCCAACGGCGACAGGCTGGTGACAGAGCGTGCTGGTCGGTTGCGGGTAATCCGGGACGGGAAGCTTCTGGACGAGCCGGTGAGCGGCGTCCCGGACGTGGCCGCCAGGGGCCAGGGCGGCCTGCTGGATCTGCTGTTGCACCCGGATTTCGAGACTAACCGGTTGCTGTTTCTCAGCTATGCCCATCGCAACGCAGAGGGCATGACCACCCGCGTCGCCCGGGCGGAATACCGGGACGGAGCCCTGCACGATCTTCGCGTCATCTTCGAGGCAGAGCCCAGATCCGGCACCAGCCGGCACTTTGCCGGTCGCCTGGCGATCCCGGCTGACGGCTATCTGTACGTGGCCGTGGGTGACCGGGGCGAACGGGATCGGGCGCAGGACATTGGCGATGATGCCGGCGGGGTGCACCGCATCACCATTGACGGTGAGACGCCGGAAGGAAACCCTTTCCATGACGAGGACGGCTCCAAAACCCTGTTTACCCTGGGCAACCGCAACATCCAGGGCATGGCACTACATCCGGAAACCGGCGAACTATGGAGCCATGAACACGGCCCACGGGGCGGGGACGAGGTCAATGTCATCGAAGCGGGCACCAATTATGGCTGGCCGGTGATCACCTACGGCATCAACTACAACGGCACCCCCATCACCGACCAGACCCACAAGGAAGGCATGGCCCAGCCGCTGCACTACTGGGATCCGTCCATTGCCCCTTCGGGCATGGCGTTTTACACCGGAGATGATTTTCCACAGTGGCAGGGGGATCTGTTCGTGGGTGCCCTCAAGATGCAGAAACTGGTTCGCCTGGAACTGGATGGGCGTGAGATTACCGGCGAGGAAGACCTGCTGACCGACCTGGGCGAGCGCATCCGGGCGGTCAGCATGGGGCCTGACGGTCACCTGTGGTTGCTGACCGATGATTCTGACGGCAAGGTGCTGCGTGTCATGCCTGCAAAGTGACGCAGCAGCGGCCCGCATCAGTGAGGGTCGTTGGTCCTTTCGGTCTTCTCGAACCGGGGCAGGTCATCAGTAATGGTGAACCAGTCCGACTTGGAGCCCGTGAACACATGGGCGGCGGGCCCCTTGCCCAGGGGTTCGTTGATCACCCCCACCCTCAATCTCAGCACGCCGGGAATGGCATCCAGCCGGCTGTACAGCTGACTGCCGCAGACGCTGCAAAATGCCCGATATTTGCCGGGGCGTGACTCGTATTCGGTAACGCGATGCTCGCCGCCGGTAAAGCGGAAATGCACCTTCTGCACCGGCGCGCTTGCGGAAAATGCACTGCCGTGTGCCCGGCGACACTGACGGCAATGGCAAAGGTCCACGGGTCCCAGCGGGCCATCGTATTCAAATGTTATCTCGCCACACAAACAGTGCCCTGTCAGCATCCACCCCAACCTCTTGATTTTTCGAATACATGGTAAAACTACCACCGCAATATTCTAGCAATCCCCGTACACCGGAGCAGCCCCCGCCCACACATTCCGTTACCAGCTGTCACAAAATTTCTTTAATTCCGCCACTCTGCTGTCATTTTTTAACGTTATGTATAGGCTCAGAACATAGTCGCGACGCAGAAAATGAGCTATTGTTCATTTACTTCCTGTTCCGCGAAACACACGGCTCTGTCAGGAGCCGCGCACACTTCCCGGAATCGGCCCAGGGCGCCCAAGAACAATACGCTGGCGAAGCTCCAACACCAACAGAACGGAACCTTGTGGAATGCGGCAAACTCGATCGTTCACAACCAGCCTTGCCCGCTCCCTGAGCGCCGGAGTAATTGCCACCGCGCTTCTCGCAATGCCGCTCACCACCGCGGCTGAAGGCATCCAGGGCGAGCCGCGCGTATGGGGGACCCAGGTCCGGGGCTTTGCCCAGGACTCCTTCGACGACACCAATGGTCTCAGCGTGGCTGCCATACCCCTCGACGGCCCGGGCATCGAGCAGTTCATCAACGCCGATACCATCATGAGCCCCGGCTCCATCATGAAACTGCTCACCACCTATGCGGCCCTGGAAATTCTCGGGCCAAACTACCGGTGGACCACCCACTTCTACACCGACGGCGACTTCCAGGGCGACACCCTGAAGGGCAACCTCTATGTTCACTTCGGGGGTGACCCCAAGCTGACCATCGAGCGCCTGTGGGTGGTGATGCGGGAAATCCGGGCCATGGGCGTCAGCCGGATTGACGGCGACATCGTGCTGGATGGTCGGGTATTCGCGCTGCCGGAAGGCCTGCCCAGGTTCAATGACAACGGCAACAACCCACACCGTCCGTTCCTGGTGGAACCATCTCCCGTATTGCTGAACATGAATCTCTTGCACCTGCAGGTGCGCGCGGACGAGCGCGGCACCCAGGCCTGGGCGACACCGTCACTGGCATCCGTCAGCATCGACAACCGTATTACCGCCACCAGGGAAGGGCCTTGCCCGAGCCGGCGACAGTTCAACTGGAAACCGGTTTTCGACAACCAGGGCAATGTCACGCTGACAGTGGAAGGCGAATTACCCATCGGCTGCCGTACCACCACCTACGTGTCACTGCTGCCCCATGGCCAGTACAGCGGCGAGATTATCCAGTCACTGTGGCAGGAGCTGGGGGGCACCATCACCGGCGGCTGGCGCGAGGGCGTCACCCCGGCCGACAGCCGGCTGGTTACCAGCACCACCTCGCCAGACCTGGTCACCATGATTCGCGACATCAACAAGTGGAGCAGCAACGTCATGGCCCGGCAGCTGCTGATTACCATCGGCGCCGAGAACCGGCATGTGGCCGACAATGACGACCGGGTTTCCGGGATCCGCGCCATCTATGACTGGCTCGAGGGCAAGGGCATCAACACCAAGGGCATGGTAATCGACAACGGCAGCGGCCTGTCCCGCCATGCCCGCATGACCGCACGCCAGTTATCGTCCATTCTTACCAACGCCTGGTCGAGCCCGTACCGCTCGGACCTGATGACCTCCATGCCGCTGACAGCAATGGATGGCACCATGGCCCGGCGACTGCGGGATCTGGACATGGAAGGCATGGGCCGTATCAAGACCGGGTCACTGCAGGACGTGCGCTCCGTGGCCGGCTTTACCCGGGACGACAACAACACCACCTGGGCAGTGGTGGGCATCATCAACCACGCTCCCGCCTGGAAAGGCCAGTCCGTGCTCGACAAGGTACTGTATTCGCTGCACGCTAACCCGCCCACGGGAACGGCCCTGTCACAGGCCGACATCCAGTAATCCCGGAGCACGCCCACAAAAAACCCCGGTCCTGCCGGGGTTTTTTGCGTTCATGCCTGTTGCTCAGACAGTCAGGTAACCACCGTCCACATTCACACAGGTACCGGTGGTGTAGCTGGATGCATCCGACACCAGGTACAGCACGGTGCCGGCCATTTCGTCCGGGTCCGCCATCCGGTGCATGGGGATGTGCTCCAGGGCACGGTCACGAATGCTGTCGTTGGACGTCAGGGCACTGGCGAATCTGGTGTCCGTCAGACCCGGCAGCAGCGCGTTGACACGGATATTGTCCGGGCCCAGTTCGCGGGCATAGGAACGGGTCATGGCAATAACGGCGGACTTGGTGATGGAGTAGATGCCCTGCATCATGCCCGGCGTCACACCATTGACCGAGGCCACGTTGACGATTGTGCCCTGGTTGCCCTTCTCCTTCATCAGTTTGGCGGCTTCGGCACACATGAAGAAATAACCACGGATATTGACGTCAACGGTCTTCTGGAACGCGCCGAGATCGGTCTCCTCGATCTTGCCGAAGTACGGGTTGGTGGCGGCATTGTTCACCAGGATGTCCAGCTTGCCGTGCCGGTCACGGATATGCTGCCAGATGGCTTCGATCTGAGACATTTCGCCGATGTGGCAGGCTACAGCCTCGGCGCTGCCGCCATTGTCACGGATACTGCTGGCCACGGCCTCACAGCCATCGATTTTGCGGCTGCTGACGATGACATGGGCGCCATTGTCCGCCAGCAGGCGTGCGACGCTCTCGCCGATACCACGGCTGGCGCCGGTAATCAGGGCGACCCGGCCCTGCAGGTCAAACAGGTTCTTCTTGCTCATGATGCGCTCCTTTGATTCGTTGCCGGTTTCCTCTCAGCGGAAAGTGACCATCTCAGGGCCTTCCGCCTCCAGGTGACTGTAGTTGTTGAAGACCGCCAGGCTGCGGCGGCGCCCGGAATACAGCACCCGGGTAACACTGGTGTTGGCGATCACTTCGTTGAGGCCGAGGGTCTTCTGGTCGCTGATGCCCAGCAGGCTCTGCAGAATCACGGCAATCGGGCCACCGGACGTGGAAACAAACACTTCACCCCCATTGGCCCAGTCGACCAGATCATCCAGGGCCTGCTGTACCCTCGTCTTGAACTGAAGCCAGGTTTCCGGATACTCGCTGTCGTAGTCACCGCTGGCCCATCGATCAACCGCTTTGACAAAGGTTTGCTGGAAAAACTTCGCGGGCTTTTCCGCCGTCTGCAGATCCGCCTGCATCCGCTCGCGGTCTGCCCATTCCGGTTTGAGCCGGTGTACCACGGCGGCATGATCAAACTCATTGAAGCCGCTGGCAACCTGCATGTCCGGAAAATCCGTCCGGTAGCCGCTGGCGATGGCCTCCACGGTTTCCCGGTGGCGCTGCATGTCGCCACCAATAACCACGTCAGGCTGGACCTTGCCGGCCAGCCACTGGCCCAGAACCCGGGCCTGCTGCCAGCCGATCGCTGACAGCTGGTCGTAATTGTCATCACCAAAGCTGGCCTGGCCATGACGGATCAGGTGGATAGTTGCCACGACTCAAAGTCCTCCGATTGCACCAAATTTTTCATAACAAGCCAGTCTATCGGCCTGTATACTATTACACGACTGAATTATTCTGATTTCTGACCATAATCCAGGCTTATTACCCGGGGAACTGTCCATGGCCTCGAACCGACTCGATCTTAACCTCCTTCATGTCTTCGACACCATCTATCGGGAGGGTAGCCTGACCCGGGCCGCGCGGGCGCTTCATCTCACCCAGCCGGCCGTCAGCCATTCTCTGGCCCGCCTGCGGGAGCATTTCGACGACCCGCTCTTCTCCCGTCAGGGCAATCGCATGGTGCCGACACCACTGGCCCGCCGTTTCGTGGAATCCATGCGCCCGGGGCTCAACCAGATTCACAGCGCGGTCAACCAGTTTCACGCTTTTGACCCGGCCAGCAATCGCAAGACGTTCGCCCTCGCCCTGCGCGATGTACTGGAATCCACCTTCCTGCCACAACTGGTGACACGGCTGAACAGCTACCCGGAGATCGAGATCAACAGCCAGCGTATCGCGCGCCGTGACATGGAGAGCCTGCTGGCTGCCGGTAAACTGGATTTCGCGGTGGATGTGCTGCTGCCGATCAGTGACCAGACGGCCCATGAACAGTTGCGCAAGGACCGGCTGGTGGTGCTGGCCAGGAAGGGCCACCGGCTGGCAGGAAAAAAACTCACCATGGAAAACTACCTGCAGGAACGACACATCCTGGTGTCTTCCCGCACCGAGGGGCCCGGCATCGAGGATTTCGAGCTGTCCCGTCTGGGGCTTCAGCGTCAGATCCGCCTGCGCTGCCAGCACTTCTACGCAGCCTGTCAGGTAGTGGAGACATCAGACCTGCTGCTGACCATGCCGGAAGGCTATGCCCGGCAAATCGCGGCACGTTCGGACACCTGCATCCTCAACCCCCCGGAAGGACTGCCGGATGTGGACATTCACCTGTACTGGCACCGTGCCTACGAGAAGGAACCCGCGCTGTTGTGGCTGCGGGAACAGTTCCATGCCGTGACGGCGGAGCGCCAGGCACAACCGCAGCTGTCAGACTGAAGCCGGGGAAACTCAAAACACGCCGACCAGCCACAGGAAGCCGGCGAAGCCCGCCCCGGTCAGACCCAGCGCCAACAAGACCACTCCCAATCCCCACCAGACGGCGGCGCCGTCGGACACCCCCACGTCGTGGGCACGAACAGTGCGATAGAAAGCCCAGGGCCCCAGCACAAAAGCACCAAACACGGCGAACACCAGGCCCAGACAGGCGCCGCTGAATGTCCAGGTGGCCAGCTCGGTGGTCCGCTCGTCAAGCTGGTCGACAACATGATGATGACGCAGAAACCAGCGGCACAAAAGCCAGATCAATCCGTAGAGCGCCCCGACAAACAGGACGCCGCCGACCAGGGTCACCAGGCGATAGAACACAGGCTTGCCTCCAGCTTATCCGACATCGGGAAAATAGGGTCGGGGTAGTGTCTCGAACCCGGGCCGGGCGAACAGGTATCCCTGAAACAGCCGGATACCGCGTCCCTTCAGCCAGGCGTATTCCTCCACCGTTTCCACGCCCTCGGCCACGATCCGGCCACCCAGCTCGGACATCATGGTGATAATGCCGTTCACCACCGCCTGCTTGTTGGGTTCACGGTCGATATCGCGAATCAGCCCCATGTCCAGCTTGAGCAAATCCGGCGGACTCGCGGTCATCAGGTTGTAGCGGGAAAACCCGGCACCAAAATCATCAATAGCGGTACTGAACCCCATACCCTGATAGGCCTTGATAATGGATACCAGGTGGTCGGTTGATGACAGGTCTTCGCCCTCAGTCAGCTCGAAGATAAGCTTGCGGGTGTCGAAATTATAGTTCTTCGCGGCCGCCAGGGTGGTTCGAATGCAGTATTCCGCCTTATAGACCGCGTTGGGCATGAAATTGATGCTGAGCATGGTATCCATACCCAGTTTCGACGCCAGTTTGACGGCCTTCACCCGGCAGATCTGATCAAAGGAGTACCGGTTGCGCTCGGTCACCTGCGACAGCACACTCCAGGCCCCTTCACCCTGAAGCCCCCTGACCAGAGCTTCATAGGCAAACACGCTCTCGTCGGTCGAGTCCACAATGGGCTGGAAAGCAAACGAAAACTGGAAATCCAGACCTTCGCCACAGGCGCACTGGTCGCAATAAGATTCATCAAACAATATGTCCGGCCGCTCCACATCTGCTCCTGTGACCTGATAAATAGAGTGTTACTTTACTACCGAATTTCACTATAGACACGCCCGGCAGTTACGTAAATGTACTGAAAAACTGACGAAACCCGCCGGCATGTCTACAATGTCCTGTGTTCCCGGCGCCCCATGCTCCGTGCTGTTATCAAGGTACACGGTTGCCGGGCACCCGGTTGCAAACATCTGTAAATTCTCGTTCAAGGAGCGGCCCCTATGCCCCAAACCCTGCGCATCGCCGTCATGCCCGGTGACGGGATTGGTCCGGAAGTGGTATCAGAAGCGGTTCACTGCCTGGAATCACTGCGGGAGAAGCACCAGCTGCCCATCGAATGGACCCGCTTCCCCTGGCCCTCCCATGCCTGGCACGAGCAATATGGCGAGGTGATGCCGGAAGACGCGTTATCGCAGCTTGAGCAGTACGATGCCATCCTGCTGGGTGCCCTGGGCGATCCTGGGCCCATGGACGACCCGGAGCGTTACCTGTTGCCCGACAGTGTTTCCCTGGCGCCATTGCTGCAGATGCGCAAGGGCTTTGATCAGTGGGTCTGTGAACGCCCGGCCCGACTGTTGCCGGGCGCCAGACAGTACCTGGCCGACGATCGTGCCCGGGATATCGACATGCTCGTTATCAGGGAGAACAGCGAGGGTGAATACGTCGGCCAGGGCGGCCGCCTGCGCCAGGGCACCGAGCATGAGGTGGCCACGCAGATGGAGGTATTCACCCGCCGTGGCGCTGAACGCATTATTCGTTACGGTTTCGAGCAGGCCCGTCTGAGAGCCGAGGCCCGGCGCGGTGATGGCAAGCAGCGGAAATTCCCCGGCCGTGGGGGCAAGCTATGTGAAAGTCAGGTATGCGTGATCACCAAACGCAATGCCCTGCGTTACTGGGGCGACATGTATACCGAGGTATTCGAGGAAATCGCCCGTGATTACCCGGATGTCGCCACCCACCACGAACTGATCGACGCAGCCTGCATGAAGTTTGTACAGGCGCCCTGGACCTTCGATGTGGTGGTCGCCAGCAACCTGCAGGGGGATATTCTCACGGACCTTGCCGCCGTGCTGTCGGGAGGCATGGGGGTTGCCCCGTCCTGCAACCTCAATCCGGACGACCCGGACATGCCCTCCATGTTCGAACCCACCCATGGCAGCGCCCCGGACATCGCGGGCCAGGGCCTGGCCGATCCCACCGCCATGCTGTTCACCACGGCCCGGATGCTGGAGTGGCTGGGCCGCCGGGAACCACTGCTGGCCAAAGCCGGCCGCGAACTGTACGACGCCGTCGCCGCCGACCTGGCCCAGAACGGCGGCACCCGCCGGGATACCAGGGATATCGCCGATTCAGTTCTCAACCGGCTGAAATAGCTCCGAACATTCGTGCAACCGGCAAGGGGTCCGTGGCAGAATCCGCAAGGTTTCCATGCTGACACGACCCCGCCAGGACTGAGCGGAGGGGGCTATCCCCACCACCAATAAAGAGGTATCGATGGGCAACCCTGTAGTGATCGGACTGACCGGCGGTATAGGCAGCGGCAAATCCACCGTAGCAACAATGTTCGGCGACCTCGGTGTGCGTTGGGTCGATGCCGATATCGTCGCCCGTGAAGTGGTAGAACCAGGCACACCGGCACTGGCAGAGATTGCCAGGCATTTCGGTGAGGGGATTCTGCAATCCGACGGCACCCTCGACCGCGCCGCCCTGCGGACCATCGTGTTCAGGGACGACAGTGAGCGCGAGTGGCTGGAGGGCCTGCTGCATCCCACCATTCGCGACGAACTGGCCAGCCAGCTGCAGCCCGCCGACTATGAGTTGCCCTACGTACTGCTGGTGTCACCCCTGTTACTGGAAACGGACCAGTACACGCTGGTACGCAAGGCTATTGTGGTGGACGTACCAGAGGAAACCCAGATCGACCGCACCATGAGTCGGGACAGCAACGACCGGGAGCAGGTGGAAAGGATCATCGCCGCGCAGATGCCTCGCAAACACAGGCTGGAACGAGCCGACTTCGTTATTCACAACGACCGACCGCTGGATGAGGTCAGGGCGGAGGTGAAGACACTCCACGAGCAACTACTGGATCTGTCCCGGAGCTGACCACCTGTGAATTGCTGGCACTACTCTTTTGCGCCACGACGCTGTTGGCGAATCATCGGCATCATCCTGCTGGCCGGCCTTTACGGCCCTTCCACCAGGGCCGAGCCCCCGCTGTTGCAAACACTGTCACCGGAACAGCTGCCGCCGGAATTTTTCACGTTCACACCAGAGGAGTTCTGGCGGGAGCCGGAAGACTCCTACTGGATGGCCTTCTCCAACTGGGTCATCCGTCAGGAGCATACCCAGTCACGGCGAATACAGGCTCTCGGCGCCTGGGCTGATCGCACTCTCTCCGGCAACGCCCGGTCCATGCCCGACAACGCCAGCTATCTCCGCCTCGGGCTGGCGGCGGAGTCCCGCACCAGTGATCTGGCGGACTTCGACCCGGAAGTGCGCTTCAAGCTGGACCTGCCCACAGCGGAAGAAAAACTGCGGGTGGTGGTGGAAAGTGAAAGCGAGGACCTCATCCCCCTGGAAGAACGCCAGAGGGACCGGCAGTTCACTGATGACCAGCGCTCCGACACCGACCCGACTGGCGCCCTGAGTTACCTGACCAGGATCTCCGACACCGTCAATTTCAGCAACGATGTGGGTGCGCGCCTGCGATTTCCTCCCGACGCCTTCTGGCGGACCAGTATCCGCGGGCGATGGGGTCTGTCCGACTGGCGGCTGTCAGCCCGGCAGCGGGTGTACTATTTCCATCAGGACGGCTGGGGTGCCTCCACCCGCTTCAGGCTTGGCAAGGACATCGGCAAAGGCTGGTCTTTCCTGGCCAGTTCCCAAGCGGTATGGAAACACGATGACCGCCGCTTTGACGTGGCCCAGACTTTCGATTTCCACAAACGTCTGAATAACCGCTCCGAACTGAACCCACGCATCGGCGTAGTGGGTGGCAGCGATCCCGACTGGCGACATGAAACCGTCTTCGCTGATATCACCTGGCGCTACCGTCTTTATCAGGACTGGTTGTACGGCGAGATTATACCCTCCATCGAATACGACCGGGAAAACGACTTCCAGGAAGAAACCTCTCTGTTGTTCCGTATCGAGATGTTTTTTTCCGGTAACGTGATACGCCGCTGACCACAGGAATGCCAGTGCCACGCCACCCATCCAGACCCGCGCGGGAAGCCCTGACCCTCACTCCGGTGGCTACCACCCGCTCCTGCTTCCGGGACAAGTTCGCCGTACCCCGCCAGCCGGGTCTGACTCGCAACGCCTGGGCGGAACTGGTGATCGAACCGCCGTTCAACCGGGAGGATGCCTTTCGGGGCCTGGAAACCTGTAGCCACCTGTGGCTGACCTTCCAGTTTCATCAGGCGGTGCGGGCTGAATGGCGACCGGTGGTGCGCCCGCCCCGCCTCGGTGGTAACCGCAAGGTGGGGGTATTCGCCAGCCGCTCCCCCTTCCGTCCCAACAGCCTGGGGTTGTCGGTGGTACGCAACGAAGGGCTGGTGCGGCGTGATGACGAACTGCTGCTGCGTATTCGTGACCACGATCTGATCGACGGCACGCCGATCCTCGATATCAAACCCTACCTGCCATTCGCCGACTCGGTGCCTGATGCTCGGGTCGGATGGGCCGGAGAGGCGCCGCCGGATCGCCTGCCCGTGCGCTTTACGACAGAAGCACAAGCCCAGCTTGCCGTCCTTCCGGCGGAGCGCTACCCCGACCTCAAGGGATTGATCGAAGATGTGACAAGCTACGACCCCAGACCCTCCTTCCGTCGTGGCCGGCAAGACGAGGAAAGGGTTTATGGCGCCCACCTTTATGACTTGAATGTCCGTTTCCGGTTTGATCTGGTCGGTGTTGTTATATTGACAGTCTGTTACACTGACTGACGGAATTCTGTATCACAGGGAATCATGTGCCTTGTCTGCATCGCGAGTGATTGCTGCTCTCACCCGTAACCTCAGTGTCCGGCCCCTGGCCGCACGCCTGCTGGTGTACGTATTGCTGTTCAGCCTGTTGGTGGCGGTAGTGGCCACGGGTCTGCAGCTGGCCGGAGAAACCGGACGGCGGCTGGCCGAAATCCGCAACCTGCAGCAGAAAACCGCGGAGATCATCGAGGGCAACCTCAGCCAGCAGCTGTGGCTGATGAACTTCGGTGAGGTAGACAACATGCTGGACGACCTCCTGTCCTTCGACGTGATCCAGCATGCCCGGGTGATCACCGCCGACGGTCGCGAATTCAGCATCGGCGAATACCCGGAAGGGGATGTCATCAGCCACGAGCATCCACTGCAAATGTCCCGCCCGGAACTGGTTGAAAGCTCCAACCTCGGGCAGCTGGTACTGACATCCTCCGCCGACCAGATACAGGCTGCGGTGAGAGACCGGGCCCTGGTCCTGCTTCTGTTTCAGTCGATCATCGTTATGCTGGGCACCCTGGGGCTGCTACTGATCGTTCGCCTGATGCTGTCCCGCCATCTTGAGGCGATGGCCGACTACACCACCCGGCTCAACCTGGATGCCCTCATAGAGCCCCTGAAGCTGAACCGCAAACCACCCTCGCGGCCCGACGAACTGAGTGAGATGGAACAGGCCCTCAACCAGATGCGCGAACGGCTGCTGGAGGAAACCCGGGACCTGCGCCAGACCAGCCGTCAGTCCATGGATGAGCGGGATGAGGCCATCCGCGCCAACCACGCCAAAAACCTGTTCCTGGCCAACCTCAGCCATGAACTGCGAATTCCGCTGCAGTCCGTACTCGGGTACGCCAGCCTGCTCCAGGACACCCGCCTCGACCAGGAGCAACGGGATTATGTGGACACCCTGCTGCATGCAGCCGAGGGCCTGTCGGCCATCATCAACGATCTGCTCGATATTTCCAGCATCGAGGCCGGCAAACTGGAGCTGGACGCCATCGAGTTCGACCTGCGGGAAACCCTCAATGACCTGGTGAGCATGCTCGGCCCCCGGGCCAGGGAAAAGGGCCTTGCTCTGGAGCTACGGGTCGACGAGAACCTGCCCGGGCACCTGATTGGTGACCCCATCCGCATCCGCCAGGTCTTGCTGAATCTCACCTCCAACGCCATTCGCTATACCGATTCAGGTCACGTGCTGATCAGCGCCGAACTGCTCGGTCGCAAGGACGGCAACGCCCAGTTGCGCCTGTCAGTGGAGGATACCGGCATAGGCATCGGCGCCGACAACCTGCCACTGATATTCGAGCCCTACGTCCAGTTCGATGCCCGCACCCGCCGGCAGCTGCCAGGTGCCGGTCTTGGCCTGACCATATGCCGCCAGCTGGTCCACCTGATGGAGGGCCACCTGGATGTGGAAAGCACCCCGGGCGAGGGTTCCACTTTCTGGCTGGAGGTCAGTCTGCCGGAGGCCAGTCAGCGGGCGCCGAAAACCCGCGCCAACCTGGGCAAGGTCCGTGGCCGCCGGATACTGGTGGCCGACTCCTACGCCCTTTCCCGGAAAATTACCCTGGAGATGTTGTCGCGTCTGGAAGTGGATATTGAAGCCGCACGCTCCGGCGCTGAAGTACTGGCGGCACTGTCTACCGCCGAAGAAACCGGAACGCCCATCGACGCGGTGATTCTCGATGGCTTCGTGCCGGACATGGACAGCGACCTGCTGTGCCGGAAGATCCGCGAAAACCCTGCCTGGGAAGCAACACGGATTTTCGTACTGTCCGCCAACCCGCAGCGGGGCGATGGCGAGCATTTCCGGGCCGCCGGTGCCGACGCGTTCCTGAGCAAGGCACTGCGGGAGTCCCGCCTGGCCCCCATGCTCAACCAGCTGTTCGAGGACGCCGACCGCGGCGAACGGCCATTCCTCACACGGTTTTCGCTGCAGGCCCCCATGGCCCCGCTGCCAACTCCGAAGCCCCTGCCCTGTGGCCCCATGAGGGTGCTGCTGGCCGAAGACAACCCGGTCAACCGTGCCCTGACCCAGCGCCTGCTGGAAAAGCTGGGCTGCCGGGTAAGTACTGCCACTGACGGCCAACAGGCGCTGGAGCAGTGGCGCGGCGGTCATTTCGACCTGATCTTCATGGACTGCGTCATGCCGGAACTGGACGGCTACGAAGCCACCCGTCAGCTGCGCCGCGAGGAACAGGATCATCAGCTCCGACACACTCCGGTCATCGCGCTGACAGCCAGTGCCATGGAGCAGGATGAGGAGCGCAGTCGCGAGGCGGGCATGGATGTGTTCGTGGCCAAGCCGGTAAACATCGACATGTTGAGGGCAGTTCTGGAACAATACTGTTCCGAGAATCAACCGGAAGCCGCAAGAGAGTCCTGATGTTCGTAGACTGCCCAACCTGCAAGACCCCGGTGGAGTGGACCGACCGCAATCCGCACCGCCCGTTCTGCTCGGATCGCTGCCGCCTGATCGACCTGGGAGCCTGGGCCAGCGGGGAGTATCGCATCCCCTCCCGGGAACCCGTGTCCGAAGATGACCTGATCGAGTCGCTGCAAGACCAGGATACCGACCAGTCACCCTGAGCCACCCGGTGCCCGGTCGTTTCCGGCAGGGCTCACCGACGGCGGTAAACAGCGGCTGAACGTAGTTTAAGTTGAGCGCCCTGCGACCCGCCGGTACTATGCTTACACGTTCACAACAAGGTCTGATCTGACCCGAACGAATCAACCAACTTCCAGAGGTACCCCCATCATGCTGTTCAGGACTTCTGTCACTGCCCTGCCCCTTGCCCTGTCCATCGCGGCGGCACCAGCGCTGGCTGCCGACGCGGATTTCAGCCTGACCGACGAGTCCGTCAAGGGCCAGGTCAACTTCTTTGATGCCCGGTCCGAGATACAGGCGGGTGCTGGCTATACCTATCACGAAGGCAGCCGGCACCTGATCAATGGGGAATTCCATGCCCAGGGTCAGACCGCTCTGGGCAACCTGCCGACCACCGCCGGTATCGGTTTCCGCGGCCTGCTGTGGGATGACGACGACCTGGATGGCGGCGGCGTCGGTATCGGTGGCTATGCCACCGTCAACATTCCCACTGTGCCCGGGCTTTCCTTCGGTGGCAGCGCCCATTATGCCCCCAGCATCCTGTCATTCGGTGACTCCGAAGCCGTGACTGACATAGAAGCCAGGATCAGCTACCGGGTTATCCGCAATGCAGACGTTTTTGCCGGCTATCGTTACGTCAACACAGACCTGGACAACAGCAGCAGCGACATCAACCTGGATGAAGGCGTGCTCGTCGGCATGAAGATTTTCTTCTGATACAAACCTGAACAGAACTTTCCTCGTAGTGACTGGTAGACTTGTCAGAGTTATGGTCACTTACGAGGAATCGAATGTCTGCTGGTTCAAAAAGCCTTCTGTTGATTGTCCCCTTCACCCTCGCGGCACTGTGGGGGGCACTGCACACGCCACCCCCTCCCCCGGAGCCGCGCGTGGGCGACGCCGCGGAAGACCTTGAACTGGCGACCCTGCCGGAACTGCCCCGATGGGCTCTGTCGCCACTGCCCAATTTTGATCGATACGCAGATGTAACCGAGAAAAAGGCCGCGTTCTTCTCCTACGTGTACAGCCGCACCGTGCTGATCAACAGCCGGATACTTCTGCAACGCCGACACCTGCTGGAATTACAGGCAAAAGACGAGCTGAGCGAGGAAGATATTAACTGGCTGGCTGCTCAGGCCGAACGCTTGCGCGTTGATGAAGAGAGCGGCAGCGAGGAGATGTTCCAACGCCTGCTGCGCCGGCTGGACACCATTGCCCCGTCGCTGGTATTGGCACAGGCGGCCAACGAATCCGCCTGGGGCACCTCCCGCTTCGCCCGCCAGGGCAACAATCTGTTTGGCCAGTGGTGTTTCACCCGGGGCTGCGGTCTGGTACCACTGAGTCGTCCGGAAGGTGCCAGCCACGAAGTGGCCCGCTTTCGCTCGCCCTATCACTCGGTGCGGGGCTATGTCGAGAACCTGAACCGACACCCCGCCTACCATGAACTGCGAGTGCTGCGGGAAAAAGCGCACCAGCGTGGCAACTACCCCACCGGGTCCGAACTGGCCGCCGGACTTGTGAACTATTCCGAGCGTGGCCAGGCGTACATTCGTGAGTTACGCAGTATGATCCGCTACAACAATCTGTTGTGGTACGACCAGCGCTACCGGGAAACCATTGGCAGGCGGAACAACATCCAGGGTCTGCTGGAGCTGGCCACGGCCTCCGAGGAGCGGCTACAGCCGGGTTTCGGCCCCACATCGGAAGAGTGACCCGTCACCGGGGTCCTGGCCCTCAGGCCTTGTGGGCCGACCCCAGGTAGTCCCGTGACTGCATTTCCAGCAACCGTGACTCGGTGCGCTCGAATTCAAAGTCAAGTCGGCCGCCCGCGTAGAGTTCAGTGATTGGCACCTCGGCGGAAAGGATCAACTTGACGTGGCGGTCGTAGAACTCGTCGATCATATTGACGAACCGGCGGGCCTGATCGTCCTTGTCACCCCCCAGAACCGGCACATTGGACACAATGATGGTCTGGAACTCCCGCGCCAGCTCGATGTAATCGTTCTGGCTACGGGGGCCATCGCACAGCTCCCGGAAGTCGAACCACACCACGTCGTCCGCATGGGCCCGGGCCTGAAGCTTGCGGCCGTTCACCTCGAGATTCAGGGAATGGCTGCCCGCTTCCACGGCCAGGCTATCGAAACTCTTCTTGAGGCTGATATCCGCCTGTTCGTCCAGGGGCGAATGGTAGAGCTCCGCCTGCTCCAGAGTGCGCAGGCGGTAATCCACGCCACCGTCCACGTTGACCACGTCGGTGTATTTCTTGACCAGGTCAATGGCCGGCAGGAATCGTGCCCGCTGCAGACCGTCCTTGTAGAGCCCGTCGGGATGGATATTGGAGGTGCATACCAACGATACGCCACGGCTGAACAACCCGTCCATCAGGGTTGCCAGGATCATGGCGTCGCCGATATCCGAGACGAAGAATTCGTCAAAGCAGATGACCCGGGCCTCGCTGGCAAAGCGGGCGGCCACCTTCTCCAGCGGATTTTTCTCACCCTTGAGGGCCTTCAGTTCATTGTGCACCCGCTGCATGAACCGGTGAAAGTGGACCCGCATCTTTCGATCAAACGGCAACGACTCGTAGAAGGTGTCCATCAGGTAGGTCTTGCCACGGCCAACACCGCCCCAGAAGTAAAGCCCCTTGACCGGCTCTTCGCGCCCTTTGCGAACCTTCAGCGAGAGCTTTTTGAGCGGCTTGTCGCGCTCCTTCTCTGCCTCCACCAGTTTCTCGTAAAGGGCCTGCAGTCGACGCACGGCATCTTCCTGAGCCGGATCAGACTTGAAATCCGGGCGTTCAAGATCTTTCTGGTATCGCTCCCAGGGTGTCATTCAGAACCTTCCCTTATCAGGATCCGGGCACCCACACCATGACAGGCGGCAGATGCCTATTCATCAAAAAAACGGCCGCTATTGTCGCTGATTTTCAGGAGTTTCGCCATCTAGCCCACAACGGGCCGAAAGCGACCCGGCTCGCTGAACGCCCCGTGCCGTTGCAATAAAACAACAAAACCCCTGCAGGAAGATGAGACCATGGGCAGGGCCGCCCCTAAACGGGTATACTTCCCCTATAATCTTCCCGGTCGGGGTGGACCGGAGACAGAAGGGGTGGGCTGATCGTGCGACCAGGCCCCGGGTTCTTCGGAAAGGCCACCCCAGACACAAAAAAGGACTTCCGACAGGACGATAACCGTATGACCAACCTGATTCTGGCCGCTGTTGCGGCACTCGCCGTAGGACTGATCATTGGCCTGCTCATTGGCCGCTCCAGCCAGGGGGCAACCCTGCGCCAGCGCCGCGCCGAGCAACAGACCGAAGAACTGCGCAACGAATATACCCGTTACCAGGCACAGGTAAACGAGCACTTCATGGAGTCAGCGCAACTGCTGCGGCGCTTCAATGATGCTTTCCGTGACGTCAACCAGCACATGGCCCGCGGCGCCAACCGCCTGGCAAGCGATGACGAATGGCTGGAAGAACTGGAACAGGAAAACCGGCGCGCCCGACTGACCGGCGCCAGCGGCGAAACCGGCGATGATAACGCGGAGCCCCCACGGGACTACGCTCCCAAGAAAGACCCCGCCGAAAAAGGCACCCTTGACGAGGGTTTCGGCCTCACTGACGAGGAAAAAGCCAAGGCCTAGGAGTCTGCGCGGTAGAAATCGCGCCAGGCGAGATCGTCCCACTTTGAGTCCATTTTGACGGTCATTTGAGGCGCATAGTGGTTCTATGTAACGAAGATGAGCGCTCAAAAGGGGCCAAAGTGGGGCGGTCGCAGCGGTGAGACGTTCTGCCGCGCAGACTCCCAGGTCAGACGGGGTTGTCGCAGTCGATGAACTGATGCGGCACCCCGAACGACTCGGCCAGCGCCCGACCCAGCGCCTGCACACCGTAGCGTTCGGTTGCATGGTGCCCGGCGCCGTAATAGTGGATACCACATTCCCGGGCCGTGTGGGTGGTTGGCTCTGAAGCCTCACCGCTGATATAGGCATCCACCCCGGCCTCCACCGCTGATGGCAGGAAGCCCTGGGCGGCCCCCGTACACCAGGCCACCCGGCGAATCTGCTCCGGGCCGGAGCCAACATGCAACGGATGCCGGTTCAGGCGCTCATTCAGATACCCCGCAAACCCCTCCGGTGTCATGGGTTCGTCCAGCTCTCCCTCCCACAAAAGACCGGCCAGCGGGCGGGGATTGCGGAATCCCAGCACTTCCGCCAACTGACGGTTATTACCATAATCGGGATGGTCATCCAGTGGCAGATGATAGGCGACCAGACTGATATCATGATCCAGCAGAGTCTTGATGCGGGCTTTTTTCATGCCCGTGACCGGCTGGGGCTCCCCTTTCCAGAAATAACCATGGTGCACCAGGATCATGTCGGCGCCCGCTTCCACGGCGGCATCGATAAAGGACTGGGAGGCTGTGACACCACTGACAATCCGCGTGACCTCGTCACTGCCTTCCACCTGCAGACCGTTGGGACAGTAATCCTGGAAGTTTTCCGGAGTGAGCCACTGGTTGAGGGTCCGGAGTATGTCGGTACGTTTTGCCATAGGTTACTCCTGTCGATCAGCGGGCCGCCTGACTGAAGAATTCGGGCCGGCCCGGGCCTCAGCCCGTCAGCTCGCCCAGCGCCCGCAACAGTTCGTCATTCTGCCCGGCGGTACCGATAGTGATACGCAGAAAGTTGTCGATCCGCGGCTTGCTGAAGTGCCGCACGATGATTCCCCGCTCCCGCAACCGCGCCGCCAGATCTTCGCCGGTCATGGTGCGATGCTGGCAGAAGATGAAATTGGCAGTGGACGGCAGGACTTCGAAGCCCATGCCTGTCATGGCTTCCGTCACCCGATCCCGCTCCGCCATCACCCGCTTGCGGGTCTGGTCGAACCAGGCCTCGTCCTCAAAGGCAGCGGCCGCCCCGACCTGGGCCAGGCGGTCCAGCGGGTAGGAATTAAAACTGTTCTTGACCCGGTTCAGGCCCTCCACCAGATCCCGGTGCCCTATCGCCAGCCCGACCCGCAAGCCGGCCAGCGAGCGGGCCTTCGACAGGGTCTGGGTCACCAGCAGATTCGGATACTGGTCCACCAGACTGATGGCGGTTTCGCCGCCGAAATCCACATAGGCTTCGTCAACCACCACTACGCTATCCGGATTGCCGGCAACGATACGCTCAACCTCACTCAGAGGCAGGTAGCGGCCAGTTGGCGCATTGGGGTTCGGGAAAATAACGCCACCGTTCGGCACCAGGTAATCATCGGGATTAATCTCGAAAGTATCCGTAAGGGCAACCAGGCGGCTTTCCACCCCATAGAGACTGCAGTACACCGGATAGAAACTGTAGGTGATGTCCGGAAACAGTACGGGCTTGTCCTGCTTAAGCAGCCCCTGAAAGATGTGGGCCAGCACTTCATCCGACCCATTGCCCACGAACACCTGGTCGGAGGCCACTCCATAGTAACGGCTCACCACCTCACGAAGCTGCTCGCTCTCCGGGTCCGGATACAGGCGCAGGCCATCATCCAGCTGCTGCCGGATAGCTTCCAGCACCCGCAGTGACGGGCCGTAGGGGTTCTCATTGGTATTGAGTTTGACCAGCCGCCTCATTTTCGGCTGCTCACCCGGCACGTAAGGCTTCAGCTCGCCTACCAGGGGGCTCCAGAACTTGCTCATGGCAACTCCTTACTGATCGCGGTTCATATCGACGCGATATTCCGCAGAACGGGCGTGAGCGGTCAGTCCCTCACCCCGGGCAAGAACAGAAGCCACCTGCCCCATGCGGGCGGCACCGGCTGCCGAGAAGCCGATCAGCGACGAACGCTTCTGGAAGTCATACACCCCCAGCGGCGACGAGAACCGGGCCGTACCGGAGGTGGGCAGCACGTGATTGGGCCCGGCGCAGTAATCGCCCAGAGCTTCGGCCGTGTAACGCCCCATGAAAATGGCACCGGCATGGCGAATCCTCTCCACCAGCTGCTCCGGATTCTCGACAGACAACTCCAGGTGCTCCGGCGCAATCCGGTTGGACACCGCCGCGGCCTCATCCAGATCCTTCACCTGAATCAGCGCACCGCGATCCGACAGCGACCGGGCTATAATTTCACCCCGCTCCATGGTGGGCACCAGCTTGCGGATACTGTCCTCAACCGCATCCAGGAACGCCGCATCCGGACTTACCAGAATGGACTGGGCCTGCTCGTCATGCTCGGCCTGGGAGAACAGATCCATGGCAATCCAGTCCGGGTCGGTATTGCCGTCACAGATCACCAGAATTTCCGACGGCCCGGCAATCATATCGATGCCCACGGTACCAAACACCTCACGCTTGGCCGTAGCCACAAAGATATTCCCCGGCCCCACGATTTTGTCGACTGCGGGCACCGTCTCGGTACCATAGGCCAGTGCCCCAACCGCCTGAGCACCACCCAGGGTGAACACACGATCCACCCCCGCAATCGCGGCTGCGGCAAGCACCATATCGTTCACCACCCCCGCCGGAGTCGGCACTACCATGATAACCTCGCCAACACCTGCGACCTTGGCAGGAAGCGCGTTCATCAGCACGGAAGACGGGTAAGCCGCCTTGCCCCCAGGCACATAAAGCCCCACCCGATCCAGCGGCGTCACCCTCTGCCCCAGCACCGTGCCATCGGCATCCTGGTACTGCCAGGAGTCCTGCTTCTGCCGCTGGTGATAATCACGAATCCGATCAGCGGCAGCTTCCAGGGCATCACGCTGCTCAGACGGAATAGCGTCGAGAGCCTGTTCCAACCGGGCAGCGGAAATCTCCAGCTCGGCCATGGAAGCCACCTCAAGCTGGTCAAACTTCGCGGTAAACTCCATCACCGCCTCGTCACCCCGCAGCTTCACCTCGCGCAGGATATGACGGACCGACTCGTTTACCTGATGGTCCACACTGTCATCCCAGGCCAGAAGGCGGGACAGCGCATCATCAAATCCTGCGTCGGAAGCAGACAGTCTGGTAATCGTAAGGTCAGTCATAGGTCACCTGCGAAAAAAAGAAAGCTGAGGTCAACTCCCAAGTAGTCCGGATGGACCGGGGAGCCCTTCCAGAACCTTCAAGCGCCATGAAGGCGCCTCTGATGTAAGCCCGGATGAGCGGTATGGCTTTCCGGGACCTTCAAAAACAAGGACGTTTTTGAAGATCTACGACCGCCACGGATGGCGGAAGTGCAGATTTTGCAGGAGCAAAAATCTGCCAGGGACGTATTCACGGCGTGTCCCGGAAAGCCATACCGCTTAGCCGGGCGGGCGCCAAACTCATTAGTCAGCAATCCCGTACCCGTCAGGCTTCAACAACCCGACGAGCCTCAACCGCCTGCCCCATCTTCTCAATAATGGGCTGCAACATGTCATGCTTCATCTTCATGGACGCCCGGTTCGCCACCAGCCGCGTACTGATATTCTCAATCAGCTCCCGCGGCTCCAGCCCATTGGCCTTCAGCGTATTGCCGGTATCCACAATATCCACAATCTCATCCGCCAGCCCCAGCAGCGGCGCCAGCTCCATCGCCCCGTAGAGTTTGATGATATCCGCCTGCCGGCCCTGGGCCGCATAAAAACGGCGGGCCAGATTCACAAACTTGGTGGCCACCCGCAGGCGCCCCTCGGGCGCCTTCTGGCCCTTCACGCCGGCCGTCATCAGCCGGCAGCGGGAAATATCAAGATCCAGGGGCTCATACAAGCCGTCGCCACCATGCTCCAACAGCACATCCTTGCCGGTCACCCCCAGATCGGCACCGCCATACTGGACATAGGTCGGCACATCCGTGGCGCGGATAATCAGCAGACGCACATTGGGATCCGTGCTTGGGAACACCAGCTTGCGGGACTTCTTGATATCGTCCACAAACTCGATGCCCGCCTCTTTCAGCAGCGGGATGGTCTCGTCAAGGATGCGTCCCTTGGACAGCGCAATGGTAATCGACGTTTCGGTCATCGGTTATCAGTCCGGTCTGAATGTCTTATCCGGCCCGGCCTCAGGCCGGAATCCGGCGAATAGTCGCGCCCAGAAGCTGGAGCTTCTCCTCAATGCACTCATAGCCACGGTCAATATGGTAGATACGATCCACAATGGTGTCGCCGTCCGCCACCAGCCCGGCAATCACCAGGCTCGCAGACGCCCGCAGATCCGTTGCCATTACCGGCGCGCCGGTCAGGTGTGGTACACCCGTGATGATCGCGGCATTGCCCTCCAGGGTGATATCGGCACCCATGCGGCTGAGCTCCTGAATATGCATGAAGCGGTTCTCAAACACCGTCTCGACGATGGTGCCCGTGCCTTCGGCCACCGTATTCATGGCGGCAAACTGCGCCTGCATATCCGTGGGGAAGGCGGGATAAGGGGCGGTGCGCAGGGACACCGCCTTCGGCCGGTTGCCCTTCATGTCCAGCTCGATCCAGTCCTTGCCGGTGCTGATATGGGCACCCGCCTCTTCCAGCTTGAGCAGGACAGCTTCCAGCAGGCCCTCGCGGGTATCCTTCAGCCGCACCCGGCCGCAGGTTGCCGCCGCAGCCACCAGGTAGGTACCGGTTTCCACACGGTCCGGTAACACATCGTAATGACAGCCGTGCAGGCGCTCCACACCGTGGATCTCGATGGTAGCAGTGCCATGACCACGAACGTCAGCGCCCATGGCGATCAGGCACTCCGCCAGATCGACCACTTCCGGCTCTCGCGCGGCGTTCTCCAGGATGGTCACGCCATCTGCCAGAGCCGCTGCCATCATCAGGTTTTCGGTGCCGGTTACGGTGACCGTGTCCAGAAAGATATGGGCGCCCTTCAGGCGACCATTGGATTTGGCGTGGATATATCCGTTCTCCACACGCACCTCGGCTCCCATCTGCTCAAGACCGTGGATGTGAAGATTCACCGGGCGGCTGCCAATGGCACAGCCGCCGGGCAGCGAGACCTCGGCCTCGCCGAAATGCGCCACCAGCGGCCCCAGCACCAGGATGGACGCCCGCATGGTCTTCACCAGCTCGTAGGGCGCGACGGTTTCCTTGATGGTGCTGGCATCCACCTGCACGCTCATTTTCTCGTCGATCATCACCTCGATCCCCATGCGCCCAAGCAGTTCGATCATGGTGGTGATGTCATTGAGGTGCGGCAGATTGCCAACCGTCACCGGCTCGTCCGCCAGCAAAGTGGACGCCAGGATCGGCAGGGCTGAGTTCTTGGCGCCGGAGATGCGAATCTCGCCGTCAAGCGGCTTGCGCCCACGGATGAGTAGTTTATCCACGTTGAATGTCCTGTTTTTATGAACCCACAGCTGTGAACCGACAGCTGTAAACTGTTAGCTGTACGCCCGCTTACTGTTGCCGGGCTGCCCACTGGGCCGGCGTGAAAGCACGAATGGTCAGGGCGTGGATAGTGCCGTCATCCAGCTGCTCCCGCAGCGCACCATAGATGAGCTGCTGCTTCTTTACCGGAGACATGCCTTCAAAGCGGTCGCCAACAGCCACCACCAGGTAGTGGTTTCCATCGTTCTGCACCTCGATCTCGCAGTCGGGCAGTTCTTTGCGAACCAGTTCGGCAACGTCCTGGGCTTGCATACGCGTCTAACCTCGGTTTTGTTCGAAACGAAAGCGGAATTGTACCGGATTATCCGGGGCCGGTCAGCCAGCGGGAAACACCATTGAGACGGGACAGACCGACCAGATCCTCCGGCGTTCCGGCGAAGGTCAGTGTAACCTGTCGCTGACCCGCCCGGCGACGCAGGCACAGAAGCAACGACAACAACACGCTGCTGGCCGTGGTTACCGCCGCAAGATCCACCCTCGCCGAGGCGCCGGGCGACAGCGTGGCAAGCCAGCCCTCGCCCCGACGGCGGATGGCAGATACGTTACCGGCCGTGATCCGCCCTGCCAGGACAAGGCGGCTGCCGTCGGGTTCGGCGCTGGCGCTCATTCGCCGTCGGCACCCTGGTCCATTTCCTCGTCCAGGTTGAGGGAGGCCACGGCCTCACCCCAGTTTTCGATAACCGCATCCACATCACCACGACGGGATTCCATTTCCTGGGCGAAACGGTCACGGAAAGCCAGGCCGATGTTCACGCCCTCGACAATCACGTTTTCCATCAGCCAATCACCACTGTCCTTGTTGCGATACATGGAATAGGTCACCTGGTAACGGTCACCGGCTTCAGTGGTCACCATCATGTCAACGGAGGCCCGGTCCTCATCCCTGGGGTTGATCTGGGCCTCCCGCACGGCGATCTCAAAGCCGTCGGAATTGTTCACCAGCGCCTGGGCGTAACTCTCGAACAGACTGCGCTTGAAGCGGACCACAAACTCGTCACGCTGCTCCGGCGTAGCCTGCCTGGCATAGCGCCCCATCACCCGGGCGGCGATCCGGCGGAAATCCACGAAGCCGCTCAAGGCCTGTTCCATTTCCTCATAGA
Organism: Marinobacter zhanjiangensis; assembly: GCF_014651935.1. Lineage (GTDB taxonomy): Bacteria > Pseudomonadota > Gammaproteobacteria > Pseudomonadales > Oleiphilaceae > Marinobacter > Marinobacter zhanjiangensis. Next base: position 226,573 of record NZ_BMXV01000003.1, on the reverse strand, counting down.
AAGCATCCGGATCGTCGGTGTAAAGGTCACTTTCCTGATTGAGCCTTTGTACCAGCTTCTGGGTATTGTCATCGACATAGCTGGCCAGCTCCTGGCTGTTGGCTGCGGCTGGCCGCACCAGCAGGGCCGCTGACAGGGCAATCACCGCCAACGCCCAGGGGATAATGGCAAACCGGTTGTTTGATCGAACTGCGGTCATGGGTCTCTCCCGTTTTCTTTGACTTAGTCCCCACCCTGACCGGTGGCGAAGTTGCTGATCATACGCTCGATATTAAGCGCTGACTGGGTTTCGTAAAAGGTATCACCGTCTGCCAGGGACTCCATATCGGCACCTGGCGAAATATCAATATACTGCTCTCCCAGCAGACCGGATGTACGTATGATCGCCGAGCTGTCGGCGGGAATGCTGTCATAATCGGCCTCAATGTCGATCACCACCCGGGCCTGAAAGGTTTCCTGGTCCAGGGTCACTTCCCGGATCCGCCCCACGGTCACACCCGCCATGGACACCCGCGCCCTTGACGACAGCCCGCCGGCATCGTTGAAGTAGGCCTGAACGCTGTAGGTCTCGCCGCCGGGCTTCAGGGTCAGCCCGCTCACCTGTAACGCCAGCACCAGCAGAGCCGCCCCGCCGGCGAGGATAAACAGGCCGACGATAATGTCTGTTGTTCTCTGAGCCATCAGAAACTCCCGAACATGACGGCGGTCAGGACGAAATCCAGACCCAGCACCGCCAGTGATGAAAACACAACCGTCCTGGTGGTGGCCGAGCTGATGCCGGCCGATGTGGGTACGCAGTCATAACCCTGGTAGACCGCAATCCAGGTACAGACGAAACCAAACACCAGGCTCTTGATCAGACCATTGACGACATCGTCAAAGAACGTCACCGATGACTGCATGTTGCCCCAGTAGGAGCCTTCAAACACGCCCAGCCACTGCACGCCCACCAGCATGCCACCCCAGATGCCCACCACCGAGAAAATCAATGCCAGCACCGGCATGGAAATAAAGCCGGCCCACAGGCGGGGCGCGATCACGCGGCGCAATGGATCAACCCCCATCATCTCCATGCTGGAGAGCTGCTCCGTCGCCTTCATCAGGCCAATCTCGGCGGTCAGGGCGGAACCGGCGCGACCGGCAAACAGCAGGGCCGTAACTACCGGCCCCAGCTCCCGCAACAGGGTCAGTGCGATCATCTGCCCGATCGCACTTTCCGAGCCGAAGTCACTGAGGATGTAATACCCCTGTAACGCCAGCACCATACCGATAAACAGCCCCGACACCACGACGATAGCCAGCGACAGTACACCGATGTTGTAGATCTGCCGCACCATCAGTGGCAGCCCCACCGACGGCCTGGGCACCCCCACCAGCGAGCCCCACAGGAAGCCTGCCGAGCGACCCAGGGAGGCTACCGCCTCCATTGTGCCCCGGCCCAGGCGGGCAATGCGGTTGGTCAGATAATCAGGCACGGGAATCCTCTTCGCCAGGCACCACGCAGCCCCAGTCCGCAGCGGCATCCGGGGCCGGGTAGTGAAAGGGAACGGGCCCGTCGGGCTGACCGTTCAGGAACTGCTGGACTCGCGGTGACGGGTGCGCCTTCAGCTGCTCGGGCGTGCCTTCTCCGATGAGCTTGCCATCGGCAATGATACAGGCGTAATGGGCGATACTGAGAGACTCCGGCACATCATGGGACACCAGTACGCTGGTCAGGCCCATGGTAGTATTGAGCTCGCGGATCAGCTTGACCACCACCCCCATGGCAATCGGATCCTGGCCGGCAAAGGGTTCGTCATACATGATCAGCTCGGGATCCAGCGCGATAGCCCGCGCCAGCGCCACCCGCCGGGTCATGCCACCGGAGAGCTCGGCGGGCATCAGATCACGGGCACCCCGGAGCCCGACCGCCTCCAGCTTCATCAGTACGATATCGCGGATCATGTCGTCGGGCAGGGGCGTGTGGACCCGCAAGGGAAAAGCCACATTCTCGAACACACTCAGGTCGGTGAACAGCGCACCACTCTGGAACAGCATGCCCATTCTCTCGCGCAGCTGGTAAAGGTCTTTGCGCCTGAGGCGGGAAACGTCCTCACCATCCACCAGCACCCGACCACTGTCCGGCTTCAACTGCCCCCCGACAAGGCGCAATAACGTCGTTTTACCACTGCCGCTGGGGCCCATGATGGCGGTAATCCGGCCACGGGGAATGGTCAGGGACACACCATCGAAGATGCGCCGGTGCCCCCGGGTAAAAACAACATCGTCCAGAATGATGCAGGAACGGTCAGACATATCGCAACGTGCCGGATTAAAGGTGCCGGGGAATTTGGCGTTACAGTATGCCAACTTGCATCGCCGCTCAATGGCCCGGGGCGTTAAACTTTCGAAGGACGACAGAAAGGAAATGCCACCTCAGGGATCAGGCAGCCCCGGATGTCCGGTTGATGATATACTGTCGCACCTGTTACCAACCCGGCGTTATCAGGATTCGCCCTGACCCGGGACGAACTGACCAGGAGCCTCATGACCAAACCGTTTGTCTCTGCCGCACTGAAGGCTATCGAAGTGGAACGCCAGGCCGTGGAAGCCCTTTCCGCACGGATCGGCGACGATTTCATCCGTGCCTGCGAAGTGATGATGGCGTGCAAGGGGCGTGTCGTGGTGACCGGTATGGGCAAATCCGGCCATATCGGTAACAAGATTGCTGCCACCCTGGCCAGTACCGGTACGCCATCCTTTTTCGTGCATCCCGGTGAAGCCAGCCACGGTGATCTCGGCATGATCACCAGTGACGATGTGGTACTGGCTATCTCCAACTCCGGCAACACCGGCGAGGTGCTGACCATCCTGCCCCTGCTCAAGCGCATGGGCGCACCGCTGATCAGCATGACCGGCAATCCGGACTCCACCCTGGCCCGGGAAGCCGTGGCCAATCTGGACATCAGCGTTGCCAAGGAAGCCTGTCCGCTGGGGCTGGCCCCCACCTCCAGTACCACCGCCACGCTGGTGATGGGCGACGCCCTGGCCGTGGCCATGCTGGAAGCCCGGGGCTTCAGCGCCGAGGATTTCGCCCTTTCCCATCCCGGCGGAGTGCTGGGTCGCCGCCTGCTGCTTCGGGTTGCCGATATCATGCATACCGGAGATCGTGTGCCACGGGTACAGGAGAACACGCCAATGTCCGGTGCCCTGCTGGAGATCTCCCTCAAGGGCCTGGGCATGACCACTGTGGTCAACGACGAGGGCGAGTTGACGGGTATCTTTACCGACGGCGACCTCCGTCGCACCCTGGACCGCTCCATCGACATACACAGGACGCTGATTCGCGACGTAATGACCCGTAACGGGCGCACCATTCACGACAACCAGCTTGCCGCCGAGGCCCTCCACGTGATGGAAGAGCTTAAGATCAACGCCCTGCCGGTGCTTGACAGCAACGAAGAACTGGTGGGTGCCATCAACATGCACGACCTGCTGCGTGCCGGCGTTATCTGACGGAGTGGCAATGACCCGCGACACAACCCCGACCGGCAAGCCTGAGTGGCCCGAGGCTATCCTCGCAAAGGCCAGGAATATCACCCTGCTCGCCCTCGACGTGGACGGGGTAATGACTGACGGCGCACTGCTGTTCTCGGCCCGCGGTGACGAGCTCAAGGCGTTCAACATTCTCGACGGGCTCGGCCTCAAGCAGGCCATGGCCGCCGGTATCGAGGTGGCGGTGATCACCGGCCGGCGCTCGCCCCTCACCGAACGACGCATGACCAACCTGGGCATCACCACCGTGCTGCAGGGGCGCGAAGACAAGGTAGCGGCGCTGCAGGAACTCCTGAGTGAACGACAGTTGCCGCCCGCCCGGGCCGCCTATATCGGCGATGACCTGCCGGATCTGGCGGCAATACGTCATGCCGGCCTTGGCGTCACCGTACCCAACGGCCACTGGTTTGTCCGCCAGCATGCCGACTTCTGTACCCGCGCTGCCGGGGGCACGGGTGCCGTCCGCGAACTGACCGATCTGCTGCTGCTCGCCCGCGGGGGCCTGGACGAGGAACTGCAGACCTGGCTGGGAGAGGGCTTATGAAATCCCCGGACGACGCCCGCAATCTGCTGGTGCGGATACTGGACCTGCTGGCTCGCCCCGGCATCCGCAACCCGGGTCTGCTGATTGCGGTCCTGGCCCTGGGCTTTATGCTCTGGCAAAGTGACGAATCCCGCACCACGGACACCGAGGCCGAGAGGCTCAGAGGGGAAACCGAGCCGGATACCTTTATCAATCAGGGTGTACTGCGATCATTTGACGAGCAGGGCCGGCCCAAGCTTGTCGCCACCAGCCCCCGCACCGAACAGTTCGATGATCGACAGGAAGCGGTTCTGGAGGCTCCGGACGCCACCCTGTATGATCACGAAGCTGACCTGCGCTGGCTGGTGACCAGCAACCATGGCCTTTATCACATGTCCACCGAAGTGATGGAGCTGGAAGGCAGCGTGGAAGTGACCCGCAGCGTGGAAGGCGGCGACGCCGTGCTGCTGACCGAATACCTCCGCATCGACAACCCCGCCGGCAAGGCGACCACCGATCGCCCTGTTACCCTGAAATCACCGGGCAGCATCACCCACGCCCGCGGAATGACAGGCTGGTTCAATGAGCGGGTACTGGAACTGGAAAACTCTGTTGAGGGGATCTATGAAACCCGTCCGTAATCTGGCAGGCCGCCTGCTATTGCTGTCGACGCTGGCACTGGGGCCGGCACTGCCCGCCCTGGCGTTCAACCTGGATTCGGATGAGCCGATCCGGGTCACCGCCGACTCCGCCCGACTGGATGACAGCCAGGGTACGGCCGTCTACCGGGGCAACGTCGAGGTCCGTCAGGGCGAAATCCTGCTGACCGCCGATCGGGTTGATGTCTCCCGCAATACCGCCGGCCTTGACCGTATCGACGCGAGCGGGCGTCCGGCCACTTACTACCGCCCGGCCACGGAAGCCGCGGGTGCCGTCAATGCCGAGGCCCTGGAGATTCACTATTCCGCCAGCGACAGCCTGTTGCGCTTCGAGCGGGAAGCGGTAGTGGAACAGAATGGTGACGAGTTCCGGGGCGCCGTGATCAACTACAACACCGTTAACCGGGTTGTTACCGGTGAAGGCCGGACCCCGGAGGGCGAAGGTTCCGGCCGGGTCGAAATGATCATCCAGCCCCGGGGTAACACTTCAGACACTAACAGCAACTGACGGCGATCCACATGGCAATACTGCAGGCAAACCACCTTGCCAAGCGCTACAAGCAGAAGAAAGTCGTCATTGATGTCTCCCTGAGTATCGAGAGCGGCCAGATTGTAGGCCTGCTTGGCCCCAACGGCGCCGGCAAGACCACCTGCTTCTACATGATTGTTGGCCTGGTACCGGCGGACCATGGCCACATCAGCATTGACGGCAAGGACATCACCCCGCTGCCCATGCACGGCAGGGCACGGCAGGGCATCGGCTATCTGCCCCAGGAAGCGTCCGTTTTCCGCAAGTTGTCGGTGAGCGATAACATCATGGCGATCCTGGAAACCCGCAAGGGCCTGAACCGCCGGCAACGGGAGGAGAAGATGGAAGAACTCATGCAGGAATTCCACATCACTCACCTGCGGGACAGCGCCGGCATGGCCTTGTCCGGGGGCGAACGGCGGCGCGTGGAGATTGCCCGTGCCCTGGCCATGGAACCGGCCTTCATCCTGCTGGACGAACCCTTTGCCGGAGTAGACCCGATTTCGGTCAGTGATATCAAGCAGATCATCCGCCACTTGCGGGACAAGAACATCGGGGTACTGATTACCGACCATAACGTGCGGGAAACGCTGGATATCTGCGAGAAGGCCTACATTGTCAGTAATGGCCACATTATCGCCTCTGGCTCGGCGGACGACGTGCTCGCCAACCAGCAGGTCAAGGAAGTCTACCTGGGGAATGAGTTCAGGCTCTGACCCCCTGAACCCATTAGTCTCCTCTTCCCGTTTTACATACTGCAACACACCGCGGCAGCCCGGTAATTGTGTTGGCGGCAGCAAGGGGGTACACTCGGCAAAGAACTTGCTTGTTATTTCCAAGTATCCGGTAACGCTGATTTTTTTGTCGCTGACCAGCCTTTTCTTGAGCTGAATCAGTCATTTTTGCCACAGCCGCGTTACGGTTACCTCAGAAGGGTGATGGATGTGAAATCATGGTTATGAAAGCCTCCTTACAGTTAAAGATGGGTCAGAGCCTGACGATGACCCCGCAACTGCAACAGGCGATCCGGCTACTCCAGCTTTCCACCCTGGACCTGCAACAGGAAATCCAGCAGGCACTTGATTCCAACCCGATGCTGGAAACCCCCGAAGAAGACGACACCGAGGCGTCTGACTCAGACCGGGAGCAGAAGGAGCGGGACGACCGCGATCAGGCCGAATCGACCACCGCCTCCGAGGCCGACAACAGCTGGGAAGAGTCAGACTGGTCTGCGGAAAACAACAGTTCCGATGCCATTCCCGATGACCTGCCGGTGGACACCGCCTGGGACGACATCTATCAGTCAGCCCCGGCGCCCGCCGCCCGGGGGGATGACGACAACGACTCCGATTTCGAAAGCCGCAGCCCGACCACCGAGACTCTGCACGATCACCTGGAATGGCAGCTCAACCTCACCCCCATGAGTGAACGGGACAGCGCCATCGCCCACGCCTTGCTGGATGCGGTGGACGATCGCGGCTACCTGGTCTCTGACCTGGAAGAAATCCATTCCGGCCTGATGGACGACGAAGACGAGGATCCGGTGGAACTGGATGAAGTGGAAGCGGTTCTCCATCGCCTGCAGCACTTCGACCCGCCCGGTGTCTTTGCCCGCGACCTGCAGGAATGCCTGCTGATCCAGCTCAACCAGCTGCCACCGGACACCCCCTGGCTGGACAAGGCCCGGCTGGTGATCACCCATTACATCAACCTGCTGGGCAACCGGGACTACGCCCAACTGCTGCGCCGCAGCCGCCTGAAGGAGGACCAACTGCGGGACGTGCTGGCGGTGATCACCTCCCTCAATCCCCATCCCGGCAATGCCCTGGACCGGTCGGAACCGGATTATGTGATTCCCGACGTCATCGTACGCAAGGACAAGGGACGCTGGCGGGTGGAACTGAACCCGGAAATTGCCCCGCGCATTCGCGTCAATGCCAGCTATGCTTCCCTTATAAGGCGGGCCGACAGCAGCGCCGACAACACCTATCTGCGGGATCAGTTGCAGGAGGCGAAATGGTTCATCAAGAGCCTGCAAAGCCGCAACGAAACCCTGTTGAAGGTCGCGACACGAATAGTTGAACATCAACAGGGTTTTCTGGACCATGGGGAAGAGTCGATGAAACCGCTGATCCTGTCGGACATTGCCCAGGCTGTAGAGATGCACGAGTCCACCATTTCCCGGGTCACAACGCAGAAATACATGCACACGCCCCGTGGCATCTTCGAGCTGAAGTATTTCTTCTCGAGCCACGTCAGTACCGAGGAAGGCGGCGAATGTTCCTCTACGGCCATTCGTGCGATGATCAGGAAACTGATTGCAGCGGAGACGCCGAAAAAACCGCTCAGCGACAGTAAGATTGCCACGATGCTGGGAGAGCAGGGCATCAAGGTGGCGAGGCGCACGGTGGCAAAATACCGTGAAGCCATGCATATTCCGCCCTCCAACGAGCGGAAACGACTGGTCTGAAAAAACGGGTCTGACAAACAGGAGAAGCCCATGCAACTGAACATTTCCGGTCATCACGTTGAACTGACTCCCGCCCTCAAGGACTACATCAACGAAAAGTTCAACAAGCTTGAGCGCCACTTTGATCACATCAGCAACTGTCAGGTCACCCTGGAAGTGGAAAAGGTGCGCCAGATTGCGGAGGCCACCCTGCACGTGGTCGGCGGTGAAATTCACGCCAAGGCGGAGAACGAGGACATGTACGCGGCCATCGACGGCCTGGTGGACAAGCTTGACCGGCAGATCCTCAAGCACAAGGAAAAGAATGTTGACCGGATGCACGGAGCAACCGCCCGCTAACGGTTGCCATGCCGAAACGGCTATAATCTGAATCACAGCGCTGCGGTACGGCTTCGTACCGCAGCATTTTTTTATCGGGACCGATGAGAATCCATGACCGATTCGACCTTGACCATCAACAGTATCCTGGCGCCGGAGCTCACTCACTGTCGCGTGAACGGAACCAGCAAGAAGCGGATTCTGGAATTTATCGCCGAAGCAGTGGCCGGGGAGTACCCGGAACTGGATGAAACCCAGATATTCAACAATCTCATCGCCCGTGAGCGTCTGGGCAGCACCGGTATCGGTCAGGGGATTGCCATCCCACACTGTCGGCTTGAGGGCTGTACCCGGGTGGTGGGTGCACTGGTCACGCTGGAAGAAGGCGTCTCCTTCGACGCTATCGACAACCAGCCGGTGGACCTGCTGTTCACGCTGATCGTGCCCCGTGAAGCCACATCGGAGCACCTGGAACTGCTGAGCCAGCTGGCCGAACAGTTCAATGACCGTAGTTTCTGCGACGCCCTGAGAGCCTGCGAGACGGCCGACGATCTGTACCAGAAAATGACCGGCGCCTGATTTCCGGCCGGGAGATTGCGCGTGCTACGGCTCATTACCCCCAAGTCGCCAAGGGACAAGTCTCATGAAGCTGATCATCGTTAGCGGACGTTCGGGCTCGGGCAAGAGTACGGCCCTGCACGTACTGGAAGACCTGGGCTTCTACTGCATCGACAACCTGCCCATCGGCCTGCTGTTTCCGCTCACCACGGAAGCGACGTCCGGTCATTCCGGCAGCCGGCTGGAAAACATCGCCGTCAGCATTGATGCCCGCAACCTGTCCGATGAGATCGCCAATTTCGAAGCCATCCACCAGCGCCTGCTGGACTCGGGCATGACCACCGAAATCATCTACCTGGATGCCTCCGAACAGTCCCTGCTGCAGCGGTTTCACGCGACCCGCCGCAAGCACCCGCTGAGTGACGATGACACCTCTCTCACCGAAGCCATCCGCTACGAGAAACAGCTTCTTGAGCCCATCGCCCAGCTGGCCGACTTGTATCTGGACACAACAGATCTGTCCATGTATGAGCTGCGGGACATGGTCAAACAACGTATTATCGGCCGCAGCGAGCAGGAGCTGGCACTGCTGTTCCAGTCATTCGGCTTCAAGCATGGGGTGCCGGTGGATTCCGACTATGTGCTGGACGTTCGCTGCCTGCCCAACCCCTACTGGGATCCGCAATTGCGCAAATACACCGGCATGGATCAGCAGGTGATCGATTTTCTCGGCTCCGACGAGATGACCAACCGCATGATTGATGACCTGACCCGGCTGCTGGACAACTGGCTGCCCCAGTTCAGCAAGAGCAACCGCAGCTACATGACCATTTCCATCGGGTGTACCGGTGGCCAGCACCGTTCAGTGTATGTGTGTGAACAGCTGTCCCGCTATTTCAGCCGACAATACAACCGGGTACAGACCCGGCACACGGAATTGCCCCACCTGAACCCGAAACCCAGTGGTACTTCATGATCCGCCAGCCAGTGACCATCATCAACAAGCTTGGGTTACACGCCCGGGCAGCCGCCAAACTGGTTGAAACCGCATCCGGCTTCGAAAGCAAGGTGCTACTCGCGAGGGGCGACCGCGAGGTGGATGCCAAAAGCATCATGCCGGTCATGATGCTGGCGGCCAGCAGTGGCACTGAAGTCGAACTGGTGGCAGACGGCCCCGACGAACAGCAGGCCATTGCGGCCCTTGAGGCACTGATCAATGACTATTTTGGCGAGGGCGAATAAGCCGTGAGCAAGCAATCCCATTCCCACGATCCCGTCACCGACGACGATGAACTGATCAAGAGCAAGTCGCAGCTGAAACGGGAAATGCACGCCCTGCAGGATCTGGGCAAACGCATGATGGACCTGAGTGACGAGCAACTGACCAGCCTCCCCATGAGTGAGACCCTGAAGGCCGCCATCGTGGAATCACGGCGCATTCGCCAGCACGAAGCCCGTCGCCGGCACCTGCAATACCTGGGCAAGGTGATTCGCAACGAGGAGGATCCGGAAGCCCTGCGTCGTGCCGTGGAAGCCTTTGATGCCGGCAGTGAAGAGCATACCCGCCGCCACCATCTGGCCGAGCGCTGGCGTGACCGGCTGATTGCCGAAGGCAATACGGCGGTTGCCGGATTCATTGAACACTGCCCGACAACCGACGTGCAGCACCTTCGCAACCTGCTGAGAAACGCCCAGAAAGACGTGAAAAGCGGGAACAATACCGGCCAGAGCAGGAAGCTGTTCCGCTACCTGCGGGAGTGCATTGACGAGGCCGAAAAGGGTTCGTGAAGCAAAGATTTTTAGCCACTGAACCCACAGAAGAACACGGAAGGAAAAATTGAAGGTTGCCACGGACTCACACGGAAAAAAACCGAAAGATCCTTTCAGGCATTCAATCTTTTCGTCCGTAGCCAATTTTTTCTTTATCTTTTTTCCGTGTTATTCCGTGGATTCCGTGGCAAATCAGTCGTTTCCGGGCCGCATGCGCTCTCAGAGGCGCCGGTGCTCCCACACGGGCATGCGCTTTCGCACCTCCGCCAGGTGGTCGAGGTTTATTTCGGTGGTGATGACACCAGCGCCCTCCGCCAGCTCCTTCATGATCTTGCCCCAGGGGTCGACGATCATAGAGTGGCCGTAGGTCCGACGGCGTTCACTGTTTTGCCCCCCCTGCCCCGGCGCTACTATCCAGACCTGGTTCTCGATCGCCCGGGCGCGGACCAGGGGGTGCCAGTGGGCGTCACCGGTAAGCCAGGTAAAGGCACTGGGCAGGGTCACCCAGTCCACGTCCCTTTCCCGCAGCTGGCGGAAGAACTCAGGGAAGCGCAGGTCGTAGCAGATGGAAAGCCCCAGCCGGCCCACGGGCGTATCGACGGTCACCAGCTCTTCACCGGGCTCGAAGGTGTCCGATTCCCGGTACTGCCCCTGGGTGTCCTCCACCATGGCGTCGAACAGGTGAATCTTGTCGTAACGGGCCACTTCCCGGCCCTGGTCGTCCACCACCACACAACTGGCTCGCACGCGGTCTTCAATGGCCGAACCGTCAGGCCTGGCGCCAATGGGCAATGACCCGCCCACAATCCAGAGCCCGTGCTTACGGGCCTGGTCCGCCAGGAAGCTGCGAATCGGACCGTCCACGGATACTTCCCGGCTACCATGCACTGGCATATTGGCGGTATCCAGCACGGCAAAGTTTTCCGGCAGTACCGCTACACGGGCACCCTGCTCGGCGGCACGGGCGAGCAACAGGGAGGCCTGGTTCAGGTTATCGTCAATATCCCCGGTGCTCACCATCTGAATGGCGGCGACGGTCTGGGCATTCGCCATAGCGATCTCCGTTGTGGATGATTTTTTTCGGGAACTCCTGACTTATTCCCGGTTGCCGGAATCGAAAATATTGCGCAGCTTCACGTCCGGATCGTTCCAGGTTCCCCTCACACTATAAGTGGCACTGGTCAGTTTGCTCAATGGTTCACCCAGTAGCTTGTCCAGCACAAACAGGGCTCCCCCCACCGGCGGCGATGCCCCCATCAGTATGGCCGCCAGGGGCAGATTCTGGGTCAGTGGCAATATTACCACCAGCCGCATATTGAGAGTCTCATCGGCCAGGTTGGTCAGGCCGGACAGCCGCAGCGCTCCGGAGGGGCCTGCCAGCTGAAGATCCGGGTTCCACGTCAGCACGCCATGTTCCAGCTTTGCCTTGCCGTAGATGGCATCAAAAGCAACACCGGCTTCGTAGAGATCCGAGAAATCGAACTGCAGCCTGCGCTGCAGGGTATCGGTATTGAGCAGGTTGAACAGGCGGAACAACTGCGCCGTTTCGCTGTTCTGCAGTATAACGCCGTCATCCAGACGGACGCTGAACTCACCATTCAGGCGGCCGGCGGCAAACTGGTCCGGCCGCCCTGGCCAGGCGACATTCAGGTCGACCACCGAATTCTGATTGGTCAACGGCATCTGCTGCCCCAGGAGATTGGAAAGGTCCTGGAGTCCGCCGCCCTCCAGCACACCCTGTACCACGGTAATCTGCTCGCCGGATGTGACCCCCCAGCGCAGCTGGCCATCGAATACCAGTGATCCGATGCGCCCCTGGAGGTCCCTCAGGGTTACCTGATCCGGGGACGGTGACAGCACAAAGGACCAGGACCCCGCCGGGTCATTCTCCATTTCCAGCGACGCGATACGCACCTCCACCTCCGGCCACTGCCCTGCCGCCATGCCCCGGAAGGCATCCAGCTGTTCCGACGGCGTGAGCAGGGCGGCAGCCTCATCCGGGGCAGATTCCTGGCCCCTGGCCAGGCGAAGCCGGTCCAGGTCCACCCAGACACGGTCTCCGCTGTCGGGAATCCTTACCCGGCCGGTGGCACGTTCCGAATTGGTGGTCAGTAGCCAGCCATCCGGCTGGGGGCGTGCCATGATCCGGAGGCCGGGAATCGCGCTGTCCCCGAGAAGGAGTTCATCCATCCTGAGATCAATGTTGTTCAGCCAGTCGAACCTTTCTCCCGTGCCTTCGGCGCCCGATGATGATCCACTGATGCCAACACCCAGGCGTTCGAGCCAGTCCTGCCAGCGGGCCGGAGCAAAACGGTCGAAAGCGGCCCGGACCATCAGCCCATCCTCGACCTGAAAGCGGGCGGAATCGTTACCCATGACCACCTGACCACTACGGAAACGGTCCCCCTGCCACTCCAGTGCCGCAGACAGTCGCTGCCCCCACTGGGCTTCCAGCAACAGCTGATCACCCTCCGGCCAGCGCAGCAGGGCTTCAATGGTTTCATCAGGGCCGGGCTCCCGGGACAGTGGTGCGGGCCACTCCGAGCGTACTCCCGAGCCATTGGTGGTTACCGCCAACTGGGCATCGGCCCCGGGCACAACGTCCAGGCGGGCGGTGTAGGGCAACCAACCGGACAAGCCGGGCAGCGACTGTCCCTGCGGCATCAGCGCTGCCGTCAGCGAAGCCACGGAGGTCTGCCCGGACTGGATGATAGTCAGCGCACCGCGACCCGGATCCGTACGCAACCGGATGCCAACCGGTTGGCCGAGAAAATGGGCAGACAGGGGATCCTCACTGATACCATTCTCGCTGCTGTAGCTCACAGCACCACGGATGTTCTGCCAGCGCAAATTGGCCGGTGAGTACAAAAGACCACCGTTTTCCGTCTGCAAGCTCGCCTCGACACCCACATCCTGCCCGACCGCCAGTGGCACCCACAGGGACAGATCCAGATCATAATCACCGGAGACGGAAAGGCTCTGGCCCACGTCCCCTGCCATCCGGCCCAGCGGAGTCTCCCTGAGCCAGTAACCCGCCTGTTCGCCGGTCAGCCTTGCGCTGGTTGACACCCGGACAGTCGGCGCGTCGGCTCCCTGCACCACCTCAACCTCGGCACCGCCCAGTGCCACGCCGCCGGTGGTGGCCTTATCCAGGACCACACGGGTATCGCGATCATGGATGGTAACGGTACCACTGGCCCCGGTAACCTCAGGCCACGATGGCTCGTAGCGAATGCTGGCATCGCGGAAACGGTATTCCATGGCGGTACTGAAACTGCTCTTTGGACGCCCGTCGCCAATCTGCCCATGGCCGTAGAATTCTCCACTGACCAGCTCACCACCGGTGACCGCACGGGTAAGCCAGTCATAAAGTTGCTGATCCAGAACCCTCGACGGCAGGAACACCGACAGCTTACTGGCCGGGGCATTGGCCACGGCAATTCTGAGACCCAGGTTGTCCTCACCGTAACGATCAAGCCGCAGGTCAAAGGCACCGTTAGCACGGGTAGTCTCGCCGTGGGTCACCTCCAGGTTCCGGCCGAATACCCGGGTGATGCCGCCCTCGTTACGCCATGCCACCTCACCCTCGGTGTGGCTGAAGGTCAGCGGCTGCGCATACAGGTTCGGCACGAGTAGAGTCATATCCTTACCTTCGACCCTGAACCGGCCGCCATCCCGACTCAGCCAGAGCCGGCCCTGCAGGTTGCGGCCACCCGGGGCGCCGCGATGGGGCTGGACACCGGCCTCGTCGAACACCGCCGATACCTCGAACTCACCAGGATCATCACGGGGCAGCATCAGGTGCAGGAGTGACAACCGGCCTTCGGGGCTCAGCCCGGCCACCTCGGGTTCGACCCTTGCCGGGAGCAGGTTCGACTCCACTGCCATCCGCGCCAGAAGGCCCAGAGGCAGATCCGCAGCGGCAACACGGTAACGTAGACGGTCATAACCGAGTTTCAACGACAAGCCCGTTACCGCCTCATCCTGCCAGCGCCATTGCAGATCCTGAACCGTCAGCTCACCCCCTTCTGCGGTTCGCCGCCAGCCGATGCGCGCGGCCAGAGCCTCGATGGCCGGCAGCGTTGCCAGATCACTGTCCAGTTCCAGGCGAGGCATGTCGATGCGGCCGTTAAGGCGCTCAAGCCGGCCGTTTTCGAAGCTCAGCCAGGTGGTGGCACTGGCATCGAGGCCCTGCAGCTGAAAATGCCGCCATTGCAGCCCACGAGTCGCCGCCTCAAGAATCCCGCCGGGGGTAATGTCCGCCCATACCTTCCCGGTAAACCGTCCCTCGAACAGGTCGGTCCCCTGAATCGAGAAGGTGACCAGCTGCTCCAGGGTGCCCTGGCGCATGGCGCGCCCGGAGGCGGACAAGCGCTCATCATCGTAGGCCAGATCCAGCTGCGGTATGTCTACAAACAGGGTTTCCGCGTCCGGCGTTTGCAATCCGACCGTCAGGTGAGTCAGGCGGATTTCCGGATCCGATATCCGCCCCGCCAGCTCATTCAGCCAACGCTGGGGCTGCAGCCACTGCTCACCGGAAAGGCCCCCGGTTTCGGACAACCCCGGCCCGGACTCGGGCAGGCGCAGGCCCTCAATACCGATATCCGTGCCCGCCCCACGGGTCACCACCAGATCCAGCCCGTCTGCCTCGATGCGCTGGAACACCAGCCCCATACGCAACAGCGAACGGGGGCCATCCAGCCGCAGCAGGAGGTGTTGCAGGGCAACGGCACTGGCGTCGTCCCTGGAGTGGTGGGCGATATCAAGGCGACTGGCCTGCAGCACGGGGTCGGGCCCCTGCCAGCTTGCCGACAGGCCGCTGATGGTGACTTCCTGGCCCAGGCGCTCGCTGAGCAGAGCTTCAATGGCGGGCCGGTAATCGTCAATATGCCGTGCCATGTACCTGGCTCCCGCAGTGCCCAGGGCAACGATGATCAGCAGGAACACCAGCAGCCAGACGGCTGCTTTCAGGAGCAGGCCGGCGGCCCTGGTGCGCGGCTTGCGCTCAGGGTTCTTGCCGGCTGGGGCTGGGGTTTGTTCGGTCATCACACTCAGAGCAGGACCACATCGTATTGTTCCTGGCTGTAGAAGGGCTCAACCTGAAACCGTATCGACTTTCCGATAAAGGTTTCCAGGTCCGCCACATTATCGGCCTCCTCATCCAGCAGCCTGTCGACCACCTTCTGTGACGCCATCACCAGGTAACTCTCTGCCTCATAGGCACGGTTGACCCGCAGAATCTCGCGGAAGACTTCGTAGCATACGGTTTCCGCGGTCTTGAGGAAGCCACGCCCGTCACAGATCGGGCAGGGCTCACACAGGATCTGGCCCAGGCTTTCGGTGGTCCGTTTGCGTGTCATTTCCACCAGCCCCAGTTCGGAGACACCGGTGATCTTGGTCTTGGCATGGTCCCGTTCCAGCATCTTTTCCAGCATGCGGTGCACCTGTCGCTGGTGCTCCGGGTCTTCCATGTCAATGAAATCGATAATAATGATACCGCCGAGATTACGCAGCCGCAGCTGTCGGCTGATAGCCCTTGCCGCCTCAAGGTTGGTCTTGAAGATGGTTTCTTCCAGATTGCGATGCCCCACGAAGGCACCGGTATTGATGTCGATGGTGGTCATGGCCTCGGTCTGATCGATGATGACATAACCACCAGACTTGAGCTGAACCTTGCGGCTGAGAGCTTTCTGGATCTCATCTTCCACACTGTAGAGGTCAAACAGGGGACGCTCGCCCGGGTAGTATTCCACCTTGTTCTCGAACTCGACCACAAATTCGCGGACGAACTCCATGACCCGCTGGTGGCTCTCGCGGGAGTCGATGCGGACCTTTTCGGTCTGCGGGCGAATCAGATCCCGGATGGTACGAATGAACAGTGGCAGGTCCTGGTAAACAATGGCTGACGCCCTGACGTGCTCAATACGCTCGACAATAGAGTGGTTGAGACGCTGCAGGTACGCCATGTCCGCCAGCAGATCCTCCTCGGCGACGCCCTCGGCAGCCGTGCGGATGATAAAGCCGCCGGCACAGTGGTCCTGGTCGCCAATCGCGGTTTCCAGCGTCTGCTTGAGGCGTGCCCGCTCATTGTCATCCTCGATGCGCTGGGAAATGCCCACATGGTGAACGCCGGGCATGAACACCAGGTAGCGGGAGGGAATCGACAGCTGGGTGGTCAGCCGGGCGCCCTTGGTACCGATAGGGTCCTTGGTCACCTGGACCACCAGCGACTGCCCCTCACGCAGCAGGGTACGGATATCCGGCACGGTGCGGGGGCCGTCAGTGGCCTGCCCGTTGTCGCCGCCAGCATCCACCGGCACCACATCGGAGGCGTGAATGAAGGCGGCCCGCTCCAGACCAATATCCACGAACGCCGCTTCCATGCCGGGCAATACCCGGACCACCTTGCCCTTGAATATATTGCCGACAATGCCCTTGCGACTGGTGCGCTCGACATAAGCCTCCTGAAGCATCCCGTTTTCAACCAGTGCCACCCGGGTTTCCACGGGGGTAACGTTGATCAGGATTTCTTCGCTCATGTCATTCTCCGTTTGTCAGTTCCAGTAGTCCCAGACCGGCAGGCCGGCATCCGCCAGCAGGCTGGCGGTGATATCCAGCGGCAGGCCGACCACCGCGCTATAACTGCCCCTCAGGCTGGCCACGAAGGCACCACCACGGCCCTGTATACCATAGGCGCCGGCCTTGTCCATGGGTTCACCGGTGGCGCAATAGGCATCAACCTCACGAGGATCCAGGGCGCGGAAGCGGACCTCCGTAACGCTGACCCGGACCTCGACACCGCTCTCCACGGCAAGGGCGACACCGGTAACAACCTGGTGCTCCCGGCCGGACAATAACCCTAACAGCCCCCGGGCTTCTGCCTCATCCGCCGGCTTGCCAAGGATCTGCCCGTCGAGCACCACCGTGGTATCCGAGCCGAGCACCAGAGCCTCCCGCCGACCATGGCGCTGATAGCCGGTCAGGGCTTTCTCCATTGCCAGCCGGTGCACATAGTCCGCTGGCAATTCACCAATGTGCGGAGACTCGTCGATGTCGACCGGCAATATTTCAAAGGATAGCCCAAGCTGCCGCAGCAGTTCGGCCCGGCGTGGCGACGCCGAGGCCAGTATGACGTCTCTGGTCATGATGCCATTTCCCGGATGTCGGGTTCAGCCCAGCCTGAGGTTCAACCTGTCCAGCAACGGACACACCACCACCCACAACAAGGCACTGGTGGCAGCGGGCCAGAGATAGGCGAAGCCGGTGGATTCAGCGCCCAGCAACTGCTTGATAAAGTGGACCAGCATCTGGTTGATGCCCAACAGCAGGAACACAATCACACACTGCTGCACCAGGGGGAACATACGCAAGCGCTGATGTACCGTCAGCACCAGAAAGGCGATCATCGCCATGCCCAGTCCGTTCACCCCCAGGGGCGTGGCTTCCAGCACATCCAGCAGCAGCCCGAGCACCCAGGCCATAAGAATGCCGAACTGGGCCGGCGCCCGGAACGTCCAGTAGAACACCATCAGCCCCAGCCACTCGGGGCGGAACTCGAACCAGGCCGACGGGAACAGGGAAATGCTCAGCACCAGTGACAACAGAATACTGACAAACATGACCGGGTAGCTGATAATCGACAGCATCAGTTACTCTCCCCGCCGCCATCATCGGCATTACCGGAACCGGCCCCCGCGCCCTGCTGCCCGGCACCCTGCTGATCGTAAAGCTCATCGGCATCAGCGGCGCCAGCGCCCTGGAACACCACCAACACAAGCTTGCTCCGGCTCAGCCGGGCCAGCGGCGTCGCCTGGATGGTCACAAACGGGGCCCCGGGCTCCTTGCTGATGGACGACACCTCGGCGACCGGATACCCCTTCGGGAAGCGACCACCCAGCCCCGAACTGACCAGCACATCCTCTTCCCGGATGTCCGCCGTATCAGGGACATGGACCAGCTCAAGCTGGCTGATGTTGCCGTTGCCAAGGAGGATGGCCCGCAGGCCATTACGCAGCACTTCCACGGGCACCGCATGGCTACTGTCGGAAATCAGCAGCACTCGCGAGGTAAAGGCAGAGGTATACAGCACCTGCCCCATCAGACCGTGAGCATCAAGAATCGCCTGACCGGCAGTGACACCATCACGCCGGCCCTTGTTGATAATCACTTCATGGGAAAACGGATCCGGCGACACGCCGACCACTTCCGCCACCACGACCCGGTCGTCCAGGGTGTCGGAGGCATTCATCAGATCGCGCAGTCGGTTGTTTTCGGCGGCCAGGGCACCATATTTGAGCGCGCGGCGCTCGAGCACCATCAGGCGCGCCCTGAGCGCCTCGTTCTCGCTGAGGAGATCTTCACGGGGAGTGATCACGCCGGCGAACCAGCCACTGAAACGATCCGGCGCATTGCCCAGCCAGAACACCGGGGCAAGAAAGCTGGCAATACTGCTGCGAACCGGTTCCAGACGATCAAATCGGGCATCCGCCACAATCAGCACCAGTGACAGCACCAGCACGAACAGGAGCCGAAAACCGGGGACCGGGCCCTGGACAAAGATGGTCTTAATGGCACAGCCCCCCTGCCCCGATAACGCAACCGCCGCTGAGGTTTCCCTCCAGCGGCGGCATCAGGAGCGAGACTGTAAGGACGGCACCTGGTGCCATGATCACCCCTCCTGGGAGAACATTCCGATTCCGCTGCGGTCGATCACTTCCAGGGCCTTGCCGCCACCGCGGGCCACACAGGTCAGCGGGTCTTCAGCGATAATCACCGGCAGACCGGTTTCCTCGCTGATCAGCTTGTCAAAACCGCGCAGCAGCGCGCCGCCACCGGTGAGCACGATACCGCGCTCGGCAATGTCCGAAGCCAGTTCAGGGGGAGACTGCTCAAGGGCGCTCTTGACCGTTTGCACGATCTGGGCCAGGGATTCCTGCAGGGCATCCAGAATTTCTTCGCTGTTGAGGGTGAAGGCGCGGGGCACACCCTCAGCCAGATTACGACCACGCACGTCGATTTCCCGGATCTCCACACCCTCATAGGCACAGCCTATCTCATGCTTGATACGCTCGGCGGTGGAGTCACCGATCAGGCTGCCGTAATTGCGGCGCACATAGGTGACGATGGCTTCATCAAACTTGTCACCACCGACCCTTACAGATTCCGCGTAAACGATACCGTTCAGGGAGATAATGGCAATCTCGGTGGTACCGCCGCCGATATCCACGATCATGGAGCCGCTGGCTTCTTCCACCGGCAGGCCGGCACCGATGGCAGCTGCCATGGGTTCCTCGATCAGGAACACCTCGCGGGCACCGGCACCGAGAGCCGATTCGCGGATGGCCTTGCGTTCCACCTGGGTAGATTTACTGGGCACACACACCAGCACCCGGGGGCTGGGCGTAATAAAACTGTTCTCGTGCACCTTGTGGATAAAATGCTGCAGCATCTTCTCGGTTACCACGAAGTCCGCAATCACACCGTCCTTCAGGGGGCGGATGGCAGTAATATTGCCCGGGGTACGGCCCAGCATTCGCTTGGCCTCAGTACCGACAGCCGCAACCGTCTTCTGGGAGTTATTGGTGCGGATGGCCACCACCGAGGGCTCATTCAGAACGATCCCCCGTTCGCGAACATAGATAAGGGTATTAGCGGTACCAAGATCGATCGAGAGATCGCTGGAAAAAAGGCCTCGGATACGTTTCAACATTCGCGTTATTTCAACCTGAGAAATGCCGTAGGGAAATGATGCCGCAACTTTAGCAGTGAGCACCCCGGCAGGCAAGGCGTGATACGCCGCGTTACAGGCCGTTACAGCCCCGTCAGGGTACTGCGACGTACTCGTAATCTGTTAACATGTTCGTTTTTAACGACCCCGGAGGCAATGCGTGACCATTTCCCGCACGGACATTGAAAAAGTCGCGGTGCTTGCCCGCATCCAGGTGGATGATGAGCAGGTGTCGGCCCTGGAAAAGGACCTGGGCAACATCCTCGACCTGGTGGACCAGTTGGGTACCGCTGATACAGACGCGGTAGAGCCGCTGGCCCATCCCCTGGACGCGGTCCAGAAACTGCGCCCCGACGAGGTCACGGAAACCAATCAGCGAGCCGCCTTCCAGGCCATCGCGCCGGCCACCGAGAACGGCCTGTACCTCGTACCCCGCGTTATCGAGTGATCTACCAGCGACACCAGGAATCATCATGCACAACAAATCCGTAGCAGAACTTTCCCGCGAGCTGGGCAGCGGCACGATTTCCAGCGTGGAACTCACCCGGCAGTTCCTTGATCGTATCCGGGCCGAGGACGGCAAGTACAATAGTTTTATTACCATCACCGAAGACCAGGCCCTGGCCGAAGCCGAGGCCGCCGACCAGCAACGGGCCGCCGGCAAGGCTACGCCCTGGACCGGCCTCCCCCTTGCCCACAAGGACCTGTTCTGCACCAATGGCGTGCGCACAACCTGTGGTTCGAAAATGCTGGAGAACTTCGTGCCGCCTTACGATGCCACTGTGACGGCCAGGTTCCGCGAGGCCGGCGCGGTATGTATTGGCAAGACCAATATGGATGAGTTCGCCATGGGGTCGTCCACCGAATCCAGCTATTTCGGTGCCACCACCAACCCCTGGGGCAACCAGCGCGTGCCCGGCGGCTCCTCCGGCGGTTCCGCCGCTGCTGTAGCGGCACGCCTGGTGCCGGCGGCCACCGCCACAGACACCGGCGGCTCCATCCGTCAACCGGCGTCCCTGTGTGGCATCACCGGCCTCAAACCTACTTACGGCCGGGTATCCCGCTACGGCATGGTTGCCTTTGCTTCCAGCCTGGACCAGGGCGGCACCATGGCCCGCACCGCCGAAGACAATGCCTTGATGCTGAACGTGATGGCAGGGTTCGATCCCAGGGACTCCACCAGTGTCGACCGGGAGGTGCCGGACTACACGGCCACCCTGAACGAGCCCATGAAGGGCCTGAAAATCGGCCTGCCCAGGGAATACTTCTCCGACCAGCTGAGCCCGGCCATGGAACAGCAGGTACGCAACGCGGTAAAGGAGTACGAGAAGCTGGGCGCCACGGTAAAGGAAGTGTCGCTGCCCAATGCAGGGCTGGCTATTGCCGCCTACTACGTGATCGCCCCGGCGGAAGCCTCGGCCAACCTGTCCCGCTTCGACGGTGTACGCTATGGCTACCGCTGCGAGGACCCCAGGGACCTGATGGACCTCTACACACGGACCCGGGCTGAAGGCTTTGGCGAAGAGGTGAAGCGGCGCATCCTGGTGGGCACCTATGCCCTGTCCGCCGGCTACTTCGATGCCTACTACCTCAAGGCGCAGAAGGTTCGCCGCCTGATCCAGCAGGACTTTATCAACGCGTTCAGGGAAGTGGACGTGCTGATGAGCCCGGTGTCGCCTTCGCCGGCGTTTGCCCAGGGCGAGAAGAACACCGACCCGGTCACCATGTACCTGGAGGACGTATTCACCATTGCCGTCAACCTCGCCGGCGTTCCGGCCATGTCCATTCCCGCCGGTTTCGTGGATGGCCTGCCGGTTGGCCTGCAGATCATTGGCGACTATTTTTCGGAAGCCCGGCTGCTGAACGCCGCCCATCAGTTCCAGCAGGTGACCGACTGGCACCAGCGCGAGCCCCGGTAAGGAGATTTCTACATGCAATGGGATATCGTGATCGGGCTGGAAATCCATGTTCAGCTCGCCACCCGCACCAAGATCTTTTCCGGCTCCAGCACCGCCTATGGTGCCGAGCCCAACACCCAGGCCAACGCCGTTGACCTGGCCATGCCCGGCACCCTGCCGGTGCCCAATGAGCAGGCCTTCCGCTATGCGGTGATGTTCGGGCTGGCGGTGAATGCCGAGATCGAACGCCGCTCCGTGTTCGAGCGCAAGAACTACTTTTACCCGGACCTGCCCAAGGGCTACCAGACCACCCAGCTGGAGCGCCCGATTGTCGGCCCCGGCTACGTGGACATTGACCTGAGCAATGGCGAAAGCA
This sequence comes from Marinobacter zhanjiangensis, assembly GCF_014651935.1. GTDB lineage: Bacteria > Pseudomonadota > Gammaproteobacteria > Pseudomonadales > Oleiphilaceae > Marinobacter > Marinobacter zhanjiangensis. Next base: position 204,211 of record NZ_BMXV01000003.1, on the reverse strand, counting down.
AGCGGGTGCGCATCCACCACGCCCACCTGGAAGAAGACGCCGGCAAGTCCCTGCACGAGGACTTCCACGGCATGACCGGGGTGGACCTGAACCGGGCCGGTACACCACTGATTGAAGTTGTCACCGAGCCGGACATGAACAATGCCGAGGAAGCGGTCGCCTTCGCCAAAAAACTGCACGGCATCGTGACTTCACTGGGCATCGGCGATGGCGACATGTCCCAGGGCTCCATGCGCTTTGACGTGAACATCTCCCTCAAGCCGAAGGGTTCCGACACCCTGGGCACCCGAACCGAGACCAAGAACCTCAACTCCTTCCGCTTCATGGAGCAGGCCATCGCCCACGAGGTGGACCGGCAGATGGACATTCTCGAGGACGGCGGCAGGATCGTGCAGGAAACCCGCCTGTATAACGGTGACCGGGACGAGTCCCGCTCCATGCGCACCAAGGAGGAAGCCAACGACTACCGCTACTTCCCCTGCCCGGACCTGCTGCCCGTGGTGCTGGACGAGGCCTTTATCGAAGAAGCCCGTAACAGCCTGCCGGAACTGCCAGACGCCCGTAAGGCCCGTTTCCAGGCGCAGTACGGACTGAACGACTACGACGCCGGGCTGCTGGCCAGCGACTCGAAACTCGCGACCTTTTTTGAAGAGACAGTGAACCTCGGTAAGGATGCCAAGCTGTCTGCCAACTGGATTCTGGGTGAGTTCTCTGCCCGGCTGAACGCAGAAGAGAAGGCAGTCGCCGACTCCCCCATCAGCGGCGCCCAGTTGGGTGCTTTGGTGACCCGCATCGCGGACAACACGGTGTCCTCTGCGGGCGCCAAGAAGGTGTTTGAGGCCCTGTGGACTGGCGAGAGCGATAATGTCGACGGCATCATCGACGCCAAGGGCCTGAAGCAGGTATCCGATACCGGTGAGCTGGAGAAGATGGTCGACGAGGTCCTGGCCGGCATGCCGGATCAGGTAGCCCAGTACCAGAACGAGGAAGATCCCAAGAAGCGCAAGAAGATGCTGGGTGGCTTTATGGGCCCTCTGATGAAAGCCTCCAAGGGACAGGGGAACCCCAAGCTGTTTAACGAGATTCTTCAGAAGAAACTTGGCGGATAGTGGCGACAGTCCAGCACTAAGCCAGGAAGGGCCCGGGGCCGGGATCTTCTTCCGGGACCGTGCGGAGCCATGGGTGAAGAGCGAAAGCTCTTCACGGGCAGGCCTGGGATGGCCTGCCCCGGACCCTCAGTGCGACGCAGGAGCCATCAGCACTGAGGGGCGGAGCCCGAGCAACACAGGGGTGAGGCCGAGCGATTATGAAGCAAAGCTTCATGCGATAGCCTCACGACCGCAATCTGCGATTGCGGGCCGGACCCCGAAGGGGTGCCGTAAGGAGCGTGTCCGGGAAGAAGGCACCGCCCCCTGGCCCAGGCACCATTCAACCAGTCTTCAACCCCATTCGGACAGAAGACATTAATAGTCACTCCAAAACCGCAGAATAACCTTCAAACATATGTGTAATTATATGACACAGGTCACGACACACTACCTTGCTGGTCAGTAATCAACCAGTTACACTCCGGTGAAATGTAAAATAATAATCTTGGTCCGAAGTTAGACAGGTTTCCACGAGCCTCTGAAAAAGAGGCCTGGCACCGGTTGATTCAATGACCGGCAAGGACACACCGACAGAGACACCGTTGTCAGGATCGCAGGAGGCGAACCAGGGGCTTTTTCAGAGATTCGTTACCGTCTTCGGGGAACGACAGGTAACATGATCGAACAAGGTGAAGCCATGGGAAAGCCACTCGATATCGAGTCCGCCAAACCAATGCGGGTCAAGCCCCGTTCCGCGGAACCGAATCTGCGGGACCAGCAACGTGTCGATGTTGATCTGAAGGTTACCCTCAACCGCCCCGGCCAGCCGGCCATCGAATGCGACATCTGCAATCTGTCCCGCTCCGGCATGCTGATCCACTGCACCACTGCAGTCACCGAAACCCTGATCCCCGGCAAACGAGCCCCCGCCCCCGGCGACTGGGTCGATGTTAACGCCCGCTTTGAAGTGCCGGTGGTCGCAGAGCAGTCAATACAGCTGTCCGCCCGCTGCCACATCGCCCATCTCCGGCGCGTCGCCCGCAATGAATTCCATCTGGGCATCCGCTTCGTGGATTTCGACGGTCGGGGGTTTGATTACGTGGACGAGTACGTCCACCGCTTGCTGACAGCCCGTAGCCTCTGATCCCCGGTTTGCGCCTGAATCGACTATAACCAGCCGGCGACTGGCTGCATATTGTTATAGCCGTAAACTCTACTAGCCCACCTTCTTATAAGTTCTGGCCCCTGATATAGTAACGGCCTTCAATTCGAACCTATTTGAACCCTGTCCGGGCATCGGTATCGGACACTCGGTGAGCTGAATTATGACCACGTACAACCTGACCCATCTCAAGCAACTGGAAGCTGAAAGCATTCACATCATCCGGGAGGTCGCGGCAGAGTTCGACAACCCGGTGATGCTCTACTCCATCGGCAAGGATTCCGCGGTCATGCTGCACCTGGCCCGCAAGGCGTTCTACCCGGGCAAGCCGCCGTTCCCCCTGCTGCATGTGGACACCACCTGGAAATTCCGGGAAATGATCGAGTTCCGCGACCGCAAGGCAAAGGAATACGGCCTGGACCTCATCGTTCACATCAATGAAGAGGGTGTGAAGCAGGGCGTGGGGCCATTCACCCACGGTAGCGCCAAACACACTGACATCATGAAAACCCAGTCCCTCAAGCAGGCCCTGGACACGTACAAGTTCGATGCTGCCTTTGGCGGCGCCCGCCGGGATGAGGAAAAGTCCCGGGCCAAGGAGCGGGTCTACTCGTTCCGTGATGAATACCACCGCTGGGATCCCAAGAACCAGCGCCCGGAGCTGTGGAACATCTATAACGGCAAGATCAACAAGGGCGAGAGCATCCGTGTATTCCCGCTGTCCAACTGGACCGAGCTGGATATCTGGCAGTACATCTACCTCGAGAATATCGAGATCGTACCGCTCTACTATGCAGCCAAGCGCCCGGTGGTCGAGCGGGACGGCACCCTGATCATGGTAGACGATGACCGCATGCCCCTGAAGGAAGGCGAGAAGCCGGTGATGAAATCGGTCCGTTTCCGCACCCTGGGGTGTTATCCGCTGACCGGTGCCATCGAGTCCGAAGCCGACACCCTGCCGGAGATCATCCAGGAAATGCTGCTGGCCACCAGCTCCGAACGCCAGGGCCGCGTGATCGATCACGATTCGGCCGGCTCCATGGAACAGAAAAAGCGGGAAGGGTACTTCTAAAATGTCACACCAGTCTGATCTGATAGCAGAAGATATTCAGGCCTACCTGAAACAGCACGAGAACAAGGAGCTGCTGCGCCTGCTCACCTGCGGCAGCGTCGATGACGGCAAGAGTACCCTGATCGGCCGCCTGCTCCACGACACCAAGATGATCTACGAAGATCATATGGCCAGCCTGAAGACAGACAGCGCCAAGATGGGCACCACCGGCGAGAAGCTGGATCTGGCCCTGCTGGTCGACGGCCTGCAGGCGGAGCGGGAACAGGGCATTACCATCGATGTGGCCTACCGCTATTTCTCCACCGACAAGCGCAAGTTCATCATTGCCGACACCCCGGGCCACGAGCAGTACACCCGCAACATGGCCACCGGGGCGTCCACCGCGCAGCTGGCGATCCTGATGATCGATGCCCGCCACGGCGTGCTGACCCAGACCCGCCGGCACTCCTTTATCGCGTCTCTGCAAGGCATTCGCCATATCGTGGTGGCCATCAACAAGATGGACCTGGTGGATTACAGCGAACAACGGTTCAACGAGATCAAGGAAGACTATCTGGCCTTTGCTGCCAAATTGGGCCTGAAGGACATCCGTTTCGTGCCGATTTCAGCACTGGAAGGCGACAACGTGGTGAACAGGAGCGAGAGCATGCCCTGGTTCACCGGCCAGCCGCTGATGGAAATCCTGGAGACCGTGGAAGTATCCCGGGACAAGAATCTGGAGCATTTCCGTTTCCCTGTGCAGTACGTCAACCGCCCCAACCTCAACTTCCGGGGCTTCTGCGGCACCATCGCCTCCGGCGTTATCCGCCCGGGCGAGGAAGTGATGGCGCTGCCATCCCGCCGTACCAGCACCGTCAAGGAAGTCGTCACCTTTGATGGCAACCTTGAGGAAGCCTACATCGACCAGGCTGTGACCCTGACCCTCAATGATGAAATCGATGTCAGCCGGGGCGACATGCTGGTCAAGATTGACGATGAGCCGGAGGTGGGCAATCGTTTCACTGCCAATATCGTCTGGATGACCGACGCCCCGCTGGAAACCGGCCGCCTCTATGACATCAAGCTGGGGCCCACGTTTACGTCTGGCACGGTGAAACGGATCCACCATCAGACCGACGTGAATACGCTGGAACAGCGCGCCAACCCCACACAGCTGGCCCTGAACGAAATCGGCCTGTGCGAGCTGACCCTGAGCCAGCCCATCGCGTTTGACGCCTACCCGCGTAACCACGCCACCGGCAGCTTTATCGTGATTGACCGGCTGACCAACGTCACCATCGGTGCCGGCATGGTGGCCGGTACCGCCGGCAAGGTGGAATCCCTCGATCCGGTAACCGCTGAGGAGCGTGAGCGCCGCCTGGCCCAGAAGCCTGCCATCGTTGCCTGTAACGGCCGCAAGGCCGACGACCTGGCCGTTGCCGTGGAGCGGGCCCTGTTCGATCAGGGCAAAACCTCCGTGGTGCTCACTGAGGACAACGCTGGTACTGCCGACGACCGCCGCCGTACTTCACAAATGCTGGCCGCACACGGCCTGATTGCGGTTGCCGTCAATCTCGGCACCGACGTTGCAACTGTCAGCATCAGTGCGGACGACGAAGCGGCTATTCCGGGAGCAGTCAACGAGCTGATCCAGGGCCTGATGCGGCACAAGCGGGTCTGATCGCCTGAATCAGCCACCCGTAAACATGACAGCCCCGGTTTTCTCGGAAACCGGGGCTGTTTGCGTTTACACCCGTGTTACTGACCGCCTCACCATGGCAAAATCATGGCCCGTTCAATACCCCATCAGGATTCGCGCTTCTATGGCCATCAAGCAACTCCGAACCGCCTTTGCCAGTCAGTATCAACCCGGCCAGCCAGCCCGCCTGCAGACCGGCGAGCCACTACAGGAACCCGGTGGCGACTACGAGATGCTGCACAAACAGATGAAACGGCTGTTCAACAGCAAGCCCGGCAAGAAATACGGGCGCTTCTCCGAGGATATCGGTGAAAGCCCGTTCAGCGCCTGGCTGAAGGATTATATGGAGGAGAAGCAGACCTTCGCTTCCCTTTCAGAGCGCCTTTTCGGCCAGTTCCAGGAACTGCTCAACGGCGCCCAGGAAGAATTCTCCGGTCACCTGATGCTGGTGCACGAGGCTCTGGCCGATGGCGAAGTGGCCTATCTGCTGGTACTTGAGTCCGACAGCGCCATGCGCTTCGATAACAACCAGGCACTGGACGCCACCGAGGTACTGAGCCTGTCACGACTGAACCTGGCCGTACGCATCGAACTGGATGACTGGCTTGGTGACAGCAGTGCGGAAAATTACCTGACCCTGGTCCATGGCCGGGGCACCGGCGAAGGCGGCGACCTCTTTATCCGCCTGTGCGGCTTCACCAACCAGGTGGATGTGGAAAAGGAAACCGTCACCTTCCTGGACGCCGTGGAAGCCTTCGCCAAGACCTCGGAACCGGAGAAGGCCGGAGAAGTCCGCGCCAAAGCCTACGAATTCTGCAAGGAACAGCACGCCCTGGGCGAGCCGGTGGAGATCGGCGCCCTGTCCGGCTACCTCGATGAGAACCAGCCGGAACGATTCCGGGAATTTGCCTCGCAGAACGCCGAAGTCCCGGAAAGCGGCGTACTGCACCCCGACCACCGCAAGGTAAAGAAACTGGTCCGCATCGCCGGCTCCGGCGGTGGCATGAGCCTGTCATTCTCATCGGATCTGGTAAACCAGGCGGTCTACTACGACCGTGACAAGGACGCGCTCACCATCACCCGCCTGCCCAAGGCTTTGCGGGAGCAGTTGCAGCGTTATCTGGAAGGACGAGACAGCGAGTGAAGGCATGGTGAACCAGTTAAGCATCTGATGCATACTATTGGTATAAATTCATATGTACGGACAAAGCCATGGACAACGTCGACAGCATGACCAGTCTTGAGAAAATCAGGGCCATGGAACAGCTCTGGGATGCATTGACCCGCGATAGTGAGCTGCCGGCTTCACCCGAATGGCATGTTGAGGAACTACAGCGCCGCACTTCTCGAATTCAGGAAAACCAGGTGAATTATCTGAATCTTGATCAATTGAAGGAGCGCGGCCCCAAAACATGAAACACAGGACAGTAAGACTCACGGACGAGGCTGTCAGAGATATCGACACTGCCACGCTGTTCTATGACGAATTATTGGAAGGACTGGGGGAATACTTCTTCGATTCCATTACCACCGATATCGAATCACTTGAGTTCTTCGCAGGCGTTCACGAAAAGCGGCTCAGCTACTATTGCTGCCCGGCCAAACGTTTTCCCTTTCTAATCTACTACGATCTAGAAAACGAAGTGGTCAGCGTTGTGGCTATACTCGATACGAGACGAGCCCCATACCAAGCTCGAAAGCGATTGGAAGACCAGTAGGCGTCAGGTGTCAGTCATTGACCAGGTCGGGACGCCGCTGCCGCCGTACCTTATTCATCCACCCCACCCCGTCGATTAACTCCCCGGTCTCCGGATCAATCGGCGGGTATGGCAGTTTGCGGTCATCGCAGTAGCGCTTGACCGTAGGCTGACACCACTGGAACAGCAGGCGCATGTACTCGTCATCCGGCAGGCGACGCTGGTCGAACAGGCCGGCGAGCTGGCGCTGACGCTGGGCCTCGGACAGGATAATGGCGCAGGCGGACGACACGTTCAGTGACTCCACCATGCCCATCATGGGAATAATAATGTGCTTGTCCGCCTGGTCTGACGCCCTGTCACTGACCCCGTCCACTTCATTGCCCAGGATCACCGTGCAGGGCACCGTATAGTCCACCTCGCGGTAGTCCACGGCCCGGTCCGAGAGCTGTGCGGCGTAGAGCTTGTGGCCACTGGTCTTCAGCGAGGCCATGGCATCGTCCATGGAGGGATGGGTATGCGTCCGCACCCAGTTGTAGCTGCCGCCGGCCGTCTTGCGGAACGCGCGAAAGCCCTCCTTCGGCCACACCACGTGCATATTGGCCAGGCCAAAGGCATCGCAGGAGCGGATAATGGCGGACAGGTTGCGGGGTTTGTGGACCTGGTCCGTGAGCACGCTGATATCGGGCTGGCGGGTGTCCAGGATCTGTTTGATTCGGGCAAGGCGTTCCGGAGTCATGGCGGTGTCGTCTACTGCTGTTATAACCCATGGCGGGATCGGAGAAGGCGAAGTTTACCACAACAGACTACCAACTAACCGAGACAACGGTGGTTGATAAGTGGCCACCCCGTTATAATACACGGTTCAATTCTGCCAGCGTCCCGCAGGCGCCGAATTCACCACGTTAGTTGAGACCCATGGCCAAGAAGCTCTACATCAAGACCCACGGCTGCCAGATGAACGAGTATGATTCCGCGCGCATGGCGGACCTGCTCAAAACCGGCGAGGCGTTGGAAATGACCGACACGCCGGACGATGCCGACATCCTGCTGCTGAACACCTGCTCCATCCGGGAAAAGGCCCAGGAGAAGGTCTTCCACCAGCTCGGCCGCTGGAAGAGCCTCAAAAAGCACAAGCCGGAGCTGATTATCGGCGTGGGCGGTTGTGTCGCCAGCCAGGAAGGCCAGGCCATCATCGACCGCGCGCCCTACGTGGACATGGTCTTCGGCCCCCAGACCCTGCACCGGCTGCCGGACATGATCACCGAGATCAAGACCAAGGGTAATGGCGTCGGTGTCGTGGACGTCAGCTTCCCGGAAATCGAGAAGTTCGACAATCTGCCGGACCCCGGGGCTGATGGTCCCTCCGCCTTCGTGTCCATCATGGAAGGCTGCAGCAAGTACTGCACCTTCTGCGTGGTGCCCTACACCCGTGGCGAGGAAGTCAGCCGGCCGGTGGACGATGTCATCGTGGAAGTGGCCCACCTGGCCGGCCAGGGCGTCCGCGAGGTCAACCTGCTGGGCCAGAACGTCAACGCCTACCGGGGCGAAACCCATGACGGCGACGCCATGGACCTGGCGGAGCTGATCGAAGTCATCGCCACCATCGACGGCATCGACCGCATCCGTTACACCACCTCACACCCGGTGGAATTCTCCGATGCCCTGATCGACGTCTACGAGCGGGTACCGGAACTGGTCAGCCACCTGCACCTGCCGGTACAGAGCGGCTCCGACCGCATCCTGGCGGCCATGAAGCGCGGCCACACGGCACTGGAGTACAAGTCCAAGCTACGCCGCCTGCGCAGGATCCGCCCGGATATCAGCTTCTCGTCCGACTTCATCATCGGCTTCCCGGGTGAAACCGAAAAAGACTTCGAAGACACCATGAAGCTGATCAACGACATCGGTTTTGATGTCTCCTTCAGCTTCGTCTACAGCGCCCGCCCGGGCACACCGGCGGCTGACCTGCCGGACGACACGCCCATGGACCTCAAGAAGCAGCGCCTGTCGATCCTCCAGCAGCGCATCAACCAGCAGGCCATGGACATCAGCCGCAAGATGGTCGGCACCACCCAGCGCATCCTGGTCACCGGTCTGTCCAAGAAAGACCCGGGCGAATACGCCGGCCGCACCGAGAACAACCGCATCGTCAACTTCCGCCACGACAATCCCGAGGTGGTGGGAAACTTTATCGATGTGGAAATCAAGGAAGCTTTACCAAACTCCCTGAGGGGTTTGCCAGTCAACGAAGAGCTATACTGAATGCCGGGACTGGCACCACGGCCCAACCCCCAAACCGAACCAGAGGAAAGATTGACTACAACCACCGAAGCCCGACAATTCGATCTGAGCCCAGCCGACCAACGCCGGCTGACCGTCCTGTGTGGACAGTTTGATGAACACCTGAAGCACATCGAACGCCGCATGGACGTCCGCATAGGCCGCCGTGGTCACCATTTCCGCATCGAAGGCCAGCCGGAAAACGCCACCGCCGCCACCGAGGTCATCCGTCACCTGTATCGGGAAACCGAAGCCAGCGACGACATCAGCCCGGAAACCGTCCACCTGTTCATCCGCGAATCCGGCTTCGAACGCCTGCCGGAAGCCGCCGAGTGGGACGGCAACCAGATCGTCATCAAAACCCCGAAACTCCAGGCCCGGCCCCGGGGCAAGAACCAGCAGAAATACGTCCACAACATCCGCAACCACGACGTCAACTTCGGCATCGGCCCCGCCGGTACCGGCAAGACCTGGCTCGCCGTGGCCTGCGCCGTGGAAGCCCTGAAAGACGAACAGGTCAAACGCATCTTGCTGGTACGACCGGCGGTAGAGGCGGGCGAGAAACTGGGCTTCCTGCCCGGCGATCTGGCCCAGAAAGTGGATCCTTACCTGCGCCCCCTCTACGACGCATTGTATGAAATGCTGGGCTTCGAGCAGGTCACCCGTCTGATCGAAAAAAGCGTGATCGAAATTGCCCCGCTGGCCTTCATGCGCGGACGGACCCTTAATAATTCCTTCATCATTCTGGACGAAAGTCAGAATACCACCCGCGAACAGATGAAAATGTTCCTGACCCGGATCGGCTTCGGCTCCACCGCGGTAATCACTGGTGACACCACCCAGGTGGACCTGCCCCGGGGACAGAACTCGGGACTGATCCACGCTGCCAGCGTACTGAGCCAGGTCTCCGGCATCGGCTTTACCCGCTTCGAATCCGCCGACGTGGTTCGTCATCCGCTGGTGCAACGTATTGTTGAAGCCTACGACGCCTTTGGCGACAGCACTCCCACATGAGCCAGCTGACCGTCGACATCCAGCGGATCATCGACACCGATGACCTGCCCACAGACCATGAGTTGACCCGCTGGGCGCAAGCCGGCTGGCAGCAGCCTGACGATTCCGAGGTCACCCTGCGCCTGGTGGACGAGGCCGAGAGCCGTGCCCTGAACCACCAGTTTCGTGGCAAGGACAAGCCCACCAATGTGCTGTCCTTCCCATTTGAAGCGCCAGCCGGTATAACAGTCCCTCTGGCTGGCGATCTGGTTATCTGCGCGCCGGTGGTGGCCCGCGAGGCCACGGAACAGAACAAGACACCCGAAGCACACTGGGCCCACATGGTGATCCACGGCCTGTTGCATCTTCAGGGTTACGACCATATTGAAGATGACCAGGCCGGGGTCATGGAAGCCCTGGAAATCCGGCTGCTGGCCACACTTGGCTTCAGCAACCCTTACCAGACAGAGGAATCGGAACCACACTCATGAGCGACGATCAGTCGAGTCGCGGCCAGGGCAACAAGTCCTGGCTGGAGCGAATATCCCAGGCTTTCTCCAGCGAGCCTGAGTCCGTCGAGGACGTGCTGGGGATTCTTCGCGATGCCGAAGAACATAATATTATCGACAGCGATGCCATGAGCATCATCGAAGGCGCCATGCAGGTCATTGACATGCGTGTCGACGAAATCATGATACCCCGCTCCCAGATGGTGACCGTGAAGGGGGCTCAGGAGCCCAAATCCTTCCTCAAGGAAATCATCGACTCGGCCCACAGCCGCTTCCCGGTCATCGGCGACAGCCAGGACGACGTCATCGGCGTATTGCTGGCGAAGGATCTGCTGCCACTGGCCCTGAACAATGACCTGAACTGGAACCGTATCCGCGAGATTCTGCGTCCGCCTACCTTCGTGCCCGAGAGCAAACGCCTCAATCAGCTGCTCAAGGAATTCAAGGAAACCCGCAACCACATGGCCATCGTGGTCGACGAGTATGGCGGCACCGCCGGCCTGATCACCATCGAGGACGTGCTTGAGCAGATTGTGGGTGAGATCGAGGACGAACACGACTTCGACGAGGAAACCAACATCAAGCCCCACGGTGATGGTTCCTGGGCTATCAAGGCGATGACCTCGGTAGAAGACTTCAACGAATTTTTTGGTACCGAAATGGATCAGCAGGAGTTCGATACCATTGGCGGCATCGTGCTCAAGGAATTCGGCCACCTGCCCCGCCGGGGCGAGACCATCAGCTTCCATGGCTTCACTTTTACCATTGCCAACGCCGACAACCGGGTCATCCGGTTGCTGCAGGTGACGAGGGACGATGTCGAGTAATCCGCTGGCCGGAACGCCACGCTGGCTCAACTACCTGCTTCTGGTGCTGGCTGGCGCACTTCAGACGCTGACCCTGTCGCCCTGGCAATGGTGGTGGATCGGGCCGCTGTCCACCGCCCTGATCGTATTTGCCGCCCTGCCCCTGGCGTCGCGACACCTGTTCCTGGCCGGTTGGATGACCGGCCTGGGGCTGTTTGCATCCAGCGTTACCTGGATCTATATCAGCATCAGCGAACACGGCAACACCTCGATCCCCATTGCGGTGACGCTGATGGTTCTGTTTGTGGCAGGACTCGCCCTGGTGCACGGCCTGGCCTTCTGGTTCTGGGGCAAGCTGGCGAAGCACAGCGAGGTCCGACGGCTGATCCTGTTCCCTGCGGTGTGGGTACTGGCGGACTGGATCCGGGGCTGGCTGCTTACCGGGTTCCCCTGGTCCTACCTGGGCACCGCGCACGTGGATGGGCCCCTGGCGGGCTGGGCGCCGGTCACCGGCGTTCACGGCATTACCCTTGTGGTAACCGCCACCGGTGCCGCCCTGTATGGTCTCTACTGGCTACTTCAGGCCAGGCAGCGATCCCGGGCGGCGATAGTCGGCGCCTGCACCCTGGCGATCTGGCTGGCCGGGCCCGCGCTGAACCGCATTCAGTGGACCGAAGTGTCTGAAGAGACGCTGAGTTTCGCCACCATGCAGGGCAACATCCCCCAGCAGATAAAATGGGACCCGGATTTCCTGCGGGATCAACTGGTGATCTATCTGGAGCTGACAGAGGATAACTGGAACCGGGATATCATTCTCTGGCCGGAAACGGCCATTCCCATTACCCAGGACCAGGCCGGGCCGATCATCGAGCACATCCAGTCCAGGCTGGGCGAGGACAGCACGCTGATCAGCGGTATCCCCTGGTACACCTACAGTGCCGACCGGGAGGACTACACCTTCCATAATTCCATCATGGCCATTGGCGAGCCGGGTGAAGGCGTCTACCACAAGCAAAAGCTGGTGCCTTTCGGCGAGTATGTTCCGCTGGAGCAGTGGCTGCGGGGCATTATCGGATTCTTCGATCTGCCCATGTCCAGCTTCAGCGCCGGGCCTAAATACCAGCATCCACTGGAAGCCGGCAAGGCACGGCTGACACCTGCCATCTGCTACGAGGTGGCCTACCCGGATTTCGTGGCCATGAATGCCCGTCGTGGCAATATGCTGGTGACCATCAGCAACGACGGCTGGTTCGGGGACTCCATCGGCCCTCACCAGCACTTGCAGATGGCCCGCATGCGGGCCCTGGAAACCGGGCGCTACATGCTGCGGGGCACCAACAACGGGGTAACCGCGGTCATTGACCAGAAGGGCCAGATCACGGAGCGCATCCCCCAGTTCGAGCGGTCGGTGATGGACGGCGAGGTTCGCACGGCCAGTGGCAACACCCCGTTCATGCTGACCGGGTCCTGGCCGGTACTCACGCTGGTGGCGATACTGATCGTTTTCGTGCGGGAGCGGGTGATTCCGAAACCGTGATAGCGCACCCTACCAGCGGCATGCGTCCCCTCTCCCCTGGAGGGAGAGGGTCAGGGTGAGGGGGAGCGCCCGCAAAGGGCGCCAAGTCGAATGACGGAGTCGGGGGTCTCCACCCTCACCCCAACCCCTCTCCCCTCAAGGGAGAGGGGCTAAATCGGCTCCAGATAGTCAATCAGTAATTGCAGGCTGGTACGCCCGCGGAAGGTATTGGCATCCGGCTTGTAGACCACCCGGGCGCCGCTGCGGGTAAAATCCGGCACCTCTGGCCCGGTATTGAACGCAATGCCATCCACCGCATCGCGGCCGTCCACGGGTTGCAGCACCAGTTTCAGGTGATTCTCGCCAACGATACGCTGGCTGATCACCCGGAAGTCGCCATCGAACAGAGGTTCCGGGAAATGCTGGCCCCAGGGCCCGGCGCGTTTCAGCAAATGGGCCGTCTCCAGGCACAATTCAGCAGGGCTCAACGGGCCATCGGTCACAATGGCCGCCTCCAGGTCGTCTTCCGTCAACGCATCCCTTACCGCCTCGTCAAAGGCCTTGCTGAAGCGCGCCAGGTCATCGCTGGCGATGGTCATGCCGGCGGCCATGGCGTGACCACCAAATTTTTTCAGCAGGCCCGGGTGACGGGCGTCGACCACGGTCAGGGCATCACGGATGTGCAGGCCGGGGATGGAGCGGGCCGACCCCTTGAGCTGCTGACCCTCCTCGTCCGGAGCGAACGCAATGGTCGGCCGGTGGGTCTGTTCCCGGATACGGGCCGCCAGGATACCGATCACCCCCTGGTGCCAATCCGGATCAAACAGCGCCAGCCCCCAGGGCAGGCCTTCCAGGTCCAGTGACATGGAGGCCAGCAACTCCTGAGCCTGGGCCTTCATGTCACGTTCGATGGTGCGCCGCTCCCGGTTGAAGGTATCCAGCTCCCGGGCCAGATGCATGGCCTCATCGGGGTCATCCGCCAGCAGGCAGGCAATACCAATGCTCATGTCGTCCAGGCGCCCGGCGGCATTCAGGCGCGGGCCCACCACGAAGCCCAGGTCGGTGGAGCTGATCACCGTGTGATCGCGACCGGCCACTTCCAGCAGTGCCAGGATCCCCGGCCGGGCCAGACCCTGCCGGATGCGGCGCAGGCCTTGCTCCACGAAAATGCGGTTGTTGTGATCCAGAGGCACCACATCCGCCACCGTGCCCAGGGCCACCAGATCCAGCAGGGTACCGAGATTAGGTTCCGGCTGTGGCAGCCTGCCCTGCTCCCGCAGGTGCTTGCGCAGGGCGGTGAGCACATAGAACATCACCCCGACCCCGGCGGCATTCTTGCTCAGGAAGGGACACTGGGGCTGGTTTGGATTCACGATGGCATCCGCTTCCGGAAGACTCTCGCCCGCCAGGTGGTGATCGGTGACCACCACCTTCATGCCGGCTTCACGGGCGGCGCGCACGCCTTCGTGGGCCGAGATGCCGTTGTCCACGGTCACCAGCAGGTCTGGCGTATCACCCTCCTCCACCAGGCGGTGAATGATGCCAGGGGTCAGGCCATAGCCGTCGGCGAAACGGCTGGGCACACGGAAATCGATCTGGCCCAAACCCAGCATGGAAAGCCCAAGCATGGCCACCGCCGTACTGGTGGCGCCGTCCGCGTCGAAGTCGCCGAGAACCACAACCTTTTTCTGGTGCTCGATGGCATCCGCCAGCAGCTCCACGGCCCGGTCGATTCCCCGCAACTGCATGGGAGACGCAAGGTGCTTCAGGGTATAGCTCAGCTCGGCATCGGAAGACACACCCCGTGAGGCGTAGAGTCGACGAAGTAACGGCGGCAGGTCACTGCCCCAGTCGTCCTGATTGGTATCAGAGCCGGGGCGGCGCAGAATTTTCTTGGGAGTCATAGACACTCAGTGGTGGCCGGAAGGGGCGACCCCCTCCGGGTGCATCAGGCGTATTTCCAGTGCTTTGCCATGAAGTCCTGAACTGCGGTCAGATTGTTCTCGAGCACGGTGTAGCGCTCTTCCCGCTCGAACAGGTCCGCCATATGGGGCGGCAGCTCCGGCCTGACCGACAGACCGGCCGCGGCAATGGCATCCGGGAATTTGGCCGGGTGCGCGGTGCCCAGGGTGATCATTGGCACACTGCTGTCCCGGCGACAGGTCCGGGCTGCCCTTACGCCAATGGCGGTGTGGGGGTCCAGCAGGTATTCGTTGTCATCGTACACCTGGCGGATGGTCTCGCAGGTGGTCTTGTCGTCCACCGACTCACTGTCGAACAGCTTGCGGGCATGGCGCCAGCGATAGTCCTCAATGCTCACCGGCCCCTTGGCGGCATTCTCCAGCAGCAGCTTGACGGCAGCGCCATCGCGTCCATGCATGTCGAACAGCAGGCGCTCGAAGTTGCTCGACACCATGATATCCATACTTGGCGACAGGGTATGCTCCAGCTGGTGCTGCTCATACCGATTGCCGCTCATGAAGCGATGCAGAATATCGTTGCGGTTGGTGGCGATCACCAGTTGCGAGATGGGCAGGCCCATTTTCTTTGCCAGGTAACCGGCAAAGATGTCTCCGAAGTTGCCGGTGGGTACCGAGAACGCCATGGAGCGGTCCGGGCCACCCAGTGACAGGGACGCCTGAAAGTAATAGACGATCTGGGCCATGATCCGGGCCCAGTTGATGGAGTTCACCGCCGCCAGACGGACCTTGCCCCCCATGAACGACTGGTCGCCAAAGCTGGCCTTGACCATGCGCTGGCAGTCATCGAAATTGCCCTTCACCGCAATATTGTGGATATTGTCGCCGGGCACAGTGGTCATCTGCCGGCGCTGTACCTCGGAAACCCGCTCGTGGGGATGCAGGATGAAAATATCCACGTGCTCGCAACGGCGGCAACCCTCGATGGCGGCAGAGCCGGTATCACCGGAAGTGGCGCCCATGATTACCGCATGCTCGCCACGCTTTTCCAGTACATAGTCCAGCAGGCGGCCAAGCAGTTGCAGGGCGAAATCCTTGAACGCCAAGGTCGGGCCGCGGAACAGCTCCAGCACCCATTCGTTGACATCCAGCTGAACCAGTGGCGCGATGGCCTTGTGGGCGAATACGTCGTAGGTTTCCTCCAGCATCTGGCGGAAATCCACCTCGGGAATGGCATCGTCCACGAACGGATACATGACCTTGAACGCCAGTTCGCTGTAGGACAGGCCACGCCAGCTGCGGATTTCCTCCAGGCTGAAATGCGGTAGCGACTCCGGCACATAGAGCCCCCCGTCCGTCGCCAGACCGGTCAGAAGAACGTCTTCAAAGCCCAGGGCCGGAGCTTCGCCCCGTGTACTGATGTATCTCACGTGGTTACCTGTCAGTTGAAGTTTTCTGCGCGGATGCGGACAACCTGATCGTCCACCTCATCCAGGGCTTCCAGATCCTCGATAGCCTGGTTGACCTGACGTTCCTGCACCGTGTGGGTAAGGATAATCACCGGAATCCGACCGTCATGGACCTCGGATTCCTTCTGCATGATGGATTCGATATTGATGCCATGCTCACTGAGAATGGAAGCCACCTTCGCCAGCACACCCGGACGGTCCAGGGCCTGGATACGCAGATAGTAGGCTGACTGGGTGAACTCCATGGGCAGCACTTCCAGATTCTCGATGGCATCCGGCGCAAAGCCCAGATAAGGCACGCGGCCTGCGCCGCCTCCCTGGATGGTCCGGGCCACATCGACGATGTCCGCAATCACCGCGGAGGCGGTCGCCTCGTCACCGGCGCCCGGCCCGTAATACATGGTCTGGCCCACGGCATCGCCATCCACCAGAACAGCGTTGAGCACACCGTCCACCTGCGCAATCAGGTGACTACGGGGAACCAGGGTGGGGTGAACCCGCAGTTCGATACCGCCTTCCCGGCGACGGGCAATGCCCAGGTGCTTGACGCGATAGCCCAGCAATTCGGCATGGGCAATGTCATAGGGAGTCAGACGGGAGATGCCCTCGGTGTAGGCACGCTCGAACTGAAGCGGCACCCCGAAGCTGGCGGAGGCCATGATGGTGAGCTTGTGGGCGGCGTCCACCCCTTCCACATCGAAGGTGGGGTCTGCTTCGGCGTAGCCCAGGTCCTGGGCTTCCTGCAGCACCTCGTTGAACGCCCGGCCCTTGCGCATCTCGGTGAGGATGAAGTTGCCGGTGCCGTTGATGATGCCGGCCAGCCAGTCAATGCGGTTGGCCGCCAGACCTTCACGAATGGCCTTGATGACCGGAATACCCCCGGCAACGCCGGCCTCGTAGGCAACCACCACGCCGGCCTTGTCGGCAGCCTCGAAGATTTCGTTACCGTGGACAGCAATCAACGCCTTGTTGGCGGTGACCACATGCTTGCCCCCGGCAATGGCAGCCAGAACCAGCTCCAGGGCGGCTTCATAGCCACCGATCAGCTCGACGACGATATCCACATCCGGATCGTTGACCACATCCATGATATCGGTACTGAAGGGAATATCTCCCAGGTCGATATCATCCCGCCAGGTACGTGTCGCCACTCGTGCGGTCCGGATACTGCAACCAGCACGACCGGAAATCAGGCCGGCATTCCTGGCCAGCACGTTAAACGTTCCGCCACCGACGGTTCCCAATCCGCAGATTCCGACCCTGACTTCTTTCAAGCTGCCACCTCAATGCCCGTTAAATGAATAGCGCGCATAGTATACCGATTAGCAAGGCTCAGAACAGCACCGGCCGTGCCATTACCCGTGGCAGCTCACAGCAACCCCAGGCCTTCGGCCAGCTTCTCTGCCGGTACGTAGCCACGAATCATCTCGCCATCTTCCAGCAGGATCGCCGGCGTACCGGTCACACCCACCTGCTGACCCAGGCGATACTGCTCGGCCACCGGGTTTTCGCAGGTGATTTCCTCAACCTGTTCACCGGCTTTGGCCTGGCTCATGGCAGCCTGCGGGTCATCCGCACACCACACCGACTCATATTTACGGAACGAGGGGGTACCAGGCCCCGAGCGAGGAAAGGCATAGTAGTTTACGGTGATACCAAGCTCGTTAAGACGATCCATTTCGTCATGCAGCTTGCGGCAATAGGGACAATCGATATCGGTGAACACATCCACCACGGCCTGCTCCTCGTCCGCCTTGAAAGTGATCAGTCCTTCCTCGCCGTAAGCCGCCATGGTTTCGCCCCGCTCGCCGGCCCTGGCCTGCTCGGTAACGTTGACCACACCCTCGTCGGTGAGCTGCAACAGTTCACCGGCAATAATGTACTCGCCGTCTTCAGTGGCGTAGATCATGTCGCGGTTGTTGGTCCGGACTTCATACAGCCCCGGTACCGCCGACTCCGACACATCATCAACCCTCAGACCGGGAACCGACTGGTTCAGCCGTTCAGTGATGGTTTCTTCGGGACTTGCCGCATGAACGGCGGGGACAAAAGCCAACAGGCACAACGCCAGACCGGCGATCAGACCGGCTGCCGGGGCTGGCAACAATCGGAAGAAAATGTGACTCATGAATATTCCTGCGTACTGGGTAAAAGAAGTGAATGGGTGTCAATCGGGGCCTCAGTAAATCAGAGCCGTGGTACCGAGGCAATTGCCCGATAACCCTAATGTGACTGAGGCGGGAGGAAAAAGTTCAGCGGATAAACTCTGCGAAACTCCCGGGCGTGGATGATCAACCCCGGGGATGATGGCTCTGGTGCAGATCCTGCAAACGCTGGCGCGCCACATGAGTATAGATCTGGGTGGTGGACAGATCCGCATGTCCCAGCAGCATCTGTACCACACGCAGGTCAGCACCATGATTCAGCAGGTGGGTGGCAAAAGCATGGCGCAGTGTGTGTGGCGACAGTTTTTTCGCGATGCCGGCGCGCCGGGCGTAATGCCTGACCCGGTACCAGAACGCCTGGCGCGTCATGGCACTGCCCCGGTTGCCGGGAAACAGGTCATCGCTGACGCGTCCCCTCAGCAAATCACTTCTGGCTTCATTCATGTAACGCAGCAACCAGTCAATCGCCTCTTCCCCCAGCGGGACCAGGCGATCCTTGTCGCCCTTGCCGGTAACCCGGACCACACCCTGGCGCAGGTTGACCTGATCCACCCTCAGGGACACCAGCTCGGTCACCCGCAGCCCGCAACCGTAGAGGATCTCCAACATGGCCCGGTCCCGAAGCTCCAGGCGCTCGTCCTGAACCCGGTCACCCAGAGGCTCATCGAGCAACGCCTCAACATCGGTTTCCGACAGTGAATCCGGCAGGCGGCGGGACAGGCGAGGACTTTCGATCCGCAAGGTGGGGTCTTCCGCAATCAGCTTCTCCCGTAGCAGATAGCGGAAGAAACGCCGGAGCCCCGACAGGCGACGGGCCGCAGTGGCATTCTTGCGACCCTCGACAAAAGCGGCGGATATCCAGCCCAGCAGGTCGTCGCGACCGGCTTGCTGCAGTAAAGGGGCTGCTGGCCGCTCCGCCAGCCAGTGAGACAGCTGGCGCAGATCACTGCCATAGGCGGCACGGGTTTTCTCGCCCAGACCGTCTTCCAGCCACAAGGCGTCCAGGAACCGCTGGATAAGCTGATCATCCTCATCCCTGATCGCGCTATTCGGGGTACGTGTACTCATGCCCCCGGACCTCCGCAAGAGTGGCACGCCCTGACGGCGACTGTCCCATCGATTGCTGGCCGCCCGACGCGAAAAAGGGCAGCCGGAGCCGCCCTTTTCGAGAACACTGCCACCGGTTTGCAAACCCGCCGCAGAGTCTTCAACCGGACTGGAATCAGCCCAGCTTTTCCTTGATCCGTGCAGCCTTGCCGGACAGTTCGCGCAGGTAGTAAAGCTTGGCCTGACGAACATCGCCGCGACGCTTCACGGAAATGCTGTCGATCAGACGGGAAAACGTCTGGAAAGTACGCTCAACACCCACACCATAGGATACCTTGCGAACGGTGAAGGAGGAGTTCATGCCACGGTTGCGCTTGCCGATAACCACACCTTCAAACGCCTGCAGACGCTCACGGTTACCTTCAGTTACGCGAACCTGAACAACCACGGTGTCGCCCGGTGCAAATTGCGGGGCTTCCCTGGTCATCTGTTCGTTTTCAATCTGACTGATGATGTCGTTCTTGCCACTCATCGTACTGTGCTCCTGATACCCAATCTCATAATGCCCTGATTCAATCAGAGGCACCCGGTTCGTTTAAAATCTCGTCCAGCAGCTCACGCTCTTCGTCCGTCAGCACCCGCTGCTCCAGCAGGTCGGGGCGTCGCTCCCGGGTTCGCCTCAGCGACTCTTTCAGCCGCCATCGCCGGATCTGTTCGTGGTGACCGCCCAGCAATACCTCCGGCACCGCCTGACCTTCGTATATCTCGGGCCTGGTGTAGTGCGGACAATCCAGCAGACCGTCAGCAAAGGAATCCTGCTCTGCTGACTGCGCATGACCCAGCGCTCCGGGGATGAGGCGTGCAACCGCATCAATGACGGCCATGGCCGCCAGCTCGCCACCGGAGAGCACAAAGTCCCCCAGTGACACTTCCCGATCGACTTCCGTCGAGATCAGGCGTTCGTCCACACCCTCGTAGCGACCTGCCACGAGAATCAGACTGTCCTGTGAAGCCAGAGACTCCACCACCTGCTGGTTCATCCGCTCGCCCTGGGGCGACAGGTAAACCACACAAGCGTTGCCCGGCGCCTCCTTGCGGGCGGCATGAATCGCATCCCGCAGCGGCTGAATCTTCATCAGCATACCGGGACCACCGCCGTAGGGCCGGTCATCCACCGTACGATGCCGGTCATGGGTAAAGTCCCGGGGGTTCCAGCGCTGAAGGGTCAGTAACCCGTCACGCACTGCCCTGCTGGTGACCCCGTAATCGGTGACCGCGCCGAACATGTCGGGAAACAGACTGACCGCGCCAATCCACACCCTCAGAACTCCGGGTCCCAGTCCACCACCAGCCGACCGGCCGCCAGATCCACCTCACGAACCACGTCGTCCGGCAAATAGGGGATCAGGCGCTCGCGCTGATCAATGGAGGCGTCATCCGCCTTGACGATCAGAACGTCATTGGACCCCGTTTCCAGCAGGTGATCCACCTTGCCCAGGCGCTCACCCTCTACCGTGTACACGGACAGCTGTTCCAGCTGATACCAGTAGTACTCACCTTCCGGTAGATCCGGAAGTTCCGACAACGGCACCCGGATCTCGGCGCCGCCGTAGGTCCGGGCCAGGTCACGGTCATCGATGCCCTTGAGCTTGACCACGATCCCCTGCCCCTGGCGGCGACCGGTGTCAAGCTCGGCGGCGATACGCTTGCCGTCATGGACCAGCGTCCAGTGACGGTAGCTCAGTATGCCGTCCACGGGGTCTGTGTAGGAGTAGACCTTGAGCCACCCCTTGACCCCGAAGACCGAGGTAATCCGGCCGATCACAGTTTCCTGTGGATGCTGCGCCATGCCAGAACCCCGGTAAAGACTATTACTTGCCAGCAGTCTTCAGCAGCTGTGCAACACGCTCGGAGGGCTGTGCGCCCTGCTTGATCCAGTGGTCCACACGCTCCTGGTCAATACGCAGGCGCTCTTCCTGGCCACGGGCGACCGGATTGAAGAAACCTACACGCTCAATAAAACGACCATCGCGGGCGTTGCGGCTGTCTGTTACTGCCAAGTGGTAGAACGGACGCTTCTTGGCGCCGCCACGAGCCAAACGGATTGTTACCATTTCGACCAATATCCTGTTCTGTTTTGCGAACTTTATACGATGCGCGCCAGCCACAACTGCGCTGCCACGTCGACCCATACTCGAAAGGGGCGCTATTCTATGCTAATTCCCCGGTAAAGAAAACAGGCAACCGGTGCCGATTTCTACCTACGGCCCATAGGCGGCATTCCGCCACCACCGCCACCCGGTGGCATCATGCCTTGCATACCCCGCATCATGTTCTGCATGCCACCTTTCTTGCCAAACTTTTTCATCATCTTCTGCATCTGCTTGTGCTGCTTGAGCAGACGATTGATGTCCTGGATCTGGGTACCGGAACCCGCGGCGATACGACGCTTGCGGGAGTTGTTGATGCTGTCGGGGTAACGGCGCTCCTTGGGCGTCATGGAACAGATAATGGCCTCCATCTGCCCGAAGGACTTGTCGCTGACCTGGCTCTGGGCCATCTGGGCCATTTGCCCCATACCAGGCAACTTGTCCAGCATGCCGGCCATGCCGCCCATACTTTTCATCTGCTGCAGCTGGTCGCGGAAATCCTCCAGATCGAAGCTTTTGCCCTTCTTGATCTTCCTGGTGAGCTTTTCGGCCTTCTGCTTGTCGAGCTTGCGCTCGGCTTCCTCTACCAGCGAAAGCACATCGCCCATGCCCAGAATCCGTGACGCCACCCGGTCCGGATGGAACGGCTCCAGGGCATCGGTTTTCTCGCCCACACCCATGAACTTGATGGGCTTGCCGGTGATGTGCCGCACGGACAAGGCCGCACCACCCCGTGCATCGCCGTCCGTCTTGGTCAGTACCACACCGGTCAGCGGCAAGGCGTCGCTGAACGCCTTGGCGGTATTGGCAGCGTCCTGGCCGGTCATGGCGTCCACCACGAACAGGGTTTCTGCCGGACTGACGGCCTTGTGCAGGCGCCCGATCTCGCCCATCATCTGCTCGTCCACGTGCAGACGACCGGCGGTATCCAGGATCACCACATCGATATGCTTCTTGCGGGCGGCGTCGATGGCACCTTCGGCGATCGCCACCGGGTCCTGGTCCGCGGAGCTGGGGAAAAATTCTACCCCCACCTCACCGGCCAGGGTTTCCAGCTGTTTGATGGCAGCCGGCCGGTAGACGTCAGCACTCACCACCAGCACGGATTTCTTTTCCCGTTCAGTGAGCAGGCGGGCAAGCTTGGCAACCGTGGTGGTCTTGCCCGCACCCTGCAGGCCGGCCATCATGATCACCGCCGGCGGGCGCACGGACAGGTTCAGCTTCTCGTCGCCGGACCCCATCACCTGCTCCAGCTCCTGCTGGACCACCTTCACGAACACCTGGCCCGGCGAGAGGCTGCGTTGTACCTCCTGGCCCAGCGCCCGCTGGCGCACGCCCTCGACAAAGGACTTGACCACTGGCAGGGCGACATCAGCCTCCAGCAGGGCCATGCGAACTTCGCGCAGCGTTTCCTTTATATTGTCATCGGTCAGCTTGGCCTGGCCGGAAATTTTCCTGAGACTCCCCGAGAGTCGGTCTGTCAGGTTTTCAAACATGGTGGTATCCGTAAGCCCTGAAGAATGAATTGCTGAAACGTCCGGATCATGCCGGGCCGCCAGAAAAATGGCCCAAGAGCATGACAGCAAACGCAAACCGGTTGATTCCGGTTGCACAATCACGACATTATAACCAGACTAACGCGCTGAAACGACCAGCCCGGCAAATTCCACCGCCTGTTAAGCAGGAAGCCCGGACCTTATCACATAACCACCAGCCAGGAATGCCATGGGAACGCTGATTCTCGCCGTAACCACCCTGTTCCTCTACAGCATTGGTACCGCCTTGCAGGCGCTGAGCTTCCGCGGACACATTGATATCAACAAACGTGTGGTCACCATTATCGGCGGCCTGGGCCTGGTGGCCCACAGTCTCCTGTTGTGGCAGACACTGTTCGTCGGCGGCGCCCTGAACCTGGGTTTCTTCCAGAGCTCGTTGCTGATCTCCTGGCTGGTGGTGGTCATCCTGCTGGTGATGAACCACAGCAAGCCGGTGGACAGCCTGTTCCTAGGCGCCTACCCGCTGGCCAGCCTGACCGTGGTCGCCGCCCTGTTGACCCACACACCGCCACGCTTCATTCAGCGGGACGACTGGGGCATCCTGTCCCACATCGCGCTGTCAGTCACGGCTTACAGCCTGTTTACCCTGGCCGCCGGCCAGGCCCTGCTGCTGTATTTCCAGAACCGCCAGCTGAAACACAACTACAACAGCCCCCTGGTGCGCAGCCTGCCACCACTGCAGACCATGGAGTCCCTGCTGTTCGAGCTGCTGTGGGCGGGGGTCATTCTGCTGGTACTGGCCATTGTCACCGGCGCCCTGTTCGTCAGCGACCTGTTCGCCCAGGACCTGGCCCACAAGACCGTGTTCTCGCTGATCTCCCTGGCGGTATTTGCCGCCCTGCTGATTGGCCGGCAGACCCAGGGTTGGCGTGGCATCACCGCAAGCCGCTGGACCCTGGCCGGTTGCGCTCTGCTGATGCTGGCCTATTATGGCAGCAAGTTTGTGCTGGAACTGGTCTTTCACCGGGCCGGCTGACAGCAGCAGACACGACGACGGTTTCCCATGCTCACCCGCAATAAGAAGGACCCCCTCTCTTGAACGAGGCATCGCTCACGGCGCTGTTCATACTGCTCGCCGGCCTGATTGTCCTGTCGGCATTCTTTTCCAGCTCGGAAACCGGGATGATGTCCCTGAACCGGTATCGCCTCAAGCACCTGGCCAAAACCGGTCACCGTGGCGCACGCCGCGCACAGGGCCTGCTGCAGCGGACCGATCAGTTGATCGGCGTCATCCTGATCGGCAACAATTTCGTCAACATCTTTGCCTCGGCCATCGCCACGGTGATTGCCATGAGGCTCTGGGGAGACGCCGGCATTGCCATCGCCACTGTGGCACTGACCATCGTAATCCTGATCTTCGCGGAAGTGACGCCAAAGACTCTGGCAGCCCTGTTTCCGGAAAAAATCGCTTTCCCCGCAAGCTATGTTCTCGGCCCCCTACTGAAGACCCTCTACCCGGTGGTGTGGGCAGTTAACCTGTTCACCGGAGCCATTCTCCGATTGCTGCGCATTTCCACGGACGATGCCAGCTCCGATCATCTTTCGCGGGAGGAACTGCGCACGCTGGTGAATGAATCCGGCGCCCTGATCCCCTCCAAACACAAGGACATGCTGGTCAGCATACTGGATCTGGAAAAGGTCACGGTGAATGACATCATCGTGCCCCGCAACGAAATCGTGGGCGTGGACCTGGAGGACGACATGGATACCATCCTGCGCCAGCTACGCACCAGCCAGCATACCCGGCTCCCGATCTACAAGGGCGACATCAACAACATCCAGGGTGTTTTGCACCTGCGCAATATCTCGCGCCTGCTGATGCAGGAAGACATCAATAAGGCGATGCTCATGCAGCTCTCCCGGGAGCCCTACTTCATACCGGAAAGCACGCCACTGAATACCCAGTTGATCAACTTCCAGAAAGCCAAGCGCCGTTTCGGCATCGTGGTGGACGAGTACGGCGATGTCCTGGGGATCGCGACCCTGGAAGACATACTCGAGGAAATCGTGGGCGACTTCACCACCGACTACTCGGAGACCAGCCCGGACATCATCCCCCAGGACAACGGCACTTTCATCATCGATGGCAGCGCTGCCCTGCGGATCATCAACAAGGACCTGGGCTGGAAACTGCCGACCGACGGCCCCAAGACCCTCAACGGCCTGATCACCGAGACCCTGGAGACCATCCCGGACACCAACGTGTGCCTGGTTATCCATGGCCATCGCACCGAGGTCCTGCAAATCAAGGACAATGTGGTAAAGGCTGCCATCGTTCACCCGCTACCGAAGAAAAAGGCGTTCCGGCGCAAAAAGGCCACTTGAGTCTTATGCCCTTTAGGTCTAACCGGACATTTTTAGAAAGATCATGATTTAAGCAGTTTCTTGACCGGACGACCTCCTGTACCCAAAACTGCAAGCGTGCGACCCATTGCCGCACCCAACAACAATAAAGGAAATGCAGAGGAGAAGGTCCATGAGCCTTTCACACACCTTCGGGCTGTTTACACACCCCGACAAAGAATGGAAAGCGATTCGCGAGGAATCCGAATCAGTCAGCAAGCTGTACTTCGGCCACATCCTCTTGCTGGCTCTGATTCCCGTTGCCGCAGCTTTTTACGGCACCACCCAGGTGGGCTGGCAGGTGGGAGGCAGTCAGCTGATAAAACTGACCACCAGCAGCGCACTGCAATTATGCGCCCTGGCCTATATGGCGATGCTGGCAGGCGTTTTCATCATTGGCAAGTTCATCGATTTCTTTGCCGCGACCTACGATGTCAAGGAATCCACACCCCGGGGCGTTACCCTGGCGGCCTACACGGCCACTCCCATTTTCCTGCTGGGCGTGACGGCGGTCTACCCGAACATCTGGGTCAATATGGCTGTGGGTACGGCAGCCGTCGCCTATGCGGTCTACCTTCTGTACGAAGGCCTGCCGATACTCATGAAGATTCCTGAAGACCGGGGCTTCATGTTTGCATCGTCCGTGCTGACCGTGGGCCTGGTGATGTTTGTCGGACTGCTGGCGATCAGCGTTGTCATCTGGAGCATGGGTATCGGTCCACAGTACGTCAGCTGACACCTGCCACCTCTGCTTCCCGGTAACAGGCCGACCCGCAAGGGCCGGCCTGTTTATTAAGGAAATAACCGAAGTACCCGTTGTTGGCCGGGAAGGGAACTGATTATCTGATTAACAATAATTAATCGTGTAACCCCGGCAGGTTTTGCGATAGATTACGCATATAAAGAACCAATTCAGAGTAAGCTCGGTAACGTATCCGGTTGAGGCGTATCAGGAGTCAGCCATGAACAGACAATCCGGCATACATTACCTGCACGATCGTCAGGGTGCGGGGTCGCCGGTATCCGTTCCTCCGGAAGTAACCCGCATCCGTGACACGGTGGTCGCCGGCCTGGGCGATCTGTTGCAGGGGGCATTCGATGCCGTCGATGATTCCCTGTTCGAACTGGCCAATAACGCCCGCAGCAACAATGAGCAGAACCGCTATTTCGAAGCCATGCGGGAAATCCGCATCAAGCGCAAGGGTGTCGAGAAGCAGTTCCAGCATTCTGTGGGAGCCCTCTTCGAGCATCCGCCTCTGGCGGACGCTGACCAGCAATCCCAGGACCAGCAAGCGCATCAGGAGGCCGCCTCGGCCGAAAGCCTTTCCCTGGTACAGGACGATGACCTGGAAGAGCAGGTAGCCCTGAGCGCCATGATTTCCAAGGCACGTGCCTATTTCCAGGGGCCACTCCTGCAACTGCAGACCCGGTTTACGGTCATCTACCCCGGTGCGTCGGAAGAGCGCCCCGTCAACCCGATGCTGCCGGATTATGTCTGTCGTGCCTTTGCCGACGCCGCCGGCGCCTTCGAGATCCAGATTCGTGAGCGGCTGATTGTTCTCAAGCAGTTCGACCGCTATGTGGTCGCCAATCTTGGCATGCTGATGGACGAGGCCAACCGGATTCTTGTCCAGGCCGGCGTTGTGCCCAACTTCCGTTATCAGGGCAAAACCCGCCACGAGAGCGCCGAAACCGCGAAGGCTGATGCGCCCGGCCAGGGTGGGCCCGACAGCCATCAGGCAGCGGAAGCGCAGGAAAGCTATCAGGCCCGGGAAAACGACGCCCTGTTCCAGCAGATCCGCCAACTACTGGCCGAGCAGCGCGGGCACCGCAGCTATAGCACCAGTCATTACGGTGGCGGGCAGGGTCATGGCGGCACCGAAATCCATATTGTTGGCGGCGCCGAACTGCTGCATATGCTGTCCAGGGCATCCGCCAACACCGCCGGCCAGAATACCGCCCGCGGAAACCTGAGTGCCGGCGAACCGGTGACAGTGGATTTGCGGGACCTGATCGAGCATGTCCTCGAGACTCACCAGCCCGAGGATGGCAAACAGCCGGCACTGCAGGAAATGGACGAGGACCTGATCAACCTCGTGGCCATGCTGTTCGAGTTCATCCTTGATGACTACAACCTGTCCGCACCTATCCAGGTGCTGATCAGCCGGCTTCAGATCCCGATCCTGAAGGTGGTCATCAAGGACAAGTCCTTCTTCAGCCGCGCCAATCACCCGGCCAGAAAGCTGCTCAACTCCCTGGCTCGCGCCGGTATCGGCTGGAGCAACGCCGATGAAAAGTCCCGCGACAAACTCTACGAGCAGATCCATAACATTGTTGCCCGGATTCTGGACGAGTTCGATGGTGATGTTCAGCTTTTCGAAACCCTGGGCGAGGAATTCGACCAGTTCCTGACCCGGGAGAATCGCAAGGCCTCGCTGGTCGAGCAGCGTACCCGTGAATCCGAGCGCGGACGTATCAAGTCCCAGAAAGCACAGGACACCGTGGACCGCCTGCTCAAGGAGAAACTGGCCCGGCGGCCGGTTCCACCAGCCATTCACGATATCCTGGTGAACGGCTGGAGCAGGGTGATGTTCCTGGCTTATCTGCGCAACGATGTGGAACACCGCTGGGAGCAGTCGGTGCGAGTGGTGGATGACCTGATCTGGTGCCTGCACCCCCACCTGGACGACGACGAAAGGGACCAGTGGGTACGGGTGGTGCCGCGCTTGCTGAAAGCCCTGCGCGCCGGTCTGGAGGAAGTGTCCTACAACTCATCCCGTCTCGACGAGATGATGGCCCAACTCAAACACGAACTGACCGAGGCATTCCGTAACCTGGCGCTTGCCGAAGCCAGGGAACCGGACGATCTGGAGCCCGAGCAGCCGTTACCCGAAGACACCATGGAGCCGGAAGAGCCGCTGGAAGCGGGCGTTGCCGAATACCTGCCCGAGATTGACGCCATCAATGTGGGCCAGTGGGTGGAGTTCCGCCTGGTCAACGGCTCCAGCTTCCGCTGCAAGCTCTCCGCCATTATTGACGAGGCGGACTCCTTCGTCTTCGTCAACCGCATGGGCCTGAAAGTGATCGAGAAAACCCGGGTGGACCTGGCTCATGAGATGCAACGTGGCCGGCTGACGGTACTGGAACAGGGCGCCCTGATCGACCGGGCCCTTGACGCCGTGGTCGGCACGCTTCGCAAGCAGGCCTGACAGGGCAAGCTCAATGCTCAATCAAAAAAAGCGCCCCGCGAGGCGCTTTTCTGGTTCTTACAGGCTTGTTATCGCCAGGTTCCGGCTCAGGCTTCCTGCTCTTTGGCAGCGGCCTTGACCATTTCTGCCAGCTCACCGGATTCGGACAGCTCCAGCACGATGTCGCAACCACCCACCAGCTCTCCGTTGATGTACAGCTGGGGATAGGTCGGCCAGTTGGAGTAGCTCTTGAGTTCCTCGCGCAGCTCCTGATTGTCCAGGATGTTCACAAACGCGAACCGCTCGCCGCAGGCCATCAGCGCCTGCACGGTACGGGACGAGAATCCGCACTGGGGCGCCTGCGGCGTACCCTTCATGTAGATAATGATCGGGTTTTCTTCCAGTTGGCTCTTGATCTGCTCGTTGATATCCACAATTTCACCTCATGCAAACGGTATGGAACTGAAATCTATTGTACACGGGAACCGCAATCCCGACCAACACACTCAGGTAATAGCGCCAGTGTCCTGGACGGCGCACTGGATTGTCATACCCCCGGGAACCCTATAGACTTATTGCTTTTCGTCCACATGGACCATCGAAGCCCCTCGGAAAATCCTGACAAACAATCGCTCAGGGCTATCCCGGGGGCTTCTCAATCAAGGCCGCACAGCCGGTGCGAAAACGCATTCCGGCATGTTTTCTATTTGCTGTCGGCCAGGAAATCACAACGGGCATCGCCATGGCTGCAAGACACTTTCTGACACTCAATGACCTGACCATCAACGAACTGAGCGACCTGCTGGACCATGCCAGCTTCCTGCGCCGCGAATGGCAAGCCGGAAAGGTCCGCAACAGCCTTGGCAACCGGGTGCTGGCGATGATCTTCGAAAAGTCGTCCACACGCACCCGGGTATCTTTCGAGGCGGGCATGTCACAACTCGGCGGCAGCGCCCTGTTTCTGTCCCCCCGGGACACCCAGCTGGGCCGTGGGGAACCTATTGAGGATTCCGCCAGGGTCATCTCCAGCATGGTGGATGCCGTAATGATCCGCACCTTCGCCCACGACAAGGTAGACCGGTTCGCCAAGGTTTCCCAGGTACCGGTTATCAACGCCCTGACGGATGACTTCCACCCCTGCCAGCTACTCGCGGATCTGCAGACCTACCGGGAACACCGGGGCAACATCGCCGGCGCCACCGTGACCTGGGTGGGCGATGGCAACAACATGTGCAACTCATACATCAATGCGGCCCGCCTTTTCGGTTTCCACCTTAACGTCGCGTGCCCGCAAGGTTATGCCCCCGACAGTGGACTGCTGGATACCCACCAGGACTGCGTCACAGTCTTCGACGACCCCCGGGAAGCCGCCCGTGGAGCCAACCTGATCGTCACGGATGTCTGGGCCTCCATGGGGCAGGAACAGGAAGCCGATGCTCGCCGGAAAATCTTCACGCCCTACCAGGTCAATCCTGCCCTGATGGATCTGGCGGCGACGGATGCCCTGTTCATGCATTGCCTGCCGGCCCACCGTGGCGAGGAAATTTCCGATGAGATGCTGGACCATCCGGGCTCAGTGGTCTGGGACGAGGCGGAAAACCGGCTGCACGCCCAGAAGGCACTGCTGGAATTCCTGATTCTCGGAAAACTGGAGCAGTAGAGCCCATCAGCCATTCAACCGGATCGGAGTAGCCCATGCCACCACCCAACCTGATGCCAGACAGCTGGCTGCTGGATGTAAGGGCGCTGGGCTGTGGCTATGGCTCGGCCAACGTTGTGTCCGACGTCCGGTTTGCCCTTGGTCATGGTGATATCGGCTGCCTGCTCGGTCCCAGCGGATGCGGCAAGAGCACAATATTGCGGGCCCTTGCCGGGTTCCTGCCCATCAGCGAGGGCGAAATCCGGCTCAACGATCAGGCCATCAGCGTGCCCGGCTTCACCCTGCCCCCGGAGCAACGGCGGATCGGCATGGTGTTCCAGGATTATGCCCTGTTCCCGCACCTGACCATTGCCGAGAACGTTGGCTTTGGCCTGAAAGGGTTGAGCCGGGACGAAAAGCGCATCAAGACCGCCTCACTGCTGGAGCTGGTCCACCTTCAGGACCTCGCGGACAAGTACCCCCACCAGTTGTCCGGCGGCCAGCAACAAAGGGTTGCCCTGGCGCGGGCGCTGGCACCGGAACCGACCCTGATTCTGCTGGATGAGCCGTTCTCCAACCTGGATGCGGACCTGCGCCGGCGCCTGAGCCTGGATGTGCGGGATATTCTCAAGGAACTGGGCATCAGCGCCCTGCTGGTCACCCACGACCAGCAGGAAGCCTTCGCCATGTGTGACCAGGTGGCCGTGCTCAAGGATGGCCAGGTGCAACAATGGGACGTGCCCTACAATCTCTACCATGAGCCGGCCAATCGATTTGTGGCAGGCTTTGTGGGTCAGGGCGCGTTTGTTCCGGGAACGGCCAGTGGAGCGGATACCATTGAATCCGAACTGGGCAGCCTGACGGGCAAGCGTAACCGCCAGTGGCGGGCCGGCACTTTACTGGACGTACTGATCCGGCCAGACGACATCGTCTATGATCCGGACTCCGACCTGAAACCCAGGGTGGTGGAAAAGACTTTCGCGGGCACCTCCACCCTCTACCGGTTCCGTCTGTCAGACGATACCGAATTCGAGGCACTGTTCCGCAGCCATCTGGATTTCCGGCTGGGGGAACACGTTCCCGTACGGGTGGAGGCCGACCACCTGATCGCCTTCCAGCGCACCTGAGAATACCCGATGAGTTTGCGGGTTATTGACGGCGGGGCCACACCAGGCTGAAGCGCGCGCCGCCAAGCTCCGGACTGCGACCGACGAATGACTGGCCGCCGTGCCAGAACAGGATGCGCCGGACAATGGAGAGCCCCAGCCCGTACCCCCCCGAGTTCCTGGTGCGGCTGTCGTCCAGCCGGGCAAAGGCACTGAACACTTTCTCCCATTCCTGTTCCGGCACACCGGGGCCATCATCCTCAACGTCGATACGGCAGTTTTCCTCGTCCAGCAGACAGCGGACCCTGACCTCGCCACGGGCATAACGGCAGGCGTTACCTACCAGGTTCTGGATCGCCCGATGCAGATAACGGGGCTCGATATCACTCTCCGAGAAGACCTCGGACGCTTCCGGGATCACTGCCTCGATATTGGCGCCGGGGTGAATCACCTGCTGCTCCTCCACCACCTGGCGCACGATATCGGTCACCCGACCGGGGCGCAGCCTGAACACCGGCCCGCCCTGCTCCAGGCGGGCATAGGTGAGAATCTCGTCAATCAGCTCATCCAGCTCCTGGATGTCGTTATCAATACCGTCAAGCTGCCGCTGCAGGGCTTGCCCGTCCCTTGCCGTCTCGATCATCTGCACGCCGAAACGGATGCGGGCTACGGGCGTTCGCAGCTCATGGGAGACGGCATGAATCATTTCCCGCTGCACTTCCACCAGGCGCTGGATCTGGTCTGCCATACCGTTGAAGGAGCGGGACAGACGGGACACCAGGTTGCCCTGCCCCGGCTCTACCCGCGCCTCCAGTTCGCCCCGGGAGATGCGCACCGCGACCGACTCCACCGTTCTCAGGTTCTGGTCCAGGTCACGCATCAATAGCCGCACGGCAATCAGCAGCACCAGTCCCGCCAGCACAACCAGAAGCAGCAACACCGGCCCGGGCAGGGAATGAAACCCCGCCGGCATTGTCATCCGCATCAGCGAACCGTCTTCCAGACGCAGCATGACCTGCCCCTGCCGATCATCGCCAAAGAAAACCGCGTCCTGTCCGGTCAGCTGCTCCAGCACCTCCGGCGGCGGCAATCGACCAGCACGGTCGACAACACCCAAAGTGACGTTGAGTTCCCTGGCGAGCAAACGTGACATTTCGTCATAATCATCCGGCCCCGCCTGATTCATGTGCCACAGCACCGTCAGCGCGGTGGCTTCGGCGATACTCCGGTACAGATTGCGCAGGCGCAGCGACAGCACACCGCCCGTGGACCTGGCGACCAGAGCCCTCGGGCCCACCTGATCGGACAGCACCGGTGTCTGCCCGTAGTGCAGGCGCTCCCGGATCACCGGGTCCAGGGACAGCCGGTCGGCGCTGGTGATCTGAAAGTCGTAAAGGGGAGAGAGCCAGTGGTACTGCTGCCCCGGGGAAGGGGTACGGGCCAGCCACGTCATCAATGGCTCCACCAGCTGCTCCTGCCACGCCTGGTGGCGCACCGACGCCAGCCCCCACCACACCAGGGAACAGACAAGGGTAATCAACACCGCGAGGCCGGCCAGACGGGCGAACAACTTGATCGTAAAGCTAAAGGGCATGTGTAGTGTGCCTTAACACAAGTGTCCCGTCAGGCGATGCTGCCCGGTGGTCGGTCAGGCTTCCTTGACGAACAGGTAGCCTTTACTGCGAACGGTCTTGATGCGACGGGGGTGCACCGGATCATCGCCGATCTTGGGGCGAATGCGGGACACTCTGACGTCAATCGACCGGTCCTGACCATCATACTCGATGCCACGCAGGGCAGTGAATATCTCCTCGCGGCTGAGCACCCGGCCGGCGCTGCGGGCCAACAACCAGAGCAGGTCAAACTCGGCACTGGTCAGGTCGATGCTCTCGTCATTCAGCCAGGCCTCCCGCATGGAGCGGTCCACCACCAGGTCGTTGAACTGCAGCCTTACTGGCTCCTCGGGGGAGTCGCCAATGCCTTCCTCACCCTCTGACCCGGCGGGGCCACCAGCCCGGCGAAGCAGGGCGCGTATGCGAGCCAGCAGGACCCGGGGCTTGACCGGCTTGCTGACATAGTCATCTGCCCCCATCTCAAGGCCCAGCACCTGATCCAGGTCATCACTGCGAGCCGTCAGCATGATGATCGGACCCTGGTAGAAGGGACGCACTCGCCGACAGATGGACAGGCCGTCCTCTCCCGGCAGCATCAGGTCCAGCACCACGAGATCCGGCCGTTCATTGCGGATACGCTCAACGGCATTGCCACCGTGGCTTTCATGAGTGACCACCAGACCGTTGCTTTCAAGGTACTCCCTTGTCAGGTCTGCCAGACGTTCGTCGTCCTCAACAATGAGAATTCGCCAGCCTTCGTTTGTCTGTTCCACGCCATCCATCTCTGTTTGTGTTGTTATCTGTCAGAGAACGTCCCGGCTCTCGGGACGCCCCCTTTCCTTGCTTGCCGTCGGGCGCCGGGTTAGCCCCCCGCACCTGGTGTGCCTTCCAGATAGTCCGGCCTGAGTAAACTCAGCAGCTTACCCGAATCGTGTAACAACGATTATACATATTGCTGCGAGAAATACATGACGCCACTGGATGTTACCTCCCGTCACAAAAGATAGCAGCTTCTGGCGCCGCCGCCACAGTGGGCCGGGCCAGGCGGCAAGTCATCGTCGTCATCAAGTCGTCATTGCCACGTCACGGGCGTGTCACAGGCGCTTCATAACCTCGTTCTGAAATGGACAAAAAGAGAGTTTGCCATGACTGCCCAAACCGCTCGTGCTGCCGTATCCCGCCGTCTGCTGACCCGGGTCACCCGCGACCCTCACCTGGTGCAACAGGCCCAGCGGCTGCGATACGACGTTTTCTCTGCGGAATACGACTCGGATCTTGGCGCCGAAATCCCCGGGCTGGACTCCGATCCGTTCGACGCCTGGTGTGATCATCTGATGGTGACCGATAGCGAGACCGGGGAGCTGGTAGCCACCACCCGGATCCTCCGCCAGGACCAGGCTGGTCACACCGGTGGTTTCTACTCCGAGAGCGAATTCGATCTGTCGCAATTGCTGTCAGGGGCCGGTCGGGTGGCTGAACTGGGCCGCACCTGTGTACATCCCGCCTACCGAACCGGCGCCACCATCGGACTGCTGTGGGCAACGCTGGCAGACTGGCTGACCAAGCACCGGGTCGACCGGATCATCGGCTGCGCCAGCATCAGCATGTCCGATGGTGGCCTGAAAGCCTGGCGTATTGCCCGGCACCTTCAGGACCGGTATCTTTCATCAGAGGATGACCGGGTCTGGCCACGGCGGGCCCTGCCTCACCTGACCCGGGCAGACTCCGAACGCCCGGTGGATATCCCCGCCCTGCTGCGCGCTTACATGCGCCTGGGCGCCCGGGTATGCGGAGAGCCATGCTGGGATCCCGAGTTCCGGTGCGCCGATGTGCTGGTATTGCTCGAGGTCAGTGAGTTGTCGGCTCGCTACAGCCGGCATTTCATGCGCAGAAACGGTACCGGCTGACAATAATTTCCTGGCCGGATGCAGCAAGCCCCCGCGACCTGTCGTTGGGAGCTACTGCCCCTGAATCCATAGCGGAGAAAATCATGGCAGCATTGCGCCTGATGTTCAGATTGCCCTTGCTAATACTGGTACTGAGCGTCACTGCGGTGGTTGCCGCGCTGCTCCTGCTGGCCGACGTCGTCACCAGACGGCGGCACGACCGGACGCCGGTGGCGCAGATCTGCTTTCGCTGCTGCTGCCGCTGTATTGGTATCCGTATCAGGGAGCAGGGACCGGCACCACAAGCCCCCGCCCTGCTGATGAGCAACCACATTTCCTGGACCGACATTCCGGTGCTGGGCGGGCTGACGAAGATTCGTTTCCTGTCCAAGGCGGAGGTGGCGCAATGGCCCGTGGTGGGCTGGCTGGCCCGTCAGGCCGGTACGCTGTTTATCCGCCGTGGCGGGGGCGAGGCCGCAGAAAAGCGGGCCGATATCAGAGAAACCCTGGAGGCGGGCCAGTCGGTTCTGATTTTCCCGGAAGGCACCACCTCAGCCGGTCTGACGGTGTTGCCCTTCTTCCCGAGACTGATCGGAGCCGCCACAGCCGCCGACGTGGCCATCGTGCCAGTCAGTATTGCCTATGTGCGGGACGGCGAACCGTGTCATATATCCCCCTTTATCGGCGACGATGAATTTCACCACCACCTGATCCGCCTGCTGGCCGCTCCGGCACCGGACGTCAGGGTCGTCTGGCACCCGCCGGTGACACCCCTGCCCGACGAAAGTGCCCGCGAGCTGAGCAACCGCGTACGGGAGATCATTGTCGAGAGCCTGCGTCGCAGCCATCAGGGGGCGGGTGTCAGGGGCTGCCCGGCGGCCGCCTCGTCTTCGGTGGCTTCCCGGGCGGATATGATGTCCAGATCGAAGTAAAGGGTGAAGCCTGCCAGGGGATGATTGGCATCCACCCGGATCAGATTGCCGTCGATACCCACCACCTGAACGACCTGAGCCTCATCCCCGGTATTGGTCTGGAACTTCATGCCTACCTGCAGGTTCTCCACACCCTCGAAAGCGGAACGGGGTAACTTGC
Organism: Marinobacter zhanjiangensis; assembly: GCF_014651935.1. Lineage (GTDB taxonomy): Bacteria > Pseudomonadota > Gammaproteobacteria > Pseudomonadales > Oleiphilaceae > Marinobacter > Marinobacter zhanjiangensis. Next base: position 168,234 of record NZ_BMXV01000003.1, on the reverse strand, counting down.
GTACCAGCTCCGGGTTGTGCTCCCCGTAAGCCAGAGCCGGCGGAATGGTGACCTCCAGAGAATCGCCCGGCGAGCGTCCGCTGACTGCCTTCTGGATGCCCTCGATGACATTGTCGGAGCCTTCCAGAAAATGCAGCGGCTCACCTCCTTCCGAGGTGTCCACGACCTCTCCGGCCTGGTTCTTGAGGCGATAATGAACGGTGTAGATCATCGGTCTTTGCATCAGTGACGGGACTCTGCGGGTGGTTCAGTGGCACCGGTCTGCTCCAGGGCAACAGCCAGCAGCCGGCGGTTCAGCCAGGCGGAAGGGCCCCCGCCGGACGACAGCCCCATCCTCTCAAGGTAGGGTTTCAGGTCCTCACGTTTCACATCGGCCCTCACCGCCCTGGCAAAGGTGCGCAGCTTACCACGGGTGCCCGCTGTCGCCGACTTCAGCGCCTGCAGCGCTTTCACCAGGGTCAGTTCTTCGCCGGTGAAATCACAGCCGAAGGGGAATGGGGGAAAGGCTTCCCCTTCACCCACCGAGGCCAGGGTCTGGCTGACATGGTCGGCAGTATTTTCCTGCCAGGACCGCGGCAGCCTGAAGCTTTTGCTGACTTTTCCCGCCTTCTGGGCCTGTTCCAGCAATGAGGGCTGGAAGCGGGCATCGGCAATGCGGATCAACGCCAGGTAGACCTCTTCGTCCGACTTTCCACGCAGGTCCGCCGCGCCATATTCGGTGACCACGATATCCCGGAGGTGGCGGGGAATGGTGCAGTGCCCGTAGCTGAAGACGATATTCGAAACCGTGTCGCCACCGCTCTCGCGGGTACTGCGCAGGGTGATGATGGAGCGTGCCCCCGGCAGGTCATGGGCCATGGCGACAAAATTGTACTGGCCACCCACACCGCTGACCACACGGCCATCCTCCAGACCATCCGATATCGCCGCTCCGGACAGGGTATGCATCATCGCCGAATTGATGAACCGGGAGTGCTGCCGCTGAGCCATTTTGAGCCGCTGGCTGCCAAAGCGGTGATCATAGAGGTCGTTGATATAGTTGACGCTGGTCATGGCAATACGGCGGCGCTCTTCTTCGTCGAGTTCCCGCAGCTGCTGGTAGAAATCCGCCGGGCCCAGATAGAACCCGCCATGCATGACCACACCGGGCTCGCTGACCGGTTCGCCACGATTGGCCCGCTCCTGGGTGTCCAGGTCGTCATAGACCTCCCGTTTGAGGATGCCGGCTTTCATCAGATGCATGAAGCCATCCACCATCATCTCGCTGCAGCCGTACAGCCCTTCACGAAAGGTACCCGTATCGCCCTCGGCGGCAATGAAGGGGAATCGGGTCGCAACCCGCAAGTGCTCGTAGAGAGCATTCCACTGTTCGTTATGGCGGTGTCGCAGAATGGTGCTGTGAACCACAGCTGCCCCCAGAGAGCCGATGCCCACCTGGAGCGTGCCCCCATCTTTCAGTAACGTACTGGCATAGAAACCGATCAGGTGATCCGCGGGGCTGATTGACCCCTGGGGCACGGGGAACAGCGGATAGTCGGTATCCGGATGCTCCAGCAACAGGTCAAAGTCCGACGCCGGCACCGCCGCCTGATGCCCCAGCCAGGGCAGGTAATGGTTCAGTTCCCCCACTACCGCCACCTTCTGGCCGGCGGCTTCCTGCTGCCTCAGCAAAAGCAGCAGGTCCAGGGTCAGGTCCGGGTTGCAGCTCAGGCTCAGGTCACCGCCGGGCTCCCGCTCCGGCGCCACCATCTGGCAGATCACGTTAACGCCCTGGGCGACCAGATCACGGACCGCGTGGGTATAGTTGGTACAGATATAGTTGCGCTGCTGCTGCTCGTTGTCGAGGAAGCTGCCCGCCTTGAAGAAGAATTCGGAAACTTTCACATTGGCAGGCAGGCGCTTGTCCAGCACATCCCGGGCATAGGCCAGTTCAGGCACATCGCCGTACAGTCGTTTGACAAAGGGATCGAGGAACTGTCGCTCCAGGAAGGAGCTGCCCCGGGGCGCCAGCATGGAAATGGCCGTCAGAATATGAAGATCAATGGACGGGTCCTGCCGGGCCCGTTCATACAACGCGTTGACGAGACGAACTGGCTTGCCGAGGCCAAGAGGCAGTCCCAGCACAATGGTCTTGCCTACCCGCCGGATAATCGCCTCGACACAGGCATCAGCGGTCGTTTCCCTGAACCTTTCCGGTGTATCCGACATGGTGCTTATCAGTCTCCCTGCTGCGGTCAAGATGACACGATGATCCCACGTCGGCAGGGCGGTGACAATTCAGGAAACTCAGGGGCGGCAGTGCGAACCGCCCGGCGTATCGGCGGGGGCGGTTCAGAATCTCCAGCGCAGGTTGAGCGCGGCACCCTCATTGATCAGCGCAAGGGAATGATCCGGTTGCGCGGACTCGGATGCATAACGGCGGCCGGCATGGGCCGGGGTGCTCGACAGTCGCCAGCTCAACAGACGAGACCCCAGGTCCATCAGGGCATCCTCGTCGTCGTAGATGAAGTCACCGGACATGCGATTCTGGATTTCGGACGGGTCCCCGAGATAGATCTCGTTGGGCAATGTCTCACGCTCGCCCGCCTCTGCACGCACAACAAACGCCACCGTGTTCAGTATCAGTAATGCGAGAAAGATGCGAATGATCATAGTGTCCCAGCCAGCAAATGCAGTTGTAAAATACGTTTTACATTTATGGCTAAAGTCTAACCATTTGCTCATGGAACTCTGTGATTTCTTGCACAACAGACCCCGACTTTTGCAGCATTTTGTCAGCTAATGTAACGACATGTAACCAAGGGCCGGAAGTGTCGGAGAAGGTGACCAGCAGTAACGGCAGGTAAGCACACCCCGCCCGTTGGGGGCGGGATGCAAAGCTCCTTGCGGCGTTATCAGGGGCAGGGGTAGGTGAATTCCCGGTGCAGCTCTTCAAGGGCCTGCAGGACTTCGTCATTCAGTTCCACGGTGGCCGAGCCGATGTTTTCCCGAAGCTGCTCCATGGTGGTGGCGCCGATGATGTTGCTGGTGACAAAACGGCGACTGTTCACCCAGGCCAGGGCCAGCTGGGCCGGGGTCAGACCATGTGCCTGCGCCAGATCACAGTAGGCGCGGGTAGCCTGCTCTGCGCGCTCACCCTGGTAGCGGACAAAGCGCTTGAACAGGGTCATGCGGGCATTATCCGGGCGCTTGCCGTCCAGATACTTGCCGGTAAGCATGCCGAAGGCCAGTGGCGAATAGGCCAGGAGCCCCATGTCCTCCCGGTGCGCCACTTCCGCCAGCCCCTGCTCGAAGGTGCGGTTCAGCAGGTTGTAGGGGTTCTGGATGGTCACCGGACGCGGCCAGCCATGCTTCTCGGCAAGCTGGACATACTTCATGGCGCCCCAGGGCGTCTCATTGGACAGACCGATGTGACGGATCTTGCCTTCCTGCACCAGTTCGTGCAGCGCTCCCAGGGTCTCCTCGATGGGCGTGTAATCCTCGTTGTCCCGATGGCGGTAACCCAACTGGCCGAAGAAATTGGTACTGCGATCCGGCCAGTGCACCTGGTAGAGGTCGATATAGTCCGTCTGCAGGCGTTTCAGGCTGGTCTCACAGGCCTCCCGGATATGGTCCCGGGTCAGGCGCGGGCCATTGCGCAGATAGGTCAGACCGTTACCGGGGCCGGCGACCTTGGAGGCAATAACCAGGTCATCACGGCGCTCGCGGCGCGCCAGCCAGTTACCCAGGTACTGCTCGGTAAGGCCCTGTGTTTCCGGCCGCGGTGGCACCGGGTACATCTCCGCCGCATCGATGAAGTTGATGCCCTCGCCCACGGCGTAATCCAGTTGTTCGAATGCTTCCTTTTCGGTGTTCTGCTGCCCCCAGGTCATGGTACCCAGGCAGATCAGGCTCACGTCCAGGTCGCTGCGACCCAGTTTTCGCATCTCCATCCTTCCTCCAACGGCTTGTTCCGGTTACAGGTCTGCGCCCGGAAACTCAGTCAGGGCGCGGGTTTCAAGGGAATGTCACAAAGCTGAAGCCTGGCTGTCACATTCCGTTTTCATAGTGGAATAACTGAAAAAAAAGTGGAATAACGGAAAGCCAGTGACGCAATGAGGTTACCCGCAACCAACGGAATCATCCAGCAGGGTTATCGAATGAGAGAAGCCAGCCGCCAGTCCCTGAATCGCCGGATTACCGTTGTCTCTGAAACCTTTTCACCGGAAATCAACGGCGTAGCGAACACCCTGAAGTACCTTTGCCGGGGGCTGAGTACGAACGGGCATCAGGTACAGGTGATCAGGCCAGCCCGGAAGTCCGACCGCTCCGCCATCCCCGCATCCGCCAGTCATACCGGACTTTGCCATGAACTGGTGACGGTGCCCGGCCTGCCCCTGCCCGGGTACACCGCTCTGCAGTTCGGCCTGACCCGCCAGAAACGACTGCGGGCCCTGTGGACGCGTCAACGCCCGGACCTGGTCTACGTGGCCACCCAGGGGCCTCTGGGTGTCACTGCGGTCACTGTTGCCCGCAAGCTTGGCATTCCGGTCTGCTCAGGGTTCCACACCAACTTTCACAGCTACAGCCGCCACTACCACGCCGCCTTCCTGGAGCGTCTGCTGCAGCGCTATGGCCGATGGTTTCACAACCGCACGGCCCTGACTCTGGTCCCCACACGGCGCATGGCCGCCCGGGTGCACGCCATGGGCATCCATCCGGTGGGCCTGTGGAGCCGGGGCGTGGACTGCCAACGCTTCTCACCCCACAAGCGGGACCAGCAACTGCGCACCGACTGGGGCCTCCAGCCCCAGGACCGGGCTGTGCTCTATGTGGGCAGACTGGCCTCGGAAAAGAATCTGCAACTGGCAGTGTCCTGTTTCGAGCGGATTCGCGCCCTGCACCCGCGAGCCCGGTTCGTGCTGGTGGGGGATGGCCCCCAGCGCAAACGACTGCAGCAGAAACACCCCGACTACGTCTTCTGTGGTGTCCACAAGGGAGAGGCGCTTGCCCGGCACTATGCCTCCGGCGACCTTTTCCTGTTCCCCAGCAAGACCGACACGTTTGGCAATGTGGTCACCGAGGCCATGGCCAGCGGCCTGGCGGTGGTAGCTTTTGACGACGCCGCCGCCGGCGAGCACATACGTCACCGTGAAAACGGCATGCTGGCGCCACGGGACGAGGATGAAGCCTTTGTGGAACACGCCCTGACCCTGGCCCAGCAGAACACGCTGCTGGCCAATATCCGGCACCAGGCCAGGCTAGACGCCCTGGACCTGGACTGGAGCAGCCAGGTGGAACAATTCGAGCAACTCACCCTGAAGCTGAACAGGAGAGACCGTTACCATGCCGTCACCCAGGGTATCCCGCTTCTTTAATCAGGTGGATCAGGCGGAGTTTGCGCTGTGCCGGTCCATTAACCATGGCCTTCGCTATCGGCCGGCACTGTCCCTGTTCAAGGTGGTCAGCCGCCTGGGCGATGGCTGGCTGTGGTATGCGCTGATTCTGTCCCTGCCACTGATTTATCCGGGCCAGGGCCTCGCTATCGCGCTGCTGATGACCGGCAGCGGGCTGGCCTGCACAATCACATACAAGTTGCTCAAGCGCTGGCTGGTGCGGGAGCGGCCTTTCATCTCTTTTCCGGTCATCCACTGCGGCACGCCTCCCCTGGACCGTTACAGCTTCCCGTCAGGGCATACTTTGCACGCGGTCTGCTTTACCATGGTGCTGGCCCTGACCCTGCCGGCCCTGGCAATTCTGATACTGCCCTTTACCCTGGCCGTAGCCGCGTCGCGGGTGGTGCTCGGCCTGCACTACCCCAGCGATGTGCTGGCGGGGGCGGTGATCGGTGGCGTCATAGGCACGGTAGCTACCGCCTGGGGCCTTGAGGCCCTCCTGGGGAGCGTCTGACTTACAGCTTCAATGAAGAGGGCTATTCAAACAGGCGTAACTGGGTAACCGGAGCGCCGTCCTCACGGAAACGAACGCCTACGCCCAGTAGTCTCACCGGGCGCTGCTCGTCCGTCACCAGTTCATCCAGCAAGGGCAGGAACTCGTCGGCCCCGGGCGATGCCTCGACGCCGGGGTCCCGCACCCGCTCCAGGGTATGGGTGGAAAAATCACTGTAACGAATCTTGATAAACAGCTTGTGCAACGGCTTGCGGCTGCTCTTGCGCTCCAGCCGCCGGCGGAGATCATCCACCAGGGCGGGCACCACCTGCAGGCAGGCGGTCTTTCCCGGCAGATCCCGGGAGAATGTGCGCTCCACACTCACCGACTTGGCGACCCTGGTCACCACCACCGGCCGCTCATCCTGGCCATGGGCCATGTCCCATAAACGCAGGCCCTGCTTGCCAAAGGTGCTGACCAGTTCCGCCTGCCCCACCCGCTGCAGGTCGCCGCAAGTTCTCACCTCCCGGTCATGGAGCTTGCCGGCGGTCACCTTGCCCACGCCAAACAGCTTTTCCACCGGCAGGGTCTCGACAAAGCCCGCCACCTTGTCCGGCGTGATCACGTACAGGCCGTCCGGTTTCTCCCAGTCGCTGGCAATCTTGGCCAGGAACTTGTTGGGCGCTACCCCGGCCGACACGGTGATGCCGACACGATCACGGACCTGGTCACGGATATATCGTGCGATCAGCGTAGCGCTGCCCTGAAAGGCGTCCACCTCGCTGACATCCAGGAAGGCCTCGTCCAGCGACAGGGGCTCCACCAGATCGGTCACTTCACGGAAAATGGCCATCACCTGGCGGGACACTTCACGGTACCGGGGCATGTCCATGGGTACCATGACCAGATCGGGACACAGCCGGCGGGCTTCACCGCCCGGCATGGCCGAGCGTACGCCAAAGGCCCGCGCGCGATAGTTGCACGTCGTCACCACACCACGACCACCCTGCCCGCCCACAGCAATAGGCACGTCTCGCAGGGACGGGTCGTCACGCATTTCCACGGCGGCGTAGAAACAGTCGCAATCGATGTGAATGATCTTGCGCTGCATGGCTCGTATCAATAACTTCTGTATAAATGTACAGCCTTGTATATTACGGTATCTTGCCGAGAATGTCAGACATTTACAGGATGGAGGCTCACCACCATGAATAACGAATTCTCCGGGCAGACCCGCATCGAAATCGAGGCTGCGGCCTTCCGTAAACTGGTCAGCCACCTGCAGGAACATACCGAGGTCCAGAACCTCGACCTGATGAACCTGGCCGGATTCTGCCGCAACTGCCTGTCCAAGTGGGTACGGGCGGAGGCTGCCGAACGCGGTGTGGAGCTGTCCGACCCCGAGGCCCGGGAGCACATCTACGGCATGCCGTACGAACAATGGAAGGCCAGATACCAGCAGGGCCCGAAGCAGGCCCATCAGGGAGAACACCAGGGATGAAGATTCACGAAGCGCTGAAGATTCACCTGGCCTCACTGGATGCCGGCCACTCCGACTTCGAGGACACCCTGGCGCTGGTGGACCGGCATTTCGACTATACTCCCACCGGCTTTCGCAATGGTCCACTGCACAATACCGCCGGAGACAATGAAGGCTCGTGCAAGGTGTTTGCCCTCGGTCAGTTCGGCAATCTCACTGAAACCCAGGCTCTGACACTGTTCGGTCGTCATTACCGGGATGTACTGGAGGACCCGGCCGGCACGGCCCATGGCAACATCCGCCAGTTCATGACCACCGGCTGGTCCGGTATTCACTTTGACGGCCCCGCTTTGAGGCCCCAACCGACGACTTCCCCTCAAGACCAGGATAACCCAGCATGACAGACGCTCCGCAGGCCGCCGAAAAGCCCGCTTTCCAGCTAAAGAGCTCCACGGTGTCGCTTATGGCCCTGGAACTGGCCTACTTCGATGACGACTCCTTTGAAGCCGCATTACGGGAGAAAATCCGCCAGGCACCGGGATTTTTCAAGGACATGCCCATTATCGTGAGCCTCGACCACTATGAAGGGCCCACGGGCGAGCTGGACTTCTTCAAACTGCTGGGTATCTGCCGCCGGCATAATATACATGTGGTGGGTGTCAGGGGTGGCAACGATGACCAGCGCCGGCTGGCCCGCCACGCGGCTCTGGCCATCCTGCCCGACAGTGGCCGCCAGGACCGTGAACCGGCGGCACCAGACACGGCCGAACCCGAAGCCGCCACACCGGCACCAGCCGGACCGGCCCCCTTTCGCGTAATCTCGCAGCCGGTCAGATCGGGCCAGCAGATTGTGGCCCCTGACGGTGATTTAATCATTCTGGCCCCGGTGCAGGCTGGCGCGGAGGTACTGGCGGCAGGTAACATCCACGTGTACGGTCCCTTGCGCGGACGGGCTCTGGCAGGGGTTCACGGGCTGGAAAGCGCCCGTGTATTCTGCCAGTCTCTGGAAGCCGAGCTTGTGTCTATCGCCGGTCACTATAAAATCTCGGAAGATCTGCAGGAAAGCGGCTGGAAAACCGCTGTGCAGGTCCAGCTCAGGGACGACCTGCTGGTGGTAACACCACTGGAGCGTTCCTGAAAGCCGACATTCCCGCAAACCCATTTTCAGCAGACAGGATCGCAACCTTGGCTAGAATCATTGTTGTCACATCAGGAAAAGGCGGGGTAGGCAAGACCACCACCAGCGCCTCCATCAGCACCGGCCTTGCCCGCCGTGGCCACAAGACAGTGGTGATTGATTTCGACGTTGGCCTGCGCAACCTCGACCTGATCATGAACTGCGAACGGCGGGTGGTGTATGACTTTGTCAACGTCATCCAGGGGGACGCCTCACTCAATCAGGCGCTGATCCGCGACAAGCGTGTTGAGAGCCTTTACATCCTGCCCGCCTCCCAGACCCGGGAGAAGGAAGCCCTGACCAAAGAGGGCGTTGAAAAAATCCTCAACGAACTGTCGCAAACCTTCGACTACATCGTCTGCGACTCTCCCGCGGGCATCGAGCACGGTGCCCAGATGGCCCTGTACTATGCCGATGAAGCCATCGTGGTCACCAACCCCGAGGTGTCCTCGGTGCGTGACTCGGACCGCATTCTGGGCATTCTGCAGAGCAAGTCCCGCCGTGCCGAACTGGGCCACGACCCGGTGAAGGAACACCTCCTGGTGACCCGTTACAATCCGGAGCGAGTGGAACGGGGTGAAATGCTGTCGGTGGCCGATGTGGAGGAAATCCTCGCCATTCCGCTGCTGGGCGTGATCCCGGAATCCCAGGTGGTGCTCAACGCATCCAACCAGGGTACCCCGGTGATTCTGGAGGATCAGACCGATGCCGGCCAGGCTTATGACGATGCCGTCGCACGGCTTCTGGGGGAGGAACGGGAACACCGTTTCATGACTCTGCAGAAGAAAGGCTTTTTCGCGCGGATGTTCAAGGGGTAAACAGGATGAGCTTCTTCGATTACTTCCGGACTCGCAAGAACACCGGATCGGCCAGCGTTGCCAAGGAGCGCCTGCAGATCATCGTGGCCCATGAACGGGGCAAACGGGAACAGCCGGATTACCTGCCCGAGCTGCAGCAGGAATTACTTGCGGTTATCCGCAAATACGTCCAGATTGAAGATGACATGGTTCAGGTGGAAGTGGACCGCAATGACGACTGCTCGGTGCTCGAGCTGAACGTCACACTACCTGAACGCCGATAGGCTCATAGTGCCCGGCATTGCCATCGCCGGGCCAGTCACCGACAGGGAAATGGGACCCATGGCCGTTATTGCCCGCGACATCATGACCCCCAACGTCAAGGCGGTGTCGGAATCCTGGTCCATGGACCACCTTGCTCGCTTCCTCACCGAGAACGAAATCACCGGCAGCCCCGTGGTTGATGACCACGGCGATATCGTGGGCATTGCCACTCTCAAGGACATTGCCGAATTCCGCTGGTCATCCGACCGCAAGCCCAAAGCATGGGCCAGGCTGACTCCCGAGGAACAGCGGGAGGTGCGCCGGTTACGCCTGGCATTCCTGGAAGAAATGACCCGGTTACCGGTAGAAGTTCGCGATATCATGACGCCGCAGGTGTTTTCGGTTGACGAGTCGACGCCGGTGCGAGACATTGCGGATATCATGATGGGGGAACACCTGCACCGGATTTTCGTCACAAAGGAAGAGAAAATCACCGGCATCATAACCACTTACGACATGCTGAAGCTCATATCCGACAAATCCCTGACCCGGCGCTGTGCCGAGAGTGACTGAACCGGACGCCGCCACGGACCCGTGTCCACCGGGGATTTGAGACCGCACGGAGTCTACGCGGTATGAGTTGCTGCAGCGCAGACTCCCAGACGCCTGCCAGAGAGGTATCGCGCCCTATGCCCAGAGCACCGCAAGCTCGCCGCAAAATGTATGTTCTCGACACCAATGTGCTGATTCACGATCCCAACGCCCTCCTCAATTTTGAAGAACACGATGTCATCCTGCCGATGACGGTCCTGGAAGAACTCGACAGTCTCAAGTCCGGCAAGCAGGCCGTGGCCGCCGACTGCCGCCAGGCCATCCGCAATATCGACAAGCTGCTAGGGGATGCCAGCCCCGGGGACATCGAGAAGGGTGTACCCATTGTCAGGGCCAGGAAGGCGAAGCCGCTCGGCACCCTGTCGATCCTCATGAGTACCGGCCCTGCCGGCAACCATTCCCTGCCGGAGCACCTGAACGACAACAAGATCATCAACACCCTGGCGGAGCTGCAATCACGGTACAAGTCGCGGGACATCATCCTGGTCAGCAAGGACATCAACATGCGGCTGAAGGCCCGTGGCTTCGGTGTCGAGGCCCAGGACTATCACAACGACCAGCTACTGGACGATATCGACCTGCTGCCCAAGGGCTACCATGCCTTCCCCAACTCCTTCTGGGACAATATCCAGAAGGTGGAAACGGTGCAGCGGGAAGCCGTCACCGAGCATCTCCTCAAACGCGAAGGTGAACTGGCCAAACTGAATATCAACGAGTTCGTGATTGACGAGCAGGGTTTTATCGGCAAGGTGGCAGACATTGACGAGGACACCCTGGTGCTGCGGGACATGCACCATCAGGACCTGATGGACGAGGAAGTCTGGGGCCTGGTACCCCGGGACATCTACCAGGCCATGGCGCTGAACCTGCTGCTGGATCCGGACGTGCACCTGGTCAACCTGACCGGTTCGGCGGGTTCGGGCAAGACCATCCTGGCGCTGGCCGCCTGCATCGAGATGACCGTGGCCAGCAAGATGTACAAACGCATCATTGCCACCCGGTCCACCCAGGGTCTGGATGAGGACATCGGTTTCCTGCCCGGCACCGAGGCAGAGAAGATGGAACCCTGGCTGGGGGCGATCGTGGACAACCTCGAGGCCCTCCATGAGGACGACGAGAACATGACCGCCAGCGTGGACTACATCCTCAGCAAGGTGCCCCTGCACTTCAAGTCCATGAACTATATCCGCGGTCGCAGCTTCCAGCACAGCCTGATCATTATCGACGAGTGCCAGAACCTGACCCCGCACCAGATCAAGACCATCATCACCCGGGCGGGCAGCGGCTCCAAGGTGATCTGCCTGGGCAACCTCGCCCAGATTGATACCCCCTATCTGAGCGGCCTCAGTTCCGGCCTGACCTACATGACCGAGCGCTTCAAGGGCTTCCGCCACGGCGCCCACGTGCATCTGCAGGGTGTGCCACGATCTGTGCTGGCGGAGTTTGCTGAAGCCAACCTGTAAACCGTAAGGCTTCAGCGGGTGACGAAACCGCTGAAGCCATCACTGGCTGGCTGCTTCGCCGAGCTCACACCGGTAACATTGGCCGCGGGTGAACCCTGCCAGCACCACTGCTCCAGTTTATCCAGGGCGTCTTCCGGACCCTCGGCCACGATCTCAACGCGGCCGTCGGGCAGGTTCCGCACGTAACCCTGCAAGCCCAGATCCGTAGCCTTGCGCTCGGTATAGGCCCGGTAGGACACACCCTGTACGCGGCCTTCCACCAGCAGATGTCGCTGTTGCCATGCCATCAGCCTACCTCCTGTTATTGCCAATAATCTATTCTGGTACGGTACACCCGGCCTCAGTCAACAAAGACGTCACCGAACAGGAGGCCGACACCTCCGCCCCGGACGCTTCAGGCACCGTGTCAAAGCGGGCATCATCAGGGGCCAGGCCGCCCGCGCAACGACGTGCCTGACGGGCTGCTACCGGGCACTGATTGTGTTCGAGGGCCACCCCAAGGTTATGCCAGGCTGGCGCTGAACGGGGGTGAAAAGCCAGCAGTTGACGAAAGGCGTCCTCCGCCTGCTGCCATTGTTGCCGTGACAGCAGCAGGTTGGCATGGGCGAAGCCGGCCGCCAGACTGTCCGGCCACGCCTCCAGCGCCGCCCGATAGCTGTCACGTGCTGCCTCTGCCTGCCCCACTTCCTCCAGATCATGGGCGGCGCGCACGTAGGTAACCGGCTCCGCCGTGGCGGGTAATTGCCCGGGGGGCATGACAACCCTTGCCCAACGGTCAGCCTTCGCCCAGGTGTTGTCGAAAACCCGGAACGGTAGGGTTGTCTGCTTCTGCGTGCCCGAGTGCAACACGAGTTCCTGCTGTTCCAGGTCGTAGCCGATGACCACGGCGAAATGCCACTGGGGCCACCAGCCAAGCCGGAGGTTCTGGAATACCAGCACCGGATTGCCGGCATCCACTTCACGGATAATGGCTTTCAGGTCTCCGTCCAGCGGATAGACCAGCAGGCCCTCCGACCGGGCGGTCGCCACCATTTCTACCTGCAGGCTGCCCTGGCGACCGGGCAGGTAGACCCGATCGACTGTCTCGTCCAGCGTTACGCCGGCACTTCTGTGGTTCAGTGCCATTGCCAGGGAAGCGGGACCGCATTGATAGGCTTCCTGGGGGTAAAACGGCACGGAACGGATCAGCGCCGCTTGTGCCACCTCAGCCTCTGTGAAGGTATCAGGTCGGGGGTAGTGTCCATGGCCGGCACAGCCGGCCAGCAACGTGAACAGGAGGAACAGGCAGCCGGCCCGTAACGGGCCGGCTGTGGCGAGGATACCCATCGGATCAGTTAATGCAGTTAACGAAGCTGTAGATGTTTGTGGCACACAACATGTCGGTGACGATGAACACCAGCAGGAATAGCACAATCACCCCCACCACACCGCCAACGCCGGCACCGGCCGGGGATTCATCCAGGGCCTGGTTGAACTCGGAAAGTTCCTCGGCGGTCAGGTTGTCGATACGTTCCTCCACCTGCCCGGGATCCACTCCCAGGGAGGCGAGCTTTTCCTGAACTTCTCCGGTGGCCAGCATGGCCTTGAGTTCGGCCCGGTCAACACGAACCTGTTCAGACTCCAGCACCTCAGCCGTGGAGACCGGTTCGGCCGGGGTGCTGCCGCCCTGGGCAAAAGCCATACCGGTGGTGGTCAGACTCATCAGCACGATCATGATCAGCGCCACCGGGCGACGGAGACTTTTCCTGATATCCATAGCTACATCCTTCATTGCCAAAGCTCATGATTTTACGGCAGATTTGCCCAACCGGACAAAAGCCCTACAGGTTTTAATAATGGACCACGACTTCCGCAATGTATAGCGAGTGACGCAACTGCAATCTTCGGCCAGCTCCTGCTGATGCCTGTGCACCAGAGGCCTCGAGGCCGGCCAGCATGCAAACACGAACAGTTGACCGGCGGGTACGATTCGCCTACTTTCCAATAGTCTTCTAACAACAACACCTGAATCCGACCATGACCCAGAACCACCGCCCGCCCCTGTTGCTGCTGATTGGCATCGGCATGATGTGCACCATCACCCTGGTAGTGTTCGCGCGCCTCGCCTATGGCCTGGTCATGCCCGGTATGCTGGAGGGCCTGGGGCTCGACTACAGCGAAGGCGCCAACCTGGGCACGGTTACCGCCCTGGGGTACCTGACCATGCTGATGGTAGCCGGCGTTTTTGCCTCCCGCTACGGAAGCAAGCAGGCGATTTTCCTCGGGTTATGTTTCGCCGCCACAGGTTTCACGGGCCTTGCCCTGTCCGATAATTACTGGCTGAGCATGGCCATGATGGCGCTACTGGGCTTTGGCACGGCCTTCGGCTACACCCCGCTGATTTCGCTGCTGGGCAGCTGGTACCCGGAGAAACGGGGCGCGGTCATCGGCTTTGCTAACGGCGGCGTTGGTCTGGGGCTGTTTCTGGCAGGGGTGCTGGTGCCCTTCCTGACCACTACCTGGCCCGACCAGGGCTGGCGCCTGGTGTGGGCTGTTTTTGGCGCCTCCGCCGTGCTTGCGGGACTGGTGGTCGGTCTGTTCCTGCGTAATCCGCCCCGGGGCAGTGGCAGTGGCGGTCCCGCCGATCCGGTGCCGGCAGTGCGCGCCGGGGTATACCGCAACCCCCACGTGATCAATATCGGGCTGATCTACGGCATTGTTGGCCTGACCTACATTGTGCAGACCATCTTCATGTACAGCTTCGCCCTGGAATCCGGCATCCCGTCCCTCATTGCCGGCCGCCTTGCCGCTGCCATGGGGCTGCTGGGTCTTGTTGCCGGCCCGCTGTGGGGCTGGATATCAGACCGGCTGGGGCGCTCCAATGCGCTGGTTCTGTCCATGGGCTCATGCTCCGCTGCCATGGCTCTGCCGGTGATATCGCCTACCCTGCCGTTTTTCGCCATGCACTACATCATTATGGGTCTGTGCGTGTCCGGGCTGTTTACCTCGGTACTGGCTGCCTCCACGGAAACGGTCCATCCGCGACTGGCGCCGGTGGCGGTCAGTTTCGTGACCCTGTTCTTCGCCCTGGGCCAGCTTACTGGCCCGGCGGTCGCAGGTGTCATTGTGGAATCCTACGGAGGCTTCAGCCGGGCGTTTACCATCACCGCTTCGCTGATGGCCTTCGGTGTGATCATTTGCTGGTACAGCCGCAAGAGCCAGCAGTGGATGGCTCCCGTCGCCTGACTCCTGTTTTGACGACACCGGTTCCCTGTTCATAGGCTTCAGTAAAAAGGGAGACCGTATCTCCGGCAGCGGAGCAAGCGGTCGCGCTGCGTGTGGTCCATACTCCCTGTGGAATGGGGAACAGAAGGTCTGCTGATGACAACCGGAACCCGACAAGACAGAGGTCGTCTTTTCTATCTGATGGGCCCTTCCGGTGCCGGCAAGGACTCGCTGCTGGACGCCTGCCGGAATCAACGGGTGTCGGGCCAGAGGCTGCGTACCGCACCCCGGTATATCACCCGCCACGAGGGCGCCGGCGGCGAGGACCATATCGCCGTAACGCCCGGGGACTTCCATCAGCAACTGGAGCACGGTCGCTTTGCCCTGCACTGGCTGGCCAATGGCCGGCACTATGGCATCGGCATCGAAGTGGATCGGTGGCTGGCTGCCGGCGACGTGGTGCTGATGAATGGCTCCCGGGCCCATCTGGAGCAGGCCCTGGGTCGGTACCGGGAGCTGCTGGTACCGGTCCTGATCTGTGTTGACCCGGAAAAACAGCGCCAGCGCCTGGTGGACCGGGGACGGGAAACAGCAGCGGAAATCGAAGCCCGTGTGGAACGGGCCCGGCGCCTTCAATCAGAACTGGAAAGCCGGTTTGTTACTATCCATAACAATGGCACCCTGTCCGGCGCCACGGAACAGCTGTTGGCGATCATCAGAGACCACCTGCCAGAACGCCTGTCCCGGCACCAGAACTGAATCAGAGTCGCCAATCAGGACTCTTGCAGGAAGGCGGTTCCGGCGCACCGTTGATGTGTGCCGGAACCGTGTGTTGCAGGCGCGGGAATCAGTCCCCGGAGGAGGACGCCTTCTCCTGCTCCGCCATGGCCGCGCGAGCGGCATCAGCGGAACCCTGGATGAAGGCCACGATCTGCTCCAGCTCCCGTTCGCTCAGTTTGCCCTTGAAACTGGGCATGCCGAGCGCTGCCCGGGCATCGGTGAAGACAATGTCCTCGATATTGCGGATCACTGCCGGGCTGGAGTAGCCCAGATTGGGCAGGTTGCCACCATTATTGACCGCCGGCACGCCATGACAGAGCAGGCAGTTGGTCATGTACAGCGCGCCGCCGGCAGGGACATCGTCCGGGTCGTAGCTTACCCCCTGCAACAGGTCGGACGGCTGGCGGATCACCATGGAGTCGGGCATGGAGGCATCCCCGCCCAGCCGGAAGGTAAACACCCGGCCCGGCCCGACTTTTTCGGTGGCTCGCTGGGTAATGCCATAGACACCGCCCCAGCCCACGGCAACGGATACATATTGCTGCCCGTCATGCTCCCAGGTAGAGGGTGCGGCCACCACGCCCGTGCCTACCGGTGTCTGCCACAGCAGCTCGCCGGTGCCGGCATCGTAGGCGAGAAAACGACCGTCAGCGGTGCCCTGGAACACCAGGTTGCCCGCGGTGGTCAGGGTACCGCCGTTCCAGGGAGAGACGTATTCTGCCCGCCAGACCTCTTCCTGCTTCACTGGATCCCAGGCCAGCAAGGTCCCGAACGGCGTTGCCTCAGGCGCGACATTGGCGAAGAAGTAGCCGGTATTCCAGCCCAGTCCGGCGTTGGGTGCTCCGGTGGTCGTGTTGTTGTATTCGTAATTGGGGTTATTCTGCAGCACCAGCGGCACACCCTGAGCCGGGATATAGACCAGGCCGGTGTCCGGGTTGAAGGACATGGGGTGCCAGTTGTGGGCACCGTAGGGGGACGGAATGGTCTCCCAGGGATCGGTCCGCGAACGTGCCCCCTCTACTTCGATGGGGCGCCCATTGTCGTCATAGCCTTCGGCCCAATTCACCTGCACGAAAGGCTCCGCCGAGATGAACTCGCCGTCGGTGCGATCGATAACGTAGAAAAAGCCGTTCTTGGGCGCCTGCATCAGCACCTTGCGCTTGTCGCCGTCGATCTCCAGGTCAGCGAGGATGATGTGCTGGGTGGAGGTATAGTCCCAGGAATCCCCGGGCGTATGCTGGTAGTGCCACTGGTATTCGCCGGTGTCCGGGTCGAGGGCCACGACGGAGGCAAGATAGAGGTTGTCGCCGCCGGCCGGGCTGCGCTGCAGACGGTTCCAGGGTGTGCCATTGCCGGTGCCCACGTACAGCAGGTCCAGTTCCGGGTCATAGGCCATGGAGTCCCACATGGTGCCGCCACCCCCTTCTTCCCACCATTTTCCCTCGGGGTCCCAGGTTTCAGCGGCTTTCTTCATGCTGTCGTCTTCGAACGGCTCATCCGGATTACCGGGTACCGAGAACCAGCGCCAGGCCTGTTTGCCGGTTTCCACGTCGTAGGCGGTGAGGTAACCGCGCACGCCGTATTCGGCGCCGCCGTTACCGATAATCACCCGGTCATTGATGACCCGGGGCGCACCGGTAATGGTGTAGGGTTTACTGCGGTCGATGAGGGTATTCACCTTCCACAGGCGCTCGCCGGTGGCGGCATCAAGGGCATGGAGGTAGCCGTCGAAGGACCCGACATAAACCTTGCCATCATGGATGGCCACGCCCCGGTTGACCACATCACAGCATCCCTTCACACCCCATTCCCGGGGGACATCCGGATCATAGGTCCAGAGCGGTTCGCCGGTGGCCGCATCCAGGGCGTGGACCACCGACCAGGAGGCGGTCACATACATGACTCCATCCACCACCAGCGGTGTCGCTTCCACACCCCGGCGCGAGTTGAGGTTGTAGGACCAGGCCAGGCCCAGCTTGCCCACATTGTCATCACTGATCTGGTCCAGGCGGGAAAAGCGCGTTTCCGCGTAGTTGAGGCCGTAACTGGGCCACTCACGAGTGGTCTTGTCGTTGGCGATAATAGCGGCGGTATCGATTCCGGCGGCAGCATTGCTGGCAGGGCTCTCGGCCTGGGCCGACAACGCACACACCCCCACCACCCCGACAACCGTCAGGCGGGTCAGTAAGTGCTTCATCCGTTTCTCCCTTACTCCTATGTCCGTCAGGACGGGCGGAGTGTTTCTGTTGTTTTTGTAGTGGCGGTAGCCCATGAAGCATACGGGCCACCCGTAGGGAACTATTGACTACACTTCACACTTTGTCCAACTTCCCGAAACGATTGAGTCGCCGTTCAGGCATCGGGCTGCGCTCTGGACGGCTCACCAGCGCCCCTGGAGGGTAGCAATAATCCGCCGGTCGCCGCCCCGGTTACGGTGTTCGCACAGGTAGATGCCCTGCCAGGTGCCGAGGGCCAGGTGGCCGTCGCTGACGGGGATGATCAGGCTGGGGCCGATGAGGATGCTTTTGATGTGGGCGGGCATGTCGTCGGGGCCTTCGAGGGTATGCTCATAGTGGGGGGCGTTTTCCGGCACCATGACATTGAGGTGGCGCTCCACGTCGCCGCGCACGTCGGGATCAGCGTTTTCGTTGATTGCCAGGGAGGCGGAGGTGTGCTGGATAAACAGGTGCAGCAGGCCGACCTGGCAGTTCACCAGTTCCGGGCCATTGGAGAGCACCTCATTGGTGATCAGGTGGATGCCCCGGGAGTACTCCTGTAGCTGGATGGTTGTCTGGTCCCAGATCATGGTGGCTCCTTTTATGTCGGTTTAGAGATAACTGCCCAGGATTGCAGTTTTAGGGGGCTGACCGTGGTGCCGGGGGATCCGGGTGTTACAGATACCGCTTCCCCCACTAACTAAAGACGTTCCATCAGGAGTAGTAATAACGTCTACTTGGGATCATTGTCCCACGGATGCACAGGCAACACCGCCTCGGTCATTTCCGGGTCCAGGGAAGACCGGAAGTAGTCCATGGCCTTTTCCGCCTCGCCCAGTTCATCAAAGCGGGCCACGTGGTAGATGGCTTCGCCTTCGTTCACCAGCGGCAGGTTGTTGACACAGATAACGATGCCGGATATGGGCGTCACCACGCTGACCTCGGTTTCACCGAAGGGATCGGCCACCATGGCCAGGCGCTGGCCCTTGCGCACCTTCTGGCCCAGCTTGGCCACGGGGCGCATGATGCCGTCAATATCGGCTCGCACCCACATGGACATGGCGGCGATTTCTGAACGCTTGCGGGGGGCTTTCGGGCCTTTCTTGCTGGGGACCATTTCCAGCGCCCGCATCACGCGGATCACACCTTTCACACCGCTGGTGATCACCACGTCGTCGAAACGCAATGCTTCACCACCTTCGAAGGTGATAACCGGAATATCCTGGGAGTCGGCATAGGCCCGCAAACTGCCTTCCCGCAGGCTGGCATTGAGGATGACGGGGGCACCAAAGGCTTCGGCCATGCGCACGGTTTCCGGGTTCTTCAGTTCCGCGCGGATCTGCGGCAGGTTGAAGCGGTGGATGGCACCGGTGTGCAGGTCGATGATGTGGGTGACCTTCTCCATGATCTGGGTGCGCAGCAGGTAGGCGATGCGCCCACCCAGAGAGCCACTCTCGCTGCCGGGAAAGCAGCGGTTCAGATCGCGCCGGTCGGGCAGATAGCGGGTTCGCTGCACAAACCCGAAGATATTGACGATGGGTACTGCCAACAGGGTGCCTCGAAGGTGTCGCAGGGTGGAGTTCTTCAACACCCGGCGGACGATCTCCACGCCGTTGATTTCGTCACCGTGAATGGCACCGCACACCATCATCACCGGGCCATCCCGGCGGCCATGGATGACTTCTACCGGTATGTGCAGCGGGGTATGGGTGTACAGCTTGGCGACAGGGACTTCCACGGTCTGGCGGGTGCCTGCCTTGATTTCGGTACCCGCGATAACGAAAGGTGCGCGGGCCACTTCAGCCTCTCCCCTTGGTTCGGGTTTTCCAGGGTTGCTGGTTCTTTTCAGTCCAGTTGACGATCATGCCGGCCACGTTTTTGCCGGTGGCATTCTCGATGCCTTCCAGGCCCGGTGATGAATTGACTTCCATTACCAGCGGCCCGCGGGAGGACCTCAGCAGGTCGACACCGGCCACGTTCAGGCCCATGGACTTGGCTGCCATGATGGCGGTGCGCCGCTCTTCCGGCGTGATGCGGATCAGCGAGGCGGTGCCGCCCCGGTGCAGGTTGGAGCGGAACTCGCCTTCTGCACCCTGGCGTTTCATGGAGGCAATAACCTTGTCACCGATCACGAAGCAGCGGATATCGGCACCACCGGCCTCCTTGATGAACTCCTGCACCAGGATGTCGGCCTTCAGGCCCATAAAGGCCTCGATCACACTCTCGGCCGCCTTGCGGGTTTCCGCCAGCACCACGCCGATGCCTTGGGTGCCCTGCAGCAACTTGATGACCACCGGGGCGCCGCCCACCATATTGAGCAGTTCCGGCACGTTGTCGGGCTTGTTGGCAAAGCCGGTGACCGGCATGCCGACGCCCTTGCGGGCGAGCAGCTGCAGCGACCGCAGCTTGTCGCGAGAGCGGGTGATGGCCACCGACTCGTTCAGCGGAAACACGCCCATCATTTCAAACTGACGCAGTACCGCCGTGCCATAGAAGGTTACGGAGGCACCGATACGCGGAATCACCACGTCAAAATTCTCCAGCACTTCCTCGTGGTAGTGAATCTGGGGATTGGCAGACGTGATGTTCATGGAGCAATGCAGTGCGTCGATAACCCGCACTTCATGGCCCCGGTTAATACCCTCTTCCACAAGGCGACGCGTGGAATACAGGTGCCTGTTTCGGGAGAGAATTGCTATTTTCATTCATCATTCCTTAACGCCGGATCTCCGGCCAGGTAGGAGGCTTCAGGCATAACGGTGCAACGGCCTGCCATGGCCGTGCGGCCCAGCAGCATACGGAAGCGCATGTTGTCACGATTGGTCAGGGTCATTTCAATGGGCCAGCTCTGGTCGCCCAACAATACCCGGGTCTCGATGACCAGCCGCAACTCCCTGTGGCCGCCGGAGTCGGTGACGGATCGTTCGTCGATCACGGCAGCGTCACATTCCACCACCCGATGGAGGTTATGCTGCTCCGGGTGCACCCAGAATTTCACACGGCGCTGACCACCAACCGTATAAGGCTCGGTGCGAAAGGCATGTAAACAGGAGGTGCGGGCCCCGGTGTCCACCTTAGCCTTGATCAGGGCGATACCCAGATCGGGCAGTGCCAGCCATTCCCGCCAGCCAAGGGCAACCCGCTTGCTGACGCCCTCACCGGGTGCCTGTTTGGGTGGCTCGACCACTGCCGGTTCTGGTGCAACATTTCCGGGCATTGTTGGGCTCCTTATTGGTGGTATCCGGCTCAGGGTCCCCGTTTGCACAGGGCGCATTAGATGTGGCAAAGACCATGTACTCAATACGCATAATTGCCCACCCGGAACCATCAATGAATCAATAATCTACACTCACTATAATCCAGCTCGGGATATGCGGCGAATAAATGGAGCCGAACCCTTTTTCCACTCCATCTCAGGAATTGCTTCATGACCCAACTGGTGTGGTTTCGCAACGACCTTCGCACCGCAGACAACCCCGCGCTCACCGCAGCCTGCGCTCAGGACGGTACTGTGCGTGGGCTGTTCATGGTAACGCCGCAACAGTGGCGGCAACATGACTGGTCACCCGCCAGGGTACAGCTGATGCTCGGCCACCTGAATGACCTGGGCCGGCAACTGGCCGGCCTTGGCATTGTGCTGGATATCATCGAGTGCGATGACTTTGCCGCCAGCGTCAAACTTCTCGAGGATCATTGCCACAGGCATGAGGTCCGCCAGCTGCACTTCAATGAAGAATACGGCATCAACGAACGCCGCCGCGACCGGCAGGTTCGCGATTGCCTTGCGGGCAGCGACATTCAGGTCAGCAAATACCGGGATCAGACGGTAGCACCGGTTGGCAGCATCCGCACGGGGAAAGACGAACCCTATTCCGTGTTTACGCCTTTCTCCCGACGCTGGCGGCAGTGGGTCGAGGCAGCCTCCCCCAGGGTTCTGTCGGTGCCTGAGGCGCTGGGCAAGGCCGTGCAATGGGAACCCTATGGCGCCAGGGCAACCGACCTGGGTTTCGATACGCCACCGCCTGACCTGGTCATCCCCAGTGAGGATGCTGCCCACAGTCAGCTGGAACGATTTCTCGACGAACGCTGTGGTGACTACAAAGAGCAGCGGGACTTCCCGGCTGTAGAGGGCACCAGCCAGATTTCCCCTTATCTGGCCATCGGCGCCCTGTCCGGTCGCCAGTGTCTGCTGGCCGCCCGCGGGGCTCAGGGGCAAGGTGGTAATCAGGAAGGCTTTTCCACCTGGGTGAATGAGATCGCTTGGCGGGATTTCTATATTCATATCCTCTACCACTACCCGCAGATCAGTATGCACAAGGCGTTCAAACCGGAGACGGAAGATCTGCGCTGGAACCCCGCCGGCGAGCATTTCGAGGCCTGGAAGGAAGGCCGGACCGGTATCCCCATCGTCGATGCGGCCATGCGCCAGCTCCGGGAAACCGGCTGGATGCATAACCGTTTACGAATGGTGACGGCGATGTTTCTCACCAAGAATCTGTTTATCGACTGGCGCAAGGGCGAGGCCTGGTTCATGCAGAATCTGGCCGATGGCTTCCTGGCATCCAACAACGGCGGTTGGCAATGGAGTGCGTCGACTGGCACAGATGCGGCACCCTACTTCCGGGTGTTCAACCCGGTTACCCAGAGCGAGCGTTTTGATCCACAGGGGGAGTTTATCCGCCGCTGGGTGCCGGAATTGGCGAAACTGGATAACAAGCGGATTCACAATCCGGGCACGGGTGGTGTGATTCCCGGGGGCTATCCGCGGCCTATTGTGGATCTGAAGGAAAGCCGAAAGGAGGCTATTGCGAGATTTCAGGCTTTGAAGAAATCCGAGTAGTTTTGGAAGCGAATAGCACCACAATCTGAGGCCCGTAGGGGGAGGACCTTTTCCGGGACCGTCGAGCTCTATGACCGCCATGGATGGCGGGAATGCCGATTTTGCAGGAGCAAAAATCGGCCAGGGACGCACTTGCGGGGCGTGTCCTGGAATAAAGGTATCGCTTCAGGCGCCAAGCCCGAGTGTCCCAGTCCGGCAAGACTGCAATCAGGTGCGTAGGCCTGCAAGGCGATGCCCTTTTCCGGGACACGCCGTGAATCCATCCATGGAGGCTCTTCGAAAACGTCCCTGTTTTCGAAGGTCCCGGAAAAGGGCCTCACCTCACAGGCTTCTGACTTGGGTGCTATTCGCTTAATGATCTGGCCAAAATTCAAGAACAAACCGGACAATCCGGATCCCGCGCCAGCTTCATCTCCCGCCATTCCATCTGCCAGGCATCCAGAATCAACAGCCGGCCCACCAGGGGCCGGCCCTTGCCCGAGATCACCTTGATGGCCTCCATGGCCTGGGTGGCGCCTATCATGCCTACCAGCGGGCCAATCACCCCGGCCTCGGAACAGGTCAGATCCTCATTGCCCTGTTCGGGATACAGGCAGTGATAACAGGGGCTGGACTCATCGCGGGAATCATAGACCGTCACCTGCCCTTCACCACGGATAGCCGCACCGGAAACCAGTGGCACCTTGGCCGCTACACAGGCGCGGTTGAGCGCGAAACGGGTGTTGAAGTTGTCCGTACAATCCAACACCAGATCCACACCGCCGACGGCCTCCACCAAAGCCTCGCCTTCCAGGCGATCAATTCGGGCTGTCACCATGATATCGGGGTTAATAGCCTGAACACGTGCGGCCAGTTCTTCTGCTTTTGGCCGACCGATGGCCTGCTCATCAAAGGCAATCTGCCGCTGCAGGTTTGCCAGCTCCACATCATCGTCATCCGCCAGTATGAGCTCGCCCACCCCGGCCGCACCCAGGTAGAGCGCGACCGGACAACCAAGGCCGCCGCTGCCGACCACCAGCACGCTGGCCTGTTTCAGGGCCAGCTGACCGTCCACATCGAAGCGGGGGAGTAACAGCTGACGGCTATAACGGAGTAGTTCGTTGTCATCGAGCATTGAATAAGTCCTTGGCAAAAAATCAGTGCCAGCGCCCCAGGGTCAGCCGGTCATTACCACCATAGTCCTTCCGGGTTTCGACATCGGAATAGCCCGCGGCCCGGAACAACAACCGTACCGACTCCCCCTGATGGTAACCATGCTCCAGCATCAGCCAGCCACCGGGTGTAAGCCAGTACTGACTTTCCTGTATCAGGTGGCGGATGGCATCAAGGCCATCCCGGCCGGATACCAGGGCGGAATCGGGCTCATACCGGACATCGCCGCTGACCAGGTGATGATCGCCCTCCTCTATATAGGGAGGATTGGAAACGATCAGGTCGAAGTGCTGATGTTCAAGGCCCGTGAACCAGTGGCTTCGGGTAACGGTCAGGGGCAGGCCGCAGCGCTCGGCGTTGCGGCGGGCCAGGGCCACCGCCTCCGGCACCAGATCCGTGGCCCGGGCCTGCCACTGGGGCCGCTCGCTGAGCAGCGCCAGGGCGATGGCGCCGGTGCCGGTGCCCAGGTCGATCACTCGCGCCCTCTCCGGCAGTGGCAGCGATAGTGCGGCCTCGACCAGGCACTCGGTATCCGGGCGTGGGATCAGGGTAGCGGGAGTGACTTCCAGCGTCAGCGACCAGAACTCCTGGTGGCCGAGGATATGGGCTATCGGTTCGCCGGCGACGCGGCGTTCCACCAGCTGACGGTATGACGCGAGTTGCTCCGGCTCCAGTATCGCTTCCGGAAACGCGCGGAAGCGGGTACGGGACCAGCCCGTGACCTGGGCCAGCAACAGTTCCGCGTCAAGGCGGGAGGATTCACTGTCGATTCGGGTGCTGGCTTCGGTCAGCACCTGCTCGCAGGTCAGTGACGACTCACTCATCCGACAGACTGGCCAACAGGTCGGCGTTGTGTTCCTGCTGCAGGGGCACGATCACCGGGTTCAGGTCGCCGGTGATCACCTCATCCAGCTTGTACAGGGTCAGGTTGATACGGTGGTCGGTCACCCTTCCCTGGGGAAAATTGTAGGTGCGGATCCGCTCGGAACGATCGCCGCTGCCCACCAGGCTCTTGCGGGCATCGGCCTGGGACTGGGCCTGCTTCTCCGCTTCAATGTTCTTCAGGCGGGACTGCAGGAAGCTCATCGCCTTGGCTCGGTTCTTGTGCTGGGAACGCTCTTCCTGGCACTCCACCACCATCCCGGTGGGAATGTGGGTGATGCGGATGGCCGAATCCGTCTTGTTGACGTGCTGACCACCGGCACCGGATGCCCGGAAGGTGTCCACCCGCAGGTCCGCCTTGTTGATCTCGATGGCCTCGGCTTCATCGGCTTCCGGCATCACCGCCACGGTGCAGGCGGACGTATGGATACGCCCCTGGGATTCCGTTTCCGGCACACGCTGCACCCGGTGGGCACCGGATTCGAATTTCAGCGTGCCATAGACATCATGTCCGCTTACCCGGCTGATGATTTCCTTGTAGCCGCCATGCTCACCCTCGCTGGCACTGATCACTTCCACCTGCCAGCCCCGGGTTTCGGCATAGCGGCTGTACATGCGGAACAGGTCACCGGCAAACAGGGCGGCCTCGTCGCCACCGGTACCGGCGCGGATTTCCAGAAACACGTTCTTGGCGTCATCCGGATCCTTCGGCAGCATCAGGCGCTGCAGCTCTTCATCCAGTTCATCCCGCTTGTGGCGCGCTGACTCAATCTCTTCTTCGGCCATCTCCCGCATATCGGCGTCGCCTTCCCGGGCCAGTTCCTCGGCGGTGGCCAGATCATCCAGAGTACGCCGCCATGCCTGGAAACAACGGACGATGGGTTCGATCTCGGCAAATTCCTTGGAGAGCTCGCGGAACTGTTTCTGGTCGGCAATCACGCCCGGATCGCTCAACAACGCGCTGACCTCCTCGAAGCGGTCAACCAGCTGTTCGAGGCGGGCCTGAATGGATGCTTTCATAGTTTTTCCAGAGTGACGGGTGCGTCCAGGGGATCGAGGGCTTCCAGCTGGTACAGCTCACGCAGCCATTCGGCCACTTCGGGCCGCCCTTCGGCTGAGGCCTTGCGCACCTGTACCGAGGGTTCATGCAGTAACTTGTTGGTAAGACCCCGGGCGAGGCCGCGAAGAACCGTTTCCGGATCGTTGCCCTTGTTCAGGGCCCTGACGGCCTTGGCCACCTCCCGGTCACGAAGGTCCTCGGCACGCTGACGATATTGCTTGAGGGTGGAGACCGCATCCAGTGCACGGATCTGGCTGAGGAAATCCTGGGTGCCGGCGACAATCAGGTTTTCGGCTTCCCGCGCGGCCCCCTCACGGGAGCGCAGGTTTTCCTCGATCACCTGACGCAGATCGTCCACGGTGTAGAGATAGACATCGTTCAGCTGCGCCACTTCCGGCTCGATATCCCGGGGAACGGCAATATCCACCATGAAATAGGGGCGGTGCTTGCGTTTCTTCAGGGCACGTTCGACAGCCCCCTTGCCCAGGATAGGCAGGGGGCTGGCGGTGGAGGAGATGATAATGTCCACATCCCGCAGGTGCTCGGGGATGTCGGACAGCACGATCCCCCTGCCACCATGGGCCTCCGCCAGAGCCTGAGCCCGCTCCACCGTGCGGTTGGCAACGATGAAATCCTTCACCCCCGCGTCCGACAGGTGTCGCGCCACCAGCTCGATGGTCTTGCCGGCACCGATCAGCAGCGCCCGGTTACGGGACAGGTCGGAAAAAATATGGTGGGCCATGCTGACCGCAGCATAAGCCACCGACACCGGGTTCTCGCCAATGGCGGTTTCGGTCCGCACCCGCTTGGCCACCGAAAAGGTATGCTCGAACAACCGCGACAGGAACGAGCCACTGGCCTCATGTTCCCGGGCCAGGACATAGGCATCCTTGAGCTGGCCAAGAATCTGCGGCTCGCCCAGCACCATGGAGTCCAGCCCGGCGGCCACACGCATCATGTGCCGGACCGCCTCGCTGTCCCGGAACACATAAATGGAGTTTTCCAGATCTGCCGGTGCCATCTCGTGGAAACCGGCCAGCCAGCGCAGGACCGCAGGAGCGCAGTCATCATCGCCGGCCAGGTACAGCTCGGTACGGTTACAGGTCGACAGGATCGCGGCCTCGGTGGCGCCAGTCGCCAGGCGCAGCTCACGAAACGCGTCCGGCATGCGGTCCGGCGTAAAGGCGACCCTCTCCCGGATCTCCAACGGCGCTGTGCGGTGGTTAATGCCCAGTGTTATCAGTGCCATAGTATTCGGGGGAACTCCGAAGCCGAAAAAAAGCCGGGATTAAGCGATAATGCCACCATTTTACCGGCGCAACCGGAGTACTGCCACCCACCACGAGAGGTATATCCCCTTACTCTGTGAGGAATATCCCCCTGGCGGGCCGGAAAAAGGCACGTAAATTAGCGCAGGCCATCCCGTTTACAGCTCCGGGCCGTCACCCCGACTTGGGCCCGTCAGTGGCTTGTGCCATCATAGGCCAAAGAGCCGCTCATGCATGCCTTCGCACCCCCGGTGGGCGTGGGAACTTTCCGGCGGCCCAGGAATCAGCGGCACAGGTAGTGTGTCCATGCCTCAGACGTCAGGAAGCCCAATGCCAAGAAAAGCCCTGTATCTCGCCATCAGCCTTCTGGCCTTCACCGGTTGCGCCAGTATTGACCGGGAAGAACCGGCACCGGCAGAGCCCACCGAAACCACGACCACCCAGGAGCCCGCCACCGAACAACCCGAGGCAGAGGTCGAGGAAAGATCTTTCCGGCCGGAAGAGCTCTACCTGCTGGTTACTGGTGAAATTGCTGCTCAGCGGGGCCAGTATGACATCACGCTCGCCAACTATGTGGAGGCCGCCCGACAATCGCGGGATGTTGGTGTTATCCGCCGCGCCCTGCTGATTGCCGAATCCCTGAACAGCCAGAGTGCGGCACGCACCCTGACCAACACCTGGATTGACGTTGCCCCTTACAGCGAAGACGCCCGCCGTGCCGCTGCCATCCAGTCCCTGCGGGACGGCGACATGGAAGGAACCCTGACCGAGCTGGAGCAAATCCTGAACCTGGGTGGCGATGCCGACTTTGACAGCCTGGCGGCCATGGCGCCCCGGATGCCGGCCGACCAGCAGCAGGAACTGCTCCGGCTGTTCAGCGAGTTGCAGCAACGCCACCCCGACAATGCGGAGATCCGCTACAGCACCGCGTTGCTGGAAAGCCTGATGGGCGCTCCGCAGGACGCCCTGAACACCCTGGCACCCCTGCTGGACGAAAAGCCCGAGTTCCAGCCCGCACTGGTATTGAAGGGAGAGCTGCTCCACGACGTAGGTCGCACCGGCGAAGCACTGGAGCACCTGCAGACCAGATCCCGCCGTTACCCGGACAACCGCCAGCTGGGCACTCTTTATGCCCGGCTACTGGTCAACGAGGACGAGCTGCGGGCCGCCCAGGACGAGTTCGCCCGCCTGGTGGAGCGGTTTCCCGAGGAGCATGGCCTGCGACTGTCCTGGGCACTGGTTGCCATGGAGAACGGCGAGCTGGGCCTGGCGCGGGAACAACTGCAGCGTCTGACCAGGCTGCCCCGGTATCAAAGCCAGGCTTACTACTATCTGGGCCAGGCGGCCGAAAAGGATGACAACATCGACAAGGCGATCATCCTCTACGAGCAAGTAACAGAAGGTTCCCTCTATTACCCGGCGCTGACCCGGGCTGCCGAACTGCGTGCCCGGGATGGCGACCTGGATTCGGCCCTCGAGCAAATTCGCGCCGCCCGTGAATCGAATCCGGACGACGCCGCCAACCTGTGGCTGGCCGAGGTCAACCTGCTGCAGACACTGGACCTGCACAAACAGGCGGCAGAAGCCGCCAGCAAGGCGCTTCAGGCCCACCCCGAAAACCAGAGCCTGCTGTATGCCCGCTCCATGAGCCACGAAAACCTGGGCAACATCGACCAGTCCCTGGCAGACCTCAGCACCATGGTCGAACTGCAGCCGGACAACCCCACGGCACTGAACGCCCTGGGGTATGTGCTGACCATTCACACCGACCGGCTGTCCGAGGCCCGCACCTATATAGAAAAGGCACTGACCATGGACCCGGACAACCCCGCTGTACTGGACAGCATGGGCTGGGTGCTGTTCCGACAGGGTGATACCGAAGGTGCGCTGGACTACCTGCGGCAGGCCTACGAGATTTACCCGGACCCGGAAATTGCTGCCCATTTCGGCGAAGTACTATGGCGCACCGACCAGCAGGCCCAGGCCCGTGTGGTATGGGAACGCGCCCTGGACGAAGCACCGGACCATGAACTGTTGCTCGAAACCCTTGACCGGCTGGGCATCGAAGACCTGTGAAATCGTTAATGACGACTTTCTGGAAACCCTGTGCGGCCATAGTGCTTGCCCTTTTCATGGCCGGCTGTGCCACCGTTCGCCAGGAACCCCTGCCTGATGGGCTGACTGATCAACCACCGGCAGACTGGGCCGAACGGCAGGCCAGCCTCCAGCGCTTCAACCAGTGGCAACTGACCGGCAAACTTGCGGTTCGTCAGCCCGGTGAAAGCGCCTCTGCCATGATCAACCAGTGGCTCCAGGACAACGAACACTACCAGCTGGCCCTGTCATCCAGCTTCCTGGGCATGGGCAGAACCCGACTGGAGGGCTCCCCGGGGTTCATAGAGCTGGAGTTGCCCGACGGCGAAACCTATTCCTCCAGCGACCCCCAGGGGCTGATCTACGCCGCGACCGGCTGGGAGCTGCCCATCGAGGCCCTGGTCTGGTGGGTTCGCGGCCTGCCCTCGCCTGAGGGGGACTTCCGGCTGGCGTTCGATCCCCAGGGTGACCTGGCGCAAATCGAGCAATCGGGCTGGACCATCCGTTACGAGCGCTGGCGCGACTTCGTGGACGGACAGCCATCACTGCCGGCGCGCCTTACCGCCCGCAAAGGCGAAAAACTGGTGCGCCTGGTGGTGTCGTCATGGCAGCCCCACAGCGACTCCTGAACAACACGGACGGCTCGATGACCGAAATCACCCTGCCTTCGCCGGCCAAGCTCAACCTGTTCCTGCATATCACCGGTCGCCGTGCCGACGGCTACCATGAGCTGCAGACCCTGTTCCAGTTCCTGGACTACGGCGACACCCTGACCTTTCGCCTGCGCGATGACGCCCGTATCAACCTGCAGCCAGAGCTGACCGGCGTACCCCGTGACCAGAACCTCATCATCCGCGCCGCCGAGCACCTGCAGGCCACCACAGGCACCAGCCTGGGTGCGGATATCATCCTGGACAAGCGGCTGCCCATGGGCGGCGGCCTGGGCGGCGGCAGCTCCAATGCCGCCACCACCCTGCTGGCACTGAACCACCTGTGGCAAACCGCATTGTCCGAGGACCGGCTTGCTGAACTGGGCCTGGCACTGGGCGCCGACGTGCCGGTATTCGTCCGCGGACGCGCAGCCATGGCAGAAGGTGTTGGCGAAAAGCTGACCCCGGCGTCACCACCGGAAGACTGGTTTGTGGTACTGAAGCCGGATGTCGAGATCAGCACCGCCGATATTTTTTCGAATGCAGGGTTGACAAGAAATACCCCCCGAATCACAATAGCGCCCGCTTTTGAGGGAGATGCCTCAGGTTACCGGAACGATTGTGAAGACGTAGTCAAGCGATTGTATCCAGAGGTAAAAAACAGCCTGGACTGGCTGAGCAAATTCGGACCCGCAAGATTAACCGGGACCGGAGCTTGCATCTTCGGACGTTTCCCGACAGAAGCTGAAGCCCGGAGTGTTTGGGCGGAAAAACCCACCGGCATCACGGGGTTCGTAGCTAGAGGGGTGAATCGTTCACCACTTCATAAAAAGCTGACAGAGCTGACATGATGCCGAGAAAGCAGCACGATATTGGGGTGTCGCCAAGTGGTAAGGCAACGGGTTTTGATCCCGTCATGCGCAGGTTCGAATCCTGCCACCCCAGCCACCTTTCTTCCTATTCCTCTGAATCCAAAGCTGAGTTACAGAAGGATACCGCCGTGTCCAAGTTGATGATTTTCGCCGGCAATGCCAACCCGGAACTCGCCAAGGCCATTGCCCAGAAACTTCATATCCCCATGGGACAGGCGACCGTAGGCCGCTTCAGCGACGGTGAGACCACTGTCGAGATCAATGAAAACGTGCGCGGTCACGACGTCTTCATCATCCAGCCCACCTGCTACCCCACCAACGATAACCTGATGGAACTGATCGTGATGGCCGACGCCCTGCGCCGCGCATCCGCCACACGCATCACCGCCGTTATCCCCTATTACGGATACGCACGCCAGGATCGTCGGGTACGTTCAACACGGGTAGCCATCAGCGCCAAGGTGGTGGCGGACATGATCTCCTCCATCGGGGTGGACCGTGTACTGACGGTAGACTTGCACGCTGACCAGATTCAGGGCTTCTTCGACATTCCGGTGGACAACATCTACGCCACGCCGGTCATGCTCGAGGATATCGAGAAGCAGCGCTTCGAGAATTTCATTGTGGTATCCCCGGATGTGGGCGGTGTGGTTCGCGCCCGTGCCGTCGCCAAGCGCCTGGACGATGCCGACCTGGCCATTATCGACAAGCGTCGCCCCAAGGCCAACGTGTCCCAGGTCATGCACATCATTGGTGATGTAAAAGACAAGACCTGCATTCTGGTGGACGACATCGTCGATACCGCCGGCACGCTTTGCAAGGCCGCCAACGCGCTCAAGGAACACGGCGCCGCCCGCGTGGTTGCCTACATCACCCACCCGGTACTGTCGGGCCCGGCCATTGACAACATCAATGCGTCACAGCTGGACGAGCTGGTAGTGTGCGATACCATTCCGCTGGGTGACAAAGCGAAGAACTGTGATAGAATCCGCCCCCTCGGAATGGCGGGGCTGATGGCCGAATCCATTCGTCGCGTCAGCAACGAAGAGTCCATCAGCGCCATGTTCGAGAACGTCTGAGCCAGCAGTAACGCCAGATACCCAGGGAATCATCTCTGAAGAATCCGGAACTGGAGCCCTGTTTTCGCGGGGCTCCAGTTCTGCTTTAAGCGCCGGAATAATCCGGCCTTCACTATACTCATCGCCGCAAGCCTGGTCGCGGGCCCGGTGGATGATTGAACGAGGTAATAACCATGTCCAAGAAGGAATTCGTCATTGAAGCATTTCCTCGTGACGACCAGGGGAAGGGTGCGAGCCGCCGCCTGCGTCGCGAGGAGCGTAAGATTCCTGCCATCATCTATGGTGGCAACAAGGAAGCTACGCCCATCGCCATCTGGCACAACGAGCTGAAGAAAGACCTGGAAAACGAGGCCTTCTTCTCTCACATCCTGACCATCGACCTTCAGGGCAAGAAAGAAAGCGTCATCCTCAAGGATCTGCAGCGTCACCCGTACAAGCCGATTCTGAGCCACGCTGACTTCCAGCGCGTCGACAAGGACCACGAGATCCACGTCAACGTACCGCTGCACTTCCTGAACGAAGACCAGGCACCGGTGGTCAAGCTGCAAGGTGGCGTTATCTCCCACCAGCTGAACGAGGTGGAAGTTATCTGTCTGCCACAGGACCTGCCCGAGTTCATCGAGATCGACGTTATGGATCTCGATCTGGACCAGGTCATTCACCTGAGCGATCTGCAGATGCCGAAAGGCGTTCGCTCCGCTGCCCTGCAGCACGGTGAAGATTATGACCAGGCGGTCGTGTCCGTGCACCTGCCGCGTGGCGCCAAGACAGATGATGAAGAAGACGAAGAAGGCGGCGAAGAAGCCGAAGACAAGGAGTAATTCCTGTCCGGGGAGCAGGCGTTTATGGCACAGGATATTGTCATGGTGGTGGGTCTCGGTAACCCCGGGGCCGATTACGAGAATACCCGTCATAACGCCGGCGCCCTGTTCGTCGAAGCGCTGGCCCGTGAAGCGGGCCAGCCGCTCCGCCCCGAAAAGAAGTATCATGGACTCTATGCCCGTATTCACTGGCAGGGACTTGACCTGCACCTGTTAAACCCCACCACGTTCATGAACCGCAGCGGCCAGTCCATCAAGGCCCTCGCGGATTTCTTCAAGATTGCTCCACAACAGATCCTCGTCGCCCACGACGAACTGGACCTGCCCCCCGGCACGGCCAAACTCAAGAAAGGCGGCGGCCACGGCGGCCACAATGGCCTGCGGGACACCATTGCTCACCTGGGCACCAACGAATTCCAGCGCCTGCGCGTAGGCATCGGCCACCCCGGCGACAGCCGCAAGGTGACCGGCTATGTTCTGGGCAGACTGACCAAGCAGGAAACCACAGAGCTGAACGCGGTTATCGACGAGATTATCCGGGTACTGCCCGACGCGGCGAACGGCAATCTGTCTGCCGCCATGAACCGGTTGCACAGCTTCAGACCTACGGCCTGACAGCACGGGCCACAGCAGCACTGGGCCGCAAGGGCAACCCCTTACTCGCACCCGTACCCTTTCACCGGTATAATCCGGCCAAATTTCTCCAGGAAGCCTGCTTCCGCCCGACCTGAACGGGACACTCCGGAAGACGACTTCCCACGATCACCAGAGGCATTCCATGGGATTCAATTGCGGCATTGTCGGCCTTCCCAACGTCGGCAAATCCACCCTGTTCAACGCACTTACCAAGGCGGAAATCGGCGCCGAGAACTTCCCGTTCTGCACTATCGAGCCGAACGCCGGCGTCGTGCCAATGCCGGATCCGCGCCTGAACAAGCTGGCGGAGATCGTGAAGCCCCAGAAAGTGATTCCCACCACCATGGAGTTCGTGGATATCGCGGGGCTTGTGGAAGGCGCTTCCAAGGGCGAAGGCCTGGGCAACCAGTTCCTGGCCAATATCCGCCAGACGGATGCCATCGCCCATGTGGTGCGCTGCTTCGAGGATGAGAACGTTATCCACGTGGCCAACAAGATTGACCCGGCGTCCGATATCGAGATCATCAACACCGAACTGGCCCTGGCCGATCTGGACACCGTCGAGAAAGCCATCAAACGGGTACAGCGCGTGGCCAAGAGCGGCGACAAACACGCCAAAGCGCAGCAGGAGATGTTCGAGCAGCTGCTGCCGGTACTGAACGAAGGCAAGCCCGTTCGCAGCATGAACCTGGACGATGACCAGATGGCCCTGGTGCGGGAGCTGTGCCTGCTCACCGTCAAGCCCACCATGTACATCGCCAACGTCAGCGAAGATGGCTTCGAGAACAACCCTCACCTGGACAAGGTGATGGAGATCGCCACCGAAGAAAACGCCGTGGTGGTACCCATCTGCAACAAGATCGAAGCCGAGATTGCGGAACTGGAAGACGACGAGAAGTCCATGTTCCTGGATGAAATGGGCATGGAAGAACCCGGCCTGGACCGGGTTATCCGCGCCGGCTACAAGCTGCTGGGCCTGCAGACCTACTTCACTGCCGGCGAGAAGGAAGTGCGCGCCTGGACCGTACGCATCGGCGCCACCGCACCACAGGCCGCTGGCGTGATCCACACTGACTTCGAGCGGGGCTTCATCCGCGCCGAGGTGGTCGCCTACGAGGACTTCGTCAAGTATAACGGCGAGCTGGGCGCCAAGGACGCCGGCAAATGGCGACTGGAAGGCAAGGATTACATCGTCCAGGATGGCGACGTTATCCACTTCCGTTTCAACGTGTAATTTTTCAGGAAAATCCGGCCCGAAGCCTTGACACAAAGAGCCCAAATACTGAAAATACGCGCCTCGTTCGGGACGCATTCCCGACCGAAATGGCAAGGTAGCTCAGTTGGTTAGAGCACGGCACTCATAATGCCGGGGTCGGCGGTTCGACTCCGCCCCTTGCTACCAGTATTCGAAAGCCCGGCTCGCAAGAGTCGGGCTTTTTTGTTTCTGCCTGGAAACTTCGGGGACTGGCCCAACTCTCCTGGATTCTCCTGAGTGTCTGCGACGACAATTGACCCTCACTGCCACCAAATAGCATAATCCTGCCTGAATCAGGGAAATTCACGCAGGGAGCGTAACCATGTCCACTACAGATAACCTGTATCTTCACGTCGTTCGCCGCCAGACCTACCTCGAACTGCTCGCCCTTGAGCTTTACGGAAGTCTCGATTCCGCGCTTGCAAAGGATTTTCTACATTACAACCAGCTTGCGGCCGGTGAGTTTAATGATGTACTGGAGGGACAGTTCCTCTTTCTACCGCAACCGGTCTGCTACGACTCATCAATCGAAACGGCAATCATCAATCTGGTTGGCCAGATAAACCGGCAGATACGCAATGGTATGGATGGCGAGCAACGGCGTGTGATTGCCCAGAATCCGCAGCTTGTCAACAACGCCACTGATGACCCCAACATTCTTCTCGAGGGGGCGTCTGTGGGGAACACGCTGGCCACCTCCCTGATCTCATTCAGCTCCGAAGCCAACAAGATGGTGGGTGAATCCCTCAAGGAACTGGAACGGGCCTATGTGGACACCTACAAGCGGCAGGGAAAACTGTCCCCCCACTTCTTCGAGAAGCGCCGGCAGATCTACAGCCGGCTGGATACGGTCATCGGCCGATACGGCAGGCGTCTCGCCTTCGGAAGTCCCCTGGATAACAAAGCGAAGGATGTGCTGAGCATCAGCACCAAGAGCCAGGTTGTCCAGTGGAAAAGATCCGGTGGCGCAACGAATGTAGAGGCATTCAAAACTCATTTCGATCGCTTTGACAGAACCTCACGGTACCTGAAAGCTGGCGGCTTCCTGACCGCTGCTGTTGGTGTGTCCATCAATGAACTTGCTATAAAAGAGGCCTGCAAGGCCGATAGCAAGAACTGTGACTTCACCAAATACTCTCTGAGAGGGGAAACAGCGGGTGGGCTTGCCGTTGGTACAGGAGGTGGTGCGTTAACGGCCTGGGGAGTCTGCACACTCGCGCTGGGGATTCCCAGCGGGGGGACCAGCGCGCTTTGGTGCGGAGTTTTGGCTGGCGGCGCGGGGTCTGCTGTAGGTGGTTACGCCGGATCAAAGGCTGGAAAGGCGGGTGGAGAACTTATCTACGAGTACTATATAAGGTAAGCGCGATGTCAATTACCAATGTACTGTGCTACCTGTGCCTGCCTATCAGTCTATGGGCTGCCTTTGTAATGTCCTGGTTAACTCAAAGCCAGGAATCTTTGGCTGTGGACGTCGCAATGGTAGCAGGGAGCTTCTCGGTCATCACCTCTCCTTTCTGGATTATCTATATAATGTACCTCGCCATAAAGCTGATCCCTCCCCTTGATGCGTTGACCAGCACGGGGCAAGCATCCGACAGATACTATGCCGGTAACTGGATGGCCCGGCTTACGCGCCTGAATATCTACAGCGCGAACCTTGTCAGCGCGAGAGCGCGAAAAATGTACAACCTGCCGGTAGATCTGAGGCTGCAGCCGGCGGCGTTGCGCCTGGCGTTACGGGTCTATGTTTATTGGATGATACTGGTGGTATCGGGTGGCGTAGCCGGATTTGTCCTTTTCGAGGTCGCCCGATAACCGACCCATTCCGAGAAACGGTAACCAATAATGTCTGTTCCTGGCATAGCTTGCTACGTTTCAGTCCCTTTGGGGTTGTGGATCGCCTGCACAATCGCCTGGATTGTTCATTCTCCTGACCTGACCGTCGCGGACGTCTCAGTAATGATTGGCGGCTTTACCTTCATCTCCGGGCCGTTCTGGCTTGCGTATGTGGTCTACCTGTCCGTTACCCTGGTTCCGAGACTGGACAAGCAGGTCTATTCCTCGCCTTCTTACAACAGGCAGTATCCCGACAGCCGGCTGGCAAGATGTATCAGCCTAAACAGCTACAGCGCCAACCTTATGCATGAGCGGGTTCGGCGCCGGGACAGGCTACCAGTAGACATGCAGGATCAGCCTCCAGCTGTTCGCCTGCCCTGCGCGTACACACGTTCTCTGGATGCTTAGCGCCAGTCTGAGCCTGGCTGTCAGCTCCCTGCTGATGACCCTCTACCGATGACAGACCTCAGCCCAATTCCGGTACACCGTCGTTGTTGGTCTCGCTGCAAGACCTGTTGCAAGGCGGCCGGCCATAGTCAGCGTGGGGAAAACCAACCGTAGCAGCGACCGATTTTGTGAACCGGGATGTAGGCGCGCTTTACCCACCCCTCTGCTACGCGCTGGTCTACCCGGACCCAGTCGGCGAACTCTCGCCAGTCCATCAGGGGCGGCAAATTCAGGTCTTTGATGCGTTCTGCTAGCTGGTCGTCTATCATGATAACTAGTCAAGAAAACACGGAAATCGATAAACTGGTGAGATCCACCGGAATCTGAAACTCAAGGTGGAAAGCCGTCTTGTATAAGGGTGTTCGAATGAGCACCAACGAGTTGGAGGTAGTCAAAAGGATCTACCTCAACTACAGTCTTTGGCTTATCAACGGTGAAATCGCACCAGAAATAGGGCAAACCAGCCCAGAGTATGATGAAGTGAACTCAAAGTTAGACAGTCACGCCGAGGGATAGCAGTAACTAAACGAGTCATAGAGAAGTGGTTCCCAAAAAGGCATTGACTGCATTAATAGCCAACATCCATAAAAGTTAATCCCGAGACTATTTTACAATATGCATTTATCATTTTTATGGTGGAATACGGGGTTATCACCCTTAGGAAATAACAGGGGCTCTAAAGAAGAAATAAATTTCACGAAGGACTTCGTTCAGCTTGCAATCGACTTAATGAACATTGATTTTCTGGCTCTCGGGGAAATTGGGATAGAAAACATAAAGGATCTAGAAACCGTTACAGGTGACTACGAGATAATCAACGGAATCGAAGAAGTCGGAAGAACAAAGTTCACAACATGCATAATTTACAACCCTGAAACGATAAAGATTTCTCGCGAGTATGTTGGTTCGGTGGCAGAAAAAGGTAGCAGAACGTATAAAATAGCCCAAACATTGTCAATCAAGTCTTTATATGACGATACAGAAATATTCGTTTTCGTATCACATTGGCCAAGTAGACGAACCTTTGACAAAGGACACGACGAAAGGGCCTATTACGGTCAAAAACTACGAGACATCATTAACGAAACCGACGGAAATCAATGCAGAAACTCCCATGTCATCCTTATGGGAGATTTCAATGACGAACCGTTTGACAGCTCATTGACAGAGCATCTCATGTCGACTCGCGAACGTCCTACAACACCAAGTCGAAAGCATTTACTATACAATCCTTTCTGGAGAAAACTAGGATACGAAAAACCATTTTCAAACGATCACAACAGGAAGCTCGTGTCCGCAGGTAGTTGCTATTACGCTTCAGAAAAATATTCAAGATGGAAAACATTTGACCAAATCATTTTTTCATCGACATTTCTCGGCGACTCTACTTGGAAACTAGATGAAGATTACACGGATATACTATCAAGTGACTACATTCTGGAACAAATACTAAGCAGGCAATCAAACTTCGATCACCTGCCAGTAATTAGCGCTATCAAAAAGGTACAGAATCATGACCAGCTTTAAAGACTCATTCAACAAAGGATTAGATTCAGCCAACCAGTCAATTAAAAACAAAGAGGAAATAAAAGAGGTTTTTACCGATTTAAATAAGGAGCTTTCAGAACTTACAGGCAACAAAATTGAAGTGCTAGTTCACACTTTCAGTGAGAAACTGGAGTCACCTACTGCAACCGCCTCAATTTTTGGATCTGTACTTGAGGAAATGACAAGACCGAAGTACAGAGACTACCAGGGCATAGGGGCAAGGAACCCTTCAAAGAATTCAAGCATCCATGAGTTAGCTACTTGGTCTCAAGGAAGATCAGGCTATCCCTGTAAAGTAAAGTTCGGAAGTAAAGCATTTATATGCGAAGACAAAGAGGGCCTCATCGAGGCACTCTCAGAATTGCTCGAAGACCCTGAAACAGGCGAAATATTTCAAAGACTTATGGAGACATAAGGCCAGCTACATGCTATTGCCTACTTGCCCCCCCAAAATGTGCGTATGTGTCTTTTTTCAGCGTGAAGAGATCGGGTAACTGTATGTTTCTGTTCTACTGTGGGATGAGCACCAACGAATTAGAGGTAGTTAAAAGGATCTACCCCAATTACAGCCTTTGGCTGATCAGTGGTGAAATCGCACCCGAGATAGGGCAAACAAGCCCAGACTATGATGAAGTGAACTCAAAGTTAGACAGTCAGGCCGAGGGATAGCAGTAACTAAAAGAGTAATTAAGAAATGGTTCCATGTTCGGCAAGACTAAACGTACTCTCTTACACAATCTTGAAGAAAACAGTCTATATCTGTAAACGTATGATTAAAAGAATCAATTAGACCAAAAATTTCAAACTCTACATCGTTGAAATTATTTCTCGGCAAATTCGTCATTTC
This sequence comes from Marinobacter zhanjiangensis, assembly GCF_014651935.1. GTDB lineage: Bacteria > Pseudomonadota > Gammaproteobacteria > Pseudomonadales > Oleiphilaceae > Marinobacter > Marinobacter zhanjiangensis. The sequence continues at coordinate 129,086 of NZ_BMXV01000003.1, read as the reverse complement.
TATTCCAAAGGGCTTCAATGCCTCTATCATTCTATCTTGATGCTTTCTATATCCGTACCCTCCTTTAGGTGAGTTTATAGATTTATTAGTTATTTGTATGGCATGACATAGACCTCTAACAGCCAGCTTGTATTCTTCTGAAACTGTTATGTCCCCTTTTGAAGACAAAGGAAAGGCCAACCTATACCACCGATAAACATTTACCTTCTGAGATTTCAACGCGCCATACTTTTTTAGCTCATCTACCATGTAGTCCTTAAACATGGTGAGATGACCTATATGTCCGGACAAAGCAGAGGATTTAACACTTGTTAAATAGTTATTTAACGCAATATAAACACCACTAGCAAATATAACAATATACGCAACAGAAGAACCAAAACCTAATATTTCAATCGTACCAGAGAACTTTTCTCTAAAAGAAGTAACACAATTTGACAAAAAACAAAGATCATCAAAGCCTAGATCATGCTGATTATAAGTATTAACAAAGGACCACGCGGCACCAATTAATGTTATAATAAAAATTCCCAAAACAGGCCAAACATAACGATTCACCAGTCATAACTCCCAACACAATCACTAAGAGCATAAAGCCGAGACTCGAACGACCGAGCTTCCTTTTCATAAGTCCTTGCTATTATTGAAACCCTATATCTAACAAGATGATATTTTCTAGTATATCTTCTTTCTTTGATACGAGATCTGTCTAAACTTTCCAGAAAGCTAATTGCTCCTTCAGCCTTTTCTACATCCCGCCTCGAGGGAAGAGGCAAAACGCCCAAAAGCTGGTCCTTGAAAATTTTATGCTTGTTATGGCCAACACGCGCTAGCTTGTTTACACGCCCCACGCAACGGTCATGCAAAGAGCGATAGGAGCTTGATGTACGATAATTGTTTATTTTTGCCATCTTAACGACATTATGAACAGCTGAACGAATCCTACGCACCTCATCTGCAGGTAGACGAGGAGTTTGATAGTTTACTCGAAGCCCGTGTACATGGAGTGGCTCAATACCATCTCGTAAAATTTGTTTCTTTCGATCATTAGCAGGAAGGTCAAGGTCAATCAACATCATCTTAATATGGTGCTCGGCATAGTCAAAATTAAAACCATGCCTGCGGGACGAAACTGTAATGTCATCGACAAGCCTAGTATAAACAAGTCCCTTTCGAGACAACCTCTTGACAACATCGCCTTCGCAATTCCAGAAACAGAGGGTTGCTAAATAACTCGAAGTCAACGCGCCCTGAACAAGGAAATCTTCGTAGCAGCAAATATCAGTCAAGTACTCCGAAACTGGTGGAGGAAATTTCAGAAGACCATTAAATATCCGATAAACGTGATCCCTGTGTATATTATCGAAAAAATTAGATATATCTATTTTTAATAGACTTTTTGAAAGACAATGGTTCTTTGCACACGCAATATAATCCCTATATACGGGCTCATCATCAATATACGTGTTTGGCAACGACCCGTATAAATACCCTGGCCACCGAACTAAATCCAAGAAAATCCTCTTATTTACTCTAGACTGAATCAAGCGGATTAAATAGCTCGGATTATAGACTTGCCTTATACCACCACCAGCCTTTGGAATCTCTTTTGCCCGATAACGCTCAATTGGCGAAAGCTGTCTGGCCTTCTCAAGATCAGCCAAAGGGATTGAAAAAGCGTCAGCGAGAGACTGTAACGTAGAAATCGATTTTTCGGTGGTTTTCTCGGGGAATAGCGGGAATCTTGGGTCTATCACGATACATCCTGTATTGATATCGCACGTGGCCGCTCCATACCCAAGGAGATAAGATGCAGAGTTGCATTCATTAGACTTGCTAAAGAAACAGCCTCTGCATCTCGGGCCATGTGCAATCACCGGCATCTGCTGCGTAGCAGGAGGGGCGACTGGGTCCCTTGCCGGAAGTGCTTTTTTCAAAGCGCTTCATACATATGAAGCATCGCTTTAGCATTCACTGTCTAACTGCAGCATTCACGCGAATCGCGCGAGCTACTTTCCATAATAGACACTCAAAGAAAGATGTCAATGTGTTAATAAAAATAAACACGCTAACCTTCAGGCGAGAACTATTGTCCCTATGCCTTCCCAACACAGGTCTCATAATGCCGGGGTCGGCGGTTCAACTCCGCCCCTTGCTACAAAAATTTGAATAGAGACCTCAAGCAAACGTAGAGTTACCAATGTCCACGGATCCTGTCCGCTACAAAGACAGTTCAATTAATCGAGGACGACCCCACCTTTCGGGGCAATCAACGCGGGACGACTCGCTAACGGCGACCCCAGTCATGCGATCCACCAAAGACAGAATACGACAGGCCATTGCTTTCGAACTGATCGGCCTCCTCCTTTCCGTGCCGCTGGCGGCCCTTGTCTTCGGCTTTGACACGGGCAAGACCGGTGTACTGGGGATCATTGGTGCCACCATCGCCACCACCTGGAACTATCTGTTCAACCTGATGTTTGATCACGGCCTGAAAAGCCTGACAGGCTCGACCCGGAAAACCCTCAAAGTGCGCTTTCTCCATGCCATCAGTTTCGAACTTGGGCTGATGCTGGCGTTCCTGCCGATCATCGCCTGGTGGATGGGTATCGGTCTGCTGGAAGCACTCATCGTGGACATTGCCTTCGTGGTCTTCTATCTGATCTACGCCTTCGTATTCACCTGGTGCTACGACACCCTGTTTCCGGACCCTGATGCCAAAGGTAGTGGCGCTCAGGGGTAAGACACATCTTCGATCCGGAGCTACCGTCTTTTTCACAGCAGCGATTACCCCTGAACGCCGGGAGCAAAAGACTGACAGTGACGGGCGCCCCGCCACGTGTCGTTACCAGGAAACGCCTTTTTCCTTTCCGGACTGTCGACAGCCAATTGTTTTGCTAGGCTGTAACCGTATTGTTTTCGGGCGCTCTTTTGACCTGGTCGTTCATGCACACGCCTGTTCCGGTACACCAACCGACCAACCACCACAGGACACAACGGTTATGACCCTTCACCTTGAAATCGTTCCCCTCATCAGTATCGCAGCGGGCATTGGCATCCTGGTGTTTCCACGCCTGCTGAACTACATCGTTGCCGGTTACCTGATCATCTTCGGTGTCATGGGTCTTCTTGGCTATATCTGACCAGAAGTTACCGGATCATCATATATCCCGGTCCCCACCCATTTTCAGGTACGCTGTATGAACGAAGACATTCACTTTTATGAACCTGCCAACGGCCACGGTCTGGCCCACGACCCGTTCAACGCCCTGGTGGCCCCACGTCCGATCGGGTGGATCTCCTCCCGGGACCGTAACCACACCCTGAACCTTGCCCCCTACAGTTTCTTCAACGCTTTCAACTATGTCCCGCCAATCGTCGGCTTTGCCAGTATCGGCTACAAGGACTCGGTGCGAAATGCCGAGGAGACCGGGGAGTTCTGCTGGAACCTGGTAACGCGCTCCCTGAGTGAAGCCATGAACGAAAGCTGTGCCCCGGTCGGACCGGAGGTGGACGAATTCACCCTGTCGGGCCTGACACCGAAGCCATCCCGTGTTGTCTCCGCTCCCCATGTGGCGGAGAGCCCGGTGGCGCTGGAATGCCGTGTCTCCCAGGTGCTTCAGCTTGCCGGAGCCGACGGGCAGAAGGTAGACACCTGGATGGTGTTCGGTGAGGTGGTTGGCGTTCACATCGCCCGGCACCTGATCCGTGACGGCATTTACGATACCGCTGCGGCGGAGCCAGTGCTTCGTGGTGGTGGGTCCGCAGATTACTTCACGGTGGGAGCCGCCCAGAAGTTCCAGATGCACCGACCCAAGCCATAAACCGGTAATGGCGGTTGGCGGCATGTGCCATAATATTTGCCCTCAACCCTCCAAAAAGAAAAAGGAATGCCAGCAATGAAACCAGAAACTATTGCGCTGCACGCCGGATTCAGCGGCGACCCCACCACCCATGCAGCCACCACGCCGATCTACCAGACCACCTCCTACACCTTCGACGACACCCAGCATGGTGCCGACCTGTTTGACCTGAAGGTGCAGGGCAACATCTATACCCGCATCATGAACCCCACCAACGGGGTGCTGGAAGAGCGCATGGCGCAGCTGGAGGGCGGCGTCGGCGCACTGGCGGTGGCCTCGGGTATGGCGGCCATTACCTACGCCCTGCAGACCATCTGCAAGGTGGGCAACAACATCGTCAGCACCAGCCAACTGTATGGTGGCACCTACAACCTGTTCGCCCACTCCCTGCCCAACCAGGGTATCGACTGCCGCATGGTAGCCCACGACGACTACGACAATGTGGTGGCCGCCATTGACGAGAACACCCGCGCGCTGTTCTGCGAGTCCATCGGCAACCCGGCGGGCAATGTGGTGGATATCGAGACCTGGGCGAAGATTGCCCACGACCATGGCATTCCGCTGATTGTGGACAACACTGTGGCCACGCCCTTCCTGTGCCGTCCAATCGAGCACGGCGCGGATATCGTGGTGCACTCCCTGACCAAGTACATCGGCGGCCACGGCACCACCGTCGCCGGCGTGGTCGTGGATTCCGGCAAGTTCAACTGGAAGGCCAGCGCCGACAAGTTCCCCATGCTCAACGAGCCGGACCCGTCCTACCACGGCGTGGTCTACACTGAGGCCCTGGGTGCGGCCGCCTTTATCGGCCGCTGTCGGGTGGTGCCCCTGCGCAACACCGGTAGCGCACTGTCGCCCTTCAACTCATTCCTGATCATGCAGGGGCTGGAAACCCTGGCTCTGCGCATGGAGCGCCACTGCGAGAATGCCGAGAAGGTCGCCCAATACCTGCAGGATCATCCCCTGGTGGAATGGGTGAACTACGCCGCGCTGCCCGGCAGCCCCTACAAGGCCACCTGCGAAAAGATCTGCGGCGGCAAGGCTTCCGGCATCCTGAGCTTTGGTATCAAGGGCGGTCTCGAGGCGGGGGCGAAGTTTATCGATGCCCTGCAGCTGATCTACCGTCTGGTGAACATTGGCGACGCCAAGTCCCTTGCCTGCCACCCGGCCACCACCACACACCGCCAGCTGAACGCAGACGAACTGCGCAGTGCCGGTGTCAGCGAGGACCTGGTGCGGCTGTCCATCGGCATCGAGCATGTGGATGATATTATTGCGGATATTGACCAGGCGCTGAAAGCCGCCAGCTGATCGGTAAATCTGACAAAAAAGAGGGGGAGGCACACAGCCTCCCCCTCTTTTTTTATTTCTGGGGAAAGTCTCAGCTTTCCCTTTCCTCTTCCCAGGTCTTGAGCAGTTCCTCGTAGGGCACGGTTTCACCCTGGGGCTTTTCGTTATCCAGCTTCGGCTTGGGTGCGCCGGGCTGGTCCAGCCAGTACTGGGCTTCCCGTGGTTCGTTCAGCCTGGGGCCGCAGGTTTCCATCACCTTGGCTCGCTCCAGGCGCATCATGATGCTGTCCTGGGCTTCCGCCAGACCATCCAGAGCCTCCTGGGGGCTGGCCTCACCGCTGGCAGCCTGGGAGATATACTGCCACCACAGCTGGGCCAGTTTCGGATAGTCCGGTACGTTGGTGCCGGTGGGGCTCCACTGGACCCGGGCCGGGCTGCGGTAGAATTCCACCAGGCCACCCAGACGCGGGGCTGCTTCGGTCATGGCATCGGAGTTGATATCAGACTCGCGGATCGGCGTCAGGCCAGCAAGGGTCTTCTCCAGGGAAACGGTCTTGGCCACGGTGAACTGGGCATACAGCCAGGCCGCCAGGCGGCGCTTTTCCGGGGTGGAGTCAAAGAAGGTCCAGGACCCCACATCCTGATAGCCCAGCTTCATGCCCTCTTCCCAATAAGGACCATGGGGCGACGGCGCCATGCGCCATTTCGGGGTGCCATCCTCGTTTACTACCGGCAGACCCTCTTCGATCATGCTGGCGGTAAAGGCGGTGTACCAGAAGATCTGCTGTGCAATATTGCCCTGGGCCGGCACCGGACCTGCCTCGGAGAAGGTCATTCCCTGAGCTTCCGGCGGCGCGTACTGCTTCATCCAGTCCAGGTACTTGGTGGTGGCGTAGACCGCCGCCGGGCCGTTGACAGCACCGCCGCGGGTGACGCTGGAGCCCACCGGATGACACTCATCCACGCGGATACCCCACTCATCCACCGGCAGGCCGTTGGGCAGCCCCTTGTCACCGGCACCGGCCATGGAGAACCAGGCATCGGTAAAGCGCCAGCCCAGCGACGGGTCCTTCTTGCCGTAATCCATATGGCCGTATACCCGCTCGCCGTCGATTTCCTTGACGTGTTCGGTGAAGAATTCGGCGATGTCCTCATAGGCGGACCAGTTCACCGGCACCCCCAGCTCATAGCCGTAGATTTCCTCGAACTGCTCTTTAAGATCCTCCCGCTCGAACCAGTCGGCCCGGAACCAGTACAGGTTGGCGAACTGCTGGGTCGGCAACTGGTAGAGCTTGCCATCCGGCGCGGTGGTGAAATCCAGGCCGATGAAGTCATCCAGGTCCAGGGTGGGCAGGGTAAGGTCCTTGGCCTCGTTCTCCATCATGTCGGACACGGGCACCACCTTGCCGTAGCGCCAGTGGGTACCGATCAGGTCCGAATCGTTGATGTAGGCATCGTAGATGTTTCGACCTGACTGCATCTGGGTCTGCAGCTTCTCGATCACGTCGCCTTCCTGGATCAGGTTATGGGTCAGGTTTATTCCCGTTATCTCCTCGAAGGCCTTCGCCAGGGTGTTGGCTTCGTATTCGTGGGTAGCGATGGTTTCCGACACCACGTTGATGTCCATGCCCCGGTAGGGTTCCGCCGCCCTGGCGAACCACAACAGCTCCTCGAGCCGTTGCTCCTCGTCAAGCGTGGATGTGGAGAATTCCTTGGCCCACTTGCGGGCCGCGTCCTCGTACTGGTTTGCATGGGCCAGGCTGACCGGCCCTGCGGTGAGAACCGCCAGAGCGGTTCCCAGCAGCAAGGTCCTTGGCTGTTTGTTGTTATTGAACATATCCAACCTCGTTTGTTGTTCGTGTAGGCGTCGAGTCAGCAACTGCACACTGACTGCGCTTGTTGCTCATGGCGCGGCCGGGGCCGCGCCGCCGTCTCGGGCTGGTATCGGTGGACAGCGACCTCACCGCCCCATCCCGGGTAGTGCGATTGTCACGATAGGCAGACCCTCCCTGTTCGATGGTTTTTCCGGTAAACATCCCCAAACATCAACCCCACCTCAGCAGAACCAGTCCCCACACAACCGAGACCGCCAGGGCGATCCACAGCGACACCTCACTGACACCCAGGAAGACCAGGTGAATATAGGCGGCGGACAGCAGCCCGATAAACAACCGGTCGCCACGGGTGGTGGCAATGGGCAGGAAACCCTTGCGCTCGACGCAGGGGGACACGATCTCGAACACCGTCATTCCCGCCAGGATGGCGGCGATCACAGCGAAGAAGATGGCAACGGGTTGGGTCCAGTTCATCCAGTCCAGCATGACTACACCCTCCCCAGGGCGAAGCCCCGGGCCACGTGATTGCGCACAAACCACACCACCAGCACGCCGGGCAGGATGGTGAGCACCCCGGCTGCCGCCAGCACACCCCAGTCAATACCGCTGGCACCCATGGTGCGGGTCATGATGGCGGCGATGGGCTGGGCATCCACGGACGTCAGCGTTCTCGCCAGCAGCAGCTCGACCCACGAGAACATGAAGATAAAGAAGGCCGTCACGCCGATGCCAGAGCTGATCATGGGCATGAAGACCTTCACGAAGAAACGGGGAAAGGAGTGGCCGTCAATATAGGCCATCTCGTCGTATTCCCGTGGCACACCCGACATGAACCCCTCCAGGATCCACACCGCCAGGGGCACATTGAACAGGCAGTGGGCCAGGGCCACCGCAATATGGGTGTCGAACAGTCCGATGGACGAATACAGCTGGAAGAACGGCAGCAGGAACACCGCCGGCGGGGCCATGCGGTTGCTCAGCAGCCAGAAGAACAGGTGTTTGTCGCCGATGAACCGGTAGCGACTGAAGGCATAGGCCGCCGGCAGGGCCACCACCAGGGTGATGGCCATGTTCATCACCACGTAGATCATGGAATTGATATAGCCGGAGTACCAGCTGGGGTCGGTGAAGATCACCCGGTAGTTATCCAGGGTGAAGTCGTTGGGCCACAGGGTGAGCCCGCTGAGAATTTCCTGATTGGTCTTGAACGACATGTTCAGCAACCAGTAGATCGGCGTCATCAGCAGGACGATGAACAGGGTAATTCCCAGGCCTCTGGAGCGCGACTTTTCCTGAATCGACATATCCTAGCGCTCCTTGTCCATATGGGTGATCGCGGTAAAGAACAGCCACGACACCAGCAGCACAATCAGGAAGTACACCAGCGAGAAAGCCGCCGCCCGGCCCAGGTCGAACTGCCCCACCGCCATGGTGGTCAGGGTCTGGCTGAGGAAAGTGGTGGAGCTGCCCGGGCCACCGCCGGTAAGCACAAACGGCTCGGTATAGATCATGAAGCTGTCCATGAACCGCAGCAGCACCGCGATCACCAGCACATTACGCAGCCGCGGCAGCTGGATGTAGCGGAACACCGCCCAGCGGGAGGCCCGGTCGATCTCCGCCGCCTGGTAGAAGGCCTCCGGGATGGCCCGCAGGCCCGAATAGCACAGCAGCGCCACCAGGGGCGTCCAGTGCCACACATCCATCAGCAGGACGGTAAACCAGGCTGCCACCGGATCACCGGTATAGTTGTAGCTGAACCCCAGCTCGTTGAGCCCCCAGCCAAACAGGCCGATGTCACCACGGGCGAAGATCTGCCAGATGGTGCCCACCACGTTCCAGGGAATCAGCAGCGGGATGGCCAGCAGAATCAGGCATAGCGATGCCCGGATACCGCCTTTCGGCATCATCAGCGCGACGGCGATACCCAGGGGTATCTCGATGGCCAGTACTGCCGCCGAAAAACCGAACTGTCGCAGCAGCGACTCCTGTAGCCGCTGGTCCCGCAGCACGTCCCGGAACCACTCTGTGCCCACGTAGTAGGCGTTGCCGGGACCGAAAATGTCCTGTACCGAGTAGTTCACCACCGTCATCAGCGGCACCAGGGCGGAGAATGCCACCAGCAGCAGTACCGGAAGCACCAGCCACCAGGCGCGATTGTCGGGAACCTTGCTCATGAAGTCGCCTCCACCAGGTACTCATCGGCGTACAGCTTCAGCCACCGGGTTGGAAAATGCAGGTGCAGGGTCTGGCCCCGGTCCACACGGGCGTCTTCGGACACGCGGATTTTCAGCAGCTGACCTTCCAGCCGGGCGGTCACGATCTGGTAGGTACCCAGGTCTTCCACATCCTCAACCGCGGCCAGATGGGTGCCCTCCCCCGGTTCCGACGCCTCCACGAATTCCGGCCGGATACCCAGCTTGAGGTTATCCGTCTGCAGATCAGCCAGCCGTTGGCGCAAATCATCGGAGAGCGGAATGTCGAGGCCTCCGAAGCACACGCCATCCCCAGAGCGGGTTACCGGCAGCAGGTTCATGCCCGGGCTGCCGATAAAGAAGCCGACAAACGTGTGGTTCGGGTTCTCGAACAGCTCCGTAGGCGTTCCGAACTGAACGATACGCCCCTCGTACATCACCGCGATCTTGTCGGCGAAGGTGGACGCCTCCAGCTGATCATGGGTGACGTAGATCATGGTGATATCGAACTGTTCATGGATCTGCTTCAGCTTGCGGCGCAGCTTCCATTTCAGTTGCGGGTCGATGACCGTCAGCGGTTCGTCGAACAGGATGGCGGTCACGTCTTCCCGTACCAGGCCCCGCCCCATGGACACCTTCTGTTTCTCGTCCGCCGTCAGGTTGCGGGCCTTGCGTTTGAGCAGGCTCTCAAGCTCCAGAACACCGGCGATTTCCTCCACTCGCTCGCGAATGCGGTCCTTTGGCACCTTGCTGTTACGTAGCGGAAACGCCAGGTTGTCGAACACCGTCATGGAGTCGTACACCACCGGGAACTGGAACACCTGGGCGATATTGCGGTCCCGGGGTGAGAGTTCATTGACTCGTTTGCCGTCAAAACGCACCTCACCCTCGGAGGGTGCGAGCAACCCGGAGATAATATTGAGCATGGTGCTTTTGCCGCAGCCTGAGGGGCCCAACAGTGCATAAGCGCCGCCCTTGTGCCAGACATGGTCCAGCTGCCGTATAGCATAGTCCTCAGGCCCGGAGGGATGCCGCTCGTAACTGTGGGCCATGGCGGTCAGGGAGATTTCAGCCATGCGCACCTCCCGTATCCGCCGGGGTGTGGACCAGAGCGCGCTGCTGATCGAAAACAAACAGCCGGTTCATGGGCAGGTAGACCTGGACGCTGTCGCCCGGATGGTGGGAATGGACGCCCAGCTCCTGCAATACCATCTCCAGGGACCGGTTACGAACATGCAGGAAGGTTTCCGAGCCGCTGATTTCCCCCAGTTCAACGTCCATCTCCATGACCAGGTCATCGTCACTGGCCGGGGCCAGACCCACATGGCTGGGGCGAACCCCGAACAGATAGTCCCCTTCGGGCAGGCTTTCCAGTTCACGGGTCAGGCTGTGACCAATGCCTTCATCGAAACTGACGGTTCGCTGGCTGACCCGGCCCGGCATCAGGTTCATGGGCGGTTCACTGAACAGTTCCGCCGCCAGGGTATTCACCGGGCGCCGGTATACCTCCGCCACCGGGCCGTTCTGGATCACCTGGCCCTCATGGAGCAGTGTCGTCGTGCCGCCAAGGGCCAGGGCTTCGTTGGCTTCGGTGGTGGCGTACACGGCAATGCACTGACGTTCCCGGAACAGCTGCCTGAGTTCCGAGCGAAGTTCCTCCCGCAGCTTGTAGTCCAGGTTCACCAGTGGTTCATCGAACAGGATCAGCGTGGCGTCCTTGACCAGGGCGCGGGCCATGGCCGTGCGTTGCTGCTGGCCGCCGGATAGCTCCAACGGGTACCGGGCCAGCAGATTGTCGATACGCAGCATGGCGGCGGTTTCCCGCACCCGCCGGTCGATCTCGGCTTTGTCCATGCGGGCAAGCCGCAGGGGTGACGCGATGTTCTCGTACACCGACAGGTTGGGGTAATTAATGAACTGCTGGTAGATCATCGAGACATTGCGCTTCTGTACGCTCTGCCCCGTGACGTCTTTTCCATTGTAGAGGATGCGGCCTGTGTCGGGCCGGTCGAGCCCGGCCATCAGGCGCATGAGAGAGGTCTTGCCCGCCAGGGTCCGCCCCAGCAGCACGTTGAACGAGCCGGCCTCGAAGGTCAGGTTCGCATCACGGATATAGTCCACGCCATCTACGGCACGGGAGATGTTCTCCAGTTGCAGCGACATCCGGTTTCCTTGTTGTTCTTATGCGGGGCGGACCACCCTCCGCCCGCTGTCCCTTATTCTGGGTTCTGGCTCGGCTTCAGCAAAGGAATCACGCAAAGCCGGTTTTTTTTTTAACACTTAAAAGGTTCTAGTACAGGGTTCGGATGTTCGCAAACAATCAGCGCGACTTTGGCGATTTGTTAACGAAAATCACAGATGCGGCTGACCGGGCTCCGGTTAACACCCTGAATTACCGACTCCTCGTCGCTATTGCGCTATACTCCCGGCGTTTCATGAATTTTCGATGACGAACTTCGGGAGCCCACATGCCACAGCATCACCGGCAGGACCAGATTCTGGAGCTGATCCGCCAACAGGGGTTCGCGACCACGGAGCAGCTGGTGGATCACTTCCGGGTGACCCCCCAGACCATCCGTCGCGACCTGAACGAACTGGCCGGCCAAAACCGGGTACGCCGCCACCACGGTGGCGCAGGTATCGACTCCAGCACCGTCAACACCGCCTACCAGGCCCGCAAGATCATGGAACTGGAGGCCAAGGAACGCATTGCCGCCGCCCTGGTGGCAATGATCCCTGACAATGCGTCACTGTTCATCAACATCGGCACCACCACGGAAACCATCGCCCGGGCGCTGCTGGTCAGGAACAACCTCAAGGTGGTCACCAACAACCTTCATGTGGCCTCGATTCTCTCTGCCCGGGAGGATTTCACCATCATCATTGCCGGTGGCGAGGTGCGAAACCGCGATGGCGGCATCGTCGGCGAGGCCACCCGGGATTTTATCAACCAGTTTCGTATGGATTTCGGCATCATCGGTATCAGCGGTATCCATGGCGACGGCTCGCTGCTGGACTTTGACTATCGGGAGGTGCGTGTGGCCCAGGCGATTATCGGCAACTCGAACCAGGTGCTGCTGGCGGCGGACCACACCAAGTTTGGTCGCAACGCCATGGTCCGGCTGGGCAGCATCAGCCAGGCGAACCACGTCTTCACCGACCAGACCCCGCCCGAGGAAATCTGTCATTTGCTGGCGGAACATGAGGTTGCACTGCACGTGGTGGAGAGCACCGAATAATTTTCGTTTGTTTTCCCTGTTTTCCTTTACGAAGACATCGGCCTTTCCCATACTGGTACCATGACAACGGATCAGCCAGCGGGAGCTCGAACAGATGACCGGAGAAGCGGGGACCTACGACGTTATTGTGGTCGGTGGTGGCGTCAACGGCACCGGCATTGCCATGGACGCCGCGGGCCGGGGCCTGAAAGTACTGCTGTGCGAAATGAACGACCTGGCGTCCGCCACCTCCAGCCGCAGCAGCAAGCTGATCCACGGTGGCCTCCGATACCTGGAACATTACGAATTCCGGCTGGTGCGCCAGGCCCTGGCGGAACGGGAAGCCCTGCTCGCCAATGCACCCCATATCATGTGGCCACTGCGTTTCCGGCTGCCACACCAGCCGCATCTGCGCCCGGCGTGGATGATTCGCGCGGGCCTGTTCCTGTACGACCATCTGGCCAAACGGGAGCGCCTGCCCGGCTCCCGCTCGGTCACCTTTACCTCTGACGATCCCCTGAAGCCGGGAATTACCCGCGGTTTCGAATATTCCGACGGCTGGGTGGACGACGCCCGCCTGGTGGTGCTGACCGCCCGTAAGGCGGAGGATCTGGGGGCAACCATACTGACCCGCACCCGTTGCGTGCGGGCAGAGCGGGGCAGCGACACCTGGCAGGTCACCCTGCAGGATACCTGCACCGGGGACTCCCGCGTGGTTCATACCCGGGCACTGGTCAATGCTGCCGGCCCCTGGGTCAGCAGCCTGTTCGGCTCCACCATGGACCAGCAGCCCCCCCGCATGATCCGCATGGTCAAGGGCAGCCATATCGTGGTGCCCCGGCTCAATCGGGACAGCGAGGCCTATATCCTGCAGAACGAGGACGAGCGCATTGTCTTCGTGATCCCGTACGAGGATCACTTCTCCCTGGTGGGCACCACCGATGTCGACTATGAGGGCAACCCGGCGGAAGCGACCATTTCCGACGAGGAAACCGATTACCTGATGGCCATCGTCAATCACTATTTCCGGCACCAGCTCACGCCAGAGGATGTGGTCTGGTCCTACTCCGGCGTGCGGCCATTGATGGACGACGAGGAAGGCAGCGCACAGAAGGCCTCCCGGGACTATTCCTTCGAAGTGGACGCCCCGGATGGAAAAACACCGCTGCTGTCCGTATTCGGCGGCAAACTCACCACTTTCCGCAAGCTGAGCGAGGCCGCCACGGACCGGTTATGCCAGTTCTTTCCCAGCGCTGGTGGCCACTGGACACGCACCGCTGTGCTTCCCGGTGGTGACTTCGACGACCACCCCCAGCTCCAGGCGGCCCTGCAAAAACGTTATCCGTGGCTGCCGGAGCTGCTGGTCTCGCGCCTGGTGCGCTGTTATGGAACCGACAGTTACCGCCTGCTGGGAGCCAGTGAAAGCCTGGACGACCTGGGCCAGCACTTTCTGGGCACCCTCTACCAGCGGGAAGTTCAGTATCTGGTCCGCCACGAATGGGCGGTAACCGCCGAGGACATTCTCTGGCGCCGCACCAAGCAAGGGCTCTACGCTACCCGGCGGGATGTCGAAACCCTTGACCGCTGGCTGCAAAGCCAGCAGGAACTCACCGGTCTGCGGCATGCCACACCGGGCTGACCGGATACGACCATGGTGGCACCGGGATTTCCCCTATGCCGCTTGTATCCGCAAGTCCATGGCCTTAACCTTGAGACAGAGTCTGATACACCTACCTCAAAGAGACCCCGCTTGCCATGAGCGACAGCGCCAAAACCCGCGTAGTCAGCGGGTCCAAGTTCCGCAACGAACATGGATTCTCCGCCATCAAGGACGGCGTCAAGAAGTCCGCCAGTGCGGATTCAACCGTGCAGCGCAAGCCAAAATGGCTGCGGGCCAAAATGCCCGGTGGCGAACGCTTTGAAGCGGTGAAGCGCAATGTCAGTGAACATCGCCTCAGCACCGTGTGCCAGGAATCCCATTGCCCCAATATCGGTGAATGCTGGAACAACGGTACCGCCACCATCATGGTGATGGGCTCCGTCTGTACCCGGGCCTGCAAGTTCTGCGCGGTCGACACTGGCAACCCGAAAGGCTGGCTGGACCACGAGGAGCCGGAGAACACCGCCAAATCCGTGGAGCTCATGGGCCTGCGCTACATCGTGCTGACATCCGTCGACCGGGATGACCTGGATGACGGCGGTGCCGCCCATTACGCCGCCTGCGTCGCCGCCATCAAACAGCGCACTCCGGAGGTTGCGGTTGAGGCCCTGACACCGGATTTCGATGCGGTCATGCCCCACGTCGAGAAGGTGGTGGACTCCGGGCTCGACGTGTTCGCCCAGAATGTGGAAACCGTGCGACGCCTGACCGGTCGCGTACGCGATCCCCGTGCCGGTTACGACAAGACCCTCAACGTCCTGCAACACGCCAAGCAGCACCGCCCGGATGTGCTGACCAAGACCAGCCTGATGCTGGGCCTGGGCGAAACCGAGGAGGAAGTCCTGGAAACCATGGACGACCTGCTTGCCGTGGGGGTGGATATCCTCACCCTGGGTCAGTACCTGCGCCCCACACCGAATCACCTGCCGGTGGAGCGCTACGTCACCCCGGAGGAATTCAACCGCTACCGGGATATCGGCCTGAAAAAGGGCTTCATGGAAGTCCCCTCCGGCCCCATGGTGCGCTCCAGCTACCGCGCTGACCGTGTGTTCGAGAAGAACAACCTGGGGCTGGCGGTGCCCGCTGTACCCCGGGACACCAGTGCCATTCCGGTACGCCAGGTAGACTGACCCCCCCCTCTTCCGGCAGCGGGCACCTGCCCGCTGCCCTGTTGCCAACATCTTTCCAGGCTGCCCTAAAATTATCCCACCTGCGGCCGATACCCCCTGATGTAAGACATTGTGAAACCTTGCCCCGAACCGGCCCGAAGCAAGCAGGATATGACCGCCAGGTGCTATGTTTACTGGCTGACCCGCTACCATCCGTGCCCGCGCTCCGCCCGGTGGTGATCACACACAACAACAGGTCGCACATGCTGAATCTCCTGAAAAACGCCCGTCTCAAGTACAAGTTCTGGTTGCTGAACATTGTGGTCTTTGTGGTCATGTGCCTGCTGGTGTTCTATGCCATGCACAATACCGCCACCGTGACGGGCCGTTCGTTCATGGACGTTTTCGATGAAACCGCGCCCGGTTATGCCGGCATCGTGGCACTGTTGATGTTGCTGGAGATGGCGGGCTCGCAACTGCTGATTTCCTTTATCGAGCGACACATCAACCGGTTGAAAAAGACCATGGTGTCGGTTCAGACGTCAGGCAATCTCAGCGAGAGGGCGCTGGTGGACTCCACCGACGAAATCGGCGAAATGGCGGAAGCCTTCAATGCCATGCAACAACGCACCGGGGACGTGGTCAGCGGCATGCTGGTAGCCATCAGCCGCCTGCGCGATGAAGTACAGGAACTGACCACCACAGCAGAACGCCGTCGCGACGGGCTGACACGACAGCAGCAAGGGGCCGAGCGCTCGGCCCAGGTGGTGGAAGCCATGTTGCAAAGCTTCTCTGGTATTGCCGAGCAGGCTGGCATCGCCAATACCCTGTCCCATGAGGCCAACCGTGCCGCTGTTGACGGCAGTACCCGGGTGGCGCGCAGCGCGGAGTCCATAAAAACCCTGTCCGGCGCCATAGAGAGTTCCGCCGGCTCGGTGCAGGCGTTGTCCAACAACAGTCAGGAAATCCGTCAGGCAGTATCCGAGATCAAGGGTATCGCCGAACAGACCAATCTGCTGGCCCTGAACGCCGCCATCGAAGCCGCCCGCGCCGGTGAGCAAGGCCGTGGCTTCGCCGTGGTTGCCGATGAGGTGCGCAAACTGGCCCAGCGGGTACAGGACTCCACCGACCAGATCCAGGGCACCATCGACCGTTTGCTGGACGCCATGGCCAGCGCCGTGGACCAGATGACCACCAGCTCGGAGGACGCCACCCGCTGTGTCAGCGAGGCCATGGAAGGACAGCAGGCGCTGGAGGATATCAAGGGCATGGTCAGCCGCATCGATCATACCAATGAGGAAATCGCCAGCGTGTCCGCCGAGCAGACCGCCGGCACCGATGCGGTACTGGCCGATGTCCGGGGCATTCGCGAGACCACCGAGAGCATGGTGCGGGAGCTGGCCGCCAGTGCCGAAATGAGCCAGCGCCTGAAGCAGCTGATCGATTCGCTGGAGGAGGTTTCCCGGCAAGTCAGTGTGCGCTGACCCGATTCACCACCGGGCGCAAGGGTGAATAGCCCGGACGATACGGTTATTTAACGCTATTTTTCACAATTTCCGCACCACTGTGGCAGACTTCCCGGATTCTTACTGCAACGGAGACTGCCCTTTCCATGCGTTCCCTGTATCGGCTGTATCACCAGCTCGTCCTGACCCGCCCGTGGCTCATGCTGGCGCTGTTTGCCATCGTGCTGATTATCGCCAGCCTGAAGCTGAACCAGCTCCGCCTGGACGCCTCCGCCGAATCCCTGGTACTGGAGAACGACAGCTCCCTGGAGGACTACCGTACCGTCAACCAGCGCTTCGGGGCCTCCGACGACTTTCTGGTGGTCACCTACTCACCCGATGGTGACCTGTTCACCCGGGGCGCCATCGACACCCTCCGCGGCCTGCGTGATGACCTGGCGGGTCTGGAGCCGGTGGGCTCCACCAACAGCATTCTCAATGTGCCCCTGCTACACAGCCCGGACCTGACCCTGGACACTGTGGAGTCGGAAATCCTGACCCTGGACGACAATGACGTTCCCCTGGAGCGTGCGCGGAAATCCCTGCTGTCCAACCCGCTCTACCCCAACATGCTGATCAGCGAGGATGCCGGCACCACCGCCATACAGGTCAACCTGCCGACGCCACAGGAGTACTTTGACCTGCTGTTCCGCCGCAACGAGTTGCGGGAACAGGAACGTGCCGGCGAGCTGAACAACGAGCAGGCGGCAGAGCTGGAGCAGGTCTCCGCCGAGTTCACCACCCTGCTGGAACGACTGGAAACCGAACGCGCGCACACCATCGCCGATGTCCGCGGCATCCTCGATCAGTATCGCGACCGGGCGGAGATTCACCTGGGCGGTGTGCCCATGATTGCCTCTGACATGATCCGCTTTATCCAGAATGATCTGTCCACCTTCGGTATCGGGGTGCTGATCTTCCTGCTGCTGACTCTGATCGTGATCTTCCGGCGCTGGCAGTGGGTGGTGGTGCCCATCCTGTGCTGTGGCTTTACGGTGTGGCTGGTGGCCGGCTATCTGGGCTGGATGCAGTGGCCGGTCACGGTGATTTCCTCCAACTTCGTGTCTCTGCTGCTGATCATGACCCTGTCGCTGACCATCCACCTGATCGTGCGCTACCGGGAGTATCAGCAGGATTTCCCGGACCATGATCCGAAGCAGCACCTGCGGGACACCCTGGCGGCCATGGTCAAACCCTGCTTCTTTATGGCCCTGACCACCATGGTGGCCTTCGGTTCCCTCACGTTCAGTGGCATCCGCCCGGTGATCGACTTTGGCTGGATGATGACCCTGGGGCTGGCCCTGGCCTTTGCCATCAGCTTCCTGATCTTCCCGGTACTGGTCTCCCTGCTGCCGGAACCTGCCCCTCGCAAGCCTGACGCCGGCCGCCTGCCGGTTACCGACGCGTTCGCCCGCTTCACTGAACGTTTCGGTGGCACCGTTCTGATTGGTTCAGTGGTACTGGCGGCGCTGTGTGTGGCCGGCATGTCACGTCTGTCGGTGGAAAACAGCTTTATCGACTATTTCAAATCCGACACCGAGATCCACCAGGGCATGCTGGTCATTGACCGCAAGCTGGGTGGCACCACCCCGCTGGATATTGTGATCACCGACCTGCAGCGGCCCGATGACACCGAGTCAGACCCTTTCGTCAGCGATTGCGACCCCTTCGTGGACGATTGCGAGGGCGGCGACCTGCGCGATACCTGGTTCACCTGGCAGAAGCTGCAACGCCTGGAGCAGGTGCACTCCTACCTGGACAGCCTGCCCGCAACCGGCAAGGTACAGTCCATCACCACCACCCTTCGCCTGCTGGCCGACGTGAACGGCGGAGAGCCACTGGACGCCATGGAGGTGGCCTTTGTGCCGGCGTTCCTGCCCGATGACCTGAAGCCCATCCTGTTGACGCCCTATATCAACGAGGAGCATGAGCAGGCCCGCATCAGCGTTCGTCTGATCGATTCGCTGCCCGACCTGCAACGGGATGCCCTGCTGAAGGAAATCCGCGGTCACCTGACCGACGAGCTGGGCTTCAAGGAGGAACAATTGCTGTTCACTGGTATGACGGTGATGTACAACAACATGCTGCAAAGCCTGTTTGACTCCCAGATCCGCACCCTGGGCATCGTCTTCCTGGCCATTGCGGTAATGTTCATGGTGCTGTTCCGCTCCCTCGGGCTGGCCCTGATCGGCCTTGCACCCAACCTGCTGGCTGCCGGCTCGGTGCTGGGGCTGATGGGCTGGCTGGGCATTCCCCTGGACATGATGACCATCACCGTGGCGGCCATCACCGTGGGTATTGCCGTGGACGACACCATCCACTACATCCACCGTTTCCGGGAGGAGTTTGACAAGGACCGGGACTATATCGCCACCATGCACCGTTGCCACCAGAGCATCGGCCGGGCCATGTCCTACACCACGCTGACCATCATCATCGGCTTCTCCATCCTGGTGCTGTCCAACTTCCTGCCCACGATCTACTTCGGGCTGTTCACCGGCTTTGCCATGTTCATGGCGCTGATGGGAGCGCTGACACTGCTGCCGCGGCTGATACTGATGGTGAAGCCCTTCGGCCCCGGGGAAATCGCTGACACGGCCGGCAACCAGCCATAAAAAAACCGCCTGTCCCCGGTCAGGACAGGCGGTTTCTTGCAGACCTCCGGGGCTGACCCCGGACCGGCCCTGTTACTGCATTTGCTGCTGTTGCATCTGACGCTGCTGCATCTGTTGCTGCTGTTGTTGCATCTGCTGCATGCGCTGTTCCAGGGTCTCGCGCTGCTCTTCGGTGAACACGCTGTCGATGCGCGCCTGCATCAGGGTGGACAGAGCGGTCATTTCGCCGTTCAGCTCACCCAGGCGCTCCGCGTCGTTACGAATGACGCCTTCATCATAGTCCGGGCCGATCTGATCCTGCAGCCTCTGCTGGACTTGCTGCGCTTCTGCCTGAAGCTCCTGCAGTTCGGCCTGGGTCTCTTCGATAATGCCACGGATCTCGGCTTGCTGATCATCGTTGAGGCCAACCATCTGGGCCAACTGGGAAACCTGGTCCTGCTGTTGTCCCTGTGCCGCGGCGAAACCCGCAAACGTCAGTGCAATCAGGGCTACGGCGAAGTTGCGAATAAATGTCATGTATATCTCCATGGTAACGTTCTTTGTCAGATTCGATGTCGCATCGGAACACGCTCACCCTAAAGAAATCAACCGTGGAAATCACGCGCCTACCCCCGCAATCGGCGACACGTTGAACCCGAACAAGGCCTGAGGCCGCGCCACAGAGGCATTTCAGAGGAATGTGAAAAATTCTTTATTCCCCGCCATAATGGCGCACTGTCACACTCCCAACCCACTCCAGGAGCTCACACCAATGGCCATCAACTGGTTTCCCGGCCACATGCACAAGGCCCGCAAGGAGATCAAGCAGGTCATGCCGCAGATGGACCTGATTATCGAGGTTCTGGACGCGCGCATCCCTTTCAGCAGCGAAAATCCGATGGTGCCGGCCCTGCGGGGTGACACTCCTGTCATCAAGGTGCTCAACAAGCGCGACCTGGCCGATCCGGACATCACCGCCCTTTGGCAGCAATGGCTGGAAAAGGAAAAGGGTATCCGGGCAGTCACCCTCAGTCACAACCAGCGCAGCGAAGCCCTGGCCATACTCGGGCTGGCCCAGCAGATGGTGCCAGCCAACATCCGCGAAACCCGGGCGCTGCGCATCATGATTCTGGGTATTCCCAACGTCGGCAAGTCCACCCTGATCAACACCCTGGCCGGGCGGTCAGTGGCGAAAACCGGCAACGAACCGGCGGTGACCCGTGCCCAGCAGGCCATCAAGCTGCCGGATAATATCCTGTTGTACGACACCCCCGGCTTTCTCTGGCCGAAACTGTCGCCCGAGGAATGCGGCTACCGCCTGGCGGTGACCGGCGCCATCCGGGCAGCGGTCATCGAGTACGAGGATGTGGCCCTGTTCGCAGCAGACTATCTGCTTCAGGCCTACCCTGAGCGCGTCTGTGAACGCTATGCCCTGGACGGGATCCCTGCCGACGGTCTTGCCCTGATGGATGCCATCGCCGAAAAGCGCCGCTTCTTCGCGCGGGGTGGAGTGCCCGATCTCCACAAGGTGTCGGAAGTGCTGCTCAACGAACTGCGGGCCGGCACCCTTGGCGCCATCTCCCTGGAAACGCCCACGATGGTGGAGTCTGAGCAGGCCCGGGAGGCCCTCCGCGCAGAACAGGAAGCCGCCGGCCAGGACGGGAAGAAAACCGCCCGGAAAAAGCGCAGGTAACCGACTACCGCCCAGGGAACGGTCGAACCTGACGAAGGTCAAATATCAATCGGCGTGTAAATTGCCTAAACTCTCCCAAATCAGATTTGTGAACAGAGGCAACCAGTGTGCCGGGAATGCATCAGGGCCGGCCGGTAATGACCGAGTCAGCCCCCTATCAAGGAGAACAGTATGAGACGGGTAGTGGTAACCGGCATGGGCATTGTGTCCTGCCTTGGCAACTCCACCGAGGACGTCACCGCCAGCCTGAAGCAGGGCAAATCCGGCATCCGCTTCAATGACACCTACAAGGAGCTGGGCTTCCGCAGCCAGATCTGCGGCGCGGTGGATGTCGACACCTCCGTTATCGACCGCAAGATGCGCCGTTTCATGGGCGAATCCGCCATGTACGCCTACCTGTCCCTGGAGCAGGCGATCGCCCAGTCCGGCCTGACGCCCGAAATGGTCTCCAACGACCGCACCGGACTGATTGCCGGGTCCGGCGGCGCCTCCTGCTCCAGTCAGGTGGAAGCCACCGATATCATGCGTGAAAAAGGCGTCAAACGTATCGGCGCGTTCATGGTGCCACGAATCATGACGTCCACGGTATCCGCCTGCCTGGCCACTGCCTACAGGATTCGGGGGGTCAACTACTCCATGTCCTCCGCCTGCGCCACCAGTGCTCACTGTATTGGCCACGCCATGGAGCAGATCCAGAACGGCAAGCAGGACATTGTCTTTGCCGGCGGCGGCGAGGAAGAGGACTGGAGCCTGACCATGCTGTTCGACGCCATGGGTGCCCTGTCCTTCAAGTACAACGACACGCCGGAAGCAGCCTCCCGCCCCTTTGACACGGGTCGTGACGGCTTCGTGATTGCCGGCGGCGGCGGCATGCTGGTGCTGGAGGAGCTGGAGCACGCCCGCAAGCGCGGTGCCACCATCATTGCCGAGCTTACCGGCTATGGTGCCACTTCCGACGGCTACGACATGGTTGCTCCCTCCGGCGAGGGCGCGGCCCGCTGCATGCAGCAGGCCATGGCCACCGTGGACGGCGATATCGACTATATCAACGCCCATGGCACCAGCACACCAGTGGGCGACGTGGCCGAGATGAAAGCGGTGCGCAATGTATTCGGTGAGAAGGTTCCGGCCATCTCGTCAACCAAGTCACTGACTGGCCATTCCCTGGGTGCTACCGGCGCGCAGGAGGCCATATACGCCCTGTTGATGATGCAGAACGGCTTTATCGCCGGCACCGCCAATCTGGAGAACCCGGACGAGGAAATCGCCGGCATGCCCGTAATAGGGCCGGATGCCCGTGAACAGAGCCTCAACACCGTAATGTCCAACAGCTTTGGTTTTGGGGGCACCAATGCCTCACTGGTGTTCAGCAGGGTACACTGAGCTGGCCGGCCCCGGGTTTATTTCCGGGGCGATACGGGTGCCTGCCCATTGGCAAATCCGCTCCCACGGTTTAATGTGTATTTTGATGTGAGTCAAATTACTCGTTGGCTGTTCGCAGATGCCTGTTCAGGCGCCGGCTTGTTAAAGCTTACGGCGCTTTCAGGCCAACAGTACCTTTCCATTGTCCAGCAGGATGCATCATGAATCAGTCCATCAATGTCCGCCAGATGCCCAATAGTGGTGCCAAGACCTCCTGTCAGTACTGCAGCCTGAGCAATCTGTGCCTGCCGCTGGCGCTGGACAACAGTGACATGAAAAAGCTGGACGACGTGGTTAACCGCGACCGGATTCTCAACCGGGGCGAGCAGATGTTCACCCAGAGCGCGCCCTTCCGCTCCTGCTTTGCCGTCAAGAGTGGTGCTATCAAGACCTCGGTGATTACCGAATCCGGCGAGGAACAGATTACCGGCTTCTTCATGCCCGGCGACCTGGTGGGGCTGGACAGCATGAGTGATGACACCCATGCTTCCACAGCGAAGGCACTGGAGCGCACCAGTGTGTGCGAAATACCGGTGGATCAGCTGGAGAACCTGGCCCACGTCATGCCGGATCTACAGCATCACATATTCCACTTGATGAGCCAGGAAATCCGCAACAGTCACCAGCTGTCGGTACTGTTGAGCAAGAACACGGCGGAAGAGCGTATTGCGGCTTTATTGTTGTCTCTGTCGAGCCGTTTTCACCGTCGCAAGCTGTCATCGACCCACTTCAGCCTGCCCATGGCCCGAAATGATATTGCCAACTTCCTGGGCCTGGCGGTGGAAACGGTCAGCCGGGTATTCACCCGGTTCCAGAATCAGGGCCTGATCCGCGCCCGCGGCCGTGACATCGAGCTAGTGAACATTGAGGCCCTTCAGATCATGGCCCTGGGCAACCCCCAGGCCTGACAGAGCCAGCTCCTCACGGAGAGCGGTGCGCCAGGGCATCTGCTTGACACCGAAGGTGTTACGTATCTTGGCACAGCCCAGAGTGGCGTTGTCCGGTTCGACGGCACTCCAGACTGGTTGCTTGTCCACCACGTGGACCGCCCTCTCATCGCCCTCGCCGTCCACCTCCGGCATGTCCGCAATTGCCAGCCCCAGCTCGTACTGGCTGATTTCCTCGGCACCGGCATACTGATAGGTTCCCCAGACTTCCGCGCCGCAGTCCAGCTGCATGAGAATGGCGCTGAGTACCCGCGCCAGGTCGCTGGCTGCCACGGGCTGTCCACGATGCCGGCTGGACAGGCTCAGGGAACCATTCCCATCAACCGACTCGCAGACCTTGCGGATAAACCGCTGCAGGCCCCAGCCCGTGCGCAGCAGGATATGTCGCGGCAGCACCGTGCGCATCACCTGCTCACATTCCCACTGCCAGATACCAAGCTGGCCGATGGGGTTGCCGGGGTTGGACGACAGGTAGGCACTCTGCTTGCGGCCATCAAACACATAGGAGGTGGACAGCTGCACCTGAATCATGCCCTTCGCAGCGGCATGTTCGGCCAGCGCCATGGGCAGCGAAAAAGCCTTGGTGCGCGCCTGTTCCGGGTCGTCCTCGGCGGCTTCGGGGTCGGTCAGCCACATGGCATTGACGATCACGTCGGTGCTATCCGGAACCCACTGCTCCACTCCGGAAAGATCCAGGTGCGACAGGTCGCTGATCAGCAACGGCGTCACCTCGAGATGGGTACCCGCAAGCCGCTTCAGCAGCAACCTCCCCAGCACCCCGTTGTCATGTACCACCAGAATATTCACGAAACCGTTCCCGTCATCAGGCCGCTTGTCTCTTCGTCGTTCACTTCAACCCGGGGTACCCGGTGCGTCACCCCGGTGAGCAATTCATAACTGATCGTACCCGCGCAGGCCGCCACCTCGTCAACCGGAATGGTTCGACCCCATAGCTCCACCGGATCACCCACGGCAGCATTTTCAACCCCGGTCAGATCCACCGCCAGCATATCCATGGAGACTCGGCCAATCAGTGGTGCCCGTGTTCCGCGAATTCCCACCGGCGTCCCGCTCCTGGCATGGCGGGGGTAGCCATCACCATACCCGATACAGACCATTCCCATCAGGGTGGGCCGGGCACAACGCCAGGCCTCGCCATATCCCACAGCTTCACCGGGGGCCAGTTGCCGGACGGCGATCAGGCGGGACTCCAGGGTCATGACAGCCCTCAGCCCCAGCTCTGGCCCATGATGCCCCAGCATGGGCGAGGAGCCGTAGAGCATGACGCCGGGGCGGGTCCAGTCGAACATGGATTGCCCGGGGCGAAAATGGGCCGCCGAGTTGGCCACGCTGCGCTCAATGGGCGCCAGTGACGCGGTGGCCTCGTCAAACACCAGGGTCTGCTCCTTGGTGCGCTGGCTGGTTTCGTCGTCGGCACAGGCAAAGTGAGTCATGGCACCGGTCACCGCAATACCGGCCTTTACCAGTCGCCGGCAAACCGCCCTCACCTCACCTGGCGCAAATCCCAGCCGGTTCATGCCGGAATTGACCTTGAGCCACACCTGCGGGCGTGCATTGCCGGATTCCAGCCACTCCAGCTGGTGCTTGTGATGAACTACCACCGTGAACCCCTCGGCCGCACACAACGGAAGATCCGAGGCCTGGTGGACGCCCTGCATCAGCAGCACCGGGTGGGTCAGCCCTGCCTGCCGGATCGCTACTGCCTCTTCCAGACAGGCCACGGCGTAATGTCCGGTGTCTTCCGACAGGGCCCGGGCCACGCGTTCGAGCCCATGGCCGTAGCCATCTGCCTTGACGACGGCCATGGCGCGCGCGGATCCGGCACGGTCCCCGGCGAGCCGGAAATTATGGCGGAGGTTATCCAGGTGTATGCGGGCAAGGGTCTGGCGAGGCATCAGTAGTCCCCGCCATAGTCGCCGTGAGCCAGATCCTCGAACTTGGTGTACTTGCCGATAAAGGCCAGGCGAACTGTCCCAATGGGGCCGTTACGCTGCTTGCCAATAATAATCTCGGCAATCCCCTTGTCCTGGGTATCTTCGTTATAGACCTCATCCCGGTAGACGAACATGATGACGTCAGCGTCCTGCTCGATGGCACCGGACTCACGCAGGTCGGAGTTCACCGGCCGCTTGTTGGGCCGCTGCTCCAGGCTCCGGTTAAGCTGCGACAACGCCATCACCGGGCAACTGAGTTCCTTGGCCAGGCCTTTCAGAGAGCGGGAAATTTCGGAGATTTCGGCAGTCCGGCCCTCGGTGTTGCCGGGCACCCTCATCAGCTGCAGGTAATCCACCATGATCAGGCCGAGTTTGCCATCGTTCTCGCGGGCCACACGGCGGGCCCGGGAACGCATTTCGGTGGGGCTCAGGCCCGGCGTATCGTCGATATAAAGGGGCTTGTCCTTGAGCAGACTGACCGCCGAGGTCAACCGGGGCCAGTCATCTTCCTCCAGCTTGCCGCTGCGCATTCGGGTCTGGTCGATACGGCCCAGGGAGGACAGCATACGCATGACAATGGCGTCCGCCGGCATCTCCATACTGAACACCAGGATGGGGCCGCCACTGGACAGCAGCGCGTTCTCCACCACGTTCATGGCAAACGTGGTCTTGCCCATGGAGGGTCGCCCCGCCACGATCAGCAGGTCCGAGGGCTGCATGCCCGACGTCCACTCGTCCAGGTCGCTGAAACCGGTGGTCAGGCCAGTGACCTTCTCGCCGGATTCAAACAATTCCTCGATACGGGTCAGGGCCTGGGTCAGGATCGGATTGATGGCTTTCGGGCCCGAGCCCTCCTTGGTGCGGGATTCAGCAATCCGGAACACATTGCGCTCGGCTTCATCCAGCAGATCGGAGCTGTTGCGCCCCTGGGGATTGAAGGCGGAATCAACAATGCCCCCGGACACCTCGATCAACTGCCGCAGAATGGATCGCTCGGCCACGATCTGGGCGTAGGCACGGATGTTGGCAGCGCTCGGCGTCTTCTCAGCCAGCTCCGCCAGATAGGACAGACCGCCGGCATCCTCGATATCACCGGCCCGCTCCAGGTACTCGGCCAGGGTCACCACATCCAGCGGCTCGCTTTCGGTGGCCAGGCGCTCGACGGCAGCGTAGATCAGCCGGTGATCCTGGCGATAGAAATCCGCTGCGGTGATGACCTCGGTCACTTCGTCAAAACGCCGGTTGTCCAGCATCAGGCCACCAAGCACGGCCTGCTCCGCTTCAACGGAATGGGGGGGAATCTTGACTCTGGACGTTTCCAGATCGGCGCTGGATGCCTTGAAACTGCTGCTGGCCATGAAAGCTCTCGGATACTGAAACACGGATAAAGGCCGCCCCGGACAACGCATCAGGGCGAGGTCCACGCCATGGAACGGAGGCCTGCGTACACCCGGGGCCTTTCTAGGATACCAGAAACACGCAGGCCCGGAAGCTGCCAAAGCAGCCCGGGCCCGTGAAAGTGAGAACCTGGCGGACAACGCCGTCAGGTTCTCAGAACGTAACGGTGTTCACCGTATCAGTCGGCAACAACAGCCAGCTGAATGGTGGCGGTTACGTCAGTGTGCAGCTGAAGCTCGATCTCGTACTCGCCAGTAACCCGGATCGGGCCTTCCGGCAGACGGACTTCGCTCTTCTCGACTTCGGTGCCAGCGGCCGTGATGGCGTCAGCAATATCGCGAACACCAATGGAGCCGAACAGCTTGCCCTCGTCACCAGCCTTGGAGCTGATGGTGAAGGACTGGCCTTCCAGCGCCTCTGCGCGGGACTGGGCAGCGGCCTGCTTGTCGGCAGCGGCCTTTTCCAGTTCTGCACGACGCTCTTCGAACGCCTTCAGGTTGTCCCTGGTCGCCGCAACAGCCTTGCCATAGGGCAGCAGGAAATTACGACCGTAACCGGACTTGACCTTGACCTTGTCACCCAGGGAACCCAGGTTTGCTACTTTCTCGAGCAGAATAACTTCCATCTCGTTAACCTCTTCGTGCTTTATTCAGCCGGTCCGGCAGGCCTGATTCGGCGCCGGATATCCAGCCAGCTATCCACAATTGCCAACAGCATCAACAACAAACTGATCGTAAAACCCTGAACCACAAGCAAGGCGTAGAACACCACCAGCCACAGGTTGCTGGCCTTCTTCAGGCCAACCACCCCATGTACCAGCGCGATACCCGCCACCAGCAGCGGCAGCCCGGCAACCCAGCCCAACAGCAGCGGGTTCACCCCGGCCATCGGTGCCACGATCAGCAGCAGCACGCACAGAGCGGCTACTCCCTTCGACAGGCGGAAACCGTGAAATTCACGGCCAAACCCGCCCGGATTGTAGAGTACTGCCTGCCAGTACCTGGCCAGCATCGTCACGGCGACAGCCATGCTCAGGTACGAGCCTGGCATCAGGCCTTCCACCATGCTGCGAATCGCCGGCCTGAACTCCTCACCGAGCTGTGCCGCCATGTCCGGATAGGCCCACTGGTAAATCCCCAGAAAAGCCTCCGTGACCGCAGCCAGCATGCCTGAGAAAAACAGCGGCAATGCCAGGCCGATGACCAACCCGAGGGAGGAACCTGCCAGCAGGCTCCGCTCCCAGGAAACGGTACCGCGAAGCACCGCTGCCATCGTGAATACCAGCAACAACACCGCAATCACTGACGGTTCGTTGCCAAACCAGGCCCAGCCGATCGCCGGTAGCAGCGCCCAGAGGCCGACATTCAGACCCTGAACGGGCCCAAGCCTGAGGACGACCAGACCAACAACCGCCGCGCCAATCCATGACAGGTAGGGAACCGCGGTTGCCAGGGCAGCGACGCCACCTGCTTGCAGGGGACCGCGCATTACATACTGAGCCAGTGCACGCATGGTCCCGGGTCCTGAACGATCTTAGTTGTCGTGGCTGTCCGTGTACGGCAGCAGGGCCAGGTAGCGAGCGCGCTTGATGGCGGTCGACAGCTGACGCTGATAACGGGCCTTGGTGCCGGTAATCCGGCTGGGCACGATCTTGCCGGTTTCGGTTACATAACCTTTCAGGGTGTCCAGATCCTTGTAATCGATCTCCTTGACACCCTCTGCCGTGAAGCGACAGAACTTACGACGTCTGAAAAAACGAGCCATTGATTAACTCCTCAACTCCGGATGGGGGGCAATTACTCTTCTTCGTCCTGGGATGACTTCTCCTGACGCTCCTCACGACGCTCACTGCTTTCGGTGTTCTCAGTGTTGCGACGCGGAGGACGGTCGTCGGAGCGACGATCTTCCCGGGACTCAGATGCTTTCATCGGAGACATGTCAGTATCCGGACCATCACGACGGATTACCAGTTCACGGATAATCGCATCGTTGAAACGGAAGTTGTGAGCCAGCTCGTCAAGGGCTGCCTGAGAACATTCAACGTTCATCAGGACATAGTGAGCCTTGTGGATCTTGTTGATCGGATAGGCCAGGTGACGGCGCCCCCAATCCTCAAGACGGTGAATCTGTCCGCCGTCATCAGTGATGAGACCGGTGTAACGCTCGATCATGGCGGGCACTTGCTCGCTCTGATCGGGATGCACCATGAATACGATTTCGTAGTGACGCATGTTTTCTCCCTACGGTTTGAACAGCCTCCGACAGGTGTATCAGCTCTGAGGGAAGCAAGGAGTCGGCAGCCAGGCTGCCGGTTTCGGGGTTATTACGCGAACCCGGCACAACGGCCGGATTTCAGACAATAGAACCCCGCCCCTTTAAAAAGGGGTGCGGCATTCTATGCCCTCGCGGAGCGGGTTGCAAGTGATCAGGCACCCTGTCGTTGCCGGACGGCCTCATACAGACAGACCCCGGTGGCCACGGACACATTCAGGCTATCGACCAGGCCCTGCATGGGGATCTTGATAAGGTGATCGCAATGCTCCCGGGTCAGGCGGCGCATGCCCTTGCCTTCGGCACCCATAACCAGCCCGACCGGCCCCCTGAAGTCCGCCTGGTAGAGGGAAGCCTGCGCCTCACCAGCCGTGCCGATAAGCCATACCCCCTGATCCTGCAGAGTGCGCAAACAACGGGCCAGGTTGGTCACCCGGACAAAAGGCACCGTCTCGGCCGCACCGCAGGCCACCTTGCGGGCTGTGGGATTGAGGGAGGCCGACTTGTCCTTCGGGGCAATGACCGCAGCAACACCCGCAGCGTCCGCAGTGCGCATGCAGGCACCGAGGTTGTGGGGATCGGTCACGCCATCAAGAATCAGCAGCAATGGTGGCTCTGACCGGCCCGCCAACATCCGGTACAGATCGTCTTCCGACCACTCCCGGCTTTCGGACACCTGCGCCACAACACCCTGATGAGCACCCGCTACCCGCTTGTCCAGTTCCTTGCGATGAACAACCTGCCAGCGAACGCCCAGCTGGTCGAGCCCTTCGGTAATCTGTTGCACCCGCCGGTCCTGCCGGCCCTGCTGGATCCATACCTGCTGCAGGCGCTCCGGCTCTTTTTGCAGCACCGCATCAACGGCATGCCAGCCAAATACAAACTCTTCCGACACGTCGATCTTCCTTAAGGGTTAGCGGTTGGCGCCGGCTTTCTTGCGGCCGCCACCCCGGCGGGAACCGGACCTGCCACCACCGGATTTGCCATCACCGGATTTGCCATCACCGTCGGACTTGCCGGAGGCCTCCCGGGCGGCATCCGCCGCCAGCTGATCCTTGGCGGACGGCTTGCCGGAACGGGACCGCCCTTTTTTCGCTTTGCCGCCCTGGGATTTGCCCTCCCCTGACTTGCCTTGCGGTGCCTTGCCGCCGGGCTTGCCGGAAGACTTGCGCCCACCGGAACGCCGGGAAGGCTCACTCACCAGCTCCAGGTCGATCTTGCGGTCATCCAGGTCAACGCGAACCACCTGTACCCGCACTTCATCACCCATGTGATAGCTGACCGACGTGCGCTCGCCGACCAGGCGGTGCTTGGCGGCGTCGTGGTGGTAGTAGTCGCCGCTGAGGGTGGAAATATGGACCAGCCCTTCGATATAGATGCCCTCCAGCTGCACGAAAAAGCCAAAGGGTACGACCGCGGCGATCACACCATCGTAGATCTCGCCCACATGCTCTCGCAGGAACTCACACTTGAGCCAAGCCATCACGTCGCGGGTGGCATCATCCGCCCGGCGCTCGGTCATGGAGCAGTGCTCGCCCAGCTGCACCATGCGCGCATGGTCATAGGGGTAATGCGCCAATTCGGGATCCCGTTCCTCCGGCTCAGGCTGCACGGCATCGCTGGTTTCTTGCTGGCGATGGATCATGGACTTGATGCCACGATGCACAATCAGATCCGGGTAGCGGCGGATCGGCGAGGTGAAATGGGCGTAGCTGGTGAAGCCCAGACCAAAGTGCCCTCCACTCTCGTCCGGGCTGTAAACGGCCTGACTGAGTGACCGCAGCATCACCATCTGGATGACATTGGCATCGGGACGATCCTTGATGCTCGACAGCAGCGCCTGGTAGTCCGCAGACGTAGGCTTGTCGCCCCCACCCAGATCAAGGCCAAGCTCGCCCAGGAACAGGCGCACCGCCTGCAGCCGCTCCTCGGAAGGGCCGTCATGAACCCGATAGAGGGACGGTACCTTGTATTTCTTGAGGAACCTGGCAGTGGCCACGTTGGCGCACAACATGCACTCCTCGACGATCTTGTGGGCATCGTTACGCTGTACCGGTACGATTTCCTCGATCTTGCGATTGGCATCGAACACCACTTTGGTCTCGGTGGTTTCGAAGTCGATCGCACCCCGCTCGGTGCGGGCCTTGCGCATGATCTTGTACAGACCGTAGAGGTCGTGGATCTGGGGCAGAATATCGGAATACAGCTGACTCAGGCTGATGCCCATCTCCGTATCCGGATGCTCCAGCATCTTGCTGACCTTGGTATAGGTCAGGCGGGCATGACTGTGCATGACGCCCTGATAGAACTTGTAGCTGCTGATGCGCCCGGAGGCGCTGATGGTCATGTCCGCCACCATACACAAGCGGTCCACGCCCGGGTTCAGGGAGCACAGACCATTGGACAGCTTCTCCGGCAACATCGGCACCACGTGATCCGGAAAATAGACCGAGTTGCCACGATTGATGGCTTCCTCATCCAGCGGCGTGCCAGGGCGCACATAGTGAGACACATCGGCAATGGCCACCAGCAACCGATAGCCGCCCCGGGGCCGGGGCTCGCAATAGAGGGCGTCGTCAAAGTCCCTGGCCGTTTCATCATCGATGGTGACCAGCGGCAGGTGGCGAATGTCGACCCGGTGTTCCTTGTCCGCGGGTTTGACCTCGCCCGGAATGGCGGCCGCCTGGCGACCCACTTCCGGGGGCCAGGAATGGGGAATGTCGTAGGAACGTATCGCAACATCGATTTCCATGCCCGGCGCCATGTGCTCGCCCAGCACTTCGACCACCCGGCCGGTAGGCTTGGTGCGCTCCGTAGGATGACGCAGGATATCCACCACCACGTACTGGCCGTGAACGGCCTTGCCGCAATCTTCCTCGGCGATCATGATCTCATTGTTGATGCGGGGGTTCTCCGGCACCACAAACGAGATGCCGTCTTCCCGGAACAGACGACCAACGGTCTGCGTCGTGCGATGCTCAAGCACCTCCACGATCTTGCCTTCCCGGCGACCGCGATCATCCACGCTCTCGACCCGGGCCGCCACCCGGTCACCATGGAACACCTGGCGCATCTGGCGGGCGCTCAGGAACAGGTCGGAACCGCCATCGTCCGGCATCAGGAATCCGAAGCCATCCTTGTGGCCGGAGACCTTGCCGGTAACCAGGTCTGCCTCGTCAATGGGCAGATAACGCCCCTTGCGGTTGCAGATCATCTGGCCATCCCGGCACATGGCAATCAGCCGACGGCGCAGGGCCTCGATGCCCTCTTCGCTGGTCTGGCCGAGTTCCTCGCACAGGGTCTCATGGGTGGCCGGGGCGCCACGTTGGCGCAGATGGTCGAGTATGAACTCCCGACTCTGGATGGGGTTGTCGTATTTCTGTGCTTCGCGATCCGCATGGGGATCATGGGGTTCTTTTCCGGAAGCCATATTTCGCTGTATCCTCTGGTCAATGCCGACACATATTCGGCAACCAGAACCCGGACGCCCCATCTGATGTCCGGTTAATTCGGCAAGGTTCTGCAACCGTAATGGTCAGAACCCTGTCGAATTACCCGGACAGACGAGATAATGACAGGACGTCGGATCTGGCATGAATGTTCCGGGAGTATAACGCCCCGAGCCCTTCCCTACCTAACCATGACCCGAAATCGCTTTTAAGGGATCACCCCTATGGAGTCGGCACCCCCGAAATTTTACCCCTCGGGCACAAAAAATGTTTGACAGCCCCGAAACGAATTATTAAAGTACGCGCCATCGGTTGAGGGGCCTTCCCTTGGCCAGCAGCAACAAGCTTGAATTCGAACAGGAATTCAGTAGGATAGCTAAAGCTGTAGTCACCTGCCGAGGTGGTGAAATTGGTAGACACGCTAGCTTCAGGTGCTAGTGGGGGCAACCCCGTGGAGGTTCAAGTCCTCTCCTCGGCACCATTTCCTTCCCCAGGAAATGGCCTTTCAGAAATCCTCTCGCGCCAAAGCCAGATCCGGGCAACGATCAGGACGACCTGTCCAGGCCGCAATCCGCTTATCGGCAAGCAACTCCGCCCCGGCGTTACTCCATCGAATGGGTGACGGATTCGCCCGTCTTCCCGATACTCTTACCGGTCGGCAGAAAATCGTTGTTCCCGAACGCTTCCCACAGAATGCTCTGCTCAATCGCACTGCGCTGGCCTGGCCGGCAGGGAAAGCGCACCACCAGATGGATTTCTTCGGCAACCGGCACCTGTATACTGACCCGCGGATCCACCACCGGCACCTCCAGACCCCGTCGCTCGCCCAGGCGGCGCATGTACTTGCGGGCGGATTCCAGGTAGGGCTCACACTGGGCACGGGCAACCTGCAGTAACACCTGCTGCGCCAACTGCCAGTTATCTTCGCGCCTGAACGGTACGGTAAACACGTGCAGCACGTAGTCCGCGGCAAATGTTTCGTTGATCACCGGCTCTGACACGAACAGGGAGTTGGGAATCACCGTGGCGCGGCCGGTGCGCTGGTGACTCAGCTTCCCCGGCCCCACTTCCATAATAGTGGTGGCCAGCAGGTTCTGATCAATGACATCGCCACGAAAATCCTTTACCTGAATGCGATCGCCAATATCAAACGAACGGGCTCCGCCTTTCACCAGCGAGCCGATGAAGCACAGAATCAGCTCCTTGGTTGCCACCACAAAGGCCACGGCAATGGCGACAATGGACAGGGCCAGAGTGCGTAGCTCCTGGCCCCAGATAAGCACCAGCCCGAGCAGGAAAATCAGGATCAGGCCGTTGCGGGTCTGCACCAGCCATTTGCGGCGCAATTCCGTGGACTGGATGTTGGTCCGGATCAGCCTCGACAGCACAGCACGGGCAAGCAGCGTAATCAGCAGCAACGCCAACGTGGTAACCAGAAGACGCAGCGATGGCATGGACACATTGACCTGCTGAATGGCCGCCGAGAACTGCTCAAGCATCCGCGCGCCCCTCACCCCAGCGGGGCACAAGATCCTGGGGCAGGCCCAGATGGTCCAGCAACCGGGCGACAATGAAGTCCACCAGGTCGTCCACCGACTCAGGGCGGTGATAAAAACCGGGACTGGCGGGCATGATGACGGCGCCCATGCGGGTCAGCCTGAGCATGTTTTCCAGGTGTACCTCCGAATAGGGCGCTTCCCGGGGCACCAGGATCAGTTGACGACGCTCTTTCAGCGCTACGTCGCCAGCCCGCTCGATCAGGTTATCACTGGCGCCGGTGGCCAGGGCCGACAAGGTGCCGGTACTGCAAGGGCAGATTACCAGGGGCGACTGCTCGCCGGAACCAGACGCCGGCGGGGCGAACCAGTCCTCA
The DNA here is from genome assembly GCF_014651935.1 of Marinobacter zhanjiangensis. Taxonomy (GTDB): domain Bacteria; phylum Pseudomonadota; class Gammaproteobacteria; order Pseudomonadales; family Oleiphilaceae; genus Marinobacter; species Marinobacter zhanjiangensis. The sequence goes on along the minus strand of NZ_BMXV01000003.1, from coordinate 94,812 downwards.
TGCCCGAATACTCTCAACTGGCCATCTGTTGCGCCGGTATAAGTCTGGAGAGCAGCCAGTGACCCGCTGGTAGAGCCCGGCAGCCGGACGTCGGTTTCAGTCGCCAGTACCACCCGGGCGGCCTTGCTGACCATGACGTTAACCCGGCAGCCCCTGGCCACCAGACACTGCAGTAAGCGCAACCCGTACTGGGCGCCGGAAGCCCCGGTCAGGGCGAGATTGATCGTACGAGCCTCAGTCGCCATTGGCGGCTTTCTCCTCCAGCCCGGCAATCAGGCGCTGGTGAATTCCACCGAAACCGCCGTTGCTCATGACCACCACGTGGCAGGGGCCGGACACCTCTGCCAGCACCCGCCGCACCAGACCGTCTATGGTGTCGTCACTCTGATGGCGGTCAGGGTCACCGCCGCTGTCGTGGTATTCCGCCATCAGCGACGTCAGCCACCGGGACTTGCCCATATTCGCCCAGATCACCCGGTCGGCCAGGTCCGCGCTGGCCAGCAGCCGTTCCCGGTGCACGCCCTGCTGCATGGTATTGGAGCGGGGCTCGACCAGGGCGATGATCCGCTCGTCGCCCACCTGATGGCGCAGACCGTCCAGCGTAGTGGCAATGGCAGTGGGGTGATGGGCAAAATCGTCGTAGACCCTGACGCCGCTGATGTCCGCCAGCAACTCCATCCGTCGCTTGACCCCACCAAAGCGATTGAGGGCAGATACGGCATGGTCCGGGGTGACGCCCACATGGCGGGCCGCGGCGATAGCGGACAGGGCGTTGCGAACATTGTGCAGGCCGGTCATCTTCCAGTTCACGGTGGCGATCGGCTGCTCATGATGGATCAGCATGAAGCTCGAACCATCATCCGCCAGCAATTCTGCTCGCCAGTTCGGAGCAGCGGCCTCACTGCCGATAGCGGTAGTCTGCACCGGACTCCAGCAGCCCATTTCCAGAGCCTTGTCCAGATGACCGTCAATGGCGGGCCGGATGATCATACCCTTCGACGGTACCGTGCGCACCAGGTGATGGAACTGGCGCTCGATGGCTTCGACATCGTCGAAAATATCGGCGTGGTCGAATTCCAGGTTATTGAGGACACAGGTATGCGGGCGGTAGTGGACGAACTTGGAGCGCTTGTCGAAGAACGCGCTGTCGTATTCATCCGCTTCAATCACAAAGAAATCGCTGTTGCCCAGGCGGGCGGACACGGGGAAATCCTGCGGCACACCACCGACGAGGTAGCCTGCCTCAAAACCGCACTGCTCCAGGATCCACAACAGCATGGACGTGGTCGTGGTCTTGCCATGGGTACCAGCCAGCGCCAGCACCCAGCGATCCCTGAGCACCTCGCGGGACAGCCATTCGGGCCCGGACGTGTAGTCCAGGTTGCGGTTGAGCACCGCCTCCACCTCGGGGTTGCCCCGGGACATGGCGTTGCCGATCAGCACCAGATCCGGTGCCGGCTTGAGGTTCTCCGGCCGGTAGCCTTCCATCAGCTCGATACCCTGGGCTTCCAGCTGAGTACTCATGGGCGGGTAGACCCCATGGTCCGACCCGGTCACCTTGTGCCCCAGCTCTCTTGCCAGTACCGCCAGGCTACCCATGAAGGTACCGCAGATTCCCAGAATATGGATGTGCATAATGCGTCAGAAGCCCTCGGTCAATGCTGCCATAGCATGAAGTGTGGTCCACGCCTGCAGTATAGCGGTGGATGGAGGCCCACAAGAGTCCCGTATACGTCAGTTTCCGTCAAGCAGCCCGTCATGAAAACTGTGGCAGATTCACGTATCATTCGCCCCCATAAGCTGTCCGACGGGGACCCTCTCGTCACACATCCGAATCCAGTGTCCAACCAGCAGGAGGCTCTAGCCCAAGATGGCTATCAAGAACGCGTTCTACGCCCAGTCCGGTGGTGTTACCGCTGTCATCAATGCCAGTGCCTGCGGGGTGATCGAAACCGCCCGCAAGCATCCGGATCAGATCGGCAAGGTCTACGCCGGTCGCAATGGCATTATCGGGGCCCTCAGGGAAGAACTGATTGACACCACCGAGGAATCCGATGACGCCATCCGGGCGCTCATGCACACCCCGGGGGGAGCGTTCGGATCCTGCCGCTACAAGATGAAGAACCTGACCGAGAACCGCCGTGAGTACGAACGCCTGGTGGAAGTGTTCCGTGCCCATGACATCGGCTACTTCTTCTACAACGGCGGCGGCGACTCCCAGGATACGGCCTTCAAGGTATCCCAGATTTCCGAAAAGATGGGCTACCCCATCACCTGTATCGGGGTACCCAAGACTGTCGACAACGACCTGCCCTTCACCGACTGCTGCCCCGGGTTCGGCTCTGTGGCCAAGTATGTGGCCACCTCCACCATGGAGGCGAGCCTGGACATCAAGTCCATGTGCGAGTCCTCCACCAAGGTATTCATCCTCGAGGTCATGGGTCGTCATGCGGGCTGGATTGCCGCCTCGGGCGGAATGGCCGGCAAAGGTCGGGGCGAGCCACCTCACATTATCCTGTTCCCGGAAATTCCCTTCGACCGTGAAGCCTTCCTGGCGCGTGTGGAGCAATCCGTGAAGGACTGCGGTTACTGCGTGGTGGTGGCTTCCGAAGGTGCCCAGTACGAGGATGGCCGTTTTGTCGCCGATGCCGGCGGCAAGGATGCGTTCGGCCATACCCAGCTGGGTGGCGTAGCCCCCTCCCTGGCCAACATGGTCAAACAGGCCCTGGGCTACAAGTTCCACTGGGCCGTGGCCGACTACCTGCAGCGCTCAGCACGCCATATTGCATCCGCCGTTGACGTGGAGCATGCCTACACCGTGGGCCAGAAGGCCGTGGAAATGGCCCTGGCTGGCAAGCAGGCTGTGATGCCCATTATTGTGCGTGAGCAGTCCAGCCCCTACCGCTGGCATATTGGCGAAGCGCCGTTGAGCGACGTCGCCAACCAGGAAAAGAAAATGCCGATCCACTTCATCACCGATGACGGATTCGGCATTACCGAGGACTGCCGCGAGTATCTGCAGCCACTGATCGAAGGAGAAGCCTTCCCACCGTTCGAGAACGGCATCCCGAAGGTGGCTGAGCTGAAGCATGTAATGGCTGAAAAGAAGCTGAAAACACCGTTCGAAGTGTGAGTGCACCGGCCCCGTGAGCAGGTAGCCAACGGGGCCGGTTCAACGTGCCGGCAGCCTCACGGTTGCGGCATACCTCAGGCTTGCCCTGACCGGCTCACCACATACCGCGAGAACTCATCAAAACCGCCCACATACTCATTGCCAACGAGAATCTGGGGCACAGTTCGGACGGGATGACCGATCTTGTCAGCGACGTCCTCCTTGCTCAGGCCCAGGGCAGGCATGTCGACAAACTCGTGTTCGAAACCTTTCTGGTCACAGAGCTGACGGGCCATGGCGCAAAAGCCGCAACTCATGCGCCCGTAAATGGTTACCTTGTCCAAGAAAAACCTCCGATTCGTCTGTCATTGACTCATGTCGATCATGACATCCGCGTACCAATACGCACAGTTAATGGTTTGAATGACCGTTATAGGTATCTGTCATAACGCTCACCCCGGGTACTTTCCTGTGGGATCAGGACGACGATGGGTCCTGGCCTCTGTTGTACAGGTACTTGCGCAGCAAAGGCTCGCCATTGAACTCCGCCCGGAGCACGGCAATAAACGTGTAAACACCGATCAGCTTGCGATTGAGAAACACAAACTCCTTGGGGGGCACCTGGAAGTAACGGCTGATCGCGGACCGGGCCGCATCCCTGGCAACCCGGGATGGCAGGTCACTCTCCTTCCAGCGGTATTGTCCGTCGGCGTTAACGGCATATTCCGGCCAGTCGTAATCGGCTGGGGCCAGGGGTTCAAGTACGGACATGCAGACCCGGGCGAACTTGTCGAGCACGTCGTCCGGCCATTCCCGCTTCATGAAGTGAAGTTTCACACCACCATCGATCACCGCTTCAACATCCTGTTCGTAGGACGCCCGGATCATCTGTATAACGGGCCCCAGGAAGTCATCGCTATAGGCCTGAACCGCACCGAAATCCAGCAGTACGATCTGGTCATGCTCATAATCAGAGCCGGGCTCGCCGGCGATTCGAAGCCGGTAGTTGCCGAAGTTGGGGTCGGTCTGGATTTCCCCCCACTCGAACAACTCCTCAAAGAAAAGCTCCAGCGCGGCCCGGCCCAGCTCACTGCGACGCTCCACCGGCAGGGCCCGCACCGTCTCCGAACTGACCGAATGGCCGTGCTCGTAGGTCTGGGCGATGATATGGGCGGTGGAATACTCCCACAGCACCCGCGGCACCACAAAGCGCGGGTCATCCGCCAGCCGCTCACGGAACCGTTCGGTGGTGGTGGCCTCGAGGTTATAGTCCACTTCCCGGTGCATCATTTCACGGACTTCTTCCAGCCAGTCGCGGAACTCCGGCCCGAAGGAGACCAGCCGCGCCATCGCCAGCAACTGGGCCACCGCATCCAGATCACTGTCCACCGCCCGATCGACACCGGGATACTGGATCTTCAGTACCAGCTCGAGCCCGTCGGAACGGCGTTTAGCCCGATGCACCTGGCCTAGTGACGCTGCACCGATGGGTTCCGGGTCCACCTCCAGTTCATCCAGGCGCTCGGCTCCCAGCTCTTCCTTGAGTACCTTCTCCACCGCCTTCCATTCCAGCGATGAGGTCTGGTCTTCCAGAGTGTGCAGCGCTTCGGTGACCTCTTCCGGCAGAAAATGTTCACCGTACAGGGCCATCATCTGGCCGATCTTGACCACACTGCCCTTGAGCTGGCCCAGCTCCTCTACCAGGAATCTTGCCTGCTTCGACAGCATATCCTTGTGGCGCTGTTCACGCTTGTCCGCACTGGACAGCCAACTGGTGGCCATGTGGGAGGCCACCCTTGTGCCAGCGAACAGGCCCGCCCGGGTCATGCTCAGGCGGCGCTCGAAGCTGCCGGTGCGTATGCGGGAAACGGTTTTGCCTTTTCGGGATTCGGACATGGTCCACCTGACGGGTTGATATGACCAACCCTGTTCGACGACTTGAAGAGAGGCCCGGGCAGCAGTGCCACAATGCCCCGGCTTCCCGATCAAAGGATACCAGCCTCAGGAGGCCGGCTTGTGCCTGGTACCGGGCAACTCCCGTTCATGGTGCAGCCTGTGCGGCCCATAGCCGAGGGCATCGGCCAGAATATCGGCCAGGCGGGTGGCCAGCGAATCCAGGCCGGGCGACGGGCCGAAATCACTGACCTGGCACATCGGCAACCCCGAGAACCCACAGGGATTGATGCGGGTAAACGGCTCCATGTCCATGTCCACGTTTAGCGCCAGACCATGGAATGAACACCCGCGACGAACCCGTAACCCGAGCGAGGCAATTTTCGCGCCTTCCACATAGACGCCAGGCGCATCGGGCCGTGGCGCGGCGGTTATGCCCTGCTCCGCCAGCAGGGCTACCAGCGACTGTTCGATAATGTCCACCAGTTGGCGGACACCCAGCCCGGCCCGGGGCAGGTCAATCATCAGGTACACCACCAGTTGCCCGGGGCCGTGATAGGTCACCTGCCCGCCACGGTCCGCCTGGACCACCGGGATATCACCGGCGAACAGGATATGCTCGGCCTTGCCCGCCTGGCCCTGGGTGTATACCGGTGGATGCTGGACGCACCAGAGCTCATCCGCCACCGACCGGTCGCGCCCTGAGGTGAACGCCTTCATCGCGTTCCACACCGGTTCGTAGGGCCGCACTCTCAGGTCACGGACTACCAGCGGCAACCCGGCCTCTGCCATCAAAGCACCATATGGACCCGGCCACTGGCCTTGAGGTCCTCGAACAGCGCTTTGAGCTGCGGCTCTCCGGTGGCCACGATGGTCAGGCTCACGGAGGTGAAACGACCATTGCGGCTGGCGGTCACCGACACATGCTCGTCGCGGATGCCGGGGGCATGGTGCTCCACCACCGAGACCACGAAGTCCGTGAAGTCGGGGGCGGCGTTGCCAATCACCTTGATGACATAGTCACAGGGAAATTCGATTTTCGGGGCTTCGGGTTGCGACATCTGACGGCCCTTACTGTCTGCTGTCTGCTCGACCGGTTCAGTTGAACAGGTTGTGGAAGAAGAGTTTGACCGCGTCAACCAGGCGCTTGAAGAAGCCACCCTCCGGCACGGGTTCGATCGCCACCAACGGCCGCTCCGCCAGCACTTCGTCGTCGTAACTGATGGTCACGGTGCCCAGTTCGTCCCCGGTGGACACCGGGGCCTTGATGACCGTATCCACTTCCACTTCCGATTTCAGGGAATCACGGACACCGCGGGGAATGGTCAGCACCATGTCGGAAGCCAGCCCCAGGTTGAGCTGGTCCTTCTCGCCCCCCCATACCCGGCTTTCCAGCAGGCTCTCACCACTGTCAAACAAACGGGCGGTTTCGTAGTAACGGAAACCAAAGTTGAGCATTTTCTGGATTTCCCGGGCCCGCGCCTCGCTGCTGTCGGCGCCCATGACCACGGCGATCAGCCGGGTGTCGTCGCGCTTGGCGGAAGCTACCAGGCAGTAACCGGCCTCTTCGGTATGACCGGTTTTCAGGCCGTCCACGGAAGGGTCACGCCACAGCAGTGAATTACGGTTGGGCTGACGAATATTGTTGTAGGTGAAGTGTTTTTCGGCGTATAGCGGGTAGTTCTGCGGATGATCATTGATGATCGCAGCCGCCAACAGTGCCAGGTCATAGGCGGTGGAGTACTGGTTGTCCCGGGGCAGGCCGGTGGCGGTCTCGAAGCGGGTGTCGTTCATGCCCAGCAACCGGGCCTGCTGGTTCATCACATCGGCGAAAGCACCTTCCGAACCGGACACATGCTCGGCCAGAGCCACGGACGCATCATTACCGGACTGAATAATCACACCCTTGAGCAGGTCCTCGACACTGACCCGTGAGCCCTCCTGCACAAACATCCGCGAACCGCCGGTTTTCCAGGCATTGACGCTGATGGGCACCATCTCGTCCAGGCTCAGCCGGCCCTCATCCAGTTCCCGCTCAACGATGTAGGCAGTCATCATCTTGGTCAGGCTGGCCGGCGGTAGCCGCTCGTGGCTGTTGGATTCCATGATGATATGGCCACTGGCGGGATCCATCAGCACATAGGACGAGCCATTGATTTGTGGTGGTGCCGGAATCAGCACCTGTTGGGCCTGGGCCGCCAGCGGCAGCAGGGCCAACAGGAAAAGTGAGACAAGGAAACGACGAATAGCTAAAGCGGTCATGAGGTTGTTCACATCAGTTTTGATCAATGAATGAGCCTGCGGGGCCTGGACCCCGAAGACGGATAATCAGTGGCTGTCAGTCAGTACAATGGCCTGCGGAAAGCCTTCCGAGGCCAGCCGCTCCATGGCGCGCTCGGCGTCCAGGGCATCCCCGAACGGGCCAACCTGAACCCGATGGAACTCGCCAGAGGCCGTGGCGATCCGGCGCACCCGCACCGGCTGCCCGGTACGCTGCCTGACCGACTGTTCCAGTTGTCGTGCCGGTGCCACCCGGCTGAAAGAGCCCAGCTGCACGAACAGGGCATCACCAGAGGCGGCCTCCGTCCCGGAAGGCGCCGACTCTTCTCTCTCTTCTTTTGCGCCACCGCTACCAGATGGCCACGCCTGCCCGGCCAGTGTCATGCTGCCATCGGGGCGCACGGTAATGGCGGCCACTTCCACCCTTGCCGTGCCATTGCCCAGGAAATCCAGTTTCTTGGCAGCCGCCCATGACAAGTCTATCAGACGATCACCGTGGAAGGGGCCCCGGTCATTCACACGCACCAGCACTGAACGACCGTTGTCGAGGTTGGTGACGCGGGCATAACTGGGCAATGGCAGACTCTTGTGAGCAGCCGACATCTCGTACATGTCGTAAATTTCGCCATTGGACGTGCGATGGCCATGGAATTTCTTGCCATACCAACTGGCAGTGCCGGTTTCCACATAACCGTCAGCGCTGGCTCTCGCCATCACCTGATATTGCTTGCCCCAGACAGTGTAGGGCGACTTGTTGCCAGCCTTGCGGGGCTTTTCATAGCGCGGCACCGCGTTGACCACGGCACTGACGTCCACATCGTCAGCCGGGCCACGGTCCTGGGCCATGGCATAACGACCGGCATTGTCAGTACCGCCGGATTGGCCACTATCAGTAGCGCAGCCTGCTACCAGCACAACGGTCAGCAACAGCGCCGGCAGTCGCCAATCAGTCTGAAACGTCATCATCGGGTCCGGCTCCTGAATTCGCAGCGCCCGCCAGGCCCTGCTCCAGCTCTCCAGCCAATTCGTGTACCGCCATGGCATACAGATGACTGTGATTATATCGGGTGATCACGTAGAAATTATGGCACGTCAGCCACCACTGTGGCCCGTCTGCCCCTTCAACGCGGATGATTCTCGCCGGTTCATCGCCAGCAAGAGAGTCAGGCACATCCACACCGGCCGTGCGGTAGTCCGAGACCGTAAACCGGGGCTGGAGTTCCCGGGTAACCAGCCTGTCCGGCACCTGGATGTCATCGCCCAGACGCATTGCCACCGGACCTCCGGGGCGCCAGTGATGCTCGTGGAAATAGTTGGCGACGCTGCCAATGGCGTCCACGGGGTTGTCGAAGATGTCAGCCACGCCGTCACCGTCAAAGTCCACCGCATAATGACGATAACTGGACGATATAAACTGACCATAGCCCATGGCCCCGGCGTATGAGCCCCTCAGCTCTGCCGGATCGAAGCCCTGCTCGCGCACCATCAGAAAAAATTGTTCCAGTTCACTGCGGAAGAACCGGCTACGGGGCGGATAATCGAAGGCCAGGGTGGTCAGGGAATCCAGCACCCGGTGCGGCCCCAGGTAGCGGCCATACCAGGTTTCCACGCCGATAATGGCAGCGATGATCTCCCGTGGTATGCCGAATTCGGCTTCTGCCCGCTCAAAAGCCGCGCGATACTCCTGAAGGAAGGCCACACCCTGTTCTACCCGTCCAGGCTTGATGAAGATGGCGCGGTACTCATGCCACTCCAGGGTGCGCTCGGCGGGTGTGCTGATCAGTTCAATGATACGGGGCTGATGGCGTGCCTCCCCCAGCCACTGCCTTATCCTGTCAGCGTCAAAGGCATGTTTCCGGGCCATGTCGTCCACAAAGGCTTCGACCCCGGGGTGATCAGTGTAGTCATCCGCCGCTTTCAGGGAGGGCGAGATGGCGGCCAGAACCAGCAGAAAAGCCGGGAATTTCAGATGCTTCATTCGCGCTTCAGGGTCCATGATTTTGTGGGGAGATTACCACGGGGGTCACAGCACGCACCATTACCAGAAAAACAGGGTGCTGGTATCGACCATCAGGCGGTAATCATCCGCCGATGAGTGTGGATAGCCATCAGCACGCCGAACGCGGACATCAGGGTAACAATCGACGTACCACCAAAGCTGATCAGCGGCAACGGCACTCCGACAATCGGCAGCAGCCCGCTCACCATGCCGATATTGACCACAATATAAACAAAGAATGTCATGGTCAGCGCCCCCGCCAGCAACCGACTGAACGAATCCTGCGCGTTAACCGCAATATACAGACAACGCAGGATGATCAACAGATAGGCCGCCAGCAGCACCAACAGACCCACAAAACCAAACTCTTCCGCCAGCACAGCGACAATGAAGTCGGTATGACTCTCGGGCAGGAATTCCAGGTGTGACTGAGTGCCCTGTAACCAGCCCTTGCCGCTCCAGCCGCCGGAGCCGATAGCGGTGGTGGACTGGATAATATTCCAGCCTGCACCCAGTGGGTCACTCTGCGGGTCCAGCAGGGTCAGGACCCGCTGTTTCTGGTAATCCCGCATCACAAAGAACCACATGGCTGGTGCGGCCACTCCCAGCAAGGCAAAAAAACCGGTAATCAGTCGCCAGCTCAGCCCGGCGAAGAACACCACAAACATGCCGGCTGCGCCCACCAGCAACGAGGTGCCCAGGTCCGGCTGCTGGATAATCAGCGCCATAGGGACCAGCACCAGGCCAACGCCGACCACCACATGACGGAAGCGTGGTGGCAGGTAGTGCCTGGACAGGTACCAGGCGGCCACCATAGGCACCAGCAGCTTCATGATTTCCGAAGGCTGGAAGCGTGGCAAACCGGGCAGCGCCAGCCAGCGCTGGGCGCCCTTGGCCCCCACACCCATAACCAGCACCGCCACCAGACCCGCCAGCCCCGCGGCATACAGCCAGGGAGACCAGCGCCGGTAGACCGACGGGTCCAGCTGGGCAAAGACCAACAAGGCCACGAATGCGACGCCCAGCCTCATGGCCTGCGCCTTGACCACGGCGACACTGGCATCGGCACCGCTGTACAGCACGATCAGACCACCCCCGGAAACCAACAGCAGCAAAAGCAGCAACAGCGGATCGAGATGCACACGGTGCCACAGACTGCCTGGCCGCTGCAGGCTGCTGGTGGCCTCCACGGTAGCCGATCGACCCATCATGGTTGTTCGCCCCGGGCCTGACTGATGATCGGCTCATTGGCGTCGAACTCCTTGAGCCAGGCATCGAACATGGCCCGGCCCACAGGCGCGGCTGTGCCGCTACCACTACCGCCATTCTCCACGATCACCGACACCACGATCTGCGGATCATCGGCAGGGGCAAACCCCACGAACAGGGCATGATCCCTGAGCCGCTCCCGGATTTCCTCCTCTTCGTATTCCTCGTCCTCGGCGAGGCTGAACACCTGGGCGGTGCCGGTCTTCCCGGCCATGCGGTAGTCCGCCCCTTTGGCGGCCCCCCTCGCGGTGCCGTGACGACCGTGCATGACATCCACCATGGCATCCACCACGTACTCCCAGGTCGTATCATTGTCGGCGGTAAGGTCCTCCAGATATTCCGGCTGCAGGACCGACTCCAGTGCGGTATCACCCTGAACATCCTGCAACATGCGGGGTTGCACCCACTCCCCCCGGTTCGCTACCAACGACGTGGCGGTGGCCAGTTGCAGGGGGGTGGCCAGGAAGAAACCCTGGCCGATGCTCATATTCACCGAATCCCCCGGATACCAGGGCTCGTTTCGCATGCCCCGCTTCCAGTCCCGGGACGGCAGCAGCCCGGGCAACGCCCCGCCCACGTCCAGTGTGGCGTCCATACCAAAGCCGAAGCGGGACAGGTAGGCATGCATGGTGTCCACACCCATTTCCACACCAAGTTCATAGAAATAGACATCACAGGACTCGGCAACGGCCTTACGGCCATTCACCCAGCCGTGACCGCCGCGCTTCCAGTCCCGCCAGGGGCGGCCACCGCTCTTGAGCCGGAAGTACCCGGGATCCCAGATGGTCTTGTCGCGGGTAAAAGTATCACTGTCCAACCCGGCCAGCAGCATCATGGGTTTGATGGTGGACCCGGGCGGGTATTGGCCCCGGAGCGCGCGGTTGAACAGCGGCTTGTCCCGGGAAGTGCTGAGTTCGCGGTATTTCTCCTGCCCGATGCCGGTGACAAACAGATTGGCATCAAAACCGGGCACACTGGCCAGGGCCAGAATGCCACCAGTATCCGGCTCAATGGCGACAATAGCACCACGGCGGCCTTCCAGCAGCTCGAACGCCCGTTCCTGCAAGCGCATATCCAGGTGCAGCATCAGGTCCTCACCGGGCACCGGGCTCTCTCTCTCCAGTACCCGAAGCGTGCGGCCACGGGCATTGGTCTCCACGTGCTCGTAGCCCACCTGGCCATGAAGCTCTTCTTCATAGACCCGCTCAACGCCGGACTTTCCGATGTAGTTGGTGCCGGCGTAACCCACTGGATCGATGCGCTGCAGCTCCTCACGGTTGATGCGGCTGACATATCCCAGGGCATGGGCATTTAACTCACCAAATGGATAGTGGCGCACCAGCTCGGCACCGACCTCGACACCCGGTAGTTCATGGCGATGGACCGCCATGCTGGCAATTTCTTCCTCGGTCAGATCGTAATGCAATGGCAATTCCTGGAACGGTCGACGGGGTTCCTGCAAACGTCGGCGAAAGCGCTCCATGTCCTCATCGGAGATGGACAACAGGTCCTTCAGGCGCGTCAGGGTCTGTGGCATATCCTCTACACGTTCCGGCACCAGGGTCACACTGAATACCGGGCGGTTCTCGGCGATCAGGGTACCGTTGCGGTCGTATATGAGGCCGCGGGTAGGGGGCACCGAGCGAACCTGGACCCGGTTCTGATCAGAGATGGTGTTGTAGGTGTCGTGCTCAACCACCTGCAGCTGGTAAAAACGACCGACAAGCACGCCAAAAAGAACCACCACCAGCGTCAGCATCACCAGTACACGGCGCTGGAAGAGTCGCCGTTCGGCGGCGGTGTCCTTGAATTCGCCCCAGGCCATGAATCAATCCTAAGCGCGGTGGTAGGGATGGTTCCGGGTAATCGACCAGGCCCGGTACAGTTGCTCCGCCAGCAGGATACGCACCAGCGGATGAGGAAGAGTCAACGACGACAGCGACCAGTGCTGGTCGGCCCGCTCGCGACAGGAAGCGTGCAGGCCATCGGGCCCACCCACCAGGAAGCTGACGTCGCGGCCATCCAGCTGCCAGCCCTCCAGCTGCTCTGCCAGTGCCTCGGTAGACCAGGCCTTGCCACCCACTTCCAGGGCCACCACCCGGTCTCTTTCTCCGGCGGCGCCAAGCAGGGCGCGGGATTCCTGCTGCATGAGACGACTGACGTCGGGATTCTTGCCACGATGGGGCATAGGCACTTCTGCCAGTTCAAGGGGCAATTCCCGGGGCATACGCCGGGCATACTCCTGAAAACCCTCGGTCACCCAGCCAGGCATCTTGTGCCCGACACAAATCAACCTCAGACGCATATCTATTCGCTGCCGGCAGCACCCAGGCCCGGCGCATCACGCCAGAGTCGCTCCAGGTCGTAGAACTCACGGGTTGCCGGCATCATGACGTGTACCACCACGTCCCCGAGATCCACCAGGATCCAGTCACCGGAATCGCCGCCCTCGACGGCGGCATCACGAATGCCCCGCTCTTTCATGTCAGCAACCACGGCCTCTGCCAGAGACCGCAGGTGGCGGCCGGACGTGCCGCATGCAAGGATCATGTAATCAGTGACACTGGTGCGGTCGGTAACGTCAATCACACTGATATCTTTGGCTTTTACGCCCTCAAGGGCGTCAACAACAAGGTCTTTCAGCTGGTCTGGCTGCATAATCATCCTGTGTCATGTACCCGGTCAGTGCCGGCTACAGGAAATGGGTATAGTGTCCTGCATTGATGCTGGTGTGGTTTAACACAAGTGTATCACCAATCATTGACCGGGCTCACCGGCATAGAGGCCACGCCGCTGAATTTCCTTGACCACGGCGTCCGGCACCAGAAACCGGATCGAACGCCCCTGCTCCAGGCGCTCGCGGACACCGGTGGCGGAAATCTCCAGCATGGGGGGCTCAATCTCGTAAATGCCACCACCCGGCCTGGCCTTGAGTTCACGTACACTCTCTACCCGTCGCTCGGCCAGCAAGCTTTCAGGCACGGAGCCCGGTGATAATTCTGCCTGTGGCCGTCTGACCAGAATAATGTGGGCCAGTTCCGGAATCCGTTCCCATTCTTCCCAGCGGTCGAAACCGCTGAAGGCATCGGTGCCCAGTACAACGGCCACGGGCCTGTCCGTGCCCAGTTCCTGCCTCAGTTGACGCAAGGTATCGGCTGTGTAGGACGGCCCGCCACGGGTGAGTTCCCGGCCGTCCACCCGCAACCCGGGCTCATCCGTTACTGACAGGTTCAGCAGGTCCAGTCGGTCCTGGCTGGTTCCGCCCGGATCGCCCCGGTGCGGGGGTATGTGACAGGGCATCAGGTGGATGCAATCCACACCGAGCCGCTCCCTGAGCTCAATGGCCACCCGCAGGTGGCCATTGTGGACGGGGTCGAAGGTACCGCCATAGATAAGATGCATGATCAGTTCCGGATGTGGCCGTCGCCGAAGACCACATACTTCTGGGAGGTGAGACCCTCAAGCCCTACCGGGCCACGGGCATGAATCTTGTCGGTGGAAATGCCAATCTCGGCCCCGAGGCCGTACTCGAAGCCGTCGGCAAAACGGGTCGAGGTATTCACCATCACCGAGCTGGAGTCCACCTCCGTGATGAAGCGCCGGGCACGGGTGTAATTCTCGGTGATAATGCTGTCGGTGTGCTGGGAGCTGTACCGGTTGATGTGCTCGATGGCCCCGTCCAGCCCGTCCACGACACGAACCGCGAGCACCGGCCCCAGGTATTCCTCGAACCAGTCGTCCTCGGTGGCCGCCACCATGTCCGGCACTATGGCCCGGCTGGCGTCGCACCCGCGCAGCTCCACGGTGTGCTCGCGGAACGCTCCCGCCAGCAGCGGCAGGATATCCTCGGCAATTTCCCGGTCCACCAGCAGGGTTTCCATGGTGTTACAGGTGCCGTAGCGCTGGGTCTTGGCATTGATCGCCACTTTCAGGGCCTTCTCCGGGTCGGCATGGGCGTCCACATAGACATGGCAGACACCGTCCAGATGCTTGATCACCGGCACCCGGGCATCACGGCTGATACGCTCGATCAGGCCCTTGCCGCCACGAGGCACAATGACATCCACGAATTGCGGCATGGTGATCAGCTCGCCGACCGCGGCCCGGTCGGTGGTGCTGATCACCTGCACCGAGGTCTCCGGCAGGCCGGCCTCACGCAGGCCGGTCATCAGGCAGCCGGCGATGGCCTGGTTGGAGTGGATGGCTTCCGAGCCGCCGCGAAGAATGGTGGCGTTGCCGGATTTCAGGCACAGGCTGGCGGCCTCCACCGTCACGTTGGGACGGGACTCGTAGATGATGCCGATGACACCCAGAGGCACCCGCATCCGGCCCACCTGAATACCCGATGGTCGGTAGGCCATATCGGTAATCGCGCCAATGGGGTCCGCCAGCCCGGCGACCTGTCGCAGACCCTCGATCATGCCGTCGATACGGGCCGGGGTCAGCTCCAGGCGATCCAGCATGGCCGCGTCCAGACCATTGGCACGCCCGCTTTCCAGATCCTCGCGGTTGGCTTTGGCAAGGGCGTCACGGGCATCATCGAGGGCATCGGCCGTTGCCAGCAATGCCCGGTTACGGGTTGCCGTTGAGGAACGGGCGATAGCCGTTGCGGCCTCTCGGGCCTGCTGGCCAACGTCGGCCATGTAGGCTGCAATATCCATGGAATCGGTAGCTCCGGTTTACGGGTGAAGCGCTGCCCCACTGGGCGGTGCCGGATCCCGGGAAACCCCGGGGCACTGGCTTCATTGTATCAATTGAAAGCAGGGCGTTATTATGCCCGACCACAGCGAGTTTGGCACTTTGATGTTATCATTATGCCCATTGACAGCCAGTGGTTCCGCGCAAGTCCGCTCCTCCCGCCGCTGGCTGTTCGCACCAGCCACCACCAGTACCACAGCAGGAAGGACGACACCATGGCCCAGCAGGCCGAGCGATTTGTACTGAGCCGACTGGCCTGGCTGGGCAGCCTGGCGTTGCTGGCACTGGCGGTGGTCAGCCTGCCCCTCGGCAACCCCGTTGCCGCGTTGGCCGCGCTCATCGCCGCAGGCATTGTATGGACCAGCCCTGCCTTACCCAAACAGCGGCACCCGCGCCTGTGGCAACTGACCAACCAGATGCTGGTACTGGGGCTCGCGCTGGTGCTTGTCATCGCCCTGTGGCTGGGCATCGACGCCATGAGATACTGGCTGTTCGCGCTCCCGCTGATCATTCTCGGGCTGTTGCCACCCCGGCTTGGTCCGGCACTGACCATTGTCTCGCTGACGCTGATTTTCCTTGGCGTGACTTCCCTGGTGGGAGACCCGCAGCGGCACCAGATCATCAGCCCCCTGGCCCTGACCACGGCCCTGGCAGGCCTGTTCTTCCTGCTGCGGGAGCACAAGGCCCGCCAGCTTGCTCCGCTCAGGCGATCAGACGAACTGACCCAGTCGGCCAGCCGGGAATACCTGTCCGCCGACCTGTACAAGGAAATCCAGCGCAGCGAGCGGGAAGGCCTGGACATGTCCGTGGTGTTGCTGGGGCTGGATGCCCACCTGAGCGAGCCGGATGCCGACACCGACATCCAGGCACTGCTGCCTCGCATTGGCCGCTACCTGCACTCTCGCCTGAGGGATTTCGACACCTGGTACCGGGTTGCAGACCTTCAGTTCCTGATCATTCTGCCGGGTATCGCCACCGCCGGTGCCAGCAAGCGGGCAGAACAGATCCGCCTTGGCCTGACCGCGCTGCTGGAATCCTACAACCTCGAGGTAACCGTCAGCGCCGGCGTGGCCGGCCTCAATATCGGCGACGATGCGGATACCCTCCAGCAGTCGGTAGCAAGCGCCCTGCAAAGTGCCCAGAAAAAAGGTGGCAACCGGGTACAGTCCTGGAGCACCTGGAGCCACACCCCTCCCGGTGACGCCCAAGGGAGCCCGGCAACATGACTGAAACCCGACTGAGAACCGTGACCAGCGCTCTGGCCTATGGGCTCTGTACCCTGTTTTTTGCCATGCTGGCGCTACAGAACCTGCGTTTCGGCTTCTATTCCCTGTTCTATCTGTCGGCGGGCCTCAGTGCCATCAGCCTGGGTGGCTGCCTGTACACTCTGGCGGTCAGTACCTATCAGCTCCGCGCCCGCGGGCATGTGCCGCTGGCACTGGCACTCGAGCTGCTCACATTGATGGCGGCCTGGGTCAATGGCACCATCACCGCCGCCTTCTGGAGCCTTCCGGTGCTGGCACTGGCGTTCCTGGTACTGCCATTACGCTCCGCCCTGAAAGTCACGCTCCCCCTGGCGCTGGCCCTGATGATGCTGCTGACCATCGCCCTGCCCCTGGCCGATAGCCTGCCATCGATCATGGCCTTTGTTCTGCTGATTGCCAGCGCCGGCCTGGCAAGCTGGCACTATGATCATATGGCCCAGTCCGCGGAAGACCTGGCCATCATTGACCCGGTCACCGGCGCCCATAACGCACGCTTCCTGGACGAAACCCTGCAAAAGGAAATCAGCCGGGCCCGCGCCACGACCCACCCGGTATCCATCCTGATGCTGGATATCGATCATCACGAACAGGTGCTCGAAATGCTCGGGGCGGACCAGACAAACAGCCTCTACCGGCAGCTGGCGGAGCACCTTTTCACCCTGATCCGCGCCGGCGATACGCTGTACTTCCTCGGTAACGGACGCTTCTGTCTGATACTCCCGTTTACCCACGAGGAAGGGGCCAGGGTCACAGCCGAGCGTATCCGCCGCAGCATCGCCGAGGCGCAATGGCCCCGGGTCGGTCGCATGACAGTGAGCATCGGCGCAACCACCCATATCAACCAGGATTCCCTGGCCGAGCGACTGAGGCAGCGAGCCACCGAAGCACTGGAGGAGGCTGGTCGCCGCGGCCATGACCGGGTCTGGTTCTCCGCCAATCCCCACCGGGCTGCCTGATGCAGGAAGCCATTCACACGCTGACACAGTGGCTGTCGGCCAACCCGGGCTGGGTGACCGGAACGGTCTTCCTGACGGCGCTGGTGGAATCACTGGCCGTGGCCGGCCTTGTGGTACCCGGTGTGGCTATCCTTTTCGCGGTGGCAGTGCTGGCCGGAAAAGCGGGCATACCCGTCATGGAACTTCTCGCCTGGGGTGCCGCCGGCGCCATTATCGGTGACGGTATCAGTTTCTGGCTGGGGCGAAGGTTGCGCGGCCGCCTGCATCAGGTCTGGCCCTTCAGTCGGTATCCTCAGATGATTCGCCGGGCAGAACGGCTGTTCGTTCGCCATGGCGGCAAAAGCGTAGTGATAGGGCGTTTCGTGGGGCCGGTCCGACCGGTCATTCCAATGGTGGCCGGGGCCTTCAACATGTCAGCCCGGCGCTTCAGCCTGGTCAACTTTGCCTCGGCCCTGGCCTGGTCCCCCTGCTATCTGCTGCCGGGCTATAGTGTCGGCATGGCTCTTACCGGCCCGGAGCCAGTCCCGCCGGCTCTTTATGCCCTTGCCGCAGGTGCTGTCGTGGTGCTGCTGGCGGCCTATCTTCTGTTTTTCCGCATACAACTGGGGCTCCGCAGCCGCAGCCGCCTTTACCAATGGCTGGAACGGAAGATGTTCGAGTACACCGCCACCCACCGGGTATGGCGGCAGCTATCCAGCGAACGCCCCAGCGGCCGGGAGGAGTTCCCCCTGGCGTCCATCAGCCTGGCCCTCGGTGCCATTGGCAGCTTCGTGCTCTGGGCCCTGCTGAGCCAGGCAACGCCAGTATTGATGCCTCTGGATGAATTTTTTATCCGGCTCACCGACACCTTTCGCAATCCGTTGACCGACCCACTGGTCATAGCCCTGACTCTGACCGGGGATCCGCCGGTACTGATAGCAGGGACCCTGTTGCTGACCACCGCTCTGGGATTCCGGGGCTATTACAGCGCTGCCGTACACGTACTCGGCGCTCTGCTGATCACAGTCGCCAGCGTCATCCTGCTAAAGAACGGACTGTCCGTAGAACGGCCATCCCTGGTTCACCAGCCTCCTTCAGGCTTTGCTTTTCCCAGCGGTCATGCCACGGGCATTACCGTCTTCCTGGGTCTCGCCAGTGCCTTTGTCGCGCGGGAGTGGCGACCGTCCCGCCGCTGGCGGGTATACCTGATCTTCAGCGTTCCCATGTTGCTGGTTGCCTTCAGCCGGGTGATTCTGGGGGTTCACTGGTTCTCGGATATGGTCGGGGGAATCCTGCTGGGGCTCGCCATCTGCGGGCTGGTGAGGGCCAGCTTTAGCCGCCATGACCATTCACCACTGACTCTGGATATCGCCACTGTTGGCGCCATCAGCCTGTGGGTAGTCTTTCTGTTCGGGTATCTCTGGTGGCAGTGGCCGCAGGCCGTGCAAGCCTACGCGCCGGCACTCTGACTGTGAGGGCTGGGCGCTATTCCATGGTGTCGAGCAGGGAGGCGAGCCGGTCCAGTCGTTCCAGCGGGTCCTGATACTCCAGCAGCCGCTGTTTTTCCTGGCTATCCAGCGGCAGCAGTTCGGTGAGCCGCCAGCCCACTTCCCGGGCACTGGAGTAATCCACTTTCAGTTCGAGCCGGTTGACCATCGGGTGGCGCAACAACGCCCTCAGTACCGATGCCAGCTCGGAATGCGCTGGCGGAAGCGCATCTTCGGGCTCGTCCGCGAGACGTTCCACATCACCCAGGTTGAGCCCGTCCGGCGCCTGCCAGCTACGATGGACAGCGACTTTCCACAACCCTTCTGCGGTAATACCGAGCAGGCCGTTATCCATCTGCTGGAAATCAACGATCTGCACGTAGGTGCCGATGTCGTAAAACACCGCGTCCGCAGCCGCCTCGTGGCCCTCTCTCAGCAGCAGCACCACAAACCCGCGCTGCTCGCGCATACAGCGGGCGAGCATGTCCAGATAGCGGGGCTCGAACAGTTGCAACGGAATGCGACCGCCCGGGAGCACCGTGGCACTCAGCGGAAACAACGGCACATGGTCCAGTGTATGGGTCAGCAATGGTAACTCCGGTCGCCGGTTTGGGGTGTATTCAGCGCGGGGATAGCAGATCCTGAAGCTGATCGAGCCTATCCCGCGCCGCAGCAAGCAGTTTCAGGCTGCGGGACGCGGTCAGTTCCAGCGCCCCCAGCCGGCGGTAGGCGGGGACCTGCTCGAACTCCGGCAGCCCCTCGTTCCGGCCGGCGGATATCTGTGCGTGCAGACGCGAGACAATCACCAGATCCACCAGTTGCGGCTTGTCCTGCGCGCATTCGTAATGCCAGTCATCACCGTGCCGTGCCGCTTCCACAAAGGCTTCCGGAAAGCGCCAGTTTTCCAGGATGGCCGCGCTGATATCCGACTGCAGCCCCGTGATGGCCTTGCGAAGCGCTTCCGGGTTGGCAACCAGCGAAGGGTGATGCTCGGCATGCACCAGTACCGGCACCGCACCGATATTGTGGAGCAAGCCGGCCAGCATTGCTTCCTCCGGATCAACACGGGTTGCCGACTCGGCCAGCACATAGGCCAGGGCGCCCACGTTCCTTGCCTCATGCCAGAGCTCATCCATGGCTTTCTGCAGTTGCGGCTGGCGGCTACGGAACACTTCCCGCATGGCGAATACCGTGACCAGCTGCCGGGTCGTCCTGGTACCTAACCGCACCACCGCATCACGAACGTTGCGCACCTCGCCATAGCCACGATAGAGCGCACTGTTGCAGGCCCGCACCAGCTTGGCCGACATGGCCGGGTCTGCGGTAATGGCCTTGCCGATATCCTCCGCGGACGAGTCTTCCTGGTCCGCCAGGCGCCGCACCTTCCAGGCCACATCCGGCATACTGGGCAGGCTGACCTGGTTGGACCGCAATTCCGCGTAAAACTCCATCAGCAGCTGGTGGTCTTCGTCGGCGTCCATGTCGCCATCGGTCATGTCATCCGAGTGCTCCAGGGGAGCCGACTGCAGCAGGTTGTTCAGAACTGCCTGCTCGATCACCAGGAACTGACAGGGCTTGATAGCGGTAACGTCATACACCCGCGGCTGGAGGCGGGCAATGGCATTCAGGGCCTGCTCGGTTCCGGCGGTGACTGTGGCGCGACGACCATCCGCCGCGACCAGCTCCACCGCCCCGTCCAGCAGGAAAAAGTCCATGCCGTCACGGGCGCCCCTCTCCAGCACCTTCTGGCCGGGGCGGTGAACCCTGCGCTCAGCGCGGTTGACCAGCACCACGAGTTGCTCGTCAGAGAGACGATTCAGGGAATGGAATTCTCTCAGGCGCCTGAGATCCAGGTTTTCACGAACGGTCATGGACAACTCCCTGTTCTGGACTGCGCGGGATAGCCGGACACTGCCGGCATCACCTCCCCCGGGAAAACGTCTGCCAGGGTGACCGGTCGCCCACCTGACCCGAAGATTATTGTAAATACAGGGCGGGAAAACAACCATCCGCCTTCACGGGAATCTGGTATTCTCAATGGCTTTTCCAGACGCCCATGATGAGAGACTCAAGCCATGCCAGACTATCGTTCACGAACCTCAACCGCCGGACGCAACATGGCGGGTGCAAGGGCCCTGTGGCGTGCCACCGGCATGAAGGACGACGACTTCGGCAAACCGATCATTGCCGTGGCCAACTCCTTCACCCAGTTTGTCCCCGGCCATGTTCATCTGAAGGACCTGGGCCAGCTGGTATGCCGTGAGATCGAGGCCGCCGGTGGTGTTGCCAAGGAGTTCAACACCATTGCCGTGGACGACGGCATCGCCATGGGACACGACGGCATGCTCTACTCGCTGCCCTCCAGGGAGATCATTGCCGATTCCGTGGAGTACATGGTCAACGCCCACTGCGCCGATGCGCTGGTCTGCATCTCCAACTGTGACAAGATCACTCCGGGGATGCTGATGGCCGCCATGCGCCTCAACATCCCCACCATCTTCGTTTCCGGCGGCCCCATGGAAGCTGGCAAGACCAAACTGTCCGACCACAAGCTGGACCTGGTGGACGCCATGGTCATTGCCGCCGACCCCAATGCCAGCGACGAGCAGGTCGAAGAGTACGAGCGCAGTGCGTGCCCCACCTGCGGCTCCTGTTCCGGCATGTTCACCGCCAACTCCATGAACTGCCTGACCGAAGCCATCGGCCTGGCACTGCCCGGGAATGGCTCGATGCTGGCCACTCACGCCGACCGCGAGCGCCTGTTCAGATGGGCCGGTCGCCAGATTGTGGCGAATGCGCAGCGCTATTACCAACAGGACGATGCCAGCGTGCTGCCCCTGAGCATTGCATCCATGGCCGCCTTCGAGAACGCCATGACCATGGACATCGCCATGGGCGGCTCCACCAACACCATCCTGCACCTGCTGGCAGCGGCCCAGGAAGGCAGAGTGCCCTTTACCCTGAACGAGATCGATCAGCTTTCCCGCAAGGTGCCGCAACTGTGCAAGGTGGCCCCCAACTCCCCGAACTACCACATGGAAGACGTGCACAGGGCCGGCGGCATCATGGGCATACTGGGCGAGCTGGAACGGGGCGGGCTGATCAATACCGACCTGCCCACGGTCCACAGCAAAACCATGGCCGAGGCCCTGGATACCTGGGACATCATGCGTAACCCGACCCCGGAGGTAATCGACTTCTACAAGGCCGGGCCGGCGGGTATTGCCAGCCAGGATGCCTTCAGCCAGAGCACTCGCTGGCCCTCACTGGACGGCGACCGGGAGCAGGGTTGTATCCGTTCGGTGGCTCACGCCTACTCGTCCGAGGGCGGCCTGGCGGTACTTTACGGCAACATTGCCCTGGACGGCTGTGTGGTGAAGACCGCCGGCGTGGACGAAAGCATCCATGTATTCGAGGGTACTGCCAGAGTTTTCGAGAGCCAGGACGCAGCGGTTGAAAGCATCCTCGGCGATCAGGTCAGGCCCGGGGAGGTGGTCATCATTCGCTATGAGGGGCCGAAAGGGGGGCCAGGCATGCAGGAAATGCTCTATCCCACCAGTTACCTCAAGTCCAAAGGGCTCGGCAAGGACTGCGCCCTGCTGACGGATGGCCGCTTCTCCGGTGGCACTTCCGGCCTGTCCATCGGGCACGCCTCGCCGGAAGCCGCAGCGGGCGGCGCTATCGGCCTGATCGAGAACGGCGACCAGATACGCATCGATATTCCCGGCCGCACCATCAATGTGGAAATTGATCAGCACGAACTGGATCGCCGCCGGGAGCAGCGCGACATGGAAGGCTGGAAACCGGCCGCGCCCCGTATCCGCAAGGTCTCGGCTGCCCTCAAGGCCTATGCCCTGCTCGCGACAAGCGCCGACAAGGGCGCCGTGCGGGACCTGTCGATGCTGGACTGAAACCGGCCCCGGCCATCGCTACCGGAAGACGAAAACCATCGGGTAGTGGTGGCCGGCCCCGTTTATTTATTCATGCGGATGTGTCGACACCGGTTCCTGATGCGTGAATTCCCGGATAAACAACCCCCAGAAAGCCATGAACAGCGCGGCTACCAGAGGCCCCATCACGAAGCCGTTGATACCGAACATCACCAGACCACCAAGGGTGGAAAGCAGCACGATGTAGTCCGGCAATTTGGTGTCCCGGCCCACCAGAATCGGCCGCAGCAGATTGTCTGCCAGGCCGATAACCACAGCCCCGAACCCGGTCAGCACCGCTGCCGGCACGTAGTCGCCGATGGCCACCAGATAGATCGCCACGGGCACCCACACCACCGCTGCGCCAACGGCGGGGAGCAGCGAGAAGATCGCCATCACCACGCCCCAGAGCACGGCACCGGTGACGCCCAGAACCCAGAAGATCAAACCGCCAAGCGCCCCCTGGATGATCGCAATAAGCAGGTTGCCCTTCACGGTGGCCCGGGTCACTTCGGCAAACTTGGTAAACAGCAGGCGCTCACGCTCATCGCCCAGCGGCAATGCCTGGATCAGCAGCTCGACCAGCCGCGAACCGTCCCGCAACAGAAAAAACGCCAGGTAGATCATCAACGCCAGATTAAGGAAGAACCGGAAGGTATTCTGGCCCAGGTCCAGAGCCTGCTTGGCCAGGAACTGGCTGGCCCCCGCGAAGCCCGAGGCCATCCGGTCCCGAAGCTCGGCAAAATCCAGGTTGAACTGGGCAAGGAAGGCCTCTATCGCCGGGAACGATTGATTGACCTGGTCAATGTACTCTCCCGGGCGAATGTCACCGTCCTGTATTTTCTGGTAGATGGACAGACCCTCGGCCACCATGGAGGACACCAGCACCAATACCGGCATGATGACAATCACCATACACACCAGCAGCGTCAGCAAGGCTACCAGGCTGGGGCGATCACCCAGGCGCCGAATCAGCCGCTGCTGCACGGGGTGGAAAATTACGGCAATAGCCACGGCCCAGAAGATCGGGCCCAGAAACGGTTTCAGGAGGAACAGAAAGGCCAGCGAAACCAGTAACAGGCTTGCCAGGAAGGTCCAGCGCTCCAGGCTCTCGTACTTCATTGAACAGCATTCCTTTGTGCAGATGTAAGGATCGGGCAGCCCGCGGAATGGCCAGTCCAGCCCCGATGGCGTTATAGTAATCGGTTTGGGCATTTCCGATAAAGGGCGGCTATGTTTTTGTGTGCCGTCCTGCTCATCCGGGACGTACGACGATCCCGCAATGCCCTGGAAACCTGGTTGCCGTTCGGGTAATTCGCTGCCCTGCTGAGCCACTGAGGTCTCGGCATCACCCAGCGGGTCAGTAATTACCCGAACCACACTACCGGCTGCGAAAGGTCACAATGGTATCAGGCGAAGGCTTTAACGAGGAAACCGCATTACAGGCTGCCCAGGCCCTCGCCGGCGTCCTGGCACGCCGCACCCATCGCCGCAAGGTGATGGGGCAGGACGTGCTGGTGCCGGGCCAGCTGGGCGATGCCCTGAGACTGCCACAGCTGATCAATCGCCTGAGGAGCCGGCAGCGGCGGCAGAGGGACCGGGCGCTGGAAGACTTCGAAACACTCTGGAAGTCCCTGTCCCACTCCACCCGCGACCAAGTATGGCACCAACTGGGCTGGTACGACCCACGGGAGCTGAGCTGGGAAGACAAGCGTTCCAATCGTCGCCCACCCCCGCCTGATTCGTGATCCTGCCGATATGCGGCGCCCGGTCAAGTCGACCACCAGCAGTGAACCGACTCTGCTGATCTCTGCGTAACACCTGCGCAATGATAGCTGGACCTTTAAATGTCATATTCGGCCCTTATAGTAGAAATATTGCCCGTCTGGTCACATAATTGGTCACACGGGCGCCGGACAGGACAACGAAAAGAAGGAGCCACCATGAGTGAATATCATGACTTTTATGTCGCCAGACTGGCGGAACGCAGCACCGTTCCAACGTTGCTCTGCGGCCACTGCCAGTCGATTCTGTCGCCAAAGCGGATCTTTGCCAACGAGGGGGAGAACCGTTACGACCTGCCATGCAACACCATCGGACTGTGTTCCGCTGATGACTGTGGTGCGGTCAACTGCTGTGATGACGCCATGAAAGGCGCAGAGCAGCAGCGCTGCGAGAACCGGGTCGCAGTCTGATTCAATTCGATAACGCTCTGTTACCGAAAGCACACACAACAAACCTCCATCTGCTCTAAGCTGTTCCTTTCGATCCTGTGTTTCGTCTGGTTAATTTACCCAGCGGGCAGACCGCGGACGGGTCTTCGGCAATCAGCCCGGGTGCATTAACCAGACGGAGCATGCGGGTACACGCTTGCAATCAGCCAGAGCAGTCGATGGTATGCGTATTCTGAGAACCGACGAATCCCGCTTCCGGGATCTGCCGGACTTCCCTTATCCAGCCCACTTCACGGATGTCGGCACAGACTCGTCGTTACGCCTTCACTACGTGGACCACGGTCCGGCGCAAGCCGCCCCGGTGGTGATGCTGCATGGGGAGCACGGCTGGTCGTACCTTTACCGGCACATGATGCCGTTAGTGGCCGACGCGGGGCTGCGGGCGCTGGCCCCGGACCTGATCGGCTTCGGCAAATCCGACAAGCCGGATAGCCAGCAGGACTACTCCTTCGAGAAGCACCTGGACTGGCTGGAGCAGTGGCTGCTGTCGCTTGACCTGCATGACGTCACCCTGGTCTGCCAGAACCGCAGCTCATTGCTGGCCCTGGCACTGGTCATGCGCCAGCCGGACCGGTTCAGCCGCATTATCGCCGCCAACGCTGTCATTCCCTGGGCCCATGAGGATGACGCCCCGGTATCCGGGTTGTGGCAGATGTTCGCCCGCTACAGCCCCTGGTTTCCGGTGCCACAGCTGATCCAGCTGGGCACCACCCGGCCGCTGGCCAAGTCCGAGCTTGCCGCCTATGACGCACCTTTCCCGGATGACCGCTACAAGGCCGGTGCCCGCTCCTTTGCCGGCGCCCTGCGCCAGCACCCCCGGGACCTGAACCGTCAGCGTCTGTGGAATTTCCTGGAGAGCTGGCAAAAACCGTTCATTACCTGTTTCAGCGATTCGGACACCGGTACCAGGGGCGCTCACCGCCCTCTGCAACGCCGGATTCCCGGGGCACTGGGCCAGCCCCACACCACTCTTTCCGGGGGGCATTTCCTGCAGGAGGATGCATCCGACAGCTTTGCCCGCGTCATCGTTGATGCCTGCCGCCCAACCCTGGCGGCCTGAGTGACGATCCCGGTCATTTAGCCGAATATGGTTACTGTCTGTCGGCTGATGGCCAGCAGTTCGCCCGCCCGGTTCCAGATTCCGGCATGGGTGTTGCCGTAGCCATCGGCAGCCCGATCGATTTCTGCCCGGTATAACAACCAGTCGTGCGGTTTCACCTCCGGGCGGGGGTCCATGAGCTCTACCGACCAGGTCAGCGAGCTGTTCGGCGCAAAAGATTTCAGGTGTGACAGCATCACCGGAGGCCAGGCGTCGATCAGTGCAACAATGCCGGGATCACCCAGTCCGGATGGCGCCTCGCGGAACTGCATCCAGCCTCCCATATCACGATGAGTCTCGCCGCTGAACGGCCGGCTTCCGAAGCACCAGCGCATCTCGATGAATTCGGCAAAGCTGGGCATGACCCCTTCTATAAAAGGTGTAGGCTCGCAATCTTCCGGCGCGGGGGCGCTGGGTGCCGGCAGCGGTGCGACCGACACCGCCGATTCACGACCGCTCCCAAAACTGGCCAGTGCGACCAGCCTGGTCGTGCCACCTTGCACCATTCTCACCATGGCCTGACTCACCGCCTTGCCCTCTCGCAGCAGCTCCGTTTCCAGAGTGACCGGAGTGCCCGGTTCAACGGGGCCCACAAAGGATACCTGCATGGCCCGCATGGGGCGCCCGGGGCTAACCACCGACTGCATCCGCTCGCAGGCCAGGGCGCCGGTCAGGCCACCAAAGGTCGCACGGCCCTGAGCCCACTTGTCGGGAATGATCACTTCGTTGCGGGAAGCAGACGCGAGAATATCTTCAAAGGTCATGATGTAAACTCCGGCTCATTGATAAGGATGCGTACTATATAGACCGGAAAGACTGCCCCAAAGCAGATCCGGACACAAGCCGCGCCGGCAATTACCTACAGCGGACCCCACGTCTGTGCTATAAAAGTCGCGCCGAAAACGGTATACTTCGCCGCGTCATTGTCAGGACAGTGACCAGATCCACGGATACCCTTCAACAGAAGCGGCTGGTCCGTGACGATACCAGCCGGGTTTATGGGGTGATGCTACCCCGACGCGCTCAGCCGGTAGCTTCAGGAGCCTCGCACTCTTTTTCATCGGCGGCAGACAAGCGCCGGACCCCAGATTTTGGCTCCCTCACCCCGAATACCAGGTAATTGAATGTCTGAAAAAACCTTTGCTGAACTCGGCCTCAGCCCGGCCGTGCTTGAAGCTGTCCGTACCGTTGGCTATGAAATCCCGACCCCGATCCAGGCCCAGGCCATCCCGGCGCTGCTGGAAGGCCACCATCTGCTGGGCGTTGCCCAGACGGGCACCGGCAAGACAGCCGCTTTTGCGATGCCGCTGCTTAGCCGCATCGATGCCGACGACCTGTCGCCCCAGATTCTGGTGCTGACCCCGACTCGTGAGCTGGCCATCCAGGTCGCCGAAGCCTTCACCACCTACGCCAGCGGTTTCAAACAGCTGCATGTGTTGCCGATCTACGGTGGCGCCGACTTCGCCCCGCAGCTGAAGGCCCTCCAACGGGGCGCACAGGTGATTGTGGGCACCCCCGGTCGCCTGCTGGACCACCTGCGTCGTGGCAGACTGAAGCTGGACAACATCAAGGCGCTGGTGCTGGATGAAGCCGACGAAATGCTGCGCATGGGCTTTATCGACGACGTCGAATCCATCCTTGCAGCCACTCCGGACAGCTGTCAGCGGGCGCTTTTCTCCGCCACCATGCCGCCGGCCATCGCCAGGGTTGCCAACACCTACCTGAGCGACGCCACGCAAGTGAAGATCGAGAGTGAAACCCGTACCGTGGAGCGCATTTCACAGTACGTGTTGCCCACCTTCGGCGATCGCAAACTGGATGCCCTGACCCGCATCCTGGAAGTCGAGCCCATCGACGCGGCGATCATTTTCGTACGCACGAAGGCGGAAACCACCATGTTGTCGGAAAAGCTGGCAGCTCGTGGCCATTCCGTGGCGCCCCTGAACGGCGACCTGAACCAGCGCCAGCGTGAACAGACTGTGGAAGACCTCAAGCGGGGCAAGAAAGATATCATCGTCGCCACCGACGTGGCAGCAAGGGGCCTGGACGTGTCCAGGGTCAGTCATGTCATCAACTATGACGTACCCTATGACAGCGAAGCCTATATCCATCGGGTTGGTCGTACTGGCCGCGCTGGCCGCAGCGGCAAGGCGATTCTGCTGGTCACCCCGCGGGAACGCAGCTGGCTGAAAACGCTGGAGCGGGCCACCAACTCGCCCATGGAATCCTACGAGCTGCCGACACCGGCGGCCCTGCAAAAGCTGCGCCAGGAACAGTTCGAGAGCCAGCTGCTGGGCTTCACCGAAGACGGCAAGGTGGCCAAGGCCATGGGCCTGCTGGACGATATTGCGGAACGCAATGATATCGACATGGCCATGCTGGCCGGCGCCCTGGCCTGCTGGATGGAATCTGCCCAGCCCGGCACTCTGCCGCTGGAAACACCGTCGGCTTTGCCGGTTCCTTCGGCCAACGCGCCCAAGGGCAAGGGTGGCCCGGGCGGCAAGCGCGGCAATTTCCGCAAGGGTGGACCCGGTGGCAAGCCAGGCGGCTATCGCGGCAACAAGCCCGGTGGCAAACCGGGCGGCAAGCGTGATGGCGGCTTCAAGCCCGCCGGCAAGCGCTAGGGTCGCTGGTAGACCACAAAGCTGTAGTCGTAAGGATTGTTGTCGGACGCGGAGAAATCCTCCCGTCCGATTTCATCCCATTGCTCCAGGTCCACTTCCGGGAAGAAGGCATCGCCCTCGATATCGGCATGGACCTGGGTAATGTAGATACGGTCAATTTCTGGCAGCACAGCCTCGTAGATCTGACCTCCCCCGATCACCATCACCTCGTCAACACCATCCAGCATCGCCTGGGCTTCGGCCTTTCTGAACGCCTCTTCCAGAGTCCCGACTCGCGCCACACCTGGTGGCAAATCAAGCTCTTTTGAAGACACCACGATATTGAGGCGCCCCGGCAGGGCTTTGCCAATTGACTCCCAGGTCTTGCGACCCATGATGATGGGCTTGCCCATGGTAGCCTGTTTGAAATACTTCAGATCCCCCGGGAGATACCACGGGAGCTTGTTGTTGCGGCCTATGACCCTGTTGCGGGACATGGCTACTATGAGCGCTTTTCGCATGACTAAAAATCCTTGGTGCTGTCCGGTAACTTGGTGGCAGGGACTGCTACCGGGTAGGCTTTTCCGGAACACGCCGTCAATCCATCCCTGGAGGCTCTTCGAAAACGTCCCTGTTTTCGAAGGTTCCGGAAAAGCCTACCCGGCATCAGCCCCTCGAACTTTTCAGCAGGCCTGAAAGATTGGAGCTCAGTCCTTTGAGGGATTCACCATTGACGCTGCCGAACTCATTATTCTGGGCGTACGGGTGACTGGGGACCCTTTCCGAATACCTTCGAAAACAGGGACGTTTTCGAAGAGCCTACATGGACGTATTCACGGCGTGTTTCGGAAAGGGTCACCAGTTACCCGTCCGCATGCACCCAAGTCTCGGTCAGGCGCTCCAAGAGGTGTCAGATCGCAATGGGCGCCTTGATCACACCCTGAGGCTCATACCCCTCAACTTCGAAATCCTCATACTCGTACTCGAATATGGAATCCGGCTTGCGCAGAATCCGCAATGTCGGCAACAGCCCGGGCTCACGCTTGAGCTGCTCGAAGACAATGTCATCGGTCAGATGGTTCTGGTACAGGTGACAGTCACCAAAGGTATGCACGAACTCACCTACCTCCAGATCGCACTGCTGCGCAATCATATGGGTCAGCAGACTGTAGGAGGCAATATTGAACGGCACCCCCAGAAACAGATCCGCACTGCGCTGATACAGCTGACAGGACAAGCGCCCGTCCGCCACATAGAACTGGAACAGACAGTGACACGGCGCCAGCGCCATACGACCCTCACGGGCATTGTCCTGGGGGCCCATGGACTCATCCGGCAACTCCGCCGGGTTCCAGGCGGTCACGATGTGGCGCCGGGAATTGGGCTTGGTGCGAATCTGCTCGATCACGTCACTGATCTGGTCCACTACCCGGCCATCCGGACACTGCCAGCTGCGCCACTGCTTGCCATAGATGGGACCCAGGTCACCATTATCCAGGGCCCACTCGTTCCAGATATTGACCTTGCGCTCCTTCAGCCAGTTGTTGTCCGTGGAACCCTGCAGGAACCACAGCAACTCATAGATAATGCTGCGCAGGTGCACCTTCTTGGTGGTCAGCAACGGAAAGCCCTGCTGCAGGTCGAACCGCAACTGGCGGCCGAACACGGAGCGGGTGCCCACGCCGGTGCGGTCGCCCTTGTCGGTGCCGGTGGCGACCACATCGTTCATCAGATCAAGATAGGCTTTCATGACTTCACGCCTCTGTATGCAAACACCATCAGCAGGACGCCGGCGAGAATCATCGGCAACGACAGCAGCTGGCCCATGGTCAGCCAGTCGAATGCCAGATAACCCAGCTGCGGGTCCGGCTGACGGAAAAACTCCACGATGACCCTGAAACAGCCGTACAGGATAAGGAATAACCCGGAAACCGCCATGGTCGGACGCGGCTTCGAGGAGAATAACCAGAGGATGGCAAACAACGCCACACCCTCAAGCGCAAACTGGTAGATCTGGGACGGATGCCGGGCCAGCATGTCCGGCGCCTGGGGAAACACCATGCCCCAGGGCATATCCGTTGGCCGCCCCCACAGCTCGCCATTGATAAAGTTGCCTATGCGCCCCGCCCCCAGGCCAACAGGTACCAGTGGCGCCACAAAATCCGCAATGCGGAAGAAACCGCAACCAATTTTGCGACCGTACCACCACATGGCAAGCATGACGCCAATCAAACCACCATGGAAGGCCATGCCGCCTTCCCAGACCCGTAACAGCCACAGCGGGTCAGCCGCGAACTGATCGAAATTGTAGAACACCACATAACCGAAACGGCCACCGAGGATGACCCCCAGGGCGATATAGAACAGCAGGTCACCGACCTGCTCCTCATTGAGGGGTGTCCATTCCTTACGTGCCCGGACCTTGCCCAGCCACCAGCCAACGGCGAAACCCACCAGGTAGGTCAGACCGTACCAGTGGACTTTCAGGGGACCGACGGAAATCGCCACGGGATCAAACTGCGGGTGTTTCAGCATGGACAAACCTCAGAACAGGAAACGGATGCCAACAATCAGCAACAGAATTGCGAACAGGCGCTTCAGCAATCTGGCATCCAGTTTGTGGGCCAGAACCGCGCCAAACCGGGCGAAAATCACACTGGTTGCGACGATGCCGACCAATGCCGGCAGGTAGACAAAGCCCAGCGCGTAGTCCGGGAGCGACTCATGCCCCCAGCCAGTCCAGAAGTTGGTAGCGGCACCGGCAATGGCGATAGGCAAGCCACAAGCGGCGGAGGTGGCCACCGCCTGCTGCATCTGCACACTGCGCCAGCTCAGGAAAGGTACCGTCAGGGTACCCCCGCCAATGCCGAAAATGGCTGAACCCCAACCGATCACGCCACCAGCGCCAACCAGCCCGACACCACCGGGAACCGGCCTGGCGGTTTTCGGATTGACATCCAGCAGCATCTTCAGGCCCACCAGGATGACAAAAAATCCGATGATCAGTTCCAGTGCCGGCCCGCTCAGCAAGGATGCCGTCCAGGCTCCCAGCACGGCCCCCACGACGATACCCACCGCCATGGGCCGGAACAGCTCCCACCTGACCGCTTTTTGCAGATGATGGGAGCGGATCGAACTGATGGAGGTGAACACAATGGTCGCCAGCGACGTACCTACCGCCAGATGGGCAGTGATATCCGCGCTGATACCCTGCAGCCCGAAACTGAAGATGAGCACCGGTACAATGACCAGGCCACCGCCAATACCAAACAGGCCCGCCAGGGTTCCCGCCAGCGCGCCCAGGGCCAGATAGAGCCCGAAGACCAGAAACAGGGACATGAACACCGCCGTCCGTTGAAAATCAAAGCGTGTATCATACACGCCAGAGGTGATCATTTCCCGCGCTCGCAACCAGACGGAACACTATGTGCCTTATTCTTTTTGCCATTGATCAGCACCGCGAGTATCCCCTGGTACTGGCGGCCAACCGTGACGAATTCCATGACCGTCCTACCACCCCCATGCACTGGTGGCCCGAGGCCAACCTGCTGGCAGGCCGTGACGAGCGCTCAGGGGGCACCTGGCTGGCAGTGTCCCCCGGCGGAACGATCAGCGCCGTCACCAATGTACGGGAGGGCAGCGGCGAACCAGGGCGCCTGACCCGGGGGAAGCTGCCGCTGATGATTCAGCAACAGGCCCGACAGGAGGTGCGGCAACACCTTGCTGACAACGGCAACCTTTACGCCGGTTTCAACCTGATCCAGCTGCGCGACCGGGAAGGCTGGTACTACAGCAACCGCGACGCCCACCCCGGGCGGAGCCTGCACCGGGGCACCTACGGGCTCAGCAACCACCTGCTGCAGAGCCCCTGGCCGAAACTGGTCCGCCTGCGGGAACAGATGCGAGCCACCCTGGGCGCCACTGACCCGAGCGCTCCTGAAACATTACATAACTCTCTCCTCGATCAGCTGCAGGACACCTCGCCGGCACCAGACCATCTGCTGCCAGACACGGGTGTCGGGCTGGAGCGCGAGCGCTTTCTGTCGTCGCCGTTTATCCAGTCAGAATTGTATGGCACCCGGGCAAGCACGGTGGTCACCGTGGCCCGCAGCGGCGAAATCCGGGTCACGGAACAGACCTGGCTCAGGGACGCGGAGCCTGACCAACAGCAACACTTCTGCTGGCAGCAATCCAGACACGACTGACGCTTTGCACTTGAGGTTCGGCCCGGAACAACGCTCTGATATACTGGCGTCCCTTTTGGTTTATTCGCAGCAGGTCAACAAATGAATCAAACGGGACACTACCGCCAAACCAACCACAAGCGTCGTGAAGCTGACGGAGAGCCCCATGGCTGATACCCCGGAAACCACCACATCCATTGCCGATTTTGAAAAGTCCCTGGCGGAACTGGAAGGGTTGGTCAGGGACCTTGAACAGGGTGAGCTGTCACTGGAACAGTCCCTCGGGGCATTCGAGCGGGGTGTAAAACTGACCCGCGAATGCCAGCAGGCACTTCGCCAGGCAGAACAACGGGTTCAGCAGCTGGTGGAGCGGGACGATGGCACTCTCGAAACCCGGCCATTCCACCCGCCGGAAGATGGTGAGGAGCAAGGCTGACAATGCACCAAGCCTCCACCGATGACTTCCTTGCCACCTGCGCCACACTGACCGACGAATGCCTTGCACGGCGCCTGCCGGGGGAGACCACCGAGCCAACCCGCCTGCACGCTGCCATGCGTTACAGTGTGCTCGGTGGTGGCAAGCGCATCCGTCCGGCCCTGGTAATGGCCACTGCCACCGCCGTTGGTGGCCAGCCGGAGCAGGCGCTGGTGGCGGCCTGTGCGGTGGAGCTTGTTCACGCCTACTCGCTGATTCACGATGATCTGCCGGCCATGGACGATGATGAACTGCGCCGTGGCCGGCCCACGACCCATATCCAGTACGATGAGGCAACGGCCATCCTGGCCGGCGACGCCCTGCAGGCCCTGGCGTTTGAGTGGCTGGCCACGGAGCCGGCTCTGACCGCCGACACCCGCCTGGCCATGGTTCGACGCCTGGCGCTTGCGAGCGGCAGTGCCGGCATGGTCGGCGGCCAGGCCATCGACCTGGGGGCCGTCGGGCAGAAGCTTTCCGTCGAGCAGCTGGAGCAGATGCATCGCCGCAAGACCGGCGCACTGATCGAGGCCAGCGTGCACCTCGGCGTACTCTCGGTGCTGGGTGAAGGCGGCGGACAGCAACAACAGGAGCAACTGGCCAGCTATGCCCGGGCCATCGGGCTGGCTTTCCAGGTTCAGGATGACCTGCTGGATATCGAGGGCGACACCAGCGTTATCGGCAAGCCCCAGGGATCCGACCAGGCCCGCCGTAAACCGACTTACCCCGCCCTGATGGGGGTTGACGGGGCCCGGGACTACCTTGCCACACTGTTGCTACAGTGCCAGCAAAGCTTGGCGGACTTTGGTCCGCAAGCGGGCGCTTTGAGGGGCATGGCAGAGTTCGTGGTGTCACGACGCTACTGAAACCATCCTCTCCATCGCCTATAATGGACGTTTTAGCCGGATGGGACGCCTGACAACGACGCTCCCGAAATCATCGACACAAGACCCGGACGGATGCAGGACAACGATATTTTCAAGGAAATCCCTACCCAGCGGCCCCATACGCCGATGCTGGACCGGATCGAGACACCGGACCAGCTGCGACTGCTATCGGAGGAAGATCTGCCGGCGCTGGCCCGGGAACTGCGCGCGTTCCTGCTATGGACCGTCGGTCAGAGCGGCGGACATTTTGGCGCCGGGCTGGGCGTACTGGAACTGACCGTTGCCCTGCACTACGTGTTCAACACACCGGAAGACCGTCTGGTGTGGGACGTGGGCCACCAGGCCTATCCCCACAAGATCCTCACCGGCCGCCGGGAACAGATGGGCAGTATCCGCCAGAAAGGCGGCCTGGCCGGCTTCCCCAAGCGCTCGGAAAGTGAATACGATACTTTCGGTGTGGGTCATTCAAGCACGTCCATCAGTGCCGCCCTGGGCATGGCCCTGGCAGCCAGGCTGCAGCAGACCGGCCGCCGCAGCGTCGCCATTATAGGCGATGGGGCCATGACCGCCGGCATGGCTTTCGAGGCGCTGAACCATGCGGGGCACCTTGATGCGGACATGCTGGTGATCCTCAACGACAACGACATGTCCATTTCCAAGAATGTGGGCGGGTTGTCCAACTACTTCGCGCGCCTGCTGTCCAGCCGCACCTACAACCAGGTGCGGGACAGCGGCAAGAAGGTACTGCAGGCGGCTCCACCGCTGATGGCCCTGGCTCGCAAGACGGAAGAACACTTCAAGGGCATGATTGCCCCGGGCACTCTGTTCGAGGAGCTGGGCTTCAATTACATCGGCCCCATCGATGGCCATGATCTGCCATTGCTGGTGGAGACACTGGAGAATATTCGCGAGCTCAGCGGCCCGCAGTTCCTGCACGTGGTGACCCGCAAGGGCAAGGGCTTTGCCCCGGCGGAAGATGATCCCATTGGCTATCACGCCATCAACAAGATTGAACCGATACCGCCGAGCAGGCCGAAACCGGTAAAACCCGAGCCCAAGTTGCCCAAGTACGCCAATGTGTTCGGACAGTGGTTGTGCGACGCAGCAGAGCAGGATGAACGTATTGTGGGTATCACGCCGGCCATGTGCGAAGGCTCGGACCTGCTGGCCTTTTCCCGGCGCTTCCCGGACCGGTACCACGATGTGGCCATTGCCGAACAGCATTCGGTGACCCTGGCCGCCGGTCTGGCCTGTGACGGCGCCAAGCCGGTGGTGGCTATCTATTCCACGTTCCTGCAGCGGGCCTATGACCAGCTGATCCATGACGTGGCGATCCAGAATCTGGATGTGCTTTTTGCCATTGACCGCGCCGGTCTGGTGGGTGCGGACGGCCCGACCCATGCAGGCGCTTTCGATATCAGCTATCTGCGCTGTGTGCCCAACATGGTGGTGATGACGCCATCGGATGAAAACGAGACCCGGCAGTTACTGCAAACCGGGCTGATGTATGAGGGGCCGGCCGCAGTTCGTTATCCCCGGGGCACCGGTTCGGGTGCAATAATCCAGCAGGAGCTGAAGCCCTTTCCCATCGGCAAGGGCCGCATTGTGCGGGAGGGCGAGTCAGTCGCCATCCTGAATTTCGGCACCCGGCTCTCGGCAGCTCTGGAGGCGGCGGAAAACCTCAACGCAACGGTTGCCGATATGCGTTTCGTGAAGCCGCTGGACGAGAAGCTGGTGGCGGACCTGGTCGCCGCTCATGATGTGGTGGTGACGCTGGAGGAGAATGCGATTGCCGGGGGCGCGGGCAGTGCGGTAACGGAGTTCCTGAACCGGGAAGGGTTCGCGAAGGCGGTGCTTCAACTTGGTTTGCCTGACCGTTATGTTGACCACGGCAAGCATGATGAGCTGTTGAGTGAAGTGGGGCTGGATGCCGCTGGTATTGAGGCGTCTATCCGCAAGCGATTGAATTCTGGGAAGCCAGATCTGAGGGCTGCTGCCCCTTCATTGTAGGCTGCGAGATTGGTGGCTGGCGGCAGGGTGAGGGATGCCTTCTCCGCCGCAAACAGGGGACGTCCCTGTCTACCCGGTTTGCTATCGCGACATCCTTGTCGCTGCTGCGAAAGCATCCCTCACCCTGCCCCCGGTCATACTTCCAGGGTAACGCCACTTCCTTTACCGGCCTTGATGCCCGGAAAATTATTCCGGATCATCATCCTGATGAGTTTCCAGCCAGTGACCCAGCTTGCTCTGCTTGGTATTGAGGTAGTGTTCGTTGTGGGGGTTGCGGCCCACATGCAGCGGCACCCGTTCAACAATATCGATGCCCAGGGAACGCAGTGAGTCCACCTTGCGGGGGTTGTTGGTCATCAGCCTGAGGCTGCGGATGCCCAGGTGATCCAGCATATCCCTGCACATGGTGTAGTCCCGCAGGTCGGCCGCAAAGCCGAGCCGCTCGTTGGCTTCTACGGTGTCTGCCCCCTCGTCCTGCAGCTTGTAGGCACGGATCTTGTTGAGCAGACCGATGCCCCGGCCTTCCTGTCGCAGGTACATGAGGATGCCCCGCCCTTCCCTGGCGATGCTTCGCAGGGCTTCTTCCAGCTGATAGCCGCAGTCACAGCGCATGCTGTAGAGGGCATCGCCGGTGAGGCATTCCGAGTGGGTGCGCGCCAACATGGGCTCGGGGCTGTCCAGATCCCCCAAGGTCAGGGCAACGTGCTCCTTGCCGGTGTCCGGCTCTTCGAAACCGTGCATCTGGAAGACGCCGAACGGCGTGGGCAGACGACAGGTCTGGACGTAACGAACGACCACAGTGTTTCCTCGTAGATCCTGGTGCAATGAGCGGGGCATTCTAGCAGATGGCGGCCTACTGGCGTAGTTCAAGATAGCTCCTTTGGGCCAGGCTCTGGCCGCTTTCCCGGAAAGTCCCTTGCATCTACGCCCGGGCAGGCGGATCGGATGCACCCGGCGGTTTAATCCCCGGCTTCCGATGCCTGCCAGTGACCACTACGCCCGCCCTTCTTCTCCAGCAGCCGCACGGCGGTAATCTCCATACCCCGGTCCACGGCTTTGCACATGTCGTAGAGCGTCAGTGCTGCAACGCTGACAGCGGTCAGGGCTTCCATTTCCACCCCGGTCTGGCCGGCCAGCTTGCAGCGGGCTTCGATGTGTACCGATGACGGGTCTTGCTCCGGTGTCAGCGCCACTTTCACCGAGGACAGGTTCAGGGCATGGCACAGAGGGATCAGGTCATGGGTTTTTTTGGCCGCCATGATGCCGGCAACCCGGGCCACCGCCAGTACGTCACCCTTCGGGTGTTCGCCATCCACGATCATGGCCAGGGTTGTCGGATCCATGAGGATGCGCCCTTCCGCCACCGCTTCGCGCTGGGTTATTTCCTTGCTGGCCACGTCCACCATGCGGGCTGCGCCCTGGTCGTCGAGGTGTGTCAGTTTCGTCATATCGCCTCCGTCTGTTGGGTTGGCCACCACCAGGAAATCCCGGCGATACCCTGTGCACCGGCCTCGATGGCTCTGTCGAGTAGTTCGGGACTGGTGCCGCCCAGGGCGTACACAGGCAATACAGCCTGACTCGCCAGTCTGGTGAATCGATCCCAGCCCATGCCCTCGGCTTCCGGGTGAGAGCGGGTGGGCAGCACCGGCCCCAGGGTGGCGTAGTCGGCGCCAATGGCAACGGCGTGGGCGAGTTCGTCCTCATTGTGACAGGAAACGCCGAACCACCGGTCCTCCGGCACCGGTCGCCCCGACAGGGCGGCCGCCCGGCGCCAGGAAAGATGAACGCCAGCCACCGGAAGGTCGGCTGCCAGTTCGGGACGATCGTGCACAATCAGTGGCGTTTCCGGCAGTTGTTGCAGGCACCGCCCTGCCACTTCCGTGTAGGCCTCCGACGTCAGTGAGGGCAGCCGCAGCATCACCAGTGATGGTCTCTCGCGCTCCACGCCACGCACGCAGCACTCCACGGCGGCATCAGTACTAGCGACATTACCGGTGATGGCAAGCTGCCGTGGCAGACGGACAGCGCCGATAATGGGTCGGTTAGCCGCCGGGAAGTCGCCGGCGTTCAGCTCTTCCGGCGCCAGCCAGAAAACCGGCTGCCCCTCCACACCACGGGGCTCGCCCGATGACTCACAGGCCTGCCAGACATCCAGGAACACTTCCTTGTCGCCATAGTCATGGCGAATACCGATCAGTGGCTGCAGATCCTCCGGCGACACGGTAACCGCGGTTTCTTCCAGCATCTCCCGCGCCAGCGCCTGGCGGACGCCCTCGCCGGGCTCCACCTTGCCTCCGGGAAATTCCAGTAGCCCACCCTGGTGGGCATGGTCCGAGCGGCGGGCGATCAGCACGAGGCCCTTACGCCAGACCACACCCACCGCCACGTGGACGACCTTTTTGCCGCCATCAGCCATCAGGTGCGGTACTCGGCATTGATGGTGACATAGTCATGGGAGAAATCGCAGGTCCAGACGGTTTCCTCGAGTCGCCCGCGCTTGAGATCAATGCGGATGGTGATTTCCTCCTGGTCCATCACTGCCTGACCACGTTCTTCCGTGTAATCGTCCGCTCGCCCGCCTTCACGCACCAGGCAAACGTCCCCCAGGAAGATTTCCACGGCTTCCAGGTCCAGACCTTCCACACCGGCACGGCCGACGGCCGCCAGGATTCGCCCCCAGTTGGGATCCGACGCGAACAGCGCGGTCTTTACCAGCGGCGAGTGGGCGACGGTGTAGGCGACGTCCAGCGCCTCCTGCCGGCCCGCAGCCCCCACCACATTGATGGAAACGAACTTGGTGGCACCTTCGCCGTCCCGGACGATGGCATGAGCCAGCTCCAGGTACACCGCTTCCAG
The DNA here is from genome assembly GCF_014651935.1 of Marinobacter zhanjiangensis. GTDB lineage: Bacteria > Pseudomonadota > Gammaproteobacteria > Pseudomonadales > Oleiphilaceae > Marinobacter > Marinobacter zhanjiangensis. The sequence goes on along the minus strand of NZ_BMXV01000003.1, from coordinate 55,600 downwards.
AGCCGCCCTCAGGGCCTCATAGTGCTCACCCTCAACCGTGGCCACCCCGGCACCGGACTGGCCCGTGGCGATCAGCATGCAGGCGTCGTTGGTGGAGGTATCGCCATCAATGGTGATGCGGTTGAAGGATTTTTCCCCCAGTTCGCTGCTCAATCTCTGCAGCACCGCCGGTGAAATCGCGGCATCGGTGGCAATGAAGCCGAGCATGGTGGCCATGTTCGGACGGATCATGCCGGCCCCCTTGCTGATGCCGGAAATGGTCACCGTCTCGCCATCAATGTCCAGCTGTCGGCTGGCACCCTTGGGGCGGGTGTCGGTGGTCATGATCCCGGCTGCCGCTTCCGCCCAGTGGTCTTCTGACAGATCGGCGAGCGCTGCCGGCAGCGCTGACACTATCCGGTCCACCGGCAGGGGCTCGCCAATCACGCCGGTGGAAAACGGCAGCACCGAGTGGGCCCGCACCCCGGCGGCTTTCGCCAGGGCTTCGCAACAGACGTTGGCATCGCTCAGGCCCCGGGCTCCGGTACCGGCATTGGCGTTGCCGGTATTGATCAGCAAGTAACGGGGCTCACCCTCCGCCAGATGTTCGCGAGTCACATGAACGGGGGCGGCACAGAACTGGTTGGTGGTAAAAATACCGGCCACCCGGCTGCCTTGCGCCAGCTCCATGACAACCACATCCCTGTGGCCGGGTTTCTTGATGCCGGCACTGGCGATACCCAGCCGGACGCCGGCCACCGGGTAAAAATGCTCGGGCAGTGTTGCGGGACCTACCGCCATAACCTCCTCCTGTGGGACCGGAAGTTGCCGGTCTGCTCAACTCGTTATCAAGGATAAAAAAACCCGCAGCCCCGATGATCCGGAGGTGCGGGTGTCTGGCAGCCTGTCGGACTCGAGGCTGCCAGTGTTCAGCTCAGGTGCTGTGTCAGGCAATCTTGCCGCAGCACTGCTTGTATTTCTTGCCGGACCCGCACGGACAGGGCTCGTTGCGGCCCACTTTCCGGTCCTGGCGAACGTAGGTTTCCGGGGTCGCACTGCTGGCCCTGTCTCTTTCGCCTTGCCCCTGATCACCCTGTTCTGCCTGGGTGGCGCTGGTTTCATCATGACGCAAACGTGCAGCAGCCAGTTCCTTCTCGAGCTGTTCCCGGCGCTGACGCTCGATCTCTTCCATCTCCTCACGGGTCTGGACCTTGACGTGACAGAGCACCCGGGTGATGTCCCGCTTCATGGTATCCAGCATGGCCTCGAACAGATTGAAGGCCTCACGCTTGTATTCCTGCTTGGGGTTCTTCTGGGCATAGCCACGCAGGTGAATACCACGGCGCAGGTGATCCATGTTGGACAGATGCTCTTTCCACAGGGTATCCAGTACCTGCAGGAATACCTGCTTCTCGAACTTGCGCATGGACTCGGCGCCCACCACCTCTTCCTTGGCCCGGTAGGCGGCGACAACCTCCTCCATGATGCGCTCGCGCAGCTTTTCCTCGTGGAGCTTCTTGTCTTCGTCAAGCCACTGCTGAATGGGCAGATCGACGGCCATTTCGGATGACAGCTGGGCCTCCAGCCCCGGGACATCCCACTGCTCCGGCATACTCTGGGGCGGAATGAACTCGCTGACGGTTTCCTCAACCACGTCGGCGCGGATACCGTCGATCATTTCCGAGATATCCTCGGAGGCCATGACCTCATTACGCTGATCGTAGATCACGGTGCGCTGGTCGTTGGCCACATCGTCGTATTCCAGCAGCGTCTTGCGCATGTCGAAGTTACGGCCTTCCACTTTGCGCTGGGACTTCTCGATGGCGTTGGTGACCATGCGGTGCTCGATGGCCTCGCCCTTCTTCATGCCCATGGCCTGCATCAGCTTCTTGACCCGGTCGGGAGCGAAGATGCGCATCAGGTTGTCTTCCAGCGACAGGAAGAAGCGGGAAGAGCCCGGGTCACCCTGACGGCCGGCACGGCCACGGAGCTGGTTGTCAATACGGCGGGATTCGTGTCGTTCGGTGCCGATGATGTGCAGGCCACCGGCCGCCAGCACCTGCTGGTGGCGCTCTTCCCAGTCGGCCTTGATCTCGTCAATCTGCTCCTGGGTCGGATTCTCCAGGGAGGCCACTTCGGTTTCCCAGTTACCGCCCAGCATGATGTCGGTACCACGACCGGCCATGTTGGTGGCAATGGTGACCGCACCGGGGCGACCCGCCTGGGCGATGACCTGGGCCTCGCTCTCATGGTGCTTGGCGTTGAGGATCTTGTGTTCGATCCGCGCCTTTTTGAGCAGCGAGGACAGTACTTCCGATGCTTCCACCGAGGCCGTGCCCACCAGTACGGGCCGGTTTGCCGCGGTTACATCCTTGATCTCGTCAATAATCGCGTGGAACTTCTCTTCCTGGGTGAGGTAGATCAGGTCGTTGTAGTCAGTGCGCTGGATCGGCTTGTTGGGCGGAATGACCACCACGTCCAGGCCGTAGATCTGGCGGAATTCAAAGGCTTCGGTATCTGCGGTACCGGTCATGCCCGCCAGCTTGTCGTACATCCGGAAGTAGTTCTGGAAGGTGGTGGAGGCCAGGGTCTGACTTTCCGCCTTGATGTCGACACCTTCCTTAGCTTCGATCGCCTGATGCAGGCCCTCGCTCCAGCGACGACCCGGCATGGAACGACCAGTGTGCTCGTCCACGATCACCACCTGGTCATTCTGTACCAGGTAATCCACCTCACGGTGGAACAGGTGATGGGCGCGCAGGGCCGAGTGCACATGGTGCAACAGGGCCAGATTGGCGGCGGAATAGAGGTTATCCCCTTCCTTCAGCAGCCCGCGGCCCAGCAGCAACTCTTCCACCTTCTCGTGGCCGGCTTCGGTCAGCTCGACCTGACGGGACTTCTCGTCAATGGTGAAATGCCCGGTGGGCTCGCCTTCGTCCTCGGGCACCTCGCCCTTTTCCAACGACGGAATCAGGGTGTTGATCTCCCGGTACATCTTCGAACTGTCTTCGGCGGCACCGGAGATGATCAGGGGCGTACGGGCCTCGTCGATGAGGATGGAATCCACTTCGTCGACGATGGCGAAGTTAAGAGGCCGCTGCACCTTGTCCTGGGTGCTGAACGCCATGTTGTCCCGCAGGTAGTCAAAGCCGAATTCGTTGTTGGTGCCGTAAGTGACATCCGCCTTGTAGGCTTCCTGCTTTTCTTGCGGTGGCTGGCCGGACACCACCACACCGACGGTCATGCCCAGAAAGCGGTAGAGCCTGCCCATCCAGTCGGCGTCACGACGGGCCAGGTAATCGTTGACGGTCACCACGTGCACGCCCCGGCCAGCCAGGGCGTTCAGGTATACGGCCGCGGTCGCGACCAGGGTCTTCCCCTCCCCCGTTTTCATCTCGGCGATATGACCTTCATGGAGTGTCATGGCACCGATCAGCTGCACGTCGAAATGGCGCATCCCCATCACCCGGCGGCTGGCTTCGCGCACGGTGGCAAACGCATCGGGAAGCAGCTGATCCAGGGTCTCGCCTTTTGCTAGGCGGTCCCGGAACTCCACTGTCCTGGCCTGCAACTGCTCGTCTGACAACCCCTCAAGGGACTCCTCGAGAGCGTTGATGCGCGATACTACCTTGCGCATCCTTTTGACCTCGCGGGCGTTTTTACTGCCGAACATCTTCGTTGCAAGCTTCGTGAACATAGACCACTGCTTCTTTGATTAAACGGAGGAAGCCGGCATTCTAACCTTATTTTGCGAGAGGACAAAAGGCGGCAGAGTTCAACCGGCAGGGTTAACACACCGGAAACCCGGGCTGGGTCACAACGGAGGCGCGGACCGGGAACCTACCGGCCCGCGACGGAGAGCGCGCGGGTGTGTGATGTTATTGCAAGCGGAGCACTTTGATGCGGCTGCCACTATTGGCAAGGGCACGCCAGTCCGGTCAGCGGGAGGCGCGCTGGATATAGGTCACCGGGTTGCGGGCCTTGCCATTCTGGACCACTTCAAAGTGAACGTGGGGACCGGTTGACCGTCCGGTGGATCCCATGGTGGCGATGGCCTGCCCCTTCTGGACCACCTGCCCTGCCTGCACCTGTAGCCCCTTTGCGTGGGCATAGCGGGTCACCAGGCCGTCACCGTGGTCAATTTCCACCAGGTTGCCATAGCCATGGCGGTCACCGGCGAAGGTTACCACTCCGGCGGCCACCGCAATGATATCGCTGCCGTCCTTGCCGGCCAGATCCACACCATTGTGCCAGGTGCGCTTGCCGTTGAAGGGGTCGGAGCGATAGCCAAACGGCGACGACAGCCAGCCCCAGGTAATCGGGCGACCGGCTACAAAACGCTCGTCTTCCAGGCGACGGTTGGACATCAGGGTATCCAGCAGCCGCAATTGCTGTTCCCGGTCGCGGATACGCCGATCAAGCTGATTGATCATCCCGGATAGCTGTGGCGTACTGAACGATTCGGCATCGCCGGTTTCTTCGGGACCACCCACCGCCGGGGCTTCGTTAAAATTGAACTCATCGGCGGCTACGGCGCCATTTTCAACAAACCGTTGCCCGAGAGCATCCAGTCGCAACAACCGGCCCTGCATTTCACCCAGGCGCAGGGTCATGGCATCCACCTGCTCGCGGGCGTTACGCTCAAGCTCGGTCAGTTGTTGTTCCTGCGCCTGCAGGGTTTCATGCCATTGGGCCAGGAGGTAGGGTGGCACAACCGGACGATCTGCAACCCGCGCCATGGCCGCCTGGTAGCCGCCCCAGGCAAACAGGGCCACCACCGCCAGCGCCAGCATTGTGGCTGCAACAAGGCCGCGGAAATGCAACGTGAAAACTTTCGAACGACCATGGTTCTGACCTACAAGGATAATGTTCATTGTCTTTAACCAATTTCGCGTTATGAACCATCCCTGTTCTGAACGACCAACTCCTTGTCCGTGACGAATCAAAAGGACCTCAAACCAGATCTGATTGGCCGTCACAATGAAAATCTGGCCTGATCATAAACCGGACCTGACCGTTAAAAGGAGACCAGTGTCTTCCTTTTTGCTGACGGGCTGTTACGCTTTGTTAACAGCCCCGGGCTCTACAGCGGATGAAAGAGCTGCCTGGCACTACCCAATCCAAGTGTATACAAACTGTAACCGTTACGTCGAATCAGATAGCCATCATGAAAACCAGACCCTCACTGTCACTTTCTCCGGACGACCACAACCAGCCCCGTCAGCTGCGGGAACTGGTCGCCAAAGCGACACTGCACCTGCGTGCGGAGCAACGGGTTCTGCAGTCTGTCCCGGAACCTCTGAGAGAAGGTGTTCGCCTTGTCAGCTACAAGGATGGCGAACTGGTGCTGCAGACCGACAATGCCGCCCGGGCCAGCCAGTTACGCTTCCGCCAGCAGGAAATCATGGCGGACCTGCGCCATGAAGAAACCTTCGAGTTTGTCTGGAAACTGACGATCAAGGTTCGCCCCGGCCGTTACTCACTGAAAAAACCGGCTGAACCCATGACCCTCAGTAAAGAAAATGCCCGGCTCCTCGAAGAAGAGGCCGGGCACACGAAGGATAAAGCTTTACGCGAGGTTCTCGAAAAACTCGCCAGTCACGCAAGCGACCGCTCCGGTTAAGGCGTCCTGCCTCAGGCCGGTGCAGCCAGCGCGGGCTTCATGTAGGAGATGGGCGCAGTCGCTTCATCGTCGAAGGTAACCACTTCCCAGGCATCCTCTTCCGCCCGCAACTTGCGCAGCAGCTTGTTGTTCAGGTCGTGACCGGACTTCACGCCGCGGAACTCGCCGATCAGGCTGTTGCCCAGCAGGTAAAGGTCGCCGATCGCGTCCAGAACCTTGTGTTTCACGAACTCATCGTCGTACCGAAGACCGTCCTCGTTGAGGATCTTGTAGTCATCGACCACGATGGCATTATCAACACTTCCACCGAGTGCCAGGTTCATGGCGCGCAATTTCTCGATATCGCGCATGAAACCAAAGGTGCGGGCACGGCTGACTTCCTTCACAAACGACGTGCTGGAGAAATCCACCGTGGCGGTCTGGGCGCGGCCCTTGAACACCGGGTGATCAAAGTCGATACCGAAGCTCACCTTGAAGCCTTCGAACGGCAGGAAGGTGGCTTTCTTGTCGCCCTCTTCCAGCGTGACTTCGCGCTTGATCCGGATGAAGCGCTTGGCGGCGTCCTGCTCCGCGATACCTGCTGACTGCAGCAGGAAGACGAAAGGACCGGCACTGCCATCCATAATCGGCACTTCGGCCGCACTAAGTTCCACGAAACAGTTGTCGATACCCAGGCCCGCCATGGCCGAAAGCAGATGCTCTATAGTGGCAACCCGGACGCCATCCTTGACCAGTGTTGTCGACAGCATGGTTTCGCCCACGTTTTCCGCACAGGCACGAATCTCGACCACGGGGTCAAGATCGGTACGGCGAAAAACAATCCCCGTTTCCACTGGTGCCGGGCGCAGGGTCAGGTAAACCTTCTCCCCGGAATGCAGGCCAACGCCAGTAGCACGAATGGTATTTTTGAGCGTCCGTTGTCTGATCATTGGTACATATTTCCGTCACAAAGGAACGATATCATCAAGCAAAAAGTTGCGCCGATGATATCAGGTAACGAGACTGAATACCATTTAACCAGCGATCCAGTAACATCATCGCCTAAAGCCCCGTCGTTCGTGGATTTCGGGTCACAGAGCGGGCGTATAGCCCGCATTCTGACAACCGCACATGCACCCACAATATCAGTCAGCCTGACGGCGCAGGAATGCGGGAATATCGAGATAGTCCACATCCTGTTCATCGGAGTCACGGCTCTGATCCACCGCCACATTGCCCTGTGACACGGCGCGACGGCGCAGTACGGCCGGGCGATCAAGCTGATTGTAATCCGTGGTGCCGTCCAGAGTACGGGTATTGTCCACCACCTTGGTGGGCTTCTCCCGGTCTCCACCCAGGCCGGTCGCAACCACCGTAACCTTGAGTTCGTCGGTCATGTCGGGATCGATCACCGTACCCACGACAACCGTAGCAGAATCCGAGGCGAATTCGCGGACGATGTCGCCAACTTCGGAGAACTCGCCCAGGTTGAGGTCCATGCCGGCAGTGATATTGACCAGGATACCCTTCGCACCCTGCAGGTTGATATCTTCCAGCAGCGGGCTGCGGATAGCCGCTTCGGCCGCTTCGCGGGCACGGTTTTCGCCAGTCGCGCGGGCGGTGCCCATCATGGCCATGCCCATCTCGGACATCACCGTCTTCACGTCAGCAAAGTCGACGTTGATCATGCCGTTGCGGGTAATCAGGTCGGCGATACCCTGAACCGCGCCCAGCAATACGTCATTGGCGGAGGCAAAGGCGTCCAGCAGGCTGGTCTTCTTGCCCATCACCGCCAGCAGTTTCTCGTTGGGAATGGTGATCAGCGAATCCACGGTCTCTTCCAGTTCCTTGAGGCCGGCTTCGGCTACACTCATGCGCTTGCCACCCTCGAACTGGAACGGCTTGGTCACGACCGCCACCGTCAGGATACCCATTTCGCGGGCCACTTCCGCCACGATCGGCGCGGCACCGGTACCGGTGCCGCCACCCATGCCTGCAGTGATGAACACCATATCGGCGCCCTTGATGGCATCCGCGACGCGATCACGGTCTTCCATCGCCGCCTGGCGGCCGATTTCCGGATTGGCACCGGCACCCAGGCCCTTGGTGATGTTGCCACCAAGCTGGATAATCTGTTTCGCGTCCAGGTCATGAAGCGCCTGGGCGTCGGTATTGGCGCAGACGAAATCAACGCCTTCCACATCACTGTTGAGCATGTGCCGTACGGCATTACCGCCGCCACCGCCAACACCGATAACCTTGATCACAGCGTTTTGCTGAACATTATCGACTAATTCAAACATTTCCCTTCTCCTTCGTGCTGAGTTCAGCCACTTCCGGGCTGATTGTTCTTTTCGAGATACCTTCGTTGATGCGCCAGGCTTCAGAAATGCCCGGTAAACCAGGCTTTCATGCGTTCCAGCAGGGAGGGCGCATCCTCTCCCTTCAGAACGGGCCCCTGCCCCAGATCCATCTGGCGGAAGCCATGAATCAGCAACCCCACGCTGGTGGCGTAAATCGGGTTGTTGACCACCTCCGTCATGCCGGAGACCGCCTGCGGTGACGCAAGCCGTACCGGCATGTGGAAGATTTCCTCGGCCAGCTCCACCACCCCTTCCATGGTGGATGAACCGCCGGTAATCACGATGCCCGCGGGAATCAGGTCCTCGAACCCGCTGCGACGCAGTTCCGACTGCACCAGGGTGAACAGCTCCTCGTAACGGGGTTCCACCACTTCCGCCAGGGCCTGGCGGGAGAGGTTGCGTGGAGCCCGGTCACCCACGCTGGGCACCTTGATGGTCTCGTCCGCCCCGGCCAGCTGGGTCAGGGCGCAGGCATACTTGATCTTGATGTCTTCGGCATTCTGCGTGGGTGTACGCAGGGCCATGGCAATGTCGTTGGTGACCTGGTCGCCGGCAATGGGTATCACCGAGGTATGGCGAATCGCGCCGCCGGTAAACACGGCGATATCCGTGGTGCCACCGCCGATATCCACCAGGCATACCCCCAGCTCCTTTTCGTCCTCGGTGAGCACCGAGTGAGCCGAAGCCAGCTGCTCCAGGATGATGTCGTCCACATCCAGCCCGCAGCGGCGGACACATTTTTCGATGTTCTGGGCAGCATTCACCGCGCAGGTGACCAGGTGCACCTTGGCCTCCAGGCGCACACCGGACATGCCCATGGGCTCCTTGATGCCCTCCTGGTTGTCGATCACGAACTCCTGGGGCAGGATGTGCAGGATTTTCTGATCCGCCGGAATCGCCACTGCCTGGGCCGCATCGATCACCCGGTCAATATCCGCCTGGGTCACTTCCCGGTCGCGGATGGCCACGATGCCGTGGGAGTTGAGGCTTTTGATGTGACTGCCGGCGATGCCCGCGTAAACCGAGTGAATGCGACAGCCGGCCATCAGTTCGGCTTCTTCCACCGCCCGCTGTATGGCCTGCACGGTAGTTTCGATATTCACCACCACACCCCGCTTGAGACCGCGGGAGGCGTGGGAACCAATACCAACCACCTCGATGGATCCATCCAGTTTGCGCTTGCCGACAATGGCCACCACCTTGGAGGTGCCAATATCCAGGCCGACAATCATGTTTTCCGTATCAACCGATGACATGCAGTTCACCAATAGCCATTCATGAATTGTTATCCGACGCCCGGGCCAGCGGTTTCCAGCGGACCGCCACCCCATTGGTGTAGCGGGCGTCAATTCGTTCCACCTGATCCGCACGACGGGCCAGCCGCTCGCCGTATACGGTCAGAAAGCGTTCAAACCGTTCTTCCACCTGGTCACGCCCCAGGGCCACGTCGATGCCGTTGGCCAGGGTCAGCGTCCAGGCGCCCCGCTCCTCCAGCGCAATGCCGGCGAAACCGATGTTGCGGGCGTCCAGGGCATCCGCCATCACACGCCCCCTGTCGATGACCTGCCGCGCCTGTCCTTCAGGGCCGCGAAGCCTGGGCAGCGAACCGGCGACCTCCCGGTTACGGGGCAGGAACACCTCGCCGGTGCGGCTGATCAACTGACGGTCATTCCAGTAGGCCAGCGGCTTGTGCTCTCGGACCTCAACCACCAGCCGGTCCGGCCACTCCCGGCGCACGGCAGCGCTTTCCACCCAGGGCCGCTGCTCCAGCGCCACCTTGATGTCGGCCAGGTCGGTAGTAAAGAAACTCGCCCCCAGCCACTGGCCGACGTGGCGCTCCAGGGCATTACGGCTTTCGCCCTTCAGCGGGCCCGTCACCTCTACATGCATGAATTGACGGTCCATGGCCGCCAGCAACTGGCCGGTACTCCAGGGCACCAGTGCGGTGACAAACAGCACCACGATGCCCAGGCCCGTTTTCCCCCAGGGCACACTGCCAAACAGTTGCACCATGACATCCAGCAAACCCTGCTCAGGCCCGGACGACGTCGCACCTCGCCTTTTCGGCGGCTCCGACGGCACGAACCGGCCTCTCAGCAGCATCTGCTCAAGCATGGTCGTCCTCCCCGGTTGGCAGAGTATCCAGCAGGATTCTGGTGACCAGCTCGGGCATGCCGATGCCGGCTGCCTGGGCCGACATCGGTACCAGGCTGTGATCCGTCATGCCGGGTACAGTATTCACTTCCAGCAGCCAGAAACGTCCCTCGTCGTCTTCCATGATGTCGACCCGCCCCCAGGTACGGCAGCCCACCACCCGGAACGCCTCCACCGCCAGGTTCTGGATCAGCGTCTCCTGCCACTCGTCAAGGCCACAGGGCACCCGGTACCGGGTATCGTCCGCCAGGTATTTGGCGTCGTAGTCATAGAAGTCGTGGTCCGTACTCAGACCGATCACCGGCAGTGCCTTTTCCCCCAGAATACTGACGGTGTACTCCGGTCCCTCGATCCACTCTTCCACCAGCACCAGTGGATCGTGGGTTGCGGCATCGCGATAGGCAGCCACCAGTTCATCGCGGTTGCGGACCTTGCGCACACCGATGCTGGACCCCTCCCGCGACGGCTTCACGCTGAGGGGGAACCTCAGGTCCGCGACAATGGTGCCGACCTCATCCACACTGTTCATGGCGCGGAACGCCGGCGTTGGCAGACCACAGCCGGCGAACACGAACTTGGTCCGCAACTTGTCCATGGCCAGGGCCGACGCCAGCATCTCGCTTCCGGTATACGGAATGCCCGCCTGGGACAGGATCGCCTGCAGAGTGCCATCCTCACCGCCGCGACCATGGAGCGCGATGAACACCCGGTCAAAATCCGGGTTCTCGACGGTTTTCAGCAGGCAGCCGGTGACGTCGATGGAAAACGCGTCCACACCCGCATCCTGCAAGCCACGGGTCACCGCGGCGCCACTTTTGAGTGAGACTTCCCGTTCGGCGGAATCCCCGCCCATGAATACAGCCACGCGACCCAGCTGTTCGCGGGTTTGCGCACTGACCTGATAATTACGATATCTGGACTCAGCCACGTCCAATCACTCCGTTTGCTGCCAGTTTTGCTGCCACGCCACCGATATCGCCGGCACCCTGGGTCATCAGCAGATCCCCCTCCCGCAGGATGTTCCCCAGCAGGCTTTCAAGGTCATCGGCATCCTCCACAAATACCGGGTCGACCTGGCCGCGCTGACGGATACTGCGGCACAGGGAGCGACTGTCCGCGCCCGGGACCGGTGCTTCCCCGGCCGCGTATACATCCATCATCAGCAGGGTGTCCACTTCCGACAGCACCCGCACAAAGTCTTCGTAAAGGTCCCGGGTACGGGAAAAGCGATGGGGCTGGTACAGCATGACCAGGCGCCGGCCCGGCCAGGCATCACGGGCCGCACGGATCACCGCCTCGACTTCCGTCGGGTGATGACCATAGTCGTCCACCAGGGTCACGCTGCCATTGCCGACCGGGTAATCGCCGTACACCTGGAAGCGGCGGCCGACACCGGCAAAACTCGCCAGGCCGCGGCAGATGGCGTCGTCTTCCACGCCCTCATCCGTCGCCACGGCGATGGCCGCCAGGGCATTCAGTACGTTGTGGCGACCAGGCATGCGCAGCTCCACCTGCAAGTCGCTGCGGCCTCCCGGGCGCTTTACCAGGAACCGGGTGCTAAGGCCATCGGACTGGATGTTGACGGCGCGGTAGTCGACATCCTCGCGATCGATACCGTAGGTGATGATGGCCCGGGAAATACGCGGCAGGATCTCATCCACAAAAGCATCATCCAGACACATGACAGCCACACCGTAGAATGGCAGGTTATGAAGGAACTCCACGAAGGTCTTCTTCAACTGCCCCACATCGCCACCGTAGGTGTCCATGTGGTCCGCCTCGATGTTGGTCACCACCGAGATCACCGGCGTCAGGTGCAGAAACGAGGCATCGCTTTCGTCGGCTTCCGCCACCAGGTAGCGGCTGTCGCCCAACTGGGCGTTGGTGCCGGCACTGTTGAGTTTGCCTCCGATCACGAAGGTCGGATCGAGCCCCGCCTCACCCAGCACCGAGGCAATCAGGCTGGTCGTGGTGGTCTTGCCATGGGTGCCGGCGACGGCAATACCATGGCGATAGCGCATGATTTCCGCCAGCATTTCCGCCCGGGGAACGATGGGTACCCGACGGCTGCGTGCCGAGACCACTTCCGGGTTATCCGACTTCACCGCCGTGGACACCACGACCACATCCGCGACATCGCTGTTGCTCTCACGATGGCCGATGTGGATGGTGACCCCCAGGCCTTTCAGGCGGTCGGTTACCGGGCTTTCCTTCAGGTCCGATCCGGACACTTCGTAGCCCTGGTTTCTGAGCACTTCAGCGATACCGCACATGCCCGCGCCACCAATGCCCACAAAATGTATGTTGCGGATGCGGCGCATTTCCGGCACCTGGTACACCAGCGGCGGGTTGGTCAGTTCAGACATGGGCGGCCTCCAGACAGTAATTCACGACTCTCTCCGTTGCATCGGGGCGCGCCAGCGTACGGGCTGCCCGAGCCATGTCAATAATGTGTTCCCGGTCCCCCAGCAGGTCTGCCAGGGTGTCGGCCAGCAATTCGTCGGTCAGCTTGTGCTGGGGCAGCAGCAGTGCCGCCCCCGCCTTGACCATATAGTCGGCGTTGCGGGTCTGGTGATCGTCCACCGCGTGGGGGAACGGCACCAGCAAGGCACCTACGCCAGCCGCGCAAAGCTCCGATATGGTGAGCGCCCCGGCCCGGCAAACCACCAGGTCGGCCCAGGCATAGGCTTCTGCCATATCCTTGATAAAAGGCTCCACCGAGGCATCAACACCAGCGCTCTCATAGGCCGCCAGCGCAGCGTCGTGATTGCGCTCGCCGCACTGGTGGCGAACGTCCGGGCGCTCCTCCTCTGCCAGTCGCGCCACTGCGGCCGGCATCCTCTCGTTGATGGCCCGGGCGCCCAGGCTGCCGCCTACCACCAGCACCCTGACCCGGCCCGTGCGGCCAGCCATGCGCTCATCGGGTGCCGGTATGGCTGCCACATCGGAGCGGACCGGGTTGCCAGTGCAGCGGGTAACCACGCCATTCCCGAAGCTGCCCGGAAACGCCTCCATCACCGTCTCGGCGAAACGCACCAGAATCCGGTTGGTCATGCCGGCAACCGCATTCTGTTCATGGACCAGCAGTGGCCGGCGAGTCAGCCAGGCCGACAGCCCGCCGGGACCGGTGACGAAACCGCCCATGCCGATGACACAATCCGGCTTGACCCTCGACATGACCCGCAGCGACTGCCACAGCGCACGAACCAGCCTGAATGGCGCCAGCAACAGGGCCAGACGCCCCTTGCCCCGCAACCCGGAGACGCTGATAACCGACAGCGGAATATCGGTATCGGCAATCAGCCGCTCCTCCATACCACCGGCGGAACCAAGCCATTCAACCTCGTGACCCAGTTCCTGCAGGCGACGGGCGGTCGCCAGCGCCGGGAAAACATGGCCACCGGTACCACCGGCCATTACCAGGAAACGCCGTTGAGTCATGACGCCCCCCTCGGCCCGGCGCTGCCTTCAGCATCGGAAGCCAGTTGCTGCTGGCGCTCCATTTCAATTCGCACCAGGATGCCGATGCTGACGCAGACCACGATCAGGCTGGAGCCGCCATAGCTCATCAACGGCAGGGTCAACCCCTTGGTTGGCAGCAACCCGGTATTTACCGCCATGTTGATCATGGCCTGCAGCCCCAGCAGCAGGGTCAACCCGTAGGCAAAACAGGCTGCGAACCCCATGCCCTGTTTTTCCGCCTTGCGGGCAATGGCAAAACCGGCCAGCACCAGCACGGCAAACAGCCCCAGAACGGTCATGGACCCCACCAGCCCGAACTCCTCGGCGGTAATGGCGTAGATAAAGTCGGTATGGGCCTCCGGCAGGTAAAACAGCTTCTGGATCGAATTGCCCAGGCCAACGCCGGTCCACTCACCACGGCCAAAAGCAATCAGCGACTGGGTCAGCTGGTAGCCGGTATTGAACTGATCCTGCCAGGGGTCCAGATAGCTCACCACACGCTTGAGGCGGTATGGCTGGGTGACGATCAGTATCGCGCCGAGAACGACGCAGATGGCGATCAGCGGCATGAAGCGACTCAGCCGCACCCCGCTCAGGAAAATCATGCCGAGGGCGGCGGTCATCAGCACCACCGTGGCGCCAAAATCGGGCTGGGTGACCAGCAGGGCCGAGGCGACGCCAAGGACCAGTACCGGCTTGATGAACCCCCACCAGGTATTGACCAGCTCGTCGCGGCGACGCACCACGTAGCCTGCCAGATAGGCAATCAGGCAAAGCTTGGCCACCTCGGACACCTGGACATTGAACAACCCCAGGGGAATCCAGCGAGTGGAACCGTTCACCGTCTTGCCCAGGGGCGTCAGCACCAGCAACAGGGAGGCCATACCAACCGCCAGCAGCAACCAGCCACTGCGATACCACCATGACACCGGCACATTGGCCGCAGCCAGACCCACGGCACACCCCAGGCCGGCAAACAGCAGCTGGCGCAGGGCGTAGTGGTAGCTGTTGCCAAGGTCAACGGCAGCGGTATCCATGGACGCCGACGCGATCATCACCACACCGGTCATCAGCAAGGCACCGGCACTGACCAGCAGCCACGGCAGTGGCTGGTCCCAGAGCCCCCGGAAGCCGGAGGCGGAGCGGATGTCTGCTGCCTGCATCACAAGCCCTCCACTGCCTGGCGGAACCGCTCGCCGCGGTCCTCATAGCCGGTAAACATGTCGAAGCTGGCGCAGGCCGGGGAGAGCAACACCCGGTCCCCTTCCCGGGCCAGACCGGCTGCCCGCGTGACCGCCTCTTCCATGGATTCGGCGACAACCACCGGCACATCATCCCCCAACGAGGCATGAATGCTCCCGGCGTCCTGACCAATCAGCACGACCCCCCGGCAATGCTCCCTGACCGGTCGTGCCAGCGGTGCAAAGTCCGCGCCCTTGCCTTCACCACCGGCGATCAGCACGATGCGATCACAGGCCGGTGACAGGCTGTCCAGCGCCGCCACCGCAGCCCCCACATTGGTACCCTTGGAATCGTTGATGTACTCGACACCCCTGACCGTGTCCACCGGCTCGCAACGGTGCGGCAGACCACGGAAGTCACAGGCGGCCCGAGCCATGGTATCCAGGGGCCAGCCCATGGCATGCCCCATTCCCAGGGCGGCCATGACATTGCTGACGTTGTGCAGGCCCGCCAGTTTCAGGTCGCGGGTATTGAGCAGGTTGTCCAGCCCCCAGGTGATCCAGAGGCCGTGCTCATCTTCACGGGTGCTGAAGGTTTCCGGATTCACCCGGTGGAAGCCGTAGCAGATGAACCGCAGGGTATCCCTCGCCATCGGCGTACTCAGGGCATCGTCCAGATTGACCACTGCCTGGCGGGCACCCCGGAAGATGCGCTGCTTGGCCTGGTAATAGGCCATCTTCGACGGATAACGGTCCATGTGGTCGTCACTGACATTGAGAACGGTGGCCACCTCGGCATTCAGTTCGTGGGTCGTCTCCAGCTGAAAGCTGGACAGCTCCAGTACATAGACATCGGCCCGGTGTTCCAGCAGCTCCAGCGCCGGCGTTCCGATGTTTCCGCCGACCACGGCGTTGACGCCACAGGCCGCCGCCAGCTCACCCACCAGGGTGGTCACCGTGGTCTTGCCATTGGAACCGGTAATGGCAAGAATCGGCGCCTCGGCTGCCTCGGCAAACAGGTCGATATCGCCGCGAATATGGGCACCCCGCTCCGCGGCGGCCGCGATGGCTGGTTCCGCGATGGCAATGCCCGGGCTGACCACCAGCTCGTTAAAGGTACAGAACCAGTCGCGGTCGAATTCGCCGGTGCGCACGTCCACATCCGGATACTGTTGCTTCAGTGCCTCCAGGCCCGGTGGCCGGGCACGGCTGTCCGCCACCGACACCTCTCGTCCGAGGCCGGTGAGATGGCGCACGCAGGAGAGCCCGGTTTTACCCAGGCCAACCACCAGTGTGCGACGATCCGATGCGATGACAGCCATGCTCGTATCCGTTCCTAACGCAGTTTCAGGCTGGAAAGCCCGATCAGTACCAGAATTACGGTGATCACCCAGAAGCGGACAATCACCCGGGGCTCCGGCCAGCCCTTGAGTTCAAAATGATGATGCAGTGGCGCCATGCGGAAAATCCGGCGCCCGGTCAGACGATAGGAGCCCACCTGCAGGATCACCGAGATGGTTTCCATCACGAACACACCGCCCATGATGAAGAGCACGATTTCCTGGCGGACGATAACCGCCACTACCCCGAGTGCCGCACCCAGGGCCAGCGCCCCGACGTCGCCCATGAACACCTGGGCCGGATAGGTGTTGAACCACAGGAAGCCCAGACCCGCACCCACCAGCGCCCCGCAGAACACGATCAGCTCACCACTGCCCGGCAGATGCGGTATCAGCAGGTAATCGGCAAACTGCGAATGGCCGGACACATAGGCGAACACCGCGAGGGCACCGCCGACCATAACGGTGGGCATGATGGCCAGACCGTCGAGACCATCGGTCAGGTTCACCGCGTTGCTGCTGCCTACCACCACGAAATAGGTCAGCAGGATGAACAATACCGGCCCCAGTGTCAGCGACACATTCTTGAAGAACGGCAGATAGAGTGACGTTTCCTGGGGCAGTGCTGAACTGAAGTACAGGGCAATGGCCGCCGTGGCGCCGATCACGGACTGCCAGAAATACTTCCAGCGGGCCGGCAGGCCGCGGGGGTTGCGCTCTACCACCTTGCGGTAGTCATCGACCCAGCCAATGGCCCCGAAACTGAGTGTCACCGCCAGCGTGATCCACACATAACGATTGGCCAGGTCAGCCCACAGCAGTGTGCTCACGGTGACCGCCACCAGGATCAGCGCGCCCCCCATGGTGGGAGTACCCGCCTTGCTCAGGTGGGTCTGCGGACCGTCGTCCCGGACCGACTGGCCGATCTGGTACTGACTCAGCTTACGGATCATCGTAGGGCCGATTACCAGTGAGATCAGCAGCGCGGTCAGAGTGCCGAGAATGGCCCGCAGGGTGAGGTACTGGAATACCGTCAGCTCGGTAATGTATGGCGCTAGCAGTTCTGTCAGCCAGAGCAGCATGGGTTATTCACCTTTTCTTGTAACATCCTGACTACCTGGTCC
This sequence comes from Marinobacter zhanjiangensis, assembly GCF_014651935.1. Classification (GTDB taxonomy): domain Bacteria; phylum Pseudomonadota; class Gammaproteobacteria; order Pseudomonadales; family Oleiphilaceae; genus Marinobacter; species Marinobacter zhanjiangensis. The sequence goes on along the minus strand of NZ_BMXV01000003.1, from coordinate 38,395 downwards.
ATGGCGGAACTGCGGGACCCCTTGACCAGAATGGTCATGGGTCCGGTGACGTTGGCCAGCAGCCACTCCACGGCCTGCTGATGTGTATCGAACCTGCGGGCCTGTTCCGGGAAGCCCGAGACCATTGCGCCGCATCCATCCGAGGTCCCGACGACCAGAACCCGGTCAATTCCCAGAGCGCGGGCATGCTCACCCACCTCTCGGTGCAGGCGGTTGCCTTCTGCCCCCAGTTCCGCCATACCACCGAGCACTGCAACGTGAATGGACGCTTCCCGGGAAAGTACGTCCAGGGCCGCCTTCATGGAGGTGGGGTTGGCGTTGTAACTGTCATCAATAACCGTGACGCGATCGCTCAGTGTCTTGCGCTCAAGACGGCCGGCAGCAGCCCTGACTGCCCCCAGTCCCGCCACGACAGATGACCAGCCGGCCCCGACGGCTTCCGCTGCGGCCATTGCCAGCAGGGCGTTGCAGATGTTGTGTTCGCCCGGCATGTTCAGGGTCAGGGAGCGCTCACTGCCTTGCGGCGTTACAACACGGATGCTGTATGCGCCATCGTTCAGTTCATAGCCGGCACACCGATAATTTGCATCGTCGCCGCGGGCACTGACGGACACCACGCGGCGATTGCCAGCACGCTGCTGCCAGGTTCCGAAAGCAGGGTCATCCCGGTTCAGCACCACGGTGCCGCCTTCAATGACACCGTCAATAATCTCGCCCTTGGCCTGAACAATGTTCTCGTAGCTTCCGAAACCTTCCAGGTGGGCCTCACCGGCGTTGGTAATCACCGCCACCTCCGGCCGTGCCGCGGCAACGGTATGGGCAATTTCGCCCAAACCACTGGCGCCCAGCTCAATAACCGCGAACCGGTGCTTTGGTGCCAGACGGAACAGGGTCAGGGGGGCACCAATATGGTTATTCAGGTTGCCGAGGGTCGCCAGGGTCTCACCCTCGCGGGAGAGAATGGCCGACAGCATTTCCTTGAAGGTTGTCTTGCCACTGCTGCCGGTGACGGCGACGACCCGGGCGTCGCTCAGGTTCCGGTTATAACGGGCGAGGTCGGCCAGAGCCTGAATGGTGTCCGGCACAACCAGTTGCGGAAGCGCCACGCTCTCGTTTGGGGTATCGACCACCGCCGCGATGGCACCGGCCTCTCTTGCGGTTTCCAGAAAGCCATGGCCATCGAAGCGCTCGCCCCTCAAGGCCACAAACAGGTCCCCTGACTGAAGGGCGCGGGTGTCGGTGCAGATGTCACGGACTGATCCGTTAGCAGCCGGTGCCCGGACACCCAACATCTGAGCAAGCTCGGCCAGGGTCAGCGCCCGCATCATGCCACACCCCCGTTAAGGCCAAGGGCTTCCTGCACATGGGCCACGTCGCTGAACGGCGTACGCTTGCCATGACGCTCCTGCCAGGTCTCATGCCCCTTGCCGGCCACCAGCACCACATCCCCGGGGCGGGCCAGGTCGATCGCCGCGCGGATCGCGTCTGCCCGGTCGTGAATGACCGTGACACCATCAGGACTCTCAAGCCCGGCCAGCATGTCCTGTACAATTGCCTCCGGTGACTCGGTGCGGGGGTTGTCATCGGTAATGATGAGCCGGTCGGCGCCGCGCTCGGCTTCACGGGCCATTTCCGGTCGCTTGCCGGTGTCACGGTCGCCACCACAGCCGAACACACAGATAAGCTGGCCGTTGGTGTGGGGACGCAAGGCAGCCAGGGCATTGGCCAGGGCATCCGTGGTGTGCGCATAGTCCACCACTACCTGCACGCCCGCCGGCCCGGTGAAACTCTCGAGACGCCCGGGCGGCGGCTCCAGCGCGGCTACCGCCGCCCTGACCGATTCCACGGAAACGCCGAGGCTCAGCACCGCAGCCATGGCCGCCAGCAGGTTGCTGGCATTGAAGCTGCCCATCAGCGATGCGGACACGGAGAAAGCGCCCCATTGCCCGTCGACGTCTGCGTCAAAGCCGGCAGACGAAGGCGCAAATCTTGTCAGCCACAGTTCAGTCTGTGCCTCGTGGAGACTGTAGCGTACCCGGTCGCAAAGCCCCCTGGTCTGCTCATAGAGCTGCCGGCCAAAGGGGTCATCGAAGTTGATGATCGAGAAATGCAGGCCTTCGCGGGCGAAAAGTGAAGCCTTGGCCTGCCCGTAGGCGTCCATGGAGCCATGATAATCAAGGTGATCCCGGCTCAGGTTGGTGAACACCGCGCCGGTCATGTTGACACCATCAACCCGCCCCTGGTCGAGGGCATGGGACGATACTTCCATGACCACCACGCGGGCGCCCTTGCGGGCCATATTGAACAGTACGCGATTGACTTCCACCACATCCGGCGTGGTGTGGGTGGTGGCGACCAGACTACCCGGCATGCCGTAACCCAGAGTGCCAAGCACCCCACAGGGGATGTCCGCGGCGTTGAGCAGCTGCGCAATGAAGTGACTGACCGAAGTCTTACCATTGGTTCCGGTCACACCCACCACACGTATACGGCGCGACGGATGCTCGTAGAACCGATCGGCGATCTGCCCCAGATGACGACGCAGTCCGGCCAACGGCACCACCAGCGCACCCTGGTATTCATAGCAGGGCGCCGGTTCCGCCACGTCGAGAATAATGACGATGGCACCCGCGCCAATGGCGTCGTCAACATGGTGATCTGCGCGGGTCTGCTGGCCCGGCAGGGCAACGAAGGCATCACCCATGCGCACCTGCCGGCTGTCCGTTCGCAAACCGTGGATGGTCACGTCGAAGACCGAAGGCACCTCGACAATTCCCTGCAACAATGAACTCAGCGACGTCATACACATGACCTTACCCCCGCTCCCCGGACTTGCCGGGCGTCTGGGTGGCCGCTTCCACAGCGGTCAGCTCTGGTCTCACATTCAACAACCGCAGCGCATCGCTCATTACGCGGGCAAACACCGGCGCGGCCACTTCACCACCGTAATAATCCCCGCCCTGCGGGGCATCCACCGCCACCACCGTGACAATTCTGGGGTTGTCCATCGGAGCCATGCCGGCAAAGATGGCCTTGTACTGACTGTCCTCATAGCCGTTGGCGCCAACCAGATGCACTGTGCCGGTCTTGCCGCCGGCGGTATAGAGTGCCGGGTTGGCACGTTTGCCGGTACCGTTCTCGACCACTTCCCGCAGCATGCCGCGAACCTGGGCCGCGACCTTCTCGGACAGAACCCGCTGCCCGATGGCTGGCTGATCACGCCGGTTCAGGGTTACCGGATAACGGGTGCCGCCGTTGGCTACCACCATATACGCCTGGGCCAGCTGCAGCGCATTCACGCTCATGCCGTAGCCATAGGACAGGGTGGCCTCTTCAACCGGTCGCCAGTCGCTGGACATGGGCAATACGCCCACCGCCTCACCGGGAAAGCCGATGCCGGTGGGCTGGCCAAGGCCCAGCTGGAAATAAAAATCCCTGATCACATCCCCTCCGATATCGTTGGCAATCATACTGATGCCGACGTTGCTGGAACGGGAGATGATCCCTGTCATGGACAGCTGACCGTAATTGCGATGATCACGGATGGTAAAACGGCCAAAGCGCCGGTACCCGGGCGCTGTGTCGATCATGGAATCGAGCTGGTATTCGCCAGACTCCAGCGCGGCTGCCATGGCCAGGGGTTTCATGGTGGAGCCTGGCTCGAACAGATCCGTCAACGCCTTGTTACGCAACCGGTCAGGGCTGAGAGAGGTTCGATCGTTTGGGTTGTAGGACTGCTGGTTGACCATGGCCAGGACCTCGCCGTTCGATACGTCCAGCATGACCAGGGTTCCGCCCCGGGCATCATGGGCCTGAACCACGGCCTTCAGCTCACGATAGGCAAGATACTGCAGACGCAGGTCGAGGCTCAGCGTCAGATCCTTTCCGGGCCTGGCATCGCGAATCAGCGAAAGGTCGCGAATCAGGTGCCCACGATTGTCACGCAGTACACGCTTGCGCCCGGGCACCCCGCTAAGCCAGTTGTTATAGGACAGCTCGATGCCTTCCTGACCCTGTTCATCAATATTGGTGAAGCCCACCAGATGCGCCGCCACTTCCCCGGCCGGATAATAACGCTTGTACTCCTGGCGGCTGTACAGGCCGGGGAGGCCCAGTGCCAGCACGTCCCGGGCCAGGGACGGCTGGATCTTCCGGCGCACGTAGATGAACTCCTTTGAGGCGTAATCCCGCATGCGCTGACGCAACCGCGCCTCGTTGATGCCCAGCAGGCTGGCCGCTGTCGCCAGGCGGGGGTCGTCAGGATCCACTTCGCCGGGGTTTGCCCACAGGGTTTCAACCGGGGTGCTGACGGCCAGGGGCTCACCATAGCGGTCAGTGATTACGCCCCGATGGGCATCTATAGCATCCACACGAATGGTACGGACATCGCCCTGCTGACGCAGGAACGCCTGATCCACCACATGCAGATCCACCAGCCGCCACCCCAGCACGGCCGTCACCGTCAGGAAAACGCCCAGCACGCAACCAAACCGCCAGGCCTTCAGGCCGGCGGCAAGCTTCTGCTTGATAGTGGACGATTCCTGGCGCTGGCTCATAATAATTCTATCTTCCCGCTGCAACCGCCTGACCGGTATTGGTATGGGGCACCAGCACAATGTGCTCCTGCCCCGGCACGATCATATTCAGGTCATCAACAGCCTTCCGTTCGATGCGGCCATGTGCGCTCAGGGCGCTCTGCTCCAGCAGCAGCTGGCTCCACTGACGCTGATACGCATCGCGCTGGGCCTGCAGTTCCGACAGGGTGTTGTACAGCTCCCGATTCTGGTGAGCACTGACCGCCACACCGATCGCCGAACCGATCAACAATGCCGCCAGCCCCAGAGTAACTACCACCCTCGGTTCCGCCAGGGTGTGGAAAATTCTTGCCGACAGTTTCAGCGCGTCCGACACCCGCGTGCGTACGTTATCCCGGGTCAGTGCCGGCGTTTTGGGCGGCTTTTCAATCGTGACTGCACTCATTCGGATGTTACCCCCCGATCCCCGGCACGACGCTCAAGAACCCTCATTACGGCACTTCGTGCACGGACGTTTTCCTGTACTTCAGGCTCACTGGCCTTCAGGGCCTTGCTCACCAGTCGGTATGGCGGCTCCACCTCTTCGGCCATGACCGGCAAGCCCCGGGGCAACTGTGGGCCACGGGAAAGATCCCTCATGAACCGCTTGACGATGCGATCCTCCAGGGAATGGAAGCTGATCACCACCAGCCGCCCGCCGGGAGCCAGCAGATGGACGGCCTTTTCAAGCCCGACCTCCAGGTCCTCCAGTTCACGATTGATGAAAATCCTGACCGCCTGGAAGCTCCGTGTTGCCGGGTGCTTGTGCTTTTCCTTTTTGGGCACCGCCTGGCGCACCAGTTCCGCGAACTGGCGGGTGGTGGTCAGCGGCTCTTCCACACGCTGCTGCACCACGGCGCGGGCAATGCGGCGGGAGAAGCGTTCCTCACCGAAACGGAAGATGACGTCCGCAATATCTTTCTCGGCCGCAGTGTTCAGCCATTCCGCGGCACTGGGCCCGCGGGTGGAGTCCATCCGCATGTCCAGAGGCCCGTCACTCATAAAACTGAATCCCCGCTGCGGATCATCAAGCTGTGGTGACGACACGCCCAGATCCAGCAGCACTCCGTCCACCGATCCCGGCTCCCAGCCCTGGGCGACAGCGGCATCCTCCATGTCGGCGAACGAGCCGTGATAAACGACGAAGCGGCCGTCCTCGGCCGCCAGAGCTTCACCAAACCGGACCGCTTCGGGGTCCTTGTCGATGCCAACCAGCCGGCCACCAGCCTCCAGCCGCTTCAATATCAACCGGCTATGGCCACCCCGCCCGAAAGTGCCATCGATAAAACGCCCTTCCGGCTGAACCACCAGAAAATCCACCGCCTGGTCGAGCAGCACAGAACGATGAAGCGACTGGCCGGGCTTCGGCTCAACGGAACGGTCAGCAGTCATAGCGACAGGGCCTCCATTTCCGGCGGCATCTCGTCGTCATCGTCGGTCTCATCCAGCCAGGCGAACCAGCGCTCTTCACTCCACAGCTCCAGTTTCTTGCCCTGACCAATCAGCATCAGCTTTTTTTCCAGACGCGCATAACTGCGCAGTGTGGGCGGGACCAGCACCCGGCCAGCGGAATCCAGCTCCAGCTGGGTCGCATGGCCCAGAATCAGCCGCTGCAGACGCCGGGCCTTCTTGTTCATGTTGGGAAGTGCCAGCACCTGGGCACGCACGTTCTCGAAAACCGGTTCCGGATAGAGCAGCAGACAGCGTTCTTCGTCAGCGTTTGCGGTAAGCACAATACGACCGCCGCATTCCTCCTGCAGTTCTTCACGCACGCGGGCAGGAATCGCCAGGCGACCCTTTGCGTCCATGTTGATTGCGTGACTGCCAAGAAAATTGCTCATCGCTCAAGGTGCAGACCCTGCTGCCGCTCCTGCCTGTTATGTGACTTCCCGTCGGTGGGCGTTTACACCGTGGCCCACTAAGCACCACTCTGACTCCACCAATAACCACTAAATTCCACTTTTTCCCACTCCTGCACACTATAGGAACACGCCAACCACAATGCAAGCAGTTAAAAGGGGGCAGACATTACAAAACTTTCTTTAATGACAAGGAGTTAGCGGTCAACTGAAAGGACATGCACAAAGGAGCGGGGGAGAACTTCCTGCAAATCAAATGCCTGCAGAAACTTTCGAAGAAAGTGAACGAAGTCTAAGATTTTTTCGCTATATCGGAACCTGTCGCCAAGCCACCTGTTTCACAAATTAACAAACAGGTGGCGACAACAGGCAAATAAAGGAAGGTGAGCTCGCCGATAAGCCGGGTTCTGTCTAGGACAGTCATTCATCTAGGGCCTGCGTTACCACAGGCCTCAAGCGACCTACCCGAGTCCAGCGCGGGCCACGCCATAGGACTCCTATTTGGTCTTGCTCCAGGTGGGGTTTACCATCGCCGTGGTCTGTTGCCAGCCACGCGGTGCGCTCTTACCGCACCGTTTCACCCTTACCGGCGCCCTGAGGCGCTTAGGCGGTCTGCTTTCTGTTGCACTTTCCGTCGGCTCGCGCCGCCCAGGCGTTACCTGGCACCTTGCCCTGCGGAGCCCGGACTTTCCTCCCCCGGCATGGCCGGCGGCGACTGTCTGGCGAGCTCAGGCGAGACAATACTCCCGCACCGCAGCACGCGCAAGGCCTTTATCGGGATTCACGGAGTTCCAGGGCGCGCTGGTAAAGTTCATTGCGGGAGCGGCCTGTCAGCTCGGCGGCAATCTTTGCCGCCTTTTTCACCGGCAGCTCAGGCAGCAGCAGAGCAAGCACCTGATCTGCATCCACAGAGGCGCCCTCACCCGCCCCGATCTGCGCACCCGCTACCATGACCACGTACTCACCCTTGCCCGCGTTCGGGTCCTCTTCCAGCTGCGCCAGCACTCCGGAGGCCGCCCCGGAATAGAAAGTCTCGAAGGTCTTGGTCAGCTCCCGGGCCAGCACCACCTCACGCTCGCCGCCAAACACACTCACCACATCGGCCATCATCCCCTGGATACGGCGAGGTGACTCGTAGAAGATGAGAGTCGCCGTTTCCCGGGACAGAACCTGCAGCGCCTTGCGCCGACCGACTGCCTTTGCCGGCAGGAATCCTTCGAACAGAAACCGATCCGTTGGCAGACCGGCAGCACTGAGGGCCGCCACCATGGCGCAGGCGCCCGGTATCGGTGTCACCACGATACCCCGCTGCCTGGCCGCCTTAACCAGCACATAACCTGGGTCGGAGATCAGCGGTGTACCGGCATCGGAGATCAGGGCAACCGACTCGCCACGCTCGATACGATCGAGCAGTGACGACGCGCGCTCTCTTTCATTATGGTCATGCAGCGCCCACATCGGCTTGTTGATAGCCAGATGCTGCAACAGACGGCCACTGTGCCGTGTATCCTCCGCCGCCACCAGATCGACCCCTGCCAGTACCTGCTCGGCGCGACGAGAGAGGTCATCAAGGTTGCCAATCGGCGTGGCAACGATAAAGAGTGTTCCGACAGACGCTGCGGACGCGTTATCTGATTCCAACCCGAAATCCCCACTGCTAACCTGTGAAATAGCCGCCAAGCTGGTAAACTTGCAGCCCCTGACACCATTTGAGGAGTGTCTGAGTCAATCCTGCGATCCGCCTGGACGCCAGACGACGCCCGGAATGCCCCAGAGACTCCGTACAGAGAGACACTATGCCGGCCCCGTGCCGGTACCTCAAGGAGCCCTGCCTTATATGCGTTGTCATCTGACAAACCTGCGCCACTTCGCCATGGCATCCACACTGATTGCCGTGCTGGCCAGCGGCTGCACCCCGATACAATTGCAGAGCGACTCCATCGAGTCTGCCAGCGATGCCCTGTCAGCCGCGAGTGAGCTGTCCGCGGGCGTGGAGAGCCAGCGCTTCCTGCTGCGCTCGGCTACCACTTTTCAGGAAAGCGACCAGCATGACCATGCCCGCAAGATATTACGCAGCGCAGCCTTTGAAGAGCCGGCAGAGGAAATCAATGATCAGTACCTGCTGCTCAGCATGGACAGTACGGTAGCGCTTGAAGACCGCGACTGGGCGGACGAACTGGCAGCAACCCTGGCACCCTCACAATACCAGCAATATCCTGAAGACCTGCAGTCGACGGCCGCTCGCCTCCAGGAGCGGACCTATGCACTGGCCGATGCCCCGCTGAAGACCGCACAGTTTCTGATGGGCGTGCAGCCCGAGTTGCTGGGGTACAATCGTCAACAACAGAATGACCGAATCTGGCAGGCCCTCAAGGAAACCCCGGACGCAGCCCTTGAGCAGGCTGCCACCTCTGCGATTGGTTTCGAGAGCCAGGGCTGGTACGAGCTTGCCGCTACCTTGCGTCAACCGGACATGAGCCTTGAAGCTCAGGGCAACGCCGTGCGCAACTGGCGCTTCAACTGGATAGGCCACCCGGGGACCGAAGCCGTACCCAGTGAACTGGCCCTGCTGACACGAGTCCTCGAGGAGCGCCCGGAACGCATCACCCTGGCGCTGCCGCTGTCCGGCCCGCTGTCGGCCGCCGGCAACATGGTCCGGGAAGGCTTCCTGGCCGCCTACTATGCCGCTGCCCAGGAGGCAGGCAGCATGCAGTCAGCCGGGCCGGAATCCGGCACCGACCAGGCAACTGATATCGAACCACCGGAACAGGCGTCGCCGTCAAACACCACCGTTTCCATTGTTGATACCAATGGACGCAGCTTCGAAGAGATGATGCCAGACATCCTCGCCAGCAACCCGGACCTGATCGTTGGCCCCCTGTCCAAAGACCAGGTGGCTGCACTGGCCAGCCGTAACGACCTGCCGGTCCCGGTGCTCGCCCTGAACTATGCGCCTGAACAGGAGCAACCGGCGCCGGCACAACTGTTCCAGTTCGGGCTGTCTGTTGAGGATGAAGCCCGTCAGATTGCCGAGCGAATTGTCGGCGAAGGCCTCTCTCACGCCCTGGTGCTGATTCCCCGCGGCGACTGGGGCGACCGTATAGCCGATGCCCTTGAAAAGCGGATGGACGAGCTGGGCGGTGTCATCCTGGACATGGAGCGCTACGCTGAAGAGGATAACTTCCGGGATGTCAGCGCCGAGTTGCTGGGCATCAACATCAGCCGGGAGCGGGCCATTGAACTGGAACGAACCATGGGCCTGAACGTGGAGTTCGAGGCTCGGCGACGCCAGGATGCCGAAGCGATTATCATGGTGGCCGAGCCCAGAATTGCCCGTCAGTTCAGGCCGCTGTTTTCCTTCTACTACGCTAACGACGTGCCAGTGTTCTCACCTTCCATTGTTTACAGCGGTCGGCCCGAACCCTCCCGTGACCGGGATCTGGATGGCGTCTATTTCACCGACCTGCCCTGGATTCTCGACCGTGAAACTGAATTCCGGCAGCAGGCCTATGAGGAATTCGACAATCTGGACGGCCCCTTGGGACGCCTGTTCGCCATGGGGGCCGATGCCTGGACCCTGAGCATCAACCTGCCCCTTATGCAGCACGTGAATGATCGCCGGGTGACCGGCCATACCGGCGACCTGTGGCTTGACGCCAATAACCGGGTACGCCGCACCCAGATGTGGGGCGTGTTCGAGGAGGGCGTGCCGGTGATTGCCTTTGAACAGGAAGAAGAAACCCGGGAAACCGACCAGGAGGAAGCGTCGGAAGACGCCATAGACTGACATGACCGCCAGGGAAGGCAATGAACACCGGCCCCCCGCGACCACTACCCGCAAACAACAGGGTGACCACGCTGAAGGGGTCGCTGCCCGCTATCTCGCCAGCCGGGGCGTGACCATCATCGACCGCAATGTGTTCAGTCGTGGTGGCGAAATTGACCTGATCGGCCGGGACGGACAGACACTGGTCTTCTTCGAGGTACGGTACCGGAAACAGGGCGGACTGACGGATGGCGCGGGTTCCATAGGGTGGCGCAAGCAGCAACGAGTGCTGCGGGCTGCGTCCTGGTACCTGCATCGCCACGGGCTGTGGAACCATGACTGCAGAATTGACGTAATCGCCATCGCACCAGGCGATACCCACAAGTACAAGATTCACTGGATCAGGAATGCCATTCAGGCCTAGTATCCCTAAGGGATGCCAGTGACGGGGCACCAACCATGAGCAGTAGCGAAGACAGTGTCAGCCAGTGGTTTGCTGACCACATGGAACAAACGGCGATGGCCGCCAGCCAGGCCGCACCGCTGATCCCGGACGTCGCCGACGCCCTGGTAAACGCGCTGCTTGGTGATGGCAAGATCCTGGCCTGTGCCAACGGCAACGCCAACACCATTGCCCAGTATTTCTGTACCGCATTATTGGGAAGGCTGGGCCACGACAGGCCGGGACTGCCGGCCATAAACCTGGGCGCCGACGCCACCACATACTCGGCCATCTGCCGGGACAACAGGTTCAACGAAACCTTCGCCCGGCAAGTAACTGCCATCGGGAAGCCCGGCGATATCCTGGTGGTATTCGTGGACGATGGCCACAAGGCCAACCTGATCCAGGCCATCCAGGCCGCCCATGACCGCGATATCAACGTGATGGTCATCAGCGCCCGGGAAAAAACCGATATCAGCTCACTGCTTCAGCCCCAGGACCTGGAGATCACGCTGAACGACCTGGATCCGGTGGCGGCCACACCCATCATGATGCTGATTGCCAATACCCTGTGCAGGCTGGTGGAGCAGAACCTGTTTGGTGGTTAGTCAGGGGGAAAAGAGGGGCAGAATAAAGAGGCTGACCAGAGCACCTCTGGCCAGCTTAAGGATCGCTTACTTGACTACCTTGAGGCTCGGGCGACCGCTGGGGCGACTGGCGTCGTCTTTCTCTTCCCCGTCAGATTCGCGGGGCTTGCCCCCGTCCGGATCCGGGGACCCCGGCTCGCTGCCGAATACCATGCCCTCGCCATTTTCCCGGGCATAAATCGCCATTACCGCCTGCAGGGGTATGTAAACCTGCATGGGTACGCCTCCAAAGCGGGCGCTGAACTCCAGCGCCTCGTCTCCGACAGCAAGCGCTTTCACGGCGGACGGGCTGATATTAAGCACAATCTGCCCATTGGCGACATGGTCGGCCGGAACCTGCACCCCCTGGATACTGGCATCCACTACGATGTGGGGTGTGCAGTGGTTGTCCAGAATCCAGTCGTTAAAGGCCCGCACCAGATAGGGGCGACTGGAAGTCATTGTCACCTTGTGTTCAGACACGTTGCTCTCCTGGCACTACGGGCTGCACCGTCCGAGCGGCGCGCCCATTGATTAACTGCGAATGTCTTCTTCCAGGTCGGACAGGCTTGCCTTGAAACCTTCACGACCGAAGATACGCTCCATGTACCTGGTGATTGGCTTCGCCTGCTTGGCATCCAGCTCAATACCCAGTGACGGCAGCCGCCAGAGGATCGGGGCAATGCAACAATCCACAATGGTGAACTCCTCCGAGAGGAAGAACGGCATCTCACCAAACAGGGGTGCAGTCGCCTGCAGGCTCTCACGCAGCTCTTTTCGGGCAGCATCGGAGGATTTTGCGGAAGGATCGTCAAGAATCTGATCCACCAGCCCGCACCAGTCTTTCTGGATGCGGTGAATCATCAACCGGCTGTTGGCTCGTGCCACCGGGTAAACCGGCAGCAGCGGCGGATGAGGGAACCGCTCGTCCAGGTATTCCATCATGATATTGGGCTCGTAGAGCACCAGATCACGGTCCACCAGGGTCGGCAGGGCATTGTACGGATTCAGGTCGGCGAGTTCCGACGGCGGATTATCCGGATCAACATCCACCACGTCGACGGTGACACCCTTTTCCGCAAGCACTATACGAACCCGGTGGCTGTAATGGCTGGTAGGGTCCGAGAAAAACGTCATTGATGACCTCTTGGTCACAACGCCCATAGAACGACTCCAAGATAATAAGACAGGTAGCTACTGCTGAACGCAAAAAACCAGCGGGCCATACAAGAGGCCCGCTGGATCTTGTCAGCGTAAAGTATACGCTAAAACGTCAGTGCACGTCTTTCCAGTACTCACGGTTCAGCAGATAGGCGAAGATAAAAAACACCGCCACAAAGATCAGAACCAGGATACCCAGGCGCTCGCGCTCGACCTTGATCGGATCGCCCATATAAGAGAGGAAGTTGGTCAGGTCATACATGGCCCGGTTGAACTCGGCCGGTTCCATCGAACCTTCCACGGCCCACTCTTCGCAGATGTCGGCACCACGAACGTTGCCACTGAGCGGGTCAACACTGGGGTTCGAACCGATCTTGGGCGGTACGGCGCAAAGGCCCTGCAGATCGATCAGCGCATGGGGCATGCCCACATTCGCGAACACAGCATTGTTGACCCCGAGAGGACGACTCTCGTCCTTGTAGAAGGCCCGGAAGTAGGAATACAACCAGTCCTCTCCCCGCACACGGGATACCAGCGTCAGATCAGGCGGAGCATTACCGAACCAGTCGGCTGCCTGATCCTTGTCCATACCGATTTCGATCAGCTCGCCGATTTTCGCACCCGTGAAAATCAGGTTTTCCTTGAACAGTTCGTCAGGGATCTCCAGGTCTTCGGCAACCCGCTTGTAACGGGCGTACTCGAGGGAGTGACAACCCGCGCAATAGTTCATGAAGGTTGCCGCGCCGCGCTGCAGAGAAGCCTTGTTAGTGTGGTCCGCCGTCATGGTGTCCAGAGCCCCGCCGGGGGCCGCAGCCAGCGACAGAGCTGGCAGGACTGTCATGAAAAGACCCAGAATCAGTTTTTTCATCCTGTCACCCTCTCTGGTACTGGCTTGGTTTTTTCCATGCGTGTATAGAACGGCATGAGAATGAAATACAGGAAGTAGAACGTGGTCAGGATCTGAGCCACCAGGGTGCGACCTGCGGTTGCGGGCACAATACCCAGGTAACCGAGGATCACGAAACTGATCGCAAAAATCGCCAGGGCAATCTTGCTCAGCCAACCCTTGTAACGGATGGATCGCACGGGGCTGCGGTCCAGCCAGGGCAGCACGAACAGGATCGCGATAGCAGCCCCCATCACCACGACACCCCAGAACTTGGCATCAAGGCCGAACAGGTCCACGGTCACCGCCCGCAACATGGCGTAGAAGGGCGTGAAATACCAGACCGGTGCTATGTGATCCGGCGTCTGCAGTGGGTTGGCCGGCTGGAAGTTCGGCTTTTCGAGGAAGAGCCCGCCCATTTCCGGGAAGAAGAACAGAACCACGAAGAACACGAAGAAGAATACAGCCACGCCCATCAGGTCGTGAACGGTGTAGTAAGGATGGAACGGGATGCCATCTTTGGGGACTCCGTTCTCGTCCTTGTTCTTCTTGATATCAATGCCGTCGGGGTTGTTCGACCCCACTTCATGCAACGCCAGAATGTGCAGCACGACCAGGCCGAGCAGAACAATGGGCAACGCCACCACGTGTAAGGCGAAGAACCGGTTCAGTGTAATACCGGAAATCAGGTAGTCACCACGGATCCACAGGGACAAGTCCTCCCCGATCACCGGAATGGCGCCAAACAGGTTGACGATAACCTGGGCCCCCCAGTAGGACATCTGCCCCCAGGGCAGCAGGTAGCCCATGAAGGCTTCCGCCATCAGCACCAGGTAGATCAGCATACCGAAGATCCAGATCAACTCCCGGGGCTTCTGATAGGAGCCGTACATGAGACCACGGAACATGTGGAGGTAGACCACCACGAAGAAGGCCGAGGCGCCGGTGGAGTGCAGGTAGCGAAGCAGCCAGCCCCACTCGACATCACGCATGATGTATTCGACCGACGCAAAGGCGCCTTCCGCCGAAGGGTTGTAGCTCATGGTCAGCCAGATCCCGGTAACCAGCTGATTGACCAGCACCAGCATGGCGAGGGAGCCAAAGAAATACCAGATATTGAAGTTCTTGGGCGCATAGTACTTGGCAAGGTGCTTGTTCCACGCCTCGACAATTGGCAGGCGCTCGTCAACCCAATTGATCAGCTTGTTCATTACGCAGCCCCCTCAGGATCAAGACCGACGGTCAAGGTAAACTCATCGTCGTAACGATGGGGCGGTATCACCAGATTCGTCGGTGCCGGCTGATTCGGATAAACCCGACCAGCAAGATCGTACTTGGAGCCGTGGCAAGCGCAATAATAACCGCCCAGCCAGTCCTCACCCAGATCCGCCGGAGCAACTTCCGGCCGGTACTGGGGCGAACACCCCAGATGTGTACAGATACCGATCAGAACCGAGTAAGGGTCATTCAGGGACCGGAGCGGGCCGTCGATGTACGCCGGCTGTGAGGCCTCCTTTGACAGCGGATCCTTTACCCGGTCGCTCATTTCCTGAATCCGCTCGACCATTTCGTCGGTGCGGCGCACAACCCAGACGGGCTTACCGCGCCACTCAACAGTCATCTGCTGACCCGGCTCAAGTTTGCTGACATTGACGGTGACCGGTGCACCTGCTGCTTCCGCTTTGGCACTGGGATTCCAGGATGCCACAAAAGGAACAGCCGCACCGACGACGCCGATACCCCCAACCACGGAAGTTGCGCCGATCAGAAACCGGCGTCGGCCCTGGCTAACGTCGCCTTTGTTCATTATGGTTTTCTCCCATCAGGCAATGCGATTACCGCCTTTCAGGCCGCTCACACATTGAAAAAGGACTTCACAACCCAAGATTATAAGCGCACAAATGGTAATGAAATTGCCAGCACCTTACAAGCACGGAACCCGCCAACAGACCCGAAACCATGCCCCAGATCAACTCGGCAAAGGCCTTGCCCGCGCAATAAAAAACCCGGCATGACGCCGGGTTTTCGCTGCCAAATCCGGAAACCGGACTTAACGCTTGGAGTACTGCGGACGCTTGCGCGCTTTACGCAGACCGATTTTCTTCCGCTCAACCTGACGGGCATCGCGAGTCACGTAGCCGGCCTTGCGCAGCGCCGGACGCAGAGTCTCGTCATAGTCCATCAATGCACGGGTAAGACCGTGACGGATCGCACCAGCCTGACCACTGGTGCCGCCACCGGCAACCGTGATCTGGATATCGAAGCGATCGGTTGATTCGGCCACAACCAGCGGCTGACGAACGATCATCCGCAGGGTCTCGCGACCGAAGAACTGCTCAATGGTACGACCATTGATCGTGATGTTACCGCTTCCCGGCTTGATAAAGACGCGAGCCGTGGAATTCTTGCGGCGACCAGTACCGTAATTTTGTGTTACAGACATATCCGCCTTCCGTTAAATGTCGAGTTCTTTGGGCTGCTGGGCTGCATGAGGATGCTCAGCACCGGCATAGACTTTCAGCTTCTTGAACATGGCGCGACCGAGGGGACCCTTCGGCAACATACCCTTCACAGACTTCTGGATGATCTGCTCGGGCGCCTTGTCAATCAGCTTCTCGAAGTTGATGGACTTGATACCACCGGGGAAGCCGGTATGGCTGTAGTACATCTTGTCATGGGCCTTTTTGCCACTCACCCGCACCTGGCCGGCATTGATCACCACGATATAATCACCGGTGTCGACATGAGGGGTATACTCAGGCTTATGCTTGCCCCGCAGACGACGGGCGATCTCGGTTGACAGACGACCCAGCGTCTTGCCGGCTGCGTCTACAACGTACCAGTCACGCGTTACGGTTTCTGGTTTCGCACTCAGAGTCTTCATTGAATCCGCCTTGAACGCTACAAAAAATAAACGTTGAAAAACCTCAATGCCGGCACTGTGGGAATAGCGCCAGGCGAGGTTTTATACCTGTTGGCCGGAAAGTCTCCAGGAGCTTCCGGCCGGGATAATGCCGTTCGGGGCTGAGCCGACATTATCGCCATGAAAAGCCAGGGCGCGGATTATATACAAACCTGCCACTGAATCCAAGTATTAAACGGCACTCCATCAATCGACGGGCCAGCGGTACAGGCTGCCGACATTGCGCCTCAGGGCCGCCGCCAGATCCTCTTCGCCCCGGCCAAGCAACCCGGCAAGGGAGGTCAGTATTTTCCGAAGGTTGGCGGGCTCGTTCCCGCCCTTGGCCACGCCTGCCGGCGGCATGTCCGGAGCGTCAGTTTCCAGCACCAGATGATCCACCGGCAATCGGGACACGGCACTGCGAGTCTTGCGGGCACGGTCGTGAGTAATAACCCCGCCGATACCAAGAAAACACCCCAGATCCACCAGAGCCCGGCCCTGTTCATAGCTGCCGGAAAAGCCGTGCACCAATACAGGAATATCCGGTCGCTTGCGCCGCAACACAGCAGCCACCTCGTCGTGAGTACGCACGGAATGGATGATCAGGGGCATGTCGAGCGCGGCGGCAATATCCACCTGGGCCTCGAACCAGGGCAGCTGCCGCTCAAGGTCACCATGAAGCCGGTCCAGGCCGCATTCACCAAGCGCAATACACCTCGGGTCCAACTGCCTCAACCGGCATTCCAGTGCTTTGAGCGACCCATCGTCATGCTCACCCACGAACCAGGGATGGATCCCCAGGCAGTACCACCAGTCTTCACATTCCGCTGCCACCCGGATGACCCGCTCCCAGTCTGCCTGGCGAACGCCGGGGATAACCAGGCGCTCGACACCAGCCTGCCTGGCGCGCTGCCACGCCTCGCTCCGGGTGTCCCTGAAAACGGGAAAGTCAAAATGGCAATGGGCATCCACCAGTCGTATCATCAGCTCCCCTTTTCAGTATGGCTGACCTCAGTGCTCCCGGGTCTTGTGGAACTGGATATCCGGATGGCGCTCCTGGGCCAGCTGGAGGTTCACCATGGTGGGCGCGATATAGGCCAGACGGTCGCCCCCGTCCAGCGCCAGGTTGTCACTGGCCTTGCGCTCGAACTCGTCCAGCTTGCGGGGGTCGTCACAGGTGACCCAGCGGGCGGTGGCCACGTTAATGGGCTCGTAGATGGCCTCCACCTTGTACTCGCTCTTGAGCCGACTCACGACTACGTCGAACTGCAGCACACCGACAGCGCCCACGATCAGATCATTATTACGCATGGGCCGGAACAACTGCACCGCCCCTTCCTCGGACAACTGGATCAACCCCTTCTGGAGCTGCTTGGTCTTGAGCGGATCCTTGAGACGGATGCGACGGAACAGTTCCGGTGCAAAGTTGGGAATACCGGTAAACTTCATGTCCTCGCCAGCGGTGAAGGTGTCGCCGAGCTGGATGGTGCCATGGTTATGCAAGCCGATAATGTCACCGGCAAACGCCTCGCCGGCATGCTCCCGGTCGCCGGCCATAAAGGTCAGTGCGTCAGCGAAACGGACCTCCTTGCCGATTCGCACATGGCGCGCCTTCATGCCCTGACTGTACTTGCCGGAAACAATTCTCAGGAAGGCTACCCGGTCCCGGTGCTGGGGATCCATGTTTGCCTGTATCTTGAATACGAAACCGGAAAAGCCTTCCTCAGTGGGGTCTACGGTGCGACGGTCGGTTTCCCGGGGCAGGGGTGATGGCGCCCAATCCACGAGACCGTCGAGCATATGATCAACACCGAAGTTGCCCAGCGCGGTACCGAAGAATACCGGTGTCAGCTCGCCGGCCATGAACAGTTCGTGGTCAAACTCGTTGGACGCCCCCTTGACCAGATCGATCTCATCCCGCAGTTCCCCGGCATAACTGCCCAGAACCTCATCCAGCTCAGGGTTGTCGATGCCGGAAATAACCCGCTCCTCCTGGATCATGTGCCCCTGGCCGGTGTGGTACAGAACAACCTCGTCACGCAGCAGGTGGTAGACCCCCTTGAAACTCTTGCCCATACCGATCGGCCAGGTGACAGGCGCACAGGCGATCTTGAGTACGTCTTCCACCTCATCCATGAGTTCCACCGGATCGCGGACATCCCGGTCCAGCTTGTTCATGAAGGTCACGATAGGAGTATCCCGCAGACGGGTAACCTCCATCAGCTTGATGGTTCGCTCCTCGACACCCTTGGCGGCATCAATCACCATCAGGCAGGAGTCCACGGCGGTCAGTGTGCGATAGGTGTCCTCGGAGAAGTCCGCGTGGCCCGGTGTATCCAGCAGGTTGACCAGCCGCCCACCGTAAGGGAACTGCATCACCGAGGTGGTGACGGAAATGCCCCGCTCCTTCTCCATTTCCATCCAGTCGGACTTGGCATGCTGGCCAGATTTCTTGCCTTTGACGGTACCCGCTTTCTGAATGGCCTGCCCGAACAGCAGCACCTTTTCAGTAATGGTGGTCTTACCGGCGTCCGGGTGCGAGATAATGGCAAAGGTGCGCCGGTTGGATACTTCACTGGCAATCTTACTGTCGGACATAGCCTCACACTTGCGTTATCAGGACATTCTGGGAAGGGAGCCGGAACATTCCGGCACTGATCAAAAGGCGCGCATTTTCGCCGATCACGCGCCAGGATACAAACACCTCAGGTGACCGGACTGGCAGGGCCGGCAAGCCCCAGGGCCATCACCAGGGCATCCTCGGGGCTGACACCGTCCGGATAGTAACCCGGGCGCTCACCAACCAACTCAAAGCCCTCGGACTCGTAGAGTCGCCGGGCGGCCCGGTTGCTGACGCGAACCTCCAGCACTACGCGCTGCATTCCCTGCAACACGGCTCCCCTGAGCAACGCCCGCAACAACTGGCGGGCCAGGCCACGCCCACGACTTGCCGGGCGCATACACAGGTTAAGCAGGTGGGCTTCGTCATACAGGGTGGCGAGCACTCCGTAGCCCTCTAGACGACTGCCCTGCACCAGACCCAGCACTGCGTAGCCAGAACGGAAGGTGTCGCGGAATACGCCCTCACTCCATGGATAGGAATAGCTCAGACGCTCGATCTCCAGAATATCCGGAAGGTCGCTCTCGGACAGGGCCCGCAGTTCCTGCTCAGGGTACACAGGCCGTCCGGCCCTGTAGACGCCCGGCCCGGCCATCACGATCGCCCGGTTTGGCGCAGCGACAGCCAGAGTGCCTTCTTCGCCCCCGGATCCGACGACAAGGCCGCCAGGGCCACCGGGAAGGACACCGTTGCCTCACCAAGGGGCGCACATATATCCCGCCACAAAGCGGCCTCATCCGCATCGTCGATATTGCCGGGCTCCAGCCCAAGCCACAGCTGGCTGGGTCGTTTTACGGATTCCGCCATCGCCGATATCACTTCCACAGCGCCCGCTGCATCATTACCCGGTACCGCAGGATTGCTGAACACCGGCCAGCGCAACGCCTCCGCGCTGTTAACGCTGTCGCCCAGTGCGCGCAGGATATTGGCGGCGAGCCGGTCTTCCAGTCCCCGACTGGCGGTATCCGGGCAGCTGCTTATCAATAGCCACTGCTCCCCGATCCAGAAACGCCAGTGAAAGCCAACCGCCTTGCCGGACAATGCATCGTGAACCTGCCCCACAGGTGGAGCTTCAGGTAACGAGCCCTCTTCCGTTTGCTCATCCGGCACCCGGGGCGACTCCGGGGTAGCCGGGACCGCTCCCGGGCCCTCCGCATGCACGTTGCCGGCAGCCCCATTTTTACGGGTTTCAGTATCAGAGTCAGTAGTACCACCAGCGAGCAGCCCCTGCAGCCTCGCCAGACCCTCACGGGAAGCGCCGGCTGCCGAGCGGGGCGTCGGGGCCGTGGGCCGCTCTGCCACTGCTCCGGAGGCAGCGCCGGGCACCTCCGGTTGGCCAAAATCGAAATCAGGGCTGGGGGCTGCCCCGGGCAGGGGCCCACGGGCATACCAGAGCCTGACCCCGGCTACCCCCATGACAAACTGACGATGAGCCTCATTCATTGGCTACTCCTCAGACATCCGCTCCCTGCGGATGCTGGCGTACGCCGCCGCGACTGATCAGGTTCAGAGCCTCGATGTAGGCCTTGGCGGACGCAATGATAATATCCGTGTCAGAGCCGACGCCATTGACAATACGACCGCCCCGCTCGAGCCGCACGGTAACCTCGCCCTGGGCATCGGTGCCACTGGTAATGGCGTTGACCGAATAAAGCTGAAGGTTGCAGCCGGAATCCACCAGGGATTCAATGGCCTTGAATGTCGCATCTACGGGCCCACTGCCTTCTGCCTCGACCTTATGTTCCTTGTCATCCATCAGCAGGGTGACGCTGGCCCGGGGAATCACACCGGTTTCCGAACAGACCTGCATGCAGACAAGCCCGAAGCGGCCATCTTCCTCGGTCTGACGGGTATCGCTGGCAATGGCCTGGAGATCTTCATCAAAAATCTCATGCTTCAGGTCGGCCAGGGCCTTGAAGCGGGTGAAAGCTTCGTTCAGCTCGGTTTCCGTTTCAAACTGGATACCCAGCTCCAGCAGGCGCGACCGGAAGGCGTTGCGACCGGAATGCTTGCCCAGAACCAGACTGTTGGTATGCCAGCCCACATCCTGGGCCTGCATGATCTCGTAGGTTTCCCGATGCTTGAGCACGCCATCCTGATGGATGCCGGATTCATGGGCAAAGGCATTGGCGCCGACAATGGCCTTGTTCGGCTGAACGGGGAAACCGGTGATGGTGGACACCAGACGGGACGCCGGCACGATATGCTGTGTATCAATACGGGTATCCACCCCGAAGTGATCCTGGCGGGTGCGAACGGCCATCACAACCTCTTCCAGCGACGCATTCCCTGCCCGTTCACCAAGACCGTTAATGGTGCACTCAACCTGCCGCGCACCGTTCTCAACGGCCGCCAGGGAATTCGCCACAGCCAGCCCCAGATCATTGTGACAATGAACCGAGAAGACGGCCTTGTCGGCGTTCGGCACCCGATTCATGATCCTGGAGATGGTTTCGCCAAACTGCTCGGGTATGGCGTAACCGACAGTATCCGGAATATTGATAGTGCCCGCTCCGGCGGCAATAGCCTGCTCAATGATGCGACAGAGAAAATCCAGGTCCGAGCGGCCAGCATCTTCACAGGAAAACTCCACGTCGTCCACATGGTTGCGGGCCCGCTTTACCGAGCGCACGGCCTGCTCCACAACCTGGTCGGGTTCCATCATGAGCTTGTGCTTCATGTGTATCGGAGAGGTCGCGATAAAGGTATGGATACGGGGACGCTCTGCAGGACGAATCGCCTCCGCCGCGCGATCAATGTCGGCATCCATGGCCCGGGCCAGGCTGCAGATGGTGGACTCGCGAACATTCTCGGCAATGCCCTTTACCGCCTCAAAGTCACCCTGGCTGGCAATGGCAAAGCCGGCCTCGATCACATCCACCCGCAACTTTTCCAGTGCCTTGGCAATACGCAGCTTCTCGGCACGGGACATGGTAGCGCCAGGGCTCTGTTCGCCATCCCGCAGGGTGGTATCAAAAATAACGAGGTGTTCTTTGGACATAAATAACTCCAGTCACAAGGCCAGAACCGGCCTGACAACCAACAGGGAAACGCGGGCAAAGTGTAAAGTATAGCAGCCCTGCCCCTGCTCCTGTTACCTGCCCGGAAACACTCCTGACAACCGGACAGCCCCATTCAACAAAAATGCGACCAGATAAAAGGGTTTTCGTGTCGCATCGATTGCAACACAACCCCCTGAAACCTCATCGGAAACGACGACAACCTATTGACATGAAAACACTTTTATTCCACTCCAGCTTATTCCAGCGAATTATCAAGGGCGCATCGTAAGACCCAAAGCGATACAAAAAACGACTTTGGCATTATTGACGAGTGTCAATAAGTGCCTATACTGAGCAGACTGTACGCGCACCAACAGGCCATAAAAACAACCGGAGCACATCATGTCTCAAGACAGCATCCTCGTCGCCATCGAGCAGGGGGTCGCCACCATCACCCTGAATCGCCCCGACAGCCTCAACAGCTTCAACGCCGACATGCACGAGGCTTTGCGGAACGCCCTGGATCAAGTCAGCCAGGATAGTTCGGTCCGGGTTCTGGTACTGACCGGTGCTGGCCGCGGCTTCTGTGCCGGCCAGGACCTGAGCGATCGCAACGTCGCTCCCGGCGACGCCGCACCCGATCTCGGTTACTCCATCGAGACCTGGTACAACCCGCTGATCCGCACCCTGCGGGACCTGCGCGTGCCGGTTATCTGTGCGGTCAACGGAGTAGCCGCCGGTGCAGGCGCCAATATTGCGCTGAACTGCGACATTGTGCTGGCCGCTCGCTCCGCCAGCTTCGTGCAGGCTTTCTGCAAGCTCGGCCTGGTACCCGATTCAGGCGGAACCTGGATTCTGCCAAGACTGGCCGGTATGGCCCGGGCCAAGGGCATGGCCCTGCTCGGGGACAAGATCAGGGCAGAACAGGCGGAAGCCTGGGGCCTGATCTGGCGCTGCGTGGATGACGATGCCCTGGCGGAAGAGACTCGCAAGATGGCCGAACATTTCGCATCTCAGCCTACCGCCGGCCTGGCCCTGATCAAGCAGGCCCTCAATGCCAGCACCACCAACACCCAGGACGAACAGCTGACGCTTGAGCGTGACCTCCAGCGAGAGGCCGGCCAGAGCGAGGACTACCGGGAAGGCGTTGCCGCCTTTATGGAAAAGCGCACGCCGCACTTCAAAGGCCGCTGAATACGAAGGCACCGCGAGACGGTGACCGAGATACCTATTTTGACGACCGGGAGCCAAAAACAATGACCTACCCCGACCCCAAGGTGCTCGCCGAGCAGTGCGCCGATGCCATGTTCAGTCGCGACCAGGCCAGCCAGAACCTGGGCATGAAAATTATCGCCGTCGCCCCAGGCACCGCCACCCTCGCCATGACAGTGGATGACCGGATGATCCAGGGCCATGGCAACTGCCACGGCGGCTACCTGTTCACGCTGGCCGACTCCGCTTTTGCCTTTGCCTGCAATACCTATGACAAGGCCACCGTGGCCTCCGGCTGCAGTATCGAGTACATGGCCGCCGGCCAACTGGGCGACAAGCTCACCGCCACTGCCACCGAGCGCGCCCGTGGCCGCCGCACCGGCGTCTACGACATCGAGATCACCAACCAGGACGGCAAGACTATCGCGCTGTTTCGCGGCAAGTCCTATCAGGTCCAGGGCAGCGTTCGCGAACTGGACGAAGCGCAATAACAACCAACAAGCGGACCCGTGAATTCATCAACAAGTCCAATACCGGGAATAGCACCATGACACTACCCATGCAGAAAATCGGTCCCCTTGACCATCTTGAAACCGCCAGCCTTGACGAACTCCGCCACGAGCAACTGCAGCGACTGCGCTGGAGCATCAACCACGCCTACACCAATGTCCCCTTTTACCGGGACGCCTTCGACAAGATTGGCCTGAAGCCGATGGACATCAACAGCCTTGAGGATCTGGCCAAGGTGCCCTTCACCATGAAGGACGACCTGCGGGCCAACTACCCGTTCGGCATGTTCGCCACCCCCATGGAGCAGATCGTGCGGGTGCATGCGTCCAGCGGCACTACCGGCAAACCCACGGTGGTTGGCTACACCCAGAAGGACATCGACACCTGGGCCAGCGTGGTGGCCCGCTCCATCCGCGCCGGCGGCGGCCATGCCGGTGACAAGGTACACGTAGCCTATGGCTATGGGTTGTTCACCGGCGGCCTGGGCGCCCACTATGGCGCTGAAAAGCTGGGCTGTACCGTGATCCCCATGTCCGGCGGCCAGACCGAGAAACAGGTTCAGCTGCTCAAGGATTTCCAGCCCGACATCATTATGGTAACCCCCTCCTACATGCTGAACCTGGCAGACGAGATCGAGCGCCAGGGCATCAATCCCCATGACCTGCCCCTGCGACTGGGCATCTTTGGCGCCGAGCCCTGGACAAACGCCATGCGTCAGGAAATCGAAGAACGCATGGGCATTGACGCCCTGGACATATACGGCCTGTCCGAAGTCATGGGCCCGGGTGTCGGCATGGAGTGCATCGAGACCAAAGATGGCCCCACCATCTGGGAAGACCACTTCTACCCGGAGATCATCAACCCGGAAACCGGCGATGTACTGGCGGACGGCGAGTACGGAGAACTGGTGTTCACCTCCCTTACCAAGGAAGGCCTGCCTATCCTGCGCTACCGTACCCGCGACCTGACCCGACTGCTGCCGGGCACCGCACGCCCCATGCGTCGTATCGACAAGATCACCGGTCGCAGCGACGACATGTTGATCATCCGCGGCGTTAATGTGTTCCCCAGCCAGATTGAGGAGCAGATCCTGCGTATTGGTGAGCTGTCGCCCCACTATGAAATCGAGGTCTACAAGGAAGGCAACCTGGATTGCATCGACATCCGCTGCGAACTCAAGCCGGAGCACGGCAGCGCCGACGCGGGAGAGCGGGGAAAATACGCCCAAAAGCTGAGCCACAACATCAAATCCTTCATCGGTATCAGCACACGGGTCGATATTACCGAGCCGGGCCGGCTGGCGCGCTCCGAAGGCAAGGCCAAACGCGTTTTCGACCGCCGGAAGTAACGCTTTATCGCGCAGACCAGGTCTCCTGTTGGTCGAACCGTTGCCCCGTTTCGACGGGGCTTTTTTCTGATTAATCCAAGCACGTTATGGCCATGGAACCGGGATATGGCGTATCACATCCAGAAAACAGGACGATATCCTTAAAATCTCGAAAAAACGATCTATTAGGTCGACTGGAATTGACCGCTCACTGGTTATTTCCAGATAGTCTTAAAACCAACGTGATACAGAAACTGATACCTTGATATTTACCAAGGTATCATAAATAATGAAGTCATCATCCAGCAGGTCTTGTGGGCAAAATCGATTCCGTGCGCGCCGTGTTGGCGGCACACGCCCGGGAAAAGAACCTGATTACCGGAACCGGAGGTACACCATGTACGCACAACTCGTCGAAACCGGCGCCAAGCGTCTCAAGACCCTTGAGGAGATGTCTCCAGAAGAGCGCGAGTTCCAGCTCAAGGTTGACGCGGAAACCAAGATCGAAGCCAAGAACTGGATGCCTGAGGGTTATCGCAAGACCCTGGTCCGCCAGATCTCTCAGCACGCCCACTCGGAAGTGGTTGGCATGCTGCCGGAAGGTAATTGGGTTACCCGTGCGCCGAGTCTCAAGCGCAAACTCCAGCTGATGGCCAAAATCCAGGATGAGGCCGGTCACGGTCTGTACCTTTACAGCGCCATGGAGACACTGGGCGCTGACCGGGATGAAGAGATCGACAAGCTTCACGCAGGCACGGTTAAGTACTCCTCGATTTTCAACTACCCCACCCTGAGCTGGGCAGATATGGGCACTGTGGGCTGGCTGGTGGATGGCGCCGCCATCGTTAACCAGGTTGTGCTGCAGCGCACCTCCTACGGCCCGTACTCCCGCGCCATGATCCGCATCTGTAAGGAAGAGAGCTTCCATCAGCGCCAGGGTTACCAGATCCTGCTCGATATGATGCGTGAGGGGACCGAAGAGCAGAAGGAGATGGTTCAGGATTCCATCAACCGTTTCTGGTGGCCATCCCTGATGATGTTCGGCCCGTCCGACGATCAGTCACCGAACTCCCAGCAGTCCATGGCGTGGAAGATCAAGCGAAAGAGCAACGATGAACTGCGCCAGATGTTCATCGACCAGACTGTTCCCCAGCTGGAATTCCTGGGCTGCACCGCTCCGGACCCGGACCTGAAGTGGAACGAGGAACGAGGCCACTACGACTTTGGCGAGATCGACTGGCAGGAGTTCTACGACGTGCTGAAGGGCAACGGCCCCTGCAATAAAGAGCGTATCGAAACCCGCAAGAACGCCATTGACGGTGGCGCCTGGGTTCGCGAGGCCGCGAAGGTCTACGCCGAGAAAAAGCAACAAAAACAGCAGAACGCTGCCTGACAGGAGATGAATCATGGCTGACTGGCCCCTTTACGAAGTTTTTGTACGCAGCAAGCATGGCCTCAACCACAAGCATGTAGGCAGTGTGCACGCCGCCGATGCGGAGATGGCCATGGAAAACGCCCGTGACCTGTACACCCGTCGCAATGAAGGCGTCTCAATCTGGGTGGTGCCTTCCGCCGCCATTGCCGCCTCCTCGCCGGATGAGAAAGAGGTGCTCTTTGATCCGGCTGACGACAAGGTCTACCGCCACGCCTCCTTCTACAAGCTGCCCGACGAAGTCGGCCACATGTAAGGGAGACCAGCATGAGCAAGACAATGACACAACAAGAGGCACTGCAGGAATACCTGCTGCGCCTGGCAGACTCAGACATGATTCTGGGCCAGCGCCTGTGCGAATTGTGCGGCAAGGCGCCGGCACTGGAAGAAGAAATGGCGTTGATGAACGTGGCCCTGGACCTGGTGGGTCAGGCCCGTAACTGGTACGAGTACGCTGCAGAACTGATCAATGACGGCCGCAGCGCTGATGACCTGGCGTTCAAGCGCGATGCCAATCGCTACCGCAATGCACTGATGGTGGAGCAACCCAACGGTGACTACGCCGTTACCATGGGTCGCCAGTTCTTTTTCGACGCCTGGCACTATTTCACCATCGCCGCTCTGACCCAGGCGCCGGACGAGCGTATCGCGAGCATCGCTGCCAAGGCCGCGAAGGAAATCCAGTACCACCTGCGGCGCTCCTCCGAATGGGTGAAGCGTTTCGGTGACGGCACCGAGGAGAGCCACCAGCGCATGCAGACCGCAGTGGATGATCTGTGGCGATTCACCGGCGAGATGATCGAGGCCGATGAGGTCGAGCAACAGCTGTTCAAGGCCGGCATCGGCCCTGACCCGGAACAGCTGGCTGCCGACTGGCGCGGCCTGGTTAACGAGGTGCTCACCGAGGCCACACTGACTCCGCCCCCGGAGGACGCCTGGATGTACCGGGGCGCCAAGGTGGGCCATCACACCGAGCACCTCGGCTTTATTCTGGCCGAGATGCAGTTCCTGCCGAGGGCGTATCCGGATGCCAAGACCTGGTAAACCCGAACCGCGATCCCTGCTGGAAGACCAGCCGGTAATCGCCAGCGACCGCATACCCGCCCGTGACCGCAGCCAACCGGTCACGGAAGCGGACCTCTGGGCCTTGCTGGATGAGGTAAAGGATCCGGAGGTACCGGCGGTCAGCGTGGTGGAGCTGGGCATGGTGCGACGCATCGCCGAGGAGAATGGCGAGTGGGTGGTGGACGTAACCCCTACCTACTCTGGCTGCCCTGCGACCGAGATGATCGAGGAATCCATTGAGGAGGCCATGGGTCTGGCGGGTATCCGTAATGGCCGGATCCGCAGGGTATTGACCCCTGCCTGGACCACTGACTGGATCACCGAGACCGGTCGCAGAAAGTTACAGGAATTTGGCATCGCTCCGCCCGTGGGCAGCTCCAGCAAACTGACTCTCAAGGGCGTGGAGGAAACCATTACCTGCCCTCATTGTGGCAGCGCCCACACCGAAAGAGTCAGCGAGTTCGGCTCCACCGCCTGCAAGGCACTGTATCGTTGCCTCGATTGCCGTGAGCCCTTTGACTACTTCAAATGCATCTAGAGAAGAACAATCATGAACAAGTTCTACCCTCTCACCATTCGTGAAGTCCGGCCGGAAACCCGGGACGCCGTGTCCCTCTGCTTTGATCTGCCGGAAGACCTGCAAAAAACCTTCAGTTACCACCAGGGTCAGCACCTGATCCTGCGCACCGAACTGGACGGCGAAGAAGTGCGCCGCTCCTACTCCATCTGCGCTGGTGTCAGCGACCAGGAACTGCGTATTGCCGTCAAGAAAGTGCCCGGTGGGCGCTTTTCCACCCTGGCGAACGAACGGCTCAAGCCGGGCCAGACGCTGGAGGTGATGCCACCACAAGGGCATTTCTTCGTGGAGCTGGACCCGGAACGGGAAGGCGACTACCTGGCCGTGGCTGCCGGCAGCGGCATAACGCCTATCATGTCTATCGTCAAGACGACGCTGGAAACCGAGCCCAAAAGCAAGGTGACGCTTTTCTACGGCAACCGGTCCACCGTTTCCACCATGTTCCGTGAACAGCTGGAAGATCTGAAAAACCGTTTCATGGGCCGGTTCAACCTGGTGTTCCTGTTCAGCCGCGAGGAGCAGGATATTGACCTGTACAACGGGCGTATTGACTCGGACAAGTGCAATGCCCTGTTCGACCACTGGCTCAATGCTGAAAAACTGACGGCTGCCTTTATCTGCGGTCCGCAGATCATGACCGAAACCGTTCGTGATTCGTTACAGCGCCACGGGCTGGACAAGTCAAAAATTCATTTTGAATTGTTTACCCCCGCTGGTGGCGGCAAGGCGCCCCGCAAGGACCGCGCGGAAACAGAGGTGGATCCGCAGGCAGTCAGCGAAGTCACTGTGCGCGCGGACGGTCGGGCCCTGACCTTCGACCTGACCCGCAACACCGACAGCATCCTCGATGCCGGCAACGAGATGGGCGCTGACCTGCCCTTCTCCTGCAAAGCCGGCGTGTGCTCCACCTGCAAGGCCAAGGTGATCGAAGGGGAGGTGGAAATGGACGCCAACTACGCACTGGAAGACTACGAGGTAGAAGCCGGCTATGTGCTGTCCTGCCAGTGCTATCCGGTCAGCGACAAGGTGGTGCTCGACTACGACGAGGTCTGAGCCCGGATCCACCTGTTCCCGAAGCCGGCCCCTGCGCCGGCTTTGTTTATCCTGATAACAACAGATTTGCGGAGAACGCGTAATGTCAGTCCTACAGAGTTACATCGCAGGCCAGTGGCTCGGAAAAAACGCAGCCAAGGCACTGCCAAGCGCCATCAACGGCGAAACGGTTGCCCACACCCACGAAGAGACAATCGACTTTGGTGAGGCCATTAACCACGCCCGCAACACCGGCGTGAAAAACCTGCTGTCACTGGACTTCCAGCAGAGGGCCGCCATCCTCAAGGAGCTGGCGATCTATATCCAGGGCCGCAAGGATGAGCTCTACGCCATCTCTCACCACACCGGTTGCACCAAAGCAGACTCCTGGATCGACATCGATGGCGGCTTCGGGACCCTGTTCACCTATGCCTCTACCGGCCGAAAGGAACTGCCCTCGGGCAATGTGGCCCACGAAGGCCCGGTGACCCAGCTGGGCAAGGAGAACCACTTCAACGGCACCCACATCATGGTGCCTCGCCGTGGCGTTTCGGTCCATATCAATGCCTTCAACTTCCCCATCTGGG
Organism: Marinobacter zhanjiangensis; assembly: GCF_014651935.1. GTDB lineage: Bacteria > Pseudomonadota > Gammaproteobacteria > Pseudomonadales > Oleiphilaceae > Marinobacter > Marinobacter zhanjiangensis. The sequence continues at coordinate 8,815 of NZ_BMXV01000003.1, read as the reverse complement.
GTATGCTGGAGAAGTTCGCCCCGGCATTCCTGGCGGGGATGCCCTGCATCTTCAAACCGGCAACCGCTACCAGCTACCTGACCGAAGCCGCCGTCAGGGTCATCAACGACTCCGGCCTGCTGCCCGAGGGTGCCCTGCAACTGGTCATCGGCGGTACCGGCGACCTGCTGGACCGCCTGGAAGAGCAGGATTTTGTAACCTTCACCGGCTCGGCGAACACTGCCCTGAAGTTGAAGAGTAATCCCAATATCATGGCGAAGAGCATCCCGTTCAACGCCGAGGCGGACTCCCTGAACAGCGCCATCATGGCACCTGACGTAGGCCCGGGAGACGAGGAATTCGGAATCTTCGCCAAGGAAGTGGTCAAGGAGATGACGTCCAAGGCAGGCCAGAAGTGTACCGCGATCCGACGGGTCCTGGTGCCGGCCGAACACCTGGATGCGTTGGCGGACAAGATCAAGGAGCGGCTCTCCACCATCGTGGCGGGTGACCCCAAGGAGGAAGGCGTGCGTCTGGGTGCCCTGTCGTCCAGCGACCAGCTCCGGGATGTCAACGAAGCGATCGACAGACTGCTGGAAACCAGTGAGTGCGTCTTCGGCAAAGATGGCAGCTTCAAGCCCGTGGGGCAGGGAGTCGAGAACGGCGCCTTCATCGAGCCGCACCTTCTGATCAACCGCAACCCGCTGAACGATGGCGGTGCTCACGACATCGAGGCCTTCGGCCCGGTGGCCACCCTGATGCCCTACAACAGCATCGACGAGGCCCTGACCATTGCCGCCAAGGGCAAGGGCAGCCTGGTCACCACGCTGACCACCAAAGACCCGGCCATTGCCGCCCAAATGATTCCGGTACTGGCCGCCCAGCACGGGCGTCTGCAGATCCTGGATGCGGAAGCGTCGAAGGAATCCACCGGCCACGGCTCGCCGCTGCCCATGCTCAAACACGGCGGCCCTGGCCGCGCCGGCGGAGGTGAGGAACTCGGCGGTATCCGCGCCGTGCACCACTATCTGCAGCGCACCGCGATCCAGGGCTCGCCCACCATGGTGGCCGCGGTGACCCGGGAATACGTCCGGGGCGCAAAAGTCATCGAGAACGACATCCACCCGTTCCGTCGCCATTTCGACGATCTGCAGGTGGGTGAGTCGCTGCTCACTCATCGCCGCACGGTCACCGAAGCCGACATCGTCAACTTCGGCTGCCTTTCTGGCGACCACTTCTACATGCACTTCGACGACATCGCCGCGAAAAAGACCCAGTTCGGTCAGCGCATCGCCCACGGCTACTTCGTGCTGTCGGCTGCTGCCGGCCTGTTCGTCTACCCTGGTGAAGGCCCCGTGCTGGCCAACTACGGCCTGGACACGCTGCGCTTCATCACCCCGGTAGCCCCGGGCGATACCATCCGCGCCCGCCTCACCTGCAAGCGCAAGATCGACCAGGGCCGGACCTCACCCGAGGGCCATCCCCAGGGCGTTGTGATGTGGGATGTGGAGGTGACCAACCAGGAAGACGAGCTGGTGGCCAGCTATGACATTCTGACGCTGGTTGCCAAGCGGCAGTAAACCCTTACCCGGCCTCTCCCAACCGGGAGAGGTCATACCGGTAACCTCATCAAGGACGAGTCACCTACAAAAAAGCCGGACTGGTTCATGCCAGTCCGGCTTTTTTATGAGGATTAGTGGCCGTACTCCCAAACCACAAGACCACTGTTTCCAGGCAATTACATGCCCAGATAAGCCTCCCGAACCTTCTCGTTACTAAGCAGCTCCCGCCCGGTGCCCTCAAGCACCACACGCCCGGTCTCCAGCACATAACCACGATCGGCCAGAGCCAGGGCCTGGGAGGCATTCTGTTCAACCAGGAAGACGGTAATACCCTCCTCCGTGAGCTCCCGGATAATTCCGAAAATTTCCTCCACAATCAGCGGCGCCAGACCCATACTCGGCTCATCCAGTAGCAACAGACGCGGCCTGGCCATCAACGCCCGACCGATCGCCAGCATCTGCTGCTGCCCACCGGAAAGCTCACCAGCCAGATTATCCTGCTTCTGCTCCAGAATCGGAAACCTGCTATAGACCTTTTGCAGATCGCGCTGAACTTCTGGTCCCTGCTTACGGGTATAGGCACCGAGACGCAGGTTGTCACGAACGCTCAGATCCTTGAACACCTGACGCCCCTCAGGGACCTGGACAATGCCTCTGGAAACACGCTTGTCCACCGACATCTTGTTCAGATTCTCACCCTCGAAACTCATCTGCCCCTTGTCCAGAGGTTGCAAGCCGGAAATGGCCATCAACAGAGTGGACTTGCCAGCGCCGTTGGCGCCTACCAGTGACACGATCTCCCCGCTGTTGATCTTCAGGTTGATATCGTGCAGCACCTCAATCTGGCCATAAGAAGACACGACCCCCTCAATGGACAACATCTCGGTGCCGGTTTCCGGCTTGCTGGCAGGATGACTCAGCCCCAGGCCGCCGAATCGCTCCGGCGTATAGCTGACGATCTGATGCCGCAGCTCGCGGAACTCCTCCCGAACCCGGTCACCAAACAAGGGATCATTTTGCTGATCCCGGGCCTCGGCGATTTGCCGCCAGTCTTCCTCGGTCAGCACCTCCTTCGCCCGGGGAATCACCACCCCCTCTTCCTTCTTGATGTGCTTGCGCAACGCCTGGGTAAAACGGGTCAGGGCATGATTGAAAGCTTCCCGCCCGTCTGGCCATCCCTTGACACAGGCGGACAGCAACTCCCGTAACTCGTTGATCTTCTGATGACCAATGACGTAGCCGCGCTCCAGTTTGTCCAGCAGCGGTCCGGTTTCCGGTGACTTCTCACGTACCTTCTTGTATAGCACGATCTCCGTTGGTTGACTGTGGACACGGTTGGAGAAGTGCTGGATATAATCAAAGATGGTATTGAACAGCACCTCATCGGGGCGCTGACTATTCACATTCATATCCTGCTGGAGCTGCTCGACCAGGTCGATCACTCGCCACAAACCCTGGTGTTCGCGGATAATAATGCCTACTGCCTGCTCGCTGCGCGACCGGGCAGGTGTCGTAGTCTGGTTCTGTTCACTCATGATACATGCCCTTCCACTCAGCCACCCAGATAGGCAGCAATTACGTCTGGATTGTTGCGAATTTCTTCCGGGGTGCCTTCGGCCAGCTTGCGACCATAGTTGATCACCAGTAGCCGGTCCGAAATACCCATGACCAACTTCATGTCATGCTCAACCAGCATCACCGTCACTCCCTGCTGGGCGATCTTGCGGATCAACTCCTCAAGCTCAGCCGTTTCGGTGCCGTTGAGACCGGCAGCAGGCTCATCCAGCAACAGAATCTTCGGATCCGCCGCCAGTGCCCGGGCAATTTCCAGACGCTTGAGGGCGCCGTAGGACATCGCCGACGCCTCGGTATCAAGGTAATCCCCGCAGCCCACAAACTTCATTAGTTCCTCCGATCGCTCGCGGCAGGCTTTCTCTTCCCGCAGCAGCGACGGCAGACGGAACATGGAGGTAAGAAGATTGGCCCGAATCTGCAGATGGCGGCCAAGCATGACGTTCTCCAGCGCTGTCATATTCATGCAGACCTGCATCTGCTGGAACGTACGGCACATGCCTCGCTCCGCCAGACGGTTCGGATCCATGCCCACCACACTTTCACCGTTCAGGGTGATATCACCCCGGGTGGGGATATAAAAGCCTGTGATCAGGTTGAACAGCGTCGTTTTGCCCGCACCGTTAGGGCCAATGACTGAATACACCTGGCCCTGCTCAACAGAGAACTCAAGACCCTCAATGGCATGCACGCCACCGAATTCCTTGTCGAGGCCTTTGATATCAATCATTACCGTCATGCCTCACCTCCGGAATACCGGCCCAGCTTGCGGCGCAGTGCGTTCATGGCCGTGGGGTAAAAGCCCTTGGGCATGAAGATCATGGTGGCCATCAGGATAAAGCCGAAAATGGCCGTCTCGTACTCCTGGAAACCGGCAAGAAACTGAGGCATCAGCTTGAGCACGACCGCTCCCAGAATGACCCCCATCGGCGAAGCCATGCCACCAAGCACAACCATAGTGATCAGCACGATCGAGTAGTCGAAGCCGGCAATGGCTGGCGTAATAAACCCGGTAAAGTGGGCAAACACACTCCCCATGACGCTCGCATAAATTGCGGAAACCACGAACACCAGGCTCTTGTAATGCGTCGTATCCACACCCACGGTACGAGCAGCGATCTCGGAGCCATGAATCGACCGCAGGGCTCTGCCAATAGGCGAATCAATAATATTCTGGGCAACTACCACCGCCACCAGCAGCAGGACACCGGCCACCAGGTACCAGGCAATGTGACCGGGTATCTCGAAACCGAACATTGAATACAGGCCGAAAGTACTCAGTTCCCAGCCAAACAGGCTCAGCGGCACCACCGACATGCCGTCCGGCCCGCCAGTCAGCTCACTCTCGTTGTTGAGGATAATGGCAATAATGAAACCCACGGCCAAGGTCGCCATGGAGAGGTAGTGCCCCTTGAGTCTCAGGATCGGCCGCCCGACAACATAGGCGATAAGCCCAACCACCGCCGCCGCTACCACGATGGCCAGCAGCGGCGGCCAGTTGTAAGTGGTCGTGGCAATGGCACTGAAATAGGCGCCCATACCATAAAACCCCGCATGCCCCAGGCTTATCTGCCCGGCATAACCAACCAGCAGGTTCAGTCCCACCACAGTGGCGGCGATGATGAGAATCTGCGTAGCGAGGTCGAAGTAAAACGGATTGTCCATCAGCAGAGGTACAACAAAGACGATGATGGCGAGAACCAGTACATAATTCATTCGCCAGTCAATAAAACGCTGCAACATTACACACGCTCCACGGTTCGGCCACCGAACAGACCACGGGGCATGAAAAAGAGGACCAACAGAATCATGGAAAAGGCCACGGCGTCCTTGTATTCGGAGGAAATGTAACCAGCCGTCATCGACTCCACGATGCCCAGAAGCAAGCCCCCCACCACGGCGCCGAGACCACTGCCGAGGCCACCCATGGCAGCTGCCACGAATCCTTTGAGCGCCAGCAGGATTCCAATGTCATAAGAGGTGAAGGTGATGGGCGCCACGGTGACGCCTGCGACTGAACCCAGCAGGGCCGAAAGCCCGAACGCCAGCATCAGGACCATCTGCGTCTTGATCCCGACTAACTGGGCCGCAAGCTTGTTCATCGAGGTGCCGAGGATGGCCCGGCCTATCAGAGTGCGGGTGAAGAATACGATCAGCGCCACAACCAGCACCGCGCCAATACCGATTACCCAGAGGCTCTGGGAATTCAGTACCGCCCCGCCAAGGCGAATGGGCTCGTTGCCGGTGAACGGCGGCACCACATGGTAGTCCTTACCCCAGACGACCTGAGCAATGCCACGGATAAAAATGGAGGCACCGATGGTTATGATAATCAGCGTCACTACATCGGCATTTTTTGCCGGAGCGATGGCCAGCCGCTGGAGTGCAACGCCAACCAGGCATGCCAGCAGAACCGCCAGGATAATCGCAAAAAACATGGGAATACCCATGCCCATAAAGGACACGGTTGCCATCCCGCCAATCATCAGGAACTCGCCCTGAGCGAAGTTGATCACGTGACTGGCGTTGTAGATGATGGTGAAACCAAGCGCGACCAGCGCATAGGTGGCACCGATGGTAATACCAGTAAACAGGAACTGCAGGAATTCTGAAAACATAGGAAAGACACCGTCAGGTACCCCCGGCGCCTGCCTCAGGCGGCCGGGGGCAGAGGGTTGGTCAGCTGATTAGTCGACCAGCATCCAGTCACCGTCCTTGACCTCGAGGATCCGGAACGATTCCGGTGCCAGGCCGTTATGATCATCCGGCGCCATGTTGTAGATACCTGTAACGCCCACGTAGCCAGAGATGTCCTCCAGCTCGTCCCTGACAGCGGCCTTATCGGTGCTACCTGCGGCCTCGATAGCCTGAACAGCCAGCATCAGCCCGTCGTAGGCATACCCACCGAAAGTTGAAACCCTGGAATCCCAACGTTCCTCATAGGCCTCCTTGTAACCCTGTACCACAGCTTTCTGGGGGTCATCGTCAGGAAGCGCAGCGGGTACCAGAAGAGGAGATGCAGGCAGGCGCAGACCTTCAGCGGCATCACCCGCCAGATCCAGGAAAGCATCAGAAGCAACGCCGTGAGACTGGTAGAACGGCAGGTCGATATCCAGTGCAGCATAGTTCTTGGTGACGATGGCCGGGCCCTGGCCGAAACCGAAGTTCAGCACCGCGTCTACACCATCAGCATTGCTGATGTTGGTAAGCTGGGCGGTCATATCCGAATCGGACGGACCGTAGGTTTCATCCGCGACCACCTCGATACCGTACTCGCCGGCAACCTCCAGTGTCTGTTTGCGGCCAGAGGCGCCGAAACCACCGGTACCGGAAATCAGGCCGATCTTGTCGAAACCACGACGCTCCATGTCCCAAAGGATCCGCTCCGCCGCCATGCGGTCCGACTGCGGTGTTTTGAATACCCATTCCTGAACCGGACTGACTATGGTCACTGCCCCGGCCAGTGAAATGAAGGGCATTCCTGCCTGCTGGACAAGCGGAGCAGCGGCCATGGTGGCACCCGTGGTGCTGCCCCCCACAATGATATCTACCTGATCGGAGCGAATCAGTCGGCCAGCGAAGTTACGGGCGTTGGAAGCGTTGCCCACGTCATCATAATGGATTAACTCCAGCTGTCGCCCGAGCACACCACCTTCCTCATTGATTTTTTCTACATACATTTCGAGGGTTTTCAGCTCCGGGTCTCCCAGAAAGGAAGCGGGGCCGGTAACAGAAAGGAACGAGCCGATTTTGATGGGCTCGGCTGCCTGTGCAGACATCAGCACGCTGGCTGTCAGCGAAGCCGCCACCACACCAGCACGACGCAAGAGGCTTTTCTTGGTCATTGTTTTTCTCCCAGGTTTTGGAGCACGCGTGCTCTCATTGTTTTTGTTACCTAATCGGAAAGTGATCCGTGATTTCATGATTCACTTTCCGCTTCACAGAGTCCAAGAGGTGTCCAGGAAGAGACTCTCCAGAGTCCTGGCTACCAAGGCATCAGTAAGCATGCTGACTACTTGGGAGTCATCGCCTCCTGACACATATCAAGACTTACAACGAACGCTATTGTATCGTATTGTTCCTGTCAACCGATTTAGGAAAGCGCCACCACCGGTCTTCGGTAAATGGTTGTTTTACCCGCAACCATTAGATAAGGATAATAGGCGCTTAATTTTTCATAGTGTTTCTCAAGCAGATTCCTCAGCCTATGTCCGCCAAAAAGCAGCTCGACCATCTCGTCAGCCAATTCCAGAAAAAACGCCCGATCCGGGCCGGCTCTTTGATCATCACCCTGTATGGTGATGCCATTGTTCCAAGGGGCGGCACCGTCTGGCTCGGCAGTCTTGCCCGCCTGCTGGAACCAGTGGGCATCAATGAGCGCCTGGTACGCACCTCGGTGTATCGCCTGGTCAAGGAAAACTGGCTACAGGCCGAGAAAATCGGTCGGTGCAGTTACTACAGCCTGACCGGGCCTGGCCTCAGGCGCTTTGAGCAGGCATTCAAACACGTGTACGAAATGTCAACCCGGGAATGGACCGGCAGTTGGACGTTGGTCCTGCTCACCCAACTGGAGCCCGACGCTCGCCGTCGCGTCCGGGAAGAACTGAAATGGCTGAGTTTCGGGAGTATAGGTCAAGGCGTGATGATTCACCCCAGAATGCAAAGGGAAGAGTTACTGCCCTCACTGCAGGAGTGGGATGCCTATGAAGACACCATCGTGATGCAGACCCATCCGGTGGAGCCATTAAGCTCGAGGGCAATGCGACGGGAGGTTCGCGAGAGCTGGAACCTCGATGAACTGGGTGGGCGCTACCGGCGTTTCCTTAACCAGTTCAGGCCTCTTTGGCAGGATCTCAAGGATGAAGACACGCTGTCACCCGAGGATTGCCTGATTGCCAGAACCCTGCTCATCCACGAATACCGGAAGATCCTGCTCCGAGACCCGCAATTGCCTGACGCCCTGCTCCCGGGAGACTGGGAAGGGCGCAGCGCGAGACAGTTGTGCCGGAATCTTTACAGGCAGATCTATGAACGCGCTGAAGAGTGGCTGGACCAGACACTGGAGAATGCCTCCGGTCCTTTGCCGGGGCCCAATGACGGCTTCTACAGGCGGTTTGGTGGGCTCAGGGACTGAGAGGTTCTTTAGCGTTGTCGGAAAGCGCCGATGCCGGTAGGTATCAGGGCCCTTTTCCATTGTCAGGTTTGGCGACTGTTACCCATGTTGCCGGTTTGCACAGCACCTCCCCCTTTCCCCTTGCGAGAGAGGGCCGGGGTGAGGGGGTGGCGCCCGCAGGGCGCCTGTATCAGCAAGAGGCTGGCCTTGTACGGGGGCAATGATGTCGCTGTAGATCCAGGCTGAATGAGTGATTCCCGTGACGTTCTTCCGGGCTTGCCGCGGGCCCGGACGGGCCTAAAGGCCGTGCTACGCACGGCGACGATTCCCGGCCCTTCGCGGGGACGCCCCGGGCGTTCGCCCCTGGCAACGCTGCGCGTCGCCTGCCCTGCGGGCACCAGGGCTCACACCCCCGTAGGTCATCGTCAGGCGCCCAAACGAAAAAAGCCCCTAGTGCAAAGCACTAGGGGCTGGGTTTGGGCGCCTGACGATGACCTACTCTCGCATGGGCAAATGCCACACTACCATCGGCGCTGCTCTGTTTCACTGCTGAGTTCGGGATGGGATCAGGTGGTTCCAGAACGCTATT
>NZ_BMXV01000002.1 GCF_014651935.1 Marinobacter zhanjiangensis | reverse complement strand
CCATCGATAAAAGCGGGGGACAGTAGCTGGTTCTGTGGCCTGACGGCCACTCGGAGGTGGGTCAAAATTAATGGCCAGTAGTGGGTCATTTTAATTGGCCACTAACAACTGGGTCAGGCTCTTGCTCCCTTGTGGGATGACGCCACGGGCACCCTCGTGCGTGAAGATGCCCCCGTTCTCTCAAACGTTGTACGGTATGCCTTCAAATATCATCGTTCGATGCTCGCCGGGCGCCTGGCTGGGGGTGGTTTTACCACCTACGCCACCACTGGCGGACGATGGGGCCGTGGCCAAATCGGCAGACTCAGGCGGCCTGCCCAATTTTCCATTGGCATAGGGGTCTTTGTCACCAACGTCTCATTGGCCAGTTACGGCGCCGGCATGATGGCCGTTGGCCTTGGCAGAGCCAAACTGCGCGACGTGCTATTCTCCATTCTGACCGGTTCCGATATGCAGATACCACCCCACTTTGAACTGCTACTGGGCAAGGCTGCGTTATCGGCTGAGGAACTGGAACAAATGGAATGGCTCAGAGACATACTGGTGGAGATCAACAAACTCGCCCAGGTGGGAACCGGCCCGATACCGATCAGTGAATTCTGCTCAAAGCCAGAGAACATCGACTTCAAGGCCATTTGCGGATGATGAAAATTCTCAAAAGCCTGGTGGCTATTGTCCGATACCTCGCCGCAGCCTATTTCATCCAGATCGCGACCCTGATCGCGTTTTTGGTTGGTGGTGCCGCCTGGTCACACTTTGGCTCTCTCTGGGCTGCCGCTGCCGGATTCCTGCTGGTGATCATCGCAAGTGCTCCGATTTTTGGTCTGCTGCATGGGGAAATCAAACCCCCAGCCAGATAGAGCGACCATTAGAGTACAGGTTTTAACCGGTTACTGAACCCCGGAGCGCTTGAAATGGCCACTTCCCGTCAGAATGTTGATCGAAGGTCAATGCTGCTGTTTGGCGTTTTTTTTGTAGCCATTTCGGTATTCTTCATTGTCTACTCATTTACTACAATCGCCGACAACACCAATTTATACCTGCAGTTGCAACAATCTAAAGTAGCGGTCGTCCTGCAAGATACCGGCTTTCTCTTTTACTATGGCGGATGGGCAGTATTACTTTCTCTCCTGCTTATGGGTTTTTACAGCCTGTTTCTGGCCTATAAAGGAGAAAGGCCTCGTTCGTTAGATAAAAAGATCACGAAGGCGATGGGCTATTCTCTCATCCTGGGCTTGATACTCATGATATCAGGCAAGTTTGCGGCACAGCTCTACTGGACCAATGCCTTTGAACAAGCCGGCTATGTGGAGTGCGAAAACAGCTTTGGCATGACCCAAAGCTGGTCTACCAAGGTCTGGGTGCTCGACTCGGAATCATGCAGGACGCCATTCGATCCATACGGCATTTGGCGGAAGCAAGCAGGTATCGCGAGCGGTGTTGGCCGTAGCGAGGAAAGTGAAAATGGTATGCAGTGACTGTCCCCTGAAACGTCGCTTGGGCTCGGCGACGATGACAACATGGGAATAAAACTGGGGTAGATTATTTTCGACCCCCAAAAAAACTGATCGGTCCCCGATTCACAGACAACAGAAACGTGGGGACAATCCCGGGCCTTCACTTGACCGGTAACGGCCACTCTGGGGCGATCTCACGGTAGTGGATACCCTGGGTGCACCAACCGACTTTAAGAAGACTTTGTCTCGCGGTCCTGTCTGAGTAATGTCTCGAAATCATCCTGACGGAGGGGCCGGGAGAACAGGAAGCCCTGGGCATAGTCGCACCCGGTACGGGAGAGGAATTGCCACTGCTCGTCGTTTTCAACGCCTACCCCAACCACTTGGACGTTTATCGCGTGAGCCATGGCGATTATGGCTTCGAGTATGCGGTCGGAATCACCCCCCTGACCAGCGTCCTGGATCAGCTCTCTGTCTACCTTGACGCTCTCCATCCTGAACTCCTGAAGAGCCAGTAAAGAGAAAGGTTCAATACCAAAGTCGTCGATTGCCAGGTTTAGCCGCAAACCTGCCAAACCCAAGCCCTTGACCGGATTGAAACCGGAGTCACGAATGTTGTTCAGGGACGCCGGGGTGAGTTCCATGGTGACCCGGCTCTCATCAAGACCCACTTGTGTCAGCCGCTCTCGCCATTGGTTCACAAGGCTTCGTGTAAAAAAGGAGGCTGGTGATTCGTTTATGCTAATCGGAAACGCTTCCCCATTCAGGTCGCGCCACCGGCGCGAGCAGGCTACGGCCTGCTCCAGTACATAGGCGTTGATGCGGTCTGCCAGGTCGTTTTGTTCAGTGATGCTGAGAAAGGCGTCCGGAGTCAATAACCCCTTGTCCGGATGATTCCACCGGAGCAAAGCTTCAGCCCTGGTTATGGCGCCAGTGTGGATGTCGATTATAGGCTGGTAGTAAACCTCCAGTTGGTTCTCCCCGAGGGCGTCATTCAGTTCCCTGTTTAACCGCATATGCTCTGATTCGCTCCGCGCCATCCAGGACTCGTAGATCTGAACCTGTTGGCCTCCATATTCTTTTGCGGCGTACATGGCCTGGTCGGCGTTGTGCATCAGCTGGTCGACATCCTTTCCATCATCGGGGAAAAGAGTCAGCCCTATGCTGCCGGAAATGGATACCCGGTGAGAATCAACGTCAAACGCCTGCTCAAGACTTGACAGGAGAGCCCTGGCAGCTTCCTTCGCACCTTCCCTGCCAGTTTCCTTCAGTATCACCGTGAATTCGTCTCCGCCAAGACGGGCCACGGTGTCCATGGCACGGACACTGGTACTTATCCGTTCGGCCACCTTCGTCAGAAGTCGGTCACCAGCCTTGTGGCCGAGCTGGTCGTTAGCTTGCTTGAAGCGGTCCAGGTCGATGAACAGCAGGGCAAAGGAACTTTCCCTTCGTTCGGCCTCCAGCAGGTTCTGCTCAAGCCGATCGAGAAACAGCCGTCGATTGGGGAGGCCGGTCAGTGAATCATAATTCGCGCTACGCCAAACCTGGCGCTCGGCCTGTTTGCGCTCAGTGATGTCCCGCGACGTCTTTGCGACAGCTTCTACTTCGTTCCGGTCGTTAAAGACCGGGACAAGCTGGCAGTCGAAGTGCCTCTCCGGGCCTGAGGGCAAGGCGCAATGGAACTCCCTGCGCTGAAACTGGCCAGTAGCAACGGTTTCAGCAATCGCCTCTTGCAAATCTGTGGCAAAGCCCAGGCCCAGCTCAAGCGGGGTTTTTCCGATAGCATCCCGAAATGGCTTATTCGCCAGATCGGCCATTGGAATGTTAAGAAACAGCACCTTGCCGTCGGGATCGAATATGGCGGAGGGGTCGGGGGAAACTTTCAGCATGGCTTCGAACAGGCGTGTTTCCTGTTCTTTTCGGGCGGAGTAGCTCGACACCGAGTCGGCGATCAATTGATCAATAGCCTCGATAAAACTCAGAATCTCATCGATATCGCTGTCGGCGCTGCCCCGCTGAGCCTCACGCCAGTCCTGTATAACCCGTACCCGCAGGGTCCGCAGCTCCTGTATCATCTGAAGCATGGAAAGACCTTGAATATGCCGGTCTGAACCATGTTTATCAGCGGCTTCCGAAGCGGGAGATCTGGCTTTCTTTTGTGCTTTGCGTGCCGACTCCCGATCGGTCCGGGGTGTCAAAAGGTCTTGGGTAACAAACTCGAGCATTGCACGAGCATGGTCCTCCAGGGCGCGGCTGTCTTCGCCCCTCAATTCCGGGGCTATTTCCACCGCGGCTTCTTCCCAGTCTTTAAGAAGTTGTTCCATTTCCGTCTGAATAAATTGGGCGAGCTTCATAGCGAGAGACATCCTCCGTGATAGGTCAGCGGGTACCAACGTGGTTAAAAAAACGTCAACATCAGGAGTCCGCGTACTCCATTAACATGATTCCAGAAAACTATTTCAGGGTATACAGATCGAGTATATTTTGGGGGCATGATTAACAGCTTTCGTAGCCACTTCAGCCATCACACAACGAGAAGGGACGCATGCTTCACGAACTGAGCTTTGGCGGAATGCTGTTCAGCCCATTGTTGGTGCTGGTGCCGATGGCGTTTATTTTAAGCGCTGTCACCCGGTTTGCGTTGCACCGTCTGGACCTGCACCGCTACATCTGGAAGCAGGCATGGTTCGATGTCGCTGCATTCGTTTGCTACCTGGCAATCATTGTTTATCTGTTTGGGAACTAGGGAAGACTCATGGGAAAGCTACTGCGTGTCGGTATTACGTTGCTGGTGATCGCGCTGGCGATTGTCGCCGGCAGTTGGGTCTGGAACCATTATCTGTATTCGCCCTGGACCCGCGACGGAAGGATTCGTGCCGATGTCATCACGATTGCGCCAGATGTTTCAGGCTGGGTCACGCAAGTGAGCGTGAAGAACAATCAGGCTGTCAACCAGGGCGATCCGCTCTTTACTATTGACGATACGCGCTATCAGGTGGTGTTTGCGGAAGCCAGGGCGAAAGTCGCAGAGAAACGCAGCGCTCTGGAGTTGGCCAGGCATAAGTACCAGAGTCGACAAGGGGACGCTGACCCCCAGGCCACCACTGAGGAAGCGCTGGAAATCTACCGCATTCAGATGGAGTCTGCGCAGGCAAGTTATGAACGTGCCATGGCGGAACTGGAGATGGCGCGTATTGATCTGGAGCGCACACAGGTGGTGGCACCGGCAGACGGCACCATCAGCAACCTGCATTTGCGTCAGGGCAATTACGTTAATAAAGGAACGGCGGTGTTATCTGAGGTGATAGCCAATTCGTTTTACGTCACCGGGTACTTTGAAGAAACCAAACTGCAGTTGGTGCAGGTGGGGCAGCCCGCTCGGATGACACTGATGGGTGCCGACCGCACGTTGACTGGCACCGTTGTCAGCATTTCCCCGGGAATTGCCGATACCAACACCAGCAGCAACGATCAGATGCTTCCCCGGGTACAGCAGACATCCAACTGGGTGCGGCTGGCCCAGCGGATTCCGGTGAATATCGCGCTGGATCCGGTGCCGGAGGATATACATCTGAGTGCCGGGATGACGGTGTCGATTTATCTGGACTCCGAGTAGCGAGCCGGTGCGTATGTCTCTCCATCCGCTACTCACGCAACTCCTGACCCCGAACCGATACGCCGTGATTTTTGCCATCAAGGGTGTGGTCGCCATGGCGTTGGCGTTGTTTGTGTCGATGGCCCTGCAACTGGACCGTCCTTACTGGGCGATGGTCGCGGCGGTCTTTCTCCAGATCCGGCCGGAGAGTGGACTGGTAATCGAGAAGGCGCTTTGCCTGATCGGTGGTTCGGCGGTTGGCGGCGGCTTTGGCGTTGTGGTGCTTGCCTTCCTGACACCGTATCCACTTCTGGCATTGGGCCTGCTAACTCTGTGGATTGGTCTGAATTCGGCAGCCTCCTCCATGGTGCACAACACCAACTATATCTATGCTTTCGCGATGGCGGGGATGACGGCCGGGCTGGTGGTTATCCTGGTGATGGCGGATGCCAGCACCACCAACAGCCAGGCGGTTTTTGCCATCGCCCAGGCCCGGATCAGCGAGATCGCCACTGGCGCCGTGTGTGCCATGCTGGTCAGCCAGCTGTTATGGCCAGTGACCGTGAAAGATGGCCTGCGTGTGAATGCCCGCAACGTGATTAACAAAACGCTGGCCTATCTCACGCTGGAGCTGGAGCCAGGAAGCTCCCACGAGCAGCGTCACCAACACGCGGACGAAATTCTCGAAACCCTGGTGGCACTCAATGACGATTCCAGCGCTGTTACCTACGAAGGCCCGGAAGGCTCCGGCCGGAGCAGGGCAGCCCATTTGTTGTGCAACAAGGTAATGTCCCTGCTGGCGGTCACCCAGATTTTGGGGCGCTTCCACCGGAATCATGGCGACCTGGTGTCACCCGCGTTCAGTGAGGTGCTCAGCCAGATGCGCCGTTACTTCGGGGAAATCGCGGAAGCAGACACCTATCAGAAAAGCTACGTGCTTGCCCACGAGCTGCGGCGATCCTTGCTGGAGCAACAAACCGGGTTCAGGAATGAGTCCGCCATCGTCACGCGCCTGACCAGGACGGCACTGGAGCTGGTGAGTGATCTGGTGGTGGTATTGCGGGCCTACAACGCGCTGGAAAGCCGTGACCGGACGTTGCTCAAGGCACCCATGCTGGAAACCCATCGGGATCCGCTGGTCGGACTGATCAACGGGTTTCGCACAGCCATGATATTTGTCATCGGGGCGGTTATCTGGATCCAGACGGCAAGCTCGGCAGCCTTGATGATCATGATCATGCCCGTGGTATTTTCCGTGATGTTCGCCCGTTTTTCGCTGGCTGAGCTGACGCCTATTCTGCGTCGGGTGCTGCTTGGCGCAACGGTGGCTATCCCTTTCGCACTGTTCTTCGGGCTGGGCCTGTTATCCAGGGTCAGCGGCAATTTTGAGCTCCTGGTTCTGGTTTTGGCCGGACCTTATTTCTTTGGCCTGCTGGCCCTTGCCGATCGTCCTACGCTGCCTTACGGCCTGGGCTTCTGTATTTCGTTCACCATCATCACGCAGCCAAGCAACAGCATGACATTCAATGCCGAAAGCGCGGTGAATATTGCTTTGGGGCTGTTTGTGGGAATCAGTATTCTCTATTGGGTATTCAAACTCATTACTCCACCGGACAGTCGGTTTATGCAGCGTCGCCTGCTGAGATCAACGGCCCGTGATCTGGTCGTTATTGACGATCACGAACAGGCGGAAAACTGGTTCAATGGTCGTATGGGGGAGCGCCTGTTGCGGCTGGCCAATTATGACCAGAGTTCCGGAAGCAGCGATCGCTACATGACGGACCTGGGATTTACCGGGCTCAATCTCGGGCATGTGTCCATTCGTCTGCGCAGGCTGATTCAGGACCATCGCAGTCCCACGGTTGATACGCTTCTGAAGGAGTGGCAGCAGACCCTGGCCGAAACCTACCTGTTGAGTGCCCGGGGGGCCACGAATCCAGCGTTCCGGAAGGCGAATGCCAGGCTGCTTGAGGCGATTCATGGCCAACGGAACCCGGATCAGAAAACGGTGATCATCGAAGGCATGTTTGAACGGCTGGCACTGACATTGGAGCGAACCGCAAGAACAGTGGCTGAGGCGACAGGCCAGACGACGTTATCCTCTGCAGTGCCTGATCCGCTGGCCGAATAGGGCCGAGGCCGCACCTGTCGGAAGTGGTGACACGGTCAAAAGAGACTGACACCCACCCCTGTGCTATATTTCCGCGCTTCCCGTCAAAAACCAACCAAGAAGTCAGGATTTAACCATGCCCCGTCTATCGCTCATTCTGTGTGCTTTTTTGGCTTTGCTTGCCGGCAACGCTTATTCGTCTGATCTTGAACCCTGGTACGAAAAGGTGCTCACGCAGGATGATCCGAATACGCTGGCCTATTATACGTTCACGGACAATGAATGCTTCGGAGCCGAAGAGGATCACCTTAATGAATTGATCGAGGGTATTTTCATCCGGTCCCGGATCAAGCCAGTGGCTTCACTGTCAGATCCGCTCTATCTGAATGTGATACTGACCTGCCTGAGGTCCAGTGACGACTCGTTTGTGGCGTACACCGTTGATGTGGGCTTCGGACGTTACAATCCCCGGCCTGCGGTTATTTATGACAAGCCTTATGGAAGTATTGGCTATGGCCAGAGCATGGAGTTTATTTCCAGCCAGGTCAGGGAAAATGTTGAGGCCGCTTTGACGGATTATCTCTCGGTAAACTTCAACCTCTGATGCTGTCCGCGGTTGGCTCCTAGCCGGGGCCTTCCGTGCCAACCTGATCCTTGTCGAATTGAGCGTGGGTGCCGTCACAGTAGGGGGCATCGCCAGTGTGTTTGCACTGGCAGAGGAACGCATGGCCGTCTTCTTCCGCCACGAAGGGTTTGGGGGTGATGCCCGTGCCTGAGTGGGAGCCGTCGCAGAAGGGTTGGTTGGCCGAACGCCCGCAGGCGCAGAACACGTACTTTTTGCCTTTCTCCAACGTGACTTTTGCGGGCTTGTTATCTGCAATGACTGGATTGCTCATACGCTCTCTCCTCAATTATTGTCATTTTGCATTACGGCCTCGCCGGTGATGCGGATTGGCGGACTAGTCCTCGTAAATCATCTTGCGGGTCATGCCGCCATCGATCACGAAGTTCTGACCGGTCACGAACCGGGCCTCAGGCGAGACCAGGTAGGCGACCATGGCCGCTACGTCGCCGGGTGTGCCCACGCGGCCACTGGGGTGCTGCTGATGATCGGAGGCCGACAGGGGGGCGGGCTCGGAGGGCGCATTGGCCTGCCAGGCACGGACATCGATCCAGCCGGGGCTGATGCTGTTAGCCCGGACATCCGGGCCCAGGCTCACAGCCAGAGCGTGGGTCAGGGCGAGCAGGCCGCCCTTGCTGGCCGCGTAGGCCTCGCTATCCGGCTCGGACTGAAGCGCGCGGGTGGAGGCCATGTTGACGATGCTGCCCCCGGTTTTGCGGAGGTGCGGCACCGTGTGCTTTGCCATCAGGAAGGCCCCGGTCAGGTTGACGTCGATTCGCCGCTGCCACTGGGCAAGCTCAAGCGTCTCAACAGGCCCGGTGTCCGGATCCGCCAGTCCCGCATTATTGACCACGGCGTCAAGCCGCTCACCCCATTCCACGGCCGCGGCCACGGCGGCGACCACCTCGGACTCGCGGGAAACATCCGTTTCGATCATGAGCAGGTTGTCCGGATTGCCGAAACCCTGTCTGCATGCCTGGATGGCGTCTGCATCCTGATCGACAACCACCACTCGCCAGCCCTTGTCCAGGAAACTGGCAGCAATGCCCTTGCCGATGCCCTGGGCGCCGCCGGTTACGAGTATGACCGGGAGTTGCTCTGCCATGTGTCCTGGCTCCTTGTGATCGGGAAATGTTGATAGGGGACCGGGTCGTTCTTTTGAGACCTTACCAACGGGACACTAGCACTGAATTGCAGTTTTTTGTAAAACGGAGCCGGCTTCCCCGCTCTTATGGTTTAGAGTCCGGTCTGGTCACACGCGCAACCGGTCACGCAAGTACTGGTTATCCAATGGGTTTTACTGAGGAGGTTTTATGGCAACGGGCGGTTTTTCGGAATACAAGATGGTTCATATTGCAGAGGGTGGTTGCGGTACGCTGCTGCTTGGGTCCTCCGGGCTGCCGCTCAGAAAGATTGAGGCCGAGCTCAACCGTTATGCCGCTGAGGGCTGGCAGGTTGTTTTCCAGGTGCTGGAGATGAAGCGTTTCTGGCTGTTCTGGCAGCGCGAAGCGGTCATCGTTACCCTGGGCCGGTAGTAAGCATGGATTTGAGGGGCGGTAAAGGATGCTGAAAGGGCCGGCACTGGGACTGATCCGTTTTTATCGGAAGACCGGTGGCGGAGCAAGGTGGTTCGGAGTCGACTGTAATTTCGAACCCAGCTGTTCTGCCTATGCTGAAGAGGCGATCGGGCATTTCGGGTTCCGCCACGGATTAAAGCTGACGTTGAATCGACTGCGCCGGTGCA
The DNA here is from genome assembly GCF_014651935.1 of Marinobacter zhanjiangensis. GTDB lineage: Bacteria > Pseudomonadota > Gammaproteobacteria > Pseudomonadales > Oleiphilaceae > Marinobacter > Marinobacter zhanjiangensis. Next base: position 687,608 of record NZ_BMXV01000002.1, on the reverse strand, counting down.
ACAGGCCCGACGCTATCTGCAAGTGTATCGAGCCGGTGTTGAAGGACACAGATCATGTTGAGGCAGGCTGATGTTGAAGCGGAGGAGGAGTCACTCCGTCAAGCGATTCGGGAACTGCCCGACGAGCAGAAGAGACAGTTTTTCGACATGGTCCGAAAAGAGGTGAAGGACCCTGACACATACGCCACGTTAAACTGGTTTTTCATGGTGGGGCTGCATCACTTCTATCTGAGGCGATGGGTGAGGGGACTCATTGTTCTTTTCGCACTGATTATTTCGATTGGCCTGTTCCTGTCCGGCTCGATCTGGCCTGCCGTCTTCCTGCTCCTGGTTGTCTACGCCCGGGAGTTCTGGGAACTTTTCAGGTCGCAGATCATTGTTCAGGACTGGAACAATCGTCTTTATCGCGATCGGCTGACGGAAGCTTCCGATTCCGCAGAACAATAACCTCGACTGTTTGTTACCGAACAGAGGCGAGTGGGCTGTTACTGATAATTTTTGAATTAACGGACACTTATTTTGAAACTCGGGCATTGGGGTGGGCTTTATGTAAGCTCTCTCCTGCATCTCCCACGCGAGATTGGCATCGACGGAAAAATTAGTGTCTGGAAGCGCTGATTTTCCTTTTTCCTGTAGAGGCTGGAGAGATTTACGGGGGCTTCCCCTTGAAGATCTTCATTGAGTACTTTGACTGGTATACCCGACATGGCTTTCTGAAACCATGTTTAAAGGGCTACGCGGGCGGCAGATCTCAGCGGTGTGTGAAATACGTTGGTATCCACCAATAGATGATGGAGGAGACTCCTTGCTATGAAACTTGCCCGATTCGTTCAGACCGAAATGATGCAACTGCTTGAAGACCTGCAGGAAACTGGCCCCGAATGTCGTGGCGAAGACAGCCGCGCCCTGAAAGAACATTCTCATTCGATGGAGCATCTCGTCAGCGCGCCGCTTCGGGACATTGACAGAAAAACCCCGCTTGATCTGGTTCTGGAGCTGGCCACAGAGCTGCACGACGCGATCAGTAAAACCGTTACCACCGGTCAGTCTCAGCGCAGGGAGTTTCATCTCTGTTTACCCTCCTATTTTGACTGCCAGTTCGTCCCGGTTTTTAACGGCCAAAACGAAATTGAAGCTGTCGTGAAGACGTCGCGGGACATCTCTGAGCGCAGGCAAACTGACTATCAGGCCTGGCGAAGCGTCAATTTCGATCCACTCACTGGTCTCCCCAACCGGTTATTGTTTATTGATCGGCTCGAGCGGGTTCTGCTCGAGGCCCAGCGGGAGGGCAGCTCCTTTGCCCTGCTATTCATAGGACTGGACGGCTTCAAGCAAACTAACGACCAGCTCGGCCATAAGGCCGCTGATCGGCTTCTGGCGCAGGTGGCCGAGCGGATAAGCACCAGGGTCCGGACCATGGATACCCTGGCCCGCCTCGGAGGAGACGAATTCACCCTGATCCTGCAAGAGACCAACAGGAATGGTGCGAAGGAAGCCGCCAGGAAAGTTCTGACCAGTCTCAAACAGGGCTTTGAGGTTGATTCCCAACGGATACACATTTCCGGCAGCATCGGCCTGGCGCTTTTCCCCAATGATGGCCAGGATGTCGACACGCTGATGGACGATGCCGATCAGGCCATGTACGCCGCCAAAGCCCATGGAGGCCAACGGGTTCAGGTTTACGAGTCGTCGATGGCGCCGCGCGAATCAGAGCAAACGTGGTTGAGCAAGGACTTGCATGATGCCCTCAGGGAGAATCAACTGAGGGCCTGCTAACTCCCGAAACCGGGCTGAGTGAGCGCGCACAAAAAAGCCCCGTCAGAGCGGGGCTGAATTTTTTCAGACCGAGTTTCTTGTTATTGCCTGCAGTGACGCCACTTCCCTGTGGCGGGTCGCTGGATCAGGCGAGCAGGCCGGGCAGGCCGCCGGTGCCGTGGCCGGTGTAGCCGAAGCTGTCGATGTTGACGTCCATCATATTGGCGATGGATACCAGCAGCTTGCTGTGGGCATCGCCGCCGAAGTCGACATAACGGCCGGTTTGCAGGGCGCCGCCGGCGTTGCCTGCAAGGATAAACGGCATGTTCCGGTGATCGTGGGCATTGCTGTCACCCAGTTCCGAACACAGGAAGATGACCGTGTTGTGCAGCAGGCTGTTGCCGTCGGTGTCGGTACGGCTTGCCAGGTTTTCGATCAGGTAGCGGAACTGGCGCATGTGGTACTGCTTGTACTGCACGAATTTGTCCGCGGTCTCGCTGTCTCTGGCGCCATAGTGGGAGGTGTCATGGTGACCCTGGTCGATGCCTTCCAGCCGCAGCGGGCTGACGGGATGGGACCACATCAGTGAGGCCACCCGGGTCATGTCACAGGAGAAGGCTTCGGTAATCACGTCCATCTGCAGCCGCCCGATGGTCTGGTAGTGCTCGTCCAGGTGGATCTTGGGTGGGTAGCCGTTCCAGCCTTCGGGTACGGTGAAGTTGTCGCTGTTGAAGCCGCCGGTATTACAGACTCCGGCTTCGGCCCCTGCATCCAGGATCCGCGACTCAACCTCCCGCAGGCTCTGGGTGTGGAACTCCAGTTTTTCCCGCTCATTCTGGCCGAGTTTGCTGTTCATGGCATTCAGGTCGGCGAGCACCCGGTCAAGGATGCTGCGCTTGCGCCTGTCTGCCAGGGGCTCATCACCGCCATTGCCGCCCGCACCGAACATGGTGTCGAAGGCGTTGATGGGGTTGTCGTTCGGGGTGATGGGTACATTCCCGGAACTGAAGTTGAAGACGTTGCCCGCGCCATTCTGGAAGGTCGCGGCCACCCCCAGGTTCATGGATTTGAACGGCGTGGCGGAGCCGAGCCGCTGGGCCAGGAAATAATCCAGCGATTCAGTGTTGTTGCCGGTGAGTACCTTGGCAACGCCGCCTTCGTGCGTGTGGCCACCTTCATACATGTTCAGGCCACTGGCGAACAGGCAGTGCTGGCGCACCGCTTCCAGCGGACTGGTCATCTCGTTGAGCTGGAAGTCAAACTCACCGCCGGTGGGGTGGAACCGCTGGGGGATACACCCGTCCGGAATGTACATGAAGATAGCGCGCTTGGCGGTAGCACCCTGCGCTGTTGCAACCCGGGCCCAGGGCATCGTCGCCAGGGGCAGCGCGAGTGCGCTGCCACCGAGGCCTTTGAGAAACTGACGTCTGTTGGGATTCATGACGATCTCCTTATTGATCTCTGCGCAGAGTGAACGTCTGCAGCTGAGTGATGCCCACCATCAGCTCTTGCAGGTTGTAGTCGCTGGCTGCGAACAGCTGGGTCAGGTTGTCGATGGTGTTTTCATCCGATGACGTTTCGATATAGCCACGGGCAAACCGGTAGAACTGGGTCGCCAGACAGCTCTTGCTGCTGTCTGTCTGCGACAGTACCTGTTGCATCTGGCGAACCCCGTCGTAGGCCGCGCTGGAGTCGTCCAGCAGGCTTTCCAGGCCGTAGATTTCACCGTAGGTGTTGACCTGTTTGCCGTTGTCGGTGGTGCGGTAGCCACCGGCACCGTCAAAGGCCGCGAAGCCGAAGCCAACGCCGTTGATGTACAGGTGACAGGTCTGGCAGTCAGGGTCGCCGGTTTTCTCTTCAAACCGCTCACGGGTGGTGTAGTTCGGATCGGGATCCGGGAAGCTGGTATCCAGCTCTTCCGGGGGTGGTGGCAGGTCCTGGCACATCAGACGACGGCGCACGAAGTTGCCCCGGGGAATCGGAGCGGATTCGTTGGCATGACCGTGGGCGGCCATGACCGCACCGGTGGCAAGGATGCCGCCGCGGGTGCCGGTGGTATCGGTGACCATGCGGATATTGTCACCACTCACGCCCGGCAGGTTGTAGTAGTTGGCCAGGGCCTGGTTGACGAACACATAGTCGGCGTTCAGCAGCTCCTGGAATCGGCCGGTGGAGTCATACATCACGTGGGTGAAGAACGCCCGCAGCTCCTTGTGCATGGCATCGCGAACGTCGCCGTTAAAGCGCGGGTAGATGTGCGGATCCTTGCTGCCCATGGAAGCGGGGTCCGCTTCAAGCCACTGCTCGACGAAGTGACCCATGTGGATGCGGGCCTGCTCGGTCTGCAGCAGTCGACGGGCCTGGCTGGCCAGTTGTTCCGGAGTCTCCAGCTGGTTGCTGCCTGCGGCGGCCAGCAGGGCGTCATCCGGGATGGTGCCCTGGAAGATAAAGGACAGCTGAGAGGCCAGCTCGTAGGGCGTCAGCTCGTAGACGCCGTTGCCCTGGGCTTCGCCCAGCTCGCTGATATAGAGAAAGTTGGGGGAGACCAGCATGGCCTCGATAACCGCGGTCATGCCACTGTTGAAATCACCCTGGTCCTTGAACAGCGATACATAGCCACTGCGTTCCTCATTGGTCAGCGGACGACGGAATGCCTTCAGGCCGAAGTTCTCCACGAACTGCTGAGCGCAGCCGTTGGTGTTTTCGTCACAGGAGAGCAGGGCGCCTTTCTGCTGGCTGACAGCATCACCGGCCAACTGCGCGGCGGCACGCATGTACTCGTCGAAGTGACGGGCGGTCACGTAGTTCTTGGCGGCGTTGTTGCTGAAACCCTTCACCCGCGCTTCCGTGGGGAAGTTGGTGGTGATGTTGTCGGCATTCACGCCCAGCAGGTCAGTGACCGCGTTTTCATACTGGTACCGGGTCAGCAGGTTGAGTTGACGCGGGCCGGCGGTCTCGTCTTCCAGGCTGACCGGGTCGCCGCCCTGTTCGCTCCAGAAGTTGTCGGCGATGTGCTCGCCAACGGTCTGGGCACAGTCATCGACGCAGCGGCCGGCGTTGCCCAGTGGCATGGTGGCGTCGATGTAGCTGACCAGTGAGCTGAGCTCGGATGCCTGGGTCAGGGAAACGCCAACTGCGCCGCCGGAGCCGTCTGCGCCGTGGCACGAGGCACACTGGGTGGCATAGATCTCAGCACCGTCCAGTTCTTCTACGGGGTTTTCACCGTCGTCGCCATCGCCGCCGTTGTCGTTGTCGGAATCACCACCATCATCCGGTGTGCCGCCATTGTCGTTACCGCCGTCATCACTGCCGGGGTCTTCACCGGGATCGGTCCCCGGGTCATCACCACCGTCATCACCAGGCATGTCGTCACCCGGCTGGGCGTTAACGATCACATTGCCTGAGGACATGGAGGGTACGCTGTCGTTGACCGCAATCACCCGGTAGGTGTAGTTGCCCTCGGCCTCCAGCTGCTCCATCCACTGGGTCTGATTGGCGTCAACGGCCGCGCGGGTCTCCCAGTAACCATCGCCCATTTGACGCTTGATCACGAAGCTGGTCTCGTTGCTGCTGAGATCCTGCCAGCTTACGGTCACCGTGCTGTTGGCTGCGGTATAGGCTGCATCCACGATGGATGGCGCCGCCGGTGCAGTGCCGGCTTCCACAGGCATCAGGTTATCGGCATTATCCCCAGTGATTGCCGTGAAGCTGAGGTTGAAGTATACCGGCACGGTCTGGCCAATGGCGGACAGCCCGGCCAGGCTACGCAGGGTTTCAATACCACCGGTCAGCTCGAAGTCGCCGCCCTGGATCATCACCGGCCGTGCGGTACGTACCGCGACACGGTCGTCGGCGGTGCGGATAACCATCACGTCCGCGGTGGTGTCCTGGCTGACGCCGTTCAGGCTGAGACGACCGTCCAGGGTCATCATTTCGGCTTCGCCCGGTTCCTGTGCGGTCACGGTCGCTATGTCCACGTAGGTGGTAAAGTACAGGGTGGGCAGCAGGCCACTGGCGAACAGGTAGTCACGGATTCGCTCGTCCCGTATGCCGATACCTGTGTCGACCGTGTTCAGGTCGATGGCCAGGGTAGCCTTGCCACTGGTGTCCACAAAGGCCTGCAGGTTCTGGAAGCTCTGGGCTTCCGCCACGTTGGTGTTCTTGACGGTGATGAACGAGAAGTCCGACTCGGCACCGTTCAGGGACCAGCCCATGACCGGCTCATCCGGTGTACCGCTGTCGGGGGCGTCGTCGCCGGGCGAGTCATCACCGGGATCGGATCCGCCATCATCCACCGGGCTGCCACAGCTTTCCCCGTTAAGGAAAAATTCGGTGGGCAGGCTGCCGGAGGGGTTCTCGATGTTGAAGCCGAAGTCGAACTGGCTGCCGCTGGCAACAGTGCCGTTGTAGCCGGCATCGATCACGCCGACCTGCTTGCCTTGCTGTTCGAAATGACCTTTCCAGAGGTTGGAGATCTTTTCGTTGCCAGGGAAGGTCCAGGAAAGGTCCCATTGTTCCAGCCCGGGGCCATTGTACTGAACGCTCACCTGGTGGGTGGCGCCCATGCCCCAGTTATTGGTTTCCTGGTAGTCCACGGTACAGAGCTCGTTGGCCAGGGCAGCATTGCCGACCATGACCCCCGCGGTCAGTGACAGCAGGTTTTTTAATAAGGGTTTCATAAAAGCCTCTCTCATGCGGTGTCAGGAGCGCGTCACGGTGTCGTGGGCCCGTTGGCTTCGAAGAACAGGGCGAAGTCCACGGGGACGGCAATGCTGATGGAGTTCAGGCCGGCCACTTCCCGCAGGACTTCAACACCGCCCTGAAGGCCGAACTGGTCCGCCGTGATGATCAGCGGTTGGGCACTGCTGACGAGGAACCGCTGGTCGCCCAGATGCTGTACCCGAAGCTGACTGTTGAGTTCGCGGGTTTCGCCGCTGATCTGAACCTGCGCGGGAATGTCCAGGGTCATGACTTCGCCGGCACCCAGGCCCTGTACCTGCGAAAGGTTTTCGCCCAGCTCGATGGCCACGGTGGCGGTGGGCGTCTGGCCGGTGTGGAACAGCATCTCTTTCAGGCGCTGATTGCGGATATCAATGCCGGTCTCGACTGTGTTGAGGTCGATGTCCAGGGTGGCGATACCGTCATCGGAAACCGCTCCGGAAAGGGTGCCAAAGCGATGGCTCTCCACCTTGTTGGTATTCTTGGTGGTGACGAAACCGAGATAGGAATCATCGGCGTCCAGTGACCAGGTTGACGGGGTGTCCGGGGTTTGCGGATTGTCGCCCGGAGTATCGGGCTCGTCCGGATCTACCGGATCTTCAGGCGAATCGGCCGGTTCGCCGCAGGGCTCGCCGTTGAGGTAGAACTCCTCGGGTATTTCCCCCGAGGGATTACGCACGTTGAAACCGAATTTGATTTCCCGTCCCTCACTCAGGCGGGCATTCCACAGCAGGTTTTCAACCGTTACGTTCTGGCCCTCCTGGCTGTGGCTGACATTGAAGATGGAGTCAATGGTGTCCTGGCCGGGAAATTTCCAGCTCAGCTCCCAGCCGCTGACCTCGGGGCCGTTGTAGGTCATCTGGACCCGGTGGACAGCGCCGGTCTGCCAGCTGTGCTGGATCCTGTAATCGACGTCACAGAGCGAATCAGCGGCTGCTGTACCGGACAGCGCCGTACTGCACAACAGCAGTGCCAGTCTGGATTTAGTCTTCATAGCACACGTTTTTAATCCTGTACCTGATGGTTAAACACGACTACCGCCCGGGGGCGGGTAGCAAGCGGTGGACCGTACTGCTGACATCGGTCGTGAAAATCTCGGGGTACTGCTTTCACTGGATACTGCGGAACCCGGGTATGCGGGGAAGCCCACGCTATGACCTCGCTGTCGGACGGCGGACAGGCCGGTCAATAACGAACCGTTTGAAGGGCTCGAGGAATAACTTGAATATCAGCAGCATCAGCAGGCAGGTGCTGCTGAGCATGAGGAAATAGAACGCCAGGATGTTCTCCATCCCGGTGGTGAAATTCAGGGAGCTGGCTATGCCCAGTACCAGGGGGAAGCCCCAGGAAATGATGGAGATGCTGGACAGGGTGAACATCATAGCTTTCTCGTCGACGGTCACCCGGTGAAACATGTGGTGGCCCAGGTTGCGGTCGAGTACGGGGAACACCTTGTGGTGCAGGAAGTAACCGTTAACGGTCAGCACGATCACGATGACAACCTTGGCCCACACTTTCGGGTTGCCCAGCAGTTCGGGCTGTGATTGCCAGTAGATCCAGAGGAAGGCCAGGCCGGTGCCCCAGAGAATGATCAGCCCCAGCGTGACCAGTCGCGCAATAAAGTGGAACAGCACCAGCTTTTCATGGGTAATGCGTTCGAGGTAGAAATAGCGGAAGGCGATGATGTCGAGGGTCAGGGCGCCGCCGACACCAAAGGCGAGACCGATCAGGTGGCCAGCGATAAACAGGGTTTTCAGTGTTTCAATCGGTGGCAGTTCCATGGCGTCACATCCTTGAGTTGCATTCCTGGCCCCGGTACGTCCATTTCCGGGGTGCCAATCGCGGTCACATAAATGAAATTTTATTCATTGGCGACAGTTACTTACGTCTGACCAGCAATAGCCATGGGCAGTATAAGGATTTATGCAAACAGGAAGACAGTGCAGGAAGTGACGCTTGTGAGATCAGTCAAGGCGGAAAGCGAAATGGGTAACCTAATCGACAGAGGGGCAAGTAATATTGTCGTTCAGGTTTGCAACTAATCTGTCGCCAACGGCAACAGAATGGTCGGCAAAGAAGCCCGCATTCATTTCCAGCACGTGCCGGTGACGGACACCGGGAGCCCAGCTCGGGCAATTTCTGGCGGATTCGGTCTTGCAGGGAGTCATGGTGTCCATGGCCAGTATGACACCGTCATCATCAAGCCAGGCAATGTCCAGGGGGATGCGCGTCCGGTACATCCAGAAGCCGGCGTTGGCGTCACGTTCGGCGGGGTAGACAAACAACATGCCGGCATCTTCCGGCAGGGATTCGCGCTCCATCAGGCCGTAACGGTGTTCCACCGGGCTGGTGGCCTGCTCCAGCTGTACCGGTATCGCGTCAGACCCGGTTACCAGGCAGGCCTGGTAGGACTCGAGGGTCTGGGGCGGGGCCGACGACCCGGCGAGCGCCGGCCCGCCGATAAACAGCACCGGGAGCAGAACAAGCGCAATAGCCGTACACCGGTTCATCAATCGATGTCCTCAGGGCTTGAGCCGGTAACCGGTGCGGAAGATCCAGCTGACCAGCACCATACACAGGGTAAGGAACAACACAATCATGCCCACACTGATGCCCACGTGTATATCTGATACGCCGTAGAAGGCCCAGCGGAAGCCGGAGATCAGGTAGACCACCGGGTTGAACAGGGTGATGGTCTGCCAGATCTCCGGCAGCATGTCGATGGAGTAGAAGGTGCCACCGAGAAAGACCAGCGGGGTGACAATCATCAACGGCACAATCTGCAGTTTTTCGAAGCCGTCTGCCCAGATGCCGATAATGAAGCCGAACAGGCTGAAGGTGACTGCGGTCAGCACCAGGAAAGACAGCATCCAGAACGGGTGCAGCACGCTGTAGTCAACGAACAGCCTGGCCGTGGCCAGAATGATCAGCCCCAGGATGACCGACTTGGTGGCGGCCGCCCCGACATAGCCGATGACCACTTCCACATAGGACACCGGCGCCGACAGCACTTCATAGATGGTGCCGGAGAACCGCGGCATATAGATGCCGAAACTGGCGTTGGAGATGCTCTGCATCAGAAGTGTCAGCATGATCAGCCCGGGGATGATGTAGGCGCCGTAGCTGATACCGTCGATATCTCCCATGCGGGAGCCGATAGCCGAGCCGAACACCACGAAGTACAGGGACGTGGAGATCACCGGCGAGGCGACACTCTGCATAAGGGTTCGCCACATACGGGACATTTCAAACTTGTAGATGGCGAGGGCGCCATACAGGTTCATAGACTCTCTCCAGTTTGTCTCGGATGCAGGCTCAGTCGTGGTGCACCAGGCCAACGAAGATTTCTTCCAGGGAACTCTCCCGGGTCTGCAGGTCGCGGTATTCTACACCCAGTTCCCCGAGGGTTCGCAGCAGCAGGGCGACGTTCGCCTGTTCCTGCTGGCTGTTGAAGGTATAGATCAGTTCGTAGCCATCGTCGGATAACTCGATCGGCTGGTCTGCAAGCTCCGGGGGCATCTTCTCCATTGGCGTATGAAGGTGCAGGCGCAGCTCTTTGCGACCGAGTTTTGACATCAGCGTGGACTTGTCTTCCACCAGTATGAGTTCGCCGTTGCGGATGACGCCGATACGGTCGGCCATTTCCTCCGCTTCCTCGATGTAATGAGTGGTGAGAATGATGGTGACACCACTTTCCCGCAGTTTGCGCACCATTTCCCACATGTCCCGGCGAAGCTCCACATCCACCCCGGCCGTGGGTTCGTCCAGAAACAGGATGTCGGGTTCATGGGACAGGGCCTTGGCGATCATTACCCGCCGTTTCATGCCACCTGAAAGCGACATCACCCGGTTGTTGCGCTTGTCCCACAGGGAAAGATCACGCAGCACCTTCTCGATGTGGGCGGGGTTGGGGGGCTTTCCGAACAGGCCCCGGCTGAAGCTGACCGTCTTCCAGACTTTCTCGAAGGAATCCGTGCTCAGTTCCTGGGGGACCAGGCCGATCGCTTCCCGCGCCGCCCGGAAATCCCGCTGGATATCATGGCCTGCGGCAGTCACTCTGCCGCTGGAGGGGTTGACCAGGCCACAGATAATGCTGATCAGGGTGGTTTTGCCGGCGCCGTTGGGGCCGAGCAGGGCGAAGATTTCACCCTTGTCAATATCCAGGCTGACATTCTTCAGGGCCTGGAACCCATCGTCGTAGGTCTTGCTGAGGTTCTGAACCGATAGTTCCGGTTGCACAGCGGGTACTCCGTCAGCAGGTTGGTAAAAGTCGGGTATTTTGGCACGTTAGGGGGTCGCAGGGCACCCCGTATCCCCCCTTATACGGTTGCTTGCTACCAGATCGATCAGCCGGCGGGTTTATTGTTCCGGGGCTGGAAGCGCATAATGCGCCGGGCGTGCCCGTTCCTGGCACGGAGTTTGGGTAAAGTTCGGGAAAAGTTCGGGAAAAGTTCGGGAAAATTATTGGGACAGGACAGGCAGATGAGACGCACTCTTTTGGTTGTTGCCGTGCTGGTCGTACTGGTGGCTGTAGCAGTCCCGGGTTATCGCTGGATGACTACGGGGCAGGGTAGCCAGGGCGAGGACCTGGCAGCGACAGCGGTATGCTATCCGTTGCGGGAGACCTGCCGCTGGCAGACGCCGGCAGGGGAGGCAAGCGTGTCGATGGCTGCCCTGGAGGGCGACGAGTTACAGATGGACCTCACCCTGTCGGGCGTCTCTGACCCGGTAATCGCAATACTCACCGGCGAATCCATGTACATGGGGGAATACCCCCTGAGAATGGAGAAGACGGATGATCAGGACCATTTCCGGGCGCGCTTTGTACCGCCATTCTGTTCCACCGGCGACGACATGGTCTGGCGGGTGAACCTGCGTGTGGGCACGGAAGCGCTCCCCCTGCCGGTGCGGCTGGTGTTCCGCCACACTGGAGCCTAGCAGGTGGGCATGGTCTGCAGGGCCAGCCTTTTGCGGATTCGCCGGGACAGGATGTCGATACCGATATTGAGCAATGCGGTCACCAGAATCAGGATCATGGCCTTGTCGAACTGGATGTTCTGTATGGCGCTGTCGACGTAGAAACCCAGGGTATAGATACCCAGAATCCCCAGTATCGCGGTCTCCCGCATGATGATTTCCCAGCGGTAGAACAGGAACGCCAGGAATGACGGGTATACCCTGGGAACCAGTTCATAGCCATAGCGGGTAATCCCCCGGGGGGCGTCGGGCCGCAGGGTAATAAAGCTGGACTGACGCCCGATCAGGTGGCCGATAATGCCGCCATTGTGCAGGGCCAGCGCCACCACCGCCGGCAGCATGGACGGCCCCCAGAGCTGCAACAGAATATACGCCAGAATGTACTCCGGCGTGGAGCGTGCCACCACCAGCAGCACATGCCCGCCTGTGCGGGACAGCCGGTTGCCGAAGTGGCGGGAAATCAACGGGAACGCCAGCAGGGCCAGAACCCCGGTTGCCACCAGCGCCATCTGGGTCAGCAGCAGGGTGTTCCAGATGCCCGGCAGGGCCTGGTCAACCAGCAATTCGGAAAGCCACGGCCAGAAGGATTCCCCGGTCGCACCCTCGCGTAGCGGTGCGGGCACAATGTCTTCGGTGAAGAATCGTTTTACATTGCCCCAGACGATCGGCATCCCGTCGCCCAGAAAGAAGGGAGCGGCCAAAACGTAAAAGGGCAGCATCCGCGGCCGGACCCACAGGGGAATGGTGGCGATCAGCGCATAGAACAACAGAAGTACCGCGCCCGCCTCGGAATAATGCCCCTGGGAGAACGCCGATTCCAGGTAAAAGCCCAGGGTCGGCAGCCCCACGAATCCCAGGATGGCACTGGAACGAAACCCGCACTCAAGACGGTAGGAGGTATAGGTGCGCAGCTGCTCCCAGCAATCGGGAATCCGGGCGTAGGCAAAAGCCGACAGGGCACCGACGCGGGAATGCAGCAGGTTGCGGGGTTCCGGGTCTACCTCGTCCAGGATTTCAGAGTACACCTTGGCAAAAATACCCGAGTATGGGATGGCAATGGCCAGTACCCCGGTGAGCGGGTGAAAACCGAAAAACTGCAGGAAGATCAGCGCCCAGAAAATCTCATGGATGGCCCGGATAAAGGCGCTGAAGGTGCGTACGATCCGGAACCGGTACACCAGCGCCAGCAGGAAACCGGCAATACTGCCAATGGTAACGCCCACGAAGGCGAACGCCAGGGTGCGCAGCACGGCGGTGGCCAGCCCGGCACTGGAGAAGAAATCCGGGGTCACTATGCCCCAGAAGAACCGCATCAGGTCCTGCCAGGGGTTCGCCGTGGTGACGGCAATGTCCGAAAAGGCCAGGCACACCAATGCCAGCACCACGAAGAAGATACTGGTCCGGGCCGTTCGTGAACGGCTGAGCGGCAGGCTGGCCCAACCTCGCATCACAATACCACCGTCAATCGTACAGGGGGCGGATGTCCGCCGCGGTCAGGCTGTCGCTGGCAGCATCAAGGGCGATTTCCCCGCCCTGGATGCCCACGACCCGGGTGCTGTAGGTCAGCGCCAGTTCCACATCGTGCAAGGCCACCACAAAGGTGTCGAATCGTTCCCTGAGCAACCCCATGACCGCGTGGGCCAGGGGGCCATCCAGGGCGGATACCGGCTCGTCGGCGAGCAGAAGATCCGCCTCCCGGAACAGGGCCCGGGCGATGGCGGTACGCTGACGCTGACCACCGGACAGGCGTGCGGCTGAGCTCCAGAGCTTGTCTGCCATGTCCAGCTGTTCAAGGATACCGGTGATGGCGTCACGGTCAGCCCGGAAGGGGCGCAGCAGAGTGACCAGGTTGTACAGGGTGTTGTGCTGATCCAGACGGGCCATGAACACGTTGTGGAACACCGGCAGGGCGTTGACCAGACCCAGTTCCTGGGGCACCAGCGCGGCCATGTCGCCGACCCGGTCATGGATAAGCCGGACCAGGGTGGACTTGCCGGCACCACTCTTGCCCACCAGCGCGATCTTCTCGCCGGGTGCAATGGTGAGTGACAGCGGGCCCAGAACCCGCTGTCCGCCAAAGAAGCCTGACAGTCCATCCAGTTCCAGCGGTGCCCTCATCAGTTCAGCAGGCCCAGGGATTCGGCGGTTTCCTCGATGGGGGTGTAGTCCTCGTTGGACGCGGGAATGAACCCGGAGCGGGGGAAACGCTCGAGCAGGTCCGGGTCATCCATATTCAGCAGGGCCTGGGTGACCTTTTCCTTGAAACCCTCACCAAAGCGCTCGTTCACATCGCCGCGAATGGTCCACTGGTAGTCCGGATAATAGGGGGTTTCCCAAATCACCTGAACCTTGTCAGTATCGATGGAGCCATCCTCGACACCGGATTCCCAGACCTTGAAGTTCACTGCGCCGAGCTGATAGGTGCCGGCTTCCACCAGACGAACGGTACGGGTGTGGTTACCACTGAAGCCAACCCGGGAAAACACCTCGTCCGGTGCCTCGCCATAGGCCTCGCGTAGATAGAATTCCGGCATCAGGCGACCGGACGTGGAACCCTTGGAGCCGAAGGTGAAGGTCATGTCCCGCAGATCGTCGGACAGTTCGTCCATGGGTTCCAGGCCAGTGCTGGTATTGGCAATCACGTAACTCTGGAATTCGGGATCTTCCGCGCCCTGGGCAATGGCTTCGGAGCCGGGCACCAGGCGACGGGCCTGAACGCCGGACAGTCCGCCGAACCAGGCCAGTTGCACCTGATTATTGCGGAAGGCAGAAACCGCGGCAGCGTAGGATTTCACCGGAACATACCGCACATCCACGTCCAGCTGCTCTTCCAGGTACGCCTCGACTGCACCAAAGCGTTCCACCAGCTGGGTTTCGTCCTGGTCGGGGATGGCAGTGAATACGAAGGTGTCGGCCGCTGCCGACAGGGCATAGCTCTGCATGGCGGCGGCTAGAGTAGCCAGGCCAATGAATTTTTTGAGCATAGGAGTCGTTCCTTGAGGCAAAGGGTTGGGGCACCAGATGTGCCTGCAGTAATGTTACTCTACGACAGCCCGAGCGGATCGGCTCACCGTAGTAATCACAGCGCACATTCTGAATGGTAGCAACTTAATGAAACTACTGCTATTGACGCCCGCCCCGCCGGGATCCCTTGCGGGCAACCGCGCCACCGCCGAGCGTTGGGCCAGCTTGCTGGAAAATCTGGGGCACCAGGTCGCGGTCAGCACAGACTATGACCCCGCCGAGGCCGATGGTGCTGACATGCTGATTGCCCTGCACGCCTGGCGCAGCCATCAGGCGGTGGCACGCTGGCGCGCCGATCAGGGTCGCAAACCATTGATCGTTGCCCTGACCGGCACCGATCTCTATCGGTACCAGTACAGTCACCCGCAACAGACCCACTTGTCGATGCAGCATGCTGATGCGCTGATCGTGCTGCATCACCTGGCCTGGCAGGTGGTACCGGAGGACTGGCGCGAACGCATCACCGTGGTACTGCAGTCCGCCCCGGAACCGGATACCGCCCATGAGCCGGAGGAAACGGGTGCCTTCGATATCTGTGTGATCGGCCACCTCCGGGAAGAAAAGGACCCCCTGCGGGCAGCCCGCGCAGTCAGGCTTGTACCGGCTGATTCCAGAATTCGGGTGGTGCAGGCCGGCAAGGCTCACGATGCCCAGTGGGAGCAGGCTGCCCGTGAGGAGATGGCCCGTAATCCCCGTTACCATTGGCGCGGCGAGATACCTCGCGAACAGACCGCCCGGCTGATGGGGCAATGCCGTGCCATGGTGATCAGTTCGGTGATGGAAGGGGGCGCCAATGTGGTGTCGGAAGCCTGCCGCGCCGGCCTGCCAGTATTGGCCTCGGACATTCCCGGCAACCTGGGGCTGCTGGGTCAGGACTACCCCGGGGCTTATCCGGTGGGTGACGAGGCCGTCCTGGCCAGTTTGATGGAGCAGGCGGAAAATGATCCGCAATGGCTCGACAGTCTGAAGACCATTACGGATCAGTTGGCCGCAGATTTTACCCCGGAAAAGGAAAGGGCCTCCCTGGCGGAGGCCCTGGACAGGGCGCTGACCTTCAGTCGCGCAGAGTGATCGGTTCGATGGCGTCGCCCTGTTCGGTGACTTCGCCAATAACCGCCGTCAGCGGGTAACCCAGGGATCGCAGTTCCGCCACACAGGCTTCGGCCTGATCCGCCGGTACGCTGGCCAGCAGGCCACCTGCGGTCTGGGGGTCGAAGATCAGCGGGTAGCGGGGATGATCCACCCACCTGGCCTGATCCTGTATACCCCGGCGCAACCGGATATTCGCTGGCTGCAGGGAGCTGAGAATACCAGCGGCGGCGGTTTCCTCGGCACCGGGCAAGACCGGAATGGCGGAAAGGTCGAGTGTCGCATCCACTTCCGAGGGCCGGGTCATTTCCACCAGGTGACCGAGAAGACCAAAGCCGGTGACATCCGTGCAGGCCTTGGCACCATACCGTAACAGGCAGCGGGCGGCTTCCTGGTTGGACTGGATCATCGACGCCAGGGCCGTGTCGATCCAGCGTCCCCGGGCGGCAAGCCTGGTATGGGCGGCGAAAAGGGTGCCGGTGCCGATGGCCTTGGTCAGGATCAGTTTGTCGCCGGGTTTGAGACCGCCCTTGCTCATCACCTGTTCCGGGTCGATCAGGCCGTTCACCGCAAAGCCCAGCGCCAGTTCACGGCCTTCGCCGGTATGGCCGCCGACCAGCGCGCAGCCGGCCTCGTTGAGCACCTCCACTGCGCCGGTCATCATCTGGAACACCACGTCTTCCACCTTGGACTCGATACCGTAGGGCACCGTGGCCACGGCCGTGGCACTCTGGGCCTCGGCACCCATGGCGAACACATCGCCCAGGCTGTGATTGGCCGCAACCTTGCCGAAGATATAGGGGTCGTCAATAAAGGCGCGGAAGAAATCCACCGTATGCACCACGGCCTTGCCCGGCGGAACGGTAAGCACGGCGGCGTCGTCCGGGGCATGCAGGCCGACAAGAATGTCGTCCCGCTCGATAGGGCGAAGTTCGCCAAGGGCCCGGGACAGCACCGTGCTGCCCACTTTCGCCCCACAGCCGCCACATCGCATGGCTACCGCGGATATCGCCTGGGACGCCTCTTCCGGGTTCTGGGCGGCGGCGGTGTCGGGCAGGGCGGAGGACTCTTCCATGGCCGGCAGCTCGTTGAACTTCTTC
Source organism: Marinobacter zhanjiangensis (assembly GCF_014651935.1). Taxonomy (GTDB): domain Bacteria; phylum Pseudomonadota; class Gammaproteobacteria; order Pseudomonadales; family Oleiphilaceae; genus Marinobacter; species Marinobacter zhanjiangensis. The sequence goes on along the minus strand of NZ_BMXV01000002.1, from coordinate 670,944 downwards.
ATGAACCGGCGGTCGATCCAGTCCTTCCAGCGCCAGACCGAGCGCCCCTGCATGAAAAAGCGATCACCCTTGGAGGCGATAGCGTACTTGTCGCCAGTACTGATCAGCGCCAGCCAGGTCTTTTGCGGGGTGAAGGACTTCGGTGTCTTGCCGACAGCGGCCCGGCGCAGGTTATCGGCCAGCGGGGGCCCCTGGCGTACGGCAAAAACACCGGCCTTTTCCCGTGGGTGGTCCACCACATTGGCAATATCGCCGGCGGCGAAAATGGCGTCGTCGGTTTCCGTCTGCAGGGTGTTCCGGCAACGGATAAACCCGCCATCGTCCAGGGCAAGGCCGGTGTTGCGCAGCCACTCGGGCCCACCGGCCCGAGTCACCCAGAGCACCTCGTCCAGATCGAAACTGTGGCCACTGTTCGTGCGCAGGTGGCCTGCATCGACGCCGGTCACGGCATTACCCAGGTGGATGTGTACGTTGCGTTTTTTCAGGGTGTCGGAAAACGCCTGTCTGACGCGTTCATTATGCGTCGGCAGCAACTCGCTGGCCTGGTCGAACAGGTGGAAGGAGAGTTGGTCCGGGTCCTTGCCCCGGGCCCGGTATTCGTTGCGCAGGCGATGCTGCATCGCCAGAGTGAGCTCGACACCACCGGCACCGGCACCCACCACGCCAATGGCCATGGGGCCGCTGTGGGTCTCCGCGCGCTCAAGCAGCGCCAGCCAGCGCTGGTTGAAACCGTTGATGGGTTTGACCGGCACCGCATGATCACTGGCGCCGGGCACGTCGGTCACCTGTGGCGTTGAGCCAATATTGACGGACAGCAGGTCATAGGGCACATCAGGGCGCCCACGGCAGATTACGCGACGGCTGGCACGGTCGATACCCACGGCCTGGTCCCGGTAGAAACGGGCCCCGGCGAATTCGGCCAGATTGTTGAGGTCGATATGACACTCATCAAAGCTGTAGTGGCCGGCCACGTACCCGGGCAGCATGCCTGAGTAGGGTGTGTGTGTATCGCGACAGATCAGTGTCAGGCGAACACCCGGCACTGGCTTCATCGCAAAGCGTTTGAGGACTCCAACGTGGCTATGGCCACCACCAATCAATACGATGTCACGCAGTACCGGCTGTTCAGTTTCCTTCATCCGATCAGTTTCTTCGCTTCGTCGGGCCAGGTCCGGAAGCCTTTGGTACTCGAGAGCTGGTTCAGCTTCTCCTGCTCGGCTTCGGTCGGATTGGCGATCTGGTTAATGGAGGTAATACCCGCACCCTGCAGTTTGCGCGCGGTAACCGGACCGATACCCTTGATTCTGGTGAGATCGGACAGGTCATTACCCTTGGCGGCTGCCTTGGCCGTTGCGCCTGCCTTGCGGGCACCGGCACCGGCATCGGTGGCAGCCTTGCTGGCATTGGTTTTGGCGGTGGACGCAGTTTTCTTGCCGGCTTTCGCCGCCTTTTTGCCCGAGGACTTGGCTGTCTTTGCCGTTTCCCGGGTTTCCTGGCCGATGGACTTGGTTACCGACTCCTGGCTCCGTTTGGCTTCACGCTGGGCAATCCCCAGTCGCTCCATTACCTGGCTCTGGATTTTCTGGAACTCTTCCATACGACGGTCGAGCTCGTCGTGGAAGCGTTTCATTTCCCGTTCCCGGAGTTCGTCGATCTCCTTCATCAGCTTGCGTACAGGCTCCTGAATCTGGTTCTGGAGTGAGTCAAGCTGCTTGAAGGCGTCATCCACCAGACCTTCAATCTGGGTGGAGGTCTTTTCAAACTCCTTGTTGACCTTTTTGACGATCTTGTCGACGTTAGGACGCTTGTCCTCTGATTTACTGGGTTTATTGCTCTTCGCCATGGTGTCGCTCCCTGTTCACGGGTTGTGACGAGCTAACGGTTATACCGTTAAGGAAGCCGGACGGATTACCCGACCGGCGGAATTTGTGGTGATACCTGACCAGATTCCGGCCCGGAAATGAGCAGGCAAGGGGTCAGGCAGTGACGCCCAGGCTGGGATTTTCGCGACGGGAAAGCAGGGACTTCTTACGGTCAAGCACCTCGCGAATGCGCTCCAGCTGTTCCGATCGCTCCGTCTTTGGGCGGTAGTCACTCGTAATAAAATCAACGAAGTAGAAGAAGTTGCTACAGTACTTTCTTCTCTCTGTGATCAACCCTGTCAGGCCTGATGCCTGCAGGTTCTCAAACGGCATCTGCATTTCCAGTTCCAGCCCAAGCGTTTCACCCGGTTCGAATACCTTATCGGTTTTCAGTACACAACCGAACTGATTCAGGTCAAACAGACGGGCTTCCACCAGCTCCTTGCGGAATAACCCTTTCCTCAGGGTAAACCGCGCCACCAGATCTGGCAGCGGGGTATGGTAAGTGTTGTCTGACATTTGCATGGTGCGTTCCCTGGGCGGCATGGCCGCCAACAACAGTTCTTTACCCGACGATGCGGCGAACCGGTCTGCAAGGCCTGGTGGCGATCCAGCTCCGGTTGCGGGGTTTCCGTGCGCTAATCGTTACGATTCCAGTGGATAAACCTTAGCCACGGAAACGGTGTTTGACAATATTTTCAGCGCCGTAGCCGGTACTCTTGATGTGCGTTGGCGCCCGTTTGGCAAACTGGTAACAGGCCCCCTCAGTTTTCGTCCTCAACAATATCATGATCCGTGTCGTTGGTGTGCAGTGTGTAAAGGTCTGTACGGCGGTCCTTGAGGTTGGTCACCGACCCTTCGTTGCGCACCACTTTGAGCTTCTCGAGGTCCAGATCCGAGAACATGATCATCTCGGTGTTGGGGGTGGTTTCCGCCATGACGGCATCATGGGGGAAGGCAAAGTCGGACGGTGAGAACACCGATGACTGGGCGTACTGAACGTCCAGATTCTCCACCTTCGGCAGGTTGCCCACGCTGCCAGTGATCACCACATAACACTCGTTTTCAATGGCCCGGGCCTGGGCGCAATGGCGTACCCGCAGGTAGCCGTTCTTGGTGTCGGTCCAGAAGGGCACGCAAATAATATCCACTTCCTCGGCGGCAGCCATGCGGCCGAGCTCCGGAAATTCTATGTCGTAGCAGATCATGATGGCCACGCGGCCGGCATCGGTATCGAATACTTCGAAACGATTGCCACCCTCAATGACCCAGTCCCGGCGCTCGTGGGGCGTGATGTGAACCTTGCGCTGCTCGTCCACACGACCGTCCCGGTGGCACAGGTAAGACACATTGTAGACCCGGTCGTCGTCCAGAAGCGGCATGGAGCCGGTGATGATGTTGATGTTGTAACTGACTGCCATTTCCGACATTTCGTTACGGAACTGTTCCGTGAACCCGGCCAGGAAGCGGACGGCCCGGGTCTGGTCCATCTGGTCTGTCAGGCCCATCAGCGGAGCGTTGAAGAACTCCGGGAAGATGGCGATATCACTCTTGTAGTCGGAAAGCGCATCAACGAAGTATTCCACCTGGCGCAGCACTTCATCCACCGAGGTGAATTCACGCATCTGCCACTGCACCGCCCCCAGCCGGACCTGGGTCCTGCGGGTGTTCACCACGGTGGAGGGCGGTGTATACAGGATGTTGTTCCACTCGAGGAGTGTGGCGTAACCCAATGATTTCTCGTCCTCAGGGAGGTACTTGTGCATCAGGCGGGTGACCTGGAAATCATTGGACAGCTGGAAGCTGAGAATCGGGTCGTAAATTTCCTTGCGATCGACCCGTTCAATATATTCTGCCGGCGTGTACTGCTCTGAGTACTTGTGGTAGTTGGGGATGCGTCCACCTGCGAGTATTGCCCGCAGGTTCTTGGAGCGACACAACTCCTTGCGCGCCTCATACAGGCGGCGGCCCAGGCGATAGCCCCGGTAGTCGGGGTGAATGAACACGTCCAGGCCGTACAGGGAGTCGCCACTGGCATTGTGCCAGATCTTCTCGTTGCGCAGGATCAGATCATCATAGGTGTGGGGGTTGCTGAAGCGCTCGTACTGGACGCACACGGTCAGCGCCACGGCCACCAGCTCGCCGCTGTCCTCGATGCAGAGCTGGCCGTCCGGAAACTGCTCGATCAGTGCCTTGATGGTATCCCGGGGCCAGGCGCCACCGATGTCGTCGTAGACACGATCCATCAACACCTTGAGCTGCTCGTAATCATCCACTTCAAGGTTACGCAGACTCAGGTGTAGTTCTTCATGTGCCATATTCGGGGTGGCTCCTGCTGAAAAGTCGGTGTGATCTACCCAGTGTAGATGTTCGCCCAAGGGCGAGTTGGCAACGGAACCTCATACGTATGAAGACCGCCAGTGGATGATGATAACAAAACCTCCCTCAAGACTTCTCCCCTCTGGCCGAAACAAAGGGGGTGTTCCAATTCATTTCTTGCTCAGGGGGCCTCCGCCCGTGAATCTTTCTTTTGGCCAGAAACTTTTGATTGCCTTCGGTTTCCTGCTTGTCCTCGTAGTTGGCAGTTATGCCGTAACCGGTGACTATCGATTGACGTCCACCACCAGCCGGTATGTTGAGGCCATGGCGGAGGACGCCGCCAGTCAGGCAACGGCCAGCATTGCGGAATGGCTGAATACCCGCCTGCGGATGACAGAAGGCGTGGCAAAAGCCCTGGAGTCGGCGGAAAACGACGAGCAGGCGAGGGCAATCCTCGAATCCGCCAATCTGGGGGGTGGTTTCAAGGATGTCTACGTGGGCCGCTCTGACGGCTACATGCTGATGCGCAACCGGAAAGCCCAGCAGTCACTGCCGGCTGACTATGACCCCCGGACCCGCCCCTGGTTCAAGCTTGCCCGGGAGCTGGGACATGCGTCCATCACCAAACCCTACCTGGATGCCTCTACTGGTGAAATAGTGCTGTCGACCCTGGCACCGGTGTCTTCTGGCGAGTTCCAGGGTGTTGCCGGTGGTGATATCACACTCAACGCGGTTGACCAGCTGCTGCGGGAGGTCAACCTTGCCGAAACCGGTTATGCCGCCCTGGTAGACGGTGAAGGCACGGTACTCTATCACCCCGAAACGGAGCTGATGGGGAAGCCGGTCGCCGATTTTCTCGGGCAGAAGGTGGAACCTGAAGGCCCGGCCCGGACCATCGTAATTGACGATACGCCCTGGCGAGTCAGTTTCCACGAGATAGCGCAGGCCCGGGGTGTCGACTGGCAACTGGTGATGTTCGCCAACAAGGATCTGATCAATGCCCCGGTGCGGGAAGCAAGGACCACCGGATTGCTGATTCTGGTGATTGGCCTTGTGGTGGTCTTGCTGGTCCTTCATCTTGGCATCCGTGTGCTGATGCGCCCGGTTTATCGACTGAATAGTGCCATGGCGGATATTGCCAGCGGCGAAGCAGATCTTACGCGGCGGCTGAAGGTAGAGACCCGGGACGAATTCGGACGCCTGGCCGGCAGCTTCAATGATTTCGTGGCCAATATCCAGGACGTTGTCCGGGACGCCCAGCACGGCACCGATGAACTGCATGAAGCTGTTGTTTCACTGAGACAGACCGCCAGCACCAGCCGAAACAGTGTCGAAGGCCAACAGCAGGAAGTGGACATGATTGCCACGGCCATTAACGAGATGTCTGCCGCCGCTTCAGAAATTGCCCGTAACGCCCAGCAGACCGCCGATGCCTCACAAACGGCAGATTCGGAGGCGAGAGAGACCGTGGATACGGTATCCCAATCACGTGAAGCAGTGGAACGGCTGTCCGCCGAGATCGGTGGCGCGGCTCAGGTGATCGAGCGCCTAGGCAAGGATGTTAACGAAATAACCACGGTACTCGAAGTGATCGAAGGCGTGGCCGAGCAGACCAATCTGTTGGCCCTGAATGCCGCCATCGAGGCAGCCCGGGCCGGCGAGGCCGGACGTGGCTTTGCCGTGGTGGCGGATGAGGTGCGCAATCTGGCCCAGCGCACCCAGCAAAGCACTGGCGAAGTCGGCGCTGTGATCGAGCGACTTCAGTCCGGGGCAAACGAAGCCGTCAGAGTGATGGAGGCGTCCACTCGGGTTTCCTCCGAGAGTACTGAAAAGGCGCAGCTTGCGATGGATGCCCTGGACCGGATCGCATCGGCAATCACCTCCATCAACGAGATGACTTCCCAGATTGCCACGGCTTCCGAGGAGCAGACGTCTGTGTCCGAGGAGCTGAACAGCTCCATCACACGTATCGCCGAGAAAGGGCAGGAGGCGGCTGCGGCATCGTCCGACAATGACTCTCACAGCAACCGGATCGACTCAGTGGCCTCCGAGCTTAACAGCAAGGTCAAACGTTTCAGGGTCTGAAATCAGGCGGAGCCTCACTCGGCCAGGCCACTGGATATCCTGCGCTGGAGGGTCTCCAGGGCCTCGCGCCCGATTGGTTTCGAGTCGTTGCTGAGGCGCGGGTTATCAAGAACCAGAAGCGTGCGTCGACCCAGGTCCAGAACGTCCACGGCGTGCCCGTAATAGGTGGCAAGATGCACCGCAAAACTGCCATCGGATATGGCCCGCTCAAGTCCGAGCTCAATCCGTTGTGCGGCCACTCAGTTAAGTGCAGCCGCTTTCCGGGGAACACAGCAGATTTCGCCCGGATAAACTATTGCGTCGCCTCCTCGTTATGGCGCTGTGGCAGCGCGTCCAGCACGGCCAGAAAGGTTTCCCCGTAACGTTCCAGCTTGGCACTGCCCACGCCGCTGATTTCCGACATTTCCTGCAGGCTGGCCGGGCGCTGTTCGAGCAGTTCCATCAGGGTGGTATCGTGGAAGATCACGAAGGGCGGTACGCCCTGTTCATCCGCCAGCTCCTTACGCTTCTGCCGCAGGGCTTCCCAGCCCTGGGGATCAGAAATGGTCTGGTGGCGACGCTGGTCACCACCTCCGGCCCGGCGCGTGATCTTGCGTTCCGGATCCTTGCGCAGCTCAAGGTGAGCTTCACCACGAAGTACCGGCCGGCAGATCTCGGTAAGCTGCAGTGCACCGTAGCCCTCCGGGTCGGCGCGAAGGTAGCCATTGGCCACCAGCTGCCGGAACACCGACTTCCACTGGTTGGCGGACAACCCGGTGCCAATACCCCAGGTGGACAGGGCCTGATGGCCGGACTGGCGGATACGCTCGTTATCCGACCCGCGCAGCACGTCGATCACATAGTTGACCCCGAAGCGTTGCCCGGTGCGGTAAACGCAGGACAGCGCCTTGCGGACCGCATCGGTGCCATCCCAGGTTTCCGGGGGCGTCAGGCAGGTATCGCAGTTGCCACAAGGCTGTTCCAGCTGGTCGCCGAAATAGCGCAGCAACGCCTGGCGCCGACAGGTGGTGATCTCGCACAGGCCCAGCATGGCATCCATCTTCTGCCGTTCCACCCGCTTGAAGGTGTCATTGCCCTGTGAGGCTTCCAGCATCTGGCGTAACTTGATCACGTCCTGCAGGCCGTACACCATCCAGGCCGTGGCGGGGTTGCCATCACGTCCGGCACGGCCGGTTTCCTGGTAGTAGGCCTCAAGGCTCTTGGGCAGGTCCAGGTGGGCCACGAAACGCACATCCGGTTTGTCGATGCCCATGCCGAAGGCGATGGTTGCAACAACGATAACACCGTCCTCGCGCAGGAAGCTTTCCTGATTCCGTGCCCGTTCCTCCGCGCCCAGCCCGGCGTGATAGGGAAGGGCGGTGTATCCTTTCTGTTGCAGAAGCCTGGCCGTGGCGTCGACCTTGTTACGGGACATACAGTAGACGATGCCCGAGTCCCCCGGGTGCTCGGCGCCGATAAAGTCCAGTAGCTGTTTGTTGGCATTGGTCTTCGGGGCGATACGGTACTGGATGTTGGGGCGGTCGAAGCCGCTGATGAAATGCCGGGCCCCGGTCAGCGACAGGCGCTCGGCAATTTCCTTGCGGGTACGCTCGTCTGCGGTGGCGGTCAGCGCAATGCGTGGTACCTGGGAAAACCGCTCTGCCAGGATGCTCAGACCCAGATAGTCAGACCGGAAATCATGGCCCCACTGGGATACGCAGTGGGCCTCATCAATAGCAAATAACGACAGCGAGGCATCTTCCAGCAGGCTGAGGGTACGCGGTTGCAGCAGCCGTTCCGGGGCGCAGTAGAGCAGGTCCAGCTCACCGCGGAGCAGGGCGTTTTCGGCGTCCCTGGCCTGCTCCGGCCCCATGGTGGAGTTGAGGAACGCCGCCCGCACCCCCACCTGTTGCAGTGCGGCTACCTGGTCCTGCATCAGGGCGATCAGTGGTGAGATAACCACGCCGGTACCCGGCCTTACCATGGCCGGGATCTGATAGCAGAGCGACTTGCCGCCACCGGTGGGCATCAGCACCAGGGCATTGCCCCCATTGACCAGTTCGCTGACGATGTCACCCTGCAGCGGCCGGAACGACTCGTAGCCGAACACCTTGTGCAGCACCTGATCCGGGCTGGCAGTGGGTGTAACCGGTTTTTCAGGGCTGAGCTGGTCGAAATCCGTGTACGAGTCCATGGGTGGCCTGGCCAGGTTTGCAAATGAAGGGCGGATGATACCAAAACCGGCCTCGATTGTCGGGAGGAGGCATCCGCGACGCTGTCGCGATACAATAACGCGGTTTTTCGACGCGCCCGGTACGGCCGGAGAGCGCATTTATCGATAAAACTCAATAAAAACAGGACTGTAATGCAGGAATTTGAAGCCATACGCCCCTATGGGGATGACGAGGTCGTGGGGGCCGTGCAGCGGTTATCCAATGATCCGGATTTCTTGTTAATGGTGGGCCGTTTCCGCTCACCCATGTTGGCCCGTTGGTTGCCGTGGTTGCTTCGCCATCGGGTAAAGACCTGGCTGAAGCGGGAATTCGGTAACGCCCGGACGGTCAGGGACATCCAGGCAAGGGTGGCCGAATACGTGACCGATCTGGTCGGAAGGACGACTACTCAGTTGACCTCATCCGGCCTTGACCGGCTGGACCCGGAAACGTCCTACCTGTTCGTCTGCAATCACCGTGACATTGTGTTCGATCCGATGGTGGTCAATCACCTTCTGCACCTGAATGGCTTTGACACCACTCGCATTGCCATTGGTGACAATCTGCTTAAAAATCCGGTTTTTGCCGAGATGATGCGGTTGAATAAGAGCTTTGTCGTGCAACGGGATATCCAGAGCCCCCGGGAAATGCGTCAGGTGTTCCTGACCCTGTCCGGGTTCATCAATCACAGTCTGGACGATGGTCACAGCATCTGGATTGCCCAGCGGGAAGGGCGGGCCAAGAACGGGGTTGACCTGACTGACCCTGCCATCATCAAGATGTTCTACATGAGCCGCAAAAAGGAAGGCCTGGGCTTTGCCGAGGCCATGAACCGCATGCGCATCGTGCCGGTTTCCATTGCCTATGAATACGATCCCTGCGACGAGGACAAGGCCCGTGAGCTGGAGACCCGCGAACGCACCGGCACCTATACCAAGGCGGAGAACGAGGATTCGCAACAGATCGTGCAGGGTCTGACCGGGTTCAAGGGCCATGTGCATGTGCATTTTGGCCTGCCGATTGCCGATGCACCGGACAATGCGAAAGACCTGGCGGCACTGATCGACTCCGAGATCCACGCCAATTATCACCTGCACGCGTCCAACCTTGTGGCGTACAACATGAAGGGCGTTCACCCTTCCGCCCATGATACGCCGGAAGAGGTCAGCGAAGAGGTGGTGACCGCCGAGAGCTGGACACCGGCGGAACTGGAAGCCGCGGAGGAAGAGTTGCAGCGGCGCATTGATGCCTGTGACGAGGCAATCCGGCCATACCTGATTTCCATGTATGCCAACCCGGTATTGAGTTCACTCAATGCCCGGCGGGCGCAGGAACCATTAACCGACTGATCACAGAGGTAGTATGAAGCAACTTGAGTATATTCAGCTGGATACCGGGAGCGATCCCGATGCCGCCGTCATCTGGCTGCATGGCCTGGGCGCCAATGGCCATGACTTCGAGCCGGTGGTGCCGGAGCTGGGCTTACCCCAGGATGCCTCGGTGCGATTTATTTTTCCCCATGCCCCCGAAATGCCGGTCACCATTAACGGCGGCATTCGCATGCCCGCCTGGTATGACATCAAATCCCTGGAAATGGGACGCACCGTCGACAAGGACCAGCTGATAGATGCCGCGCGCGCGGTTAGCGCACTGGTGGAACAGGAAATCGAGCGCGGGGTGGCGTCCGACCGGATCGTGATTGCCGGTTTCTCCCAGGGTGGCGCCGTGGCCTATGAACTGGGCCTGAGCTATCCGCAGCCGCTGGCCGGCATACTGGCCCTGTCTACCTATTTTGCCACCGCCGACAGCGTGGAGTGTGCAGAGGCCAACCGGAATATTCCCATCAGTGTATTTCACGGCACCCACGACCCGATGGTGCCGGAGTCCCTGGGGCGGGCGTCGGTGGAGAAGCTGGAAGCCATGGGGTATCAGCCCAGCTACAAGACCTACCCCATGGAACACGCCGTGTGCATGGAAGAAATCCACGCCATCGGTGAGTTCCTGCGGAAAGTCCTGAGCCTGTGAACCATTTCTGTCACCTGTTCCTGGCGCGGCCCACCGTCGAATCACGGGTCGGTAACCTGCTGGGGGATTTCGCCCGGGGACTGGATACCGGGGCGCTGCCGGAGCAGGTGAGGGAAGGACTGGAACACCACCGGGCGGTGGATGCCTTCACGGATGCCCATCCGGAGGTGCTGGCCTGCAAGGCTCACTTCTCGGGCCAGCGCCGCCGGTTTGCGGGGATCGCGCTGGATATCCTTTTTGACCATTATCTGCTGCGCCACTGGGACGTGTTCGGCCACACAGACAAAGTCTCTTTTATCAATGAATTATATCGTGATCTTGAGGCTGGTTATGAGCTTATGCCACCCACCATGGAGCAGGTGGCCCGGCGCATGATCGCCTACGACTGGTTCCATGCCTACCAGGATCTGGAAACCGTTGGCGGGGCCATGGACCGGGTAGCCAGCCGCATCCGCTTCCGGCATGGGTTCGGGGGCATTATCGAAGAAATCCGACCACTGGACGCCGAGCTGGAAGCAAGGTTTCTGGCCTTTTTCCCTGAGTTACTTGAGTTCAGCCGCTCGAGACTTGCAGACTGACACACGGGGAGGGGGGACGTTTCGGAGATTACCCGTGATCTGGTCTCAAAATGACCAGATCACGGAAATCACGTCTGCTACAGATGAATGGCTTCAGCCGGACTCTAGACGTAGAAGTCCAGATCTTCCTGAGCTTTCAGCAGATCCCGCATCGTAATGGGGTCGTCGCCGAAGAAGAACACCAGGCCCCAGTGGGTGCCAAAGGCTGACCGGTCGGGAACAGTCTCTTCTGTTGGCTCATGCAATTCATGTGACACGAAATAGGGATGCTCAATGGTTTCCTTGGGCATCTCCAGCTTGCTGACCACACGACGCCTTGGATACACCCCGAAGCAGCCCGCGTAACCTTTCGCACCGCTAACTTCCTCGGGGAAGAACGCCTCCACTTCCTCTTTGGTGCTCTTGGGATCAAACACCAGCATGGAAGCCTGGTAAGCGTTGAACCCGTAGGCCATCTCGATAAGCTCGAACGCCTTGAAACCGGGCGGGCGATAGGCCACCTCGCCAAAGTACATTTCGCCGTCTGCCGTGACGAAGTACTCAGGATGGATCAGACCGAACTTGATATCGAAGGTTTTGATCAGCAATTCGATCTGCTTGGTAATCGCGCTGCGCCAGCTCTCCAGTTCCTTGGTAGCGGGAACGAATACCGAGTAGCCCAGGGTCACATACTCAGAAATGTTGAGGAACTGGATTTTGCCGTCATGGATCCAGGCCTCGACAGCGAACTCCCAGCCACTGAGGTGACTTTCCATCAGCAGGGGATATTCCTCATCCGGAATGAGGTCAATCTCTTCCAGGGTGCGGATCATCCGGTGCCCCAGACAGCCGGCCTTGTCGAAGGCCTTTACGTGGATCGGGTCATCCGGGTCACCGTCAAGCTTGAGCAGCGTCTGGTTGACGCGCTTCATGAAGCGGACGATGTCATCTTTCTCGTGGGCTTCCTCGAAAATCCCGACACGGATACCGCCAAGCTGCGCCCGGCGCTTCATCAGAGCCTTGTCGCGGAACAGGATGGATTGACCGTACATACGAGGGCTATCCATCAGGACAGAGTTGATCGCCCCTGACCACTCGACCGTTTCCTCGAACAGCGGTATGGCGACATCGACACCTTCCGCCTTCAATGTTTCGGCAATCTCCATGGAGCGGTCGTTCAGCCGGATGAAATCCCAGGGAATGAACGGAATATTATTTGCCTTACAGAAATCCTCAGCCCACTCCGGAGCGACAACGACATAGCGACGGTCAAACTTTTGCGCCGCCTTGATCGCGTTAACACTCCAGCCGAGCAGGGCAATGTAACCCTTGTTCGGGTCCTTGGGGGTTTCGGTACCCTTGACCGAATCCAACTCCGGATCGCGCCATGCTGCTACCTCTTTGGGTAACTCTTTTTCCGATGTCATCGACATTCGACGTTCTCCTTTTGGTTTTCCCAGAAAATGCGCTGAATTCAGGAGCGCGTTGGGTAAAACTGTGAGCCGTTAGGCATTAATCATCAGCCTCAATATAGACGTTCTGGTTACAAATGGAAACGAAAGCCCCGGAAACATTTGCGTCTGAAACGCCTTGAGAGCATCGTTGAGGGATCACTTAAGAATGATTCCAGGCAAGGAGAATATTGTGGCTGATACCGGCTCTGACACAGATTCCAGCCCCACTGTCGCAACGTTTGACGCGGCCCTCGAACAGCTTTCGCTCACGCACCGGAGCGACCCCCTGGCGCCCAATACCCGGGTTCTGGAAGCGGCACTGGATGTTATGGCGTCGCCTGGCGGACTGGACGCGTTATACGCACGAGTGCCGGCGATGGAAGCCAAGGGCGTATTTGCCAATAGTGACTGGGACCAGCCTGCCATTTTGCGGCCAGCACTGGCCGTGCGAACACTACGCCAGGGAGCGCCGGCCTATACCACGATAGAGGCGCTGAGTGAGCTTCGCCTGCTTGCCGTGGCCATGGGGGATTATCAACATCCCGGGGTTTCAGCGGAGCAGGCCAGGAACTTTCTGACCCAGGTGACGGCATTGAACCTGGATCTGCTGTCGGGACAGATGAGCGAAGCGGACCGGGAGCGGCCGCAGGGGCTCGGGCAGATCGTCAATTCGCTTTACCAGTTCCTCCTCAACAGGCTGGGCTATGAGAGCATTCTCGACAGCCTGGTGGATGAAGTTCGGCGTTTGCTGGCCCAGCGACCCATACAGAACGACAGCATCAAGCAGATGGTCAGCCAGATTGCCAAATGCCTGTTTGATCCGGCCATTGAAACCTCGGGCATGCATAAGGCGGCACGACTGGTCAGTGCCTTGTTCGGGCCTGCCAGGGGATGCCGCGATGACCCGGGCTTTGCGGTCTACAGTGAACGCATGGCAGCCATGGACGAATCCGCGCTGACGGAAGAGGCACAAGGTTTTGCCAGCGGGATGCACGAGACAGGCATGGTGTCACCTTATCATCCGATGTTTTTACGGCACCTGCGGGAGCATCGCGATGAGCTCATACCCCTGGCGCTGGGCCTGAGCATCACCGGCAACGATGTGCTGCAAAGCTACCGCCAGATCGTGCTGGCACTGATCGATGACGCTGTACATCCGGAAACCAGCCAGGCTGTCTACGGGCTCGCCATGTTTCTTGAGCGCGGCTCGCTGTTTACCCCGGCCGTGGCCGCCGGCCTGTGGCGCCAGCTCGAACTGACGTTGTGTCCGGCGGCATCCGCAAAACTGACTGCCGTTTTTGGTGATACGCACCCGCCAAGGGTGTATTTGCTGGCCGGGGTAATGAGTCTGCTGGGGCAACCATTGGGCGTGGGGCAGGGCAATAACCCGACCTGTCAGTCGGTCATTGGCCTGTCCATGTGGGCGTACAATGACGCCGATTTCCTGTTGCAGCTGGTGGCCTGGGCTGCCCGCGATGACGATGTCATCATGCGTTTCGAGGGTCAGCATATTTACTCCCGGCACCTGGAAGCCGGCCTTGTCAAGGAACCACCGACCGATGTGGACCCGGTTTCACTGGTGTTGATAGCACACCTTGACCGCATCTATAGCGAAATGGGGCGTTTGTGTGGGGTGCGCGACGACGACCTGCACCGCTGGATCAATCCGGAAATGTTTGGCTGGTGGGTAGGCAATGGCTTTCTCAGCATTTTCAGCCGCGAGACAGGGAAAATCCATAATCATCAGGAATTTATACGTCATTTCTACGCCTCGTATCATCCTTACTACAACGGTAATATACCCCTTATCCATCCGCAGCCCGCAGGTATCGCGGTCACCGACAGTGGAGGGCGCCTGGTTGGTCGCCATGCCATCACGATTATCCGCGTCAACCTTGATCGCGATGGCGAGATGCGTATCTACTTTTTCAATCCCAACAACGACAGCGGTCAGGACTGGGGCCAGGGTGTTAATTGCTCGACCGAGAGCAATGGTGAGCGTCATGGCGAGGTGTCGCTACCGTTTGCCGAATTTGCTTCGCGGCTGTGCGTATTCCATTACGACCCGAGGGAACTGGGGGACATGGCAATGGCTCCTGAAGCCGACGTTACCCGCGCCATTGAGCTTGCACGCACCAGTTGGGCTTCAGGGTATGAATAGTACGAAGGACGTAGACTTAAGGAAGTCGCCGTTCACACTGGTATTGCTATCCCTGTTTGTTCTCTTGTCGGCCTGCGGAGGGCATGCGCGATTGCCGCCGCAAGCCGGGACCGGCGCTGATCCGGTGCTGCCCCAGCCACCTGGCAACCTGTTTCCCACCGTCGAGATTGCGCCGGCGGTTGGGTGGACAGACGGCGCCACTCCGACCCCGGCCGCGAATATGGAGGTCACGGCTTTTGCCAAGGGCCTCGACCACCCACGTTGGCTGTATGTCCTGCCAAATGGCGACGTGCTGGTCGCCGAGACCAACGCGCCTCCGGGGAAGAGCGGAATCGACGGCATCAAGGGATGGATAATGAAACGGGTTATGAAGCGCGCCGGGGCCGCTGTGCCGAGCGCTGACCGCATTACTCTGTTGCGTGATGCAGACGGCGACGGCAAGGCCGAATTCCGCAGTGTATTTCTCCAGGGTCTACATTCACCGTTCGGCATGGCGCTGGTCGGGGACACATTTTACGTGGCCAACGCCAATGCATTATTGAAAGTGCCTTATGAGAGCGGTGACACGACCATAACCGCAACTCCCGCCAAGGTTACGGATCTGCCCGGCAAGGGCGACGACTTGAACCACCACTGGACCAAAAGTCTGCTTGCCAGTGCTGATGGAGCCCACCTGTATGTGGGCGTCGGATCGAACAGCAACGTCGCTGAGAACGGCATGGAGGTCGAACACATGCGCGCCGCGATACTTGAGATTGATGCCGCCACCGGCGCTACGCGAATCTTCGCTTCAGGCCTGCGCAACCCCGTGGGCCTGGACTGGGAGCCGCACACGGGTGCGCTGTGGGCGGTTGTCAACGAACGCGACGAACTCGGCAGCGATCTGGTGCCCGATTACCTGACCTCGGTCCGACGAGGTGCTTTCTACGGCTGGCCCTACAGCTACTATGGTCAGCATGTCGATGACCGTGTAAAGCCCCAAAAACCTGAACTCGTCGCTCGTGCCGTCGTGCCTGATTTTGCCCTCGGCGCACACGTGGCGCCCCTGGGTCTGGCTTTCAACAATGACGGCGTGGCCGGTTTGGGTGAGGGCGCGTTTGTCGGCCTGCATGGCTCCTGGAACCGGCGGCCATTGAATGGCTATGAAGTTGTTTTTGTGCCGTTCACTGACGGTCGCCCGGCCGGCCCAATACAGGTGGTGCTGTCGGGCTTCCTGAGCGAGGACGGTAACGCCCGCGGTCGGCCTGTAGGGGTGTCACTGGATGGGCGCGGAGGTCTGCTGGTAGCCGATGACGTTGGCAACTCAGTATGGCGGATCACAGCAGTTTGTGATGATAAAGGCCCCGGGGAAGGGCCCGTGCAGGATTGTTCAGAGGTACCGTAGCAAATCAGGTACGGAGTTGTGGAAATTCGAAACGCAGAAACAAGGAGAATAAAGGAAACGGTTTGTTCGTCGCCGTGGCATCACAAAGAGCCGAATAAGCCTGCAAGAAATTCTGGCGCCATTGTGGTAAAATAATTCTGCCAAATGGCGGGAGGTTTTATGTCAGCGATCACAGAAAAAAAGCAGAGCCCTAAAGGGCATTTTGGGCCCGGTAAGGCGAACGTTCGAGGCGTGTACGCGGGGCGTGGTGCTGTGAAAACTCGTTCTGGTGCCACTGGAAAGCACGTGTTTTCTGGTGTTCAGGGCGTGAAGAAGATCCGCCGAGGTGGAAAGGCCAGGGAGCTGGATGCCCTGAAGGCCCTGTACGACATCGACGACACTGTGTTGTGCACTCTGTTGGGCATTTCCCCGCGCACCTTGGTGCGCCGGCGTGAAGACGGCACCGTGAACAAGGCAGAGCTGGATCGGGTAGCCACTTTGCACCTGGTGATGCATGACGCCGTAGAACTGTTTGAAGGTGACCGGGAAAAGGCACGACGGTGGCTAAAGCGTCCGGCGCGAGCCTTGGAGCACCAGTGCCCAATGGATTTGCTGGATACCGAGGCTGGTATTCGCATGGTACGGAACCTTATCGGGCAGCTTGAGCATGGCGTTTACGCATGAAGGCGTACCGGATCACAAAACGAAAACACAAGGACACCGCGTTTTCCGGGTTTGGTGCGCGCCAATATGGGGGGCGTTGGAATCTGCCTAATCACCCAGCGGTGTATCTATCCGAGAGTATTGCCCTTGCTCAGTTGGAAATTCTGGTGAATCTGGGTGAGGAAGACAGCTTGCAGAATTATCTGCTGTTCC
Source organism: Marinobacter zhanjiangensis (assembly GCF_014651935.1). Lineage (GTDB taxonomy): Bacteria > Pseudomonadota > Gammaproteobacteria > Pseudomonadales > Oleiphilaceae > Marinobacter > Marinobacter zhanjiangensis. Next base: position 654,050 of record NZ_BMXV01000002.1, on the reverse strand, counting down.
AGGTCGAGGTACCCGACAGTCAGGTTATGGTCCTGGCCGACGACGCTTACCCAAAAGACTGGAACGGAACAAGAGTGTCGGCAGGCACTCAAGAGGTCGGGACTGACTTCCTTATCGACGGCGAAGCGCTCGCATTGGCGGTACGTTCGTGTGTTGTGCCACAAGAATATAACCTCATCCTTAATCCGGAACACCCCGACGCAGAAGCCGTTATCGAAGAGGCCGTTGAGGTGGAATTCCAGTTTGATGCTCGACTGAGCCCTGATTCCTGAGACGTTGTTTGCGCAGATTGATCAGACATTCTCACTCGGTCTTGAGGCAATGGCCATTGATGAAAAACTTGGGATAGAAGTCTATAGCATTTAACATAATATACATTATGCGCACTAGGGTATTGGTTTGTGAGACAGATGGAAGCGGCTGACGGCATGGGATGCTATCCCCGGATGTGGCGTTATGGCGAGCCCCAGATGGTTTTGGACGCGGTGGTGAATGGTTACGTCACCTTTACGTCGGTTAGCGTACATACGAACGTCGGGTTCAGAGGCATCCTCATCCATTAAAGCTCCCATTCATTTCAAGCTAAAGTGATTTTGCCATGAACCAGACCAATGATGCCTATCCTTCGCGCCTGAAAGAGACTGACGATCACGTCGAGCCCTTTATCCGTACTGACCCCGTGGTTCATTCGGGTAACAAATACCGGTGGCACGGGCCGCTGGATGAAGTGGCGTTATCAAAATACGAGCGGGATGGTTTCCTGTGGTTTAAAGGATTCTTTAATCAGGAGCGAATGGCGCCATTCTTCGAGGAACTTCGCGAGATGGCGCAGGACAAGGAAATGCTGGCATCGGACCAGGTCATCCAGGACCCCACCACCGGTGATATCCGCTCGGTGTTCGCCATGCATGAGCTTTCCGAACACTTCAGCCGCCTGACCAGGGACCCCCGTATCCTGGGCATGGTCCAACAACTACTCGGCAGTGAGGTCTACATCCATCAATCGCGGATTAACGACAAGCTCGGGTTCGAAGGCAACGGGTTTTACTGGCACTCGGACTTCGAGACCTGGCACAGCGAGGATGGCATGCCCCGCATGCGGGCGGTCAGTGCCTCGCTGATGCTCACGGACAACAATGAGTTCAATGGACCGCTGATGCTGATTCCCGGCTCCCATCACTACTTCATCCCGTGTGTGGGAGAAACGCCGGATCTCAACTGGCAGCAATCCCTCAAGTCCCAACGGCTTGGGGTGCCAGATCGGAAAGCACTCGGCATTATGGCGAATCGCGGCGGCATTCAGGCGCCCAAGGGGCCGGCAGGGTCGCTGATGCTGTTCGAGAGCAACACTCTGCACGCATCGAACAGCAATATCTCACCCTGGCCCAGGGCCAATCTGTTCTTTGTCTACAACAGTGTCGACAACCGGCTGAAAGAGCCCTATGCCGCCAATTCCGCACGGCCCGAATTCCTGGCGGCCCGTGAAAACACCGCCCCCCTGACCATGCATGACGATTTCCCGGCTCTGGCCTAAGCTTTAAAGGGTCAGAGGAAGGTGAAAGAGCAGTATCACCAGCTGCACCCGGAAAACTGGGCTTTCCAGGCAGCTCAGCTATTGGGTTTTTCCATGTTGTACGACCAAACTAGTTCTTTACATGAAGTTTCGGAGCCAACTAACTGATTTTACATGAGCGTCGCCTGATGGACCCACCCGTCACTCAGCCCCAAAATACTCCAGAAGGTTATCCGCCACCCGTTGCCCCATGGCCAGCCGGGTCTCGATGGTGCCGCTGGCGTAGTGTGGGGTCAGCACGACATTGTCCAGTTCCAGCAAGGCTTCCGGCACGTGAGGCTCATCTGCCAGAACGTCGAGCCCCGCCGCCCGGATGCGGCCCTGTTGCAGGGCACGGATCAGTTCGCACTGGTCGACGGTGCTGCCTCGGCCCACATTGATCAGAATACCCTCCGGCCCCAGGGCATCCAGCACCTGCGCGTCCACCATGTTTTCCGTGGCGGGGCCACCGGGGACGATGACTACCAGAAAGTCGCTGGCCTCGGCCAGTGAGACCACCGAATCATGATAGGTATAGGGAACTTCCGGGTTGCGGTTGCGCTGATGGTAGGCAATGGGCATATCAAATGCGACAGCACGCCGGGCGAGCGCCTGCCCGATCTTGCCCAGGCCCAGGATACCAAGACGCTTGCCCGTCATCCGGTTACCCAGGGGCAGGTCCTTAAGCCAGCGACCGGCGCGGACATTGCGTTCAGCCTGCATCAGTCGTCGTGTGGTTGCCAGCATCAGGGCAATGGCGCCGTCCGCCACATCGTCGGTCAGCACCCCGGGCGTCGTTTCAACCCGGATCCCCCTGCCCTCGGCAATCTCCACATTGAGCGCATCAGTACCCACGCCGGACGAGGAGATAATCTCCAGGTTCGGCAGCGCCGCCAGTAAGGCTTCCGGCGCCCCCTGGGCGGCATTGGTCAGCAACCCCCGGATGGATCCCCCCACTTCCTGCAACATCGCATCGGCCTCATCGTCATCTCTTGGCAGCGTATGAAGCCGAAACCGGTCTTCCAGCTGGGGGAGGACATTGGGTGGCAAACGTCCGGCTACCAGGATATCGATGGCCATTGCCGGGGTCCTTTTTTATCAGGAGATGAAACCACGAGTTTAATGGGGTTCAGTACTTACTGTGGCCGTCTTAACCAGTGGGATTGCTGGCAAGTTCCTTCACCGCTTCCATGGCCTCATCAATCCGGTCACTGGGTACGAACATGTGGTCGTGATAAAACCCCGCGATGACATTGGTGGTAATACCACGCTCGGCAAGCTGGCTTGTCACCACGGATGTGAGCCCCAGGGCTTCAAGACTGGAGTGGCCTTCCAGAGTGATGCGGCGGAAGACCCTGTAGTAGTCCAGGCCCTCAGCTTTGGCTTGCTCCAGGGGAATGACCAGGGTAAGACCCTCCAGTTCGGCAATGCTGACGATGGGTTTCAGGTGTTCCAGCTCGCCATACTTTGCGTGCGGCACTGTGCAGTAGACATAGGTCGTCGAGTCCAGTGTTGGCGAGAGTTGCTTGATCAAATCCTGGAGAAACTGTGATCGGTTCATCTCTGATTATCCTTCAGCCGAATTCTGGTATAAGTCGCAGTTTGGTGCTTTATGTGGTCGTTTTAAGGTAATGGAATAAACGCTTAACTTCTATCCCCGGAACCTCACACTCACTGGCTCCAGCCGCCCCCTGATCATCAGGTTGATGAGAGACGTCACAGCGTGTACGACGAATTTGGCACTTTGCGTGGAGAATCGAATCGGCCTTCTATTCTCGAATCTACGTTAGCTGGCTTAGCACTTTGCGCGAAAATACCAATCTAAGATATTGATTTTTAGGTATTGCCAGTTCAGAGGTTTCTGTAGTCGTCCACACCAGGGCGCATTCTGGCTGGCAATAATCATCAGTCGTTTAAATGTTTGAGAGATTCAGACAGGCGTTCTATACGCTGGTTGGTAGCCGCAACCAGTTCACTGATCTCGCCGGCAGAATCACTGGAACGCTGGGCCAGTTTACGAACTTCATCGGCAACTACCGCAAAGCCCCTGCCTGAATCACCGGCCCTTGCTGCCTCAATGGCGGCATTCAAAGCCAGTAGATTGGTCTGGTCGGCGATCGCGTTGATAACCTTGATGATGTTGCTGATTTCCTTACCGGATGCCAGAACCTGGCTCATTTCCTCGTCGGTCACCTGCGCGGCCAGCCGTTTGTCGGTGATATCGACACCGAACGAAACAACCAGGCGAACTTCATTGGCAAAGTTCCGGATGGCGCAGGATGACAGCTCAAACCAGACAGGCTCTCCCTGTGTTTTGGTTTCCATCCTTACCACGTTCTTCTGGTCCTGACCTGCGAGAATCTGCTTGAAGTTGTCAGCGCTGGTAATCTGGGGAAGCGTCATCTGACCTTTCAGCAAATCCTGTTCACTATCGAATCCAAGCCGTTCGACCAGGTAGTGATTGGCTGAAATCAGTTTGCCATTGGTATCCCATTCCGCAATCGCCGCAGTTCGGCCAATCGCTTCGAATCTGCGGGCATTGGCAAGGCCGTTCTCTTTCGTTTCGGTTACATCAGCTTCCAGCGCAACGAAATTGGTCAGCTTTCCAGCTTTGTTGAAAATCGGATTGATGGCGAGAGAAATCCAGTACGGATCCCCATTCCTGTGGTAGTTGAGGATTTCGTCGTAGAAAGGTTGCCGTGCATTCAGCTGTTGGCGAATCCGGCGTCTGGTTTCCTCACTGGTATCCGCCCCCTGGAGACGGTCACCCGGTTTGGTGCCTTTCACTTCCTCGAGGGTGTATCCTGCCAGGTCCTCGAATCCCCGGTTTACGTAAACGGCATTGCCGTCGGGGTCTGTGATAACAACGGCATTCGAGGTGACCCGGGCAGCGGCAGCCAATAGTTCGTCTTCGGGATCAGGCGTGGGACGACCGGACAGATCATGCAGGATCAGTGTGCGGAAAGACTGACCGTCAAGTTTGCTCAGAAGCTGGGTCACCCGACATGGCCACTCCCGCCCCTGCTTGTCTGTCAGGGAGTGATCGCCTTCGGTAACCAGCTGCCCGGCAAGATCGGCACCAAACACTGAGGCAACTGGCCGGCCGGAAACCGAGTCGATGCCCGCGCCGAAGCGCTTTTTCATGGGTGCATTCACTAATACGACGTTGTCATCGGAATCCAGTGTGACGAACGGCTCCGATACTTCAGTCAGAAACTCCTCCAGACGCCGGATCCGGTCCGATGGTGAGACTTCTTCAGGAGTGTTCTGAATTCGCTCGTTATTTTCCGTTTTCGCTTTGTTCCTGGTGAACCACCCAGACATTGAATTCGCCTTCTAAAAGATCCAATTGATTACCTGAGATTAACATAGACAGTTTTCAGGGTTTTGGCTACAGAGTATGAATGGATTGTTCCAGGGGCGCCACGGAAAAGGCGTTTCAGTTTGTCGCCGGGAACCACACGGCATCCTCCCGAACTGGCTGGTCACGGAATCCGGCTGACTGACATCCGTGGTTGTCAGTCGGGCCCGTGTGGGTATTAACGAAAATTGCTACAGTGCTCCGGATGATGTCAATGTTGCGATCGAACCCGCGGATATTCCGGCACTGACGCCTGAGGGGCAAGCATGATCTGGTTGGGTACGCTGTGGCTTGCCATGATGTGGCTGATATTTTTTGTGCTGGCTCTGGCTGCGGCGGTGTTCCTGCTCCGGCGGCGCAGTGACCATTCCCGCCGTAGACGTTCCACGCCGCCGGCGTATTCGCCGGACAATCCCCGTCAGCAGGTTCTGGAGAGCATCGAAGCCATGCATGGAGTCACCGAAGGACTACGAGGCAAGGCCCGGGTCAGGGCCCTGCGCGACTATATGGACAGCATGAGTGATGGCCTGGACCTGGTATCCGAGTTTCGTCCCTCGAAGGGTTCGTCGCCGGCAGGTGAATGGGTGATCGCCCCGGGCGCCCTGCCCGAGCGCAGGATTCTGTATATCCACGGGGGCTCCTGGGTCGCCGGCAGCCCGAAAAGCCATCGTGCCATCACTGACCGCCTGTCAGTGATGGCGCGGGCCTGTGTTTTCGCTATCGATTACCGTCTGATGCCTGAGCACACTTTCATGAGCGGGGTTTCCGATTGCCGCCGGGGTTATCGCTGGTTGCTGGAGAACGGCCCCGATGGGCCGGCCCCCGCCCGATTCATGGTGGTGGCCGGCGACTCCTCCGGGGGCAGCCACACCCTGAGCCTGCTGGCCTGGATACGGGATCAGCAACTGCCGGCGCCGGATGCAGCGGTGGCGCTCTCCCCGTCCACGGAACTGATGATCACGGGGCTGGGCAGCCGGGACAATATCGAGTCTGACCCGATGCTGGGGCCCACTGTGACCAGGCTGTCAAAAATACCCTCGCCCCTGCTCTGGTGGGGCACTCTGGCGGGCCTACGGGTACTGCCCACCAACCCGGTGGCATCCCCCCTGAGGGGCCCGCTGCATAACCTTCCCCCTACCCTGATTCAGGTCAGTGAAGCTGAAATTCTGCTGGATAACGCACGCCGCTATGCGGAGAAGGCTCGTCAGGCCGGCTCCACGGTGGAGCTGCAGACCTGGCCAGACATGGTTCATGTCTGGCACCTGTTCACGCCCTTGCTGCCGGAGGCCAACGAGGCCTTCGAGGCAATCCGGGTTTTCCTGGAACGGGTTGAGCGCGAACGGTCCTGACTGACCATCAATCCCACAGCACGATTTACGCTGGCTGAAGTTCCCTCGGCAACCGGAACCGTCAGCGTCCTGTCCAGGCTCACGCTTGAATGTCGGGCTATGTAGTTTCGTGTCTGGCACGGCACCTGCACTGCTTTGACAGTAAGAGGTCATTAGCGGGTATGCACGATTATTTTCCCCTGTGAGGCCTCGAAATGGTGCGCAAGCACCACAATCGAGCACAACAGACTGAGGGTTGGATATGAATCATGAAATGATGACGGCCACCATTCTCACAGCGAAAAACGAGAAAGGAATGACCTGGGAGCAGATTGCCGAAGCCGTCGGCATGTCCCCGGTGTGGACCACATCCTGTTGCTTTGGCATGAACACCATGCTTGCGGATCAGGCCAGGGCGCTGTGCAAGGTGCTTGACCTGGATGCGGACATCGCGTCCACATTGCAAACCTGCCCCTCCAAGCACTGGGGCGACAGTGTACCCCAGGATCCCCTCATTTATCGCCTCTACGAAGCGACCATGATCTACGGCCCCAGCGTGAAAGCGCTTATCCACGAAAAATTCGGCGACGGCATCATGAGCGCCATTGACTACAAAATGTACGTGAAAAAGGTAGAAGACCCCAAGGGCGATCGAGTGGTGATCACCATGGACGGCAAGTTCCTTCCCTACAGGCGATGGTAAGGGGCCCGCGGGGACTGCACCCCGGACACCCCCTTAAATGACTCTCCAGCACCGCTTAAGAATTGCCAAAACAACATCAGCGTCTGGCCAATAGCGTTCGTTTTTTTACTTCATAAAGGACTGCGGATATGTCTTATCTTCAACCCAACGAGTTTGTTACCAAGCTGGTGGATGCCGGCGAAGCCAAAATCTACATGGGAACGCGGGATACCCTCATTCGCGCGTTCATGGCCGGGGCCACGCTGGCTCTGGCGGTCATCTTCGCCATCACCATAGCGGTTCAGACCGGTTCTTTTCTCTTGGGCGCACTGCTGTTTCCGGTCGGTTTCTGCATGCTCTATCTCATGGGGTACGACCTGCTCACCGGGGTTTTCATGCTTGTGCCGATCGCCTGGCTGGACAAGCGGCCCGGGGTAACCCTGCCACGAATGCTGAAGTGCTGGGGCCTTGTTGGGCTCGGTAACCTGGGTGGTGCGCTGTTTATCGCGATTTTCGGTTACCTGAACTTTTCCATGGGCGGCACTGAGGTGATCAGTGCCGTAGGCCAGAAAATGATGGAAGTTGGCGAGAGTCGGACAGTGGGTTATCAGGAGGCCGGCGCGGCCGGTTGGCTGGTGCTTTTCCTGCGCGGCGTGTTCTGTAACTGGATGGTTTCCATGGGCGTGGTTGGTGCCACCATATCCACGCACGTCTCGGGCAAGATCATGGCCATGTGGATGCCTATCATCGTGTTCTTCTATCTGGGCTTTGAGCATTCCGTGGTGAACATGTTCCTGTTTCCGATCGGGCTGATGATGGGGGCGGAATTCTCCCTGTACCAGTACATAATGTGGAATGAAATCCCGACTGTTCTGGGTAACCTGGTAGGGGGTCTGACCCTGGTTGGTCTGGTGCTGTACACAACCCACGTCAGAACCCAGGCGAAGAAAACCTTCTCCTGAACACGGTCGAAACCATGTAATCAAACCGGTGCCGGGTCAGATCCCGGCACCGGTTTTTTATGGGCACGAAAATAGTAAAAATTTCATTGTCCGCTACAGGTAGAGCAAGATCAGCTGGCCCGCCAAAAGTATCGCAAGCACCAGCGAGACCCCCTTCCAGAGGGCTTCCGGGTTGCGCTCAATCAACGGCGGCCGGACAGCATTCACGAACTCGCGCCTGGGATGGTAAAGGTCGTGGATAAATTCCGAAACCTCGGCGTAACGCCGATCGGGGTGAGGGTGCAGAGCCTTGCGTAACGCTCCGTCGATCCACGCGGGACAGCTGCGATTGTAGTGGTAAACCGGTTCGTACTTGAGGCGGTTGAGCCCGGCGCGGCTGCGAACCTGGGCGGCCTCGGGGCCGTATGGCAGGCGCCCGGTGAGCATCTGGTAGGTGATCACACCGAGGGAAAAAACATCTGACCGGACAGAGCCCCCCTCACCCATGAAGTACTCCGGCGCCGAGTATTGCTGCGTGCCCAGAATGGGCTCATTGTCGGACCCCCTGCCCTCGCTTAATCCTGCAACCTGGACAGCACCGAAGTCGATCAGTTTGGCAGTCCCGACACTGTCGACCATGACGTTTGCCGGCCGCACGTCCTGGTGGATCATGTCCTGCCGGTGAAAGGCGCGCAGAGCTTTGCCTATCTGCTCCACGAGCGCCCTGACTTTGTTGAAATCGGCGCCAGGGTTGTCCCGCATCCACTGGGTCAGGGTCTGGCCTTCAATATATTCAGTGACGACATAAAGGTAATTCTGGGAGTGTGAGCGCTCGTAGGGCTGCAGCACGTAGGGACTGTCGACACGTCGCGCAACCCATTCCTCGGCCAGAAACTGCTCCAGGGCGACCGGATCTTCCCGCACATCAATCGCCGGCACCTTGAGGACAACAGGCCTGCCAGTCGCCGTATCCACGGCAAGATAAACGTAGCTGCGGCTGCTCATGTGCAGTTCGCGGACTATCTCGAAACCGTCTATCAGGCTGCGTGCACCGAGCGTCGGCGGGAAAGGCAGCTCCGTCGCGTGTTGCTGGAGCTCATGGAGTTTGGGCTGGGGAATCTGATCGACGCGCAGAATCTGCACGGTCAGGTTGTCGTCGCTGCCCTGATCGTAGGCCGCTTTGACAATGGTACGTGCGGCTTCGTCCAGGTCCTCCGGGTTATCCGCAATGGCCGCAGCAATGTCAGTGGGGCTCAGCGCTTCATAGATGCCGTCCGTTACCAGCACAAAGGTGTCTTCCGCGTCCACCGCCTGTGTGTGATAGTCGATTTCGACCAGGTCATTCACCCCGAGCGCCCGGCCAAGGTAGCTCTTTTCAGGCGAAATCCAGTGGCGATGATCGCGAGTAAGCTGCTCGAGAGTGCGGCCGTGAACCTGATAGGCCCGCGAGTCGCCGATATGAAAAAAGTGAGCCCTGGTGGATTTGATGACCAGTCCGGTGAAGGTGCAGACGTATCCGCGGTCTTTATCGTAGCGAGCCCAGCTATTGTTGGTATGGGAAGTCAGCCAGGCATTTGTGGCATTGATCACCCGGTCCGCGGATTTCTTCACGGACCAGGCGGCAGACGTGCAGTAGTAGTCCTGGAGAAAACTCTTGACGGCCGTCTCACTGGCGATATGGCCGACATCACTTGAGCTGATTCCGTCGGCCAGTGCCATGGCCACGCCCTTGGACTCAAGTTCCGCTGATCCGGGAATACGGACCCCATGGAAATCCTGATTGGAAGGTTTGGCACCAGCATCCGAGTGCTGCCCAACCGATACCCGCAAATACCCTGCCATAGCCCTTCCTCAAGGCGCGCTGTGAGCCGTTCGATGACTGGCTGATTGCCAGCCAATCGACCCGCCACGCGTGACCGGTGTGATCCCTACGCCCCGGACCGGGTTATCCCCAGCCGCTGGTTGACAGCATCGCGAATCTCCCGATATCGGTCAGGATTATTGATCAATGTCTCCAGATTGTCTTCGGGGAAAATCTCTTTCTTCCTTTTCTCGGCTTCCTCGCTGGAGAAAACGGTCGGCAGCAATTGCTCGAGGCAACGCAACATGACCTCGGGGGAAACCGACGCCCCCGGCGATGCGCCGAGCAAAGTGCCGTAGGTCTTGTCTTCGGATACCAGGATTTCCGTGCCCATCTGCAAATCCCCGTCCTTGATGATTTGCACACGCTGGCCGGCTTCCACCGGTTTCCAGTCGAACTTTGTACTCAGGCCCGGAGCAAAGCTGTCCAGCTCTTCAAACATGCTCTTTTCGCCCTTGAAGGTCTCTGAAACCAGATACTTCACCAGCGGGAAATGCTCAAAAGCCACACTCAGCAAGCCGGGGATATCGTGCAGACGAATCGAGCTGAGGTAATCGAAAAAGCCCCGACCTTTTTCAAGAACTGGCTTGAACGACGCGAAAGGACCAAACAACAGGTAATGCTTGCCATCCACCACCCGCAAATCCAGGTGCGGAACAGACATGGGTGGCGCGCCAACCGCCGCTTTGCCATAGGTTTTCGCCCGGTAATCCCTGGCCTGCTCCTCGCTGATCGGGGCCTGCAGGAATCGACCGCCCACAGGGAAACCTGCGAAACGGTTGCGGAACGGCAAGTGGCTTCTTTTCAGCAATGGGAAGGCACCGCCACCGGCGCCGACGAAGAGCACATCTGCCTTGTGCTGAAGCGGCTCTCCGTTTTTCTCTGCTTCGATCAGCCAGCTTCCGGCACCACTGCGGTGGACCCGCTTCACATGGGTGCCGTATTCAATATTGACGCCCAGCCCTTCTGCGTGGGCCGCCAGTTGCTCGGTCAAGGCACCAAAATTGACGTCCGTGCCTGTTTCAATGACGGTAGCGGCCATTTTTTCGTGGCGGGGGCGCCCTTCCATGGTATACGGAATCCAGTCCTTGATTTCATCGAAGTCTTCCGAATAACGCATGTGCTCGAAAAAGTGATGAGCCGACATTTCCCGGAATCGCAATTTCAGCAGCTCAATGGCCGATTCGGAAACAATGGTGCAATGCCTGGTCTGGTTGATGAACGTGCCGGGGTCGTTGATAGCACCCGTTTCGATCAGGTGAGCCCAGAACTGCTTGGCCACATTGAACTGGGCATGGATCTTCAGGGCCTTTTCAACTGAAATAACTTCTTCATCCACCGGGGTGTAGTTCAGCTCACAGTTGGCTTCATGCCCCGTACCGGCGTTGTTGAATGCCCATGAGTTCCCGGCCCCGGCTCTGTCCAGTCTCTCCAGAATGGTGATATTCAGATCGGGCGCCAGCTCTTTCGCCAGCGTGGCAAAGGTGGTTCCCATGATGCCCGCCCCGATGATAATTACATTCATAAAATCTACTCGCTGGTGTCAGTGTTGCGATCGTCGTCGATAAAGGATTCTTGCCCAAAGATACCATGCTTTCGGCATCTGATTATCCCCTCAGCTGATCACCGACGGGCAGGCGACGTATACGTTTCCCGGTAGCGGCATGGATCGCATTGCACAACGCCGGAGCCACAGGTGGCAGGCCGGGCTCACCGACTCCGCCCATGGCATCATCCGGGTTGTCGATCAGGTGTACCCGGACCACTTCCGGCGCATCCGGCATTCGCGGAATCAGGTAGCTGTCGAAGTTATCCTGCTGGGCAACGCCATCCTTGAAGGTCACCTCGCTTTGCAGGGCAATGCCAATGCCCATCACGCAGGCACCCTCGATCTGTGAGCGGATTCGCTCCGGGTTGGCCTGGGGCCCGCAGTCGAAGGCAATGTCTGCCCGGTGAATGGTCAGTTCACCGTCGTCGTCCACTTCCACGTCGAACACAATGGCGGTGTAGGAGACAAAGCTGTGGTGGAAGGCCAGGCCCAGGCCACGCCCCTTCCCTGTCTCGCGACCCCAGCCGGCTTCCTCGGTGGCGCGCTCAATAACACGCCGCATGCGAGCCACATCGATGGGGTACAGGTCCGGGTCCTCGCCGTAGTTCCAGCCATCGCCGACGGTCAGGTTGTGAACTTCCCGGTCGGATCCAAGCAAATCCAGCACATAGTCCCGGTGGTCCTTGCCCGCTGCCACGGACATTTCATGGGCAAAGCTCTGGATCGCCCAGGCGTGGGGCAGGTTGTAGACCGAGCGGAACCAGCCGATGCGCACATGGGCCGGGGCGGGTGGATTTTCCAGCCGGATAGCGGGAATGCTGAACGGCATGGTATTGAAGCCCATGCCCAGCTCGAACTCCCCTTTGTGTTTGGGGTCCGGGGCAAAGAGCGAGGCGATGCTGGGCGACAGCGTCCGGTGGCGCCAGCTGGTCGCCTTGCCATCGGCATCGAGGCCGGCTTCCAGGTGGTCGACGGACACCGCGTGGAAATAGGCGTGCTGGATGTCATCCTCACGGGACCACTGCAGTTTGATGGGTTGCCCCTCGAACTCTTTCGCTACGTGCGCCGCCTCGGTCACAAAATCCGGCTTCGACTTGCGCCCGAAGCCGCCGCCAAGCAGGGTCTGGTGAACCGTGACGTTTTCCAGATCCATCTCCAGCAGGCCGGCGATACCCTCGCGGGTGGCCCTGGGGTTCTGGACCGGTGCCCAGGCTTCGGCCTTGCCGCCCCTGATCCGTACCACCGCCACAGGCGGCTCCATGGGGGATTGCGCCATGTGGGGCATGTAATAGGTTGCAGAGACCCGCTGGTCGGCCTCTTTCAATGCAGCCTCGGCATCGCCCTTCTGGCGGACGACCTTGCCGGGGGATTGCGCCGCCTTTTCCAGGGACTGCCGGTAGGCCTCGGTGGTATAGCTGGCATTATCACCCGCCGGGCCATTGTCCCAGTCAATCTTCAGGGCTCTGCGGCCCTCCATGGCGGCCCAGGTGTTGGTCGCCACCACGGCAACGCCACCCAGCGGGCTGAAGGCTGCCGGCTGGCCCGTGCCTTCGATGCGGATCACCTTCTTTACGCCGGAGACTTTCAGCGCGTCGCTGTCATCGACACTTTTTACTTTGGCGCCATAGACCGGTGGACGGGCCACGACCGCGTAGAGGGTATCCTCCAGATCGATATCGGCGCCGAATATCGCCTTGCCGGACACAATGTCCTCACCATCGATGGCCTTTGGATGGGCGGATTTCAGTTCGCCGTTGATCAGGCCGGATTCCTTGCCGATGAAGCGCAGTTCGCTGTCGGATTTAAGAACCAGCGCATCCCGGCCGGGAACGTCCAGCTCCCTTGCGGCCTTTGCCAGCTCTCCGAAGCCGGCTTCCCGGCCTGTGGCCGGATGCACCACCTTATGAACCTCGGCCCGCACCTCATGCACCGGTACATCCCATTCATCAGCGGCGGCCTGCTCGAGCATCAGCCTGGCAGCCGCGGCTGCACGGCGCATGGGGTCATACCAGTGGCGCATGCTGCGCGAACCATCGGTATTCTGGTTGCCGTATTTCTCCTGGTTCGCATCCGCCTGCTGCACCCGGACCTGATCCCAGTCCGCGCCCAGTTCATCGGCGGCCACCATGACCAGACTGGTGCGGATACCCTGCCCCATCTCGGCACGGTTGTTGACGATGGTAACCAGGCCGTCGGAACCAATGTTGATAAACACATTCGGGTTGTCCACCCAGCCACCGGGCATGGCGCCGGCACCGAACTGGGCCTTTTCATTGGCCAGGCCCAGATCCCAGCGAGCGGCCAGCATGAGCGCCGAGCCCCCGGCGAGGCCTTTCAGAAGGCCACGACGGCTGACGTTGGCAAGCATCAGGTTATCTGATCGGCTCATGAGTTGGCCTCCTTCTGGTCCGCAGCCCGTTCAATGGCCGCCAGAATGCGATTGTAGGTACCACACCGACACAGGTTGCCTTCCATGGCATCGACAATTTCCCCGGTTTCCGGGGCCGGCGTTTTCTTCAGCAGCGCCGTGGCGTTCATGATCTGGCCGCCCTGGCAGTAGCCGCACTGAGCGACCCCCAGGTCCAGCCAGGCCTGCTGGACTTTCTGACCCACGGGGTCGTCGGCCATGGCCTCAATGGTGGTGATTTCACCCTGGACGGCAGACACCGGTGTCGAACAGGACCTTGTGGCCACACCATCCATATGCACGGTACAGGCACCGCACTGGCCGATCCCGCAGCCGAACTTGGTGCCTTTCATGCCGACGATGTCTCGAATGGCCCAAAGCAGGGGCATGTTATCGGGAATATCCAGCTCGTGCTGTTCTCCGTTTATGGTCAGCTTGATCATTGATCTCTCCCATCGTCATTTGTTCTGGAGGCCGGGACTGATGGCGGCTCAGATTTTCAGCTTAGTCGCAATCAGGGATATGTCACAGTTCGGGACGATACGTTCAGATTGCCTGAGCAGATCCACAAGACCCGGGGCTTTCAGCACCGCAGCGACGGCGTGCCTTGTTCAGAAAGCCGGGCCGTGTCTGCCGTTTCATGCCAGGGAGTGTTTCAGGATTCGCTCCTGACCATCCTGTGCCGGGCCTGCCTGCTCCAGGGAGCGACACGGAACTCCCCATGGCTGCCGGGCTTGGTCATATGGCGTTCCGAGCTCAATGCCCTGTAGAAGCTCAGACAGATCGCGACCAGCAGAAAGGACATGAAGAAACCAAGGGATATCGATGCATCCTGAATGGCTCGCAGGCCGCCAACGATCAGCAGGGTTGCGGCAACGGAGCCTTCGGAGACGGCCCAGAACACGCGCTGAGCACGTGGCGGGTCCGGATGTCCGCCGGAGGTGACCATGTCGTCCACCAGTGACCCGGAGTCCGAGGAGGTAATGAAAAAAATCACAATAACCAGAGTGGCCCACATCATGGTCAGGCCTGCCAGCGGCAGCTCACTCAGCAAAGCATGCAGTGACAGCGATACATCCTCCTGAACGATCTGGTTCAGCCCACCGGCACCGAAAAGTTCAATATGCAGCGCCGAGCCGCCAAAGACCGACAGCCAGACAAACGTGACCAGTGTCGGGACCAGCATCACTGAAAGCACAAACTCACGAAGCGTGCGGCCCCGGGAAATACGGGCCACGAAAACCCCCACAAACGGTGACCAGGATATCCACCAGCCCCAGTAGAACATGGTCCAGGTCGCTTGCCAGTCGGTATTTCTGGTGTATTCCACCCATAGGCTCATCTCGGGCAATTTCTGGATATAGATGCCAAGCGACCCCACCAGGGTTTCCAGAATGTAGATGCTTTGACCGGCAAGGAAAACGAACACCATCAGGCCGAACGCCAGGGACAGGTTGATAAGGCTCAGCCGGCGAATACCCGCCTTGATGCCAGAAACAACCGATATCGTGGCGATCAGCGTGATCAGGGCGATAATGCCCACCTGTACGTTGGTCTGCAGGGGTATATCCATATACTGGGCAAGGCCGCTGTTGATCTGCATGGCGCCCAGTCCCAGAGAGGTGGACACACCCAGAAGGGTTCCCACTGTGCACAGGATGTCGACACCGTGACCGATCGGTCCCTCGATATGACGCCCGATCAAAGGGTGAAGAATGGACCTCGGGGCAAGTGGAAGGTCGTGGCGGAAATGAAAATAGGCAATCGAGGCACCGAACAGAATATAGATTGCCCAGGGGTGCAGGCCCCAATGGAAAAACGTGTAGCGCATGGCCTCCTTGGCCGCCTCCGGCGTACCGCCCTGTGCGAACAGCGGGTTGGCATGGTGATACAACGGCTCGGCCACGCCCCAGAACACAAGGCCGGTGCCCATTCCGGCACTGAACAACATGGCAAACCATGCCCGGTAGCTGAATTCAGGTCGTGAATCCGGCGGCCCCAGCCGCAGCCGGCCATAGGGGCTGGCCATCAGCCAGAAGGCAAAGATGACAAACAGGGTGACAATCAGGGCGTAATACCAGCTGAAGGTGCTGGAGATCGATTGTTGCAGGCCGGAAAAGGCACCGCTCGCCGTTGCGGTGAAAAGTCCGCCAAAAATACAGAAAGCGATGACACAGAGCGCCGACCCGATAAAGACCGGCGGTGACATTCTTCGGGTAACACGATGCCAGCCCTGCGCCAAACCTGTTTTAAATGCGCCCATAATAACTACAGCCTGCGCAGGGGTCTTGGGGTGACGTCAAACGCGGTTCTCCGGCGTTGACAACGCTTCCGGTCAATCAGGGCGTCCGTTCAAACGGCTGCCCATGCTCAGCCCACTCTGAATCCGGCACGATCACGATTTTGCCCAGGTAGCCGCTGCCACGATTGACGAAGTAGTGCTCCGCGCTATGCAGGTCAGACAGCCTGAACGCCCCATGAAGCACCGGTTTGAGCTGGCCATTGCGGATCCACTCGACAAGCTGCTCCGCCTCTTCGCGAGTACCGTGAGAAACGCCGAATATCTGGACCTGGTAGAGGTAGATTCGCGTCCACATGATCTCTGACAGATTGCCAGCACTGGCCCCTGCGATGCTGAGCCTGGGATAGTCGCCGCGGGATTTCATGTCGAAAATCATGGTGTCGATGAAACGGTCGGTCATCTCGCCACCGGCCAGATCCATAACGGCATCGATCGGGGCTCCGCCGGTAGCCGCTTTTACCCGTTCCTCGAACTGATCCATGTCGGAACGGTCCAGTACCGCTTCAGCTCCCAGAGCTTTCAGGGCGTCCGCTTTGCTCCGCTGGCTCAAGGCGTAAGGTATGGCGCCCACAATACGGCAAAGCTGAATCAGGGCTGTGCCGACGCCACCGCTGGCCCCGGTCACCAGCACACGTTCACCCGCCTTGATGCGGGCCGATGTCATCATGTGATAGGCGGTCTGGTAGGAGCACATGCCCATGGCCGCCAGTTCCGCATCGGCGAGGTCCGGGTTGGGCACGTGGTGAAACTGATCGGAAGGCACGGCAACGTATTCGGCGAAGCCACCGTCGGCGCCATGGCCGTAGTAATCAGGGGACAGGTTGATGTCCCGCCGGTCATCGGGGTAAAGGTTGAAATCCAGCAATCCGCGCTCGCCGATGCGGGCCTCATCCACGCCCTCACCTGTCGCAACCACACGGCCAACAATGTCGGCACCCTGGATGCGGGGAAACGTCAGCGTTGGCTCTCCGCCCATGGCAAATGACGTGACATCGCCTTTGTCCTTTGTCGGGTACAGGCCTTCGCGGGCCTTGCGGTCGGTATTGTTCTTGGCAGTCGCCGTGACTTTCACCAGGACTTCGCCAGGCCCTGGTTCGGGTGTGACGAAGTCATCCCGGTACACCAGTTTGTCCACCTCACCGTGGCCGGTGAGAACCATCGCTTTCATGGTTTCCGGAATCGCAGGATCGCTCATCTTGGCACACCTTCGATCATGTTGGTGAGTGGGAGGAATCGTCACAGTCAGACCATAGCAAAGTTGACCGGCAGCCGCCTATGGGGCCACCGGTAGCCGGTTATGTCAGCTACCCCGGAATCTGAGCGGTTCTCCACCCTGGTTGGCCAGTTCCGGAAAATCGTCGCGCATGGTCAGGGGCGTGGTGTTTTTTTCGGCTTCCGGGAGTTCGGAGACGGTCATCCATGCCCTGTCTCACAGATTGGTCACACAAACGGGAGATTCCGACTTCTTTGACAAATCGCTAATAACCACGAATCGTTGATACAGTGTAGGATGCTGCCATAACATTGGCTTTACATCATTTTGCAATCCCGGGAAACGTCACGCATGCCATACGCCAGAATTACCGGTACTGGGTCCTACCTGCCCGAAAAGGTTCTTACCAATAAAGAGCTGGAAACCATGGTGGATACCACCGACCAGTGGATCAGGGAACGGACCGGGATTGCACAAAGGCATGTTGCCGCCGAGGGCCAGACCGCGGTGGACCTTGCCGAGCAGGCTTCACTACGTGCTATCGAGGCTGCTGGCATAGCCTCTGCCGATATTGACCTGATCGTGTTCGCCACCTCCACGCCGGACAAGATCTTCCCCAGTTCCGCCTGCATCCTGCAGGCCCGGCTCGGCGCCCATGGTTGCCCCGCCTTTGATATTCAGGCGGTCTGCAGTGGCTTTGTCTATGCCCTGGCTACCGCCGAGAAATTCGTCCGTACCGGTGCCAGTAAAAAAGTGCTGGTGGTGGGCTCGGAAGTGTTTTCAAAAATTGTCGACTGGGAAGACCGGGGAACCTGCGTGCTGTTTGGTGATGGTGCCGGTGCGGTCATTCTCGAAGCCAGCGAGGAAACCGGCATACTGTCCACCCATATTCACGCTGACGGGCGCTACGAGGACCTGCTGCATGTCCCCTGTGGTATCTCGTCCAACTACGAGCAGGTAAAGGCCGGCAAGGCGTTCATCGAGATGAAGGGCAATGAGGTCTTCAAGATGGCGGTGAATACCCTGGGCCGCATCGTGGATGAAACCCTGGCAGCCAGCGGCATGAACAAATCCGACGTGGACTGGCTGGTTCCTCACCAGGCCAATCTGCGGATCATCTCGGCCGCGGCCAAAAAGCTGAGCATGTCCATGGATCAGGTGGTTGTGACTGTGGACAGGCATGGCAATACATCGGCGGCATCCATTCCCCTGGCGCTGGATGTGGCAGTCCGGGATGGTCGCATCAAGAAGAATGAAGTGGTGTTGCTGGAAGCCTTCGGGGGTGGTTTTACCTGGGGGTCTGCCCTGCTCCGTTACTGACCCCGCCGACCGGATGCGGGCTTTGCTTGAGTGCGACTGATTGCCTCTATTAAACTGCTGTTATAAACATAACAACAGCTCTGGCAGAGGTCATCATGGCGGATCAGCAGTTCCATTCCTTTTCTGAATTCTACCCCTATTACCTGGACGAGCACCGGGACAGGAACTGTCGGCGCCTGCACTTCGTCGGCAGCCTTCTGGTATTGGCCGTGCTCGCGGGTGTGCTGATCACCGGCGCCTGGCTCTGGCTGCTTGCCCTGCCAGTGATCGGGTACGGTTTCGCCTGGCTGGGGCACTTCATTTTCGAGAAGAATCGCCCGGCAACCTTCAAGTATCCCCTGTACAGCCTGATGGGAGACTGGGTGATGTTCCGGGACATTCTGACCGGACGGATCCGTTTCTAGTGTGCCGTGCGGTTATCTCAGCCGGCTGTCCAGGGTATCTACCAGTTCGGCCCAATCGGCATCGTCGCTCAGCTCTTCGCTGAGGAACTTTTGCTGGCCCTCGTTCCAGAAATCCGCATCCGGCAGGAGGGTGCCCTCCGGAATGGGACGGTGCGTGGCGATGAATTCCTCGATGGAATCACGATCGTCGGGCAGGCCAAGTTGTTTGAAAAGTTCAGACAGGTCGTGAATCGGTTTTTCCATGGATCAGGTATCTCCGTCGGGTGATGGATGGGTATCTGTAAACATTGTAGCTGTTGTTTCAAGCACATGCCCGGCAGACCATGTTCAGCACCCGGCACTTCCCCGGTCTTGATTTATACATCCGGTCATAGGATGATTGGTCAACCAATCTAAGGATGCCCTGGCATGAAAGAACTCCATCGTATAAAGCGCGGTTCGTTGGTGGACACAGCAATCGACAGTCTCAGGACAGCCATTCAGCAGGGGCACTGGCCTGTGGGCGAACGCCTGCCGGTGGAGGCGGAGCTCTCGCAAGCCCTGGGGGTCAGCCGCAACACCGTGCGGGAGGCAGTCCGTGTGCTGGTGCATGTGGGTATGCTGGAAACCCGCCAGGGCGACGGCACCTATGTGCGTTCCACCCGGGACCCCGGAGAGTCCCTGCGCCGGGTGGCGCGCTCACGCCTGAAAGACCAGCTGGAAGTCCGTATCATGCTGGAGGCAGAGGCCGCCGGCTTTGCGGCGCGGCGGCGCACGGCAGAAGACCTTCGGCAGATGACCGAGGCACTGGACCAGCGTGCCCGTGCCGGTAATAACCTGGCGGAGCGGGTATACCATGATGAGCGTTTTCACCACGCGCTGGTTGAGGCGGCCCATAACCCTGCCCTGCTTGAGATGTACCGGTACTTCGCGCAATCGGTGACTGAAACCATCGAACGCACGGAGAAGGATGCGGATCTGCCGGAACCCTCCCAGGAGGACCATGAACTGCTGCTGGCCGCCATCCGGCAGCAGAATCCTGACCGGGCCGTCACTCTGGCCCGCTCGCTACTGGCGCCCAGCCTGACCACCCTCAATGGTGGCGATCAGTGAAGCTGCGGCTGGATCCCTTCACTCTGTTGCTGCTCGGCGCCATTGTTCTTGCCAGCTTTCTGCCGGTTCGCGGGCAAGTGGCGGAAACGGTATCGGTCATCGGCACCATTGCTGTCGGGCTGCTGTTTTTTCTGCACGGGGCGGCTTTGTCCCGTCAGCAGATTGTGGATGGCGCTACCCACTGGCGCCTGCATATTGTGATTACGGCCTTCACCTTTGTGTTCTTTCCCCTGGCCGTGCTGCCCATCAACGGGCTCAGCGGCATCGCACCACAATGGATGCCGGCGGATCTGGGGCTGGGGTTTCTCTATCTGGGGGTGCTGCCGTCGGCGGTATCGTCATCCATCGCCTATACCGCCCTGGCCCGGGGCAATGTGCCGGCGGCCATTTGCAGCGCGGCGGCGTCCAATGTGTTCGGCATGATGCTGACGCCGTTTCTGTTGATCCTGCTGGTGAGCACCTCTGGCAGCGGAGACTTTTCGGTGCTGGAGGCGTTACGGGATATCGTGCTGCAGTTACTCCTGCCGTTTGCCGTCGGGCACGGGATGCGGCCGTGGCTGGGGGGCTTTCTGGCGCGTCATGAAAACCTCGCCTCCCGATACGACCAGTGTGTTATCTGGCTGATCGTCTACTCGGCATTTTCCCATTCGGTGGTCAGTGGCCTGTGGGATCAGTTGCCGGTCAGCGCCATTGGCCTGACCATTGTGCTGTGTTTCCTGCTGCTGGGGTTCTTCATGCTGGCCGCCCACCTGTTGGTAAGACGTCTGGGATTCGGGCTGGAGGATGAAGCGGCGGTGGTTTTTTGCGGCTCAAAGAAAAGCCTGGCCTCCGGTCTGCCCATGGCCAAGGTGCTGTTTTCCGGACACCCGGGCTTCGGCATGATCGTGCTGCCGATCATGTGCTACAACCAGATACAGGTCATTGTTGGCGCGATGCTGGCCCGGCGGTACCGGCGTCTGATCGAAGCCGGATCTGACGGGCCACGGGACTAACCCTTGCCGGTTCAGCCCCCGCCCCCGGTCATGGCGCCAAACAGGCTGGTCAGTATGACGATACCCACGATCCAGCCAATGACCGCCGGCCAGAAGTTGGTCATCTGGGGGCGTTCCTGATCGCCCTGCCTGGTACTATCCGCGCCCTCGCTGTCCGGGAAGTTGATACCCTGAAAACGACCGGCGTCATCCAGGCCGGGGTCGTCATCATGGCCTTCCCGCTCCAGGGCGTCGGTCATGCCATACCAGCCGAACCAGTCGCCCAGGAAACGGGCGACCGGGGCCGCCATTTGTGCATCTTCGGCCAGTGGCCGCAGTTTTGGCTCAAGCTCTTCACCGATGGCCGCGCGGAGTGCCTCCTGGTCTGCCGGCGGCTCTGTCAGGATTGCCCGCCAGATGGCCACGTCATTGAGGCGGGCGCTGTCATTGAGCATGGCGTTAACCTGGATGACCACTTCCCGTACCACCTGTCGGTCGGCGGCACTCAGTGGCGCGGCGCGGCTCTGTGACTGCCAGGTGGAGGGATCGGACATCTGTTCCCCGGTGGCCGCAGACTCGTGACGGGGCTCGTGGACCTCATGGCCGGCCTCTGCCATGGCCTGTTCATAGGCGTCCTGCAGACGTCCGGCCTCATCGCCCCCCGCAAACCTGCGCTGGTGCTCAAAGGCATCGCGAATTCGCGTGGTGTCCCGGGTCGGTTCGATACCGAGTATCTCCCAGCAATTCATCAATCAAGGTACTCCTGCGATCAGGCGTGAGCCTGTTGTGGATAAAATGGGTCACCCTGGCCAGTCTTGCATTGCAGGGGTGTTTACTGCAAAGTCGCTGACAATACGTTAATGTTCACGGTTTTGGTTATCATGCCAATTCCCGCACTGATCTTGAATCAATATCGAAAACAATAACCCTGCTGTCAGTCACGGGGCGTGGTGTTTTCGTTCTTCTGTGACCAATGTCATGGCGAACAGGCCACGCTGAAGCAATGCAGGAAGGCGCCCGGCAACATGAAAACAGTTCGTGGTTTCGACCTGACCCCTGAAAAGCTGTCTCTGTCGGCAATGGTGCTGGCGCTTGTCCTGCCAACCCTGGCACTGGGCCAGGAACCGTCGCCGCCGCCCTGGCTTGGCCCGTCTGCCGGGCTTACGGACGAGGCAGGCTACCCGCTGCCGGAGGTTCTGACCACGACACGCCTGCGCCAGCCCAAGGCCAGGGTGCCGGGCACCACCACCGTGATTTCCGGCGAAACCATTCGCGACCTGGGGCTGCTGTCGCTGGCGGATGTCTTCCGGCTGGTGCCGGGCATGACCGTCGCTTCCGTCGGCAGTGGCCAGCCCGTGGTTAGCTATCACGGCACCGTGGCTTACGAGCAACGCCGCCTCCAGGTATTGATTGATGGCCGCACAGGATATCAGCCCAGCCTGGCAGACGTGGACTGGAACGCCATGCCGGTACCCCTGGAGCTGATTGACCGCATCGAGGTCAGCCGCGGCCCCAACTCGGCGGCATACGGCAACAATGCCTTTCTGGCTTCCATCAATATTATCACACTGTCACCGGAGAACTCGGCCGGCAGCGGTCTGTTCTTCCAGGGTGGCGACCATGGCGTGCGTAACTACACCGCCTATCATGGTCGCGCCGACGATACCTACAGCTGGCGGGTGGCCTGGCAGAACCGTCAGTCGGATGGGTTTGATTTCCAGTACAAGCGGGATACCAACGGTAATCTCCAGGAGGCCCCTTTCAGGAACGGTTACGAGTTCAACCAGTTTTTCTATGATGGTGTGATCCAGCCGGCGCCTGATCACTCCCTGGACCTCCGCGCGGGCATTACCGACGGCACCGATGAGGATGATCCGTTGAAAATAGGCGCAGACCTGAACATCGAAGGCAAGCCTGATGATGAGGTCCGGGATTATTACCTTCAGGCAAGATATGGCTACACAGGTGTGGAAAACCACCTGCTGGAATTCCAGAGCAGCGTTCAGCGCTATAATCGCGAAAAAAGCTGGCACAGCTGCGTCCCTCTGGTCTCGGGCCAACCCCCGATTTGCACCCGTCTCAATGAGGATCTGGATCAGCAGCGACTCGAGTTTGAGCTGCAGGATACCTGGGCCGCCTCCCCGGATGTGAGGCTGGTATCGGGCATTGGTTACCGGGAAGATGGCTATGAATCGGAGACGTTTTTTGGCGGTGACGGCGGTATTTACCAGGCCAGAGTGTTCGGTAACCTTGAGTACACCCCGGTACACTGGCTGACCATTAACGCTGGCGCAAACTGGGAAGACAATTCCCTGGTTGATGACGACTACCTGTCACCCAGAATGGCCGCCAACTTCCACCTTACCGAGAATCAGACCGTCAGGTTCGTTTACTCCAGAGCAGTTCGTACCCCCGATGCCCTGGAACAACGCGCGGACTGGGCCTATACGCCGGAAAACGTCAGCCCTGATATCTACGATGACTTCGATGGCCAGCGTCTGGATGGGGAATTCGATGCACAGACGCCTGTCGACCTGTCTGATTACTATGCGAAAGCCCGGGGAGACCTGGAAGAAGAGCGTATCACCAGCCGTGAAATCAGTTATTACGGCCAGTTCCGCCTGGGGAACGGGATTCTGTCCACGGAAGTCCGCTATTTCCGCGACCAGCTCAGAGACCTGGTGGCAGGGATCATCAACGTGGAGGATTTTGATCTTGGCAACCGCGTTGCCATCGACCAGCAGGGTATCGAGCTGGAGACAGCGCTGGACCTGGGTGATACCCGTCTGCGGCTTGGTTATGGCTACCTGGATCAGGACAGCGAGTATACCGCCGACGATGGGTTGCCCCTGGACAAGCAGCAGGAGATCCTGGGCCTCGAGAGCCGCCTTACGGTCCGGCATTCGGGCAGTTTTGCCTGGATCCAGCGGTACCCCAGGGACTGGAACAGTGCTGTAGCCTTGTACGTGGCCGACGAATTCCGCAGCGGCTCCTACCAACGGGCCGATTTCCGGGTGGCAAAAACCGTTCACCGCGCTAACCTTAGTTACGATATCGCGTTGATCGTTCAGCATTATCTCAACGATAACCCCTTGTTGAGCCGAGACAACAACTACAGGGATCGCAACCAGTTTTACCTGGAGGCCGGCGTCCGTTTCTGACGTATTTGACCTCACAGGCAACTGAGGATGACCAGGGTGGGTATGGGCAGCAGTTTTTCCCGTTTCAGACGAAAACGCCAGGGATCGGGCCGGCACCAGAAGCTGAAGGGTGTTGCGCTTGCGCTATTGATGGCATTCAGCCTGCCGGGTCATGCCACCGTGGTCTATCTTCAGGGTTCCGCCAACCCGACGTTCAATCTCCGTTTTACCGAGTTGCTCGAGGAGCGGCTTGGCGAAGACACCGAAATCCGCGCTTTTGGCTCGCTGGGTAATTTCGAGGGTCCGCCCGGGCCGGTTATCACACTGGGCCAGGAAGCCCTCAATCAGGTCCTCGAACAGGGTACTCACCGACCAGTGCTTGCGTTACTGGTGGGGCGCTCTTTCCTCAAGGGTGTCTCCGGAGGGGAGGACGCATCCATTTCCGCGATCTTTTACGACCCTCCCCTGCTCCGCCAGGCTCTGATTGGCCGGGTGATTCTGCCCCAGGCTTCGCACATGGCCCTGCTGGCACGCCCGGAGGAGGCCAGTCGCTATGACCGTCTGATCACTCAGCTCGCCGATTACGGGATCGAAGCCAGGGTTTTCCTGGTGTCTGGTGAAGATGCACTGATTCCGGCCCTGAACCGCGCCCTGGGGTTTGGCGACTTTTTGCTGGCCACGCCGGATGAGGCTATCTACAACGCCCGCAACATCAAGCACATATTGCTGACAACCTATCGCCGTAACCGGCTTGTCATCGGGCCGAGCCATGCTTTTGTGAGAGCCGGAGTGCTGGCTTCATCCTATGTGCCGCTGTCGGATTACACCGTAGCGGTTGCCAGGTACATCCGCGAATGGGAACAGACCGGAAAACTTCCGGCGGCCTCCTACCCGACGGAATTCAGTATCGAGATCAACCGACAGGTAGCGCGATCACTGAACATCCCCCTGCCCGACAGCGAGCAAATCGTTGACGAGGTCAAGCGCATGCTGGAACAGTCGTCGGAAGCGCCGGAATGAAGTACTCACCCCGTAAACGCAGCCTGAACACTCAGTTACTGCTTCTGGGTGCCATTCCCGCCATCCTGATGTTCGTGGGTCTGATGGCGTTTTTTACCAACGCGCGGCTGTCGGACGCTCGCCAGGAGTTGTTTGATTCCACTCAGAGACTGGCTGACAATCTGGCGCCCGCCCTGGAGTACGCCGTGGTGTCGGGTAACCGCAGGGTGCTTGACGAGATTCTTCAACAGTCAATGGCCGGTAGCAATCTCGAGTGGATAAGGATCACCGACGTTACCGGGAGCGAACTGGGCTTCGTGGGCCGCAGGGGTATCGATCAGTGGCCCGGGGAAACCGATGAGGACCCCGGTATTCATCGTTTCAGCAGTGATATTCTGCAACAGCCGGTGGAGTTGGGAGGTGATAGCAGTACCGAGTGGTTCGAGCCCGACTTCCGGGTATCTGGCGGGGCCTTGCGGGTCGGTTCGGTGGACGTAGCGGTCAGCGAGCAGCAGCTGACAGAGCGCCGGACGGATATCCTGCTGACTTCCGGTGTGGTGGGCATATCCTTGCTGGTATTGACCCTTTTGTTGGTGAACCGCATGTCGGCAACGCTGCTGGAGCCGATCCGCGCGCTCACGCACCGGGTTCTTGAAATGAACCACCGCAATTACCGGGAAACCCGGCCAACCCGCACCAGGGTGGCGGAAATCGCCGAGCTGGAGGACAACCTCAACCACCTGGCCCGTGACCTGGCACACCTGCAGGAATCCCGCGACCAGACCCTGACTCTCTCCGAGAACGCCAGGGACAAGGCCGAGGCTGCCAGCCGGGCAAAATCAGAATTCCTGGCACTGATGAGCCATGAACTGCGAACGCCACTGAACGGCGTGCTTGCCATGGTCGACCTGGTCTCCGAGGAGACGCTCTCGGAGCGACAGGCGGACTATCTGAACACGGCAAGGCAATCCACTGGCGATCTGCTGACATTGATCAACGATATTCTGGATGTATCGAGGCTGGACCAGGGCACGCTGCTGCTGGAAAACCGCCTGTTCAACCCGAAGGAGCTGTCAGAAAACTGTCTTGCCAGCTTCCGCCATGCCGCCGAACAACACGGACTGGCCCTGAAGCTCTCATTGACGGGACCATGGCCGGATAAACCGGAGGTTGCCGGCGATGCGCGGCGATACCGCCAGGTACTTTCCAGCCTGCTGGACAACGCCATCAAGTTTTCCGACGATGGCGAGGTGCTGGTCACCATGAACTGGCACCAGGAAGCGGACGACTGCGTCTTTATCAGCTGCGAAGTGCAGGACAGTGGCGATGGCATCCCACCAGAGCAGCTCGCCAGGATATTCCGCAGCTTCGAGCAGCTGGACTCTACCCTGTCGCGCCCCTCCGAAGGGACCGGCATAGGCCTGACCCTGGTTCAGAAACTGGTGGAGCTGATGGGCGGACATGTGGGGCTGAACAGCCAGGCGGGTGCAGGCTCCAGCTTCCGTTTCGAGGTGCCGTTTGATCTGCCGCCGGCATTCGCGCCAGAGGCAGACGAGAGTCATGACTCACTGGTACCGGATATCAAGGCGACCACTTCCCTGCCCGCCGACGCCAACAACCGGCATGCGCCCCGGGCATTGGTAGTCGAGGACAACCCGGTCAATCAGCGGGTTGCCAGGACTCTGCTGGACCGGCTTGGCTTTGACGCGGAAACCGTCAGCAACGGACGGGAGGCAGTGGAGTCGGTGATGGATCAGGACGGCGACTACACGGTGATATTGATGGACTGTCACATGCCCGTCATGGATGGATTTACCGCCGCACAGACGATACGGGACTGGGAAAACCGGGAAAGCCGCCGGCACACTCCGATTATCGCTCTGACCGCCGACGCCCTGCCGGACACGGAGACCGCCTGCCTGAAAGCCGGCATGAACGCCTACCTGGCGAAGCCCGTGCGCAAGCATGAGTTGCGGGCCGTGCTCAGCCGTTGGGTGCCCCTGTAAAGGCTGGCAAACCTTCAGCGGAAAGACCGGCCCGAGCGTTACGGGCGTCAGGCCGCCGGTGTTCTCATGGTAACGAACTCTTCCGCCGACGTCGGATGAATACCGATAGTGCTGTCAAAGTCTGCCTTGGTTGCGCCGCACTTGAGGGCGACCCCAAGGCCTTGCATGATCTCACCGGCATCCGGTCCCACCATGTGGGCACCCAGTACCCGATCGGTGTCGGCATCCACCACCAGCTTCATCAGGCTGCGCTCGTCCCGTCCGCTGAGGGTATGTTTCATGGGCCGGAATTCGGAGCGGTAAAGCACCACCTTGTGTCCGGCCTCCCTGGCTTCGGCTTCGGTCAGACCAACGGTGCCAATGCTGGGCTGGCAGAACACGGCGGTGGGAATATTGCGGTAGTCCATTTCGCCTTCGCCATCGCCAAACAGGCGACGGGACAGCACCATGGCCTGAGCCAGTGCCACCGGTGTCAGTTGTGGTGTGCCGATAACATCGCCCAAGGCGCTGATGGAGGGTACTGCGGTTCGAAAGCCTTCATCCACGTGGATATGCCCGGATGCTGTGAACTCCACACCCAAAGCCTTAAGCCCGATACCGTCGGCAAGAGCGCGACGCCCGGTGGCGGCGAGTACCAGCCCGGTATCCATCACACTGCCATCGGACAGGCTGACGGAATAGCCGATGCCGGATTCTTCAACCCCATTGATGGTGGTATTGAACCGCAGGCGGATACCTTTTTTCTCGAGTTCACCCACCATGAAACGGCGCACGTCGTCATCAAACCCGCGCAGGAAGAGTTCACCCCGGTAGACAAGTGTGGTTTCCACGCCGAGACCCGCCAGAATGCCCGCGAACTCCACGGCAATGTAACCACCGCCCCAGACCACGGCTTCCCGGGGCAACTGGGGCAGATAGAACATCTCATTGGAAGACAGGATTAGTTCGCGGCCAGGCACATCGGGGATGGCCGGCCAGCTGCCGGTAGCAACGGTGATATGATCGGCGGTCAGCTCACGCTCGCCGACAGCAATGGTGTTGGGATCACGCAGCGTTGCGGTGCCCTGGATAATCGTGACGCCGGCACCTTCCAGCAACTGCTGGTAGATACCGTTAAGGCGCTCGATTTCAGTATTCTTGTTGGCTACCAGGGTGGGCCAGTCAAAGCGGACATCGTCAGCCGGCACGTGCCAGCCATAGCCCGCAGCATCCTCCAGGTCCTCTCCGACGTGGGCCCCGTAAACGAACAGTTTCTTGGGAACACACCCTACATTGACGCAGGTGCCGCCCAGATAACGGGATTCAACAATGGCGACCCTGGCACCCCGCTGTGCTGACATGCGGGCCAGACGAACACCGCCGGAACCGGCGCCGATAACAACTAGATCAAAATCCCGGGATTCTGACACGTAGACTCCTGTTCAAGGTAAATGGTTATTCACTGGCAGCCATCGGTGGCGCGTCCGCATCCCTGAACAAGACAAAATCCTCGTAGTCCCCCAGCCTGATGGTGCCAAGGCTCCGAAAGCCCTCCGACTCATAGAACGGCAGATAACGGCTGTTGCCGGTATCCAGAACCAGACCATTGCCGCGCGGGTTCTGGGAGCACAGTCTCTCAACTGCCGACAGCAGCAGCCTGCCGAAACCGCGATTCTGATACTTCGGGTGCACGCCCATCAAGGGCAGCTGAAAGGTACCCCCCTCGCCCGGGAGCATGCCACGGATCTTTTCGTGGTAATCCAGGTAACGGCGGGTGGAGGCAAAACCCGCCGTCATGATCATGCGCAGGCGCCAGCTGAGCTGTTCGGCGAGATTCAAACGAAGCTCCGGCTCACCGATGAACGCGACGGCCACCAGTGTATTGTCGGCCATCACGCCAACGGATTCCTGGTTGAGCTCGAAATAGAGGTTGAGCAGCTCGCGGATGGTAGCCCGGACCCGCTTGTCGTAACCCGGTTTGCGGTGGTCAAACAGGTACTGGAAAGTGGGTTCGTGCCGGTAGGCCTGATAAAGGATGGACTTGGCCTCGTTAAAGGCGCTTTCGTCCAGTCGGACAAGGGATGGTTCACGAGCGCTGTTGTTGGTGTTGTCAGTCGTTGCCATGCCTTCTGCCATCGCAGGAACTCCGTTGGAGATTTCAGGGATATTGGGCGGTACTTTGTCTTATCTCAAGTCAGATTGCCAGTGTCAGGCGAGCCGATACAATACCGGGCGTTTCCCGGCGGTCCAGCGCCGCCTGATCAATCAGAATGCCATGATCGCTGTTCAGGCCTTCCAGCCACGCCGCCACCTGGGTGAAAGGTACGTTTTCCAGCCAGACACGGATGGCATCGTCGCCACTGGGCTCGAAGCGTTGCAGGTCCAGCCCTGCTTCGCGGGCGGTGGAGGTTACCGTTGCCATCAGTTCACGGCCATCGGCGGGTTTTTGCGCGTTGTTACCGGCGCTACCACTATCGCCCGCGAGTTCACGGATGGTGACGCGGTTTTCCTGCATCCAGGCCAGCAGCTCCGCTGCATTCTGCCGGTCTGCGACCGCCTGATCATGATACTGCGCAACCGGTTGCCAGACCGCGAAGTAGAGCAAGGCTGCCAGCACGACCACGGTCATTAGCTTGAGGGCCTGCTGGTCACGGCGTGGCAGCTGGTCGTAACGCGCGATCATCCGTGTGATGGATGGGTTTTCCTTCAGTTTTCCGATCACGGTTAACCTCCTGATACCGTTAGACGGGCTCGGGTGCCCTCTGAGTCATTGACCACGGAGCCAACACTGGCCTCGAGTCCCTGGCCGGCAATATTGGAGCGCAGGGCATTGAGTTTTTCATAGCTGTCTGCCCGTACGTCGACCACCAGCTCGCCACGGGAGCTGGTGTAATTGACCGAATTGAAGTTGACCGACTGGTTACCTGACAGGCGCTGGTATTGCTGCCCGGTGTGCTTCATCAGGGGCAGGAAGCCGGCATCACCGCCCTGCTCGCCGGCAACACGCATTTGCGCCTCGACCATGCGGCGGACATTGCGGGGCGTGGCACGCCGGTCATCAGGGAATGCCTGACGATAAATGGCCATGGCCTGATCCTCCAGCGAGGTTGCCTGCTGGTTATGGTAATAGCCCAGTGCCAGCTGGCCCCCGACCAGCAACAGGAACCAGGTGGCGGCGATGGCAATGGCCGGTCGCCAGGGCTTCAGTGCGCCACCATCGCCATGGCTGGGGGCGTACTGACCCTGGCAGAGATTGATCGGCTCCGCCGCGTGGTGATAATGGGCACTCGCCAGCAGCTCGACAATGGCACCTTCCATGGGTTCCCGGTGAACACTCAGCCGCGGCGTGCCGGCCAGCGCGGACATCAGATCCTCGTTGCCGGCGAAGGCGTCATTGGTGCCGTAAACCACCACCTGGACCTCGGCCGCCACCTCATCTTCCGATGGAGTAGCGAGGGTCTGGGCGAACACGGCCAGGTTGTCTGCCCGCATGGTCATCCATTCGCCCCGTCGTGACGCCAGCAGGGCGGACTCCTCGCCAAGGCAGATGGCCCAGTCGTGCTCTTGTAGTGGAACCAGGGCGGCGTCCGGATAAAGTGCCTCCAGCTCAACACCCTCCCAGTCCAGGAAGGTGTTCAGCCACAGGCCCATGCGCTGGTGATCAATGGCGGCAACCCGGTAACCCTCACCATCGGCACCCTGGCCACCAAGGGCCAGGTGAACCGATTCCACGTCCTGGGCCAGCTGCTCCTCCACGGCAAACGGCAGGGCCTGGCGTATGAATCGCGCCTGTTTGGCCGGAATGTCCGCGAAGCAGAACAGCGCTTCATCGCCGGGTACCAGCCCGATCAGCCGCACGCCCTCGAGGGAATTCTGGCTCAGGGCGTCTTCGATATTGCCCCGGGTCTCGCTCAGGCCCCTGCTCTGCAGGTCGCCACTGGCGTCCAGCAGCACCCAGTCGAAGCGCTGCTCGCCATCAGTGCTGTCGGCATCAGTGGGCACCGGTCTTGCGTAGAGGTGATATGACATCGCGTGCGTCCTTGTTCTATTCCTCGGATACCCCGTAAGGCTCCTTGGTGATTCTGTGCTTTTGCCCGGTGTCGCGGCGAACCACCGCGAATTCCCCATCCCGGCTACGGTACATTGTGCTCACCAGATTCACTTCGCGGCCGTTCCAGGTGATCCGGGACACCACGTCAAAAAACTCCGAACTCACGTTCAGCCCCCGGGGCTTGAGCCCGAGGCCCGCAAATTCCGGCAACGCGGTGAAGTCCCGGGTTGTCAGGAACGGCTCCTCCTCCCGACGTTCCGCGACCGCCTTGGCCTGGGCCTCGCTTATCTGCTGGTGCAGTGAGCGGATAACCGCCGTTGAAGCCATGTTAACATTGATCCCGGTACCGGAAACCGGAAGTGCCGCAACATGTGGGCGCAACAGGCGGTAGGCTTCCTCGGTCATCCCCTCGATCAGGCGCAGTTCGGTCACGCTGGCGAAGGGCTGGTTGGCGGCCCGGTAGGGTGGCTCCTTCATCAGGTACTGTCCGTCCTCGGCGCCATAGGCTGATAGCGGCTCCTCGTCGGGATCGATCCAGTCAATCAGCGCGTCTACATGCACATCGGTAATCCCCAGCACCATCAGCAGCCTCATCAGCCGGTCCCGCGTGGTCTGGTCAATGGCGCCAGTGGGACTGACCAGGTCATTGAGATTGATGCGACCGGACAGATCATCAATCTGTACCTCCGCCACACCGCCGTCGTCCAGTGGCAGCACAGCGGAGTGTTTCCACCAGAGTTCGTCGGGGCTATCCACCGGTTCGTTGTCCTCACGGTCTGACTCCAGATCCTGGAACAGGATCTGCTTGGCGAAGGATTCCGCGCCAAGCGCAATGCTATAGCCCTGGTTCTGGGCCAGGAAATGACCGGCACGGAAGACCCGTACGCTCTGTTGCTGCATCATACCCGCTATCATCATGACGATCAGTGCCATGGATAGCAGCACCATGATCAGGGCCATACCTTCCTGACCCTGACGGCCGGGAAGCTGGTGGCGGGGGTTCGGTAGCGGGGTCACGAACCGCCTCCCTGTCCGCCCTGATCCTCGTCGTCCTCGCTGTCTTCCTCGTCACCCTGCTGGCCACTCCGGATGATGCTGGTCTGAACCTCGGTGACATCGAAATCCGGCATCAGGAAAAGGCGCGACACCTCACCGAACCGAACGTGATCCAGCGACACCTCGACCGCCATGGGCAGCGGAATGACGGGGGCGCCCGGACCACTCGGAATACTCTGGTTGGGCGGCGGCCAGCTGTCCTGCCAGGTGCGATCCTCGTCCAGGAAGCGAATATCGAATGCGGTCACATCCGATAGCAGCAACTGATCGCGACTGTCTTCTTCCTGGGGCTGGTCGAGCATGGCCCAGTAGCGTCGCCGCAACTCGTCGCCGGTATACTCCCAGGCACTACGCTGGAGTTCGCTACGCTGTTTGCCCAGGGGGTTGCGCCAGCCCTGATGGGTCACCATCAGCTCGAACTCCTCACCCTGGGAGGTGAGCGCCGGTTCGTAGTCCCCGTATATGTTGCGTACCGGGCGGTTCAGAACCTGTCTCAGGTCTCGCTCCAGCAGCAGGAAGGCTTTCTGCAGACCCTCAAACTCCTCGGCGACCTCATCCACCCGGTCCCGGGACATGATCACACCAGACATGACCTGCCATACACCAAGGCCAATCACCGCCGTGATCGAGACGGCAATCAGCACCTCCATCAGGGTGAAGCCCTGCTGAAGTCTTGTGCCAACGAGTCGGGGGGCGGGCCGACACATGGTCACAGGGTCTGCTCCGGATCACGCAGGAACCCTGACAGGCTCTGGATCTGTGCGGGGTCACCCCTGCCCCGGTAGGCCTGGATAACAACCTCGATTCGCCGCATGCTGGACTCATCGGTATCCGAAACAGTGGTCACCACACGCCAGCGCCGACCGGCGTACTCCACTTCCTCACTGTTCTCCGCGACCGGCGGGAAGTCTTCCTGCAGGCGGACTTCATTCATCTGGTTGCTGGCCAGCCACGACGCCAGGGTCAGGTCTCTGACCCGCTCAAAGCTGCCAATATACTGGCTGCCCGCCCGGGAGGCGGCGGTTGCGATGAGCCCGAACACCATCAACGCAACCAGTACTTCGATCAGGGTAAAACCGCGCTGTCGCATCAGAAGTCGTCCGTGTCCGATGGGGTTTTCATCTCGATCTCGTTGAGGCCGTCTGCCACCAGGCTGTAGACCCGGTCAGAGGACTGTGTCAGCTGGAACTCCAGCTCGAAGGGCGTGGTTTCACCGCTGGAATAGAAGACTATGTCCGGTTGCAGCCGGGTGTCCTCGTCATCCTCGTCGTCGCGACTGGCGAGCCGGGGGATGTCGCCCTCGCTGAACAGGACAACACTCATCCACTCGGGAAAGCCGCGACCCTGGAACAGACGCTCGCTTTCGGTTTTCCACTCCCGTTCACGCTCGTCGTAGACCACGAAACGATAGCCCTGCTCATCAATGACCAGGCCCAGTTCCTCATTGTTGAGGATGGCCTGTTCCGATGCGGTCTGCATGAGTACGTAGAGTTCGCGGATCTTGCTGGTCATTTCCCGCTGCTGGCTGCCACCGCCGAGATTGACCACGGCCAGCGATGCCAGCAGCCCCACCAGCACCAGTACCACCATGATCTCGATCATGGTGAAACCGGACTGGCGAGACCAACCTGACCCGGGTGAAACCGGCCTGTTACTTGATATCTTCAACACTGATATCCGCAGCGTCGCCCTCACCGCCCTGGTTGCCGTCGGCCCCGTAAGAGAACAGATCGTAGTCGCTGGAGCCCAGGTTTATATACTGGTACTCGTTATCCCAGGGGTCTACGGGGACACTGTCCAGATAGCCGTCGGGATTCCAGTTCGAGGGCTCGGGAGAGCCGCTGGGGCGCTCTACCAGGGCTTCAAGCCCCTGCTGTGTGCTGGGGTAATGGCTGTTGTCGAGCCGGTACATGTCGAGGGCATTGGCAATATTTCTCATCTGGGTCTTGGCAATGGTGACCTTGGCCTGATCACTACGGCCCATGATGTTTGGTGCGACCACCGCCACCAGAAGGCCGAGGATAACCATGACCACCATGATCTCGATGAGGGTGAACCCTCGCTGGTTCCGTCGTTTCATCGTCATTGCTGTGTTTCCTGTTTCAGGGTTCGACTTGGCATTATCGGGTATCGATTATTGTTGTTCGGTGTTGGGCAAACGATCCGCCGGATGGTTCACCCCACAAGGTTACTCATGTTCAGAATCGGTAACATGATGGCCAGCACAATGATGAGAACCACAACACCCATTACCAGCAGCATCAGGGGCTCGAACAGGCCAACCATGGCCGCGATTTTCGACTGGAGGGTATTTTCCTGCATGCGGGCGGTGCGCTCGAGCATGCTGTCCAGCTCACCGCTGGATTCACCGCTGGCGATCATGTGCAGCATCATCGGCGGGAAGTAGCCGGTCTGTTCCAGAGCCTTGTGAAGGCTGCCACCTTCGGAAACGGTTTGCGCTGCGCCCCGGAGCCTGGCGCGCAGGTGATCGTTGGCCAGCACCTCGCCGGCAATGCGCATGGCCTCTACCAGGGGGACACCACTGGTGGTCAGGATGCTGAGGGTACTGGCATAGCGGGCAGTATTGATGCCCCGCACCATGCCCTTGAGCAACGGCATTTCCAGCAGCGCCTTGTGAAAGCGCAGCCGGTTGCTCTCCGTGCGCAGTGACACGCTGAACGCCACCCCGGCGATGATCAGGGCCAGTAACAGAAAAATGCCATAGCTGGACAGAAAGTCCGAAATACTGAGCATGGCCTGGGTCAGCGTTGGCAAATCCTGGCCCTGTTTGACGAAGACCTCGATGATATCCGGCACCACGTAGGTCAACAGGAACACCACGATGGCGAGGGCCACAACGGTCAGAATGATGGGGTAGATAGCGGCCAGCTGGATCTTCTGGCGCGCCTCCTGCCGGGCTTCGGTATAGTCAGCCAGGCGGTTGAGCACCAGATCGAGGTGGCCGGCGTGCTCCCCCGCTGCCACGGTGGACCGGTACAGCCTCGGGAACGCCCGCGGGAATTCCCCCAGGCTGTCCGCCAGGGTATAGCCCTCCATCACCTTGGAGCGGATAGCAATCATCATGCTCTTCATGGCCGGCTTTTCGGATTGCTGGGCCGCCGCCGACAGGGCCTGTTCAATGGGGATGCCGGACTGGATCAGGGTCGAAAGCTGGCGGGTGACCAGCGCCAGGTCAGAGGCACTGAGACTGCCCCGGCGACCGAAAGACGCCCCCTTGCTCTGCTTCTCACGGGCCTGTTCCACAGCCAGCGGGGCCAAGCCCTTTTCCCGTAGCTGCTGGCGAACCGCCCTGGAGCTGTCCGCCTCGATAACGCCACTGGTCTGTTTGCCGCGCCTGTCCAGCGCCTTGTAATCGTAGGCTGGCATCAGCGGCTCCGGTGGGTCACCCGGAGGACCTCTTCCACGGTTGTCACACCGTTGAGGATCTTCTTGACCCCGTCAGCATGGATACTGGGGCCGGACTCGCGGGCAACCTTCTCGAGATCAAGCTCACCAGCGCGCTTGTGGATCATCGAGCTCATGGCATCGGTGATCTCCACCACCTCATAGATACCGATCCGGCCCTTGTAGCCCAGGTTGTTGCAGTGTTCACAGCCCCTGGACTTATGGATGGTGGGCGGGTTCTCCGGGTCTGCCTGCAGGAACTCGCACTGTTCGGCGGAGGGTTTGTAGGGTTCCTTGCATTCCGGACAGAGCACCCTGACCAGTCGCTGAGCCACCAGCCCCACCAGACTGGAGGAAATCAGGAACGGCTCGATGCCCATGTCCATCATCCGGGTAATAGCGCCGA
Source organism: Marinobacter zhanjiangensis (assembly GCF_014651935.1). Classification (GTDB taxonomy): domain Bacteria; phylum Pseudomonadota; class Gammaproteobacteria; order Pseudomonadales; family Oleiphilaceae; genus Marinobacter; species Marinobacter zhanjiangensis. The sequence goes on along the minus strand of NZ_BMXV01000002.1, from coordinate 618,025 downwards.
CAGCGGTATTCGTGTGCAGGGTGGACAACACCAGGTGACCGGTCAGACTGGCCTGGATGGCGATTTCCGCCGTTTCCAGGTCGCGGATCTCACCGATCATCACCACGTCCGGATCCTGACGGAGAATGGCGCGCAGGCCCCGCGCGAACGTCATGTCGACCTTGGTATTGACCTGGGTCTGACCGATGCCAGGCAGGTTGTACTCGATGGGGTCTTCAACGGTCAGGATGTTGCGGCTACGGTCGTTGATTTCCTGCAGGCCAGCATAGAGCGTGGTGGACTTACCGGAGCCGGTGGGGCCGGTTACCAACAGAATGCCGTAAGGGCGTTTGACCATCGACCGCAGCAGGTCCAGGTCGCGGCCCTTCATGCCCAAGGATTCCAGCTTGATATTGCCGGCGTTCTTGTCCAGCAGACGCAGCACCACCCGCTCGCCGCTGGCCGAGGGCATGGTGGATACCCGGATATCCACCTCACGGCCGGCGACGCGCAGGGCGATGCGGCCGTCCTGGGGAATCCGCTTCTCGGCGATATCCATTTTCGCCATGACCTTGATCCGCGACACCAGCAATGGTGCCAGTGCCCGCTTGGGCTGCACTACCTCACGCAGGACACCGTCCACCCGGAACCGGACCACCAGCCGCTTCTCATAGGTCTCGATGTGAACGTCCGAGGCACCGGATTTGACCGCTTCAGTAAGAATGGCGTTGATCAGACGGATAATCGGGGCGTCGTCCTCCTGCTCCAGTAGGTCCTCCGTCTCGGGTACGGATTCGGCCAGCGAGGCCAGGTCCATGTCGTCGCCAATGCCCTCCACCATCTGCATGGCTTCCGCGGAATCATTCTGATAGGCGCTATTGAGGGCTTCGTCGAAGTTGTCGGAGTCAATGGACTCGAACCGGGCACGCCCGCCGCTGATCCGGTTGGCCTCGGCCAGGGCACTATGGGGAGCACCGGGACGAACCAGAATCACCGTGTCGCCGACGTCGTTACGGGTGAGTATTACCCCGTTACGCTTGGCAAAGGTGAAAGGAAGCCGTCCCAGCGGTGCATCCTGCGGCTGGATTTGCGTTTCAGTAGTCAAGGTCATCCCCGTGTGTCGTAACGAACCGGAGTCAGGGGGCCGGACCTGCATCCCTGACAACCGTTGCGTTTATTATTCCCTGTAGGTGTGAAGGCTACCACAGGTTTTGGCGCCCGCTGAATAACTCAATACACTATAATGACGGTAAACCTGTTACATTGTGATGGGCGTCTTTTGTTAAGGCTTTTCAGGAAGAACGGCAGCGTTTCCGACCAGGGTACCGAACCTGAACCGCGTCGCGGAACAGCCAGTACCGGCCGGCCCACGGGCGCTGCGAGACAAGTAAATATAAGGATAGTCATGTCTGCTCTTGGTGCCAGACTGCCCCTGGTAACCGCATCGCTGCTCACCGTTGCCATGGTCGGCACACTGGGATGGCAGGGATACCGGTTCTGGGAACAGGAACAAACACAACAGAACCGGACCACCGCGCAACCCGCTTCCGCGTCCGCCAGCGCTGCCCGGCAGCAGCCCGGGATAGCCCTCGCCAACGTGGAAATGTTCGGCCGTGCCGCCCCTGAGGCCATGAACGCCGATCAGGACACGGAAGATCTACCGGAAACCAACCTGCGACTTTTCCTGCGTGGCGTGCTTGCCGGTACCGAGGAACAGCCCGGCAGTGCCCTGATCGAGGATGACAGGAACCGCACTGAGGTCTATATCATTGGTGATGAACTTCCGGGAAACGCCACGTTGCGTTCAGTACACGCCAACCGGATTATTATTGAGCGCGGAGGCAAGCTGGAGAACCTGTACTTTCCCGAGACGGATGACGCCCGGGGGGTAGAGCTGGCAGCCATCGACAACGGGGCCCAGCCGGACCCGGTTCAGGCCCGGCAAACCGGAAGCAACCAGGCCCCCAGCCAGTCCCGGGCACCATCAACACCTCAGGCCACCGACGAGCGTCGTGAACAGATACGCCAGCGGTTGGAGGAACTCCGTCAGCGGCTGAGGGACCAATAACGATGAGGTAGCTTCATGGCACAAAAGCGGCAGGCGCCCAGACGCAGCCCCCTGCTCCTGGTCGTTGTGTTCTCCGCTTTTGTCGCTGCCTTCGAGCTTGCCCCGGACCTGCTCCAGTACATCGAGAAAGAACACGGCGCCGCCGCAAGAGCCCGGCTCGAGAACTGGGAGCGCCTCCACAACATCGCCGATTCCGCGACCATCCGGCGACAGGTCCAGCTGGTCAACTCCTTCTTCAACCGCACTCCCTTTCTCAGTGACCTGCAACACTGGAATCAGGAAGACTACTGGGCAACCCCGGTGGAAATGCTGGCCACCAACGGCGCCGACTGCGAAGATTTCTCCATCGCCAAATACCTCACCCTGCGATCCCTTGGCGTACCCGATGACCAGCTGCGCATCGTCTACGTCAAGGCCCTGGAACTGAACCAGGCCCATATGGTCGTCGCCTGGTACCCCACACCCGACGCAGACCCACTGATACTCGACAACCTCATCAACCAGATCAAACGCGCCTCACAACGCACCGACCTCGAACCTGTCTACAGCTTCAACGGTGAAGGCCTCTGGCGCATCAGCGGCAGCCGCACCAAGCGCTCCGGCACCGCCGAACAGCTACGCCACTGGCGATCCCTGCAGGACCGACTCATCGACGCCCTCAAGTAGCAGTCCCGACCGATTCCCTTCTTGCAGAATATCCCCGCCTGCTTTACGTTAACGTAAACGTTCAAACGAAACACAATATGGCCTCACACCACCAATACTCCATCAGCGACCTGGCCCGGGAATTCGACATCACCACCCGCACCATCCGCTATTACGAAGAATCCGGCATGCTCTGCCCCTACCGGGATGGCCAGACCCGTCTCTACAACGAGGCCGACCGGGTCAAGCTCAAACTGATCCTGCGGGGAAAACGCCTGGGCTTCAGCCTGTCGGAGTCCCGGGAACTGATCGAGATGTACGATCCGGACTCTGATAATCGTCATCAAATCAATGCCCTGCTGGATAAAATTCATAAACGACGTGAACAGCTTGAAGCTCAGCTTCACGATATTCAGCTGATGCAGGAGGAGCTGGACGAGGCAGAAGCAAAGTGTATGGAGGCGTTTAATGATGACTAGCCACGGCCCTCCACCATACCCCCGAAATGCCGACTCAAAACTCAAACAATTAGAGGCGCCCAAAATATGACCCAATACACCACCCTCAATTTCGATCACGGCGAAACCCTGGACACCTTGAGAGACCAGGTCCAACGCTTCGCCCGCGACCAGATCGCCCCGATCGCCGACAAGACGGACAAGGACAACCAGTTCCCCAATGACCTGTGGCCGAAACTGGGCGACATGGGCCTGCTGGGCATGACCGTCAGCGAAGAATACGGCGGCTCCGACATGGGCTACCTGGCCCACGTTATCGCCATGGAAGAAATCAGCCGCGCCAGCGCCAGCATCGGCCTCAGCTACGGCGCCCACTCCAACCTGTGCGTCAACCAGATCCACCGCAATGGCACCGACGCCCAGAAACAACAATACCTGCCCAAACTGGTCAGCGGCGAACACATCGGGGCGCTGGCCATGAGCGAACCCAACGCCGGCTCCGACGTGGTCAGCATGAAACTCCGGGCCGACAAAAAGGGTGACCACTACATCCTCAATGGCAGCAAAATGTGGATCACCAATGGCCCCGACGCGCACACCTACGTCATCTACGCCAGAACCGACCCCCAGGGTGGCCCAAGAGGCATCACCGCCTTCCTGGTCGAGCGGGACTGGAAAGGCTTCTCCCGCGGTCCCAAGCTGGACAAGCTGGGCATGCGCGGCTCCAACACCTGCGAACTGATCTTCGAAGACGTGGAAGTGCCGGAAGAAAACATCCTCGGTAAAGAGAACGAAGGCGTGAAAGTCCTCATGTCCGGCCTGGACTACGAACGCGTAGTGCTCTCCGGTGGCCCCACCGGCATCATGCTGGCCTGCCTGGACGCTGTTGTCCCCTACGTTCACCAGCGCAAACAGTTTGACCAGCCCATCGGCGAATTCCAGCTGATTCAGGGCAAACTGGCCGACATGTACACGGAACTGGCCGCCAGCCGCGCCTACCTCTACGCCGTCGCCCAGGCCTGCGACCGGGGCGAGACCACCCGCAAGGACGCCGCCGGTGCGATCCTCTACACCTCCGAGCGGGCCACCAAAATGGCCCTGGAAGCCATCCAGATCCTCGGCGGCAACGGTTATATCAACGACTACCCCACCGGCCGCCTGCTGCGCGATGCCAAACTCTACGAAATCGGCGCCGGCACCCAGGAAGTCCGCCGCATGCTGATTGGCCGCGAGCTGTTCAAGGAATCCACCTGAGGTCGCCATGGCAATACTCCACAGCACCATCAATACCCAGTCGGAGGAATTCCGGCAACGCAAAGACGCCATGGAGGCGCTGGTCAACGACCTGACCACCCGGCTCGAACGGGTCGCCCAGGGCGGCGGCAAGGAAATCCAGGAACGCCACCGCAGCCGCAACAAGCTGCTGCCCCGGGAGCGCATCAACCGCCTGCTGGACCCCGGCTCGCCGTTTCTGGAATTAGCACCGCTGGCCGCGGACGGCGTCTATGACGACGACGTGCCTGCTGCCGGCATTATCGCCGGCATCGGCCGGGTCCAGGGCGTGGAATGCCTGATCGTCGCCAACGACTCCACGGTCAAGGGCGGCACCTACTACCCGCTGACGGTCAAGAAACATATCCGCGCCCTCACCGTCGCCGAGGACAACCACCTGCCCTGCATCTACCTGGTGGATTCCGGCGGCGCCAACCTGCCCCAGCAGGACGAAGTGTTTCCGGATGCCGAGCATTTCGGCCACATTTTCTACCGCCAGGCCAACATGTCCGCCAAAGGCATACCCCAGATCGCCGTGGTACTCGGCCTTTGCACCGCCGGCGGTGCCTACGTGCCCGCCATGGCTGACGAAAGCATCATGGTGAAGGGCCAGAGTTCCATCTTCCTGGCCGGCCCGCCCCTGGTGAAGGCCGCCACCGGCGAAAGCGTCTCCGCCGAGGAACTGGGCGGTGCCGATGTGCATTGCAACATCTCCGGTGTAGCGGACCATCTGACCCATACCGAAGAGGAAGCCCTGGAGCGGGCCCGCCGATGCATCGCCAACCTCAATCACCGCAAGAAGAATGACCTGACCACCAGACCGGTACAGGACCCACTGTACGACCCGGAGGAACTCCACGGCGTGGTACCGGCAGACCTGCGCACCCCCTACGACGTGCATGAGGTCATTGCCCGACTGGTGGATGGTTCGGAGTTTGACGAGTTCAAGGCGGGCTACGGCACCACCCTGGTGTGCGGCTTTGCCCATCTGTATGGCCATCCGGTGGGCATCGTGGCCAACAACGGCATCCTCTTTTCGGAATCGGCCCTCAAGGGTGCACACTTCATAGAGTTATGCAGTCAGCGCGGCATCCCGCTGATATTCCTTCAGAACATCACCGGCTTCATGGTCGGAAAACAGGCCGAACACGGTGGCATCGCCAAGAACGGCGCCAAGATGGTAACCGCCGTGGCCTGCGCCCGGGTACCCAAGTTCACCATCATCATTGGCGGCAGTTTCGGCGCTGGCAACTACGGCATGTGTGGCCGCGCCTATAACCCCCGCTTTCTGTGGATGTGGCCCAACGCCCGTATAGCCGTGATGGGCGGAGAGCAGGCCGCCGGCGTTCTGGCGGACGTCAAAAGAACCGGCCTGGAACGCAAGGGCAAGAGCTGGAGTGATGACGACGAGCAGGCCTTCAAACAGCCCGTCATCGACCAGTTCGAGGAACAGTCGACCCCCTACTATGCCTCCGCCCGCCTGTGGGACGACGGCGTTATCGACCCGGCCGACACCCGCAAGGTACTGGGCCTGGCCCTGACCGCTTCCCTCAACGCCCCGGCCGAAGACACCCGCTTCGGCGTGTTCCGGATGTAAGGAGAATTCCATGACTGAGACCGCCATCATCAGCACCACCGACAGCCGCGGCGTTACCCGGATCGCCCTCAACCGTCCGGACAAGCGCAACGCCTTTGACGACCGCATCATCACCGAATTGACCGACGCCATACAGGCTGCCCGCAGCAACCCCGACTGCCGGGTGGTGGTCCTGGCCGGCGAGGGCAGGCATTTCTCTGCCGGCGCCGATCTCAACTACATGAAACGCACCGCCGAACTGAGTGAGCAGGAAAACATCGACGACGCCCGCCGCCTGGCGAACCTGATGCAGACCCTTGACCGTCTCGACCGCCCCACTCTGTGTCTGGTTCAGGGCGCGGCCTATGGTGGTGCCCTGGGGCTGATCTGTGCCTCTGATATTGCCATTGGCACAGAGAACAGCCAGTTCTGCCTCAGCGAAGCCAGGCTCGGTATCACCCCGGCCGCTATCGGTCCCTACGTGGTCCGCACCCTGGGTCAGCGCCACGCCCGGCGGTATTTCCAGACCGCCGAAGTCATCCGCTCAGACCGGGCCCTGGAGCTGGGCCTGATCCACGAACGGGTCGCTGATGATGCGCTGGATGCCAGGGCGGAAGAACTGATCGCTGCCCTGCTCCGCAACGGGCCAACGGCCATGGCGGCCGGCAAGCAGCTGATTACCGGGATCTCCGGTGGCGCCATCTCCGATGAGATGATCCAGTATACTGCCGAAGTCATCGCCCGCCTGCGAACCGGCGATGAAGGGCAGGAAGGCCTGGCCGCCTTCTTCGACAAGCGCACTCCGGACTGGGCGGTGACCTCATGAGTAAAGCGATCACCTCTGTGTTGGTGGCCAACCGGGGTGAGATCGCCCTGCGTATTTTCAGAACCGCCGAAACCATGGGTCTGAACACCGTGGCTGTCCATTCCGATGCCGATGCCCGTGCCCCCTTCGTCCGGAAGGCAGACATGGCCATCAGTATCGGACCGGCCGAGGCGGCCAAAAGCTACCTGGATATCGAAAAGGTCATCACCGCCGCCCGCACCAGCGGCGCCGACGCCATTCACCCCGGTTATGGCTTCCTGTCGGAGAATACCGACCTGGCCGCCGCCTGTGAAAAGGCCAATCTGCGCTTTATCGGCCCGCCGGCCAGTGCCATCGCTGCCATGGGTTCCAAGAGCGCGGCCAAGGCGCTGATGGACAAAGCCAATGTGCCGCTGGTGCCGGGCTACCACGGTGAGGACCAGGACCTTGCCGTGTTCGTCAAGGAAGCTGAACGCATCGGCTTCCCCCTGCTGATCAAGGCCAGTGCCGGCGGTGGCGGCAAGGGCATGCGCATTGTCAGAAACGCCGGCGAACTGAGGCATCAGCTGGAAGCGGCCCAGCGTGAAGCCGGTTCCTCCTTTGGCGACCCCACATTACTGCTGGAACGCTACCTGGAAACGCCGCGCCATGTGGAAGTGCAGGTCCTGTTTGACCAGCATGGCACCGGTGTCTACCTGTTCGACCGGGACTGCTCCGTGCAGCGCCGACATCAGAAAATTATCGAGGAAGCACCCGCCCCGGGCATTCCCGACGACGTTCGCAGATCCATGGGCGAAGCCGCCGTGCGCTGTGGCGAGGCCATCGGCTACGTGGGTGCCGGCACCGTGGAGTTTCTCTATGAGCCGGAAAGCCACGAGTTCTTCTTCATGGAAATGAACACCCGCCTGCAGGTGGAGCATCCGGTCACCGAAATGGTCACCGGGCTCGATCTGGTGGAATGGCAGATCCGTGTTGCCAACGGTGAGGCGTTGCCCTGGAACCAGGATGACCTCCGCTGCCAGGGCCATGCCATGGAGGCCCGCGTCTACGCGGAGGACCCGGATAATGGCTTCCTGCCCCAGACCGGCCGCCTGCACACTCTGCATGAGCCTGTAGAGAGCAACACCGTACGGGTGGACTCCGGCGTCTGCCAGGGGCTGGAAATCACCCCCTGGTATGACCCCATGCTCGCCAAGGTGATTGCCTTCGGGGATGACCGGAATGCCGCCCGCATCAATCTGATCGAGGCCCTGAACCGCTATCACACCGACGGTGTGGTACTGAACACCGACTACGTCAGTCGGGTACTGCGTCACGATGCCTTTGGTCGGGCGGAGCTGACAACGCGGTTTGTGGAAGTGCATGAGAAGGCGCTGCTGGATCCTCCGTTCAGCTCCTGGTTCCGCAAGCGTCTGAGCCTGGTTGCCTGGATGGACAGCGTGGGCGGGTTTGCTCACGCCGATAACCGCGATGTCTGGGCCACCTTGCGCAACTTCCGGGTGGACGACAGCCACTGGCAGCCCTTCGAGCTGGATCTCGATGCCGATCGATACCATGGTCACTACCAGGTTACCGAAGTGGCGCTGGATCACGGGCGCCTGACGCTCTGTATGGATGACGAGGAATCCACCGTGCGCTGGGACCGGATGACCGACGGCGCGCTGGAAGTTCGGCTGTCCGGGCGCCGTATCCGGCTCGATAGCGCGGCACGCGGGGATGAACTGGCAGTGTTCGCCGATGCCGCCACCTGGAAAGCGCGGATCAATCATCCGGAAGTAGCCCAGGGTGCGGTGGCAGACGAAACCGAGTTGACCGCCCCCATGCACGGCCGCGTCACCGCCCTGCTCTGCAAACCCGGAGAGCCGGTTCACGCCGGCCAGGCCCTGCTGACCATGGAGGCCATGAAAATGGAACACACCCTGAAAGCCGGGTTTGATGGCACTGTAGAGGCAGTACACTGTCAAACAGGCAGCAATGTAGAGGCTGCCCAGGTGTTGATTACCCTGGCGCAACCGGAGGACTGACCCATGGACAATCAGGTAACCCTGGTGGAGGTAGGCCTTCGGGATGGCCTGCAGAACGAGAAAACGCCGGTCTTTCCGGCCCAACGGGCCGAATGGTTTGACGCCCTGGTCGCCGCTGGCCACAGGCGGATCGAGGCAGGCAGCTTCGTGTCACCCAGATGGGTGCCCCAGATGGCAGGCACGGACGAGGTCATGTCCCTGATCCACAAGCCCGCTCATGTCACTGCCGAAGTGCTGGTGCCCAACCGGAAAGGTCTGGAAGCCGCCCTGCAAACCTCCGCGGAGGTCATGGCGGTATTCACGGCAGCATCGGAGAGCTTCAACCGCAAGAACATCAACTGTTCCATCGAGGAAAGCATCGAGCGCTTCCGTCCGGTGGTGGAAGGTGCCAAAGCGTCGGGACGACGTGTGCGGGGTTACGTTTCCTGCGTGGTGGGTTGCCCCTATGAGGGACACATCCAACCGGCCCAGGTAGCCCATGTCACCCAGAGCCTGCTGGCCCTGGGGGTTGACGAAATCTCATTGGGAGACACCATCGGTGTTGCCCGCCCGCGGGAGATCCACGCCCTGCTGGATGCGATCATTCCTGACACCGGGACCGACATTCTGGCCCTGCACTGCCACGACACCTACGGCCAGGCCATCGCCAATATCAGCGCCGGGCTGGAGCGGGGTATCCGCATCTTCGATTCCGCCGTCGCCGGGCTGGGTGGCTGCCCCTACGCCAGGGGTGCGACCGGCAATGTGGCTACCGAGGATGTGCTGTATCTGCTCGAAGGCGAAGGATTTGCTACGGGGGTAGATTTGCACAAAGTGGCGAAGCTTGGGGCGTCCATATGCAGCACTCTGTCCCGGGACAATCCGTCACGTACTGGCAGGGCCCTGACGCGATAGGCCCCGGGTGAGCGCTGTACCCGTGCTCGCCATGGCAGCGTTTACGCGTCGGTGACCCGCCGGTTATGGGTCTGCTCATACTTGCGAAGGCGGTTATAGAGTGTCTTCATGCTGACACCCAGAATGCTGGCAGCCTTGTCCTTGCGGCCCCCGCATTGGTCCAGGGTTGCAAAGATCAGGTTTCGCTCAACCTCGGCCACCGATGTGCCGATGTCCACGGTCAGGGTTTGCCCGCGCCTCCGTACAGGCACAGGGTGTGCAGGCCGCGCTATCTCCGAAAGCATGTCTTTGGCCATTATAATGTGGTCGGCCATGATGTAGCCACGCTGGACCACGTTCCTGAGTTCCCGGATATTCCCGGGCCAGCTGTACCCCTCAAGGGCCAGCAGAGCCGCGTTCGCGAAACACTTGTCGTCGCCGTCAGCGTCGTTCAGTTCCCGCAGGAAAAGCATCGCCAGGTCCCGGATGTCTTCCTTGCGCTCCCGTAGCGACGGCAGCTCAATGGGGAACACCTGAAGCCGGTACAGCAGATCAGACCTCAGCTTGCCCGCTTCCACTTCATCTTCCGGGCAGCGGTTGGTTGCCGCGATAATGCGGATATCTGTGTTCTGCTCATGGTCACCTCCCACCCGGACAAACCGACGGGTTTCCAGAACCCGCAGCAGCTTGACCTGCAGCTCCACGGGCATCTCCGTGATCTCATCCAGAAAAAGGGTTCCACCATCCGCCTGTTCGAATACACCGTGATGGTTGCGCACCGCCCCGGTGAAGCTTCCCTTCTCGTGGCCGAACAGCTCGCTCTCGATCAGCTGTGGTGAAATGGCGCCACAGTTGACCGGAACAAAAGGCCTGTCCGGTCGGTTACTGTGCTCATGGATCGCCCGGGCGATGATTTCCTTGCCGGTTCCGCTTTCGCCGGTTATCAGCACCGTTGCGGACGTCGGGGCCACTCGGCGGACCTGAATCAGCACCTCCCTCATCACCAGGGACGAGCCAAACTGGTCTTCCAGGTGGATATGGCCAAGGTTATCTCCCTGGTCGTCCAGCCTGGCCGGGACCTGTAAGTCAAAGCCACTGTCGCCGGGCATTCTGCCTGCTTCAAACGACATTCCATACTCGACAAGACTCATTGCCTTCACTCCTTCGCGTTAGCCAGTAGCCACCCGGATCACCGAAAGGCCATGTCTACGCAGCCATACTGACCAGGAAGCCATAAACCCGATGACAACCAACCGTACCAACACAATGTCTGCCTGATCTGGTGATGTGCATTAAAGAGTGCATCCGTATCCAATCACAACTGGCCATAAACGCTACATAAGAACTTATACACAACACATTGTTTTTAAAGGCATTCATATAGTGTTTTGTCGAATATGGAACCACATCACAAAAAAGTCAAACCGCTCGGCGGACCCACGCCGGGCGTATTAACGCAACAGTGATACCGCCGAATGCGAGCTTTCAAGGTAACCTTCTAATTTGCCACAGATAGATAATCCGCTGCGGTGCCAGGGAGACTCCTAACAAGTGCCCAATATTAATTTTTATTAGGGAGTCTCTGATCAACTCCTGGATTCCACCTGCGGACACACCGTCCCGGAATTCTTGACTAGACTTCAAATCAGCAGGGCGCTGCTGATTTCAACCAACCATGACAGGATTCTAAAAGGAGCTTGAGATGATTCATGCAAAATCCGGCCTGTGGGGTCTTGCTGCATCCACCGTTCTGATGTGTGCCCCGTTGGCACAAGCAAATGAGAGCGTTGACGTGGACATGTATCAGGTTACCGCTGAAGGCCAGGGCGATCTTATCGGCACCGTCACCATTGAAAAAAATGACCACGGGGCTCTGATCACCTCGGACCTTAAAGGGCTCGGTCCGGGGCCTCATGGTTTCCACCTGCATGAAAACCCGGATTGTGGCCCGGTAACCAAAGATGGCGAGAAGATCGCCGCAGGCGCAGCGGGAGGACACTACGACCCGGACAACACAGGGGCTCACAAGGGTCCGTTCGATACCGGCGGTCACCTGGGTGACCTGCCCCGACTCCATGTGGGTCAGGCGGGTGAGTCCAAGCAGACCTATCTCGCGCCGCGGCTGCAACTGGACGATTTCCAGGGGCGTGCCCTGGTGATCCACCGGGGCAGTGATAACTACTCGGATGACCCACGCCCGTTGGGTGGCGGCGGGGCCCGCATGGCCTGTGGTGTGGTTCAGGGCGAGTAATGTGCCCTGGTGGTCAGCCCATGATCTGTGCAGCCCATGCCGGCGTTTCCCGTACGAAAATCTCCCACACGCCGTCCTTCCAGGACGCAATGCGGACATAGGGTGTTACGGCACTGGCGTTGTCCACCAGGTGAAGCTCGTCAGCAAGTCCCACCGAGTCGCGGATATTGGCAAAGGTCCGGGGCACCCGGCTATTCACTTTCTCTTCCGGCACACTATGGCCGCCGGCCTGAACCCGTGACGATACCCGGGCATTATGCAGCCCGGTATCACCCAGATGAAAATAGAAGATCTGGATACGAAACCCCGCGGCCTTGGCAGTGGCCACGAAATCCAGTTTGGAAGGATGGGAATAAACGGTTTCAAAGCAGAAGGTCTGCCCTTCCTCCACCAGGCGGAAGCGCTCCTTCTCGGCGATCAGGGCGGCTTCATAGCTGTGTTTTTCCGGCTCGTTGGGCCAGAGCGTCCTTGCTATGTTATCCGCATTGATCAGAGGGATGTTTTTTGGCTTTAAAAAACGATCGTAAAACGTTGATTTTCCTGCACCATTGCCCCCGACAAGAAGCCAGAGCTCAGGCTGCATGGCCCTGCCCGCTCAGGGGCTCGAAACGACCGTTGCGGAACTGGCCGGTAACCTTCTGGCCATCGGGATATATCGCCTCCAGATAACCCGGGCGGCTCGTCGAAGCCTGGTACACAATCCGGTCCCGTGCAATATGACGGGACAACCCACCGGATTCACGATCCGCTTCAACATCGGCCCAGATATCATCACTGGTTACCGGCTCAGGCATCACCGGCTCCACCTTTACCTTGCGTATACCCTGACTGATCGCAATCAGGTCCTCCGCGCTCACCTCTCCGGCAACCGCCCGGCCGATTTCGGCCCAGAACTCGATCTGCTTCGGGGTTGACCGACGCTGAACCTGCCCTTCGGCTGAGGCATGGCGTACCAGGGTATCTTCAAGTCTGACCGCTGTGGTCATGGGACCTCCTGACTGTTATCGGATCATCCGTTTCAGATTACCACAGGTGTTGCGTTATGCAACAACTGACAAACAGAAAATATACAGGACATAATGCCCGCAACGCACCTTCGACTGCCTTTTCCGTTGCCAGAGCTCTATACTGCCCGCAGAGATCCTGGACAATAAGGCAGATCCCTCTGGCTATCAGAGCAGGAGCGGTCCGCCAACGCCAGGCCAGCATTCATTATTACGTCAAAAGGCTTTATGAAGGTTCCAAAACGGTTACAACCCCTTGTAGATGATGGTCTGGTAGATGAGGTTCTTTACCAGTTGATGAGTGGCAAGGAAGCCCAGGTCTATGTTGTGCGCTGCGGCGACCAACAGCGCTGCGCGAAAGTATTCAAGGAAGCCCAGAAACGAAGCTTCAAACAGGCCGTGGAGTATCAGGAAGGGCGCAAGGTCCGTAACACACGGCGGGCCCGGGCCATGAACCGGAAAACCAAATACGGGCAGAAGGAGCAGGAAGACGCCTGGCTGAATGCCGAGGTCGACGCTCTTTACCGCCTGGCCTCTGCCGGCGTGCGGGTACCGGAACCCTTCGGGTTCGTGGACGGCGTGCTGCTGATGGAACTGGTATCCGATGACTCTGGCAAGGCGGCACCGCGACTCGATGAGGTCACCCTCACCCCGGAGCAGGCCGTGGACTACCATGGCCGGATCATCGCCGAGATCGTGCGCATGCTCTGCGCCGGCCTGATCCACGGTGACCTGTCTGAGTTCAACGTACTGGTTGACCCGCACGGCCCGGTGATCATCGACCTGCCCCAGGCCGTCGACGCCGCCAGCAACAACAACGCCGAACGCATGTTCCAGCGCGATGTGGACAATATGCGCCGTTATTTCGGCCGTTTTGCTCCCGAGCTGCTCAAGACAGACTACGCCGGCGAAATCTGGGCGCTATACGAATCCGGCAAGCTTCATCCGGAAAGCCCGTTAACCGGCCTCTTCACCCGGGATGAAACCAAAGCCGATGTCGACGAGGTGATGGAAGTGATCGACGCGGCCAAAGAAGAGGACCGGGAACGCCGGGAGCGGGAACAGGACGACGACGAAGACTAGCGGCGCACCTGAATCTGCGCCGGGGTCTTTACCAGGCCAGCCAGATCACATGACGGGCGCCCTTGCCCGGGCGGTGGGCCCGCACCGTCACCGGCTCCACGGACAGCCCCGCACGCTTCAGCCGCTCGGTGAAGGTGGGGTCGTGCCCCGCTGACCAGTACGCCAGCACCCCATCCGGCCTGAGCGCTGCCTGGGCGGCGGCAATACCCGCCGTGGTATAGAGCCAGTCATTTTCCTTGCGGGTCAGCCCCTCCGGACCGTTGTCGATATCCAGCAAAATGGCGTCGTAAGCAGCCGGAGAAGACTGAATCAGCTCCACCACATCCCCGAGATGGACCCGCGCCCGCGGGTCCTTCAGCGGATACCCGGCCGCCTCGCCCAGGGGGCCGCGATTCCAGGTTTCCACCTCCGGCACCAGCTCGGCCACCGTCACCTCGGCCGCCGGCCCCAGCGACTGCAGGGCAGCCGCCAGCGTAAAGCCCATCCCCAGGCCACCGATCAACACCCGTGGCGCAGGATTGTCCGTCAGGCACTCGCAGGCCAGTGTGGCCAGTGCATCTTCCGATCCATGCAGGCGACTGTTCATCAACTCCCCGGAACTGCCGGCAATCCTGATGGAAAACTCGTCATTGCGACGCAGCAAACGCAACTTTGTGCCCTTGCCGGGAATAATGGCGGTACCAAGCTCTTCGAAACGGGCCATGGGAAACCTCAGGGAAAGTGTATGGAGTCGCTTAGAAATGGGGAGATTACACGTCTTTGCGACGTAAAACCGCATTGCTTTTTTCGGCGCAGGATAACCTGTTCAGTTTATAAACCCTTTGGCACTTTATTAGGTCTGGTTTTACTGACAAGATCAGGAAAGTGTCAGGCACCTGAATTGCTTGGGTGGAGGTGGTCCGGGAAAAGCATACCGAACCGCCTCCACTGGCACGGTGAAGCAGACAAAAAACATAAGGGAAGCACACCATGCGTAGATGGAACGGTTGGGGTGACGACAGTATCCAGCCAGAACTCCCGGGCACTGGCCTCAAATTCCTCAAGGAACGCATTGGCCCCGCCAAACCCTTGCCGGACACCTCCCTGGAAGACGTCATAGCTCAGGTGCCCCCATCCCGCCTGCCAGACCACCCCCTGATCAACACAGACCCGGAAACCCGCATCCGCCACGCCAGGGGCCAGAGCCTGCCCGACTGGCTGGCCATGCGTAGTGGCCAATTCCAGGTGTTCCCCGACGGCGTGGCACAACCGGAGGATGCCTGGCGGGTCCGGACACTGCTGGACCTGGCCGCCGAGAAGGGATTCAACGTTATCCCTTATGGTGGCGGAACCAGTGTCGCAGGCCATATCAATCCTCTGGATGACGATACCCCGGTACTCACCATTAGCCTGGAGCAAATGAACCACCTGCTCGACCTGGACACGGAGAGCCAGATAGCCACCTTCGGCGCCGGCACCCCCGGCCCCCTGGTGGAGTCACAGCTGCGGGCACGCGGCTACACCCTCGGCCACTTTCCCCAGTCCTTTGAACTGTCCACCCTCGGCGGCTGGATCGCCAGTCGCTCCAGCGGACAGCAATCCCTGCGCTATGGCCGCATCGAGCAGCTGTTCGCCGGCGGCACCGTGGAAACCCTGCGCGGCACCCTGAACATACCCACCCTGCCCGCCTCCTCCGCCGGGCCGGATGTGCGGGAAATGGTGCTCGGATCCGAAGGCCGTATCGGCATCATTACCGAGGCAAAGGTACGGGTTACCCCATTGCCGGAACGGGAGTCCTTCCATGTGATGGTCTTCCGCAACTGGCATCTTGCCCGGGAAGCGGCTCGCAGGATGGTTCAGGCAAAACTTCCCCTGTCCATGCTGCGGCTGAGCAATGCCGTGGAAACGACAACCCAGCTGGCGCTGGCTGGCCACCCGTTGATGACCGGCCTGCTGGAAACCTATCTCAAGCTCCACGGTGCCGGTGACGGCAAGTGCATGATGACCTTCGGCATTACCGGCACCAAACGCCAGTGCCGGTTCGCGCTGAAAGAAGTGCGCGCCTTCTGTAAACCCTTCCGCGCCGTATACATGGGCACCGGCATGGGCCGGAAATGGGCAAGGAAACGCTTTGCCATGCCCTACTTACGGGAAAGTCTGTGGCAGCAAGGCTATGCCGTCGATACCCTGGAAACCGCCACCGACTGGGACAATGTGGACTATCTGATGGGGTTGATCGAAGTTAACCTGCGCCACGGTCTCTCCCACGAAGAGCAGCCGGTCCATGTGTTCAGCCACCTGTCCCACGTTTATCCTCAGGGCAGCAGTATCTACACCACCTACGTGTTTCCGGTCGCGGCTGACTACGAAGCGACCCATGAACGCTGGAAGCACCTGAAGGAGACCACCTCGGCCCTGATCGTCAACAACCGTGGCACCATCTCGCACCAGCACGGCGTCGGCAAGGACCATGCCCCATGGCTACCGCAGGAAAAGGGCGAACTGGGCATGGCCGCCCTGCACGGCCTGGTCACCACCTTTGACCCCGGTAACCGCCTGAACCCGGGCACCCTGCTCCGGGACGAAACGGATTCCAGCGGGAACGATAACCGGACGGGGTCATGAGTTCTTTCGAACTGAACCCCCACTACGACGTACTTATCATTGGCGGTGGCATCACTGGCGCCGGCGTTGCCCGGGAAGCCGCCGCAGCCGGTCTGGCTACCCTGCTGGTGGAGCAAAAAGACTTTGCCTGGGGCACATCCAGCCGTTCGTCGAAGATGGTTCACGGCGGACTGCGCTACCTGGCCGCGGGACACTTAAGCCTTACCCGCGACTCCGTTCGTGAGCGCCAGCGCATGCTGGACCAGGCGCCCGGGCTGGTGGACCGCATGCGTTATGTCATGCCCCATTACCGCGGAAGCTTTCCCGGCCCCTGGCTGTTCGGCAAGGTGCTGTGGCTGTACGACCGGTTCGGTGGTGAAAGGTACCGGCATAGAATCAACATTATTGAAATGCTGCAATGGCTGCCCGGCCTGAAAACCGAGGGGCTCAAGGCCGCTTCCGGTTTCAGCGATGCCGTCACCGACGATGCCAGGCTGGTATTGCGTGTACTGGATGAGGCCCGCTCCCTGGGCGCGGAAACCCACAACTACCTGCGCGTTACCCGTGTCGAGAAGTCGGAGGATGCGCCATGGTCGGTGACCCTAGAGGATCAGCGTCCGGAGCAACCCGCAGAACAGACCCTGTCCGCATCTGTCGTAGTCAATGCAACCGGTGCCTGGGCGGACAGGCTGTGGCGGGAATCCCATGGCAAGGAGCATATCCGGCCACTGCGGGGCAGCCATATTGTGGTCCCGTTCAGACGTCTGCCGGTGTCCGTTTCCCTGACCCTGTCACACCCCCGGGACAAGCGCCCGGTGTTCATCTTTCCCTGGCTGGGCCGCACGGTCATTGGCACCACCGATCTCGACCATACCGACAACCTGGATCACGAGCCCCGGATCTCCACAGAGGAGCTGACGTACCTGTTCCAGGCCGTCGAGAACGCCTTCCCCGCAGCAGCCATTGACCGCAGTGACGTCATCTCCACCTGGGCCGGCATACGTCCAGTGGTCACCTGGAAAACCCGGCGCGCACCGTCGGACGAAAGCCGTGAACACGTCATCTGGGACGAAGGCGGGCTGGTCTCGGTTGCCGGTGGCAAGCTGACAACCTTCCGCCGGATCGCCCGGGATGTGCTGGTCATCGGGGCACCGCGGCTGACCCACATGATGCTGCAGGACGACGATACGCCGATGTTCCGGGCGGCACCACCGCTCAGGAGGCCGCCGGAGATTCGCCATCTGACATGGCGCCGGCTCAGGGGGCAATACGGCCCCCGGCTCGGCCAGGTACTGGAAGCAGGACCATTGCAGGAGATCCCCGGAAGCCAATACCTGTGGGCGGAACTGCACTGGGCAGCGAGAAATGAGTCGGTAGTACACCTGGACGATCTGCTGTTACGGCGCAGCCGTCTGGGCCTGATTCTGCCGGAGGGCGCCCGGGCGCTGTTACCGGAGATCCGGCAACGCCTGGCCCTGGAACTGGATTGGTCCGACGACGACTGGCAGGGAGAAATCCACCGCTACCTGGGCCTCTGGCATGCTGCCTATCACCTGCCCACGGAGCCGGAAACGCCATGAAACCTTCGCTGGTCCTCGCCATCGATCAGGGTACGCAAAACGTGCGAGCCCTGCTGTTCGATCCTGCTGGCAATCTGGTGGGGCGTGGCCATCAGCCCATTGACCCCTATTTTTCCCGCCACCCTGGCTGGGCAGAGCAACATCCGGACTATTTCTGGGACAATCTCGGGCAGGCCTGCCGGTTGCTCTGGCAGAGCACCGGCGCCACACCTGACCAGGTCATGGGCGTAACCCTGACCACCCAGCGGGGTACGGTGGTGACCCTGGACGACCAGGGGCGCCCCCTGCGCCCTGCCATTATCTGGCTGGACCAGCGTCACGCCGATATACACGGACCAATCCCTGCCCCTTGGGGCTGGCTATTCAGAGCCCTGCGCCTGGAAGACACGGTCAACCAGTTCCGGCGCAATGCCCAGGCTAACTGGCTGGCCCAGCACGAGCCGGACAACTGGCAGCGTACCCGCAAGTACCTGCTGCTCTCCGGTTATCTGACCTGGCGCCTGACCGGCCAGTACCGGGACTCCACCGCCTGCCAGGTGGGCTATTTGCCCTTCGACTACAGGCACCATCGCTGGGCCGGCCGAAGGAATTTCAAATGGCACCTGATGCCGGTACGCCGGAACCAGCTGCCGGAGCTGGTCCGACCCGGCGATACCCTGGGCCACCTGACAGCAGACGCCGCCCGCCACCTTGGGGTGCCAGCAGAGCTGCCCTTGATCGCCAGCGCCTCTGACAAGGCCTGCGAAGTGCTGGGCAGCGGTGGTACCGCACCGGATGTGGCCTGCCTGAGCTACGGTACCACCGCCACCATCAATGTCACCAATCACAAATATGTGGAGCCGGTGCGGCTGTTGCCACCCTACCCCTCCGCCCTGCCCGGCCATTACTCCACCGAGGTAATGATCTACCGGGGTTACTGGATGGTGAGCTGGTTCAAACGGGAGTTTGGACTGCGCGAACAGAATATCGCCGAGGAGCAGGGCATCGCCCCGGAGGACTTGTTCGACGAGCTGGTTAATGCTGTGCCACCCGGCTCCATGGGCCTGATGCTGCAACCCTACTGGTCACCTGCTGTTCGCCACCCGGGGCCGGAAGCCAAGGGCGCGATGATCGGCTTTGGCGACGTGCATACCCGGGCCCACATCTACCGGGCGATACTGGAAGGGTTGGCCTATGCCTTGCGGGAAGGCAAGGAACGTATCGAAAAACGCAGTGGCATCCCCATCACCACACTGCGGGTGGCCGGCGGTGGTGCCCGCAGCGACGCCGCCATGCAGCTGACCGCGGACATTTTCGGCATACCCGCCGGTCGCGCGGCAAGCCCGGAAACCTCAGGCCTGGGTGCTGCCATGGTGGCCATGGCAGCACTGGGACGGTACCCGTCGGTGGAGGCCGCCGCAAAAGGCATGTCCCGCCCGGCACAGGTGTTCGAACCCGACCCTGAGGCCCGTCAACTGTATGAGCAGCTTTACAAGTCAGTTTACCGTCCCATGTACCGGCGGCTGGCGCCACTTTACAAGGACATCAGGCGCATAACCGGTTATCCGGAATAGACTGACCTATCGTTCCACCAGAGGGGGTATATCCGGCTGTGAATCGGTAAAACTTACCGCCATTTCGGTAATTTTGATATAACAGGCCAGACCAGCATTGGCATGTCGCCCTGCTGGCCATATAAGAAATTGCTTGAAATACAACAGATAACTGTCTACTTCCAATCACTTTCCGACGAAAGCCCACTATTGTCGATAATGGCATGCCTTCTGCAATGAACCAGTGGGGCATAGCGCCTCGGGCGCTTGCCCACTTTTTCATCGCAGAAGGAACCGGATATGCACAAGCTTCTGAAAGTCACTCTTATAGCGACCGCCCTCGCCCCTTCCCTGGTATTTGCTCAGGCAGTGAGTGGTGACCGTGAAGTCACCCTCGGCGGCCAGGGCCAAAGCGACAAGGATCTGGATAACAACGCCTTCGCCATGACCGCAAGCTACGGCCAGTACCTCAGCAACCAGGGCCAGCTCGGTATCCGTCAATCCCTCAGCATTTCCGATCGCGACGGCGACGACACCGACCTTGATGGCGCAACCGTAGGCTTTTACGACTATCACTTCGGTCGCAATGAACTACGCCCATTCATTGGCGCCAACCTCGGCTACAACTACGGTGACCGTACGGAAGAAACCTTCTCCGCCGGTCCTGAAGCCGGCCTGAAGTACTACGTTCTGGACAAGACTTTCGTGCAGGGCATGGTGCAATACCAGTTCCTGTTCGACAGTGGAAGCGACGTCGATGACAACTATGACGATGGTATTCTGTACTACAGCGTCGGCATGGGCTTCAATTTCTGATTCACCCCCTGGCCCGTCCGGGCCAGGGGCTTTTCCCTTATACCTGCCGAACGTCTCCCGTGTGACTAACCCGTCTTCGAGCCCCCTGTCCGTTGCGCCAGAGTCCCTTCGAAGAAGAGCGACTCATTCTTGTCTGGTTTTGCCACATGACCCAGCCAGAGTCAGAGCCCTGTCCCCGTTAACCAATCTTTTTTGAACGCGTATCGTATATCGTTCCAGACGTTGGTGTTATTGCATAGTCTGGCGTGCGAGCGTCTCTGGAAAATCGACACATATTGCTCTAAAATTTAGTGATATGCTTCACATTTTAGCGACTATTTTCTTAGTCAGAAGGTCTATAGGCGCCCACGACATTGAGTAAGCATTATGCAGAGCCGAAAGGGCTTTTTAAATCCTTATAACCAAATAAAAGGGATAACTGTTTTCCGGTCCGGTTATGAGGTGGTATTCATGAGTTCAGTCAATGCCGGATAAACAGGCCCCTGTAATGCCCCTTACGCCCGCTACTGGCAACGAAACCTCGCTTTCTGCTGTCCAACACAGTGAACAGCGGTTCTATGAGTTGATCGAAAGCCTGCCTATGGTCGCCGTGCAGGGCTATGATATAAACCGCCGGGTTATCTATTGGAACGATGCAAGCCGGCGTCTCTATGGCTATACCCGTGAAGAGGCTCACGGACAGCTACTGGAAGACCTGATTATTCCTGATCACATGCGTGAAGAAGTCATACATGCCCACCAGGAGTGGTTAGATAATAATATCAGTATTCCCTCGGAAGAAATTGAACTGAAACATAAAGATGGTTATCCGGTGCCTGTTTATTCCAGTCACGTAATGATCAAACAGGATACTGGCGATTGTGAAATGTTCTGCATCGACATCAGCCTGGAGGAACAGAAAAAAGCCAGGCAAGAACTGTACAGAATGGCGAGTTTTGATGATTTGACCCGATTACCCAACCGAAGGTTGATGGAGGTTGAATTATTGGCTCGCCTGGCTGAGGCAGAACGCACCAGTCGAGCAATGGCCGTGGTGTTTATTGATCTCGACAATTTCAAGCTGATTAATGACACCCTTGGTCACCATTATGGCGACAAACTGCTACTGGCGGTTGCTGAAGCCCTGAAAACAGAAACTCGCCGTTACGACCTGCTGAGTCGGTTTGGCGGTGATGAGTTTGTCTTGTTGTTGTTTGATTTTGATGGCCCCGAACACGTCCATGAACTCCTCAAACGCCTGATCGGTAAGCTTGATCAGGGTTTTATGCTGGATGGAGACTCCTATCAGGTCACGGCCAGTTTCGGGGTCAGCCTGTTTCCGGGGGATGGCGAGACCGTTGCCGAGCTGATGGGAAATGCCGACGCCGCCATGTATCAGGCCAAGGAAAATGGCAAGAACGGCATCTGCTTTTACACGCCGGATATCAACGACCGACTGGTTCACTATCAGGAAGTCACTACCCTGCTGCGACGCGCCATCGAAACCGACAGACTGCAGCTGTATTTTCAGCCACAAATCGATCTGAAAAACGGTGGCATCGGTTCCTGCGAAGCACTATTGCGTTGCTTCGATGAAAGTTCCCGGATGATTTTCCCTGCTACGATTATTCCGGTGGCGGAAAAGTCTGGGCTGATCAATCGCCTGGGAGACTGGGTCATCGAAGCGGCCTGCAAGCAGCTGAAGGCCTGGCAGGGTACAGCCCTTAAAAACACAAGAATTGATATCAACCTGTCCGGCAGGCAGCTAACCAATCAGCACCTGGCGGAGCATATTCTGCAAACGCTCGAGCTTTATGAACTGACGCCCGACCAGTTGGGCCTGGAACTGACGGAAAACGTCGTGTTCGGGGATTACGAGGGCCAGATAGGACAACTGGAGCGATTGAAAAACGCCGGTGTGCATATTTCCATTGACGACTTCGGAACCGGTTATTCTTCTCTGGTTTATTTGCGAAAATTGCCCGTGTGCAGCCTCAAGATAGACAGAAGCTTTCTGCATCACGCAATGGAGAATGAAAGCGACATGGCAATCATGCAGGCGATGATTTCTGTAGGGCACCGTCTTGGCCTGGGCGTGGTCGTGGAAGGCGTGGAAACCAGTGAGCAGGATAATCTGGTCAGAGAAGCAGGCTTTGACCTGGCACAGGGGTACCTGTATGCAAGGCCGATGCCTGCCGAGCAGATGCCGGCATTTCTGGCGGGTATCGAGTCAGGTCACTGAGCCTGTCAGGCCATCGGACTGCCAGAGAGTGATACGAAGGGAACATCACCATGGCCAGAAAATGGTTCAGGCTCCCTCGATATCACGAACCGGTATCATGAATGATCTTGTGTCTTCTGGTGGTGGGGAAGCCGGTCCGACAGGGCCTGAAGCGCGTTCAGGGGCATGGGGCGGGCAAAATAGTAACCCTGAAGCAGGTCGCAAAGCCGCCGGGCAAGATCGTCCTGATGTTCCGGAGTTTCAATCCCCTCGGCCACCACACACATATCCATGTGATGAGCCATGGTGATGACCCCCTGCACAATGGCGGCAATGCGCCGGTCAGTTTGAATATCCTTGATAAAGCTGCGGTCGAGCTTGACCTTGTGGGTGGGCAGGTCCCTCAGGTAGCTCAGGCTGGAGAACCCGGTACCGAAATCATCCAGAGCCACCCGGATCCCCATATCCTTGAGGGTTTCCATCAATTCGATGACCGGGCCGGTCCCGTCGAGCAGGACGCTCTCTGTCACCTCAAACTCCAGTAACCGGGCGGGCATACCGGTCTCGGCCAGAATCTGCCGGACATCTGCCAGGAAGCCATCCCGATGAAACTGCAGTGACGAGATATTCACCGCCACCGGTAGCTCACGTTCCCGGTCCGCATTGAACCTGACCATGTCCTGACAGGCCCGCCTGAGAATCCACCGCCCCAGAGGCACGATCTGTCCGGTCTGCTCAGCCAGGGGAATAAATTCCCCCGGCGACACCATCCCTCTCGAGGGGTGGTGCCAACGGACGAGCGCTTCGGTACTGCGAATACGCCCACTGACAGCGTCCACCACCGGTTGGTAGTAAAGCTCGAACTGATCTTCCGCCAGAGCATTGTGAAGGTCGTGTCGCAAAGTGACACTGTGCCGGGTATCCCCTGCCTGCGTGCCCCTGCACCACTGCCAGGTATTCCGGCCCTGGCGTTTGGCCTGCTCCAGCGCCACATCGGCATACTGCATGAGTTCATAGGGCATGTTGAGCGCAAGCTGGTTGGTGGCGATGCCGATGCTTGTACTCAGGTGAACCTTGTACCCTTGCACGTCAATGGGCTCTGACAGAGTCTCAAGAATCCGGTCAGCCAGGACCGTCACCTGCTGATCACTCTCACAACCACTCCACAGGACCGCAAACTCATCCCCTACCATTCGGGCGAGTACAGCCCGGGGAGGCGTCACCGATTTCAAACGTTGTGCCACGGTTTTCAGTACCAGGTTGCCGACCTCGTGGCCGAGGCCTTCATTGATCGGTTTGAAGCCATCCAGGTCCATGAAGAGTACCGCCACGAGCCGCCGACCCGCCCCCTGTTCCATGGCTTCCCGCAGCCGCTCTGCAAAAAGTGCCTGGTTCGGGAGGTCCGTCAGCAGGTCATGGGTTGCCTGATGGGCAATACGGGCCTCCTGCTCTTTCTGGCGGGTGATATCCTGCTGGATGCCGATGAAGTGAGTGCAGATACCTGCCTCATCGAACACCGGGCTGATACGCAGCTGGTTCCAGAAGGGTATGCCATCCTTGCGGTAATTTCTCAGGACCACATCCACGTCGGTCTGGTCCCTGATGCCTGCCCGGATCTGCTCGATACTGGCCGGATCCGTGTCCGGCCCCTGCAGGAAGTGACAGTTTCGACCGAGGATTTCATCCAGCTCGTAACCGGTGATCTCGCTAAACGCCACATTGGCGTATACCACCGGATAATCCGGCGCCAGCGCATCGGCCATCAGGATGCCATTGGGGCTGGATTCAATACCGCGTTTGAGTAGCCTCAGCTCGGCGTCCTGCTGCTTGCGTGCGGTAATTTCCCGGCAAACTCCGTACACCCCGACAATCTGACCCTCGAGGACAACCGGGAAGTTGGTAATCTCAAGATGGTAAGCGTGGCCGTCGGCGTGAATACCCATGGTTTCATAGGTTACGGACTCCCCCGCGCAGGCTCGATCAAACCAGGCCTGAGTCTGCTGTCTATAGGCAGGCACCACTGACGGGTTAAAGTGAAACCCTAATAGCTGCTCTTCCCGATAACCGGTAATTCGCCTGAACGCCGGGTTACAACTTCGGAACCGCCCTTCCAGGTCGAAGGTATAAACACCATCGGGGTGGTTCTCGAAAAGCGTGCGGTGCCATTCGGACAGGGCCGTGTGCTGGTTTACATCCCGGTGGCGAAGCAATGCCAGAGCCGTCAGGCCAGCGGCGCGCTCAAGGCTACGGATAGCGTTCAACGATGGATAGGTGGGTGTCCTGTAGTAGGTGGCAAAGGTACCCAGAAGCTCGCCCTCTCCGGTCACTATGGGTACTGACCAGCAGGCCCTGAGCTGCTCCCGGTCAGCGGCTTCACGGAACGCATCCCATCGGGCATCGCGATGAATGTCTTCGGTAATGACCGTTTTCTTGTCATGGGCGGCGGGACCACAGGTGCCCACGTCCGGTCCCACCGGCTGCTCCTGCATCAACGAGGTGTATTGTTCGGAGAACTGGTCGTTGGGAACCAGGCTCAAGGTGTGACGATCCGGCTGGTAGCGCATGATGGAAACCAGCGCACCCGGCATCATCTGACTCATCCAGCCAGTGATCGAATTCAGGGTTTCCGGCAATGGTCGCTGCCGGGCGATGAGTTCATGAATGGCTTGTTGGCCCTCGAGTAGTGACAGCGCATTATTCAATGGAGAAATCCTTGTAACCGCATCAGGATTGAGCACACCGCGCCTACCGGTTTGCACCGAAAATCAGTACTCATTGAAGTCTGAATTGCCAGAAATTCAATGCACACTGCAACAAAATTTTATTGCCGCTACTCCGTATTCAGGGCCAATTTCGTCGTTATGTCTACGTGTCCCGGAAGCTATCAACCATAAATTTACATCGTTTTTCTTGATGCAACGCAAGTTTCTGACAACATGGCCGATAGCCATGATTACAGATTCGTCACATTAGAGAAAGCCCGGGCGATGAATATGGCCCTGTCGTGATGCCCCGAAGCTGCATCAGTCTGAAACGCCGAGAGGCACCATTTCAGGAAGAGAAACCTGAATCTGAACAATACCCGGTAAGACCATTCGCGAGATGGCCGCCGTGGTCGAGGAAATCCGTCAGCACAACAGTCAGATTGCCACCGCTGCGGAGGAGCAGTCCTCAACGGCGGAGGATATCAACCAGAACGTTACCCGCATCCGGGACATCGGGGAGCAGTCCGCCGCTTCCACCGAGCAGGTCTCCGCCTCAAGCGAGGAACTGGCAAACCGGCAGAAGGGCTCAGCTCCCAGGCCAGCTGTTTCCGGTTGTAGAGTACAACACAGGGCGACCAAATCAGGAATTGGCTAGAACAATGGCCGGGCGAGGGTCGGAATCGGGTTTTTTCGGGCTGAGCAACCAAGCCAAAACGGATGAGTCAGGTTGTCGATTATAAAAGGAAATAATGGAGGCGCGGGTCGGAATCGAACCGGCGTACACGGAGTTGCAGTCCGCTGCATAACCACTCTGCCACCGCGCCGGGAAAGCCGTTTGAACTGGCTCTTGCTCTCAGGTGGGCATTGAGAGACTTGAATTGTGATTTCCAGCCGGTAATGAGGGCAAGAAATTGGAGCGGGAAACGAGACTCGAACTCGCGACCCCAACCTTGGCAAGGTTGTGCTCTACCAACTGAGCTATTCCCGCATGAATCGGAGGCATTGCCTCGTCAACGGCTGGGTATTCTACGGATTACGCCCGGGGCGTCAATACTTTTTCTCAGGTTTCAGTAATATCGGGCATTTATTGCGTCCGCACAACGCCGGGATCATTCCCTATCGGATTCAATCCGCTATCATGCAGTGATCAGTAAGCTATTGGTACGGGAGTGGTGAATGCCGACAGCCGGCAGCCTCAAAATTGAAGGCAGGACCGTCGTGTTACAGGATGACTGGGTGTTGTCCTGTTTCAATGACCTCAGGAAGCAGGTCCATGCTGCACGCCCCGGTGCCGAACTGCCCGCGGACGATGTTGACTGGTCAGCTCTGAAGCATCTCGACAGCGCCGGTGCCACGCTGATTGCCGAACTGCTGGGCAGTGAACGCCTGACACGATTGGCGGAGGCCGATACTACCCTGGCGCCTGAGCGAAAAGGCCTGCTGCTGACCGTGGCAAGGGCCATGTCCGGGCTGGATGCGACACCTCCCACCCGGACACGGGGGATCCGGCAGTCCCTTGCGGCAGTGGGCCGAACTATTACCGGGTTTGCCAAAGACCAGAAGCTGCTGGCGGGTTTTATTGGCCTGACGCTGACCACCTTGGCGGCTATTGTTCTGGTGCCACGGCGCTGGCGGGTCACCGCCCTGGTAGCCCACGTCCAGCGTACCGGGCTGAATGCGCTGCCCATTGTTGCCTTGCTGACCTTTCTCGTGGGGGCGGTGGTGGCCTTCCTTGGCGCGACCGTACTGGAAAATTTCGGGGCCACCATTTACACCGTGCACCTGGTGACCTTCGCTTTTCTGCGGGAATTCGGCGTGGTGCTTGCAGCTATTCTGCTCGCCGGCCGCACGGCCAGTGCCTATACCGCACAACTCGGTTCCATGAAAGCCAACCAGGAGATCGACGCCCTGCGGGCCTCCGGGCTGGACCCCATGGAGATGCTGGTGATTCCGCGGGTTCTGGCAATGGTGATCAGCCTGCCGTTCCTGACCTTCGTGGGCATGGTCAGCGGCATCCTGGGCGGTGCTCTGGTGTGCCTGTACAGTCTGGATATCTCGGCGACCCAGTTCGTGTCGATTATTGAACAGGACATTCCCCTCAACCACTTCCTGGTGGGCCTGGGCAAGGCGCCCGTGTTTGCCTTTGTGATTGCGGTGATCGGCTGCCTGGAGGGCCTGAAGGTCAGTGGCAGTGCGGAATCCGTTGGCCAGCACACCACCTCCAGTGTGGTCCAGTCGATCTTCATGGTGATACTGCTGGATGCCATTGCCGCCCTGTTCTTCATGGAGATGGGATGGTGACGGAACCACTGATACAGGTTCGCGGGCTGGAGAACCGGTTCGGCGACCACCGGGTTCACGAGGATCTCGACCTGGATCTGTACCCGGGTGAAATACTCGGGGTCGTCGGCGGCTCAGGTACCGGCAAGTCGGTCCTGTTACGAAGTATTGTCGGACTTCACCAGCCCAATAGCGGTACCATCAGTGTATTCGGGGGCGATCTGATGACCATGTCATCCGGGGAGCGGTCCCGGACTGAACGTCGGTTGGGCGTGCTGTTTCAGGGTGGCGCCCTGTACACTTCGCTTACCCTGCAAGAGAACATTGCGCTGACATTGATCGAACACGCACGTCTCAGCCGGAAGGATGCGGAGCACCTGGCGCGAATGAAACTGGCTCTGGCAGGGTTGCCGCCGGAAGCGGCCCTGAACTATCCGTCAGAGTTATCAGGTGGCATGGTCAAGCGGGCAGCCCTGGCCCGGGCTCTTGCCCTGGACCCGGAGGTACTGTTCCTGGACGAACCCACGGCTGGCCTGGACCCCATTGGCGCTGCGGCCTTTGATGCACTGCTGAAGACGCTTCGCGACGCCCTGGGATTCAGTGTATTCATGGTCACACACGACCTGGATACTCTTTACGCCACATGCGACCGGGTCGCCGTTCTGTCTCGTGGCCAGGTTCTGGTTGCGGATTCGCTCGATGTGGTAGAACAGAATCCCGATCCATGGATTCAGGACTATTTTCATGGCCCCCGCGGTCGGGCCGTGGCCGCAGCACACAGTCAGCATACAGAGGAGGACCACTGACGTGGAACCCAGAGCCCACCATGTGATGATCGGCATTTTCACCGTAATTACCATCGCCGCCATCCTGCTGTTTGCGCTCTGGCTCGGCGATGCGGAAAACAATCGGGATTATGAGTATTACGAAATAGGTTTCCGCAATGGTGTCAGTGGCCTGTCCGAGGGCAGTCCGGTTCAGTACAGCGGTATCGAGGTGGGCAACGTGGTCACCCTGAGCCTGGACCCGCAGGACCCCCGCCATGTCAGGGCCCTGGTCAGGGTATACAGCGATGTGCCGCTGCGCGAGGACACCGAGGCAACGCTGAACCTGGCGAACATCACTGGTGCCATGACTATCCAGCTATACGGTGGCACGCCGGACAGTGCGATCCTTGAAGGTGACCGCAACAACCCCCCATACATTCAGGCGGAGCCGTCCCAGTTCACTAACCTGCTCAGCAGCAGCGAGAACCTGATGACCAAGGCCGACCAGTTCCTCACCAATGCCAACCGCTTTCTTTCCGAGGAAAATGCCGACAACCTCACTGTCACCCTCGAGAACTTCAGGTTGACCACCGAGGCGCTGGTGGCCGAGAGGGACAACATCAATCGCGCCCTGGTCGGCGTTTATGACGCAGCGGAGAGAGCCAGGAACACCTTCGATCGTTACCACGAACTGGGGGACTACCTGGGCATGCTGCTGGAAGATCATGGCCAACCAACCCTGGCCCAGACCCGCGAAGCCGCGGAAGCCCTTAACCGCGCCTCGACCCGGATCGACGCGCTGGTGGCCGATAACGAGGGCTCGGTCAGTCAGGGCCTCGACAGCCTGGGCGAACTGACGCCCATCATGCAGGAGCTCCAGGCTACCCTGCGTAATCTGAGCCTGCTGACCAGGCGACTGGAAGAGGATCCCGCCCGGGCACTGCTCGGCCGGGACGCCATTCAGGAGGTATCGCCATGATCCCCCGCAGCGCGAGCCGGGGACTGCGGATCGTCACGTTCGCGGTGCTGGCAATGACAGTAGCGGGTTGCAGTATTGCGCTGTTCCCGGACAAACAGGCCCTGCGCATCTTTACACTGCCCTACGGCTATGAGCCGGCGAAAACCGCCGGTCAGCGTACAGACACACTTCCGGCGCTGAAAGTGGTAAGGCCTCAGGCCAGCGGCGTTCTCGCCGGCAGGCGAATGCTCATTGAATCCCGGCCCAATGAGCTGTCCGCCTACAGCACCGTGCGCTGGATCGCCGACGCGCCAGTGCTGTTGCGGGACCATCTGGTACGGGCACTGAGGGAGTCACCAGGTATGTCCAGCGTGGTGACAGACGCCAGTGGCTCCGGTAGCGACGTTACCCTGACATCGAACCTGCTGGCCTTCCAGGAAGTGCGTACACAGGAGACTTCCGGGGTGCGGATCTACCTGCAGGCACAATTGGTGGAAAATGGCAGTCGCAGGACACTGGCAACCCGGGATTTCGACATCCGGCTACCGGTTGATGGCGAGCAGATCCGGGCGGTGGTCGCTGCACTGGGAAAAGTGTCCGACCAGCTAGCTACCGAACTGGCTGACTGGACAAGATCCGAACTCGCCGACTACTGACCAGTGTTGTCTTCCGGGAAAAGATCCGGCCAGGCGGCTTTCAGATAAAGCAACATGGACCACAGGGTCAGTACGGCAGCCACGTACAGCAAAGCGGTTCCCGCATGGGCCACCAACTCGCCGGGGGGCGCCGCCAGCAGCATGATAATGGCAACCATCTGGGCCGTGGTCTTGATCTTGCCAATGTAGGACACGGCCACACTGGCACGACTGCCGACTTCCGCCATCCACTCCCGCAGGGCCGAGATGACAATCTCCCGGCCGATGATAACCATGGCGGGAAGGGTGAGAATAAAACTGGCGTGTTCCCCGATCAACACCGTCAGCGCCACCGCCACCATCAGTTTGTCTGCCACCGGATCCAGGAAGGCACCAAAGGGGGTGGACTGGTCGAGCTTGCGGGCAAGATAGCCATCAAGCCAGTCTGTGCCTGCGGCAACGCCGAATATCGCCGCACTGACAACATATCGCCAATCCACAGGCAGGTAGAACACCGCCACAAAGACCGGGATCATCACGATGCGGGACAGGGTGAGTACGTTGGGCAGGTTCATGGATTCCTTACTCGTCGTGTAATGCAGCGTAGATGGTCTCGGCGAGGGCCTTGCTGATGCCCTGCACCTTGGTGATTTCATCGACTCCGGCGTCGCGCAAGGCTCGCACACTGCCGAAATAGCGAATCAGGTCCCGGCGCTTCTTGGGGCCCACCCCTTCAATACCCTCAAGCGTGGACTGGCGGCGTTTCTTGTCACGACCGGCCCGATGCCCGGAAATGGCAAAGCGGTGGCTCTCGTCCCGGATATGCTGGATCAGGTGCAGAGCCGGCGAGTCCGGCGGCACCCGGAAGACCCGGCCCGTCAGGGCATCAATCAGCTGCTCCATGCCGGCCTTGCGGGTAACCCCCTTGGCGACACCGATCAGAGGAATATCACGGATCTCCAGCTCCTCGAAGACCTCCCGCGCCATGCGCAACTGCCCCTTGCCACCGTCAATCAGCACCAGGTCCGGGCGTTTGCCCTCACCGTTCACCATCCGCCGGTAGCGGCGTGAGAGTACCTGGCGCATGGCCGCATAGTCGTCACCACCGGTAATACCCTCAATATTATAGAGCCGATAGTCGCTTTTGAGGGGCCCATTCTCGTCGAAAACCACACAGGATGCGACCGTGTGTTCGCCATGGCTATGGCTGATGTCAAAACATTCCATCCGTGACGGGGTTTCGGGCAGATCCAGCAGGTCCCGCAACGCCAGCAACCGGCGATAGACGGTTTCCTTGCTCGCCAGGTGCGTCAGCAGCGTCTGGCGGGCATTGGTTTCGGCCAGCTCCAGCCATTTGCGCCGCTCACCACGAACGTTGCCGCGGATGCGGGTTTCGCGGCCGGCCTGCTCAGACAGAGCCCGGGCCAGTAGTTCATGCTCTTCCGGCAAGGTGGTTACCAGCACGTCTTTGGGAATCTCCCGCCGGGCCGCACTGCCGAAGTAGAACTGACCCAGAAACGACCCAAGCAGCTCCTCGTCCGTCTGCTCCAGGGAAAAGCGGGGAAAATAATCCTTGGTGCCCAACACCCGACCGCCCCGCACGATAATCACCACCACACAGACCACCCCGGCATCCTGAGCCATGGCGATAACGTCCGCATCGCCGCCCTCACCTTCCATGGACTGCTGCTCCTGGACATGACGCAGGTGGTTGATCTGGTCACGACAGGCGGCTGCCTTCTCGAACTCCAGATTGGCGGAGGCCTTTTCCATGGTGTCCATCAGGTCACGGATAATGACCGGGTTCTTGCCCTCCAGGAACATGGTCGCGTGTCGCACATCGTCCTGGTACTCCTCGGGGGTCACATAGCCGACACAGGGTGCGGTGCAACGGTTGATTTGGTACTGCAGGCACGGCCTTGTCCGGTTACGGAAATAGCTTTCAGAACAATCCCTTATACGGAATATCTTCTGCAGAATATTAAGACTTTCCTTGACCGCCCCGGAGCTCGGATAAGGCCCGAACCAGGTACCCTGCCCCTTGCGGGTACGGCCCCGCCGGAAGGTCAGCGACGGATAGTCCGAATGAGGGGACAGATAGATATAGGGGTAGGATTTGTCGTCCCGTAACAGGATATTGTACGGGGGGCGTTCGGACTTGATCAGGTTCTGTTCCAGCAGCAGGGCTTCGGTCTCGCTGCCGGTCACAGTGACTTCGATGTGCTGGATGCGGGCCACCAGGGCGGCCGTCTTGGGCGCCAGCCCGGTCTTGCGGAAATAACTGCCCACCCGCTTTTTGAGATTCCGGGCCTTGCCCACATACAGCAGGTTGCCCGCGCCATCGTACATCCGATAGACGCCGGGCCGCTCCGTCAGCTGCTTCAGGAATGCCTTGCTGTCAAATCCCTGATTCTGTGGCTCTGCCGTCGTTTCAGACTCTGTCGGCATCCAGCAACCCGAATCTTACGGCCATCAGAGCCAGTTCCACATCGCTGGAAATCTCCAGCTTTTCGAAAATCCGGTAACGGTAGCTGTTGACGGTTTTCGGACTCAGGCACAGCTTGTCGGAAATGTCCTGCACTTTCTGGCAGTCCACCACCATCATGGCAATCTGCAGTTCCCGTTCCGACAGGCGATCGAACAGCGACTCATCCTGATCGTCAGCATCGCCCCCCAGTTGCTTGAGCGCCATCTTCTGGGCGATTTCCGGGCTGATATAACGCTGCCCCGAATGAGCCTTGCGAATGGCGCGAACCATCTCGTCAATATCCGCGCCCTTGGTGATGTAGGCGGTGGCTCCCGCCTGCATGACCCGGGTGGGATAGGGATCGTCCGCGCAGGCCGTTACCACGATGACCCGGATGGAATCATCCAGCCGGAGAATCTTGCGGGTGGCCTCCAGGCCACCGATACCCGGCATACGGATGTCCATCAGGACAATATCCGGCCGTCTGTTGCGCACGGATTCGATCGCTTCTTCACCGGATGACGCTTCACCAAGCACTTCAATATCCGGATTGTCGGCCAGCATCCGGGTTATCCCGGAACGAACCAGTTCGTGGTCGTCTACAACCAGTACGCTGATCAATGTTCACCTCTTGCCTGGATCAATGCTGCGATGATCGATGTAACCGCCCCATGGGGGAAGTCCCGATTGTACCGCCAGTCGAAATGCACGAATAGCCTACAAATTAACACCTTTAATATAAACCTGTCGCCCCTGTTCACGCCTGATGGCAGGCAGGGGTCATTCCGGCTCACGGGGCACTGTCCGCGTACTACCAGGTATCAATAAAACCGTCCGCCCGGTTGAAACCTTCGCGACTGGCCGCCGGCGACGACTCGAGGCCCCGGATGACCCAGCGCCGGGTTTCCGCCGGATCGATAACCGCATCGATCTCCAGGAAGCTGGCCATATTCATGCCCTTGCCGTGTTCATAGGCCCTGGCCACCATCCTGTCGAATGCTTCCTGACGCTCCTTCGGGTCGTCAATGGCCTCCAGTTCCTTGCGGAAACCGAGCCTGACCGAACCTTCCAGGCCCATGGCGCCAAACTCGCTGCTGGGCCAGCCGATGGTAAACATCGGCGAATGGAAGCTGCCCGCTGCCATGGCCTGGGCGCCCAGGCCGTACCCCTTGCGCAGAACCACGGTGAAAAATGGCACCCGCAATTTGGCGGCGGTTACGAACATCCTGGAAACGTGCCGAACCGTGGCCTCGCGTTCTGCATCCGGCCCTACCATGAACCCGGGCGTGTCACACAACGACAGTATCGGCAAACCGGCAGTATCACACAACTGCATGAACCTGGCCGCCTTGTCGCCACCGTCCGCGTCTATCGCACCGCCGAGTACCGCCGGGTTATTGGCCATCAGCCCGAACGGACGACCTTCGATGCGCACCAGGGCTGTTACCAGTCCCGGCGCGAATTCACGGCGCAATTCGATAACGGAGTCTTCATCGGCAACCGTGTCGATCACCCGTTGAATATCGTAAACCCTGACCCGGTTTTCAGGAACAAGGTGCCGAAGCAGGCGCTGATCGGAAGCCTGCCATTGTGACAGATCACCCTGCATACAGGACAGGTATTTCCGGGCGACAGAGACCGCTTCCGCCTCGTCCTCAACCACCACATCAATCACCCCGTTCGGCGACTGCACAGAGACCGGCCCCACCTGTTCCGGGGTAAAGCGGCCCAGCCCGCCACCTTCAATCATTGCCGGGCCGGCCATGCCCACGGTGGCATCCCGTGTGGCGATGATCACGTCACAGCATCCCAGCAGGGCCGCATTGCCCGCGAAACAGCGCCCTGACACGATGCCGATCAGGGGCACCCTGCCCGACAATGCCGCCATCGCGGTAAAGGTATGGCAATCCAGGCCAGCCACGCCCACATGGTCAGTATCCCCGGGGCGGCCACCACCGCCCTCGGCAAACAGCACCAGCGGCAACTGCCAGCGATCCGCCAGCTGCAGCATACGGTCGGTTTTCTTGTGGTTCATCATGCCCTGGGTGCCGGCAAACACCGTATAGTCATAGGACATCACCATGCAACGGGCCTGTTCGGCACCCACCTGATCCCGGTTAATGGTGCCGAGGCCGGCAATCAGGCCATCGGCCGGGCTGGCCTCCATCAGCTCGTCCATGGGCACACGGCGCCGGCGGGCGGCCAGGGCCAGGGCGCCGTATTCGGTAAAGCTGTCTTCGTCCATCAGGTCGAGGATGTTCTCCCGGGCGGTGCGCTGGCCCGTTTTACGGCGCTTTTCCACCGCCCGGGGGCGGCGATGGTCCTGTAACCGGTCGTGCCGATCCAGCACCCCTGCCAGATCGTCGCGGATATGCTCCAGATCCCAGCTTTCCTCCGTCAGCGGGCCGTCGTCCCGGTTGCCGGCGCCGGAAACATGGAACACCGGTTGCCCTTCCTTCAGGGTCTGGCCTTCCTCCACCAGAGCCGACTCCACGCGTGCCGCCGCTGGCGCCCTGACCTCGAACTCCATCTTCATGGATTCGACGATGGCAAGAACCTGCCCCGCTTCCACGGCATCACCCTGGGCGGCCGCCAGGCGCACAACCGTGCCCTGGACCGGAGTTGTCACCGCCAGCTGGCCTTCCGGCGCGTCGCTGGCCGGGTCGGGATCCGGGCTGGTCGTCGCTACCGGGGTGCCGGCATTCTGTTCGAAGAAATAACGCGGATGGGCACCATCTCTGGCATCGGTCAGGGTCAGCATTTGCTGTTCGACCAGCGCGGTGCTTACCCGCCATTCCGCCAGGTTCGACAGGCGGGCCAGGTTGCGCAGAAACTCCAGGTTGGTTGCCACGCCCTCGACACGGAATTCACAGAGCGCCCGGTAGGTCTTGCGTATCAGCTCCTTCAATGAACCCTGGCCGGACACCACCAGTTTGGCCAGCAGGGAATCGAAGTGGGCGGTGTTTGTGTAGCCGGCGTAACCGGCGCCATCCACCCGGATGCCCGGCCCGCCGGGGGGCTCATACACGGACAGGGTGCCGGCGGCGGGCATGGCTTCGCCTTCGGGAGTCAGGGTTTCAAGGTTGATGCGCACCTGCACGGCACTGGTCGGCCCCGGCATCAGGGGCGTGTCGGAGAGGTCCAGCTGCTGGAGTGAGCGGCCGCCGGCGAGGCCAAACTGAATATCCACCAGGTCGCGGCCACTGATGACCTCGGTCACCGTGTGCTCCACCTGAAGGCGGGGGTTAGCCTCCATGAATACAAAGTCACCGCTATCATTGTCCAGCAGAAACTCGATCGTGGCCAAACCGCACAGGCCTGCGGCACGGGACATGGTGAGGGCGGCATCAATCATTCCCCGGCGCTGCGCCTCACTCAGGTGGGGGGCCGGCGCCAGTTCCACCAGTTTCTGGCGGCGGCGCTGCAGGCTGCAGTCCCGGTCCCACAGATGGCTGACGTTTCCGCCTTCATCACCCAGGACCTGGACTTCGATATGCCGGGCGTTGGCCAGCAGTCGTTCAGCGTAAAGGGCATCGTTTCCGAAAGCCCGCCCGGCTTCCCGCTGACAGGCATTCCAGGCGTTCTCCAGCTCGTCGGGATGAAAGACCGGGCGCATGCCCCGGCCTCCGCCCCCGGCGACGGCCTTCAGCATCATGCCCGCCTGTTCGCCATGGGAGGCTTTAAGCTGCTGCAGGAACTCGCCGGCATCGGTCAGTGTGATGGCGCTGCCGGTGCCTGTGGCCAGCGGCACACCGCATTCTTTCGCCAGCTCCCGGGCCCGGGCCTTGTCTCCCAGTAACGCCAGGCATTGCGCGGAAGGCCCGACAAAGGTGATATCGGAGTCCGCGCAACGGCGGGCGAATTCGGCATTCTCGCTGAGGAAACCATAACCCGGGTGGATGGCGTCGCAGCCCTCGGCCAGGGCGAGGCGGATCAGCTGCTCGCCGTCCAGATAGGCCTCAACGCCCTGCCCGCTGAGTGCGATGGCATGGTCGACCCGGCGAACATGGAGCGAGCCGGTATCATCCGGCGCATAAACACCCACGGACCGTATACCGGCCTCGGACAGGGTGCGGGCAATGCGAATGGCGATTTCGCCACGGTTGGCGATCAGGACACTGCGAAAACTGGCCATGAATGTCGTTCCGTTGTTATTGATCAGCGCCCGGCTTCCCGGGCAGGTGCCGACTTCAGGTATGGGAGCATCATGATAAAGCGGAAAGCCTATCAACAGAACCGGGTATGGATTATACCCTGTCATGCATCAGGCTTATGGGCCAGAAGGTCTTCCCAGTCCGGCCGTATTCTCCACCGGGTCGAACCAGACCACCAGGTCACCCCGGCGGACAGCATTCATGACCCGGTCACGCTCGCCCAACGGACTTTCCTGATCATTGAGGCCGTGGTAGCGAGTACAGTATTCCTGCACCAGCCCTTCCAGCTGGTCCTCGGACAACAGGTCGGCATCCACCATAAAGGGGGCCTCGCGGGGGTCGGAGTCGGGGACTTTCCCGTTCTGATCCATGGCTGGCATCTCGTTCCGGAAATGAAGCGCCATCATAGCAGCCATTACGGCAAAGAGAATGGACCCAGCCCCCCACGAACCAGGAACCGGGCAGAGTGGTTTCCACGCCCGCGTAGTCCGACAAAAGGCGGCGGGAACCTGAAAGGATAGGAGGCGAATCAGATTGGCAAGAGTTGGGCTGGCTGGGCTATGATTGCCGGCTTCTACCCCCTGACCACGGATACCGGACCATGAACGCAGCGCTGTTTCGACAGACGTTACCGATACTTTTCGGCTACCTGCCCCTGGGCATGGCGTTCGGGGTGTTGTTCAGCACTCAGCTGGATTACGCCTGGTGGTATGCGCCACTGATGGGCGTCACCATCTTTGCCGGCGCCGGTCAGATTCTTGCGGTCAGTCTGATTGCCGCCAGGGCGGGCCTGCTGGAGGTATTCGTCGCCATGTTCGTGCTCAATGCCCGTCACCTGTTCTATGGCTTGTCGCTGCTGGGCCAGTTCCGCGGTGCCGGCTGGCGCAAGATCTATCTGATCTTCGGGCTGACCGACGAAACCTACTCCCTGCTCACCAGCCGGCCAAGGCCCGGGCCCCGGGAAGATGAACAGCGCAATGACTTCAGGATCACCCTGCTGAACCAGGCTTACTG
This sequence comes from Marinobacter zhanjiangensis, assembly GCF_014651935.1. Classification (GTDB taxonomy): domain Bacteria; phylum Pseudomonadota; class Gammaproteobacteria; order Pseudomonadales; family Oleiphilaceae; genus Marinobacter; species Marinobacter zhanjiangensis. The sequence goes on along the minus strand of NZ_BMXV01000002.1, from coordinate 580,296 downwards.
GGTGGCCGGCTGCGCCCTGGGGGCGCTGCTTGGCGACAATGTCGCTTTCGACAGTACCGGCATCGAGTTCGCGCTGGTTGCCCTGTTCATTGTCCTGACCATTGAACAGTACAAGGCCCTGGGAGAAACCTTCCCGCTCTGGGCCGGTGCCCTTTCCGCAGCCCTGGCCGTGGCCCTTCTGCCCGCCGCTCAACAACTGATCGGCGCTGTCATCCTGGCCACTGCAGCGCTGCTGATCCAGTACCGCCGCAACAGAGACAATGTGGAGAGAGTCCATGGATAGCACTCTCTACATTCTGTCCTTCATTGCCGTGGCCACCGTTGCCACCTTCGCCACACGGGTCATCCCCTTCCTGTTCCTGTCCCGGCACCATGAACATCCGCTGCTGCTGCACATCGGCCGTTACCTGCCGGCCGCGGTCATGGCCCTGCTGGTGGTGGTATTCCTGATAAAATCGGCCAGCTGGAGCGCCCCCGCTTTTGGCGCAGACGCCCTGCTCCCTTGCGCCGTGGTCATCCTGCTACACCTCTGGCACCGCAACGCCCTGCTGTCGATCGTCACGGGCACCGCCGTTTACATGGCTATCCAGCAGAGCGGCTTGACCACACTGTAGCCCGTCAGGATTTTTTCCGGCCAACGGTTGCCAAACCCCGAAAAAACCATTAAAGTTTGCGCCCTCAAATGAGCGACAAGATCGCTGATTTGGAACAGAAAATAACGCGCACGCCTGGAAAGTTCGCTTGCAAAGCAAGCGCCGCGCGAAAAATCAGGCAGAATTAAAAAGTTATTGGAGAGGTGGCCGAGTGGCTGAAGGCGCACGCCTGGAAAGTGTGTATACGTTAATAGCGTATCGAGGGTTCGAATCCCTCCCTCTCCGCCAATAATAAAGCCCGGCAGAAATGCCGGGCTTTTTTATTGGCCGCTCGCTCAGTTAACGTCTGCTTACAGGTAGTATTCAGAGATAGATCCATGGGATTTCACTGCTCCCTACGCGGGCAGGAATGGTGAGGAGGCCATACGCCATGAGCTATAAACTGAAACGTAGCAAGACGATACAGCAGAATATCCGGCGTATCGGTCGCGACCAGATCGACAAGGCTATCGCCGACATCGACGACGCCAGTCTTGATCGTCACGAGGCAATCCACCAGGTCCGCAAGCGCTGCAAGAAGCTCCGAGCGTTGGTTCGGCTGGTGCGGCCGGCCCTTGGAAAAACCTACCAGCGTGAGAATGCCCGCTTTCGCGATATTGCCCGGAGTCTGTCTGGCATAAGGGACGAACAGTCAATGGTGGAGGCGCTCAAGCGGCTGCAGGCAAGACTCGGGGACAGGGAGCGCGCCAGGTTTGATCCGGTACTGGGCAAGCTCCGGAAAAAGCGCGACGCGGCGGCGGCTTCCTCCACCCAGTCTCCCGAAGCGCTACTGGCTGAGGCCCGGCGCTCTCTGGGCGTTGCCCGCCGGGCCGTTGACGGTTGGCGCCTGGATGCCGATGGATTCCAGGCCGTGCAGGGTTTCGGCAAGACCTACCAACGTGGCCGCAAGGCAGCCAGGCGCGCATTCGAGACCGGAGCCGCCAGCGACTTTCACCAATGGCGCAAGCGGGTCAAATATCACACTCACCACTTGCAGCTGCTGCGCCCTCTCTGGCCACGGGTGAACAAGGCCTGGCGGAGTGAAAGCAAGGACCTTGCGGACATCCTGGGGAACGATCACGACCTGTCATTGCTGGATGCCCTGCTCGAGTCGGAGGGCGAGGAACTGGCGAAGCCCCGGACCCGGCAACGCCTGCAAAAGGCCATTCACAGGGAACAGCAGCGCCTGCGCTGGCAGGCGTGGGAGACCGGTCAACGCCTTTACGCGGAAAAACCAGGGGCCCTGAAGAAGCGCTGGAAGCGTTACTGGCAGACCTGGCAGGTACCAGCTCCCTGACCTGAGCCGTTACAACTTGCTGATCAGTGCGAATCCCTTCTCGCAGGGCCCGAGATAGAAGCCGCCGAACAGGTTGTAGTGGTTCAGGAAGTGATAGAGGTTATAGATCTCGCGCTTCATTGCGTAATCCTCGCTTAACGGCCTTACGGTGCTGTAAGCCTGATAGAATGCCGGCCCAAAACCGCCGAACATCTCGGTCATGGCGATATCCGCTTCCGGATCGCCATAGTAGACCGCCGGGTCAATCAGCCAGACCGTAGTATCGTCGAACAGCACGTTCCCGGACCACAGGTCTCCGTGAAGCAGGCTCGGCCCGTCCACCTGCTCATCAAGCCACTCCGCCAGCACCTCGCGTCTGGAATCAAGAATCTCGCGGAACCGGTCGCGAAGCGACGGATCGGTTATCAGGCTTACCTGGTACCCCAGCCGGTACTCCACAAAGAAATCACCCCAGTTATCGCTTTTCCGGTTCTTCTGGGGATTCAGGCCGATGTAGTTATCGTGATGAAAACCATAGCCGGCCTGCGTTAGTCCATGGATCCCGGCCAGCCCATAACCGAACTGCTGAAGCAGATCGTCAGATCGGCGCATGGGCGTTATGGCCGTCATTTCCAGGCGTTCCTCGCTGACGGAGTAAATCTCGGGAACCCGCAGGCCGCTGATACCTGCTTCGGTGATGGCATCCCCGAGCAACTCCAGTCCTTCCGCTTCCCGCAACAGGGCATCCGCGAAACCGGTTTCGTTCTTTTTCGTATGCATGGTGCGACCCCTGAAGCCAATAACGTCCACGTTAACACCACCGGGCGAGCCGGCAATGGCATGACGACTGCCGGAGCAATCCCCGAATCATCCCGATACAGCCTGGGCAATACCCTGATTATAATGCGTAATGGCATTCACCTACCGGGAACTCCATCAGAACTTCGGGCGGCTGCCGCCGACTTTCGGGCGGTGATTTGACCGGATTCACAGTCAGCTTCTTGCCGACGAAGCCCCCGCAGACCCGTTATCATGCTATTTTTAACACAGCCGCCTGGCGTTCCCCTAACGGGTATCAAGCCGACAGTCCGTGACCCGGCTTCCGTCAATTGACAGCCACAAATGCCAAGCCTAACGTTAGCATCCTTTTTTGAACCCAAGTAACACCATGACGCTCACTGACATTTTCCTTCAGACTCTGGCCACCACGCTGCCGGTATTCACCATGGTGTTTATTGGCCTGGGCCTGCGCAAGCTCGGCTGGATTGACGCAGCCTTTGTGAACACTGCCTCGGCGCTGGTGTTCAAGGCAACGCTGCCCACGCTGATCTTTCTGAGTATCCTTCGGGCAGACCTGGATACCGCGCTTAACCCCGGGCTGCTCGGGTTCTTTGCACTGGCCACCCTCGGCAGTTTTGCGCTGGTCTGGCTATGGTCGCTGTGGCGTGTTCCAAGGATGGATCGGGGCGTCTATGTGCAGGGTTCCTTCCGGGGTAATTGCGGCATTGTGGGCCTGGCCCTGGCGGCCAGTATGTACGGGGATTACGGCCTGTCTGCCGGCGGCATCCTGCTGGGGCTGGTGATTATCTGTTACAACATCCTGTCGGTGGTGGTACTGCTTACCTATCAATCGGAACAGAAGCTTCACTGGGGCCACATCCTCGCGGACATCGCTCGTAACCCCCTGATTCTGGCGGTCATTGTGTCCGTGCCTTTTGCCTGGTGGGACCTGTCACTGCCGGAATGGGTGATGACCAGCGGCGACTATTTCGCCTCGCTGACCCTGCCGCTGGCCCTGCTGTGCATTGGCGCCACGGTCTCTCTGAACGCTATCCGTCAGGACAGTGGCCCCGCCATGGGCGCCACCGCGTTCAAGATGGTTACCCTGCCCGCCCTGTGTACGCTGGCCGCCTGGCTGGCCGGTTTCGAGGGCCAGGAACTGGGGCTGATGTTCCTGTACTGGGCCAGCCCGACAGCCGCCGCCAGCTTTGTCATGGTGAAAGCCCTGGGCGGTAACGCCCGCATGGCCGCCAATATCGTGGCGATGACCACGCTGCTGGCCAGTATCACGGTGACCTTCGGGGTCTTCGTTCTGAAAGGCACCGGCACCATCTGACGTGCCGGCTCAAGGGCGGGCAACACCCGGGCAAACTGATCGATCGACGCCGATCATCCGGTCTGTGGTCGTGGGCAGCATTCACCGGTTGAACAGGTTGATAAGGATCGTCAGCACCACACTGATCACGATCATGGAGGTGATGGGCACAAACACCTGGGTACGGTCCGAACGCCAGTTCAGGTCCCCCGGCAGTTTGCCGAACCATTGCACCAGTCCCGGCGCAAAATGCAGTATCAATCCGATCACCACCAGAACCACTCCGGCGACGATGAACCAGCGTGCCATGGATTAGAGCCTCCCGTTACAGATCATGACGTCTGTGTGACTGCTAACAGAATGCCGGAAGGATCACTCTGGCGCAAAGTATGGTCAGTCCGACTGGCTTTCGGGCAGGTTCCGGTCCTGTTCCACGATAATGAGTTCATCCAGGTCAAAACCCTCTGCCTCGGCAACCGAGCGAAAATCCTCCAGGGTCTGCTCGCTGACCGTTGGCGTACGGGACAGGAACCACAGGTAGTCTCGGTCATAGCCGGTGACATAGGCGTACTGGTAGTCGTCCTGGTCCAGCTCGAACACCACGTAGGACGAATAGAAAGGCCCGAAGAAGGAGACCTTCAGATGGCCCACATCCTCGTCGCCCATAAACCAGGCCTTGCCTTCGGCTTCCTGCCACTCGCCCTCTTCCGGTGAGTAGCCCCGGTTGATCACCTCGATGCTGCCATCGTCATTGTAGCGATATTCCGCGATGACGTTGGTCAGCCCCTCCTCGAAGGAGTGGTCGAACCGGGCGATTTCGTACCATGTGCCCAGGTATCGGTCGGCGTTGAATCCGGACACCGGCTCGATGCCGTCCGGAAGGCCGGTGCAGCCGGTTATTGCAATGGACAGAGCGACAATCGGGAGTGGTGCCAGGCGCATGGAAAATCCTTGAACGCTGATGGATGAAACGGTTAATACGCGCAAAATGACGGTCAGGTTTCCTGGTCCCTTTCTTTTCCTTCCCGGACTGTTTGCCGGGCTTCCTGATGCTCCTTCGTATCGGCTTCCGGGGCCTCATTCTCGTCGGCACGAGACGGCCGGTAGCACAGGGTCACCAGAATGGGAAAATGGTCCGAGCCAAAATAATCCAGCCGCTCGATCTGCCGGACGGTGAATGCCTCACTGGTGAAAACATGGTCCAGGGGCCAGCGCAGGAACCAGTGGCCGGCGTGAAAGGTACTGAACATGCCCCGCCCGCGCCGGGGGTCCAGCATGTGGCTTACCTTGCAGAATAACCGGGTGGTACGTGACCAGGCTACATCGTTCAGGTCGCCCACCACCACCGAGGGGTGCCCGGAGTCCCGGATTTCCCGGCCGACGAGCAGCAGCTCCGCGTCCCGCCACAGGGATTCCTTGCTTTCACTGGGGGCCGGCGGCCGCGGATGAACCGCATGGAGACGTATCCGGTGGGAGGATGGCAGCCGCAGCCAGCCATGGATGGACGGAATGTCGTCCTGGATCAGGTATTTCACCTCGGCCTCTTCCAGGGGCAGCCGTGAATACAGGTGCATGCCGTAGAGGTTGTCGAGGGGAATCCGGATGATGCAGGGCCAGTCGCCAAAGGCCTCGTCCAGCCGGTCGCCCCACCATTGATCGGACTCCACGGTCAGCAGTACGTCAGGCTCATGATTCCGGACCTGGCGGATCAGGTCGTCGCTGTTACGGTTGGAGGTCAGCACATTGGCCACCATCAGGGTAAAACACCGGTCCTGCTGACTGCGTTCGGCTGGCCGAACCTGCAGGGGCCATAAAGGGGTCCACGGAAGGATCCACGATACCTGAACAGCCAGTACCAGCAGGGCCGCCAACAATACCCACCAGGACCAGGGCGGGTCTGCCAGCGGTGACAGCAGCGCCACAACCAGCGCCAGTGTCGCTATCTGGATACGCGGAAATTCACAGGCTCTTGCCCACCAGTCGTGTATCGGCACCCTGCCAAGTACCGTGACCGCCACCAGCACCAGTGCGATACCGGCGAGTGCAAGTTCCGTCATGTCATCTCCCTTTCAGAGTCTGTCCCTGAGGCCAGTATGGCATCTGAATGGCACTTTGGAACGGTTGTACCGCCAGTTCGGGTCAGGCCGTGAGCCAGCCGGCGACCAACCCATATAGCGGGATGCCCACCATGACGTTGAACGGGAAGGTCATACCCAGAGAAGCCAGCATGGCCATACCGATATCGGCGTCCGGAATCGCATGGCGTACCGCCACCGGCGCCGCAATATAGGAGGCACTGGCGGTCAGCGTACCGAGAATGACCAGGTTGCCCGGTTCAAGCCCGATCCACGCGCCCGCCAGAAGCCCCGGTAGCGCCAGCACCGGCGGCGCTGCCACGGCAAAGGCCAGCAGCTTCCAGTCCCGGGGGCGCAAACGGCGCAGTGTCTCCGAGGCGACGAGTCCCATTTCCAGCAGGAACAATGCCAGAATCAGGGCGAACGCTTCAGTCAGTGGCGCTGTTACCTTGTCACCACCCGTATAGCCGTAGAGCATACCGATGATGACACCGCCAACCAGCAGTACCACACTGCGATTGGTGAGGGTTTCCTGCCACAGCGGGGTCGAACCTTCGCCGGGTGCCTTGCGACCGGAGAACCGGCGATAGAACCAGAGTCCCATCAGGATTGCCGGCAATTCCAACAACACCAGATAGAGTGTGACCTCACCCCCGGTGGGCAGCGACCGTGCCTCCACCCAGGCCATGGCTACCGCAAAGGTTCCCGCACTGACAGAGCCGTAGTGACAACAGAGGCTGGCGGCATTGGCCACATTCAGGCCGACCACGTACCGCAGCACCGGGAACAGGACAAAGGGCAGCAGGAAGCCGAGCGCTGCCACCACGGCCAGTTCAGCGAATAATCCGACGCTGAGGTTCCCGTGCAGGGCCATGCCACCCTTCAGGCCAATGGTGAGCATCAGCAACAGGCTGAGCACATCATAGGCAGCCCGGGGAATTTCCAGGTCGGATCGCAGGGCGCCGGCCACCAGGCCAAGCAGGAAAAACATGACAACAATATCCGGCATCACAAGTCTCGGAAATCAGTGGCTCAGGAGAACCATTCAGGCTCTCCCTGGGAAAGTCGAAAAAAAGGGCCCCGCAGGGCCCCTCAAGGATTCAGTACTGGTCACTCAGTTGGTTGCAACCGCCTGATAGGGGCCCCCACCGAACAGCGCCTGGTCAGCTGTGTGCTGTTCAGCCTGGTCAACGGCGCTGGCATGAGAGTCGGCCCGCACCTCGAACACGTGGTACGCCTCCGGCCCGAACGTATCGAGTGCCGTACCGAGGTATTGGTAGGTTTCAGGCACCGGGTCACCTGAAAACACAATTCGGAACTGGCACTCAACGGTTGGCGTGGTCACCTGCAACGGCTGCTCAACCCAGAGAAAGACGCCTTTTTCCGACACCAGGTATTCACACCGGACCACGCGGAATCCGCGTTTCAGTGTGAGGCGGGTGGGCTCCTTGCCGGGATTGATGCGAAACTTGTGGATGGTTTTCATGAGGCGCTCTCCTGTGTGGAACACGGGCCTATAGTGCGCCACTGGAACCTCGGAATGAATCAACTTTATTGAGTATTTCCGTTCGATTTTTTCGAATCATTTCCCAGATCCGGTCGCGGCTGCACGATCGCCTCTACTGCCGGATGGTGGCTCCGTCCGGAGCGAGTCACGGCGTAGAGCACATCCTGCACATCATCGATACGGGCCACGGTTTCCACCTGGTATTGCCGGCAGACCTCATCCGCAATCGCTGTGGGGGCGGCAAAGTAGCCCAGGCCCTGGCGCCCGAAAACCTTGATCAGGGCACTGTCGTCCACCTCGGCCACAACCCGCACTCTTACCTGGTTGCCGGCAAACCAGTTCATCAGTTCCGTAAAATAGGGCGCCTCCACCGATGTGGCCAAAAACGGCGCCCCATCCAGGCTCGCAGGGAAGTTTTCCCGCAACGACGCCGCCAATGGTGGCGAGGCAAACAGAGAGATGGACGAGCTGGCCAGGCGATGGGTCCTGAACGCCCCGGCCTCACCGGAGCCTGGCTGGCGGTCCGTCAGCACCACTTCCAGCTCTTTTCTTGCCAGCCGTTCCAGCAGGCTGGTTGTGTCACCGGTCTGGCAGTGCAGGCGCACTTCCCTGCTCAGGCCCAGGGCCGGTTCCAGCAGGTGGTAACCGATGAGTTTATGAATTGACGCCGACAAACCCACCGTCAGGGTCAGCGGACGGTTTTCCGGTGGCTGTCGCACCATCTCCGCCAGGGAATCGGCGGTGGTGAACATGTCATCGGCATAGCGGTACACGGAATGGCCGAAATCCGTCAGCTTCAGGGCCCGGTTCCGGCGCAGGAACAATGCACCACCCAGTTCGTTTTCCAGGGTAGCGAGCTGGCCGCTGAGCGTCTGCGGGGTAAGCCCCAGCACTTCACTGGCGCGCTGGATTCCGCCTTCCCGGGCGATTACGCGGAAATAGTAAAGGTGGCGAAAATTGATGGGATTCATCCGGGCGGCTCCGCTGAAAGCCTGTCGATTACTTACGGCGGTAAATGATACCAGGATGACACTGGACCATTTCGTACAGGTCAGACAGGCCATTGAGCGATTCAGACGCACCCAGTATCAGGTACCCCCCGGGGTTCAGGCAGCTGTGCATACGGGAGAGGATGTCCCGCTTGTGTTCGGCGGAAAAGTAGATCAGCACGTTCCGGCAGAACACCAGGTCGAACCGGCCCAGTGCGTAGCGGTCCATCAGGTTCAGTTCCCGGAACTCCACCATTCGCTGGACCTGGGGCTTCACCTTCCACCCGCCGCTGGGCAGCGCCGTGAAAAAGTGGCGCAAACGCTCCTGGGACAGCCCCCTTCCCAGTGCGAGCATCTCATACTCGCCACGACGGGCAGTTTCCAGTACCGGTCTGGATATGTCCGTGGCGGTTATCTTGATGTCGTTCTTCAGGCGCCCGGGCTGAAAGCGCTTGTACTCCTCAATGGCCATGGCGATGGAGTATGGCTCCTGACCGGTGGAGCAGGCCGCTGACCAGATTCTGAGGGGCTGACTGGTATTGCGGGCGGCCAGTTCAGGCAAAAGCTTTTCGGACAGGATCCGGAACGGGTGATTATCCCTGAACCAGAGTGTTTCGTTGGTGGTCATGGCATCGATGACCGTTTCTTTCAGCTGCATCGACCCGGGCCGCTGAAGACGTTGCAGCAGATCCCCCAGCGACTCCAGTCCGTTGTCTTCCAGCAACCGGCGCAGGCGACTCTTGACCAGATATTGCTTGTTGTCGCCCAGCAGAATGCCAGACGCATCCTGCAGGAATTTTTTGAATGCGTCGTATTCCTGGGGGGTGATATCGGCTTTCATCAAATCTCTGCAGTCGCTTGCTCTGTCGGACGGCCGCGGCCGGATGGCACCGTTATTCCCGGTCAAGGATTTCCATGACCCGCTCGGCCAGCTCGTCGGGGCTGAACTTCGCCATGAAATCGTCAGCGCCGACCTTCTCTACCATGGCGCGATTGAAAATGCCGCTCAGGGACGTGTGGAGCATAATGTACAGGTCTTTGAGTGCCGGGTCATTTTTACAGCGCGCCACCAGAGTGTAGCCATCCATCTCAGGCATCTCCACATCCGAGATCACCATGGAAACGTGGTCGGTGACCTTGCTGCCATCGGCGGTCAGCTCACGCAGGTAGTCCAGCGCCTGTTTGCCATCATTGCGGGATTCAACCTCCAGACCAATGGCGGTCAGGCAGCGAATCATCTGGCGACGGGCCACGGAAGAGTCGTCCACCACCAGTATCGGCCGGGAGGCACTGCGATCACGGGTGTTTCTGGAAAGAATTTCTTCCGCGACGTCCTCTTTCAGCGGTGAGACCTCTGACAGGATCTTTTCCACATCGATGACCTCAACCAGTGCATCGTCCATGCGGGTAACCGCGGTCAGGTAGACCTCACGACCTGCCCCCTTGGGCGGGGGCAGGATATCTTCCCAGTTCATATTGACGATGCGGTCAACCCCGGATACCAGGAACCCCTGGGTGCGACGGTTGTACTCGGTAATAATCACGAAGCTGGTGGCCATCTGCTCCTGCGGCAGGCCAGGGCCCCGGATTGCCATGGAAAGGTCAATAATGGGGATGGTTTCACCCCGTATATGGGCAACCCCCCGGACCACCGAACGGCTGTTGGGAATCGAGGTCAGCTTCGGGCACTGCAGTACTTCCTTGACCTTGAATACGTTGATGCCATAAAGCTGACGGCCCTGCAGCCGGAACAACAGCAATTCTAGGCGATTCTCCCCCACCAGCTGGGTGCGTTGGTTAACACTGTCAAGGACGCCTGCCATTCGAAACTCCCGAAGTGGTTATGGCAGCTTACCGGCATGGCTCCCTCGGCAATCAGGGATGGGCACGGTAGTTGCTTAATTTTGGTTGATTGGCCAGAAACGTCATCCGGGTGCCAGAAACCCGACGCGCCAGCCTGGAAAATGCCTTTGGCCACGCATTGTAGCGTTGCTTGCGGCTGGCGTGTGTAACGGCTGGTATCCGGAAAAGTTTAGCGCCTTTGACAGGTGTTCCGGCGCCACCAGCGACGACTTTGCTGGCGCCTTCCACTGACAGCATAGGACAAAGCCGGCTCAATGCGCATATTTCCTGTACTCGTGCTTATCGCTGCTCTCGCGAGCCCGGCCATGGCGGCCGCAAAAACCGGTCCGGAGGATATTCTGGACGCTGCCCGAGCCTTCATGGAGGGCTACGCCGGGGAACTCGAGGCAGACGACCTGGAGGCGGAATACAGCCTTGGCTCGCTGGACCCCAGGCTGTCGCTGGCACCCTGCGCCCAAGATGGCATTGCGGTGGAATTCAGCAGCGATCCGATGCAGACCACCCAGCCCTCGCTGCTGGTGTCCTGCCAGGGCAAGCGTCCCTGGCGTATGTACCTTTCCGTATCGCTGGATATCTATGGCGACGCCCTGGTTTCGGCACGCCCGCTGAACCGTGGCGATCGCATCAGCCAGGCCATGGTCACTACCGACCGGGTTGTGGTGAACGCCATTCGTCAGGGCACCATTACCCGCCCCGACAACCTGATCGGGCTGGAACTGAAACGCCCGGTGCGGGCCGGAACACCGTTCACTCCGCATCTGGTGATTACCCCGGATGCCGTGTCCCGGGGTGACCATGTTATGATTACGGCCAGGAGCAGAGTCTTTGCCGTACGCACCAGGGGCAAGGCGCTGGCGGATGCCCGGGTAGGTGAGCAAGTACTGGTGGAAAACCTGTCTTCTGCCCGCACGGTACGGGCCCGGGTGATAGCCCCCGGCCAGGTGGAAATCGCCATGTAATCACCGGCAAGGGCCTGCCAGCAACGGCAAACGTTTGCCGAGGGCAGTTCCTCTGGCGGGGCGGAAAGTGAACAGTGTCACGGCGCCACAAAAGATGAACAAAGTTTTACTCAAGAAAGGGCTAAACCCGTCGATAAACGGGTAAGAGTCAAATTTCGCCCGCCACGGAGCGGCACATTGAAGAGAAGGTATCGTCATGGCAGTTAACTTTAGCGGCATCGGCAACAACCCGGTTAACTCCCCCACCACCAACACCGACAAGGCCCCGGCCAGCAAGAGCGGCAACCCGTCGGCGCCGGCGGAACAGGCCTCCAGAGAGGCGCCTGCGGCACGTGGGGAGAACGTCAACCTGAGCAAACAGGCCAGGGAACTCCGGCAGATGGGTGACAAACTGGAGAGCTACCCGGAAGTGGACGACAGCCGCGTGGAAGAGATTCGCGCTGCGCTGGCAGACGGCTCCTACAAGGTGGACGCCGAGAAAGTGGCCCAGAAAATGCTTGAGATGGATGACAGCATTTTTGGGTGAGGTAAACCATGTCTACTGTAGACAAGCTCCAGGCACTTCTTGACCAGGATATTGAACAACTCGGGCAGCTGAAAATACTGCTCGAGGAAGAAAAGACCCTGCTGGGCAATGCCGACGTGCGCGGTATTGAACCGCTGACAGAGCAAAAGAACACGCTGCTGACGGCCATCCGCGATCGCGCCCGCCAGAAAGTTCACCTGCTGGTGGAAATGGGCTTCCGACCCGACCAGGGCCACCCTTCCCGCTTTATCCGCAGCGCCGGCCTGACCGAACTCTACCAGCGCTGGGAATCCGCCCAGGCCTCCCTGGCAGATTGCCATGCCCTGAACCAGCAGAACAGCAAGGTGGTCAGCCACCTGCAGGCACGGCTGGCGAAACTGACCGATATCTTCCGCGGCAGCTCCAGCCAGCAGAAGCTTTACGGGGCGACCGGCCAGCAGACCTCCGTTGGTCAGAGGAATATGCTTGCCAGCGCCTGAGTCAGGCTACTTCTGTATTCCGCCGCATTCGTCGGCGACCCCGGTATCACCTTCTACAACAAACCAGACGAATTGGTAATCTGGTTTTTACCGGGGTCACCGATCCTGCTGATTCTGGTAGACTTCAAACGGTCATCCACCGAACGGAGCCTGCCATGGACCGCCTCTCAGCCCGCACTGCCATTACTGCCACCACTGCTCAACGGACTGGCCCTTTCGGGTCGCTGATCATCGCACTCGCCATGCTCCTGGTTGGTCTTGTCGCACCCGCTCAGGCCCAGCAGACTTCCAGCGACAACGATGAACTGCCTCTGGTGCGGATATCCACCACCGAGGGCGCATTCACCGTGCGCCTGCGCCCTGACTATGCCCCTCTGACCGTTGCCAACTTCCTGGAGTATGTAGAAGAAGGGTTCTACGACGGCACTCTCTTCCACCGGGTCATTCCGGGTTTCATGATCCAGGGTGGCGGTTTCGACCAGGATCTGAGCAAAAAGGAAACGCGGGATCCCGTCGTCAATGAGTCCAGCCAGACCGCGAAAAACCTGCGTGGCACCCTTGCCATGGCCCGCACCCGCGATCCGGATTCCGCCACCGCCCAGTTCTTTATCAACCTGATGGACAACCCGCACCTGAATGCCACCAAGGCGCGCCCGGGCTATACCGTGTTTGGTAAGGTTATTGACGGCATGGGTGCAGTGGATGCCATTGCCAAAGCCAACACCACCCGTGCCAAGGGCATGTCTGACGTACCGGCCGACCCGGTGATCATCAAATCGATACGCCTGATCGACGACGAGCAATAGGCCATGGAACGAGACAGTCCGAAGCTGCCCTCCATCGAACCGGCAATCCTGGAATGGCACGACGGGCAGCCCGTGTCTGCCCGCTTCGGTGATGTCTATTTCAGCCGTGACGACGGCCTGGAAGAAGCCCGGCACGTATTCCTCCGGCACAACCAGCTGCCGGAACGGTTCGCCCGCCTGCAGGGTGGCGATACCCTGGTGGTCGCGGAAACCGGGTTCGGCACCGGCCTGAACTTTCTGGCGACCTGGCAGAGCTTCCGGGAGCGGGCCCCGGCCGGAGCCATGCTGCATTTCGTCTCCGTTGAACGCTACCCGCTCACCAGTGACGATCTTCGCCAGACCCTTTCCCTGTGGCCGGAACTGGCACCGCTGGCGGACGAACTCTGCCAGCAGTATCCGCCGCTGGTGGCGGGCAGCCACCGGCTGGTGCTGGATTCCGGCCGGGTCCGTCTGACGCTCTATTTTGGTGATGGACTGGAAGCGCTCGAGGATCTGGCCTTCAACGCCGATGCCTGGTTCCTTGATGGCTTTGCCCCGGCCTGTAACCCGGGCATCTGGCAAGACAGGGTAATGGAACAGGTCCGCCGCCATAGCCGCCCCGGGGCTACCCTTTCCACGTTCACGGCGGTTGGCCGTATCCGGCGGACCCTGGCTGAAGCAGGCTTTCAGATGCAGTGCGTGGCAGGCTTTGGCCACAAGCGGGAGATGCTCCGGGGAGAACTCCCGACCGAAGCAGGAACGGTCTGCAACCGGCCAGACTCTGTTCTGGTGGTCGGTGCCGGCGTGGCCGGCTCGCTGCTTGCCCGCAACCTGGCAGACCGGGGGTTGTCGGTTGTCGTTGCCGATCAGGGCGACAGGCCCGGCGCCGGCGCCTCCGGCAATGCCCAGGGCGCCCTCTACGCCAAACTGGGCGTTCAGCTCAATGACCAGACACGACTCAGCCTGGCCGCCCTGCTCCATGCCCAACGCTACTATCCATTAAACACGCCCGGTGTGTGGCATGGCACAGGCCTGCTGATGATGGGCAGCTCCGACCAGGAACGCCAGCGCCAGCAGAAGTTTCTCCGGCAGAACGAGTATCCGGCCAGCGTACTGACTCCCGTGTCCGCCGGGCAGGCCCGGACGCTCACGGGGGTTGCCTGCCCCCATGGCGGACTCTGGTTCCCCGGTTCCGGCTGGCTGGAGCCGTCACGGCTGTGTGCCACACTGCTGGACCACCCACGTATCCGCACCGAATTCGGCTTCCGTGCCAGCCGGCTGCTGCCCTGCAACAATCGCTGGTGCCTCTCCGGAGAGGCCCGCCAGGACCTGGTGGCTGATGCGGTGGTCATCGCCGCCGGACACGAGACGCGCAAGCTGATGCCGGTACTGGGGGAATTCCGCATGAAACCCATCCGCGGTCAGGTCACCGCCCTGCCCGTTGACAGCCTGTCAGAAACGCCGAAGGCCGTAATCGCCGGATCCCGCTACCTGAACCCGCCCATGGATGGCATGGCCGTTACCGGGGCCACCTTTGACCTGCACGATGCCGATCCCCGGGTGCGGCTCAGCAGCGACAAGGAGAATATGGCCGGGCTGAACGACATGATTCCGGGAATGGTCACCAGCGATGATGCGCCGTCGTCTGCGTCCAGCCGGGTATCTTTCCGCTGTACCACCCACGACTATCAGCCTATCGCCGGCCCCATGGTCAACGGTGAAGGCCGGGTTCTGGAAGCGGCCTGGCTGTTTACAGGCCTGGGCAGCAAGGGGCTGATGTGGGCGCCCCTGCTGGCTGAATACCTGGCAGACTGTCTCACTGGCCACCCGGCTGCCCTGCCCCGCTCACTGGCCCGGAGGGTCGACCCGAAACGCTGTCTGGCGAAACCCGTATCAAGTGACACCAGAGGCGAGCTTGCCTGATTTGCGGTCCAGTTTTTGTCGTCGCGGCCGATAAAGGGGTATAAATGGTCAAGGCGCCTTCGAAATCGTTCCACTCTGATTGACGGGATGCTCGCCAGGGCCTGGGTACCGGACTTTCAGGAGCAGCAATGGCCATACACGTTAGCGAACCCGGTCGACCGACGGGCACCCGACTGCCGGAGATCTTTCGCAGCCGACGGGTGGGCGCGCTGGACGAAATCAGCGAAGCTCACCCCATGCGGGAGAGCAATGAGGAAATCACCGATGGCGCCTTCCAGCAGGCGCGGGAAGCCAATGCCCGGCGGGCAGTGGCCCATTACAGCCAGGCGGAGGAGGCCGAGCCGGAACCGCAACGCGCCTATCTCCCGGTCAGCCGCGTGTGCAGCCCATGGATCCATACCCTGCCGGCGGAATCTACCCTGGCGGATGCCCTGAATACCATGGAGCAACACGGCGTTCACCATATGATCATCACCTCCGGCGGCCTGGTCGGTGGTCTGGTGGATACCCGCTGGATCCTCAACTGGCTCCACGAGAATCGGGATCAGGATGTGTCCCGGAGCTTCCTGCATATAGAGCTACCCGCTTTCCTGACCGCCTCCCCCGAAACCGACGCCCACCAGCTGGCCCGACTGATGCTGGCCCACCAACTGGATGCCGCCCTGGTGGTCGGGGCCGATGGCACCCCGACTGGCATCATTACCAGCACGGATTATCTCAGGCTTTATGCGAGCCTCAGTCAGCAGGAGGGAGAAGTATAAGTTAGGGCATTTTTTTCTAGAGGCCTGCACCAAAGTTTGGGCACGTGAGGCGGGACCCTTTTCCGGGACACGCCGTGAATCCTTCCCTGGAGGCTCTTCAAAAACGTCCATGTTTTTGAAGGTCCCGGAAAAACCCCTCACCTTACGTGCATCAACCTGGGTGCCCGCCGCCTGGAGAACAAAACGAAAAAAGGTTCAGTCCAGGCCCTGCTCAGCCAGGAACGCCCGGAACTGCGCCTCATCCATCACATTCACACCCAATGACTCAGCCTTCTCCAATTTGGAACCCGCGGCCTCCCCGGCAACAACACAACTGGTCTTCTTTGACACACTGCCGGCCACCCTGGCGCCAAGGCTCTCCAGCTTTCCCTTCGCTTCCTCCCTGGTCATTTCAGACAGGGTACCCGTCAGTACCCAGGTCTCACCCTTGAGCGGCAGAGCCGCCGGTTCTGCTACCTCGACGGACTGCCACCGGACACCCCGCTCACGCAGCTCATCAATGGTTTCCTGGTTATGGGGCTGCCGGAAAAAACTGTAAATGTGCCCGGCCACAATCGGGCCCACATCCGGGACCTCCTCCAGGGCCTCCTCCGACGCCCCGGCAATCTTCTCAAGGGTGCCGAAATGCATGGCCAGCCCCTTGGCGGTGGCCTCGCCCACCTCACGGATACCCAGTGCATAGAGAAAGCGCCAGAGTTCAGGCTCACGGGAGCCGTCAATCGCCTTCAAAAGATTGTCGGCAGACTTGTCACCCATCCGGTCAAGCCGGACCAGATCCGCCTTGCGAAGCTGATAGAGATCCGCGACGGTCGCAACCATCTCCTTCTCCACCAGCATATCGATCCACTTCTCCCCCAGCCCCTCGATATCCATAGCCTTGCGCGACGCATAGTGGCGTATCGCCTCCTTGCGCTGGGCCGGGCAATACAGACCGCCGCTGCAGCGGGCCACCGCTTCGCCCTCGATCTGGACAACATCGGAACCACACACCGGGCAATGGTCGGGCAGCTCCACCTCAGTGGCGTTATCCGGTCGCTGGTCGGGCACCACCTTGACCACCTGCGGTATCACATCACCGGCGCGGCGGACAAAGACCGTATCGCCGATGCGGACGTCCAGCCGCCGGATCTCATCCATATTGTGGAGCGTGGCATTGCTGACCGTCACCCCACCCACGAAGACCGGTTTCAGTCGCGCGACCGGCGTGACAGCGCCGGTGCGACCCACCTGCCACTCCACGTCCAGCAGCTCGGTCAGCTCCTCCTGGGCCGGGAACTTCTGGGCGATGGCCCACCGCGGCGCCCGGGACACAAAGCCCAGCTGTTGCTGAAAATCGATCCGGTTGACCTTGAAGACGATGCCATCGATTTCATAGGCCAGCGTATCGCGCTTTTGCAACAGCGCCTCATAGGCTTCAAGGCATTCCTCGGGGCCGGTCGCACGACTCATTTCCGGATTGATACGAAAGCCCCAGTCGTGAACCATCTGCAGGCAGGCGTAATGGGTGTCCGGCAGAATGCCTTCATCGGGAACCGCAACGCTATAGGCGCACATTTCCAGCGGGCGACGTGCGGTAATCCGGGGGCTCTTCTGGCGCAGGCTGCCAGCGGCGGCATTACGGGGATTGACGAAGGTTTTCTCACCCTGATTGGCCAGCTTGCGATTCAGCTCCTCGAAGCCGGCCCGGGGCATATAGACTTCACCGCGGATTTCCACCACCTCCGGTACCTTGTGTCCCCGCAGGCGCAGTGGTACGGATTCAATGGTGCGGATATTGGCGGTTATGTCCTCGCCGGTATAGCCATCCCCGCGGGTGGCTGCCTGAGTCAGCAGGCCCTGCTCGTAGTGGAGGCTTACCGCCAGGCCATCCAGCTTGGGTTCACAGACATATTCTACCGGCTCTTCCCTTTTCAGGCGGTCACGCACACGGCGGTCGAAATCCCGTAACTCGTCTTCGGAAAAGGCATTGTCGAGGGACAGCATCGGCAGGCGGTGGACGACCTCGGCAAAGGTATTGTCACCACTGGCGCCGACACGCTGGGTTGGTGAGTCCGGCGTTATCAGCTCGGGGTGCTCATCCTCCAGAGACTGCAGCTCGCGCATCAGCCGGTCATATTCAGCATCCGGTACTGCCGGTTCGTCCAGAACGTAATAGCGGTAATTGTGGTCATTGATGACCTGGCGGAGTTCCTGGATACGGCTTTCAACGGACGAGGTCTGACTCATGTCTCTGTGATTCCGGGAATGGCTCTGGTCTGGTGCGGTTGGCGATCAGCGTTTGGAACGACGTTTGCGCTCGTATTCGCGAATGCGCTGGCGACAGTGCTCGATGGTCTGTGCCGTCATCACGCTGCGGCGCTCGTCCTTCAGTTCGCCCCCCAGGTTGCGGACCACCGCCTGGGCGGTTTCCAGCATGAAATCGAACGCCTGCATATTGTCGGTGGGTCCCGGCAGGCTCATGAAGAAACTGATGCCCGGCGTCGACATCTGCTCCATTTCGCCGGGCTTGAAGGTGCCCGGCTCGACTGCGTTGGCCACGCTGAACTGGACAGGACTGGTGGCATCCTCGGTTTCATGGCGATGGTAGATATCCAGGTCACCATGTTCCAGGCCACAGGCTTCAAACAGCTTCTTGAGGGCGGCACCGGAAAAATCGCCCCGCTCTTCAGACGCTAGGATATTGATGACAATCACTTCCTCTGCCGGCGGCCGGTTGGCTCCGGCCCGGGGCTCGCCCTCCCCGGGCTCGCCGGAGGCGCCGCCCCGGCTCGCGGTGTCCTCTTCCACCTCGGTGATCATGGGCGGTTCCGGGTCCTTGCGGCCCATGAATTTCTTGCGCTCAGGGCGTTTCGGCCGCCTTACCGTGCGAGGCTCGCTGGCGATCTCTTCCTGACTTTCCGGCGGGTTGTCGTGGGCGGTTACGGACTCGTCAAACGGAGGGTCGGCAGGTTCCGGCTCCGGCTCGGGGTCGGAAGCCGAGAAGGATGGCATGTCCGGTTCCGGCTGCTGTCGTGGCGATTCCGGCTGCTTCGGGGACGGAGCCGGCTGCTCGTGGTCAGGTGAATCCGACGTGGTGGCAGACGTAACATAGCCCCGCTCTTCCAGCGTGCCCCTTGATATCGGCCGGGCGCCACCATTGGGCAACTCCGAGTTGAAGTCGTCATCCAGGGGCGAGTCTTCGATATCATCCGCCCCCATGCCGCTGGAGATGGCGGCGGCATCCTTGCGGGCACGCCGCATGCGGCGCAAACCATCCACAACGATGGCGATAATAATCAGGGCACCAATGGCCATCAACCATTCCCGAAGCGACATAACTACCCGATCCTGTCAGTGTCGTTTAAAGTGGTAACTCTAAGAAAAGACCACTACGAATACAACGCAATAGCCTGTCAAATGGCCATTTTTTCATGTCCGGGAAGCCTTCCGATCAGGCTTCCGCCAACGCTGCGGCCTCATCCACGTCCACCGAGACCAGGCGTGAGCAGCCGGGTTCGTGCATGGTAACCCCCATCAGCTGATTCGCCATTTCCATGGCGATCTTGTTATGGGTGATGTAGATGAATTGCACCTGAGACGACATCTCCTTCACCATGTTGGCATAACGACCGACGTTGGCGTCATCCAGAGGCGCATCCACTTCATCCAGCATACAGAAAGGCGCCGGGTTGAGTTGGAAAATCGAGAATACCAGGGCGATCGCAGTCAACGCCTTCTCACCACCGGACAGCAGGTGAATGGTGCTGTTCTTCTTGCCGGGTGGCCGCGCCATGATGGTCACGCCGGTTTCCAGCAAGTCTTCCCCGGTCAGGTCCAGGTAGGCGTTGCCGCCACCGAAGACCTTGGGAAACAGGGCCTGGAGGCCACTGTTGACCTTGTCGAAGGTCTCCTTGAAGCGCTGACGGGTTTCCCGGTCGATTCGGCGGATGGCGTTGTCGAGGGTTTCCAGGGCTTCCATCAGGTCTTCGTGCTGGCTGTCCAGATAAGTCTTGCGTTCGCTCTGTACCTGGTACTCCTCGATGGCGGCCAGGTTGATGGCCCCCAGACGCTGAATGCGGTTTCCGATCTTTTCCAGCTCCTCGGCCCAGCCCTTTTCGGTGGCGTCTTCCGCCAGCTGCTCGAGAATGTCGGCCAGTCTGACCTCAAGTTCCTGTAGCTGCTCAAGATGGTTGGAGGCGCGGATTTCCAGGGCCTGGGATTCCATCCGCAGCTTTTCCAGCTGGCCGCGGATATCCTGGGCGCGATGCTCCGCCTGGCTGCGGAACTGTTCTTTTTCCCGCACCGTGCGGTCAATTTCCTCGAGCGCGTCGCGGGCGGCAGAGAGCTTTTCTTCCTCGGCCAGACGACGGTCCAGCAGGCCTTCGAGCTGCATCTGCAGATCTTCGATAGGGGCTTCTGCGTTCTCGCGGTTCTCCCGCAGGATATCCAGCCGCTCCTCAAGGCGCTGATCCTGCAGCCGCGTACGCTCCAGGGTCTGCCTGAGCCCATCCTGCTGGCTGCTCAGTGACTGGATCTGCAGTTGCAGCTGATGGGCATGGTCCCGGTCACTACGAGCCTGGTGCCGAAGGTGATCCAGGCGTTCCCGGAGTTCATCCCGCTGCTCCAGCAGGCGCTCCTTTTCCGCCTCGGTGTCCTCGTTCTCGGCCAGGGACTGGTCCCATTGCAGCCGGACCTCTTCCAGCTCTTCCTGTTTCATGGCCAGCTGTTCCCGAATATCGGCCACGTCCTCGTCAATCCGCTGCAGGCGTTCGTTGATCTGTTCAGCGCGGGCCTTCAGGCCACTGACCCGGGAAGTGAGCGAAGACAGCTCTGCCTGGATATCATTGGCACTCTGCTGCGCCTCGTCCCGCTGCAGCTCAGCACCGGAGGTCCGCTCCTGGATGTCGGCGAGGCGTTCCCGTGCCTCGGCCAGCCGGTTTGCAGCCTCGTCCAGGGCGGCGGCCAGTTCTTCCACCTTCTGCTGGCGTTCGATCACACCGGTGCGGGACCGGTCCGACTCCGGCATGCGCAGCCAGCTCCGGCCCAGCCAGATACCGTCGGCCGTGATCAGGGATTCGTGATCGCCGAGTTGCGGCTGGCGGTCCAGGGCTTCGTGCAGGCTTGCTACCGTCTTGACACGACCAAGCCATGGCGCAAGACCGCTGCCATTGCGCACCCGGGCCGCCAGGCTGTCCGGGTGCGGTTCGCTATCCGCCGATCCCTTCTGGACCAGGGCTGCCCCCCGCGGCGCTTCATCCAGCTGCCGCCCGAGCGCATCCAGACTGTCCACTTCAACCCCCTGCAGGAGATTGCCCAGCACTTCCTCTACCGCAAATTCCCAGCCCGGATCGGCCTGCAGTTGACGGGCGATACGCGGAGCACCTGAAAGCCCGGCGCCGGCAAGCCACTGCTGCAGGGTATCGTCGTCGGCCCCCAGCTGTTCATCCAGCAGGGCCTGCTGGGATTCCAGGGATGCCCTCAGGGACTGGTCCCGCTGGCTCAGCTCGCTGACCTGCTGCTCCTGATCTCTCAGCTGTCCTTTCAGATCCTGCAGATGGTCGGTGGCTTCCTCGATGGTTTCAGCCGCCTGCTCCCGACGGAGGTCGAGTTCCGATTCCTGTGCAAGCAGTTCATCCAGCTCCCGACGATCCAGCTGATCATCCAGCAGCTCCTTTTCGTCTTCCAGGCGCCGCTGACGGACAAGCAGGTTCTCAACCTCCTGCTCAAGGTTGCGTATGCGGTTCTGGGCAAGCTCCGCTTCCCGCCTGGTATCGGACGAACGGGCACTGAAGGCTTCCCACTGTTGCTGCCAGTCGCTCATGGCCTCTTCGGCGGACTGCAGCTGTATGGCGGATTCCTCCGCCTGGGCAGCCAGGGTTTCCTGTTCAGGCTCGACGCTGGCCAGCTCGTCATTGACAGCGACAAGCTTGTCTTCATCCTGGTCCAGTTCCCGGGCTATTTCGCTACGGCTGGCCAGGGCCTGGTCCAGCTCCGTGGCCACCTGCCGGCTGCGCTCCCGCTGGTGTTCCAGGCTTTGCTCTACCCGGGCAATATCGGCACCCGCCTCATAGTAGCGGGCCTGATTGCGGTTGAACTCGTCGGTGCGCTGCTGGTGGTCGTCCCGCAGACGCTCCAGCGTGCTTTCCAGGTTGACCCGCTCGGTCAGGTGCTTTTCCAGTTCCAGCTCGGTGTCACGAAGCTGCTCGCGACGTTGCCTGAGGTCGTCATCCAGCCCCTGCCAGCGCAGCACGGTCAGTTCCGCGCGGTACCGACGCTCGGTGGCTTTCAGTTCCTTGTAACGTTCAGCAGACTGGGCCTGCCGCTGCAGATGCTGGAGCTGCCGTTCGAGCTCTTCCCGCAGGTCGGTGAGGCGTTCCAGGTTCTCCTGGGTGCGGCGGATGCGGTTTTCGGTTTCCCGGCGGCGCTCCTTGTACTTGGAGATACCGGCCGCTTCCTCGATATACACTCGCAGCTCTTCCGGCTTGGCCTCGATCAGCCTGGAGATCATGCCCTGTTCGATAATAGCGTAGCTACGGGGCCCCAGGCCGGTACCCAGGAAAAGGTCGGTAATATCACGGCGCCGGCATTTGGCCCCGTTCATGAAATAATCCGACTGCCCCTCCCGGGATACCCGGCGGCGTACCGAGATTTCATTGAAACGGGCGAATTCCCCCGGCGCGGTACCATCGGAGTTGTCGAAAATCAGTTCGATGGAGGCCTGGCCCACCGGCTTGCGGGCGCTGGAGCCGTTGAAGATCACGTCAGACATGGATTCGCCGCGCAGGTACTTGGCGGAGCTTTCCCCCATGACCCAGCGCACGGCGTCAATGATGTTGGACTTGCCACAGCCATTGGGACCCACCACAGCGGTCATGTTCGAGGGAAACGGCACGGTGGTGGGGTCAACGAAGGATTTGAAACCCGCGAGTTTTATGGACTTCAGGCGCATGTTGTTGTGTGATTTCCTTTATCCGCGACGGCCGGTGTTCTGTCTGGTGGATTCGCTAACCGGACAGAAAACGAGGTGGCAAGCGTGGGCGCTTGAGGGAGCGGAGTTTACCATACGCATGACGGATGCCCAGCCCGACTCTTTCCCATTTCCCGGACCTGGCGAAAGCGCGACAAAAATTTGCCGCTTTTGTCTACATAACGCATCAGTACTCGGGAAAATTACAGGCACAGCACTGTTTTATCTTGTATTTTCAGTTCTGGCACATTACCTGCTTAAGCAAGAAAAAACATTGGCAAAGGCAGCATCCATGGCAGGTAATTACCGTTCATCCCAATACGCTCAGACAACTGACCAGGGACGGCTGGTGGCACTGCGCCAGGCACGGGACGCCTGGACCGGCGCTGGTGATCCGGTGGCAAGACTTTACCGGCGGGCCAGCACGACGCTGTCACTGGAACAACTGCTGGGCATCTTTGCAGAAGAGCTGGCCAGCGCGCTGCCCTATGGCCAGCTGGTATACCGGCACCGGCTGGGACACCAGGACTTTGTCTATTCAACCGGCACCGGCGGGTCCCACCGCTGTGACTACCAACTGACCCTGGAAGGCATCAACTATGGCGCACTCGCACTCAAGCGCCGGACCCGGTTCCACGAAGAGGAACTGGAAATCATCGAGTACCTTCTTGGCATCCTGATCTGCCCTCTGCGCAACGCCTGCCAGTACGCGCTGGTGGAACAGGCCGCCCTGACCGATGCATTGACGGAAATCCCGAACAAAAGGGCGCTGGACATGGCCCTGGTCCGGGACTGCAGTATCGATGACCGGCATGGCGATAACTTCACGCTCATCCTGTGTGACCTGGATCATTTCAAGGACGTGAACGACAACTACGGCCATGTCATTGGTGACCATATACTGAAGGCTACCGCAAAGGCACTGCGGGAAGCGACACGGGAGGGGGACAGTATTTTCCGTTTTGGCGGCGAGGAATTTGCCATTGTGCTACCCCACACCGACTCGGACGACGGCCTCGAGGTGGCAGACAGGATACGGGCCGGTGTCAGCCAGATCCGGGTGCCCTTTGGCGATCACCAGGTAAGCGTTACGGCCAGCGCCGGTGTTGCCTCTCACCGTCGCGGCGAAACCCCGGACCAGTGGCTGGCCCGGGCCGACGACGCACTCTACCGCGCCAAGAATGGTGGCCGGAACTGCACCCGCGTTGCCCACGTGGTAAAAGGCAGCAAGACGCAGCCCGTCTGATGCATTACCGGGCAGGTCCGCGAGACGTACTGCGCCCCTTCTTGCGATCCGCGGGCTTTCCTGGCGCCGGGCTACGCTCGGTCCGGCGCTGGCCAGACGCTTTCGGTGCAGCCTGATCAGCCACCTGCCAGCGACCACCGGCGGACTTCTTGTTCCCCCTTGATGGCGCCTTGCGGCGGCGACGCTCATGCTCCGCCTGTTCGCCAGGGGTCTTGTCCGGCAGCCGTGATGACGACATCCCGACAGCATTGCTCAGATCATCCAGACCCTTCTGGTCCAGCTCCTCCCAGCGCCCGACACTGAGCCGGCTGGGCAGGAATATCGGGCCGTAACGAACCCGCTTGAGGCGGCTCACCCGCACACCCTGGGATTCCCACAGGCGACGGACTTCCCGGTTACGTCCTTCCATCAGGGTGACATGGAACCACTGGTTCTGGCCCTTGCCACCGGCGGGGGCAATGTCAGAAAAAGCGGCCACGCCATCGTCCAGCAACACGCCTTCCCGTAGCCGCCGGATCATGTCGTCATCCACGGTTCCGAAAATGCGCACGGCGTATTCCCGGTCGATTTCGCTGGAAGGATGCATGAGCCGGTTGGCCAGATCGCCGTCGGTGGTAAACAGCATCAGGCCGGTGCTGTTGATGTCCAGGCGGCCCACGCCGATCCAGCGCTGATCCCTGAGCCGTGGCAGGTTGTCGAAGACCGTTGGCCGGCCCTCCGGATCGTGGCGGGTAGTGACCTCCCCCTCCGGTTTGTTGTAGACCAGCACGCGCCGAACCACGGCGGCAGCGGAGCGGCTTTCAACGGGCTTGCCGTCAACGGCAATGCGGTCACTGGTCAGGGCGCGGTCGCCGGGCTGGGCAACGGATCCGTTGACCGTCACCCTGCCATCCTGGAGCCAGGCGTCGACTTCACGACGGGAACCAACACCGGCACGGGACAAAAGTTTCTGAAGACGCTCGGGCTGCTCTCCGGAGTCTGGTGCGTCCGACCTGGACGGCTTGGGGGGGCGTTGCGACGCCATGGAACAATCCTTACTGGCTTAATGAAGTGTGGTGTTGCTGTCCGACGAATCGCCGGAACCCTGATCCTGCGCCGGTTCCGGCGCTGCAGGCGACTCGAACTGGATCTCGGCCTGTATGTCCTGCTCGATCTCGCGTCCGATTTCCTCGAGATCACGGATCTCGGCCAGCGGTGGCAGCTGTTCGAGGCTGGTCAGATTAAAATAGTCAAGAAACTGGCGAGTGGTGGCGTACATGGCCGGACGCCCGGGAACGTCCTTGTGGCCCACCACTCGAACCCATTCTCGTTCCTGCAGGGTACGAATGATATTGCTGCTTACCGTAACACCGCGTATATCCTCGATTTCGCCCCGGGTAATGGGTTGGCGATAGGCAATCAGCGCCAGGGTTTCCAGCAGGGCTCTGGAATAGCGCTGAGGCTTTTCCTCGAACAGGCGGCCCACCCAGGGTGCGTATTGCTGACGAACCTGGAAACGGTAGCCGCTGGCCACCCTGCGCAGTTCAAAGCCACGCCCGATGCAGGACTCATCCAGCAGCATCAGCACGTGCTCCATGATCTGGCGGGCGGGCCGTTCGTGCTCTTCGAACAAGTCCCGAAGCTGGTCAATGCTCAGGGGACGGCCGGCCGATAGCAGCGCCGCTTCCACGATATTCTGAACTCGCTTGAGGTTTTCTTCGTTCATCTCAGTTACTGGTTCGTGCCCGTACATGAATGGCACCCAGGGTTTCCGCCTGGACGATCTCGATCAGCTCTTCCTTGACCAGCTCCAGCATGGCCAGGAACGTCACTACCACACCAAGACGCCCCTCCTGCCGGGTGAACAGGCTCTCGAAAGCCATGAACCGGTCGGCGGGCAACATCGATAGAATGGAGGACATCCGCTCCCGGGTGGACAGCCGCTCCTTCTCCACGTGGTGGCTGGTAAACAGATCCGCGCGGTGCAGCACACCCTGCAGGGCCAGCAGCATGTCCCGCAGCTCCACCGGAGGATGGCTGGCGCCCCGGTCCAGCTCAGGCAGCTTGGCGGAGTTCACGAAGGTGTCCCGCTCCATGCGCGGCAGGCTGTCCACGTCTTCGGCAGCCTTCTTGAAACGCTCGTACTGTTGCAGGCGGCGGATCAGCTCGGCCCTCGGGTCCACTTCCTCGTCGTCCTCCACTTCCTGACGCGGCAGCAGCATCCGCGACTTGATCTCTGCCAGCGTGGCTGCCATCACCAGGTATTCCGCCGCCAGCTCAAAGCGCATGGCTTCGACGGCACCGATGTACTCCATATACTGGCGGGTGATCTCGCTGACGTCGATGTCCAGGATGTTCATGTTCTGCTTGCGAATCAGATACAACAGCAGGTCCAGGGGACCTTCAAAGGCTTCCAGGAACACGGCCAGCGCATCCGGGGGGATGTACAGATCCCGGGGCATATCGGACAGGGGTTTACCCTCTACCCGGGCCACAGGGGCCTGCGCCTGCTCGCCCTCCGGTGCGGCAGGAATGTCCCGACTATCGTCGGAGCCGGTTACCCGCTCAGTCACGTGTCATCCCCTGATTCCGCTCACCGGTAGACCACGCCCATGGCCTCGCGAACCTCATCGAGGGTATCCCGGGCCGCATCACGGGCGCGGTCGGTGCCCTCCTCGATAATGGCATGAATCAGGTCCGGGCTTTCCTCGTACTCCCTGGCCCGCTCATGCAGCGGGCGCTGCTCTTCCACGATGGCGTCAATGACCGGTTTCTTGCAATCCAGGCAGCCGATGCCGGCACTGCGGCACCCGGTCTGGACCCATTCCTGTGTCTTTTCGTCGCTGTAGGCCTTGTGGAACTCCCATACCGGGCACTTCTCCGGTTCACCCGGATCCGTCCGGCGCACCCGCTGGGGGTCGGTGGGCATGGTGCGGATTTTCCTGGCCACTGAATCCGGTGACTCCCGCAGGCCGATATCATTGCCATAGGACTTGGACATTTTCTGTCCGTCCAGCCCGGGCATTTTCGAGGTATCCGTCAGCAATGCCCGGGGCTCGGGGAGCAGCACCTTGCCCCCGCCCTCGATATAGCCGTACAGGCGTTCCCGATCGCCAAGGGAGATGTTCTGTTGCTCATGAAGCAGCGCGCGGGCGGTTTCCAGCGCCTCCATGTCGCCCTCTTCCTGGTAGCGACGTTTGAGGGTACTGTACAAACGCCCGTTTTTCCTGCCCATCTTGACGATGGCCGCTTCCGCCTGCTCCTCGAAACCGGGTTCGCGCCCATAGAGATGATTGAACCGGCGGGCAATCTCGCGGGTAATCTCCACGTGAGACACCTGATCGGCCCCCACCGGTACCTTGCCGGCCCGGTACAGCAGTATGTCGGCACTTTGCAGAAGCGGATACCCGAGAAATCCGTAAGTTGCGAGATCTTTCTCACGTAACTTGTCCTGCTGATCCTTGTAGGTGGGGGCTCTCTCGAGCCAGCCCAGCGGGGTGATCATGGACAGCAGCAGATGAAGTTCCGCGTGCTCCGGCACCGACGACTGGATAAACAGCGTGGACGACCCCGGATTGACCCCGGCAGCCAGCCAGTCGATGATCATTTCCCAGACGTTTTCACGAATATCGGAAGGGTCATCGTAACGGGTGGTCAGGGCATGCCAGTCGGCCACGAAAAAAAAGCATTCGAATTCATGCTGCAGCTTCACCCAGTTCCTGAGTACGCCGTGGTAGTGCCCGAGATGCAGACGACCGGTCGGTCGCATACCGGACAGCACCCGTTGCCGGGAATCGACAGAACCCAAAGCATGAACTCCTTATGGTCACAATTGACCGGTTATGATAAATCACTCCGCCCGGGGATGACAGAGATCCCCTTCCCTAAACGCAAAACCCCCGCACCGGTGACACCGGGCGGGGGTTTGCAGTTTACCGGATGCGGCCTCTGGGGCTCTTACCAGCCGGTTACTTCCTTC
The DNA here is from genome assembly GCF_014651935.1 of Marinobacter zhanjiangensis. Classification (GTDB taxonomy): domain Bacteria; phylum Pseudomonadota; class Gammaproteobacteria; order Pseudomonadales; family Oleiphilaceae; genus Marinobacter; species Marinobacter zhanjiangensis. The sequence goes on along the minus strand of NZ_BMXV01000002.1, from coordinate 552,276 downwards.
AGGGCATTGCCGATTTCAGCCAGGCTGCGCACGGTTTTGACACCGGCGTCCTGCAGGGCGGCGAACTTCTCGTCCGCCGTACCCTTGCCACCGGAAATGATGGCACCGGCATGCCCCATCCGCTTGCCCGGAGGCGCGGTGACACCGGCGATGTAGGATACCACCGGCTTGGTCACGTTTTCCTTGATGAAGGCGGCGGCTTCTTCCTCGGCGGTACCGCCGATTTCACCGATCATCACGATGGCCTCGGTTTCCGGATCTTCCTGCAGCAGCTTCAGGATATCGATGAAGCTGGAGCCGGGGATCGGATCACCACCGATGCCGACACAGGTGGACTGACCATAGCCGAAGTCGGTGGTCTGCTTGACCGCCTCATAGGTCAGGGTGCCGGAGCGGGATACGATACCCACCTTACCCTTCTGGTGAATGTGACCGGGCATGATGCCGATCTTGCACTCGTCCGGAGTGATCACACCGGGGCAGTTGGGGCCGATCATGCGGGCGCCGACCTTGTCCACATACTCCTTGGCATAGAGCATGTCGATGGTGGGGATGCCTTCGGTGATGCAGACGATCAGTTGAATACCGGCGTCGGCTGCTTCAATGATGGCATCCTTGCAGAAGGGTGCCGGCACGTAGATAACCGTTGCCTCGGCGCCGGTCTTTTCCACCGCCTCACGTACGGTGTTGAACACCGGCAGACCCAGATGCTCGGTGCCGCCCTTGCCGGGGCTGACGCCGCCGACCAGCTTGGTGCCATAGTCCAGAGCCTGCTCGGAGTGGAAGGTACCCTGGGCACCGGTAAAGCCCTGACAGATAACCTTGGTGTCTTTGTTAATCAGGATGCTCATTATTTACCCCCTGCGGCTGTAACGACCTGCTCTGCAGCATTGGACAGGCTGGTTGCGGCAATGATGTTGAGGCCACTCTCTTCGAGTACCTTGGTGCCCAGTTCGGCATTGTTGCCTTCCAGACGAACCACCACAGGAACCTTCACACCCACTTCCTTCACGGCGCCGATGATACCCTCGGCAATCATGTCGCAGCGCACGATACCACCGAAGATGTTGACCAGTACCGCCTTCACGTTATCGTCAGACAGGATGATCTTGAACGCCTCGGAGACACGCTCCTTGGTGGCACCGCCACCCACGTCCAGGAAGTTGGCGGGCTGGCCGCCGGACAGCTTGATGATGTCCATGGTGCCCATGGCCAGGCCCGCGCCGTTGACCATGCAACCGATATTGCCATCCAGGGCCACGTAGTTCAGTTCCCAGCTGGCTGCTTCCGCTTCGCGGGCATCGTCCTGGGACGGGTCGTGCATTTCCTGGATCTGTTTCTGGCGGTACAGGGCATTGCCATCCACACCGATCTTGGCGTCCAGGCAGTGCAGGTTGCCTTCGTCGGTGATGACCAGCGGGTTGATTTCCAGCAGCGCCAGGTCCTTGTCTTCAAACAGCTTGGCCAGACCCACAAAAATCTTGGCAAACTGACCGATCTGTGGTCCTTTCAGACCCAGCTTGAAAGCCAGCTCACGGCCCTGGTAAGGCTGTGCGCCGACCAGCGGGTCGACTTCGGCCTTGAGGATCTTCTCGGGGGTTTCCTCTGCTACCTTCTCGATCTCGACGCCACCCTCGGTGGACGCCATGAAAACGATACGACGGGCACCACGGTCAACCACCGCACCCAGATACAGCTCCTGATCGATATCGGTCAGGGACTCGACCAGAATCTTGGCAACCGGCTGACCTTTCTCGTCGGTCTGGAAGGTTACCAGGTTCTTGCCCAGCCACTGCTCGGCAAACGCCTTGATCTCATCCTTGCTCTTGACCAGCTTGACGCCGCCGGCCTTGCCGCGGCCACCAGCGTGAACCTGAGCCTTGACCACCCAGGCGTCACCGCCGATCTTGTCAGCCGCCGCGACGGCTTCTTCAGGAGTATCACAGGCATAGCCCTTGGATACGGGCAGGCCGTATTCAGCGAACAGCTGTTTGGCCTGATATTCGTGCAAATTCATAATCTAGTGTCCCGATTTGATGGAGGATAACCACATACGGAAATGAACCCGCCAGAACCCATCGGAAACAGGCCGGCGCAGTACGCCTGCAGCCTGACTCCGATGCGCTCCCTCTAAGCGAATTCGCTACGGTACGCCGGGGATCAACTCAGCGTACCCAAACGCTTCCCGGGCACGGCGTTATTTCGCCGCTGCAGGCTGGCATGCCAGCCCTTTGCCCGGGGCATCAGCGTTATTTCTTCTTGCGACGGTTGGCCTTGTGAATGGCACCACCGTCGACACCCAGAGCCGCTTCATGCACGGATTCCGACAGGGTCGGGTGTGCGAAGCAGGTCAGAGCCAGGTCTTCGGCACTGGAGCCGAATTCCATGGCGATCACGCCCTGGGCCACAATCTCGGACGCCTGGGGGCCAACTACGTGGAAGCCCAGTATCCGGTCGGTTTTCTCGTCGGCAATGATCTTTACCATGCCGCCGGTGGAGTTTGCTGCCATGGCGCGACCATTGGCGGCAAACGGGAAGGTGCCGACCTTGTAGGCCTCACCCTCGGATTTGAGCTGCTCTTCGGTTTTGCCAACCCAGGCCACTTCCGGCGACGTGTAGATCACGTTGGGAATACAGTCGTAGTTGACCTGTGGCTTGTGGCCCGCGATGCGCTCGGCAACCATGACGCCTTCTTCCGACGCCTTGTGGGCCAGCATGGGGCCACGCACCACGTCACCAACGGCCCATACGCCCGGCACATCGGTCTTGCACTGCTCATCAACAAAGATAAAGCCACGCTCATCCAGGTTGACGCCCGCGTCAGCGGCAAGCAGATTTTCGGTATTGGGCCTGCGGCCCACGGCAACAATCAGCTTGTCGAACTTGAGCTGCTCCTTGTTGTTGCCCTCTTCATAGTCTACGTAAACCAGCTTGCGCTTGACCTCGGCCTTGGTCATGCGGGTGCCCAGCTTGATGTCCAGGCCCTGCTTCCTGAAGTGCTTGAGGGCGTCCTTCGCCACCTGCTGGTCAACCGCCGGCAGGAACGTGTCCATGGCTTCCAGCATGGTCACTTCGGAACCCAGGCGGGCCCACACGGAACCCAGCTCAAGCCCGATGACACCGGCACCGATCACGCCCACTCGCTTGGGCACATCGGTAAACTCCAGGGCACCCTCGGAATCCACGATATGGTCACCGTCAAACCGGGCCGGTGGAATCTCGATAGGCTTCGAGCCGCTGGCAAGAATGACGTTTTCTGCGTCATAGACCGTGGTCTTGCCGTCTTTATCGGTGACTTCGACCTGCTTGTTGGCGAGCAGTTTGCCATGACCGTGGATGGCGGTGACACCGTTACTCTTGAACAGGCCGGCAATACCGCCGGTAAGCTGCTCGACGATACCCTCCTTGCGCTTCATCATCTTGTCGATGTTGATGCTCAGGTCGTTCAGTTCGATACCCTGATCGGCATAGCCGTGCTGGGCTTCCTCATACTTGTGGGAAATTTCCAGCAGCGCCTTGGACGGAATACAGCCGATATTGAGGCAGGTTCCGCCCAGTACCTGCTGCTTGCCGTCCCCGGATGTCCAGGATTCCACACAGGCGGTCTTCAGGCCCTGCTGGGCTGCCTTGATGGCGGCTACATAACCGCCGGGGCCGGCGCCAATGACGATGACATCGTACTTGTCAGACATATTCTATCCCGTTATCTGGCGGAAGCCCCGGAGGCTTTCACCCCCGGGGCTCCGGAATTGGTTTGTACGGCTCAGACGTCCAGCAGCATTCGGGCCGGATCCTCGATCATCTCCTTGAGGGCCACCAGGAACTGAACGGCTTCCTTGCCGTCGATCATACGGTGATCGTACGACAGGGCCAGGTACATCATCGGCAGAATTTCCACCTGCCCGTTCACCGCCATCGGACGCTCCTGGATCTTGTGCATACCCAGAATCGCTGTCTGCGGCGGATTCAGAATCGGAGTGGAAATCAGTGAACCGAAAATGCCACCGTTGGTGATGGTGAAGGTGCCACCGGTCATCTCGTCAATGCCCAGCTTGCCACCTTTCGCCTTCTGACCGTATTCAACTATCTTTTTCTCGATATCCGCCAGACCAAGGCTGTCTACGTCACGGATAACCGGAACCACCAGGCCCCGGTCGGTGGACACGGCCACACCGATATCCTGATAACCATGGTAAACCATGTCGTTGCCGTCGATGGAGGCGTTCACCGCCGGGAACCGTTTGAGGGCTTCGGTGGCGGCCTTGGCGAAGAAGGACATGAAGCCCAGCTTGATGCCATGGCGCTTCTCGAAGGCTTCCTTGTACTCTGTACGCAGTTGCATCACCGGCTTCATGTTCACTTCATTGAAGGTGGTGAGCATGGCCGCATCGGTCTGGGCCTGTACCAGGCGCTTGGCGATGCTGGCCCGCAGACGGGTCATGGGCACACGCTTCTCAGGGCGCTCGCCGGTCGGGACATCGGCTGCTGGAGCGGCTGCGGGCTGGCTGCCACCGGAGGCCTTGCCGGCGGAAGACTTGCCACCGTCGACGTGGGCCTGCACATCTTCCTTGGTGACGCGACCATCTTTGCCGGTACCTTTGACGGAATCCGGGTCAACGTTGTTTTCATCCGCGAGCTTGCGGGCCGCCGGGCTCAGAATGGCATCTCCGGAAGAAGCAGCACTGCCGCTTTCGGCGGAAGCCGGCTCTTCGGATTTGGTCTCGGCCTTCTCTTCTTCCTTGCCCGAGTCGCCCTTGTCCTCGGGCTTGCTCTCGCCCGCAGCGCCTTCCTTGAACTTGCCGATTACCTCACCGCTCTCAACGGTGTCGCCCTCGTCCTTGACGATCTCCTCAATGGCGCCGTCGGCCGGCGCAACCACTTCCAGAACCACCTTGTCGGTTTCGATATCGACAATCAGTTCGTCGCGCTCACAGGCTTCGCCAGGCTTCTTGTGCCAGGTCGCAATGGTACCTTCAGCGACCGACTCCGGGAAAACGGGGGCTTTTATTTCTGTTGACATTTCAAATCCTTACGTTCGGTAACTGGTCACAGTTCAAAGGCGTCATTCACCAGCTTTTTCTGCTGCTCGACGTGTACGGACATATAGCCGGCGGCCGGTGCGGCGGAAGCATCACGGCCAGCGTAATCCAGATAAAGTTTCGGATTGAGTCGCGCCAGCGCTGCCCGCATATGATGCTGGCTACAGTACCAGGCACCCTGGTTCATCGGCTCTTCCTGACACCACACCGCGTTCTTGAGCCCGGTGTAAGGGGCCAGCAACTCGTCCAGATCATCACCGGGGAACGGGTAAAGCTGCTCGATCCGGAAAATCACCGTGTCGTCACGACCATCCGCCTTTTTCTTCTCAAGGAGATCGTAGTACACCTTGCCGCTACAGAGGATCAGACGGGTAACTTTTTTCGGATCCGACGGTTCCTTTTCCGGTAACACGGTCTGGAAGGTGCCGGAGGTCAGGTCTTCCAGGTCCGACGTGGCTTCCTTGTGGCGCAGCAGGCTCTTCGGCGTAATGGCCACCAACGGCTTGCGCAGGGGCCGCTTCACCTGCCGGCGCAGCATGTGGAACACTTGCGAAGGCGTAGTGGGTACGCACACCTGAATATTGTGCTCGGCACACAGCTGCAGGAAACGCTCCAGCCGCGCCGAGGAGTGCTCCGGACCCTGACCTTCATAACCATGGGGCAGCAGCAGGGTCAGGCCACACAGGCGTCCCCACTTGTGTTCGCCACTGGTGAGAAACTGATCGATCACCACCTGGGCGCCGTTGGAGAAGTCGCCGAACTGGGCTTCCCAGACCACCAGAGTGGCAGGTGTGGTGGTGGCGAAACCATACTCGAACGCCATCACCGCCTCTTCCGACAGTAGCGAGTCGTAGATCTCGAACTTCGGCTGTTTCTCGGACAGGTTGGCCAGGGACGTCCAGGTGTCTCCTTCCTTCTGGTTGTGCAGGATCGCATGGCGGTGCGAGAAGGTACCGCGGGCCACGTCCTGGCCGGTGATCCGGATCGGGTGGCCCTCGTCCAGCAGGGAGGCGTAGGCCATCATCTCGCCGTAACCCCAGTTAAGCCCCAGGGCGCCGGCGGTCATCTTCCTGCGATCATCGACAATCTTCTGCACCTGACGCTGGACAGAAAAACCCTCCGGAACGTAGGTCAGCTTTTTGCCCAGGCGCTGGATGTTCTTCAGGCTCACGCTGGTCTTGCATTTGGCCGTCCATTCGTGGCCCAGGTACGGGGTCCAGTCGACGTAGAGCTCGGTGTTGGGCTCCTTGACCAGCGACTTCACCACATGCTCACCGTTATCGAGGGCGTCGCGATACTCGGTTTCCATCTTCTTGGCGTCATCCTCGGAGATGACCCCTTCCTCCACCAGCTTGCTGGCGTACAGATGGCGGGTACTCTTGAGCTTGCGGATCCTGTCGTACATCACCGGCTGGGTAGACGACGGCTCGTCGGCCTCGTTATGGCCACGGCGACGGTAACAGACCAGATCAATGACCACGTCGCCCCGGAACTCGTTGCGGTAGTCCATGGCCATCTGCGTGGCGAACATGACCGCCTCGGGATCATCGGCATTAACGTGCAGGATCGGCGCCTGAACCATCTTGGCGACGTCAGTGCAGTACTCGGTGGAACGGGCGTCTTCCTGTTTGCTGGTGGTGAAGCCGACCTGGTTATTGATCACCAGGTGAATGGTGCCGCCCACCCTGAAGCCCCGTGTCTGGGACATCTGGAAGGTTTCCATGACCACGCCCTGCCCGGCAAAGGCAGCGTCACCGTGAAGAATAATGGGCACCACGTTGCTGCCGTCGGTGTCCTGACGGCGGGTCTGCCGGGCCCGGACGGAACCGACAACCACCGGAGACACGATTTCCAGGTGCGACGGGTTGAACGCCAGGGCCAGATGAATCTCACCGCCTTCGGTCATAACATTGGATGAGAAGCCCTGGTGATACTTGACGTCACCGGAGCCGGAATCCGCCATCTTTTTGCCTTCGAATTCGTCGAAGAGATCTTTCGGGTTCTTGCCCAGGGTGTTCACCAGCACATTCAGGCGACCGCGGTGGGCCATGCCCAGAACGATTTCCTTGGCGCCATAACTGCCGGCGCGCTGAATGAGCTCGTCAAGGCAGGGGATCAGGCTTTCGCCCCCCTCGAGGCCAAAGCGCTTGACACCGGGATAACGGGAACCCAGATACTTTTCCAGGCCTTCCGCGGCGGTAAGCCGTTCGAGCAGGTGTTTGCGGGTCGCTGCTTCGTAGGCGGGCTTTGACCTGACAGGCTCCATACGCTGCTGGAACCACCGTTTGATACGGGTGTCCACCACATGCATGTACTCGGCGCCGATGCTGCTGCAATAGGTTTTGCGCAGTTCATCTACGATATCGCCAAGTTTCATCCGCTCGGAACCGAAATTCAGGGAACCGGTCTGGAACTCGAGATCACGGTCCGCCTCCGACAGCTCGTGAAAGGATGGGTCCAGGTCTTCCACCCTGGGCCGCTGCCAGACACCCAGCGGATCCAGCTGCGCTTCCTGATGACCGCGGAAACGGTAAGCATTGATCATCTGCAGAACACGGATCTGCTTGCGGTCAGCATCGGTGGTGGCGGAGGCGGGAACACCGGCGCCATTGTAGAAGCGCTGGTTGCGGGAAATATGCTCGAACTGTTCGCGGATGATGGAGTGCGAAACGTCACGGGTATTACCTTCGACACCCGGCAGCTTATCGAAATAATTTCGCCATTCTTCGGGGATGGCGTTGGGGTCGGTCAGGTAGGTTTCAAAAAGCTGCTCAACATAGGTCAGATTCCCACCCTGGAGATGGGAGGTCTGCCATAACTGCTCCATTATGCTTTCATGCATTTTGAATAGCTCACCTTGGACTGGTGCGGGGGAGCCCTTAATGGTCGGCCAGGGATATTTCTCAGTCAATACGGGTTTTTACCGGATCGACTGCAGCCACCACATTGCTCACGGATGTTTTCCGTTCCCCGGTGGTTTTTATACTGAATCACGCCGCAGAAGCACTTTGTGGGCACTTGCTGCGGCCCGATAGCTTGCCTTACCGGCCCTCACCTGCCAATGCGCCTTTGGTAGAAGGCTATCCGGTCAGGTGTCATTCAGGCCGGAGGCCTGGAACTTCCAGAACAGTATAGCGGTCTTGCGGAAAACCGCAGGTCAGGTGGCCCGCTGCAACAGCAGATCACGAATGTGCCCGATCGCCCGGGTCGGGTTCAGGCCCTTGGGGCAAACACTGACACAGTTCATGATGCCCCGGCAGCGAAACACACTGAACGGGTCATCAAGCTCCGCCAGGCGCTCGTCCTGGGCGGTATCACGACTGTCGGCCAGGAAGCGATAGGCCTGCAGCAGACCCGCCGGACCGATGAACTTGTCCGGATTCCACCAGAACGACGGACAGGCAGTGGAGCAGCAGGCACAGAGAATACACTCGTACAGGCCGTCCAGCTTCTCGCGGTCTTCCGGGCTCTGCAGGCGTTCGATGGCCGGTTCCGGCGTGTTGTTGATCAGGTATGGCTGTACCTTCTCGTACTGCTGGTAGAACAGGTTCATGTCCACCACCAGGTCACGGATCACCGGCAGGCCCGGCAGCGGGCGCAGCGCCAGCTTGCCATTCTTGACAACCTCGGACATCGGAGTGATACAGGCCAGGCCGTTCTTGCCGTTCATGTTCATGCCGTCCGAGCCACAGACACCTTCACGGCAGGAGCGGCGGTACGCCACAGAAGGATCCCGCTCCTTCAGGAGGTTGAGCACGTCCAGGACCATCAGGTCCTTGCCTTCCGGCAGCTCCAGCTCAATATCCTGCATATAAGGGGCGTTGTCAGTTTCCGGGTTATAACGGTAAAGGCTTACCAACATCTTTCAGGTCCCCCTTAATAGGTCCGAATCTTCGGCTCGAACGTCGGAACGGTTTTTGGCGCGAAGTTCACATCACGCTTGCCAAGCCGCTTCTCGAGCGGGAAGTAAACCGAGTGCTTGAGCCAGTTCTCGTCATCACGCTCGGTAAAGTCGTTACGGGCGTGAGCACCGCGACTCTCCCTGCGCTCAACCGCGGACACCGCCGTGGCGTAAGCAACTTCATAAAGGTTGTCGAGCTCAAGGGCTTCAATGCGAGCCGTGTTGAAAGCATCGCTGCGATCCGCCAGACGGGTTCTGCGCACGCGCTCGCCAATCTCGTCAAGCTGCTTGAGCCCTTTTTCCATGCTGTCACCGTCACGGAATACACCGAAGTAAAGCTGCATGCAGGCCTGCAGGTCCTTGCGAACCTGGGCCACGTCTTCACCTTCGTCGGCGTTGTTCAGACGGTCCAGACGCGCCATGGCCTTTTGGATCTCTTCCTCGGTCGCGCCATCGATCTCGAAACCGTCACGCAGCATCTTCTCGATGTGCAGACCGGCCGCGCGGCCGAACACCACCAGATCCAGCAGCGAGTTGCCGCCCAGACGGTTGGCCCCGTGCACGGACACACAGGCCGCCTCACCACAGGCAAACAGGCCTTCGATGGCCATGTCGTTGCCGTTCTCGTCCTGGGTCAATGCCTGACCGCCCACGTTGGTGGGAATACCGCCCATCATGTAGTGACAGGTGGGAACCACGGGGATCGGCTCTTTCACCGGGTCGACATGGGCGAAGGTACGGGACAGCTCACAGATACCGGGCAGACGCAGGTTGAGGGTCTCTTCACCGAGGTGGTCCAGCTTCAGCAGAACGTGATCCTTTTCGGGACCACAGCCACGGCCTTCGAGTATCTCCAGAACCATGGAGCGGGCGACCACGTCACGACCGGCCAGGTCCTTGGCGTTGGGTGCGTAGCGCTCCATGAAACGCTCACCCTCGGCATTGATCAGATAACCCCCCTCACCCCGGCAACCCTCGGTTACCAGTGTGCCGGCGCCATAAATGCCGGTCGGGTGGAACTGCCACATCTCCATGTCCTGAACCGGGAAGCCCGCGCGCAGAGCCATGCCGACGCCATCGCCGGTGTTGATCAGGGCATTGGTGGTGGAGGAGTAGATGCGACCCGCCCCGCCGGTTGCCAGTACCGTGGCCTTGGACTTGATATAGGCCACTTCGCCGGTTTCGATCTCGATCGCGACCACACCAACCACCTGGTTCTTGCTGTTCTTGACCAGATCGACGGCGTACCACTCATTAAGAAAGGTGGTGCCGCCCTTCAGGTTGGCCTGGTACAGGGTGTGCAGCAGGGCGTGACCGGTACGGTCAGCGGCGGCACAGGTACGCGCTGCCTGAGTGGGGTTATCCGGGCCCTTGGACTGACCGCCGAACGGACGCTGGTAGATGCGTCCCTGCTCGGTACGGGAAAACGGCAGCCCCATGTGCTCCAGCTCGAAAACGGCCTGGGGGCCGACGGAGCACATATATTCGATGGCGTCCTGGTCACCGATATAGTCGGAGCCTTTGACGGTGTCATACATGTGCCAGCGCCAGTCATCGTTGGGATCTGCACTGGCAATGGCGCAAGTGATACCGCCTTGGGCGGACACGGTGTGGGAGCGTGTTGGAAAAACCTTGGTAATACAGGCCGTATTCAGCCCGGACTCGGTCAGCTGCAGCGCGGCACGCATGCCGGAGCCACCGCCACCGATAACGACCGCATCATAGGAAATGGTCTTGATATTAGCCATCTATTAAAGCCCCCAAAGAATCTGAATGCCCCAGACGATATATACGAACATCACGGTGCCGCAAGCGGCCTGAAACAGGAAACGCGGCAGCGTTGCCTTGATGTAGTCGGTGGAAACGGTCCACAGACCAACCCAGGCGTGGCCACCGAGCGCGATCAGGGTTCCGAGACTGAAAATCCGGAACCATGTCTGCCCGAACAGACCCGCCCAGGCTTCATAGTCGACGTCAGTTGTCAGCATGAAGCCGAGCAGGAAAATCGTGTAAAGAGCCAATACGTAGGCGCTGACACGCTGGACCATCCAGTCGTAGACACCGCTGCGGCCAAGATTCGTTACGCTGTTTACAGCCATATCCAGACCCCCGCGAGAATGATAAGAATGACCGAAATCACCAAGGTAAGTTTGGCCGCGAGACGACCGCTCTGAAGCTCTTCACCGATACCCATGTCCATCAGCAGGTGCTTGATGCCGGCTACCAGATGATAAAGCAGGGCTGACAGGATGCCCCAGATGATCAGCTTCGCCAGGAAGCTGTCCAGCAATTCATTAACCCGGTTGAAGCCATTTTCCCCGGACAGGGAAAGGTCCAGCCCGTAAAGCAGGAAGGCGACACCCACGAACATGATGACGCCGCTGATGCGATGCAGAATGGAAGTAATGGCAGGCAGCGGAAAATGAAACTTGCCGAGATCGAGATTAACTGGTCGTTTGCTATTCACAGCGCTCTCACACTCTCTTTTTACTCCGCGTTTCCGGCCGGGCCGGGGCGGATGGTTGGTATAAAGGATGACCGTGTCGGCACGCCGTTGTGTCCGCACAGGTAATTCAGGAGGGAGAACATCACCGCAGACGTCGTTGCAGGCGTTCCTTATTGGCATGTCCCCGTTTCCGGGCTAGAGATTATAAGGAGTGCCCCCGGGAATTACAAACCGGCAAACCCGTAAAACCCTGTCAGATCAGGCCGCACACTCCGCTATTGGGATAATTGACAAATACAATTTGAGACGGATAAGCGTTGTGGCTCAGAGACGACCCGGCACGGTTATAGCTCGTTTTTAGCCAGCGGACGCCTCCATTTCAGATCACAATCAGGTATCATGCCTGAATTGAATCCGTATCTTTTATCTCGCCGCGCATTGACAAAAAAAGCCAACACCCTATATTTTGCCGCCGGTTTACCAATAATACGCGCCTTCCCGCGCTACTAACGCTGAAAAACAGGAGAGCACCATGACCGACAGGAAAGCCACGCTCTCGGTGGGTGACAAATCCATTGAGCTTCCGGTTTACTCAGGTACCGTTGGGCCTGACGTCATTGACGTTCGAGGCCTCGTTCAGGAAGGCGTTTTTACCTACGATCCGGGCTTTGTTTCCACCGCCGCCTGCGAATCCGCTATCACCTATATCGATGGCGCCCAGGGTATGCTGCTGCACCGCGGCTACCCCATCGACCAGCTTGCGGAGCATTCCGACTATCTGGAAGTGTGCTTCCTGCTTCTCAATGGTGAGCTGCCCACCCCGGAAGAGAACCAGCGTTTTCACGACACCATCAAGAACCACACCATGCTGCACGACCAGATGCGCAACTTCTTTCAGGGCTTCCGCCGTGATGCGCATCCCATGGCTATCATGTGCGGCGTGGTAGGCGCCCTGTCCGCTTTCTATCATGACCAGATGGACGTGTCCGATCCCCGCCAGCGCGAAATCACCGCCCATCGCCTGATCGCCAAGATGCCCACCATTGCGGCGTGGTGCTACAAGTATTCCATTGGTCAACCGTTCATGTATCCCCGCAACGACCTGGACTACGCGGAAAACTTCCTGCACATGATGTTTGGCGTACCCTGCGAGGACTACAAGCCGAGCCCCACCCTGGCCAAGGCCATGGACAAGATTTTCCTGTTGCACGCCGACCACGAGCAGAACGCCTCCACCTCCACGGTGCGCCTGGCGGGCTCAACCGGTGCCAACCCCTATGCCTGTATCGCTTCCGGCATTGCCGCCCTGTGGGGACCGGCTCATGGTGGTGCCAACGAGGCCGTACTGGACATGCTGGCCGAGATCGGTGACGAGAAAAACATCGAGAAGTTTATTGCCAAGGCCAAGGACAAGGACGATCCATTCCGCCTCATGGGCTTTGGTCACCGGGTCTACAAGAACTTCGACCCCCGCGCCAAGGTCATGCGCGAGACCGCCCACGAAGTTCTGCAGGAACTTGGCCTGGAAGACGATCCGCTGCTCAAGATCGCCCAGCGCCTGGAGAAGATCGCCCTGGAAGACGAGTACTTCGTGGAGCGCAAGCTGTACCCGAACGTCGACTTCTACTCCGGCATCATTCTCAAGGCCATCGGCATCCCGACCTCCATGTTCACGGTTATCTTCGCCCTGTCCCGCACCATTGGCTGGTTCAGCCACTGGAACGAGATGGTATCCGGCAACTACCGCATTGGTCGACCGCGCCAGCTTTATACCGGCTTCGAAAAGCGGGATTACCCGGAGAAGTAAGCGCGCTGCCCTGTTTCTCAGGACCGACCCGAAAGGCCGCTGGAATCCAGCGGCCTTTTTTTGATTAAACTCCCTATGTGGAAACCTGAAAATTGGGGTCTGACCCCGATTTACGTAAATTCCGGCCTGAGCGCACGCCTTTAACATGCCCCGGACTTCTGCAATCATCGGTTTTCTCTCTACCAACGGGCAACTGGAGAAAACCGGATGAAGAATATCGCATTTATCGGCCTTGGCGTGATGGGCTACCCCATGGCGGGTCACCTGGCAAATGCCGGGCTGGCTGTGAACGTCTGGAATCGAAGTCCGGAAAAAGCCAGCGACTGGGCGAACGAGTACGCTGGCGAAGCCTGCACGACCATTGCCGATGCCGTCAGCAAAGCCGATGTGGTGCTGACCTGTGTCGGGGCGGACCCCGACCTGCGTAACGTTTACCTGGGCTCCCATGGCATCATTGCCAATGCACCGAAGGGCGCCATTCTGGTGGACCATACCACCGCCTCCGCCGGTATTGCCGAAGAGCTTTATGACGCAGCCGCCAACGTCGACCAGGAATTTCTGGATGCCCCGGTTTCGGGGGGGCAGCAGGGCGCCGAAAATGGTCAACTCACCATCATGTGCGGCGGCCACCAGAATGCCTACGACCGCATCCGCAAGACACTGAGCCTGTATGCAAAAGCCCTCAACCTCATGGGGCCGGCTGGCAGCGGCCAGAAAACCAAGATGGTCAACCAGATTGCGGTTGCGGGGCTGGTGCAGGGATTGTCGGAGGCTATCCATTTCGCTGAAGAGGCAGACCTGGATGTCAGCAAGGTGATCGACGTGATTTCAAAGGGAGCCGCCCAGTCCTGGCAGATGGAAAACCGGTCCGCTACCATGATTGCCGGCGAATTCGATCACGGTTTCGCGGTGGACTGGATGCGCAAGGATCTGGCCATCTGTCTGGAGGAAGCGCGTCGTAACGGCGCCAAACTGCCCGTGGCGGCGCTGGTGGACCAGTTCTACGGGGATGTGCAGGACATGGGTGGACGGCGCTGGGATACGTCTTCGTTAGTCCAGAGGTTGAGGAAGCGGTGAGGTGACTCTCGCCAAGCCTGCGCCGTCTATCCCCTCTCCCCTGCGCGGGAGAGGGCCAGGGTGAGGGGGAGCGCCCGCAGGGCGCCAGAGCATCGGACTTGAGAGTTGGCCTCTCCACCCTCACCCCACCCCCTCTCCCCTCAAGGGAGAGGGGCTTTTAGTTACTTCTTCTTGTCCCTCGGCACCCAGCGCCCGTTCTCGTACCATGCAGACCAGCCCGTCGCCTTGCCGTCCTTTTCGGACATGACATACTGCTCCTTGGTCTTGCGGCTGTAACGGATCACCGTGGGGTTGCCCTCCGGGTCTTTCTCCGGCGCGTCCATCAGGTAATCGTACTTGGGATCGATTTCCTTACGGTGCGGCTTGATCTCTTTGACCAGCGGCGGACGGGTCTCCCGGTTTTTGGGGAACTTGCTGGCCGCCAGGAACAGGCCGGAAGCGCCATCCCGCAGTACATAGGTGTCGTCCACCTTCTGGCACGGAAGCTCTGGCATGGGTACCGGGTCCATCTTGGGAGGTGCCGGCTCGCCGCTTTTCAGGAGCTTGCGGGTGTTCTTGCACTCGGGATTGGTGCAGCCGAAATACTTGCCGAAACGGCCTGTCTTGAGCTGCATTTCCGAGCCGCACTTGTCACATTCCAGGGTCGGACCGTCGTATCCCTTGATGCGGAAGGTGCCCTCTTCCACCTCGTAACCCGAGCAATCCGGATTGTTACCGCAAATGTGCAGCTTGCGCTTCTCGTCGATCAGATAGCTGTCCATGGCCGTGCCGCACTTCGGGCAGCGGCGCTTCTTGCGCAGCAGACGGCTTTCGCCCTCGCCTTCCACGTCGTCCTCGGCGCTGACCACCTCATCACCGGATACCAGGTTGATGGTGGTCTTGCAGCGCTCCTTGGGGGGCAGCGAGTAACCGGAACAGCCCAGGAACACCCCGGTACTGGCGACCCGAATCTGCATGTTGCGACCACAGGTGGGGCATGGGATATCGGTTTCCGTGGGGGTGTTGCTGCGCATGCCCCCTTCGGGCTTCTCGGCCTCTTCCAGTTGCTGACGGAAGCGGGCGTAGAAGTCATTGAGGACTTTCTTCCAGTCCTCCTCGCCTTCGGCAATCTCGTCCAGCTCGTCCTCCATCCGGGCGGTGAAGTCGAAATCCATCAGATTGGGGAAGGATTCGGTGAGCCGCTCGGTGACAATATCGCCCATCTTCTCGGCGTAGAACCGGCGGTTCTGCAGGCGCACATAGCCCCGGTCTTGGATGGTGGAGATAATGGAAGCATAGGTGGATGGCCGGCCAATGCCCTGCTTTTCCAGCTCCTTGACCAGGCTGGCCTCGGTGTAGCGGGGAGCCGGCTTGGTGAAATGCTGACTGGGGTCCAGTTTTTCCAGATCCAGCACTTCGTCCACCCTGATATCCGGCAACGCCACGTCCTCGTCTTTCTTGGCAGACTGGGGCGCGGCTTTCAGGAAGCCCTCGAACTTGATGATGCGGCCACGGGTGCGCAGCTCATAGTCGCCGTTGGCAACCATAATGGACGTGCTGAGGAACTCGGCGTCGGCCATCTGGCAGGCAATAAACTGGCGCCAGATAAGTTCATACAGTTTCTCGGCATCTTTTTCCAACCCACTGATATCACTCGGCTTACGGGTAACTTCGGTGGGGCGAATCGCCTCGTGCGCCTCCTGGGCCCCCTCCTTGCTGCCGTAAACGCGGGGCGAGTCCGGCAGGTACTGATCACCGAACTGTTTGCTGATCCAGTCCCGGGCACCGGCAACGGCATCCTGACTCAGGTTGGTCGAGTCGGTCCGCATGTAGGTAATGTAGCCGGCCTCGTAAAGGCGCTGGGCCAGCATCATGGTCTTCTTTACGGTGAAGCCCATACGGTTGCTGGCCGCCTGCTGCAGCGTCGAGGTAATAAAGGGTGCCGAGGGCCGGGACCGGGTGGGTTTGTCTTCCCGCTTGGCAACGCGGAACTCGCCCTGTTTCAGGCGTGCCACATGCTCGTTGCTCTGCTTTTCATTTTCCGGGCGGTAGGTCTTGCCCTGGTAGCGGGTGGTCTCGAACCGGACGGCGGAAGACCCTTTCTTCAGGTCCGCATGCAGCTGCCAGTACTCTTCCGGTATGAAGCTGCGGATTTCCTTTTCCCGCTCGACGATCAGGCGTACCGCCACCGACTGCACCCGCCCGGCGGAAAGCCCGCGGGCAACCTTGGACCATAGCAGCGGCGACACCATATAGCCCACCACCCGGTCCAGGAACCGGCGGGCCTGCTGGGCATTGACCCGGTTGGTGTCCACGCTGCCGGGATCGTCGAACGCGGACTGAATCGCCCGCTTGGTGATCTCATTGAAGACCACACGGCGATACTTGTCGGGTTCGCCGCCGATGGTTTCCCGCAGGTGCCAGGCAATGGCCTCCCCTTCCCTGTCCAGATCCGTCGCCAGATAGACGTGGTCGGCGGACTTGGCCAGGCGCTTGAGCTCACTGACCACCTTTTCCTTGCCCGGCAGGATCTCATAGCGAGCCTGCCAGTCATGATCCGGATCGACGCCCATACGGGCAATCAGCTGGTCGCGGGCCTTGCGTTTCTTGTAGGCGGCCTTTTCCTCCGGGTCCAGCTTCCGGGTCTGGGCGGCCTGACGGGCACGCTCCTTGGGATCGGACGTGGAACCACTGCCACTGACAGGCAAATCGCGAATATGACCAACACTGGACTTTACGATGTAATCGTTGCCCAGATACTTGTTGATGGTCTTCGCTTTGGCTGGCGACTCGACAATAACGAGACTTTTACCCATATCAGAGACATTACCCCAGGAAACAGTTCAATAATTTCAGCCATGGCCCAAACCGCAAGAAAAATCAGCCAACTGGGAAGCACGCGGAGGCCGGCCGGATCGCATAGGTGCACTGTTTTACAGTGTCAGCAAAGTCAAGACAACCCATACTTTGATTTTTGATAAACCTTAAGCACATCCTGAAAGCGGGCTCCGGCCCGGTATCCAGAAAAAAGCCCGGCACAGGGCCGGGCTTGTCAGGACCTGACTTTCAGCCGGGTGTTACAGCCGTTCCCAGACGGTTGCAATGCCCTGGCCGAGACCGATACACATGGTGGACACACCCAGATCGCCGCCACGAGCCTGCATGATATTCAGCAGAGTGGTGGAAATCCGCGCACCGGAGCAGCCCAGCGGGTGGCCCAGGGCAATGGCGCCGCCATTGAGGTTGACCTTCTTGTCCACCTCGTCCAGCAACTTGAGATCCTTCAGTACTGGCAGCGACTGCCCGGCAAAGGCTTCGTTAAGCTCCCAGAAGTCGATGTCATCGATGGTCAGGCCGGCCCGCTTGAGTGCCTTCCTGGTAGCAGGTACCGGGCCATAGCCCATGATGGCCGGATCGACACCGGCAACCGCCATACCACGGATCTTCGCGATCGGCGTCAGGCCCAGGTCCTGGGCCTTCTCGGCGGACATCATCAGCATGGCCGCAGCACCGTCCGTCAGCTGGGAGGAGGTACCCGCCGTGACCGTGCCCTGCTTCGGGTCAAAGGCCGGCTTGAGCTCGCCCAGTGATTCCGCGGTGGTCTCGGGACGAATGGTCTCGTCGTCCTCGATCAGCTTGACGAAGCCGTTCTCGTCATGGCCCTGAATGGGCACGATCTCGTTCTTGAAGCGACCTTCCAGGGTCGCCTCGTGGGCAAGACGGTGCGACCGCGCACCGAACTCGTCCTGCTGCTCGCGGCTGATGCCGTGCATCTTGGCCAGCATTTCCGCGGTCAGGCCCATCATATTGGAGGCCTTGGCGGAGTATTTGGAGGCGGCCGGATTGTGGTCGAAGCCTTCGGTCATGGGGATATGCCCCATGTGCTCGACACCACCGATCACAAACACATCACCGTTGCCGGTCTGGATCGCCTGAGCGGCGGTGTGGATGGCGCTCATGGACGAACCGCACAGGCGGTTGACGGTCTGCGCGCCGGTCTCGTGAGGTAACCCGGTCAGCAGGGAGATGTGGCGGGCCACATTGAAGCCCTGCTCCTTGGTCTGGTTGACCGCACCCCAGATGACGTCTTCAACGTCCTTGGGGTTGACCTTGGGGTTGCGCTCCAGCAGTGCATCAATCAGCGTGGCGGACAGGGTCTCTGCGCGAACGTTGCGGAAGCATCCGTTCCTGGCACGACCCATCGGAGTCCGCACGCAATCCACTACGACAACGTCTCTCGGATTAAGGCTCATAGATCTTTCTCCGTTCGGAAATCTCGTTCAATCAGGCGAAGAACTTATCGCCGTTCTTGGCCATTTCGCGCAGCTTCTCGGTCGGTTGGTACAACGGACCCAGGTCTGCGTACCTGTCTGCCAGCTCGACGAATTTGTCGACGCCCATGTCATCGATGTAGCGCAGGGCGCCACCACGGAACGGAGGGAAGCCGATGCCGTAGATCAGGCCCATATCCGCATCCGCCGGCTCTTCGACAATGCCGTCTTCCAGGCAGCGAACGGTTTCCATGCACAGGGGGATCATCATGCGGGCGATGATGTCCTCATCAGTGAGGTCTTTCTTTTCCTTGACCACGGGTTCAAGCAGTTTGTAGGTTTCTTCGTCCACTACCTTCTTCTGCTTGCCTTTCTTGTCTTCCTCGTAGGCGTAGAAGCCCTTGCCGTTCTTCTGGCCGTAACGGTCGTTCTCGAACATCACGTCGATGCCGGACTTCCAGTCGGTCTTCATCCGGTCCGGGAAGCCTTCCGCCATCACTTCGTTGGCGTGCTTGCCAGTATCCATGCCGACTACGTCCAGCAGGTAGGCCGGACCCATGGGCCAGCCAAAGTTTTCCATGATCTTGTCGACCCGCTGGAAATCCGCACCGTCGCGTACCAGGCCGGCAAAGCCGCCGAAGTACGGGAACAGCACCCTGTTCACCAGGAAACCCGGGCAGTTGTTGACCACGATCGGGGTCTTGCCCATGGCCTTGGCATAGGCAACCGTGGTGGCAATGGCGCGATCACTGGTTTTCTCACCGCGGATCACCTCAACCAGGGGCATCATGTGCACCGGGTTGAAGAAGTGCATGCCGCAGAAGTTTTCCGGGCGTTTCAGGTTATTGGCCAGGGTATCGATGGAGATGGTAGAGGTGTTGGAGGTAATGATGGTGTCATCGGATACCTTTTCCTCAACTTCCCGCAGGACAGAGTCCTTGACCTTCACATTCTCGACAACCGCTTCCACAACGATATCCACGTTGTCGAAGTCGCCATAGCTCAGGGTCGGCCGGATGTTGTTGAGGGCATCGGCCATCTGCTCGGGTTTCATCTTGCCCTTCGCCACCCGCTTGCTCAGAAGCTTCTTGGCTTCCTTCAGGCCCAGGCTGATGCCGTCCTCGTTGATATCCTTCATCAGAATCGGCGTGCCTTTGTAGGCAGACTGATAGGCAATACCACCGCCCATGATACCGGCGCCGAGAACAGCAGCCTGTTTGACGTCAGCCGCTTCCTTCTCCCACTGCTTGGCCTTTGCCTTGAGCTTCTGGTCGTTCAGGAACAGGCCGACCAGGCAGGCAGCGACATTGGTCTTGGCCATTTTGGCAAAGCCCTTGGCCTCGACTTCCACGGCCTTGTCGCGGGTCAGGCCGGCATGCTTCTGCATGACCTTGATGGCCTCAACTGGCGCAGGGTAGTTCTTGCCGGCCTGACCAGCCACGAAGCCCTTGGCGGTTTCAAAGGCCATCATGCTTTCCATGTTGTTCAGCTTGATCTTGCCTTTCTTTTCTTCACGACGGGCCTGGTAGTCCAGCTTGCCTTCGTTGCACTGGTCAATAATCGCCCGTGCCGCGTCTATCAGCTTGTCGGTTTCAATTACCGCATCGACGGCGCCGGTCTTCAGGGCGTCATCGGCACGGTGTTCGGAGCCCATGCAGATCCACTCGATGGCGTAGTCGACACCGATAAGGCGGGACAGGCGAACGGTGCCGCCGAAACCGGGAAAAATGCCCAGTTTCACTTCCGGGAGACCCACTTTTGCCTTGCTGTCCATGACCCGGTAATCGGTGGCCAGGCCCATCTCGAAGCCGCCACCCAGGGCCATGCCGTTGAAGCAGGTCACGGTGGGGAAAGGCAGATCTTCAATGGCATTGAAAACAGCGTTGGCAGTGAGGTTGTTGTTGATCAGATCTTCTTCGGGACCGGCAAAAAGATCGGTAAATTCGGTGATGTCCGCGCCGACAATGAAACTGTCCTTGCCACTGGTCACCACCAGCCCCTTGAGGCCGGTCTGTGCCTTCAGTTTATCGGTGGCGGCGCCCAGTTCCTCGATAGTGAGGCGATTGAACTTGTTGACTGACTCGCCCTGCAAGTCAAAGTTCAGTTGCGCAATTCCGCCTTCGATCTCTTTTACTGTGATGGCTTTACCTTCGTAAATCATCAACTGATCTCCAGTCTGTGTTGATTGCTGTGCCCTGCTCCGACCGCGCCGGAACCGGCATTACAGCGGATTTTCGGTCACTGCCCTGGTGCATCGCCCGGACGGGTCACTGCCCGGTGGCGGGCAGGCCCGGCGAAACACGGTTCGATTCAAAAATTCATACAGCCGTTTGAATCAGGAGGGCACACCTTGTGAAAAAACTCCGATCTTGTCAACGAATTTGTGACGTAAGGTCCATAGACACCGGAAGCGACAAGTTAAGATGACTTACCAAGCCTCCGGAAAAACTGCAAAATTCAGTAAAATCACGGAACGGGGTCGCAATCTGTAACAAACCGCTTGAACGACTGTAACGCTTAATTTAGCTTTGTGAACCAGATCCCGTCCATTCCAATAAGAAAGCGCATCGAAATGGAGTTACGCCCCAATGAATGACTCTCGCCTCCGAATCCATTCTGTGCTGGCAGTGATGGTACTGCTGCTGCTCAGCTCTCTGTCGGCCCGTGCCGACGAAGGCTCTGCATTCCTGCGTGAACTCCATGAGTTCCGCCTGAACAACTTCATGGCCCTGAGCAACTATTACCGCTACAGCGCCACCAACGACACGACCGCCCAGGATTCGATCAAGGAACTGATGGGCGAGGCCACCCGCAACCTGCAGGCGGTTTCCGAAAGCGGCGCCAATGTACTCAGCGCTGACCAGATCGCCTCCCTCAGGTCCGAGTTCAATACCTTCAGCCAGCTCATGGCCCAGAACGTCAGCGACGTCACCGAAATCGGCTACCCCGACCTGCGCCTGGTGGGCGAAATGGCCAACCAGGCCGTCAAGCTGAGCAATGTGGCGCAGGAACTCTACTCCCAGGCGCGGGAAAGCTCCCAGACCGCCATTAAACCACAGGTGGAAACCGCACGCTCCGCTTCGGTGCTGATGGCCCAGATGCTTTCACGTTACGCCGCCCGGTCCTACAGCCCGGTTACCCAGACCTTCCAGGGGGCCTCCGGTCTTGCGCCACTGGATCAGCAGGCACAGGAACTGGATGCATTGATCAGCGAATTTGTCACTTCCGCCAGTCAGGGCCAGCTGCAGGAAACAGCGGTTGAAATCCAGGTCAAATGGAGCTTTATCAAGGACTCCTATATCAACTATAACAAGCAGAACGTGGTTTTTGTGATCGAACGTTATTCCCGTGCGATTCTCGAGGAGTTGAATTCCGCGGTAAATTCCCTGCAGAACGCCTGACACGACCGGAAACAACCGGACCGACAGCGGGCCACCCACGGGTGGCCCGTTTTCGTATAGTTGACCCCGATCAGTTTACAGTGTTGTATATTCACCTAAAGTAATGGGTAAGCCCGTGGATCACCCGATGGCTTCCCGTCGCGCTACCTGAAAGGAGCTTTGAGCCTATGTCCGTGTACAAGAAGATTTTGGTGGCTATTGACCTCACGGAGGAAGCGCCGCAGGTGCTTGAAAAGGCAGTAGAGATTGGCAAACAACACGATGCCCGGCTGTTGCTGGCACATGTGGTGGAGCCCGTAGGCTATGCCTACGGCGGTGATATTCCCATGGACCTGAGCGAGCTACAGGACCAGCTGGACAAGGCTGCCCGTGAACAACTGGCCGCTTACGGCAAGCAATACGGCATTCCGGAAGACAACCAGATTGTTACCGTGGGCCGGCCGGAGTCGGAAATCCATCACCTCAGCGAGGACCAGGGTGTCGACCTGGTCATCGTGGGCAGCCATGGCCGCCGGGGCATCCAGCTGCTGCTGGGTTCCACTGCCAACGGTGTGCTCCATGGTGCCAAATGCGATGTGCTGGCGCTGAGGATCAACTGATTCCAGCGGCGTCCGGGGGCCGGGTTCAGCCCTGGCCCCCGGCCTGCATTTCCTCCAGTTCCAGCCAGCGGTTCATGGCGGCTTCCAGGCTTTCCTTGGTGTCCGTCAGATCCTTGAGAACACGGTCTACCGTTGCCGTATCCTGCTTATAGAAATCCGGGCCTGACACTTCCCCGTTCAGGGCCTCTATTCTCGCTTCGAGTTTCTCGATCTGACCGGGCAACTGCTCCAGCTCGTGCTTGAGTTTGTAACTCATTTTGACCGGAGCTGGTCGCGCCTGCCCGGATCCGGCGGGGGTGCCGCTACTGGCAGCCTTGTCACGCTTCTCCGATAACGAAGCTTTCCTGCTGCTTGAGCCGGGGCCTCCCGCCCCTTCCTCTGACGGAAACCGGCCGCCCTGCCGGCGCCAGTCCGAATAGCCGCCCACATACTCCCGGACAAAGCCGGAGCCGTCCAGGAACAGGGTGTCCGTGGCGATGTTGTCGAGAAATTCCCGGTCGTGGCTGATCACGATGACCGTGCCTGCAAAGTCCACCAGGCGTTCCTCAAGCAGCTCCAGTGTTTCCACATCCAGGTCGTTGGTGGGCTCGTCCAGCACCAGTATGTTGGCCGGTTTACTGAACAGTTTCGCCAGCAGCAGACGGGCACGCTCGCCACCGGAAAACACCCTGACCGGTGACCGGGCACGCTCGGGCGTAAACAGGAACTCCTGAAGGTAGCCCAGCACATGCTTCTGCTGGCCGTTGATTTCGATAAATTCCCGCCCCTCTGACAGATTGTCGAGGGCGGTGCGCTCGAGGTCCAGTTCTCCCCTAAGCTGATCAAAATAGGCGACCTGACGGTTGGTGCCAAGACGGATACGGCCTTCCGTAGGCTCCAGATCTCCCAGCAGCAGGCGAACCAGAGTGGTCTTGCCAGTGCCGTTCTCGCCCACCAGGCCGATCTTGTCGCCACGGAGGATGGTCATCGTCAGGTCCCGGATAACCGGCTTGCCATCCGGATACTCAAATCCGGCTTGGATGGCATCCACCACCAGTTTGCCCGAACGGGAAGCATCCTCCACCGAGAAGCTGGCGGTTCCCACCCGTTCCCGGCGCTGCCGGCGCTCTTCCCGCATGGCCCTGAGCGCCCTGACCCGGCCCATGTTCCGTGTCCGCCGGGCTTTTATACCCTGGCGAATCCAGGCCTCCTCCTGCTTCAGGCGCTTGTCGAACAGGGCATTCTGCCGCTCCTCCTCTTCCAGGGCTTTTTCCTTGAGGTCAAGGTAGCGGTCATAGGTAGCCGCGAAGCTCACCAGATGGCCCCGATCAAGCTCCACCACCCGTGTCGCCATGCGACGAATAAAGGCCCGGTCGTGGGATACAAAGATAATGGCGCCACGGAACTGGCCAAGTGCCTCCTCGAGCCAGGCGATGGCCGGCACGTCCAGGTGGTTGGTGGGCTCATCCAGCAACAGGATATCCGGCTCCGCCACCAGCGCCTTGGCAAGCAACACCCGCCGCTGCCAGCCGCCGGACAGGGTGTTGAGGGTCTGGTCCGGATCAATGCGGTATTGCTCCAGGATGGCATTCACCTTCTGGTCCAGGCGCCAGCCGTCCAGCGCCTCGAGACGCTCCTGCACTTTCATCATCTGGTCGAGGCTCGCTTCGTCCGCCTGTTGGGACAGATGATGAAACTCCGCCAGCAGTTTACCAGTCTCCGGGAATGCATCGGAGACCACCTCATAGGCGGTACGGGTGTCGTCCGAGGGCAGCATCTGGGGCAACACCGCCAGTCTGGCGCCACTGTCCAGGCGGACCACACCGCCATCAGGCGTGACCTCCCCGGCAATAATCTTCAGCAGTGTGGACTTGCCTTCACCATTGCGGCCCAGCAGGCACACCCGTTCTCCGGGCTCCACCACCAGAGAGGCATGATCCAGCAGGGGCTGCATCCCGAAGGCCAGTGAGATTTCTTCCAGGGTCAGCAGTGGCATGAACGGAACAACTCCTATAATTTGATCGTAACCGGATCCTCGACGCGCAGGGTACCGGTCTCGAGATGTACGCCGTTGGCGCCGAAAATGACGCCGTCTTCAGTACGACGGAAACCGGACAGGGTTTTCAGTGGATTGCCGTCCGGTGAACGTTCACCGGAGTCCGGATCCACTGTGGTCATGACGCAGCGGCTGCAGGGCTTGACCAGCCTCACCGGCACATCGCCCAGTGCCAGTGTCTGCCAGCGGTCTTCCTCCCAGGGCATGGCGGCACCCTCAACCACCACGTTGGGACGAAAGCGCCGCATGTCCGCCGACCACGGCAGCCGCTGGTTAAGATCTTCCAGGGAAGCCTGACTGGTCACCAGCAGAGGAAACCCGTCGGCAAAACTGACCGGATGCACCGCCTGCAGACTTTGTTGACGAACAGGACGAGTGACAGAATCGGGCATGTAGACCAGTGTCACGGGCTTGCCCAGAAACACGGATACGGCCTCTGACGCCTCCGGACTGGCCATCAGCACACCATCCACCTGATCCCGCCAGACGGTCACGGTCTCACTGTCGTTACTCGCCCTTACCTTAACTCTGCCCTGGCCGGGAATGTCCAGGCACAGCCCCTCGTCGTTGAGCCGGGGTCGGATTCTGACCAGCGACGGGTTCTTGCGCTGGGTAACGAACCGGTTTTCCTGGTCCACCAGCATCCAGCGCCGGTCACCCACCGGACCAAAACGGTCCAGAGAAAGTTCGGTAGTGGCAACGCCAGCCAGGGACTTGACCGGATAGTAATAGAGCGCTTTGATTTTCATAGGGCGTCCAGACGACAAAGAACCAGCGCCAGTATACTGAAGTTCCGGGAAGCTGAGGGGCCAGAAATGAAAAAACCCGGCCTTTCGGACCGGGTTTCGGAATCTGGAGCGGGAAACGAGACTCGAACTCGCGACCCCAACCTTGGCAAGGTTGTGCTCTACCAACTGAGCTATTCCCGCTTTGTTGTGAGGGCTGTAACCTCTCAACGGCTGCGTATTCTACTGATAGGACCGCAGTCGTCAACTGTTTTTATGAATTTTTCTTTGCAGGCCCGGGCAGCTGGGCGAACTGTTTTTCCTGCCACACCCGGCAAGTTCGAGGGAGCCGGATAACCAGGCTTCCGGTCAGCTCTGTTGCTGCCCGAATGTGCTGGCCCCGGCACCAAGATAGGCCTGTTCCTCTGGCGTTGACGGTCGCTTCAGCGCGGCATTGCGGTGTGGAAAGCGACCGAAACGCTGAATCACCGAGCGATGATTGCGCGCCGATTCCAGAAAGCTCCCCAGGAATGCCCCCAGCGGGCCGTCCTGAGAGGCTGCCAGCTGTTCATACAGCTCCACCGATCGATCCTGATGGGCGCGATTCTCGGAATGCTGCAATGGCATATAGAAGAAGGCACGCTGTATCGGCACCAGCGGTACATCGGCCCCCTTGTCCAGCCCCTCCAGACACAGGGCTATCGCCTGGCGGTCATTGGAGTACGCCATACCCCCGCCACGGTGGATATGCCGGGTAAACTGGTCCAGAAGAAGTATTTCCGCCAGCCGTCCGCCGGGCTCCCGCCGCCATTGCTCCAGGCCATTTTCCGAGGCAAACAGCACCATGGAAATAAAACGGCGCCGTATTTCCTGATCAAATGCCCGGGATGAGCGGAACCAGCGCTCCCGATGCTCACGGTCCGGCAGACCATTTTCGTCCAGTTCACCAAACCAGAAATCCAGAAGCTCGTGCCAAGCGAACATATTGTCTCCGGTCACGTTGAAATTCGCAGTCGCAGAAACGTAGTTATACACTTAAAGCAGTTCAAGCCAAAGGAGCGCTATTACCCATGACGGCAGCCACACGAGTTCTGTTACTGGCCCACGGCAGCAGCGACCAGCGCTGGTGCGATACCTTCGAGGCGCTGGCCGCCCCCACGCTGCAGTCACTCCCTGAGGCGCGCGTTGCCTACATGGAACTGGCAAGCCCCACCCTCGAGGAGGAAGTCGGCAAGGCCGTAACGGAAGGAATCGGAGACATACGCGTCGTCCCCCTGTTTCTGGCCGCCGGCCGACACCTCCGCAAGGATGTTCCTGCCATGCTGGAGGAGTATCGCCAGCGTTTCGGTGTCGATATCACCCTGCTGCCGCCCATTGGCGAAGACCCCAGGCTTGGCCAGGTGCTGAAGGACATCGTCGAGGGGACTCTGGAGGAAAGTCATGCCTGAACACCGGATCCTGGTAACCGGAGGGACCGGCTTTATCGGTCGGGTGTTGTGCCCGGAACTGCTCAATGCCGGCTACCAGGTGGATGTGGTGAGCCGGCAGAAGCCGGAGGATGTGCGGGCGATCTGTGGTCGTGTGACGCCCGTAGGCCAGATTACCGATATTGGCGAGCGCCCCGGTTACCACGCGGTGGTGAACCTGGCCGGCGAGGGCATTGCGGCCAAGCGCTGGACTGAACACCGCAAGCAGGTGCTGAGGGAGAGCCGGATTGACCTGACCCGGAAACTGGTGTCCGCGCTGCTGCGCCAGGATACCCTGCCGCAGGTCATGATTTCCGGGTCCGCAGTGGGCTATTACGGTGATCAGGGCGACACCACTGTCACCGAGCAAACCCCTCCCCATGACGAGTTCAGTCACCGCCTGTGCGCCGACTGGGAAAAGGCCGCGAGCATCCTGGCCGAAAAGGGCGTCAGGGTATGCTATTCCCGCACGGGTGTCGTGGTCGGCGCTGACGGCGGCTTCCTGCAGCAAATGACCATACCCTTCAGGCTGGGGCTCGGCGGCCGGATTGGCGACGGCAGCCAGTACATGCCGTGGGTTCATCGGCAGGATGTGGTCAACGCCATTCTCTGGATGCTGTCCGAGGAGTCAGCCAGGGGGCCCTATAACGTGGTGAGCCCGGCGCCGGTCACCAACCGCACCTTCACCCGGACCCTGGCCGACGTACTTAATCGCCCCGCCCTGTTCCCGGTTCCGGCACCTGTGCTGAAGCTGGCACTGGGCGAAATGTCCCGGCTGTTGCTCACCGGTCAGAGGGCGGTACCGGAGCGACTGGAGCAGGAGGGCTTCCATTTTGCCTACCCGGAACTGGAGCCCGCTCTGCAGGAGGCGCTGGGCAAGTAACCATCCGCAAGGATAAAAAATTCTGACATTTTTCGGTTGGACCGTTGACACTCACCCGGCGCGTTCTTAATATACGCGCCACCTCGACGAGGTAACGGTCAAAGAGAAATACGTCCCCTTCGTCTAGTGGCCCAGGACTCCGCCCTTTCACGGCGGCAACACCGGTTCGAACCCGGTAGGGGACGCCACTTTTTCTCAACAACCATCCTGTCTCTTAACGACCGTCCTGTTTGTGCTTGTCATTGCCTCTGGTCTTGGCATCATGCACCACAAACCACCCGACAGCCACCATAAACCCTACCATCAGCAATACGGTTCCCACGCCGGCGATGACAACTCCGTCCATATACATGGCACTACTCCTCTTCATCCTGTGATGGCCCGGTCATTTTTAGGCCCTGTCTCCAATTTCAGCCTACGCCTGCGCCGGTCGGTCGATCTTGACCTGAATCAAGAGCACTAAACCCCTTATCCATTGAATTTTTGCCAGTTACATCCCCTGCCGGCACGACAATTCACCGGGCAGACTGCTATATTCTCAATGGTTACGCCGGATATCCGGTTGCAACGGTTTCCGTTGCCCAGAAACACTGAGTCGCCATCGGTTCCGGCCGGCAACGCACCCGGGAAGTTTGCACACAAACAGGATGCTCAAACCACTTTCGCGCCTTCAGCAGTTCCGCCACGGCTCGCCCCTGTCGTTCCGTTTGCTGGCCTATATCCTGGTGTTCAGTTCCGTGTTCACCGTGTTCGCATCGGGTCTGCAGATCTATAGTGATTTCCATAAAGACGTTTCCGCCATTGAGGAACGCTTCAGGGTTGTGGAGAGCGGGTATCGCTCCAGTCTGTCCCGAAGCCTCTGGGCCCTCGACCGCAACCTGCTGGAGGTCCAGCTGGAAGGTATCCTGTCACTGCCGGACATTGTCCACCTGCGCCTTCGCATCGACCCCGACTCAGAGCTGGTCATGGGTGAACAACCTGACCGCGACATCGCTACCCGCGAGCACAGCTTCCCCATCCGGCATTCCGATCCCCAGGAAACCCTGCTGGGGGAACTGACCGTAACAGCCTCTCTGGAACGCACCTACCGCGAGCTGGAAGAGACGATCTGGACCACCATCACCACCCAGTTCCTGAAAACCTTCCTGACCGCCATTCTGATCGTCTGGATTTTTCAGGTTATGGTCACCAGGCACCTGAGCCACATGGCCCAGTTTGCCCGGCGCTTCTCCCTGAACAACCTGGATCAGCCGCTGACACTGGACAGGTCCGACAACCAGCGCCACCGCAACGACGAACTCGGCCAGGTGACGGACGCCTTCAACCAGATGCGCGAACGGCTGAAGGATGATCTTGAACGGCGTAAACGGGACGAGGAGGAAATCCGCAAGCTTTCCATGGCCGTGGAGCAGAGCCCCTCGTCGGTGATGATCTGTGACCGCCAGTGGAATATCGAGTTCGTCAATCACAAGTTCAGCCAGCTGACCGGCTACCCGGCGGAACAGGTTCTCGGGCAACGCCCCGGCGACCTGGCCCTGGGGGCCCGCGCCGCTCGTGACAGCCAGCACCTGTGGCAAACCATCCGCATACAGGTCCAGCGGGTAGGCGTCTGGCAGGGCGAGGTCAACAGCGTGCGCCGCAATGGCGCCCATTACTGGGAACAGATCGTGGTATCACCGATCAAGGATGAGGATGGCCGTATCAGCCACTTCCTGATTATTGGCGAGGATATCAGTATCCGTAAACGCTACGAGCAACAGCTGCTCCGTCAGGCCAACTATGACGTGCTTACCGGGTTGCCCAACCGCATGCTCGCCCTTGACCGCCTCAAACTGGCCGTTGCCCAGGCGCAACGGGAAGAGGGTCTGGTCGGCGTGATGTTCCTGGATCTGGACAACTTCAAGCATATCAACGACACCATGGGCCATGACGCCGGCGACACCCTGCTGGTGGAAGCCTCGCGCCGGGTTTCCTCCTGCCTGCGCGGCACCAGCACAGTGGCAAGACTTGGCGGCGATGAATTTCTGGTGCTGCTGCCCGGCCTCAAGGACGAGCAGGGGGCGGGACAGGTGGCCGAGCGCATACTGAAAGGCTTTAATGCACCGTTCCTGCTGGGCGGACAGGAGGTGTTCGTGACCACCAGTATTGGCATCGCCATCTACCCGCTGGACTCGGACAACACCAGCACCCTGCTCCAGAACGCCGACGCTGCCATGTACGAGGCCAAGCACAACGGCAAGAGCTCGTGGGAACGGTTTGCTCCGCAAATGAAGGAACTGTCCCATGAACGGCTGCAGATGGAGTCCCGCATGCGCCGGGCGCTGGAGCTGGACGAATTCGAACTGTGGTACCAGCCGATTATCGACGCCGCCACCGGCAGGGTCACTGGTGCCGAAGCCCTGTTGCGCTGGAACAGCCCCGTCATGGGTCTGGTCATGCCGGACCGGTTTATACCCCTGGCCGAAGAAACCGGCATGATCATCCCCATCGGGCGCTGGGTAATCGAGCAGGCCTGCGCCGCGGCGAAACGCTGGGAAGAGGCTACCGGCACAGCACTGAACATAGCGGTCAATGTCTCCCCCAGGCAGTTCCGGGACCCGGAATTCGTCAGTAGCGTGCAGCAGATTCTGACCGCCTGCGACATGCCGGCCGACCGGGTGGAGCTGGAGATTACCGAACGCCTGTTACTGGACAGCAGCATTGAAGCCGCCACCATTCTGCAGGAACTCGACGCCACCGGCATCCGGTTGTCGGTGGATGATTTCGGAACCGGCTTCTCGGCCCTGAGCTATCTGAAGAGCTACCCCTTCGATACGCTCAAGATCGACAAGTCCTTTGTGGCGGATGTACTGGGAGCCGACGACAACTCGGCCCTGGTCAGAGCCATCATCAACATGGCTCACAGCCTCAGCCTGACGGTCGTGGCCGAGGGCGTGGAAGAAGCGGCCCAGGCCACTTTCCTGAGCGCCCACGGCTGCGACTTCCTGCAGGGATACCATTACAGCCGGCCGATTCCGGATGCCGATTTTCTCGCCTGGCTCCGGATCCGCTAGCACCCCCTGATACCCGTGGCCTGTTAATGACCGCGGACCGCCGGTAAGCTACTATCCGCGCTATACTGAATAACAGCAGGGGTTGCCCAATCCATGAATGATCAGATTCTGGTCGTAAACTGCGGAAGCTCTTCCGTGAAAATGGCGGTTTTCAATCGCTCCGGTGAGTCACTCGCGTCGGCGCTGGCTGAGAAAATCGGCCAGTCCGACGCCCGCCTGGTTCCTGAAGGGGGCGATACGGTTGCCCTGCCCCCGAATGCCGACCATCGCCAGTCCCTGATCGCAGGCATCCAGTGGCTTCAGGATAACGGCCACCTTGGCAAGGCTCCCCTGGCCATCGGTCACCGGGTGGTTCATGGCGGCGAGGCCTTTCACCAGGCGGCACTGCTGAACAACAAGGTTATCCGGGCCATTGAGGACTGCGCCAGCCTGGCGCCCCTGCACAACCCGGTGAACCTGGCGGGAATCGAGGCCACCATGGAGCTGTTCCCCCGGGTTCCCCAGGTGGCGGTATTCGACACTGCCTTTCACCAGACCCTGCCTCGCCATGCCTGGCTCTACCCGGTGCCAAAGCGGTTCTACAACGACTGGGGGGTGCGGCGATACGGCTTTCATGGCACCAGCCATCAGTACGTGGCCGAAGAGGCCGCGCGCCGTCTGGACAAGCCGGCTGAAACCGCTTCCGTTATTTCCGCCCACCTCGGAAACGGTTGCAGCATTACGGCTATCCGGGATGGCAGAAGTGTCGACACCAGCATGGGGCTGACGCCCCTGGAGGGCCTGGTGATGGGTACCCGCAGTGGCGACGTTGACCCGGGCCTGTTCGATTTCCTGGCCAGCAAGGGCATCAGTCCGGAAGACACCCATGGCATCCTCAACCGGGAAAGTGGCCTGCTGGGCCTGTCCGGGACCACCAGCGACATGCGCAACCTGCTCAAGGCCGCCCGCAACGGCGACCGCGACTGCCAGGACGCCTTCGAAGTCTTCTGTTTCCGCCTGGCCCGCTATATCGGCGCCATGATGGTGTCCCTGGACAACCTGGATGCCCTGGTGTTCACCGGGGGGATTGGCGAGAACAGCAGCGAGGTGCGGGCGCGAACCGTTGCTCATCTTGCCCTGCCGGGCTTCCGTATCGATCCGGACAGCAACAACGACCACGGCCAGGCCCGCAATGGAGCCATCTCAGCCAGTGACAGCCGTTTCCCGATACTGGTGATCCCCACCCGGGAAGAGGCCATGATTGCCCGTCAAGCGGTCGCACTGGCCACCGGCGAAGCCGACCCGAACCAATCACAGAATCACTGAAGGATGCCAGCAGCTATGGCAAAAAGCCTGTTTATAGCCCCCACGGAACTCAACAGCGGCCTGACCTCCGTGTGCCTGGGCCTGCTCCGGGCCCTGGACCGGGTGGGTGTCCGGGTCGGTTTCTACAAGCCGGTCAGCCAGCCAGCGAAATCCGCCGGCGACAGGAACGCGGACGATTTTTCGGTGCCGTTCGTACGGGCACGCTCCGACCTGGATCCGCCCACTCCGATACCCCTCAAGCAGGCACAGAACCTGCTCAACCGGGGCAAGTCCGACGAGTTCATGGAGGACATGGTAGGACGCTTCCAGTCGGTGGCCCGCGACGTTGATGTGGTCATTGTCGAAGGTCTGGTGCCGGACCGCAGTGAGGCCTACACCGCGCGCATGAATGTGGAAATGGCCCGCAACCTGGGTTCCGAGGTGATCCTGGTATGCACTCCGGATGGCCGCGACTGCCACGAACTGGACGAGTGGCTGGATTTCTCGGCGCGGCTCTTTGCCGACTCCGACGACCCGGATGTGATCGGGGTCGTGCTCAACAAACTGGGCAAGCCAGAGCAGACCGGCATGCTGCCATCCTTCGACCGCCAGGAACCGGTGGCAACGCCGGACTATGCCAACGACTGCGAGATTTTCAGCTCGGGCCGCCTGCGCCTGCTGGCAGCCATTCCCTGGCAGCCGGATCTGCTGGCCCCGCGGGTGACAGACATTGCCAGTGACCTTGGGGCGGAGGTGCTCCATGAAGGGGACATGAATACACGGCGGGTGCAGAAGGTCACCGTGTGTGCGCGCACCGTTCCCAACATGGTCGACACCCTGCGCCCGGGCTCGCTGATTGTCACCCCCGGGGACCGGGAGGATATCCTGCTGGCCACCGCCGTAGCGGCCCTCAACGGTGTACCCATGGCCGGCCTGTTGATGACCGGCGGCCTGATGCCGGACCAGCGCACCATCGACCTGTGCCGCCGGGCCCTGGCAACCGGCCTGCCCGTGCTGCGTACGGACACCAACACCTACGAGACCGCTCACCAGCTGGCCAATCTGCCCGGCGCGGTTCCCGCCGATGATCCGGACCGTATCGAGAAAGTGATGGAAACGGTGGCCTCCCGGCTGGATGCCGACTGGCTACAGCAGCACCTGAAGGTTGACCGGTTGCGCCGGCTGTCACCGCCGGCGTTCCGCCACCAGCTGTCGCAGCTGGCACGGCAGGCGGGCAAACGCATTGTCTTGCCCGAGGGCAACGAGCCGCGCACGGTCGAAGCCGCCATTATCTGTACCCAGCGTGAGCTGGCCCGCTGTATTCTGCTCGGGGAAAGGGACGACATCGAGGCCGTGGCGGAATCCCAGGGCCTGCCCCTTCCTGACGACCTGGAGATCATAAACCCTGCTGACGTCCGTAAAAACTACGTTGAGCCCATGGTGCAGTTACGCAAGCACAAGGGCCTGGCGCCGGATATGGCGGAAGCCATGCTGGAAGACAACGTGGTTCTGGGCACCATGATGGTGGCCCTGGACGAGGCCGACGGCCTGGTGTCGGGGGCGGTCCACACCACCGCCAATACGGTCCGCCCTGCCCTGCAGCTGATAAAGACGGCAGACAATGCCAAAGTGGTGTCGTCGGTTTTCTTCATGCTCCTGTCGGAGCAGGTGCTGGTTTATGGTGACTGCGCCATCAACCCCGACCCTAACGCCGAACAACTGGCCGACATTGCCATCCAGAGTGCCGATTCCGCCAGGGCCTTCGGGGTCGATCCGGTGGTCGCCATGATTAGCTACAGCACCGGCAGTTCCGGCAGCGGTGCCGATGTGGACAAGGTGCGGGAGGCCACCCGCATCGCCCGCGAGCGGCGCCCGGATCTGGTCATCGACGGCCCGCTGCAGTACGACGCCGCCGCCAATGCCGATGTCGGCAAGAGCAAGGCGCCGGACAGCCCCGTTGCCGGCAAGGCCACGGTATTCATCTTCCCGGATCTGAATACCGGCAACACCACCTACAAGGCCGTGCAACGCAGCGCCAATGTGGTCAGCATCGGCCCCATGCTGCAAGGACTGAGAAAACCCGTCAACGACCTGTCCCGGGGGGCGCTGGTAGACGACATCGTGTTCACCATCGCCCTTACCGGTGTGCAGGCCGCACAGGCGGAGGCGGCGGCAAGGGACGATCAGTAGTTCAGTGGCTGTGCCGCAACAAAAAAAGGCAAGGTGCCCGACAGGACCTTGCCTTTTTTCGTGAAGTTAACCGGCTCGATTAACCGGTCAGCCCTTTTTCTTCTTGCTCTTCATCCGCGGCTTCTTGATCTGGCGACCCTGTTTGAGGTCGTTGTCCTTCTTTACTTTCTGCCGCGGTGTCAGTCGGTCGACCTTGTTGGCGTAAGGGTTCTCACCGGACAGGAACTCAAAGCGGATGGGCGAACCATTCACCTTGAGCACCTTGCGGAAGGTATTTTCCAGATAGCGCTTGTAGGCCCCGGGCAAGGCACCGGTCTGATTGCCATGGACCACGATCACCGGCGGGTTGGAGCCACCCTGGTGGGCAAAGCGCAGTTTGATTCGTCGCCCGTGCACCATGGGTGGCTGATGCTGAGCCACTGCGTCCTGCAGAATGGCGGTCAGCCGGTTGGTGGGCCACTTGGCCATGGCCGATTCGTAGCAATCCTGGATGGAGTCATAGAGCACCCCTACCCCGGAACCATGCAGGGCAGAGATGTAATGCTTGTCGGCATAATCCAGGAAGTCCAGGCGGCGACGCACCTGCTCCTTGACCTTGCTGCGCTCCTCCGGATCCATACCGTCCCATTTGTTGACGGCAATCACCAGTGACCGCCCGGCATCCAGCACAAAACCGATCAGGTGCAGGTCCTGGTCCACCAGGCCATCACGGGCATCGATCACCAGGATCACCACATGGGCATCCTCGATAGCCTTCAGGGTCTTGATGATGGAAAACTTCTCCACCACTTCATGTACGTTCTTGCGGCGGCGCACCCCGGCGGTGTCGATCAGGGTATATTCGTGACCCTGGCGTTCGTAGGGAATGTACACGCTGTCGCGGGTGGTTCCGGGCATGTCATAGACCACCACCCGCTCTTCGCCGAGCATGCGATTGACCAGGGTGGACTTGCCCACATTGGGGCGGCCTACCACTCCGATACGGATACCGGGGTATTTGTCGGCGCTGTCCTCGTTCTCCTCTTCCACCTCTTCCAGTAACAGCTCCAGCATGGAGCGGATGCCACGGTTGTGGGCGGCAGCAATCTGGTACACAGACTCGAAGCCCAGGGAATAGAAGTCGGCAGCCGCCACATCCGGGTCCTGGCCATCGGTCTTGTTGACCACCAGATGAGCCGGCTTGCCGGTACGACGCAGGTGCTCGGCGACCATTTCATCACCGGCGGTGAGACCGGCACGCCCGTCCACCAGGAACAGCACAATATCCGCTTCGTCTACGGCCTGCGTGGACTGGCGCGCCATCTCCGCATCCAGGCCGACCTCATCCCCGGTGAGTCCCCCGGTATCAATGACGATAAACCGGCGACCCTCGTAGTTGCCGTCCCCGTACTTGCGGTCACGGGTCAGGCCCGGAAAATCCGCCACCAGGGCATCGCGGGATCGGGTCATCTGATTGAACAGGGTGGACTTGCCCACATTGGGACGGCCCACCAGAGCGATTACCGGTGTCATCAATATCTGCCTGAAATGAACGTGAGAATCGGGTTATTCCCGATTCTCGAGGGTAAACACGGCAAGGCGTCCGCCATTGCCATAGACTATCAGCCGGTTTTCCCAGCTCAGCATGGGCGCGCGGATGCCTTCGTCATCAAACTCCAGCTGACCCTGGAGCTGGCCATTCTCCTGGGACAGGATATGAAGGTAGCCCTCAAAGTCTCCGACCACCAGCTGATCGCCAATGGTGGCCGGCGCTGACAGCCGACGCCAGGACAGCGCATCCTGTACCCAGACTTCCTCGAGATTGCTGGCATCAAGGCCCACCACATCGCCATTGTCACGGGCAATAAACACCTTGCCGGGTGCCAGGGCCGGGCTGTGGAAGGTTGACGTGGCGCGGCTCCAGATCTCTTGTCCGTTGCGGATATCCACCAGTGCCAGCTTACCCTGGTACCCGGCCACCAGGGCCGCACCCTCGACAATCACCGGCTGCGCGGTGACATCCACCAGTCGTTCCAGTTCAGTGCGGCCGGCAGGCTCGCCCACGGTATATTGCCACACCGGCTGGCCATTGTCGGTGGACAGGGCCACCACCCGGCCATTGGCGAAGGTCGCCAGCGCCATCTCACTACCGACCACGGGTGCGCCGGTGTCACGCACCGACAGGGATGGCGCGGGCGCATCATATTGCCACAGACGTTCGCCACTGGCGGCATCAGCGGCCACCACCTTGCCATCAATGGTCTGCGACAGCACCAGATTGCCATTGGACTGGGGTGCGGCCAGCACCTCATTGGGCATGCGCAGGCGCCAGACTTCGTCACCATTGTCGCGGTTGAGGGCCAGCAACTCGGCATCAACGGTCACCAGGTAAAGGTGGCGGCTGTCGCCCCCCACACCGGCCATGATCTGCTCATCCAGGTCCCGGCGCCAGCGCACGTCACCGGTCGCCGGGCCTACCGCCAGCAACTCACCATCCGCGGACACCGCATACAGGCTGCCGCCGATAATGGTGGGCTCCAGATGCAGGTACTGGCCATCATAGCCGTCGCCGACATTCAGCGACCATTCCGATTCCAGGGTCACCGTCGATACCACTTCGGGCACCGGGTCCGGCTCCTCGAAGTTTTCCGTGGAACTGCACCCCGCCAGAAAGGACCCTGTCAGGGCCAGAACCACCAGCGGTTTCAACACAGACGTCAACGTCGCCCCCCTCATCAGGCATCACTCCCGATGGCCAGATTGTCCAGTTTGCGCTGCAGCAGGCCGATGCTTCCTTCCATGCGCCCGGAATCACGGGCCCGGAGGTAGGCCTCTTCGGCGCCAGCCGTATCACCACTGGCGACCAGAATATCGCCTTCAAGTTCCGCCAGGAGACCTTCGAACGCACCGGTATCATCAGCACCGCGTACCGTGGCCAGGGCATCATCCAGCTCCCCGGCGCCATACTGGGCCCGCGCCAGACGAGTACGGACCACCAGTGACAGGGCATCGCTGGAGCCGGACTGGTCCAGTGCCCATTGCAGGGTTTCCGCGGCGGCGGCGGGATCACCATCAGCCATCATCTGCTGGTTGGCCAGAATCAGCATGGCATAGACCGCGTAGGTGGTATCACCATGTTGCTCGCGGACCTGGTTTGCCAGATAGGTCACCGACTCACGGTCTTCCTCTCCGGATGCCTGCTGTGCCTGTTGCATCAGTTCGGCAAAGTCGGCGGCGGCCTCTGCCTGCTTGTTGGCCTGATGGTTCTGCCAGGCCTGCCAGCCAAACACCAGGGCCAGAGCCAGGCCGATGCCGATCAGCAGCGAGCTGCCGTTCTTCTTCCACCACTGCTTGATGGCTTCAATCTGTTCTTCTTCGGTCCGCATTTCGGCCATGTTGACTCCCGTGAGTGTGCTTTCCTGTTTTACTTATGAGTTGTACGTATCCGTTATGAGTTGCAATTCGTCCCGCGCCCGTTGCCCGCTCAGGCCAGACCCAGACGGCTCGCCAGGTGGCTGCCGGCCTGATCCCGGGCCACCTGCTCCTGTTCACCGTCTTCGCGCAGGTACTTGAGGCCGACAATGCCCTCACTGACCTCGTTTTCACCAATGATAACCGCCACCCGGGCGCCGCTGCGATCGGCCTTTTTCATCTGGCTCTTGAAGCTGCCACCACCGCAATGGGTAACCACCGTGCGCCCCGGCAACGCCGAACGCAGCAGCTCACTGACCGTGAAGGCCTCGATGGTCGCCTTTTCGCCCATGGCCGTTACGTAGATGTCGGCGTCGTCATTGACCTCGGCCGGTACCAGCCCGAGGGTTTCCAGCAGCAGTATCAGCCGCTCCATACCCATGGCGAAGCCTACCGCCGCCGTTGGTCGGCCACCAAGCTGCTCCACCAGGCCGTCATAACGGCCACCGGCGCAGATGGTGCCCTGGGCGCCAAGGCTGTCGGTCACCCACTCGAACACGGTCTTGCCGTAGTAATCCAGGCCCCGTACCAGACGATGGTTGACGGTATAGGGCACACCGGCGGCTTCCAGCATGGTGGTAAGCTGCTCAAAGTGCTCGCGGGATTCGTCGTCCAGGAAATCATCCAGCACCGGCGCCTTTTCCAGAATCTTCTGGGTCTCGGTGTTCTTGGAATCGAGAATGCGCAGCGGGTTGGTCAGCAACCGCCGCTGGCTGTCCGGATCCAGGTCCGAGCGGTAATCGCCAAGATAGTCCACCAGGGCCTGACGGAACTCCGCCCGGGCTTCCGATGTGCCGATGCTATTGATTTCCAGACGGGTGTGCTCTTCCAGCCCCAGGGACTGCCACAGGCGGGCGGTGAGAATGAGCAGCTCGGCATCGATATCCGGGCCATCCATGCCGAAGCATTCCACGCCAATCTGATGGAACTGGCGATAGCGGCCCTTCTGGGGACGTTCATGGCGGAACATGGGGCCCGTGTACCAGAGGCGCCGGCTCTGGTTGAACAGCAGTCCATGCTCCTCCGCCGCTCGCACGCAGCCGGCGGTACCTTCCGGCCTCAGGGTCAGGCTGTCTCCGTTACGATCATCGAAGGTGTACATTTCCTTTTCGACGATGTCGGTCACTTCCCCGATGGAGCGCCGGAACAACTCGGTATGCTCCACCACCGGCATACGGATTTCCTGGTAGCCGTAGGCTCCCAGGACTTCCCTTACTGCTGATTCGAGGAACTGCCATACCGGGGTCTGTTCGGGCAGGATATCGTTCATCCCGCGGATTGCCTGAATCTTAGCCAAAGTAGAACCTTTCTCGTGTTGGTAGCGCCGGCCAGCGCTGGTTACTGGCCGGATTTCGCAATAATCGATTCTTCCCGCTCCTTGCGACGCGCCGCTTCTTCCCGGATCAGCCGCTCGAGGTCATCGGTGAGAGTGGCATTGTCCAGTTTCTGGTCGGGTTTGCCAGCCGCGTAGAAAAGGTTTTTCGGAGAACCGCCGGTCAGGCCCAGATCCGCCACCTTGGCCTCGCCGGGACCGTTGACGATGCAACCAATGATGGCGACATCCAGGGGCACATTGATATCTTCCAGCCGGGCTTCCAGGTCGTTCATGGTCTGGATGACATCGAAGTTCTGGCGCGAACAGCTCGGGCATGCCACGAAGTTGATGCCATGGCTGCGCAGGCGCAGGCTCTTGAGGATGTCGAAACCGACCTTGATCTCCTGCACCGGATCTGCCGCCAGGGACACCCGGATGGTATCGCCGATACCGTCCATCAGCAGCATCCCCAGGCCCACCGACGACTTTACCGTGCCGGAACGGAACCCGCCTGCCTCGGTAATGCCCAGGTGCAGGGGCTGTTCGATCTGACCGGCAATCTTGCGGTAGGCGTCAACCGTCATGAACACTTCGGAGGCCTTCAGGCTCACCTTGAAGTCCTGGAAGTCGTAGCGGTCGAGGATATCAACGTGGCGCATCGCCGACTCCACCAGGGCATCCGCCGTCGGCTCGCCGTACTTGCGCTGCAGGTCCTTGCCCAGGGAGCCGGCATTGACGCCGATACGCATGGGGATGCCACGATCACGGGCCGCCTGGATCACCGCACTGACCCGGTCCTCACGACCAATATTGCCAGGGTTGATGCGCAGGCAGTCAACGCCCAGTTCCGCCACCCGCAGGGCAATCTTGTGGTCAAAGTGGATATCGGCAACCAGCGGAAGCGACACCCGCTGACGGATTTTCCCGAATGCCTCGGCG
Source organism: Marinobacter zhanjiangensis (assembly GCF_014651935.1). GTDB lineage: Bacteria > Pseudomonadota > Gammaproteobacteria > Pseudomonadales > Oleiphilaceae > Marinobacter > Marinobacter zhanjiangensis. The sequence continues at coordinate 512,416 of NZ_BMXV01000002.1, read as the reverse complement.
GCATCCATGGAGGGTACCGACACCCGCACAATATCGGCACCGGCCAGTTGCAGGGCCTCAATCTGGGCCACGGTCGCATTAACGTCGCAGGTTTCTGTGTTGGTCATGCTCTGCACGGCAATGGGCGCATCACCACCCACCGGCACATTGCCCACCATGATCTGCCGCGACTTGCGTCTTTTAATGGGAGATTCGAGCTTCATAAACCATCAAACCGATATGAAAGAGTGGAGGAGTACCTGAACCATAACAGGATACCCGGGTTGCCGGGCACCCGTATGACAGTTAATCCGACAGTGTCAGTTCCAGCCGGTTATTGGAGGTCCGGCGTTCACTCAGGTCTACCGTCTCCCCGCTGTAACTGAGGGCCGACACCGCACTGACGGCACCGATAACCACCCGTAAGGGTCCTTCACCGGTCACCTCGAGCGTTTCGCCTGCGCGGCGCAGCTCGGCTGCCAGCGTACGTCCGCTACTGTCCTGCACCTGAATCCAGCAGTCGCCGGAAAATTCCACTACCAGGCGCCCTTCGTTATCCACCGGTGCCCCGGATTCCTGCCCGGACGACACCTCATTGTCACCGGAAACGCCTGCGCCATTTTCTGCCACCACCGGTGCCGGCTCGGTGACGGGTTGCGGGGAAAGTTCAGGCGAGGGCCCGGCTTCCCCGACCGACGGGGCGACGTCCGGTTCAGCAATGGCTTCGGGTTCACCGGTGGCTTCCACGGCCTGGTCCGGGACAGAGGGCTCCGGGGCCTCGCTTTCTGTGGTCACCGGCGCTTCTGTCAGGGGTTCTGCATCCGTTACCGGAGTGTCTGCGGCGGGCGAATCGTCCGTACCCGTTGCGGCGTCACCGGAAGAATCCCCTGAAACCGGGGCGTCAGCCTGTTCCGACTCGCCGGTTACGGTTTCTCCGGGCCCGGTCTCGTCAAGTTGCGTCTCCTGGTTTGCAAGATAGAGCGAACCGGCATAGACCAACACGGCGAGAGCCGCCAGCACCATCACAATTCTGGCTATCCGGAGCTTACGGCGCTTACGGCGCTCTATGGTCACCAGAGGGTTTTCCTCGGCACGGGCCTCCTGTTCCTGCCGCAGCGGCTCCAGCTCCTTGTCCAGCTGACGCACGATACTGTCAGGGTCAATGCCCACCTGTGTGGCGTAAGCGCGGACATAACCCTTGAGAAAGAGTTCGCTGTCGATACTGCGATAGTCGCAACTTTCAATGGCGCTGATAATCGCAGGTCTCAGATGTTGCTTGGCCGCCACCTCAGCCACCGACAGGCCGGCAACTTCACGGGCTTGCCGCAGTCGTTCACCTGCTTTTGGCTGGCCGGCGTCCTGGCTCGCTTTATCCGTTGTCATCGGCCAATATTACCTTATATTGTCTGTACTCTTCTGAATCCGGATAGCGGTTACGTAGCAGCAGTGCCAGGCTTGATTCCTGGTCGTAGTTGCGAAAATGCCGCGCAATCTGAATGCCCACCAGCAGGCTTTCCGGCGAGTGCTCAAGCTCAGGGTTACGCTCCATCATGCTCCGCAGCCGGTCGTAGTAGCGCGCCGCCGCACCGTAGTCGCCAGTGGCCAGCAGGGAACGGGACAGCGCCAGCAGCCAGCGGGGATCGCCCCGGCCCAGGTCCAGGGCCCGGCGGTAGGCCTTTACCGCAGCGTCCATGTCTTCCATTTTCTCGCTGGCCCGGCCGAGGTTGTAGAATACCGAAGCGCGGTCATCATAACCGGTGTCGCGGCTGGCCAGGCGAAACTGCTCCCGGGCCTCCTCATAGCGGTCCCTGCCATACAGGAACGCCCCGTAAAAGACCCGGCCCCGGGTGTAACCGGAATCACTGCTCAAGGCCTTGCGGTAAGCTTCCTCCGCCAGTTCAGGCTCACCTTCGCGCTGATAGAGTATGCCCTGGGTAGCCAGTGCGCCGGCATCGTTGGGCTGAAGCTCCAGCGCCCGTTCCAGGTGCATGCGGGAGCGGTCGTAATTGCCCTGGGAGAGATAGGCGGTAGCCAGTTTCACGTAATTGTCGACCGCCTTGTCTTCGTCTTCTTCCTGTGCAAAGCGGCTGTCGGTCACCGTGACGCAGCCGGCGAACAGGACGGACGCCAGTAACATGCACACAGACAGGGTAATCCGGAAACGGCCTGACAATTGTTCTGACAATACTGGGCGCATGAAGTTTTCCTGAAGCCTTGGCAAGTGTTAGGGAGTCATCTGCTGAACTGGTATGTAACGCTGGCTGCGTTTTGTCCGGTCGTCCACGCGACCAACAAGCTGGCCACATGCAGCGTCGATATCATCGCCTCTTGTGGTCCGGATGGTTGTGATGTACCCCGCTTCATTGAGAATTTTCTGGAAACGCCGGGTCGCATTCATGCTCGGCCGCCGGAAATCGCTCTCCGGAAACGGGTTGAAAGGAATCAGGTTGATCTTGCAAGGTAACCCGCGCAAGACAACGGCCAGCTCATGGGCATGCTCGGGCTGGTCGTTCATGTTCTCGATAACCGTGTACTCGATAGTGGCCTTGCGCTTGTCGGGCAGACCGCTCAGGTAACGACGGGTCGCCGCCAGCAGATCGGCAATCGGATATTTCCGGTTGAGCGGCACCAGTTGATTGCGCAGCTCATCATTGGGAGCGTGCAGGGAAATCGCGAGGGACACATCACTCACCTCCCCCAGCCGATCCAGTGCCGGAATTACGCCGGATGTGCTCACCGTGACCCGGCGCTTGGAAATGCCATAGGCCAGGTCTTCCATCATCAGGTTCATGGCATCCACCACGTTGTCGAAGTTGAGCAGGGGTTCGCCCATGCCCATCATGACTACGTTGGTAATCGGCCGGTCGCCATTCGGTTCGAACGGCATGAACGCCTTGCGCGCCACCCATACCTGCCCGATGATTTCGGCGGCGGTCAGGTTGCGGTTGAAGCCGCGCTTGCCGGTGGAACAGAAGGTGCAGTCAAGACTGCAACCAATCTGGGAGGAGACACACAAAGTGCCCCGCTCGCCGTCCGGTATCAGCACGGTTTCCACACTATTGCCGGAATCCATGCGCATGACCCACTTGCGAGTGCCGTCTTTCGAGGTTTCATCGTAGACCACTTCCGGGCCGCGAACCTCTGCCACCAGCTTGAGCTTCTCCCGCAGGGCCTTGCTCATGTTGGTCATCTGATCGAAATCGTCCGCGCCACGCTGGTGCATCCACTGCAGAACCTGGGTCGCACGGAAGCGTTTCTCCCCCATGGACTCGAAGAACGCCTCAAGCTTGGCCTTGGGCATTCCCAGCAGGTTGGTCTTTTCTACAGCAGTTGTCATGGTCATTCTCGATCAGATAACAGGCGGGGCGGCCGAAGCCGCCCCGGACAGCTTCAGCCGCGGGGGCAGATTTCACTGTCGTTGAAAAAATAGGCAATCTCGCGCTCAGCGGAAGCCGCGGAATCAGAGCCATGGACGGCGTTGGCGTCGATGGACTCGGCGAAATCCGCACGAATGGTGCCGGCTTCGGCTTCTTTGGGGTTGGTAGCCCCCATGAGATCACGGTTTTTGGTGATGGCACCCTCGCCTTCGAGCACCTGAACCACAACCGGGCCGGAGGTCATGAAGGCAACCAGGTCCGGAAAGAACGGGCGCTCCTTGTGCTCAGCGTAGAAGCCTTCCGCCTGCTCCTGGGACAGGTGCATCATCTTGGCGGCGACGATTTTCAGGCCGGCTTTTTCGAAACGGGTGTAGATCTCACCGATAACGTTCTTGGCGACGGCATCCGGCTTCACGATGGAGAGCGTACGCTCATTGGACATAATCATTTGCTCCAGTTGGGTTTCAGGTCAGAATTCCGGACTGAGATTATACGCAGTAAGGGGCCGGCTGCCTACCGACAGCGGGCCCCTTCCGTTGACAGGCGGATGAGGACTTCAGGCCGGGGCGCGACGGCGTTCCCGCAGACGGCTGACCACGGTATTGATCTGATCCACCGCATGGTCAACTTCTTCTGCGGTGGTAAACCGCCCCAGCGAAAAACGTAACCCGGTATGGGCCTGTGCATCACTGAGGCCAATGGCGGTCAGTACGTAAGATGGCTCCATGGTAGCCGACGCGCAGGCGGAACCGGAGGACACCGCAAGCTCCCGCAGCCCCAGCATCATCGACTCGGCTTCGACACCCTCGAATCCCAGATTGAGGATGCCGGGCACCCGCCGGTCCGGGTGACCATGTAGCCGGACCCCCTCCAGGGGCTCGATTCCCTCAAGGAATCGGCTACGCAGCGATTCCATGACAGCCATTTCCTCGTCCAGCACGGCGCCGGCCAGCTCGAAAGCCTTGCCCATGCCAGCTATCTGGTGAGTGGGCAGGGTGCCCGAGCGCATACCGCGCTCATGCCCGCCACCATGGATCTGGGCGTCTATGCGAACATCCGGTGAGCGGCGCACGAACAGGGCCCCCATGCCCTTGGGCCCGTACACCTTGTGCGCGGACAGCGCTATCAGGTCTGCCTTGAGCGCCCCTGCGTCAACCGGCATCTTGCCGGCAGCCTGGGCCGCGTCAACATGAAACAGTATACCCCTCGGTCGCAGCAGCTCGCCCACGGGGGCAAGATCGTTCACCGTACCCAGCTCATTGTTCACCAGCATCAGACTGACCAGCAGGGTTTCGGGACGCAGCGCTTTTTCTACCTGGTCCACCGAGATGCTGCCGGTGCTGTCCGGTGTCAGGCGGGTGACATCACAACCCTGGCTTTCCAGCCAGGTACAGGAATCCAGTACCGCCTTGTGCTCGATCACCGAGGTAATGATGTGGGGCCGCTGCCCTTCCCTGCGGTTGGCCGATACGGCGCCCTTGATGGCCAGGTTGTCCGACTCGGTAGCGCCGGACGTCCAGACGATCTCCCGCGGGTCGGCACCAATCAGCTGGGCAACCTGGCGACGGGCGCCCTCCACGGCCGCTTCCGCCTGCCAGCCAAAGCCATGGGAACGGCTGGCCGGGTTGCCGAACACACCATCAAGGGTAAGATAGCCCGTCATGGTTTCGGCAACGGCCGGGTCTACAGGCGTCGTCGCGGCGTAATCGAGATAGATCGGTGTTTTCATGTTCCTGCAAACGTCAGGCGGGCGCCCGGCTGCCCAGGCGCTCGGTGTTAATGGTATCGGTCCGGTTATCAGACTCCGGCCTGCCATCCTGGCGGCTGGCAACGATCTGAATCTCACGCTTGTTCATGAGGTCGGCAAGGCTGATTCCGCTAAGGAACTGATGGATCTGGTCGCTCAGGTCAGACCAGAGGTGATGGGTCAGGCACATCTCACCGTTCTGGCAATCGCCCTTGTGATTACAGCGCGTCGTATCCAGGGATTCGTTGACGGCATCCACGACATCGGCAATGAATACCTGATCGTCAGCCCGGCCCAGCCGATACCCGCCGCCGGGGCCACGTACACTGATCACCAGCTTTTCACGCCGCAGACGGGAAAACAACTGCTCGAGATACGACAGCGAAATACCCTGACGCCTGGAGATATCCGCCAGGCTGACCGGCCCTTCATCACCATGCAGAGCCAGGTCCAGCATGGCGGTTACGGCATAGCGGCCCTTTGTTGTCAGTCGCATAACGATAGCCCCGGCTGAGAAATTCAACCACTGAGTATGAATTGACCCACTTTTTTGGTCAAGTATTCCGTTCTGATCGTGATTTCAGCGGCTTTCCGCCGTTTCGTCGGAATCATCCCGCACACAATCGAACTCTTCTGTATCCAGCGGTGGCAGCTCGCCGTTGTCTACGTAATCCTGGTTAACCTTGCGAATGGCCGTGCACATTTTCTCGATCCGCTCGTCCACCGCGTGCATGTGATCCAGCAAACTACGCATAGCACGGGCAACCGGGTCCGGCATTTCCTCGGTAACACCATAGGCATCGAAACCCATGCGCTCCTCCATCTCCTTGCGGCGGCCGTCGCTCTCCTTGTGCTTGACTACCACCCGCCCCGGAATACCCACGACCGTCGCGCCCGCCGGCACCGCCTTGGTGATCACCGAGTTGGAGCCGACCTTGGCCCCTGCGCCCACATCAAAGGGGCCGAGGATCTTGGCGCCGGCACCGACCACCACGCCATCGCCGATGGTGGGGTGGCGCTTGCCCTTGTTCCAGCTGGTTCCACCGAGGGTGACCCCCTGATAGAGCGTAACGTCGTCACCGATAATGGTGGTCTCCCCGATCACCACCCCCATACCGTGATCAATAAAGAAACGCCGGCCAATGGTGGCCCCCGGGTGGATCTCGATGCCGGTCAGCCAGCGGGAGAATGTGGAAATACTTCGCGCCAGCCACTTGAAGCCTGCCTTCCAGATCCGGTGGGCCAGCCGGTGCAGCAGCAACGCATGCAGCCCCGGGTAGTTGGTCAGAACCTCAAATGTGTTCCTGGCAGCCGGATCGCGATGGAACACACTGCCGATGTCTTCTCTGATTCGCTCAAACATCTGTCTGGTCCTGTTTTCTTGAGCCGGCGCCCGCACTCTGTTCGGAAGCCGATTTCTGGACGGCGGTGAGAATCCCTCGCAGGATGTTGATTTCCATCTGGTCCGGACGGGCCCGCTGGTAAAGGCGGCGCAGCCGGGTCATCAGCTGGCGGGGATTATCCCGGCGATGGAAATCGATGCCGGCGAGAGTGTCTTCCAGGTGACTGAAAAACCCTTCCAGTTCCGCCACGGTTGCCGGCGGCACATCCCAGCCCGGATCCTCGGGCGAGTTGATAGACTTGAGTTGCGGATTGTCGGCGCTGTTTTCAAGACCCCGCAGGTATTCCATGCGGATCTCGTAGCACATTACCTGAACCGCCATGGCCACGTTGAGAGAACTGTAGTCCGGGTTGGTAGGAATGTGTATGTGAACATGGCAGCGTTGCAACTCTTCGTTGCTCAGGCCGTTATTCTCGCGGCCGAATACCAGCGCCACTTCACCCTTGCCATGATAGTCACCCACCTGCCGCGCGGCGTCGGTGGGCGACATCACCGGCCAGGGTACCTTGCGCCCGCGGGCACTGGTGCCCATGACCAGTACGCAATCCTCGATCGCCTCGTCGAGACCGGACACCACGCGGGCGCGGTCAAGAACATCCGAGGCGCCGGCCGAACGGGCGTAGGAGGTCTCGTCGGGAAAGGACCGGGGATTGACCAGCCACAGGTTGCCGAGCCCCATATTCTTCATCCCGCGGGCCACCGCACCGATATTCCCGGAGTGGGACGGTTCCACCATCACTACCCGGACATAATCCCGGGCCGGCAAATCAAAGGTACTGGGGAGTGCGGGTTTGTGCATAGCGGTCTGGATCCGGCAACAGAGTGAACGAAAAGGCCCAATATATTACCAGACTGGACCCGCATTTGGGTGCCGGTTTATACCCACGCTTCCGGCCGGCCGCACCCGGAGTGCCCGCCATGCCGGTCTTTACGGAGCGGAAAAACGTTTAAGGCACCCCCACGATTTGCTATGATCGCGCCTTTGATCACTCCAGATACTGAAGAGTCCGATGCAACCAGCCATAAAAATGGCCCTGCGCGTCGCGCGCCAGGGTGCCGATTATCTGAAAGCCCACTTTGAACGCCAGGATATCGCCGGCAACGAGCCCGGTGAGCGGCAACGCCAGCTGGATCGTGTAACCGGCAAGATCTACGAGAACTTCGCCGAGCAACTGCAGAAGGCCTACAAGGATCACTACATCGCCCCCGCTGACGATGGCAGCCCGGATGGTCATAGCCTGAGCTGGCACATCTTCCCCGTGCTGGGTGGCGATAACCTGATGCGGGGCATTCCCGAGTTCGTGGTAGCACTGGTCCAGAAAAAGGATGGCCGCACTGAAAACCTGCTGCTGATCAACCCGGTCACCGGCGAGGAATACTCCGCCAGCCGTGGCCGCGGGGCAGTGCTCAACAGCCGACGCATGCGCGCCAGCGAGATCAAGCACCTGAGCGAAGCCGTGGTAGCCTCCAATCTCCTCGATCAGGCACGGGGCGCGGAAGACCCGCTGGTCTGGGGTGAGCTGTCGGCTCAACTGGCCAGCCAGTCAAGTCAGGTTCGCAGCACCGGCTGCAGCGTGCTGGATCTCGCGCGTCTGGCTGCCGGGCACCTGGATGCCATGGTGCTGTTCCGCCCGACACCGGAAGACCGGGATATCGGCCTCGCCCTGGCCAATGAGGCCGGCGTACTGAGCAGCGATTTTTCCGGCAACCCGGCAAGCGCGGAGTCCCGTCAGCTGGCCATCGCCAACCCGAAGCTGATGCGGGAAGTGCTGCGCACGCTGCATCCCTTCCAGGCCCGCCTGCCACGCTGATCGCCAGTAATCGTAAGACTGTCTGGCAACGTTCGGGCAGACACAAAAAAGCCGGGCTGGACTTTCCATACCCGGCTTTTTTTGCGCCATGTGGCCGGCAGTCACATACGGTTGAGCCACTCGGGAGGCTCTTCTTCCTCCTCCGCCTGCTCACCGGCCACACCTTCCTTGGGCGGTATCACCATGTCAGCCCGGGTAACGCCCAGGGTGATCAGCATGTTTGCCGCCACGTAAATGGACGAGTAGGTACCGACCACCACACCGATCGCCAGAGTGATGGCAAAGTTGTTGATAGCCTCGCCCCCCAGGAAGTACAGGGCCATCAATACCAGCAAAGTGGTCAAGGACGTGTTGATGGTCCGGTTGATGGTTTCCTGGATCGACTGATTAATGGTTTCCTCGGGATCATCGACGCGCAGCTTGCGGAAGTTCTCGCGGATACGGTCCATGATCACAATGGTGTCGTTCAGGGAGTAACCGATCACCGCCAGCAACGCTGCCAGCACGGTCAGATCGAAAGTCCACTGGAACAGTGCGAACAGGCCCAGCACAATGATCACATCGTGGGCCAGCGGAATGACCGAGGCGATACCGAACTTGAACTGGAAGCGCATGCCCACGTAAATGAGCACCACGGCCAGCGCCAGTAACATGCCAAGACCACTGTCCTCCTTCAGCTCGTCGCCCACCTGGGAGCCCACGAATTCGGAGCTTACCAGCGTGACGTCACTGTCGGTACGCTGCTCGATATCCGCCAGAATGCGAAGCCCCAACTGGTCGTCGCCGGCCTCCTGCATGCGGATCAGCACCAGGGTGTCAGACCCGAAGTTCTGGACCACGTAGTTAGTATAGCCCGCGTCGGACAGTATCGAGCGCACGTCGTCCAGTTCCGGGGCCTCGGTATATTCAAGCTCTACCGAGGTGCCGCCGGTAAAATCGAGACCGAAGTTGAGGCCACGAACACCGATAAGCACCGCGGATACCAGAACCAGAACCACAGAGACTACTGCAAATACCTTGCGCAGCCCCATGAAATCAATTGCTTTTCCAGGGGTATCAGTCATGGGCCAGCTTGCCTCCGATCGAGAGTTTTTCGACCTTCCGGCCTCCGTAAATTGCATTAACCATGGCGCGGCTGACCACCAGAGCGGTAAACAGTGACGTCACAATGCCGATGCTGAGCGTCACCGCGAAGCCTTTCACCGGGCCGGAACCCATGGCAAACAGAATGATCGCCACCAGGAAGGTGGTGATATTGGCGTCCACAATCGACACGAATGCCCGGGAATAACCAGCGTTGATCGCCAGCTGTGGCGACACACCCTCCCGCAATTCTTCACGGATGCGTTCGAAGATCAGTACGTTTGCGTCCACCGCCATGCCCACGGTCAATACGATACCGGCGATACCCGGCAACGTCAGGGTGGCGGAAATGATCGACATGCAGGCCAGCAACAGCATCAGGTTCAGGGTCAGGGCCACATTCGCCATCAGGCCGAACGCCCGGTAGAAGACGGCCATGAACAGCAGCACCAGGATGAAACCGACCACCACCGACATGAAGCCGGCATCAATGTTCTGTTGCCCGAGGCTTGGCCCGATGGTGCGCTCCTGCACGAAATACATGGGCGCGGCCAGTGCGCCGGCCCGCAGCAACAGGGCCAGCTCGGAAGCTTCGTGGATGGAATCCAGCCCGGTAATACGGAAGCTGGAACCCAGCGTGGACTGGATGGTCGCCAGGGAAATAATACTGCGCTCTACCACCCGCTCCTCACGGGTGACCACCTCACCGTCCACGGTCTCCTGCTCGGTTTCCGTACGGAACTCGATGAACAGCACCGCCATGCTGCGCTGAACGGCATTGCGGGTGGCACGGGTCATCAGGTCGCCACCAACGCCGTCCAGGGTGATATTGACCTGGGGCATGCCGTTTTCGTCAAAGCTCTGGCTGGCATTGGCCACATTCTCACCGGTAACGATAACGTCCCGCTCCAGGCGGGCTGTGCGATCCGGCTCATCCCGGAAGGGATAGGTTTCCGTGGCCGACTCCGGCGCATCCTGACGGGCCGCCAGGCGGAACTCCAGGTTGGCGGTAGCACCCAGCACCCGCTTGGCCTGGGCCGTGTCCTGAACACCGGGAAGCTCCACGATGATCCGGTCCGAACCCTGACGCTGCACCAGCGGTTCCGCCACACCCAGCTCATTGACCCGGTTGCGGATGGTGGTCAGGTTCTGCTCGATGGCGTAGTCCTCTATCTGCTGGACCTCCTCGTCGGACAGGCTCAACTCCAGCAGAAAATCGTCACCTTCGGTGCGCTCGTCCAGCAGGAATTCGTTGTAGCTGTCCCGGACCAGATCAAAGGCTTCGTCACGGTCCTGCTCGGCGCGAAACGACATCAGAATTCGGTTATCGTCGGACACGTCACCGCCGCGGTAGCGGATGCGCTCCTCCCGCAGCTCACCCTTGATCTGGCTGGCGGTGGCCTCCAGGCGCTGGGTGACGGCCGTCTCCATATCCACCTCCAGCAGGAAGTGGACACCACCGCGCAGATCCAGGCCAAGCTTCATGGGGCCAGCGCCCACGGACTTGAGCCATTCCGGGGTGGATTCTGCCATGTTCAGGGCAACCAGATACTCATCCCCAAGGGCCTGCTGAACCACAGGACGCGCTTCCAGCTGATCCTCCGAGCTGTTAACACGAATCAGCGCACTACGCTCTTCCCGGTCCACCCCCTTGACAGCGATGCCGGCTTCCTCGAGGGCGCTAGTGGCCCGTTCCACGGTGGCCTGACCGATCTCGGTACCACTGCGGGCACCGGTGATCTGGACCGCGTAGTCATCGGGGAACACATTCGGCAAGGCGTAGACGAAGCCGATCGCCAGTACGACCAGGATCAGCAGATTTTTCCAAAGCGGATACTTGTTCAGCATAGGAGCCCTTTCTTGACCGCGTTCGGGCCGTCACCGGGACGGCCTCCCTGGTCAGTGCGTTCAGATGTCTTTCAGAGTGCCTTTGGGCAGGGCCGTGGCAACAGCAACCTTCTGGACCTTCACTTCCACGTTGTCAGCCACTTCAACCACGATAAAGTCGTCTGTAACACGAGTGATGCGGCCGGCCATGCCGCCGGAGGTCACCACTTCGTCGCCTTTGTTCAGGCCGGACATCAGTGCCTTGTGCTCTTTGGCGCGCTTGGACTGCGGGCGCCAGATCAACAGATAGAAAATCAGGATGAAACCACCGAAGAAAATGACCTGGCCCATTACGCCCATGCCCGGTCCTCCTTCCTGTGCGAAGGCTACGCCCGGGGTGGCGGCGGCCAGAAGAGTGGCCAACATGGCTTTTACTGCTTTCATAGGATGTCTCCAGTTAACGGTTGTTCGGGAAATACGGGCGCATGACGGACTAGTCCACCGCCAACGGCGGCACGGTCTGGTCCCTCTTGCGATAGAAGGATTCCACAAAGTCGGACAATGTACCTGCTTCAATAGCCCCACGCAATCCAGCCATCAGCTTCTGGTAGTAATGGAGGTTGTGAATGGTGTTCAGTTGCGAGCCAAGCATTTCACCACATTTATCAAGATGATGCAGATAGCTCCTCGAAAAGTGTGAACAGGTGTAGCAGTCACACTCCGCATCCGGCGGTGACGTGTCGTGGCGGTTTACGGCGTTACGGATCTTGACGATGCCGGTGGATGTGAACAGGTAGCCGTTGCGGGCATTCCTGGTGGGCATCACGCAGTCGAACATGTCGACGCCACGGCGAACCGCCTCGACGATATCCTCCGGACGCCCCACGCCCATCAGATAACGGGGGCTGTCCGCCGGCATCCGCACCGGCAGGTAGTCCAGCACCGCCAGCATGTCCTCTTTCGGCTCGCCCACCGACAGGCCGCCAATGGCATAGCCGTCAAAACCGATATCGGCCAGGCCATCCAGGGAACGCTGGCGCAGCTCGTTATGCATGCCGCCCTGGATGATACCGAAAAGTGCCGAGGGATTGTCACCATGGGCCACCTTGCTGCGGGCCGCCCAGCGCAGGGACATTTCCATGGACTCGCGGGCCTGCCGCTCGGTGGCCGGGTACGGCGTGCACTCGTCGAAGATCATCACGATATCGGAACCCAGGTCACGCTGTACCCGCATCGCGATTTCGGGATTAAGTTCTACCGGCGAGCCATCCACCGGCGAGCGGAAACTCACGCCTTGCTCGGTAATTTTTCGCATCTCGCCGAGGCTGAACACCTGAAAACCGCCGGAGTCAGTGAGGATCGGCCCCTGCCACTGGGTGAAATCATGCAGGTCACCGTGGGCCTTGATCACCTCGGTGCCTGGCCGGTGCATCAGGTGAAAGGTGTTGCCCAGTATTATCTGGGCCCCGGTGGCCTCGATGTCCCTGGGCAGCATGCCCTTCACCGTACCGTAGGTGCCCACCGGCATGAAGGCCGGGGTTTCAACCACGCCCCGGGGAAAGGTCAGACGACCGCGGCGGGCCTTGCCGTCTTCAGCCAGCTTTTCAAAGGACATGAAACTACGATCAGACATCACTGACTCCTGGGTCGGTCAGCGCACCCAGGCTGGGCTCCTGACCGGTAATAAACATGGCATCACCATAACTGAAGAAGCGATAGCGTTCCGCAACCGCTTCCCGGTAGGCAGCCATGATGTTCTGGTAACCGGCGAAGCCACTCACCAGCATGATGAGGGTGGATTCCGGCAGGTGGAAATTGGTGATCATGGCGTCCACGGTCTGGAAACGGTACCCCGGGGTGATGAAGATATCCGTCTCGCCCTGCATGAGCCTGACCACGCCGCCACGGCTGGCAGACTCCAGCGACCGCACCGAGGTCGTGCCCACCGCCACCACACGACCACCCCTTGCCCGGGTACGGCGAATGGCGTCTACCGTCGCCTGCGGCACCGTGGCCACCTCGCTGTGCATGACGTGATCTTCGATTTTGTCGACCCTCACCGGCTGGAAGGTGCCGGCCCCCACATGCAGGGTAACGAATGCAGTTTCAATACCCTTCTCGGCGAGGCGATCAAAAACTGACTGGTCAAAGTGAAGGCCTGCGGTCGGTGCCGCCACGGCGCCTGCCTCGCGGGCATAAATGGTCTGGTATCGTTCCCGGTCCGCGCCCTCGTCGGGGCGATCCACGTAGGGGGGCAGCGGCATGTGACCTGCCCTTTCCAGCAAATCCAGCACCGGTTCGCCGGCGGCTGTCTGGAGGCGGAACAGGGCATCGTCCCGGTCCAGCATGACCAGTTCCGAGCCGTCTTCCAGCACCACACGCTGCCCCGGTTTCAGGGCCTTGGACGCCCGCACATGGGCCAGCACGGTATCTTCGGATACAACCCGCTCCACCAGCACCTCCAGCTTGCCGCCGGTTTGCTTGGTACCGAACAGGCGCGCCGGGATAACCCGGGTATCGTTAAATACCAGCAGGTCGTCCGCGTCCAGCAGGTCGGGAAGATCCCGGAACTGGCGATGGGCGACGGAGCCGGAAGCACCGTCCAGCGACAGCATGCGCGACGCACTGCGTTCGGCCATGGGATATCGGGCGATCAGCTCGTCGGGCAGGTCAAAGTGAAAATCGGAGACGTTCATCCGGGAAATGCTCGGGTACAGGGGTTTCAGGAACCATCAGAATCGCGCGGATTATACAGGCTGGCCCGGAATGGTCCAATGGCGATGGCCGGCCAGGCGACGCGAACGGGGAAAACGCGCCAGAAATCAGAAAGAAGATGGTAGCGGCGGGCGGACTCGAACCGCCACGGGTTTTACCCCAACGGATTTTGAATCCGTCGTGTCTACCAATTTCACCACGCCGCCAATTCAGGCTCTTACCGAGAGCGGAAAGAGCCACGGATTATAATGACAAGCTTCCTGAAAGCAACCGCCGTGTCCTAAATACGATCGAACAGCGACAGTTGCGAGGTTTGCGCAAACGACTGCTGGGCCGCCTGCAGCACAAAGCTCTGGAACGACAGGTTGCTGATGGCCTCGGCGTAGTCCACGTCCTGCAGTTGTGAGCGGATGTCCTTGGCATATAGCTGGGAATTATCCAGGAACTCCCCGGTGGACTCCAGCTGGTTCAGGCGGCCGCCGATCTCGGTCTGGGTGCGCAGGATGGTCTCCTGGGCGTTGTCCAGATTACCCAGGGAGTCGGCGATCAACTGATCGTAGGTGGCCTGGGAGCTGATAAACCGGGCTGTGTCGGTCGCACCGGCATCCACTGTACCGGTGGTAATGCCGATATCATCGAACCGTGCGCCGGATGTCTGCAGAGTCCCGTTAAAACCAGTGGCGTCGATGCTGACTTCTTTGCCAGAAGACATCAGCTTCAACTCAGTTCCCTCAATCCGGGCCTCGATACCAGCCAGGGATTCATCATCACTGCCGTTGATCTTGTCGGCCAACGCCTGTATCCCGCCGCCCGTCGGAAAACTCAGTGTGGCGTCGTTTATTTTCAGGGAGTCACCCGCGTTGGCGTTAAAGTCGGTGATAGCTCCTGCATCAGGCTGCTTCGGTAGATTGTCCAAACCATAGATAAGCTTCTCGATGGAACTGAATACCGACTGCTTGTCGCTGGTATTGATGTTGAACTGGTCGCCCGCCTCGGCCCCGGTGATCTCGAACTGCATCCCATCCACACGGATGCTTTCACCACTGACATAGGGGATCGCTGGATCCGCTGCAGCCGGCGGAACAACCGGAGTACCGCTCTCACGCTCGGTAACCCGATAGCCCAAGGCGCCACCGCCAAGATCCTCTATTGTGACTGCCAGATCGGTGGGGGACGCATCAGACACCAGCTGAGGATCCAGTACCGCCCCGGTACTGATCCGTGCAGAGTCGGAATTGTCCGGATCGGATTCGGTGAAGAACGTCGGCCCCGAACTGGGCACATTGACGAACAGCTCCTTGCCATGGTCGCTGATGGCCACGTTGACGCCGTCGTCGATTTCCAGGTTTCGCTGCCCTTCGTCGCCCTGATAGACCCATTTGCCATCAGCACTCTTGGCGAAAGCCGGGGAATCCCCCTGGAAACCGCTGAAGATGTAAGAGCCGGAGCTATCCTGGGTATTGGCCTGGGACGCCAGCTGTTCCAGGCGCTGCTTGAGTTCGGCGGAAATGGATTGCCGGTCCTGTGCCGACAGGGAGCCGCTGCCGGCCTGCACCGTCAGTTCCCGGACCCGCTGGACAATATCGACCATGCTGCTCAGGGAGCTCTCTTCTCGCTGCAGCCGGTTCTCCGCCAGTCCTACGTTGCGCTGGTAGGTTTCGATGCGCCCTACTTCCTGATCCAGCTTGAGAATACGGGCGGCTGCCACCGGGTCGTCGGAGGGGTTGTTGACCCGCTTGCCGGTGGAAATCTGTTCCTGGGTCTGGTTCAGGTTGACGTTCAGATCCTGCAACCGATTGACGCCACCGGAAAAGATCTGTTGTGAAGATATTCTGATCATGTCAAATCACCTCAACTGACCCGCTATCGGAACGTGCCGAGCAGCGTGTTAAAGAGCTCCTGGGCCACACCCATCACCTTGGCGGAGGCATTGTAAGCGGCCTGGTACTGGATCAGGCGGCCGGCTTCCTCATCCAGGTTGACCCCGGATACGGACTCCCGCTGTTCCGTGGACTGCTCAAGCAGGGTCTTGCCGGAATCACTGTCAAGCTGTGCCTGACGGGTTTTCACGCCCACCTGTTCCACCAGCCCGGCATAGCCCTCGGTAAAACTCTGGGAGCCTTCATTCATGGTGTTCTTTGTGGCAAGTCCGGCCAGGAATTCAGCGTTACGGTTATCGGAAACCCCGTTTGAGTTGTAGTTGATGTTGAAACTGTCGCCCTCTTTGGGGTTACCGCTGATTTCAAACTGGAAACCCCGGTAGTCCGGGTCGGAAGGATCCTCGGTGAACAGTTTGTTGCTGGTGCCGGCCTGGTAGGTGCCGGTCCGAAGCACTGCGCCGGCCGGGTCCCGGATCTCGTACGCGTCGTCTGCCGTGAAGTACACCTCCAGCGGCGGGTTCAGCTCCCCCTTGACGGTAAAGTCTGAGAGCGGCGCATTGGTACGCGGGTTACGCACATCAAACATCACCCCCTGGTTGATGGTGGCGTCACCGCTGTTGCCACTGTCGGCTTCGGCGCGGACCGGGCTGGCGAATGCCAGATCCTCCTCCCGCTCCACCTGCAGGGAAATATTGGAGGCCTCCAGCCGCGTGGGCTGGATCAGAAACCGGTCACCCTTGCTGAAGTTTCCGGATTCCACCCGCACATTGAAGCCCGGCATGTTGATCTCGGCAGGCAGGGTATTGGGCAGTTGCCCCTGGTTGACCACCTTGTTGGTCTTCTGGTCGATCAGCTCGTAGCCACGGCCGTCTTCGCCGGTAATCTGCAGGGTGAAGGAGCCGGCCGACAGACGGGAGGTGTCGGTAAGATCCACCGCAACCACGCCATTCGCTGGCTGCGTGTTGTTGCCACTGGCAACCACCCGGGCCAGCTGCTTTTCACGGGAATTGATCTCGCTGAAGAACAGTCCGCCCAGGTCGCCCTCCAGATCCATGCCGATCTGGTGCTGGTGGTTAACCGTATCCTGCAGGGCAATGGCGATACGCCCCAGCTGGTCGAAGGCGGGCATCAGACCCTCGCTTTCGAAACGTTTCAGCCCACCGAGCTTGCCGCCGGTAATCTGCTCATCGATCACCTGGGTACGATTGCCATCACTCAGGGTGAACTCCTGTCGCGACGGATCATCGGCATTACGGCGGATGCCCAGCTGGGAAGCATCGGAACCCACCACCAGACCCTGGCCATTGGTCAGTGCCACGTTCACCTGGCCGCCGCCGGAGGAAGAGACCCGCACACTGACGATTTCCGACAGCTTACGGATGGCCTCGTCCCGCTGGTCCAGCAGATCGTTGGGCGGATTGCCCTGGGCCAGACCGGGCGATTCAGAGATGGCCAGGTTGAGCTCGGCCACGCTCTTGAGCAAGGTGTTGGCATCCGCCACGTTCTCGCCCATTTGTGTCTTGACCAGTTCCCGCTGCTGGATGAACTCCTGCTGCAGGGCCTGGAAGCGGTTCACCACGCTTTGTGCCTCGCTCAGCACCAGTTGACGCTGTGGTAGCGAACCGGGATCTTCGGCGGCGTTCTGCAATGACGCGAAGAAGTTGTTGAGGGATTTCGAAAGGCCGGTATCTTCGCCCCCCAGCAGGTTATCCAGCCGGGACATTTCGCTGCGCAGGGTTTCCTGTTCGTTGTACAGGGACGTGTCCGAACGCACCTGATCCACCAGAAACTGGTCCGCCAAACGCCGGATGTTGGCAATGTCGACGCCGGTTCCAACATAGCCGTTACTGGTAAACTGGCTGTTGCTGGATTCGAACTGCACTTCCTGCCGGCTGTAGCCGGGGGTGTTGGCGTTGGATATGTTGTTGCCGGTGGTGTTGAGGGCATTCTGGTGACCCAGCACCCCGCTCAGGCCAATGTTGATCAGACCTGCCATGGCGATTACTCCTCAGAAACCCGGGACAGGGTCTGGAAACGGTCCAGGGCAGCCTCGAACGGCTCCCCCTCCATGATGCTGCGAATCTTGCGCCCGTAGGCCGGGTCGGTGGCGTAACCGGCCTGTTGCAGCCGCTCGGCAAAGGCTTCCGGCTGATCCGCCACTTCCCACACATCCCGGTAACGGGGGTTGTCCTGCAGGAAGCTTACATAGTCCCGGAAACTCTCCTGGTAGTCCGGGTAACGGCGGAAATCGGCGCGTTCCTGCATTTTCACCCCTTCACGGAATTCCGTGGTGGCGATATTTACCGATTCGCCCTGCCAGCGGCTGTCGGCCTTGATACCGAACAGGTTGTAGCTGTGATCGCCGTTGTTACCGCGAATCATATGCTTGCCCCAACCGGTTTCCAGCGCCGCCTGGGCCACCATCAGGCGCGGGTCTATACCTGACTCCTCGGCGGCATCCCGGGCCATGGGCAACAGGGTGCGGACAAAGTCTTCCGGGCTGTCAAAACGCTCCGGCATCGGCGCCTGCGCAGCCGGCGTGGATGCCGGCCGGTTTGTCTGTGCCCGCTCCGGGGCCGCACGGTCCGGCTCCGCCAGCGCCTTTACCTCATCCACCTTCTCCGGCAGACCGGGCGACAGCGCCGGTATGCTGCGATCATAGTCCGCCAGCGTACGATTGGCGCCCGCGAGGGCATTCCCCTCTTCATCCATGCCCGGAATCTGGCGACTGAGCTGACTGACCAGAGCCTGACTCAGCCCCAGCCCCTCGCCCCGGGTCATGGACAGGCTGAGCTGGCTGTCGAACATGTCCTGGTAGAACCCGGATTCCTGACTGTTCAGGTAATTGCCTTCGGACAGCACCTCGTTGGCGGACCGCATGCTCTTGAGCATCTGTGACAGGAACAGCCCCTCGAACTGGCGCGCCACTTCCTCAAGGGCTGCCTTGCGATCAGTCGTCGCCTGGGTCTTGAGAGCGTTAAGCCCGGCGAACTCGGTGTAGTACTGTGCCTGCTCGGTTCCGGAGGTCTGCATGGCGTCACCTATATGACAATCAGTTCGGCCCGGAGGGCACCGGCCTGTTTGAGGGCTTCCAGCACGGCCATGACATCACCCGGGGCCGCGCCAACCTGGTTCACGGCCTGAACGATCTCGTTCAGGGTGGTGGCCGGGCCGAACTGGAACATCCGTGCCGGCTCTTCGGTGACGGCAATCTGGGTGTTCGGCGTGACCACGGTCTCGCCACCGGCGAACGGATTGGGCTGATCCACTTCCGGGTTTTCCTGGATGGTGACCGTCAGGTTGCCGTGGGTGACGGCGGCGGGGCTGACCTGCACATTCTGCCCCACCACGATGGTGCCGGTGCGGCTATTGATCACCACCTTGGCGGCTCCTTCCGCCGGGTCCACTTCCAGGTTCTCCAGAAGCGACAGGAAGCTGACCCGCTGGGACGGATCCCGCGGTGCTTTCACGGAGATGGCCGTACCATCGTGGGCGTAGGCCATGCCCTCACCGAGATAATCGTTAATGGTCTCCACCACCCGGCGGGCAGTGGTGAAGTCGGAGCGCAGCAGGTTGAGGGTAATGGTGTCGCCCTCGGTAAAGGGGCTGGTCACCTCACGCTCAATGGTGGCGCCGTTGGGAATGCGGCCTACGCTGGGTACGTTGACGGTAATGCGGGAACCGTCCTGACCCTGGGCGCCGAAGCCACCCACGACCAGACTGCCCTGGGCCATGGCGTACACCTGGTCGTCCGCGCCCTTGAGAGGTGTCATCAGCAAGGTACCACCGCGCAGGCTGTCGGCGTTGCCCAGTGACGATACGGTGATATCCAGCTTCTGGCCGTTCTTGGCGAAAGGCGGCAGGGTGGCGTGCACGCTGACGGCGGCCACATTGTCTGTGTTGGGATTGACCCCGTCCGGAATAGTGATGCCAAACCGGTTCATCATGTTGCGGTAGGTCTGGTTGGTGGCCGGGCCGGAATCGCCGGTGCCATCCAGCCCCACCACCAGGCCATAACCCACCAGCTGGTTGTCCCGTACACCTTTTACCCGGGTCAGATCTTTCAGGCGATCCGCCAGCACGGGAGCGGAGACCACGGCCAGCATCAGACTGATAGCGAGAATTCGGAATGCACTCACAGGGGCCACCACTCACTGTTGAAGAATCGGGTCAGCCAGCCGGGCTGATTGGCCTGGTCAAAGTCACCGGTACCGCCGTAGGCCAGCCGGGCATCCGCAATACGCTGGGATGACACGGTGTTATCCGGGGAAATGTCTTCGGGACGAACCAGCCCGCTGACACGGAGATACTCATCACCATTGGTCAGCGACAGCCACTTCTCACCACGGATTCGCAGAACACCGTTGGGCAGCACCTCGGTGACAGTCACGGTGATGTTGCCGGCCAGGCTGTTGCTCTGGTCCGCCTCGGCCTGACCTTCAAAATCCCGCTCACTGTTGACACTGCCGCCGAGGCGCTCGAAATTCCTTCCGAAGAACGACGGCGTACCCATACCGATTTCATTGTCCTTGGTGATGCTGCTTTCGGCGTTCTTGCTGGCGCTGGTGGACTCCTGCAGGGTAACGGTAAGAATGTCCCCGACGTTGAGCGCGGTGCTGTCACCATAGAGACTGTAGTTACGGGAGTTCTGGTAGATGGCACCGGTATGGCTTCCCTGCTGTTCCATGGCCTCGGCGCGCACCGGGGCGTACGCCGGGTCATTGGGCTCCGGGCGTTCACGGGTCATGGACTGACAGCCCTGCAACAGGGCCAGCACCATGACCAGGGAGATCCCGGGCCCCCCCCTGAATGTGCTGAATGCGGGTTTGGTGATGAGGACTGTCATGATCTGCGACCCGTTAACCGTTAACCGATATTGTTGGTGATGAACTGCAGCATCTGATCGGCTGCAGATACCACCTTGGAGTTCATTTCGTAGGCCCGCTGGGTGGTGATCATGTTGACCAGTTCTTCCACCACCTCAACGTTGGAGGCCTCGGTCATGCCCTGCTCGATGGCGCCCAGCCCGCCGATGCCGGCTTCGCCTTCCTGGGGATCACCACTGGCGGCGGTTTCCCGGAACAGGTTGTTACCCATGGCCTGCAGGCCCTGCGGGTTAATGAAGTCAACCAGGGGAATCTGCCCCAGATTGACCGGATCGGCCTGGTTGCCGACCATCGCCGAAACGGTGCCATCTTTACCGATGGTCACAGTGGTGGCGTTCTCGGGAATGTTGATGTTCGGCTCCACCAGGTAGCCATCCGGTGTCACCATGTCACCATCTGAGTTGATCTGGAACTGGCCGTCACGGGTGTAGGAGACCTCGCCATCGGGCATCTGAATCTGGAAGAAACCCCGCCCGTTGACCGCCAGGTCCAGCGGCTGCTCGGTCACCTGCAGGTTGCCCTGGGTGAACTGTTTGGTGGTGCCTACGACCCGCACACCGGTACCCAACTGAAGACCGGAAGGAAGCTCGGCATTCTGGGTGTTCATGCCACCGGGCTGACGGTCGATCTGGTACAGCAGGTCCTGGAAGACGGCTCTGTCGCGTTTGAAACCGGTAGTATTCACGTTCGCCAGGTTGTTGGAGATGGTGGTCATCTTCGTGTCCTGGGCGCTGAGGCCGGTTTTACTGACCCAAAGTGCTGGATGCATGTCTGGACTCCTCTTGGGCTGTCACCCGGCGGCGAAGGTTTGCCGCCCGGGGGTGCTCAGGCCGGTAATCGTGTTGTTATCAGAGGTTCTGCAACAGCCGTGCCGTTGCCTCGGAATTCTCGTCGGCGCTCTGCATGACCTTCACCTGCATTTCGAACTGGCGGGACAGTTCCAGGTTGGCGATCATTTCCTCGACGGCGTTGACGTTAGAACTTTCCAGGAAGCCGGAGGCTACGCGGGCGTTGGCATCGGGTTCTTCCTGGCCGTCGATGGCGGCGTCGGGCTTGCGGCGGATAAAGCCGTCTTCGCCTTTCATCAGGTCATCGGGATCCGGGGTAACCAGTTTGAGGCGGTCAATTTCCACCAGCTGGTCCGGCGGACCGCCCACGGGCTGAATGGAGATGGTGCCATCGGCACCCACCTGCAGGTTCTCGTAGGGTGGCAGGGCGACCGGTCCTCCGTTGCCCAGCACCGGTTCGCCGGAACTGAGGCGCAGGATGCCGTTGACATCTACCTGCATGCTGCCGGAACGGCTGAATACTTCTTCACCCTGGTCGTTCTGGACGGCCAGCCAGCCCTCGCCGTCTACTGCCACATCCAGTTTGCGACCGGTCTGCTGCAGTGCCCCGGGGCTGAAGTCGGTGCCGGGTCTTTCGGTCATGGCGTAGGCGCGGGTCGGGTGGTGTTCACCGAACACGGGCATGCTGCGGGCCTGGGCGAAATCTTTCTTGAAGCCGGTGGTGTTGACGTTGGCAAGGTTGTTGGCATGCGACTGCTGCGCCATCATGTTTTGCTTGGCGCCTGACATGCCGATGTAGAGGGACTTGTCCATGGGGAAAACTCCTGCCGGAAATCTGACGTTTTTACGTCGTTTCCATGGTTCTTGCAGGAGTCGTGCCAGAACAATTACTTTTGGGTTATTGTGGGGATCGAAAACTTGGCGGGCGGGAGCCTGAACATGGGGGACCTCTTTCTCCACCGCAATTCAGGGACCATCCATGGCAACCCGCCTTGCTCCGCGCCATCCCTGGCGCTGTTACGAAAGAGGTCCCCCACACTCCGGCTCCTCAAGCCTCGAAGGTAGCCTGAGGCAATCGAAAGCCAGCCATAAAACGCGTTTAACGCAGATTGATAATAGTCTGCGTCACCGCATCCGAGGTCTCAATGGTCTTGGCGTTTGCCTGGTAGTTGCGCTGGGCGATGATCAGGTTGACCAGCTCCTGGGACAGGTCCACGTTGGATTCCTCCACCGAGCTGGAGGCAATGCCCCCCAGTGTGCCGGTGCCCGGTTGACCATAGATCGGCTGACCGGACTCGAAGGTTTCCACCCAGTTGGTGTCGCCTACCGGAGACAGTCCATCGGTGTTGGCAAAGCTTGCCAAAGCCACCTGCCCCAGGTTCTGGGACTGGCCGTTGGAGTAGCGGGCGAAGATCACCCCCTCCCCGGAAACGTCCAGACCCGAGAGCCGACCGGTGGTGTAGCCGTTCTGCTGCTGGTCGACCACCCCGAAAGATGAGCCATACTGTGTGGTTTCGTTAACATCAAGCATGAAGTTCGAGGACACAGGCGGATCGGAAATAGGTAGTTGGCCGCCATCTGCGATCGGCAACGGACCATCAGCACCATTGGGCTGACCAGAGTCATCCTTCGGCGTCCAGTTGGAAATCAGAATCTGCCCGTCAGGATCGCCATCCACCGACGCGATAGAGCCATCACTGTTGAACTCCATTTCATAACGGGCTCGGGTAGGCTCACCGGTCGTAAAGGGCGGATCACCCACGTCCTCGTCGTCGATCTGGACGTACATGGCCCAGACACTGTCGCCACCGGTAACCGGCTCCTTCACGAAGTACTGGGTCATGGTATGGGGGTTGCCAAGACTGTCATAAATCGTGGAAGACGTAGCGTGGTTGTAAGTCCGCTGGTCATCCGGGCTGAAGGTATTGGTCCGGGTAGTGACCGGAGTATCGGCGCCCAGTATCGGGGAAGTACCCGCAGCATCGGAAGCGACGTCGATACCCTGACCCAGGCTGATCTGAGTGATGGATTCTTCGCCATATTCCTTGAAGCCGCCAGTGACTTCGACTCCGGCATCATCCACTTCGGCCATCAGTAATTCATTGCCACGGCTATCGATCAGGCGCATGCCGGAGTCGCCCTGGGATGTCGCATTCAAGGTATTCAGCGGCGAATCGTTAATGGCATCCTGGAGCCAGTCCCGGGCCTCGGCGTCAGTGTTTATTCCGTCAGCAGCTCCCGGGATTGAAAAAGTTTCCCCCATGATCTGATAGTTTTTGTCCGGGTTGATTGCCCCTGAGCCGCTGGGAATGTCAAGCTGGGTGCGAGCGGAGGCGCTGACATCACTCAACTCGTTCAGTTGTTCAGCAATTTTACGGGCACGGTCACCGGCCAGGAACTCCGCATCAACCTTACGACCGTCCGGGTAGCTGAAGCTCAGGGTCTCGTCGGCACCAAGACCTGCCGGAGGATCGCTGGGATCGGTAAAAGGGTTGGCAAAGGTCTGCTTGACCACCTCCAACACCGACTCCCGGGAATCCAGGTTCAGTTCCGAATCGAAACGGGTGGTACGCTGGGGCGCCAGGTTATCGGAATCAATCTGCAGATCCCCCCGGACCCCGCTCAGGTTGCCATCGTCGTCCGCCTGGTAACCCTGTACCCGCATGGACTGGTTGTTGGTAACAAACCCCTCCTTATCGATACTGAACTGTCCGGCCCGGGAATACTGCACCTGGCCGTTGTTGTTCAGCACGAAGAAGCCGTCCCCGTCGATGGCCATGTCCAGGCCATTCTGGGTGCCGCTGATGCTGCCCTGTCCGAAGCTCTGCTTGACGTCCTGTACCTTGACGCCGCTACCCACCGACATATCGCCTGAGCTCAGGAAGCCGCTGGAATACAGGTCGCCGAACTGGGCCTGACTGCCCTTGAAGCCCACAGTACTGGCGTTGGAGATGTTGTTGCCGGTGACATCGAGATCCACTTGTGAGGCGCGCAGGCCGCTGAGTCCGATATTAAATGCCATGGTTTACCTCACTCAGTTGATTTGCTGAACTTCAGACAGGGGCAGTGAGCCCATGCCGGCCAGGTTCAGGGTGATACTGCCGCCCTGCCCCAGGGACACACTGTCCACATTGGCGCTCATCATGGTCTGCAGCTGTTCGTTGCCATCCGGATAACTGCCCTGGGCGGCGACGTAATATTTCCCGGGCGGCAAGGCGTTGCCGTTACCGTCCTTGCCGTCCCAGGTGAATTCCTGCTGGCCTGCGGCAGCCTGCCCCAGATCCAGTTGCCGGACCATCTCCCCGGAGGCGTTCTCGATATTGATCCGCAGCCCGCCGGTGCTGGAGGGCACATTAACCGCACCCTGCATCTGGCCGCTCTGGTCGAGAATGCCGAAGTTGGCCGGTGCCAAAACGCTCTTGCCCACCATGGCCGATGCCTGCAGGGCCTGGGTGGAGCGGAACTCGCCCACCACACTGTCCACCGAAGAATTCAGGCTCTGCATCTCTTCCAGCGAGCTGAACTGGGCCAGGTCGGCAATGAACTCGCCGTTGCCCTTGGGCTCCAGCGGATTCTGGTTCTTGAGCTGGGCAATCATCAGCTCCATGAACTCGTTCTTTCCCAGATCGTCGCTGCCGGTCGCCTTGGAGTCCTGCTTCGCGCGGAACTCCGCCAGCACGTCCGTGGTTGCGTTGGTGGTATTTACTATGCTCATTGGTCAAATCCCCGAACAAGAATCACTGGCCGCTTACTGCTGTCCCAGCGTCAGCACCCGCTGCATCATGGATTTGGCAGCGTTCATCACGTCCACATTCATCTGGAAGCTGCGTGAAGACGACATCATGTCCGCCATTTCTTCCACCACGTTCACATTGGGGTAGTAAACATAACCCTCTTCATTGGCGGCGGGATGGTGAGGCTCGTAGCGCATCTGCAGCTCTTCCTGACTCTCCACAACCCCGTCCACGCTGACGCCCGCGCCATTACCCTCGCCAAAGGCGAAATGGCCACTGGCCTGGTCCGGGTTCAGCATCTGCTGCTGCATGGCCGAAAATACTGGCTTTCGTGCCCGGTAGGTCTGGTCGGTACTGGAACTGGCGGTTTCCGCATTGGCAATGTTCGATGCGGTGGTATTCAGCCGTAGCTGCTGTGCCGTCATGCCAGAGCCGGCGATATCAAAAATGCTTCCCAGGGACATATCTATTCTCCTCTAGACCAGGGGCCGGCTCACTGGCCCGTGATGGCCTTGCTCAGGCCGGAAAACTTGCTGTTCAGAAACTGGAAACTGGCCTGGAAATCCATGGCATTACGCATGAACCGGGTCTGTTCCTGCTGGGCATCCACGGTATTACCGTCAATGGACGGCTGGTGTGGAAGGCGATATAACAGCTCGTTGGAAGACCCGGCACCCGCCGACACATCCATGTGCGACTGGTGTGTGCGCTCCATGGACATCCCTTGCGAGGCTTCAGTGGCCTTGTCGAGCATGGCCTGGAAATCCACATCCCGGGCCTTGAAGCCGGGGGTATCCGCGTTGGCCAGGTTATTTGCCAGCACTTCCGCCCGTTGACTGCGGGCAACCAGTGCCTGTTCGTGAATACCCAGTGCGTTGTCGAAGCTGATCGCCATGTTGCCTCCAGTAACTGCATCTCCCTGCCGCTTTTGCCGGTCAGGGAACGTTTGCAAGTAACAAAGCAATCAGGATGCCAGGCTTGTAATAATTATTTTATTGGCGGGTTTTCAGATAGATAGGTTGATCTGTCAGAAACAGAGACAGACATTGCAGCAGGAGAGAAAGGTCTGTGCGGCAAGCCTTTTCCCTTGGCTTGCCGTCGTTCCGGAAGCGCCGGATCAGCCGGGCCAGTTCGAGGTGAATTCGGCCACTTCCGGCCGCGGTACCGCCGGTTTGCGAGTGTCCACCGTGCCCGTGTAGATAAAGCCGACGATGGACTCGTTCGCGGACAGCCCCAGGCCTTCGCGTACAACCGTGCTCTCGGCCACAGCACCGGTACGCCACATGGCCCCGAATCCCTCGGCCTGCAGCGCCAGCTCCAGGTAGGCGGTCGCGGCGGCACAGGAATACGCCTGTTCATGGGCCGGCACCTTCGGGTGACTGACCGGCGAGGCCACGGCCACCAGCACCATCGGTGCCCGCAACGGTGACTTGCGCAGCTTGTCCCGCTGGGCTTCGGTGGCGTCTGCCGATGCGCTTGCCGCGAACAGATCCCCCAGATGCTGCAGGCCATCGCCTTCAACCACCAGGTATCGCCAGGGCCGCAGCAGAGCATGGTCCGGTGCCCTCGCTGCACAGGCAAGGGCAAGGTCCAGCACCGCTTTCGGGGGAGCTGGCGCCCGCAGCCGCGGTTCGGAACTGCGGTCAAGAATTGCCCTGGTTACTGTGTTCATGGTCAAACGCCATCTCCGTGTCAGGGGCGCAGCAGCGCGTTGTCCGCCCGTAGCTTTGCTGGTAATCTCGAACGCTGGATTCAGCGCGGTTTATCGCAGGAACCCTAACCGCCGCCACCGAAAATGACAACACTGAATCATCTCCCTCATCCTCCCATAAGGAAGGAGCATGTCAGGCTACGCGAGCACGTCGGATTCCGACCACAAGTCCACTACGGATACATCGCTACAGGACACGCCACAGGCCATTCCTCCCCTGCCCGATTTCAACGGCCGTGTGCTTGGCAGCGCGGCTGTCTGCGGCATACTCATTGCCGGCGTCATCGATGGCATCTTCGACCAGAACCTGTTGTGGCTGCTGGCCGCCGGCGCTGTCTGGCCCCATACCGTGATGTTTGTCAGCCGCTCTATCGGCGCCGGCCGGGAGCCCCGAATCCGTCAATACATGCTGCTGGTGGAATGTATTGTTATTGGTTCCGTCATTGGCCTGACCGGCCTGACACCGGTGCCCTCACTGGCCATGGGGCTGCAGCTGATGTTCAGTTGCCTGATTGTTGGCGGGCTGTATCTGTGGTTCTACGGCACGCTGTTGCTGGGGGCCGCGGCGGGACTGATGGTGGGCCTGCTGGGGCTGACCACCGACTTCAGTACGCCGCTGCTGACCAGTGTAGTATCGCTGGTGGGGGTGGGTATCTATATCTGCGTGACCGCCTATTACACCCACCAGCAGGCCCGCATCCTGCTGTCCGCCAAGACCCAGATCCAGAAGCAGCGGGAGCAGTCCATCGCCCTGTCTGACAAGCTTTCCAAGTACCTGTCACCCCAGGTCTGGCAGTCCATCTTTACCGGTGAGCGGGACGTGCGGCTGGAAACACGACGCAAGAAGCTGAGTGTTTTCTTCTCCGACATCAAGGGTTTTACCGACCTGTCGGAGGAAATGGAACCGGAGGCGCTGACCGAGCTACTCAACCACTATTTCAACGAGATGTCGGAAGTGGCCCTGAAGTACGGCGGCACCATCGACAAGTTTGTGGGCGATTCCATCATGATCTTCTTCGGTGATCCCTCCTCAAGGGGCCAGAAGGAAGACGCCCTGGCCTGTGTCTCCATGGCGGTGGACATGCGTAACCACATGAAGATCATGCGCCAGCGCTGGCGCAGTCAGGGCATCCGCACCCCTCTGGAAATCCGCATGGGCATCAGCTCCGGCTTCGTCACGGTGGGCAACTTCGGCGCGGAAAACCGCATGGATTACACCATCATCGGCAAGGAAGTAAACCTGGCCAGCCGCCTGGAGCAGCTTGCCGAGCCCGGGCAGATCCTGGTCTCCTACGAGACCTTCTCGCTGATCAAGGAGCGAATCATGTGCCGGGACAAGGGGGAGATCACCGTCAAGGGCTTTGGCCGTCCGGTCTCCATCTATGAGGTAATCGATTTCCGCCGCGACCTGGGCCCCAACCGCAGCTTTGTGGAGCATGAGCACGCCGGCTTCGCCATGTACCTGGATTCCGGGAATATCTGCGACCGTGACCGCCGGTCCATTCTGGAAGCCCTGGAAGAGGCCGCCGACCGGCTGAGGGACGAGGAGGCTGACCGCTAGGGCCATGCCCGGCAGAACTGCGCCACGGGGTATAGGCCGCGAGCCCCGTCCTGGTCGATTACTGCCGGACCAGCCGCAGTCTCGGAGCTTCGCCCGGGTCGGTACTGCGCCAGGGATTGATATCCAGCCCGCCACGGCGGGTATACCGGGCGCTCACCGTCAAATGGTCGGGCTGACAGGCCTTCATCAGGTCGGTGAATACCGTTTCCACGCAATGCTCGTGGAAATCCTGCTTCTGGCGGAAGCCCACCACGTAGCGCAACAGCGAAGCCCGGTTAATGGCCGGCCCGGTGTAATCCACCTGCAGGGTTCCCCAGTCCGGCTGACCGGTCACCGGGCAATTGCTCTTCAGCAGGTGTGAGCACAGGCTTTCGCTCACCGTGTCGCCGTCCGCCGCCAGCACTTCCGGGCAATAAACATAGCCCACATCCTCCACCGGCTCGTCATCAATCAGTATCGCACCCTCCGGGCGACCAGCGGCCATCATGCCCCGGTCGACGCTGAACAGCATCACCCCAACGTGGGCGCCGCAGGCGCTGGACAGATCCCGCTGGATGGTGTCCTGCACCTGATCGTGGGACGAGAAAACTTCCTGGTTAAAGGAGTTCAGGTACAGCTTCAGGGACTTGGACTCGATCAGGCTGGGCGATGCCGCCGGCAGCCGGAACTCGCCCCACGCCACCTCGGGCACGCCGGACGGGCGCAGCCAGGACAACTCCCAGGCCTGCCACAGATCTTCCCCGAACCAGGGCCAGCGGCCATCCTCCAGGGCAATCCGGCGACGGTTGTCATCCCGCGGCACCGGAAACAGCAGCTCCGGCGCATAATGCTCGGGGTAGTCGCTGGACTTGCCCAGCGGAGCGTGATCGAGTGCCATGACAGTTCCTCAGTGGCGGATGCCCTTGCCCCGTTGCAGCATGCGCAGGGACACCACGGACAGGATAACGATAAACACCAGGATCATGCCCAGCGCGATATAGGGATTCACATCCGAGACCCCGAGGATGCCATAACGGAAGGCGTTTACCATATACAGGATCGGGTTGATCATGGATACGCCCTGCCAGAACCCCGGCAGCATGTCGATGGAATAGAACACCCCGCCCAGATAGGTGAGCGGTGTCAGGATGAAGGTCGGCACGATGGAAATATCATCGAACTTGGTGGCCAGCATGGCGTTGATAAAGCCGCCCAGGGCAAACAGTGCCGAGGTCAGGAAAACGGTCAATATCACCATCGGCAGATAGTGGATCTGCAGGCGGGTGAAGGCCAGCGACAGCAGCGTCACGATCAGCCCGACGCCAAGCCCACGCACCATGCCGCCCGCTACATAACCGGCCAGAATGGTCCAGTTTGGCGTGGGTGACACCAGCAGCTCCTCGATGCTGTGCTGGAACTTCATGCTAAAGAAAGACGACACCACGTTGGCGTAGGAGCTTGTAATGACCGACATCATGATCAGCCCGGGCACGATAAAAGCCATATAGTCGAAACCGCCCATGGAGCCGATGCGGGAGCCGATGAGGTTACCGAAAATGACGAAATACAGGGTCATGGTGACTGCCGGAGGCAGCATGGTCTGCGGCCAGATCCGGGTGAACCGGCGTACCTCGCGGATCACAATGGTCAGAAACGCCGTGAAGATGGCTGCCGGGTTCATTGGCTCACCTCCGTCTGGCGGGCATTTTCTTCCACCATGTGCAGGAATAGCTCCTCCAGCCGGTTGGATTTGGTTCTCATGCTCAGCACCCGGATACCCAGGCTATCGAGCTGGGCGAAGACGCCGTTCAGGCCCTGGCTTTTCACCACCTCCACTTCCAGCGCACCCTCGCTATCCAGGCGGGTGGCGAAGCCATCCAGTTCCGGCGCCGTGGTCAGCGTCTGGTCGGTGTCCATCACAAAGGTTTCCACGTGCAACTGGGACAGCAGGTCCTTCTTGCTGGTATGGCGGAGAATCCGGCCCTGGTCGATGATGGCGATATTCCGGCACAGGGCTTCCGCTTCCTCCAGGTAGTGCGTGGTGAGAATAATGGTGGTGCCGTTGCGGTTCATCTCTTCCAGAAAGGTCCACATGGAACGGCGCAGTTCGATGTCCACCCCCGCCGTAGGCTCATCCAGAATCAGCAGCCTGGGGTTGTGGACCAGCGCCCGGGCAATCATCAGACGACGCTTCATGCCGCCGGACAGCATGCGCGCCGGAACGTCCTGCTTGTCCCACAGCCCCAGCTTTTTCAGGTAATACTCCGCCGACTCCTTTGCCTTGCGCAGTGGAATACCGTAATAGCCAGCCTGGGTGGTGACAATGTCGAACACCTTCTCGAACTGGCTGAAATTGAACTCCTGGGGCACCACGCCGAGATTCAACTTGGCCGCGGCCAGGTCGGTATCAATGTCGTGACCGAACACCCGGACGCTACCGGAGGACTTGTTCACCAGCGAGCAGACAATCCCCAGGGTGGTGGATTTACCGGCCCCGTTGGGGCCCAGCAGAGCGAAAAAGTCCCCTTCCCGCACGTGCAGATCGATACCCTTGAGGGCTTCAAATCCGCTGCCGTAACGTTTTCTGAGCCCCTCGATCTCCAGGGCCCACACGGGAGGATCTTGCTCGCTGGTCTGGCTGGTCATGGCGTTGTCCGAATGGGGAATGTAGCGCGCGAAAGCGCTATATCTTGCGACAACACGGGGAAAAATCAAGGGTGTGCCCGGCCAGGGCGACAGGCAGCGGATGGTATAAGGCTGACAGCTGGTGATATCAGCTGGTTTACCGAGCGGTTTCAGGCACCCACGAGCCGGCGCAGGTTCCAGCGGGATTCCGCACCCGTAACGTCATACCGGGACGGATCCAGGCCGTCGGTATCGTTAGGCAGGCAACCTTGCACACGCAGAGATTCGTCCAGCCGACGACCTTCATTGCAGGTGGCCAGGTTGACCATTTTCGCCGCTTTCAGGGGTTGCTGACGGGTATCGGTCATCAGCATGACCTTCGGCATCAGCCGGCGCCTGGGTGAATGGGAAACCACCACACCCCGCTGGCCGTTGCTGAGTTGCACCAGGGTACCAATGGGATAGATGCCTACAGACTGGATGAATTGCTCCACCAGGTCTTCCTGAAATTCCACATTGCGCAGCTCGAACAGCTGGCTGACCGCCTGGGCCGGCGACAGTGGCTGGTAGTTTGCCCGGGGTGCAATCAACGACTCGTAGTAATCCACCAGACCGGCGATCTTGGCCAGCAAGGGAATACGGTCGCCCCGGACACCGGCCGGAAAGCCCGAGCCATTGTGTCGCTCACGGTGTCCGCGCACCACCGCAACCACGCCCCGGGGCACACCGGCCTCTTCCAGCCGGCGCGCACCCCGTTCCACATAGGTACGGAACTCACGATACTGCCCGGGGTCCAGCTGTAATTCGTTGGCCAGCAGTTCCCGGGGCAGCTCCGCCTTGCCCACATGGGCCAGCAGGCACCCGGTGGCCAGGGTAGTCAGCAGTTGTTCGTCCAGACCCAGGTGCCGGCCCAGCACCAGAGACCAGACCGCCGACTTGAGGGAATGCTGATAGGTATAGTCGTCATGACGGCGAACCCGTGCCAGCCATAACAGAGCATCCGGGTTGCGGATTACACTGGCGGTCATCTGCCGCGCCACCTTGGTGACCGGGCGCAGCTCCGGCACCATGTCATTGCGCAGGCTGCCCGCCACCTTGCGCACCGCGTCCTCTGCCGATACCAGCAACGAGCCACTGGCACGAAGTTCCCGCTTCAGCGAGCGCCGGGTATCGTGATTGACCGGACGCTTGATCTGGATGGGCGGAAGCTGAACCACTTCCCCGGGGCTGGCCTTGCGGCTGGTGCGGCGGGCGAAGCTGGGAGCCCCCGTCTGATCATATTCCAGGCTGTCGCGGCCCTCGGCCACATCCACCATGACCCAGCGGCAATGAGAGATCAGTGCCCGGATGTCTTCCTGAGAGCGGATATGGAAACCCTGGATGGGGAAGGGCGTCAGGTGCCACGGCTTGTCGAGGTCAGACACGAACATGCCCACCTCGAGGTCCTGCGTGTAAACCTTGTTCCGGGATACTCCCACTTTCCACCTCTGCCCTGAACGTTCTTTGACAACATCCATTGTCGTCGCCTCCGTGTCGTTATTCCATTACAAATATATGTAGAAGAGTAACCGGAATACCACATTTGGTTACGTATATTGTCCTTCTGCAACACATCGTAATACTGTGACAAACATCACAAACTGTCCAGTATTTAGTCAGGCCGCGCAAAAACCCTGCTATATCAGGATCATTCATCCGCAAACTGCAGACCGAACCCGTCCGGACTCTTGCGCACGACCACCATGGTCAGCTCCGGCGCCGGTACCGGCAATCCCTGCACCTGAACCGTCACCACATCCCCGATGTCCGGGGCAAAACCGCCGTCTTCCACGACCACGAAAATACCGCCATCGGAAATGTCCCTGGTGGAGAAAACTCCCTCGCCGAGAGAATCATGCACCACCCTGACCCTGGCATTCAGGGCGGTACGCATGTGTTCACGTCTGTTCGTCTGCATCGCGCTTCCCGTTTGATATGGATCAGCCATCAGACCCGGTTTGTTCTGTAATGTCTGCAAGCTAACCGGAAAATAGCCTGAAAAACAGGGTCCCATGTCTGAAAACCGGCGATCGGACAATCTTTTTCACAGACATTGACACTTTCCCGTCTGCGAACGAGAATACATTCGTTTCTCACTTTTGACATAAGGACAGTAAGCATGAAATTACGTCTGGCCGCACTCGCCACTGCCTGCACCGTTGCCCTCACCCCGTTCGCCGCTGCCGCCAGCGGCGAAGTCAACATCTATTCCTACCGCCAGGAATTCCTGCTCAAGCCGCTGCTTGACGCGTTTACCGACGAAACCGGTATTGAGACCAATGTCGTCTTCGCCAAAAAAGGTCTGGCGGAGCGACTGGACCGGGAAGGCCGTAACAGCCCGGCCGACGTGGTCATGACCGTAGACATCTCCCGCATCTCTGAACTGGTCGAGCGGGACCTGACCGCACCGGTAGACAACGAGACCCTGGAAGAGAACATTCCGGAGAACCTGCGCCACCCGGACGGCAAGTGGTTCGCTCTGACCACCCGGGGCCGGATGATCTTTACCTCCCGGGACCGCGTCGAGGAGGGCGAGATCACCACCTACGAGGAACTGGCCGATCCGGAATGGGAAGGTCGCATCTGCACCCGTAGCGGCAAGCACCCCTACAACATTGCCCTGTTCTCCTCCATGATCGCCCACCACGGCGAGGAGCAGGCGGAAGAATGGCTGCAGGGCCTGAAGAACAACCTGGCCCGCAAGCCCCAGGGCGGCGACCGTGACCAGATCCGCGCTGTCACCGAGGGTGTGTGCGACGTGGCCATCGGCAACAGCTACTACTACGGCGTAATGCTGCAGGACGAAGAGCAACGCCCGATTGCCGAGCAGGTTCGCATCGTGTTCCCCAATGACGAAGGCCGGGGCACACACGTCAACATCAGCGGCATCGCGCTGACCAACAGTGCGCCGAACCGGGAAAATGCCATTGAGCTGATGGAATTCCTGTCCAGTGACGAAGCCCAGCAGATCTACGCCGAGGCCAACTCCGAATTCCCGGCCAACCCGGAGGTTTCACCCACCGGTATCGTGGCCGAGTGGGGCGAGCTGAACGCCGATACCCTGTCGCTGCAGGAAATCGCGGACAATGCCGACAAGGCCGTTCGCATGGTTGACCGGGTCGATTACGACAACTGATCCACAGGGCCAATATCCAGTGCCGGAGCCTCCTGACGGAGCTCCGGCATCGTTCGTTCCGGCCATTGGAATTCAGTCGCGTATTGAAGCGGGTACAACCGCTGGTTACACTCCCGCCCTTTGCCACCGAACAGGATTGCCATGAACCAGGCGGACGTCATTGAGCAACCGGCCACTCCATCCCCCCTGACGCCGCGCCGTACCTCCAGCCGCTGGCTGTTCGCCGCCATCGCCATTACCGCCATTGTGGCGCTGCCGGTTTTATCCGTGGCCTGGCTGGCCCTGTTTCCGGATGAAAACATCTGGCCACACCTGATCAATACCACCCTGCCCCGCTATATAGGCACCACGCTGATCCTGATGGTGGGTGTGTCGGCCCTGACCCTGGCGATCGGCCTGTCCACTGCCTGGGCCGTCACCATGTGCGAATTTCCCGGGCGCAAGATGTTTCAGTGGGCGCTGCTGCTGCCCTTTGCCGTGCCTGCCTACGTCATCGCCTACGTGTACACCGACATCCTGCAATACGCCGGCCCGGTGCAGGGCGCGATGCGTGACTGGTTTGGCTGGCAGAACGCCCAGGACTACTGGTTCCCGGAGATCCGCAGTCTCTGGGGCGCCACCCTGATGCTGGGGCTGGTGCTGTATCCCTATGTTTACCTGCTGGCCCGGGCGGCGTTCCTGGAGCAGTCGCCGTCGCTGTTCTCGGTCAGCCGCAGCCTCGGCCATTCCGCCCTGAGCACTTTTTTCCGGGTGGTACTGCCCATTGCCCGCCCTGCCATTGCCGTGGGCCTGTCACTGGTGCTGATGGAAACCCTCAACGATTTCGGCACCGTGGATTTCTTTGCCGTGCAAACGCTGACCGCCGGCCTGTTCGACACCTGGATGAACCTGGGCAACCTGGGCGGGGCGGCACAGATCGCCATGGTGATGCTCACCTTCGTGGTGATTCTGGTGACCCTGGAGCGTTATTCACGCCGGCGCCAGCAACAGTACGCCGCCCGCGACAACCGCGCGCCCATCCATCGCTTCACCATGAGCCGCCCGCGCCAGTGGATCTGCGTGCTTACCTGCGCCACGCCCATCGTGCTCGGTTTTGTGGTGCCGGCCCTGGTACTGGCGCGCTATGCGGTCATCTATTTTGACCAGAGCTGGTCCACGGGGTTTGTGGAGATCACCCTTAACAGTCTGTTCCTGTCTACCGCCGCCGCCTTCGCCACGCTGATCATCGGCCTGACCCTGGCCTACAGCCGCCGGCTTCACGACACCAGACCCATGCAGGTGATGATGCGCCTGTCGAGCCTGGGCTATGCCATGCCCGGCGCGGTGCTGGCGGTGGGCGTGATCGTGCCCATGGCAGCGTTCGACAACCAGATCGATGCCTGGATGCGGGACTGGTTCGGAGTCAGTACCGGCCTGCTGCTCAGCGGCACGGCCTTCGCCCTGGTGTTCGCCTACACGGTGAGGTTCCTGGCGGTATCCGCCGGCAGTCTGGAAAGCGGGCTGCAGAAAATCACCCCCAGCATGGACATGGCCGCCCGCTCACTGGGCAAAAGCACCACCGCCACACTGCTGCAGGTTCACCTGCCGATGCTGCGGGGCACCATGCTGACGGCAGCGCTGGTGGTATTCGTCGATTGCATGAAGGAACTGCCGGCTACCCTGATCCTGCGGCCGTTCAACTTCGACACCCTGGCTACCCATGTGTACCAGTACGCCTCCGACGAACTGCTGGGCATCAGCGCCCTGCCCGCGCTGATCATTGTGCTGGCAGGCATTGTGCCGATCATCCTGATGAGCCGTTCCATCGGCTCGGCCCGGGCCTACAGTCAGCAGTAAAACGCTCCGCCCTACCGGGCCCTGACCACAAACCGCCCCTCGAAGAAGGCGGCTGCCGGCCCCTCCGGTTCCAGCCCGGGGGTGCCACAATAAAGCCCGGATTTGAGGGCAACCCTGGCGCGCCCGCGCCGCTTGAGCATGGTCAGGAAGCGCTCCCATTCGGCCGGCTCCGGCAACTGGCAGATGGCGAAAAAATCGCTGTCCACCGGCTGGCCGTAGTCCATGCTGCCGCTCTGGATCACCACCGTGCCGTCCACTGCCGCGTCTTCCACGGCCAGCTCGATCAGAACCCACGCGGCCAGTACCGCGACCGAGTAGACCGCACCACCAAAGCCGGTGCCCTGGTGGTTGCTGTTGGGCGCCAGTGGTGCCCCCACCAGCAACTGCCGACCATCGTAGTGCAGCAATTCCGTGCCCATGGCATGGGTCAACGGAATGACGTCGTGAATGCGTTGCTGAAAATCGTCCAGGCGACTCATGACAGGTATCCCTCAGAAACACAAAAACCGACCCCCCGGGGGATCGGTTTCCGGGAATTGATTCGATCGCCGGCCAGCGAGACACGGCGACCGGTGCAGCCGGGCTACTCCCAGATTATGGTCTTTTCCTGAGCATACCAGTCGTCCACCTTCTTGCGGTAGGCATCCTCCACCACGTTGCGCTTGAGCTTCATGGTCGGGGTCAGGAAGTCATTCTCGATGGTCCAGGGCTCGTCCACCACCACCATGAAACGCAGGTGCTCGTGAGGGTCCAGAGTCTGGTTGACGTCCTTGAGCAGTTCCGTAAAGTTCTTTTCCAGCTCCTTGCGGAATTCCGGGTCGTCCCGTTTCTCCTGGGCTGCCTCCGACAGCATGACCAGACAGAACGGTGACACCTGGTTTTCGCCAGACACGCACACCGCCTCGATATGGTCATCCCGCATCAGCTTGTTTTCGATGGGGGCCGGTGCCACGTACTTACCCTTGCTGGTCTTGAAGATTTCCTTCAGGCGGCCAGTCAGCCGCAGCCGGCCCAGCTCGTCAATCTCGCCCACATCACCGGTACGCAGGAAGCCGTCCTCGGTGAAGGCCTCTTTAGTGCGCTCCTCATCCTTGTAGTAGCCCATCATCGTGGCCGGGCTCTTCACCAGCACCTCGCCATGGTCGCCGATCTTGCACTCCACCCCGGGCAGCGCCTCACCCACGTAGCCGGTACGTGCCCGGCCCGGCTGGGTGGTGTGGGAGTAGGCAATGTTCTCGGACATGCCATAACCTTCCAGCAGTTCCAGCCCCAGATTGCGATACCATTCCAGGATATCGTGCGACAGGGGCGCCGAGCCGGAGCCGGCGTAGCGCACGTGCTGCAGGCCCAGGTTGGTGAGAATCTTCTTCTTGATGATGCGGTTGAGCAGCGGGATCTTCAGCAGCTTCTCCAGCTTCTCCCTGGGCATCTTCTCGAACACACCATGCTGAAACTTGGTCCAGATACGGGGCACGGCGATGAACAGGGTGGGCTCGCAACGCTGCAGGTCCTCGACAAAGGTGTCCAGGTTGTTGGCAAAATACAGATGGAAGCCCTTGTTCATGGACGTCAGCTCACCCACATAGCGCTCGAAAACGTGAGCCAGGGGCAGATAGGACAGGTAACGGTCCTCGCTGGTGACTTCCAGCCGGTCGGCGGCACCGGTGGCAGCGTAGGCCAGGTTGGCAAAGCTGAGCATCACGCCCTTGGGCCGGCCGGTACTGCCGGAGGTGTAAACAATGGTGGCCAGTTCATCGGGATCGCGCCGGGTATTTTCGGACATGGGCGGGTGCTCCGCCACGATGTCATCCCAGGTCTTGAAGTTGGTGGACGGGCTCAGAGGATAGGTAATGCAGTGCACGGAATCCGGCACCCCCGGCTTCATGGACTCCCAGTCGTCCAGTTTGCCCACGAACAGTACCGGGATCTCGGCGTGTTCGATGATATAACTGACGGTATCCGCATTCAGGGTCGGGTACAGCGGTACCGACACATGGCCCGCCATCCAGATGGCCCAGTCAGACATGAGCCAGTGGGCGCAGTTCTTGGAGACGATGCCAATACGGCTCTTCTCCGGCAGATCGAGGGATTTCAGGTAGGTGGCCATGCGACGGGCTTCCCCCACTGCCCTGCGCCAGGTGTACTCGGTAACGTCGCCGTTGCTGAGGGGCTGGGTCATGTAGACCTGCTCCGCGCGGGCCGTCTCCCAGTGATAAATCATGTCTAGCGGTAATTTTTGTTGTGTACTCATGCGTCTTCCCTAAGACCTCTGGCTGAGAGGCGCCCTCGCCATCATGGGCCGCGCCTGTTTGTTGTTATCGTTGAAATTTCCGAAACTGGTCACCGGATTAACAGAAGACTATTGCATCTTGGCCATGGCCGTCAAAGCGTGTTGCAGATAACGTTTACATATCCACAATCCGTTGGCATCCGTTTCTGCACGCTCCGGGCCCATGCAGGGGATAACACCGGGGTACCCGAAGCTGCGCAAAACCGATGGCCCTGTGATAAACTCCCGCCTTCTTTTTCAGCCGGCCCGGCAACGCCGTGCCTCATAATCCCCCACATATGTTCTGGAGAAATGGCTCATGGCCAAGATTTTTCTGCGAATTCTGGCAACCGCCCTGCTGCTGACCGGGTTCGGTCTGGCCCAGGCAGAGCAAGGCAAGACCGTTGCCATCACCCAGATTGTAGAGCATCCCGCGCTGGATGCCGTCCATCAGGGCGTCAAGGATGAACTGGCCGCACAGGGATATGAAGAAGGCACCAACCTGACCCTGATGCACGAAAGCGCCCAGGGCAACTCCGCCATCGCCGCCCAGATCGCCCGCAAGTTTGCCGGCGAACAGCCCGACGTGATCGTGGCCATTGCCACCCCGTCCGCCCAGACCATGGCCGCCGCCACCCGCAACCTGCCGGTAGTGTTCTCCGCCGTTACCGACCCGGTGGGCGCCAAACTGGTGGAAAGCCTCGAAGCCCCCGGCCGCAACATAACCGGTGTCAGCGACATGCTGCCGCTGGAGCGCCACATGGACATGCTGCTGCGGGTGGTACCGGAGGCCAAAACCATCGGCACCGTATACAACCCCGGCGAAGCCAATGCCGTGGCCCTGGTCGAGATGCTGGAAGAGACCCTGGAAAAGCGCGGGCTGACCCTTGAGAAAGCCGCCGCCACCAAGACCTCCGAAGTGCTCGGCGCCGCACGCTCCCTGTCCGGCAAGGTCGATGCCATCTACCTGACCACCGACAACACCGTGATCAGTGCCGCCGAGGCCGTGATCTCTGTTGGCGAGCGCGCCAAAATCCCCGTATTTGCCGCTGATACCGCCACCGTCGAGCGCGGCGCCGTCGCTGCCATGGGCTTTGACTACTACGACCTGGGTCGCCAGACCGGTAGCATGGTTGCGCGCATCCTGGAAGGCACCGCCCCGGCCGATATTGCGGTGGAAACCGTTGACCAGCTGGAACTGTTCGTGAACCCGGGTGCCGCCGAAAAAATGGGCATCACCCTGGACGACGACCTGATCTCCGAAGCCGCCAAAGTTATCGGCAGCGAGTAAATCCCCGGGGCCCGGCTTTCACTGCCGGGCCTGCACCAGGCCTCAGCGAACCCTGCTCATGCTTAGTCAAATCGCCTTTTTCGGTGCCCTGGAGACCGGCCTTATCTATGGTCTGGTGGCCTTCGGTATCTACATCTCCTTCCGGGTGCTGGACTTTCCGGACCTGACCGTGGACGGCAGCTTCCCCCTGGGTGCCGCCGTCGCCGCCGTACTGATCCTCGGCGGCTGGAACCCCTGGCTGGCCACCCTGATGGCCGTATTCGCCGGCATGGCCGCCGGTGCTGTGACCGCGCTACTGAACGTCAAGCTGAATATTCTCAACCTGCTGGCCTCCATCCTCACCATGATTGCGCTCTACTCCGTGAACCTGCGCATCATGGGCAGCCCCAACCTGGCGCTGCTGTATGAAGGAACCGTGGTCACCTGGTGGGAAAACCAGTTCTCCCCGGAAAACTACTACATGGCCCCCGTGGCCCTGTTCCTGGTGGTCGCCGTGGTGGTTCTGGTATTGCTGTGGCGCTTCATGAAGTCCGAGGTTGGCCTGTCCATGCGGGCCACCGGCGCCAACCCACGCATGGCCCGGGCCCAGGGCATTGCCACCGGCGGCATGATCATCCTGGGTGTGGCCCTGTCCAACGGCCTGGTGGGCATGGCCGGTGCCCTTTTTGCCCAGAGCCAGGGCGCTGCCGATGTCACCATGGGCGTGGGGGTGATTGTGATCGGCCTGGCGTCACTGATCGGCGGTGAAGCCCTGGTCACACCCACGAGTGTGCTGCGGGCACTGATTGCCTGCGTGGTGGGAGCCATCGTCTACCGCCTGGCCATCGCCTTTGCCCTTAACGCCGACATGCTGGGTCTGCAGGCCCAGGACCTGAACCTGATCACCGCCGTACTGGTGACCCTGGCCATCGTGCTGCCCGGCTTCCGCACCAAGCTGCAAGCTCGAATGACCCGCAACAAGGCCTGAAGGAGCGCGACATGATCAGTGCAGAGAATCTCGAGCTTACCTTCGGCCAGGGCACACCCCTGGAGAACCCGGCCCTGCGGGGCATGAGCCTGACCGTCAACCAGGGCGAATTCGTGACCGTGATCGGCAGCAACGGCGCCGGCAAGTCCACCTTCCTGAACGCGCTGGCCGGTGAAGTCATCGTCGACAGTGGCCGCATCGAGGTGGACGGCCAGGATGTGACCAGGCTGCCCACCCACAAGCGCGCGCACCGTGTGGCCCGGGTGTTCCAGGATCCACTGGCCGGCACCTGTGAAGGCCTGACCATCGAGGAAAATCTGGCTCTGGCCATCAAACGGGGCCAGCGCCGGTGGCTGACCAGCGCCGTCAAACGCAGCTATCTGGACCGGTTCCGCGCGGCCCTGGCCAAGCTCAACCTGGGCCTGGAGAACCGCCTGACGGACAAGATGGGGCTGCTCTCCGGCGGCCAGCGCCAGGCCGTGAGCCTGCTGATGGCCAGCCTGACGCCCTCCTCCATCCTGCTGCTGGACGAGCACACTGCCGCGCTGGACCCGAAAACCGCCCGCTTCGTGCTGGAGCTGACCCAGGATATCATCACCGAGCAGAAGCTCACCGCCCTGATGGTCACCCACAGCATGAAGCAGGCCCTGGAGGTGGGTGACCGTACGGTGATGCTGCACCAGGGCCAGGTGGTGTTCGACATCGCCGGCCCGGAGCGCAAAGGTCTGGAAGTAAAGGACCTGCTGGATCTGTTCGAACAACAGCGCGGCCTGCAGGTGGAAGACGACAGCCTGCTGCTGGGCTGACACCACCGCGAGGAAAATCCCCGATGTGGGCAAGGCCTGACCCGGAACCGGGCCTCGCTCACATTTCCGCAACCTGTCACTTAACTGGTGAGGTGTCACAAAGCCTTGTCCTGTCTGGCTTACCGGCGTTGCAACCGTTTTGCTGATAATTTTTTTGCAACATACCCCCTCTTTCAATAGCCCCTCTTTTCTTCACACAACACTATATAGTGTCTATACTCTCGTTCATTCTAACTAGATATAGTGTTTGGCCCACATCCCCGACAGGGCGGCCAAACCCGTAGTGAGCGCCGGTCTGACGGCGTTCGGACCAAAAAAATCCGATAAATCGAGGGTGGAGATGAGCGCAAAATTACAGGTAGTAACCACAGATATTCCGATGCAGGATGCCTCACTGGACATCTGGAACAGCAAATACCAGCTGAAAACCAAGACTGGCGAGCCGGTAGACACCACCATCGATGACACCTACCAGCGGGTTGCCCGCGCCCTGTCCGAGGTGGAGCCCAAGGCCAAGCGCGGCCAGTACATGAAGGAGTTCATCTGGGCCCTGCAGAACGGCGCCATTCCGGCCGGCCGGATTACCTCCAACGCAGGCGCCGAGGCCCACAAGCCGGCCACCTCCACCATCAACTGCACTGTGTCCGGCACCATCAGCGACTCCATGAACGACATCCTGGAGAAGAACCACGAAGCAGGCCTGACCCTCAAGGCTGGCTGCGGTATCGGCTACGAGTTCTCCACCCTGCGCCCCCGCGGTGCCTACGTGGCCGGCGCCGGCGCCACCACCTCCGGCCCGCTGTCGTTCATGGATATCTTCGACCGCATGTGCTTCACCGTGTCCTCCGCCGGTGGCCGCCGTGGTGCCCAGATGGCCACCTTCGACGTGCACCATCCGGACGTGATCGAATTCATCCAGGCCAAGCGTGAAGACGCCCGCCTGCGCCAGTTCAACCTGTCGCTGCTGATCACCGAAGACTTCATCGAAGCCGTGCGCAACGGCGACGACTGGCACCTGTCCTTCCCGGTTACCGCGAAAGAAGCCGAGCACGAAGGCCTGGACCTGAACGATAGCAGCCAGTTCGTCTACCGTGACTTCCCCAAGACGGAAGGCTATGTCACCAACGACGAAGGCAAGGTCGCCTGCCGCATCTACCGGACCCTGAAGGCCCAGTTCATCTGGGACACCATCATGACGTCTACCTACGACTACGCGGAGCCGGGTTTCATCCTCATCGACAAGGTGAACCAGATGAACAACAACTGGTTCTGCGAGGAAATCCGCGCCACCAACCCCTGTGGCGAGCAGCCCCTGCCTCCTTATGGCAGCTGCCTGCTGGGCTCGGTGAACCTGACCAAGTTCGTGGAGAACCCCTTCACCGACAAGGCCAGCTTCAACTATGAAAAGTACCGCGAGGTGGTGGCCGTGTTCACCCGCATGCTGGACAACGTGGTGGAGATCAATGGCCTGCCCCTGAAAGAACAGCGCCACGAAATCATGAACAAGCGCCGCCACGGCATGGGCATCCTCGGCCTGGGTTCCACCCTGGCCATGCTGCGCATGCCCTACGGCTCTGACGAGTCCGTACAGTTCACCGAAGACGTGGTCCGCGAAATGGCGGTGGAAGGCTGGCGCCAGTCCCTGGCCCTGGCCGAAGAGAAAGGCGCCGCCCCGATCATGGACGAGGAGTTCGAGATCACCCCGAAGATGCTGGCCTGGCGCCCGCAGCTGGCCGAGGATGGCTACAAGCTGGGTGACAAGGTGAAGGGCCGCATCCTCCACGCCCGGTACAGCAACTACATGAAGCGCATTGCCGAGGTAGAGCCGGAACTGGTGGAAAAGCTGGCGGAAAAAGGTGGCCGCTTTACCCACCACACCTCCATCGCGCCCACCGGCACCATCAGCCTTTCACTGGCCAACAACGCCAGCAACGGCATCGAGCCGAGCTTCTCGCACCACTACGCCCGTAACATCATCCGGGAGGGTCGCAAGACCAAGGAAAAAGTCGACGTCTTCAGCTTCGAACTGCTGGCCTACCGGCACCTGATTAACGCCGGTGCCATGCCCTTCTCCGAAGACGAAGACAAGAAGCTGCCGTCTTACTTCACTACCTCCGACGACGTCAGCCCGACCCAGCACGTGGACATCCAGGCCGCGGCCCAGAAGTGGGTGGACTCGTCCATCTCCAAGACCGCCAACGTGCCCACAGACTTCGCGTACCCGGACTTCAAGAACATCTACATGTACGCCTACGAGCAGGGCCTGAAGGGCTGCACTACCTTCCGCTTCAACCCGGAAGCCTTCCAGGGCGTACTGGTGAAAGAGTCCGATCTGGAGAACACTCTCTACGAATTCACCCTGGACGATGGCAGCAAGGTTACCTTCAAGGGCAATGAGAAAGTCGAGTACGACGGCGAAATCCACACCGCCGCCAACCTCTTCGACGCCCTCAAAGAAGGCACCTACGGCAAATACTGATCCGGCAACTGACAGGAAACATGACCATGACAGCGAAAATTACCAACCAGATCGTCGGCTACCGGGTCAAGAAAGCGGACCCGGAGGCCCAGGCTCAGGCCGCCGAACAGGCAAAGCCTCAGCCCATCCAGATGAACGAGACCATCGAGCGGCCGGACTTCCTGCTGGGTACCACCTACAAGATCAAGCCGCCGGTGGCCGAGCACGCGATGTACATCACCATCAACGACATCCTGCTCAACGAAGGCACCGACCACGAAAGCCGGCAGCCCTACGAAGTGTTCATCAACTCCAAGTCCATGGAGCACTTCCAGTGGGTCATCGCCCTCACCCGGGTTATCTCCGCCGTATTCCGCAAGGGCGGCGACGTAACCTTCCTGGTGGAAGAGCTGCGCTCGGTGTATGACCCCAACGGTGGCTACTTCAAGAAAGGGGGCGTGTTTATGCCGTCCCTGGTGGCTGAGATTGGTGGCGTGATCGAAAGACACCTGAAGGCTATTGG
Source organism: Marinobacter zhanjiangensis (assembly GCF_014651935.1). Taxonomy (GTDB): domain Bacteria; phylum Pseudomonadota; class Gammaproteobacteria; order Pseudomonadales; family Oleiphilaceae; genus Marinobacter; species Marinobacter zhanjiangensis. Next base: position 467,986 of record NZ_BMXV01000002.1, on the reverse strand, counting down.
TCTTATTGAGAGTGAAGAGCTGAGTGATGTGACCAAGCGGATTCTGGCGGAGAAGCGGGCTGAGTTTGAGACTGCTCAGAAGACGCCTTCCAACGATGAGAGTGTTGGGGATTATCCGGCTAATGCTACTTTGTGTCCTAAATGCAGCACCAAGGCTGTTGTTATTATGGATGGGTGTGCGACGTGCCTGTCCTGTGGCGACTCTAAGTGTGGTTGAGGTAGCAGGTAGTTTCTGATGAGGAGGCCTGGCGAACGGTGATTGGCCGGGCCTTTTTGTTTGTGGGTGTCATTGTTTGACTGCTTCGTTATTACCCAATAATGGTGTGCAGCCCCGCTCTCCGATTGCACAAGTTGCTGATTTTTCTGAAACCATTACCAAGACCGGTAAAGGATGGTGGAATCATGAAGCGTAATAACGAAGCGGTCAGATTCTCGCTATCATAAAGATGGCCTATCTAGCTGCTGTTATACGATCAAATTCATACACTGGAAGTTACTATGGCAGAATCGATGACCGCAGAAGACTTTTACTTGGAGTTGCCTCTATATTCTAGGATTCAGTGGGAAAGAGATCAGGTTTTCCATATTGCAAAATTGCTTTTTTATGTCGGCACCATTGATTGTTTTTGTCTGGATTGTGGCAAAGATTCGACATTTCGAAATGACCGAAATGGGCTGCCTCTAGAATTGAAGGAAGATACCTATAAAAAAGAGGTTGAAAGATACTCAGCGATATCGGCTGTCACGACTTCTAGCCCTTTAAAAAAACCGGAACCTCCTCTAATCCAGCCCGATATCTACTTGAGTGCATTCTCTTGTGGCAGAAATCACACACACAAACTGCAGTTTTTATACAAGGTTCAAAGCGGCTCACATACCAACGATGATGGTAGCCCGTCGGTAACACAGTTTTTGGAAAAAATCGGTCAGTACCCTTCAATCGCAGCTCTAAATCTTCCTGAAATCAAAAAGTATCGAGCTGTACTACCATATGAAGTCTATTCAGACCTAGCGAAAGGAATAGGCTTGGCTGCACATGATGTCGGTATCGGGTCCTACGTTTATTTGCGTCGAGTATTCGAGCGACTCGTTGAAGATGCGCATATTGTCGCCAAGCATGAATCGGGATGGGATGAGGATTTATATAAGCAGATGAGAATGTCAGAAAAGATCACAGCACTAAAATCTCATCTGCCACAGTTTTTGGTATCCCATGCAGGGCTGTATAGTTTATTGAGTAAAGGCCTTCTGTAGTGGTTCAATGATTCCGGACACCAACGTAGGTGGTAATATCACCACCATAAACGAGGTGTCTGATGACCAGAAAGCGACGTTCTTTTTCTCCTGAGTTCAAACAGGAAGCAGCCAGCCTGGTGCTGGATCAGGGCTACACGATTCCGCAGGCGAGTGTGTCCCTGGGGGTCGGTGAAAGTGCTATCCGACGTTGGGTTAACCAGCTGACCGAGGAGCGTGACGGCGTTACACCAAAGGGTAAGGCGCTAACCCCGGAACAGCGCCGGATTCAGGAGTTGGAAGCCCGCTGCAAGCGGCTTGAAATGGAGAAAGACATACTAAAAAAGGCTACCGCTCTCTTGATGTCGGACGACATGAATCGTACGCGCTGATAGACCAGTTGAGTGAGCGAATGCCTGTTGAAATGGTCTGCAATGCGTTCGATATCAGCCGGTCCAGCTATTATGAGAACCGCCAACGGCGGAACCATATAGACGTTGAGCGTCTGGCTCTGAAGGCCCAGGTAAACCGCCTGTTTACCAAGAGCCGCAGCTCTGCTGGGAGCAGGACGATCAAAGGCATGCTCAACGATGACGGCGTGGTTATTGGCCGCTTCAAGGTTCGACGGTTGATGAGTGAGCTGGGGCTGATCTGTAAGCAGCCAGGCCCTCACGCTTACAAGCAGGCCACCGTTGAACGACCGGATATCCCAAACCATCTGGACCGGGAGTTTGCAGTAGAACAGCCTAACAAAGTCTGGTGTGGTGACATCACCTACATCTGGAGTGGCCAGAGGTGGAGTTATCTGGCCGTTGTGCTGGACCTATATGCCCGGCGCGTTGTTGGTTGGGCGATGTCATCCAGTCCGGATGCGGATCTGGTTGTAAAAGCTCTGGATCACGCCTGGGAGCAACGTGGTCAACCGGAGAAAGCCATGTTCCATTCGGATCAGGGAAGCCAGTATGCCAGCCGTAAGTTCCGTCAGAGGCTCTGGCGCTATCGAATGACACAAAGCATGAGCCGGCGTGGCAACTGCTGGGATAACGCACCGATGGAGAGACTGTTCAGGAGTCTGAAATCGGAGTGGATACCGGCGCTGGGTTACCGAAACCTGCCCGAGGCCCAGAAAGATGTTGGGAGCTACTTGATGGACTACTACAACCGGCAGCGACCTCACGCATTCAACGGTGGCATTCCGCCTGTTGCTGCTGAGGAAAACCTTAAAACACTGTCCGGGATTAGTTGACCACTACATTCACGAACTAAGCGAAGATGAATGTTTGAAGCATTTCTCAGTTGTGAGGCTTGGCATCGAACTGATTTTAGACCAGAAAATTGAAGAGCGGGCAAGGCAAAGAAAGCTCGAGGAAGCGTCTAAAGCTATAAACATGACTTTAGGGTCTATGGGGCAGAACAATACTGGCCCCGCATAACAAGTGACTGTGGTGTCAATCCCATTAATTAGGCCATTTTTTCACGCGGGTAAAGACATGGACAGTCACCCGCAAAAAACCTTCAGCCTGCGGGGCAAGAGAAAAGTACGTGGCAGTGGCAGCTATACTGCCTGGTGCATAATATCGGGAGGTTGGCGGCATGATGCCGGAGACAAAAGTGCCGAGCATAGGCCGTCTGGAAGTAGGCAGTACGGGCCTTCGCAGCCTCCTGGAGCCAAAACTGCTTCCCATACATTAGAATCTGGAGAACCGTTCCGTTGAAGGGCGGGTTAAAACGTTTAGCATTCAGGTGGTGAGAATCGCCCGGAACCGGATTTTCTACAGCTTTGTTAGCTTCTAAAAATGGTTATATTAAATGTCAAGGATTAAAATGGACCTAGAGGAACAGCTTTCTGATTCCAGGTCAAATGAAGCTGCTTATAGAGTTAGGATCGAGAATCTAGGCTCTGCTGTTTTGGATTTGGTAAACCTAAACCCGCAGATACCTGATGGCGTCGAGCTAGTTGAAGTTAAAGATTCCTCAACTGTCGCGGCCAAAGAGCGCCACGCAAAACTATGTGAAGACCTGACGCAAATATTGAAAGATTATTTGTTCGCTGAAAATGAAGAAGTTCAAAATAGAATTCTAGATATAGAAAAAAATCATATTCATCGAATAATCCAAGACATAAATCCTTTCTATTGGCGCGCCTACTTTAAATTGTTTACTGGCTTTATCGAAAAGAGCGTTGAAAGAGTTAGAAAAGAAAGGTCGTCTATGGCATTCGTTATTAGCTCGTCAGAAGATGCGGCTATTGCGATAGATAAATGGTTTTTGGTACAGAATGGAAAAGGCGCACTGGAAACGCTTTTTTTATCGAAGCTGGAGCAGGTTAAAGAGATAGAAAGCACTATAGGAAAAGACTCAAGAGAAGTCGCAATAGCGAACATAGAGCCAGATTCATTTTATGCCACAACATACGTTTTGAAGTTTGAACGTAGCATGTTCTCCGCCAAAAAATTCAACTTTACAGTAGAAGGTCAATTTCGGGAAAAGGAAAAAACTGAAAGTCGTTTTGATTCAGTTTCAACGACGGTGTCCGTTTCGCCAAGGCCCTATGTTCTTTCAATAATAGCCGTATTATCTGCATTATTAGGAGTTTCGCTAAAATATTCCGTGGAACAAAATGCGTCGGCTAGTTTGAGCGAATTCTTTAGCGCACTTGGTACCCAACTAGCAACCGGCCCCGGTATTTCATCCGGTATTTTGGCTTTGCTGATGTTCAACATTTTCGAACACACCTCTCTTAGTAGAAGTATTAAAATAGGTGTTAACTGGCAAGGTGCGCTGCTAGTTGGGGTAGTATGCGGATTGTTTTCTGAGCGGATGATCGAAGCTTTAAAAGCGTTGGTGGGCGCTTAAAGCGCAGAAACGGCACCCCCCTGGACATAATTGGACGCCTCCCCGGGATCAAGGGTGCCAGTCGAAAACTTGCGTGGACAAGCATCCCAGGATGCAACTGCAGTTGTGATCACCGCCTGCCTCGCCCTGGCCGGATGAGGCGGCGTGATCGCGTATCTGGGACAGGCGTTCTCGAAAAAGAAAACGTAAAACCAACGTCCCTGAACCGCTGATCCGGGTGTCCGTAAAACTGGGGCTAGTTCAGAGACATTGGTCCGCAGGCTTACCGTTCACCCAGGCGCTGGAGTCAATCTGACGTCCGCGTACCAGGATCGCCTTGCGGCCAGGCGCTAAACGTTAGCTCTGTGGTTTGATCAGGAATTTCTGTCCGGTCGCCATTTTGCCGTAAGCCGAGATTGCATCCAGTTGTAACGCACCGGCCAGTGACACTTCATGAGTGTAGTGACTGGCGAACGTGGTTTTGATTTCCGCGGCTACGCGTTTGCGCATGGCGATGTTGGTTTCTGTACCCAGTTTTCCTAACGCATTGAACAACAGAAAGCCGTTCACACCCCAGGCAAAACCAAAGTTGCGGTTCAGTGTGATGGGGCCGCGATCAAGACCGCCATAGATATAAACCTGTTTGTAGATGTCAGATCCATACACGCTGTATTCAGTCATGTCGCGAGAGACGGCGGCTTCCATGCAGGTGAGAATATCACTGGCCAGGCGACCGCCACCGATTGGGTCGAAAGCAATAGTAGCGCCGGTGTCGATCAGTGCCTGGGTCAGGTCTGCCATAAAGCTGTCGCTACTGGAGTTGACCACGTATTTGGCACCCTGGTCACGCAGCAGTGCTTCCTGTTCCGGCTTGCGGACGATGTTGACCAGGTCGATGCCGTCGGCGATGCAGATGCGGTTGAGCATTTGCCCGAGGTTAGAGGCGGCAGCAGCGTGAACGATAGCCTTGTGACCTTCGGCGCGCATGGTTTCTACCATGGCCAATGACGTTAGCGGATTCACAAAGCTTGAAGCGGCTTCGTCTGCCGTCGTACCCGATTCCAGTTCCAGACAGCTTTGAACATTGGCACAGAGGTATTTGCGGTAGCTACCGCCGCCAATGAACGCAACGGTTTTGCCCACCAGGCTTTGCGCTGCGGCGGATGAGCCTGCAGCGACAACGGTACCGGCGCCTTCATTGCCCACGGGTATGGGCTTGCCAACACGCTTTTTAACGGCGCCCATGAATTTGGCCGGAACATCGGCACTGATGACCGGGCGATCGGCGCTACCGGATTGACTGGCCGTCGTCATATCAGCCGCGCTGAACATCACTCCCAGGTCAGACGGGTTGATAGGGGCGGCTTCGACGCGGATGACCACCTGGTTTTCGCCCGGCTGCGGGATCTCGATCTCGCGCAGGGCAAGTTCCAGTTTGTTATCTTCACTAATGGTGGAAGTAAGTTCGATGTTGTTATCTGACACTTTTTTCTCCTGCAAAGGTTGAGGGGGCTGGTACTTCGCCAACCGATGTTACCCCATATAATGAGGGGCAGATATCCAGGACATAGATCGAAACGTGGACAGGCACTCGCAAAAGCTATATCAATCAATGGGCTATAGAACAAACTGGACATCGACCTAAAAACTCGAACCCGGATGACAGCATTCGCCCGAAGTCGAACGAGGAGGAAGGACAGTGAGGATCCGACAGTACACCACAGCAGTTGCTGCAACCGTCTTCATCGCCCTGGCCGGATGCAGCGGCGTTTTGGGCGAACGGGATGGCTCAGCACAGACCCACGCTGGCCCGGAGGCCACCTATACGTCTGAATGGACTGCCGGAATCCTCGACCGGCCGCAGCCAGATGCGCGCCCGGCAACCCTCCTCGCCGTGCGCACTGGCACCCACGACGGCTTCGACCGGATCGTCTTCGAGTTCGATGAACGGGTGCCGGGCTATCACACCGAGTACATTGATCAACCCGTGCGGAAGTGCGGGTCTGGCAAGGTAACACCGGTGGCCGGCGATGGCTGGCTCGAGGTACGGATCTACCCTGCGAATGCGCACACCCGGGAGGGCCAGCCAACGGTCACCGATCGTGAGCGTATGACGGGCCTGCTGGTCCTCTCTGAGCTGGAGCTGACGTGCGACTTCGAGGCTGTCGTGACATGGGTCCTCGGTGTCGAGTCGCCGAACCGCTATCGGGTCCGTGAGCTGAGTAGTCCGCCGCGCCTCGTTGTTGAGGTTCGCCACTGACCTAAGAAAAAGCCATAAAAAGCTATAGACATGATCTGAAAGAGGGACAGGCGCCGCGAATGGAACCGTCCTGTCGTCAAAGCGGTCTTACCCATAGCAGGATGATTGGCTATAGTGTATTTACACCGAAGCCAGCGTGAAAGGAATCAGTTATCGGAAAACCGGGACAGACCTATTTATCCGTCCCGGCGTCATGTTTCCACGGTGGTAAAGCTTTTTTTCGACTGGTTACTTTGAGCGCCTCATCAACAAGTACACAACCGCTCCGATCAGAATCGAAATCGCCAGATAACTAGGCAATGTGACAGAGAAGACGAATCTTGACCCTTCCAAACGTTGCTCGTCCGTCAGAACAGTATCCGTAATGGCATTGTAGCTATATAAAAACACCAGAAAACCGGACACCAATGTCACAATAGCTACGAAACCAGCAGACAGGAACGCCCGCTTACCTTGGGACATCACTTAACCTCCCAGAACCAGATCTTCTTACTGTTATTCAAGTCTGAAACCATACCGAAGAATTCGGCAAAGGACCGATATAGCATCGACGAGCTGGTGATTTCACTCTTGTTCCATAAATCAATATGGTCGCCACTTCGGTTGGCATCTGTCTCATTGCCTCTTTGCCAATAGTCCTTGAAAGCCTTGCCTCTTTTGGCAAGGACAGGCGCCGCCAAAGAAGAAGGCTCAAACCTCACTCCCCTTCGCGGCGAACCACAGCTCAATGGCGCCGGCCACAGCACGCCTGATCAATATTTAGTCATTTCGGGTGATTTTCACCCAACGCCCTCGAATTCAAGCCGAGCAAGGCTCCTGGCAGGGTGCCAGTACGGATGGATTGCTGGATGAGGGCGCCCGATCAGGCTGCTCGTCGTCGCCTGCCCTGCTCCGTCCGCAGGTTTCGGACGTAACGGGCCTCAAACTCGCAGGCTTCCCCTAGCCACTCGTCGGGTGAAAGGCCCAGGCGGTTCAGGATGGTTGGGCTTGATTCCGGGATGTAGCCACGTTCAGGAAGTCCCTTCCAGGTTAAAGTCCAGTCGGCAACTATGTCCGAAGTGTGCTATTTACTCAACATCGCCCATGGCGACGTGGACAGAAATCAAACAGGCTAATAGCCCTGCCCGTTTTGGTAGCATTGTGCCATGGCAGGAAAGGAACGTTCGGGGGACCCGGGCCGTTAAAGTTCTCTATTCTGACTGGAACGATATGTCGATCCAGAACCGCGTTCGTTGTGCGGCGGCAAACAACAACAGAGGGACAGCGTATGCCACAGATTCAGAAATACCCCGCAGGCTGGCGAGTACTGCATTGGCTAATGGCCCTGCTGGTTCTGACGCTGATACCCGTTGGGCTCTGGATGGCTTCGCGTGCGGAAGCGGAGATCTGGGGGGCGCTGACGAACACGTTGTACAGTGTGCACAAAGCCATTGGCTTCAGCGTGCTATTACTGATGATCGTGCGGATCATAGTGAAAGTCAGAATGAAAAGCCCGCCCTATCCGGAGACAATGCCCCGCACACTACAAATGGCGGCCAGGAGCATGCATCACCTCATCTACATACTACTGGTGCTGACACCATTATTTGGCTGGGCCGGTGTCACGGCGTTTCCGGCTCTGACCATAGTGGGCGATTTCAGACTGCCCGCGATGCCTTTTGTCGCCCAGGACGAGGAGTTGGCCTCCCGCCTGTTCTATATACATGGATGGCTTGCGATAACGCTGGCTGTATTGATTGCCGGCCATATCGCGGCAGCTCTGCGCCATTGGCTGCGCAAAGACGGTGTCTTTCAACGGATGGTTTAGCCCGTATAATGGACCGTCTTGGTTCCCCGTCGCAGGGCGAGTTTTCCGCCCGGTTTGGTAGCATTGTGCCATCACAAGAAGGCAAAGATCCTGATTCCTTTAAAGCTCGAACGTTCGGGAAACAGGCACCGCTAACGCTCCTCAGGAAACCGGTACAGATCTATTTTTCGCATCCAGTCAAATAGTTCTCTCCCGGATTCTCTAAATTTCATCGGGACGCACTGGGCACCAAACCTCCAACGGCAACTCCCCAACCTGCTCAAAGAGGGCTATCTCTACGGCCCTGATTTTTTTTTGCCCCTGCTCATCCACATACTCGATGCCTGCGCTTATCGGGTCGCCATCAACCGAGATTCCGTTCACGGTCAGGCACTGTTTTCCATCGCGGGTTCCTTCATGGAAGTTTCGCACTTCTTCATACCAGAACGGAGGTGAAAGGAACTCAACGTGCTCATCAGGATCGGGGCCAAGGTCCGGCTCCATGTCTTCGCTCAGTTTGCGGGACAGATGCTTCTCATAGGTCGCAAAACTGGGATCTGCATTCAGATCGGCGGCCATTTCCTGATACGAAACTTGCAATGGGGCGGCATTTGTCGGCTTCTGCTCTGGAGTTCCGGCACAGCCTGCGATCGAAAGCGCCAGCCCAAGCGTTGTGCCACGGAGGAGTTGAGCCAGGTTCATTTGAGCGCCCTCTCAATTTCCCGATCGGTACTGGCAGTCCGGGACTTCAGAGCCCTGGCAGCCCTGCACAGAAGGCCCGAGCATGAGAGGATGAGTTCCTCTACATCTATCGTGCCACGGGCAGACAATGCGAGCGCGCCAGCAAACAGAAATCTCGCTGTGTATTCCAGTTCGCCGTCTTCTGTTACGTCCATGCTGACGCCTATCCGCCGAATCTGAACACCTATTGATTGCACCACTTCACCAGCGGAAAACGTGACGTTTCCGGCCTTGCCGCTCAATGTCGCAGTGCCATCACTTCCGACGGAGACTGATGCTGGACCGACCTCACGCAAGATGCGAGTTGTAAGACCTTCATTGCGTGCATATGAGAGTTCTAGCAACCGGGCAACGGTAACTTTCAGAGTGTACGTATCCGGACGTGCAGACATAGGAATCCTCCTTGAGCCCAGATTGAATATGGGCAAATCAATCCATTAATGATGTGGCGGCGAGGAAACAAAACCAATGGAGCCAATGTCCTGCGCCGTAGACAGTCTTTCTGATCAAAAAAACACACTACAAAGCGGCGTAAGATTACCACGCTCAGCAACATAGGAAAGTGACGCATCCGACGGCAGTGTAGACCGGGACACCCAAAGAACGATTGGGAAAAGAATGATTGCGACAGGCGCCGCCAAAGAAGAAACCTCTACCACCACTGCCCATCACGGCGGGTCACAGATCAATTGCGCCAGCCGCAGCACGTACGGCAAACGAACAGACATTCCCGAGTAAGCACACAATCCGGATCGTTGGGGACTCTGTACAACCTTATCGTACAGAGTGTCACCGGGTTGGGTCGGTATGCATGGCTTCGCCCCGTGCCACTGCCAGATGATGAGGCTGATGGTGGCTGCCCAGGGCCATGAAGCCCATGAACCCCAGTGCCCGGACTTTCCTCTCATCGCCGGGATCTGATGTCCTTACCACGAGTTCAATTCCCCCGGGCTGCTGGATGGATTCCACCGACCACGGGGAGTTGGCATTCATCCAGGCTGCGTGAGCTGGCACCATTCGCTGAATCGCGGCGACGGTGCGCTCACTGTCGCCACGGATGTGATGTCTGGCGCCCCCTTCCACATTTTCACTGCGGACCCGGGCGTCCAGTGTGACCCTGTGCATATCGATCAGATGTTCACGCAACGCGTTGATATCTACCCGCGACCAATCAGTTTCAGGGTCGTTTTCCAGTATCGTGACGATTTCCTGTACCGCGGCAAAGGCGTCCTGTCCGCTCTCGACCGGCATCCTGCCATCACTGTCGGACTTCATGGTGCCATTGTCACTCAGATGTTGAACCTCGCCATGGTCGTGGGAGTGAGGCGATTGCTGCGAAAAGACCAGCGGAGCAAAGCACAGCAGCAAGGCGCTGGCCAGAATGCGGGGAGGAAAAGAGTGTCGTCTCATGGAATTGCTCCGGACTTCGGGTTAGATGGACTCCGGAACAGTGTAGGCCTCCCTAATACGCCCCTGATATGATTCTGATCATATCATCTGAGAGGAACGGACCGATGAGCTACACGCTGGAAGACTGGGAGCGGGCCGTCCCGGAGTCCTGTCGAACAATCCGAAACATTCCCTCATCCGCCTTCCTGTTCCGCCAGCGGGACCCCGCTGAAGCTATCTTCCTGTTACTTGGCGGAGAGGTCCGATTGCTCCGACACCTGGAAGACGGATCCGTGGTGGGCCTGCATGTCGCCGGCCCCGGAGAGACACTGGCAGAAGCGGCTCTGTTTTCCCCTCACTATCATTGCGATGCACTGGTCACTGATGATGCGCGGGTCATGGTCATCCGTAAACAACCTCTCCTTGAATTGATGTCAGAATCGCCGGAGTTGGGACTTCATCTGACGCGAATTCTTGCCGAGCAGGTAAGGCACCTGCGCAGTACACTTTCGCTACGGAATATTCGCCGGGCCGACGAGCGGGTGATGGCCTGGCTTCGCCTCAGGGCTACCGGAAATCCCCCCGCGGTCGGCATGGAGCAGACCTGGAAAACGGTGGCCGAAGAAATCGGGCTTACCCATGAAGCCCTCTACCGAGCGCTGGCGAAGCTGGAAGAGCGGGGCCGGATACGCCGTGACCCTGGCAGGGTGACGTTACTGAATAAACCGGACTAGGACAGGTGCCGGAAAAAAGGAGCCTCTACCATCTCTGCCCATCAGGCAAGCCACAGCCCAGTGGCGCCAGCCGCAGCACGCTAATCAACATTCAGTTATTTAAGGCGGTTTTCGGGCTGTTCTCTCGAATTCAGGGCTAGCAAGGCTCTTGGCTGGGACTCAGTAGCACCCGCAATCACCCCTCCGTGCTGCTCCAGCCGCGCCGGTCAGTCAATCCGGCGCAGTCCATCCTCAATCGCATCCCGGCCAGTGGGCCTTACAACCCGCGCGACTTCCTCACCATCCTTCAGGAAAATCAAGGTCGGCCAAAGCTTGACACCAAAGGTTCGTCCCAGCCGGCGACCTTTACCATCTTCGACCTTCAGATGGGAGATGGTGCGATGAGCCTCAAGGGCTTCAGCGATAACAGGCTGCGCGGCCTGGCAGTAGCCGCACCATCCAGTGCCAAACTCGATCACCAGCGGCCCGCTAGCCTCATCGATCTGTTCACGTGTGGGTGATTCGGCGCTGTACTGGCTGACAAAGGGCATGCTTAACCTCCCGGTGAGTTCCTGCCCTTCATCATCGCAGAAGTACGCTCAGATAACGAACAGATAACCGGGACAGGCGCCGCCAAAGAAGAAGCCACTCAACATCGCCGGACACCGCCAGAGCTCGATGGGCGTTATCTTTCGATCAGCATCCGATTGCTTTACCGTGACAAGTCCGCCGAAATTCAGCGAACGTGTTCGCAAAAGTCCAGACACTGGCGAAGCTCTGTTGTTATCTATCTGATAGGCTAGCAACGGAGAAGTGACTTCTATCATCGGCGGGCCTGGTCGCCTTGTGCCATTGAGCCAAGCGCCTTCCAGACCTCTGGACCCTCATCAATAAAAAACAGAAGTAGAAGCCTTATGAAAAAATGGATTGTTTCAGTCATCGTTTTGCTGGCGCTTGCGCTCGGTACATTCTGGGCGATGGCTGACAAGGATATGCGCCGGTTGCTCCTGAACATGCCGACCGACACTGATGTTCTTTTCTGGTCAGTTCAGCAACGGGATGCCGTGTTCCGCGCAATGGACCGAGTGCCAATCCTCTCGAAATCGCGCGTAATCGCCGCGGGTGACAACACCCATCCGTTACCCGAAGGGGCACCGCTCGATATGGAGCTGGACATCGATGCCTTTATGGAGTCTCAGCGCACCGCTGCTCTGGTGATCGTTCAGGACGGCAAGATACGGCTTGAGCGATATGGGCTGGATTTCGGTCCCGAAGGCCGCTGGACCAGTTTCTCGGTTGCCAAGTCATTGACCTCGACACTGGTCGGCGCCGCCCTGAAAGACGGGGATATCGAAAGTATTGAAGACACGGTGTCGGACTATATTCCCGATCTCCGAGGTTCCGCCTACGACAATGTCACGATCCGAGAGTTGCTGACAATGACATCGGGCGTGAAATGGAATGAGGATTACGCCGACCCTGAATCCGACGTCGCGTTGTTCAACGCCCACGAAGCTGATCCGGGCGTCGATGTCACTGTCAGTTATATGCGCCAGTTGGAATCTGAAGCGCCTCCAGGCACGAAGTGGGTCTATAAAACCGGCGAAACCAATCTGATCGGCGTACTGGTCAGTTCAGCCACCGGGAAGAGCCTGTCTGATTATCTTTCGGAGAAAATCTGGAAGCCTTTTGGCATGGAGCAGGATGCAAGCTGGCTGCTGGGATCCACGGGGCACGAAATCAGTGGTTGCTGCATACAGGCCTCAACCCGCGACTTCGCGCGATTCGGTCTGTTCATCCTGGGCGGAGGTATGGCCGATGGAGAGCCGGTACTGCCTGATGGCTGGATTGCAGAGGCAACCATGAAGCAGACTGATACCGACAGCCCGGACTATGGTTATGGCTACCAGTGGTGGACGCTGGATGATGGTGCGTTTATGGCGCGGGGGATATTCGGCCAGGGTATTTTCATTGACCCCGAGCGGCAGCTGGTTATCGCGTCGAATGGCAACTGGCCGAAGGCGTCGGCTCGCCAGGGTGGCGACCAGAGTGAAAAGCGTTTGGCCTTTTACAGACAGGTACAGTTGGCGATTGACAGAGAGTCAAGCCCATAGAGAAATCGAGGTGGACAACACCACGGCAACTCATGACGCACCGGGAGTTTGAAACCCGCTGGCAGCGAACCACAGCTCAGTTTCGCCAGCGACAGCCAGCCTTGCCAAGACGGGTAAGTCCGCCTACGTTGATAGGTATACACTTTTCACTTCTGCAGGAAAGTCGCGCGGTAATCCTGTTTGTTTAGCAAAGCAATCCAATTGTTTAATCAGGAGAAAGCCTTATGGATACCAGCCAGATTCCGAAACCCTCTGCCCAGACTGTGGGTATTTCAACACTGGTGCTGAGTCTTCTCGGGCTCATCGCCGGAGCCTGGTATTACCAGGAGCACACGGCCACCAGATCACAACGGCTCAAGCGGCGCGCCAACCGTCAGCTCAAGCGGGTACGAGGTCGGTTTCAGGATGATCACCTGTCCTCCGGCGCCAGAACCGGACTGGCTGTTGGCGCTCTGGGAGCGGCGGCAGCGCTTCTTCTCGGTGGCGCTGAAACCTACCGCCGGACCCGGAAATGACCGGCGCCCCGGAATAGCCGTCGGGCACGTCTGAACCAATGTCCTGGTGACTATTTCGGGGTCAGGTCAGTAGTGGTGATAGTGGGATTGTGGTTTGAAAATTCACACCAGCAATTTTTTCCTGTTTCGGATATAATGGGCGTTTACAGTCGGCGAAAAAGCCGACAGTTAACCTGGAGAACACCATGAGCAAGAAACCCACGAAAGCCACATTAACGACTGCTACCATTGAAGAGCAGACCGCTGCGTTTTTGAAGTCCGGCGGGGCTGTTGAATATGTGGTCAAGGGTAAAAGTGGACAATACGGCTCTACAGGTTCAAAGCATATCAACCTGGGAAAGTAGCCGGGACAGGCGCCGACAAAAAGGCAACCTCCAGCCCCACCTGCTAAAACAGCGAACCGCAGTTTCCATGCACCTGACTCAGCAGGTCAGGTGAATGGGTTGCGGCGTCAAGTCTTGTCTTTTTGCTCTCCTGGCATCGCGGGGCAAGGCAGAAAGCAAGGGCTGACTTCCGGCGTGCATGCCCCAACACGCCTGCTTCGTATATCGCCTCCATCCGGTCAGCGTTGGATCCCGAATTGTCCCCGTTCCCGTTACCTTCCCCGGCCACCGTAATCTGAGCTAGTGTTGTAATAAACCCGCGTCCACCGGAGCCCGGATTATGGACCACAATGCCTATCGCACCGCCCTCACCCAATCCAGCGCCGGCACCGAGCGCTTTTTTCCCCCAGCGGAATTTACCGAACGCCGCAGCCGGGTAGCCCGGGCCATGGCCGAACGGGGGCTGGATGCACTGCTGGTCACCGACCCCGCCGATATTCATTACCTCACCGGTTATAAGACCTTCGAGGTGTCAGTTCATGCCGCTCTGGTCTTTCGTCCTGAGCACTGTTTTTTGCAGGTTCCCTCCATTGAAACCGGGCCGGCGGTCACCACGGCCTGGGTGGACGAGATTGCCGGTTATGACTGGGAAGACGTTACGTCTGTGGTAGCACCCCTGGTCTCGCAACTCCGGGACTGCCATCACGTGGGCATCGACCCCTGGAATGCCGGGCTACGTCATGGACTGATGTACGAACTGACCGCCCATCTGGGAGGTGAGCGCTTTCAGGATTGTGGCGATCTTCTTGATGGCATCCGCCTGATCAAGACCGCGGCCGAGATTCAGTGCCTGCGGGACAGTGCCCGTATTACCGAGGCCGGCCTGCAGGCCGCGATTGCCATGATACGTCCGGGTGTCGATGAGAATGCCATTGCCGCCGCCGGTGCCGGTGCCATGCTGGCGGCAGGCAGCGAGTTCATGAGCCTGCAGCCCATTGTCACCAGCGGCCCGCGCATCGGTGTGATCCACCTTAATCACCAGCAACGCCTTGTTCAGCCCGGCGACCCGGTGTTCCTGGAATTCGGGGCAGCATGGCAGCGTTATACCGCTCCCATGATGCGAACAGTGGTGGCCGGTGAGCCCAGTGCCTATATGCTCATGTTGAGGGATTGTTGTCACCGGATTCATGATGCCCTGCTGGACACCATGCGCCCCGGCAACCGTTTTGACGACGCGGCCCGGGCGGCCGAAGTGGCTCTGGCCCCGGTGGCCGGGGAGGTTTTCTTTTCCGGCGTTTTCGGTTACTCCGTGGGCGCGCAGTTTCCACCCAGCTGGGTTGAAGGGACCGGCTACATTGCCCGGGGGCAGCAACAGCGATTTGCTCCGGGCATGGTCTTTCACCTGCCCCTGTGCCTGCGCCTGCCCGGGCAGTGGGGTATCGGCATGAGCAATACCGTGTTGGTGACCGAGCGGGGGGCGGAGCCACTGACCCACAATGACTGGGAGCTGACGAACTGTGCCTGACTATCATCCCCATGCAAGCAACGGTCTGCGACAGCCACCGGGTGACCGCCCGGGAAGAGCGGGAAGCGTCTGATGAACGTACTGATCGTCGGCGCCGGCGTAGTGGGAGTGACGACCGCCTGGGCGCTGGTCCGACGAGGACACCAGGTGACTGTGGTCGATCGGCTGGAAGGGGCGGCTCTGGAGACCAGCCGGGGCAACGCCGGCCAGCGATCCTACGGTTATGTGTATCCCTGGGCCGCGCCCGACATGGTGGGCAAGGCCCTGCGGGGGCTGTTCAGCCGTTATGGGCCCTTCAAGATCACCAACCCCTGGTCACCACGCACCCTGCAGTTTCTGGCCATGTCGGCCCGCTGCAGCCTGAGCCATGGCCTTTATAACGCCAGCCACGCCGCCCTGCTGGAACTGGCGGAGTTCAGCCGCCACTGTTTCGTGGCGCTGGAAGAGCCCCCCGACGCAAGCTTCGACGGGCAGCACGAAGGCCTGATGGAAGTCGCCGACAACCAGGCCGCCTGCACCGCCCTGCACCAGAAGGCCCGGAGACTGGAAAGCCTGGGCATTGAACATGAATGGCTCAACCCCGACGCTGTCCGGCAACAGGAGCCGGGCATGCAGGGCCCCGGGGCAGTAGCGGGAGGGCTGCTAATGCCCGCTGACGGCACCGGCGACTGCCACCGCTTTACCCGGATGTTGGCGCAGGCCTGTGAAGCCCGCGGCGTGCACTTTCAGTACCGCACCAGCATCACCGACTGGTACCTGGACGACGGACACATACGCGGCGCCTGGCTGCAAAGGCATCCCCCGGACCCGGGCGGGGGGCAGTCGGCACCCGACGTGAAAGACGGGGATTCCCCCCACTACCTGGAAACCGACCAGGTGGTGCTCTGTGCCGGTTGTATGTCCCGTGAGCTGGCCCGGCCACTGGGCCTCAGCCTGCCCATATACCCGGTCAAGGGCTATTCCCTCACCAGCACCATAGACGACGCCGCGAAGGCCCCGCGCTCGACTGTGGTGGACCATGCCTACAAGGCCGCCATTACCCGGCTGGGGGAGCGGGTTCGGGTAACCGGGTTCGTGGAGCTGGCCGGCTTTCAGCGCCACATCCCGCAGCGGCGTTTACAGGTACTACGGGAAGCCTTCGCCTCACGCTTTCCCGGCGCCGCCGACCTTGGCCACGCGGAGCCCTGGACCGGCTTTCGCCCCATGACGCCGGATGGCCCTCCCATACTGGGGTGGGGCCAACAGAAGAACCTGCTGCTCAATACCGGCCACGGTACTTTTGGCTGGACGCTGTCTGCCGGCTGCGGGGAGATCATCGGCCAGTTGCTGGATGGGGAAACACCAGCCATCGACCTTGGCGCCTTCTCCCCCGGACGTTTCACCTGAGCGAAATCGACAGGCCCCTCTGATACTCAGGCGCAGCCTGGCGGCCTGCAGGAGCGATCAATGTACTCTGAAATGACTTCTAAAGCCCTTGCTGTATGGATAGGCATACTGATGCTCGCCGTGCTGAACGGGCTTCTGCGGGAGGCGATTCTCGTGCCGAACCTTGGCGCTGTGGCGGGCCAGCTATTGAGTGGTATAGTCCTGTCAGTATTGATCCTGGTCGTCGCCTGGTTTTCCCTGCCCTGGCTAGGTGCACAACACACAGCCCAGTTGTTCGCCATCGGCCTGGGCTGGTTGGCACTGACCCTGGTGTTCGAATTCTCGTTTGGTCTGTGGCAGGGCAAATCCTGGCAGACCCTGTTTGACGCATACCGTTTCAGGGACGGTAACATCTGGCCCGTAGTTCTTGCCGTAACAGCTATGGCACCTTATTGTGCCGCCAGACTCAGAAATCGGCATCCTACTGATAGCGCCTGACCATGTTGGCGCAGAGTCGTTCAGAAACACCAACAATGGAAATAAAAAATGATCAGACTTCACGGCTTTTCTGCCAGCAACTACTATAACGTACCCAAGCTCGCCCTTCTGGAGAAAGGCGTTCCGTTTGAAGAAGTTCTGTCCTACACCGGCGTGGGTCCGAAGTACAAACCCGAGTATCTCGACAAAAGCCCCTTGGGCAAGGTGCCGGCACTGGAAACGCCGGAAGGATTCATCAGCGAATCCCGCGCCATTCTCGAGTATATCGAACGGACCTACCCTGCCCCCTCCCTGTTGCCAGCCACGCCCTTTGGCATCGCGAAAGTGCAGGAGTTGTCGCAGTTCATCGAGCTTTACTTCGAGCTTGTGGCACGCCGCCTGATTCCGAATCTCCTGAGCCGTACCCAGCCAGACCCCACGGTGCTAAAAGAAGTCGAGACCAGCCTGGACAAGGCCGTAGCCGCCCTGCCAAAACTGTCCACGTTTGAAGAGTATGCCTATGGGGACCAGTTCACCCAGGCGGATATCGGGGCGATTCTGAACCTTCCCATCGTACGCAACGTCGGCAGGGCGTTCCTGGACCGGGACCCACTGTCAGAGGTGCCAGGCCTGGATGCCTACTGCACGCGCATGGAAGAAAGACCCCAGGTAAAGAAAGTTCGCGCTGACGCCGCAGAGAATCGCCCGGAGTTCATGGCGCACCTGAAGGCGTTGTACGGGTTTTAACACAACCTGAACCGGGATTGGCTCCCCGAAAAGCCAACGTATATGACCCGGCTCGAACTGGAGCCGGGTCATTCGCCCCTCGGAACCTGAAGGATGAGCAACCCCTTTCAGAGGCCCCGTACAGCCTCATTACCTCCCCCTCAACACATCTGGGCGGAACACAGCAGTACCCAGCACCAGAACAAACGATGCCAGCACGAACACCTTGTTCACAAACCAGTTGGTGCGCCA
Source organism: Marinobacter zhanjiangensis (assembly GCF_014651935.1). Classification (GTDB taxonomy): domain Bacteria; phylum Pseudomonadota; class Gammaproteobacteria; order Pseudomonadales; family Oleiphilaceae; genus Marinobacter; species Marinobacter zhanjiangensis. The sequence goes on along the minus strand of NZ_BMXV01000002.1, from coordinate 449,732 downwards.
GATGGACCACTCCGGGTCCGCCAGGAAGCGACTGAACAGGGTGACAATTATCACTATTTCAACAATGGACATGCCAGTTGCCAGCACACGTGTATACCGCGGGCCCGCCATCAGTGCCCACGCCAGCCAGATATGAGCAATCGGCCACAGGTCCCAGTAGATATAGGTTGCCCAAGGCTCCCCGCTGGCCAGAGCAAAGGCGACCGGGAACAGGTATTTGATAAAGATGGTCCAGGCCGCGAGTATCAGAAACATATGCGCGAGAAACACGGCCCATTGTGGCCGAGGGTTCTCGATAGACTTCGTCATGACATCTCCACTACCAATTGACAGTATGGCGGGTTGCCCAGAGCCGCAAAGAATGTGACAGCCACTCGCAAAAAATGACCAAGCAGGAAAATGTATTGTAGCGCCTCACCGCCGGCGCCACCTCTCCGCAACGCTCCGTACACTGCCCGGACAACCTGAAGCCTTGCCTCCTGCCGGTCCTGGCCTCAGCTGTTCATGCCGGAAATCAATCAGTCCCGGTTTCGGCAAGCCATTGTCTGGCAGGTTCAAAGGTCGTAATGTGGAGTTAAAGTCAAAACCTGAATATCAGAATAAACGGCGCTTGCTTGCGCCGAGCGAAAAGTGCCGGAAAGGTCCGTGCACTGCAAAAATCGAATGGAGGCGATATGCAAGCCGATTCCTCGTGGCCGGACCCGCGCCCGGCATTGAACCCGTACCGTGCTTCCAGTCGCAGCAAGGCAATTTGGCAGCTCATCAATACGCTGGTCCCTTACGCTGGCTTGTGGTATTTAATGATCCTCTCGATCCAGCACGGTTTTTCCTATTGGTGGACACTGGCACTTTCGGTGGTAGCAGCGGCGTTTCTGGTACGCCTTTTCATCCTGTTCCACGACTGCGTCCATGAGTCGTTCCTGCCGTCGAAACGCGCCAACACCTGGGTAGGGCGCGTTCTGGGGGTGCTCGTTTTTACCGCATTCGACGACTGGCGCCTCAGCCACCTTCGTCATCACGTCAGCTACGCCAATCTCGATACCCGCGGCTTTGGCGATATCTGGACCCTCACCTTGCGCGAATACAATCAATCGTCGAAGCTCAATCGCTGGCTTTACAGGCTCTATCGCAATCCGGTTATGCTCCTTGGCTTTGGGGCCATATTCAATTTCCTGCTGAGAAACCGTTTGCCGGGCCGAAAAGTACAGCACAGGCAGCGTATGAGCGTCGTGTTCACGAATCTCGCCATCGTCGGCGTATTCCTGGTTGCCGCCCTGACGATTGGTTGGCAGACGTATTTGCTGATTCAGTTACCCGTGATCTGGCTGGCCGGTATGGGCGGCATCTGGCTGTTCTACGTCCAGCATCAGTTTGAAGGCGGCTATTGGGCACGAAGGAGTGAGTGGGATCCGCTGCGCGCCGCCATGGAAGGCAGCTCTTTCTATCAATTGCCGACTATCTTGCGCTGGTTTTCAGCGAACATCGGGTATCACCACATTCACCATCTCAACGCCCGAATTCCCAATTATCGCTTGCCGGAATGTTACAACGACGTGCCAGCCGTGGGCGCCAAAGAGCCTTTGACGTTAAGACAGAGCCTGACGGCCTTCCGGCTCAAACTCTGGGATGAAAGCCAGCAAAAGATGGTTGCCTTCCCCTAGGAGGCCCTGATGCTTGCCAGCTGACATCGTCACCCTTACCGGGATGACATGTTCTGGATGTTTTCTATACTCGATAGAAGTCAGGCGTTTCTCAGCCATGCAGTCGGGACGCGCCCCTTGAGTTGACAAATAAACGTTCCTTACGAAGACGGAGTCAGGCACGACAGCCACAACAAGGGATCAAGCAGCCATGAACGACAGTACCGCAAGGGATACAGAACGAGGGCAGCCAACCGAAAACCAGGGGCATGTACTGACATTACCGCTGGAAGACCTGCAGGTTGACCGCGAGCCCCACCGTTACGAACGTTGGATGATTGCCAAGCTACTGCGAATGGCAGGCTCTCCTCCGGTGAGGTTCCGGTTGTGGAATGGAGAGACCGTGGAGCCAGCTGAGGGGCAGGCAGAGTTCACCCTGCAACTGACCGATCCCAAGGCGTTACTCTCCCTTGCCTCCAACCCCAACCTCGCTTTCGGAGACCTTTACAGCGCCGGCCGGCTTCAGCTGCTGGACGGTGATCTCTCGGACCTGACGGAAACCCTTTATCGGCATATCCACCGAGCCATGCAGAACTGGCCCAGATGGCTTGAAACGCTGTGGAGAAATCACGCTCCCCGTTCCACTGGCATCGACGAGGCCAGAGAGAATATCCATCACCACTACGACCTTGGCAACGAGTTCTACCGTCTGTGGCTCGACCAGGCTGAAATGCAATACACCTGCGCCTATTACGAGACAGCGGATGCGACACTTGAGCAGGCCCAGCTGGCGAAGCTGGAGCACGTCTGCCGCAAACTGCGACTGAAACCGGGCATGACCGTGGTGGAAGCCGGCTGTGGCTGGGGCGGGCTGGCCCGCTACATGGCCCGTCATTACGGTGTGACAGTCCATGCCTATAACATTTCCCGCGAGCAGATCCGCTATGCCCGGGAAGAGGCGAAGCGCCAGCAGCTGGACCATCTGGTCGACTACGTGGAAGACGATTACCGCAACATCAGCGGCGAATACGACGCGTTTGTTTCCATTGGCATGCTGGAACACGTCGGCAAGGAGAACTACCAGGCCCTGTCCGATCTCATCAAACGCAGTCTCAAGCCCGACGGGCTGGCGCTGCTGCATAGCATTGGCCGTAACCGACCCATGCTGATGAATGCCTGGATCGAAAAACGCATCTTCCCCGGTGCCTACCCTCCCAGCATCGGAGAGTTCATGGGTATCTGTGAGGCCAATGATTTCTCGGTAATGGATGTGGAAAACCTGCGACTGCACTATGCCCAGACCCTGACCCACTGGAAGGAACGTTTTGACCAGAACGAAGACCGCGTCGCGGAGATGTACGACGAACACTTCGCCCGGGCCTGGCGCATGTATCTTTCCGGTTCCATTGGTGCCTTCCGGGTCGGTTCCCTGCAGCTGTTCCAGGTGGTGTTCAGCCATGGGGAAAACAACAACATTCCCCGCAGCCGGCAGGATCTGTATACCTCCCCCGCAACCCCGGAGGACGTCTGATGGATGACTATGACGTGATCATCATCGGCGCAGGCCCGGCAGGTTCCACACTCGCGACCACGCTTGAAGGCAGCGGCAAGCGGGTACTCATAGTCGATAAACAGGCATTCCCCAGAGACAAGACCTGTGCCGGCTGGGTAACACCGGCGGTCATGGAGAGCCTCGCCATCGATCCTCAGGACTACGGCAACGACCGCACCCTGCAACCCATCCGCCGCTTTCGCATCGGCATGATGGGGCAGGCACCGGTGGAAAACGACCATGGCGACATCGTCAGCTACGGCATCCGCCGCTGTGAGTTTGACCATTACCTGCTGGAGCGGACCCATTGCGACAAGGTACTGGGAGAACCGGTCAAATCCATCGAGCGTGAAGGCCGAAACTGGATTGTTAACGGCCGCTGGCAGACTCCCCTGGTGGTTGGTGCCGGTGGCCACTTCTGCCCCGTCGCACGCCTGCTGGGCGATGGCCCCGGCGGTCACGAGACAGTGGTTGCGGCAAAAGAAGTGGAATTCGAAATGACACCCGGGCAGGCCGAAACCTGCAAGGCCAGCGGCGACACGCCGGAACTGTGGTTCTGCCGCGACCTCAAGGGCTATGCCTGGATTTTCCGTAAGGGCAACTATCTGAATATCGGGCTGGGACGGGAGGACAACCATAAGCTGTCGGATCACCTGCACCACTTTGTCGACGAGATGAAGCAAGCCGGTCGCATTCCCTCCGACCTGCCCGGGCGCTTCAAGGGGCATGCCTATTTGCTGTACAACCACGCCCACCGTCCGCTGGTTGACGACGGAGTGCTCCTCATCGGCGACGCCGCCGGGCTTGCCTATACGCAAAGTGGGGAAGGCATACGGCCAGCCATTGAGTCCGCCCTGCTCGCGGCAGAGGTTATCCGATCTGCGGAGAACTATTCAGAAAAATCTCTTCAGCCCTACGGCGCGGCCATTGCCGAGCGCTTTGGCAACCGCGCAGAGCAACACGATAACGGCTGGCAATTGCCGCAGTGGATCAAGACACCCCTGGCAGGCACACTGATGCGCTCCCACTGGTTCACCCGCAAGGTGGTAACCGAGAAGTGGTTCCTACACCAGCAAGTGCCACCACTGACAGCGGCTGTCTGAGAAAAGCGGGCCGGCACACGAATAGCTGCCCGCCACCAGGCGTCTGATGACGGGTTCAACCAGGCCGGGGAGATCGGAGTCATGAGGGCACTGATGAGTGAGTCAAACAAGCGGAAGTCCGCGTTGACCTCCATTGCCAGGCTGGCGGTGATGCGTTACGCCGTGCGGGTCAGGTATGGGGCATTGTCGATAGTGCTGGCGGTTGCAAGTCTTCCCGCGATGGTCTTTGCCCAATCCTGCCCGGGAATTCATGTGAAAGTTCCGAACATCAAAAACAGTACGGGGACTATCGCGTGCGCGCTTTTCGAATCGCCAGAGGGTTTCCCGACCGAGTTTCTGCAGTCCGCAACCAATATAACGATGATGAAAATTCGAGATACACAGGCGCGTTGCAATTTTCTGGATGTCCCCCCGGGAACCTATGCCCTGGCCGTCATTCATGATGAAAATATGGACGGCAAGCTCAACACTAACTTTATCGGAGTCCCTACGGAAGGCTACGGTTTTTCAAGCGGCGCCGAAGCCGGAATGAGTGCGCCTTCATTCGAGGACGCCAGCTTTTCGTACGATGGGGAAAATCTGGATCTGACGATCAGATTGAAATACTGAAACGGCACTCTCCTCTAACAGCCCCTGCGTCATTAAATGGGGCCCCAAAAAAAAGGCAGCCGAAGCTGCCTTTCTGATCATGCGGTTGCTATTCAGATAGCAACAACATTGTCCGCCTGCGGGCCTTTCTGGCCGTCACTGACGTTGAACTCGACCTGCTGGCCTTCTGCCAGAGTCTTGAAGCCGCTGCCCTGGATGGCGCTGAAGTGAACGAAGACGTCCGGGCCGCTTTCACGAGTGATGAAACCAAAGCCTTTTGCTTCGTTGAAGAACTTGACAGTACCGGTAGTGTTAGACATATATAAATATCCTGAAATCAATAATTTGAGTTGCCGCCAGTGCATCGGAACGATGGCCGGTCAGCGGTGTGCGGAAAAAATAATGAAGACTCGAAAACAGGACGGTGTACTACCAGTAATAACCAGAGAAGCGTCGTATTCTTGAAGTTCGTAACAAATCTTTTCTACCCACACACAGTAACCTATCCCCGCCTTTTTCCCTAATCTTTTTTTATAAGTAATAACCGGGTCAACCGGGCCCAGGTGCGCCAGACCAGATGTCGGTACCTGTTCAGGAGATAGACCTCCCCCGGTCCTGGCCGCAAGAATTACCGGGCGGACAAAGAAAAGGACCCCGAGAGGTCCTTTTGCGTGTGGCGCGTCATGCCTGGCGCACCAACAAAAAAGGCAGCCGAAGCTGCCTTTCTGGTCATGCAGTCGCTATTCAGATAGCAACAACATTATCCGCCTGCGGGCCTTTCTGGCCATCGCTTACGGTGAACTCGACTTCCTGGCCTTCTGCCAGAGTCTTGAAGCCGCTGCCCTGGATGGCGCTGAAGTGAACGAAGACGTCCGGGCCGCTTTCACGAGTGATGAAACCAAAGCCTTTTGCTTCGTTGAAGAACTTGACAGTGCCGGTAGTAGTAGACATATAAAAACATCCTGAAATCAATAATTTGAATTGCCGCCAGTGCATCGTGTCAATGACTGGTCAGCTGTGTGCGGAAAAAATTATGAAGACTTAAAGACAGGACGGTGTACTACCAGTAATAACCAGAGAAACGTCGTATTCTTGAAGCTCGTAACAAATCTTTTCAACCTAGACACAATAACGCATACCGGCCGCCTCGCCAAACTTTTTTTCAGGTCGCAACCGGAATAACGAGGGCATGCACCCGTCAAGGTGACAATGAAACTCCGAACGTGCGCGCGTCGGACGCTGGCTGGTGGGACATTACCGGCGGGATGATCCGAGCGCTGGCCTGCTGGAGAGACGGATCCCCGGACCGCTTTCCGGCTCACCACCGTCGGCATGCCCGTAAAGCCGGCGGACGCCGCGCAGGTCACCGGGCTGCAGCTCAGGGAACGCCTCGGTGTAGCGAAACCCCATCACCTGACCGGAGGGTCCCGGGTGATCCAGACCGATGGCGTGACCGATTTCATGAATCAGCGTATAGCGGATGTCGTAACCATCCCTGTCGCCGCCAAACCCTACTTTCCAGTTCTGGTCGGGGTTCAGGCAGACCAGGGCCGTGTCGATAGCGCGCACGTCGTTTTTCTCACCGGCCGGGCAAAAGCACTGGCAAAGCACCCGGGAATTCCAGACCAGGACAACCTGTAGGTGCGCTACCGCACTGACAAAACCTTCGCTCGCGCGCAGATTGAGGCAGACATCCCCGCAAACCGGCGTGGTATCCGTAGTCAGGTTGTCGTCGTACGGTACTGGCAGCCTCGGGGGATGTCTGTGGTGAAAATGTTAAGCGTTTCGACCGTTATCTGGCCGCCATTGTCCCTGGGCTTTCCCGATTCGGGTCAACTCGCCTTTCGTGCGGTCGACTCAAGGCCTCGCAGCCATGCACAAGGGTATCGGGTGGCAGTGGTCCGGCTGATCGAATAACACTGTTGAGTTGGATAACGCACCGACCGGATAACGGGCTTTCTCTATGATGGGAACCTCAGGCTGTTTCGACATGGCTACCTGATAAGAGACGGAACCCCCAAAAGCACGATCATCAGGAGATACCAATGCCGACTAACCGAATTCTGGCTCTGGCGTTACTTATTCTGGGTCTGATCCTGATTTTCACGGCGTATCAGTCATCTCAAAGCCTGGGCGAACAGGTAACCGAGGCTGTTACCGGCGGATTCACTGACGCTACCGCCTGGCTTCTTTTCCTGGGCGCGGCCGCTGCGGTCGCTGGTTCTGCGATGACTGGTGTTGAACTTCTGCTGTTCGGCAAAACCACGAAAAAATAACCCAGGAGTAGGCAATGCCTGACGACATGCAGGGTTCCCTGGATGGCGGCTCGAAGATTGCCGGGCAAAACCCGAGGGGGGCACGCCCGGGCAGAAACAGAAAACTGTTCAACTCGGTTGAGCTTCGCCTGTTTCGCTACACGGCAGTGCTGTCGTCCCTGATGCTACTGGCTGCGCTGACCGGAATCATTATGTGGGCGTTCGGCTGGATACTGAACACCTTCTACAACCTGCTCCTGTCGCTGTCCGTGGCCGGTATCCTGGCACTGGTACTCTACCCGGTGGTGGACTTTCTCAAGACCAGACTTCACTTGCCCCGCGTGTTGGCCATTATTCTTCTGCTGGTGACTTTCTTCTTGGCTATCGGTGGCCTGGTTTATTTGCTGGTACCCACACTAGTCAACCAGATAACCCAGTTGATGGCCGTTTTACCCGATACCCTGGCAAGGTGGCAGGAACATTTTTCCCTTAACTTCCCGGAACTTAACGCCATGATTTCCTCCCGCCTGGAGAACAAGGGCGGAGAGGATTCACAGCCAGTGCTGGAAAATGCGGGCACGGCCGTTATGTCCTACCTGGGAGTGTTGGCGAGTATCAGCTTCGTGCCTCTTTTCCTGTTCTTCGCCCTGCTTTCCGGCGAGTTGCTAAGGGGGCAGGCATCTGAACTGTTGTCTGTCTTCCATAAGCGAACGCAGAAGAAAGTGCTGTATCTGATGGACGTATTCGTGGGCTATGTCACCGCCTTCTTTCAGGGCCAGCTGATCATCGCCCTGTGCATGGGCATTCTGTATGCGCTGAGTTTTACGCTGATCGGCCTGGAATTTGGTGTGCTTGTCGGGTTGGTTCTGGGGTTGCTGAACATTGTTCCCTTCCTGGGCTCCCTGATCGGCCTGCTGGTGGTCCTGCCCATGGCTTATATGCAGGCGGATGGCGGCGTTGAATTGCTGACTCTGACCGGTGTGGTGTTCGCGGCGGTGCAGTTGGTCGAAAGCTGGCTGCTGACACCTAAAATCATGGCCAACCGCTCGGGCCTGCACCCTGCACTCGTGGTTATTTCCCTGTTTTTCTGGGGCACGGCCCTGAGCGGTATTATCGGCATGGTGCTCGCGGTCCCCCTGACGGCATTCTTTGTTGCTATCTGGAACGAGATCAAGACCAGTCTGGAATTTGCGTTAAGCACACCGGATGACGGGCCGTAAAAGAAACGGTGTCTTGGTGTGTCAGCGAACCGACCAGGCCTCCGGTTTCACCTATTGTGGAAACCTCACCCGGAGTTTCGAAAGGCTCAGGGGGAGTGACAGATTTCGAACGGAATAACCAAGAGGAAGTCAGCTTATGAACAGCAAACAGGTCGAAGGACGCGCGGACGAAGCCAAGGGAAAGGTCAAGGAGGTTGCCGGCAAGGCAAGCGGCGACAAAAAAACCGAGTATAAGGGTAAAACCGAGAAGCATGGCGGCAAGGCCGAAACTGTGCTGGCAGACGTCAATGACGACGCCGAGAAGCATGACGGCAGCAATGGCGACGACCGCAAGCGCGGCAACAAGGATGACACCGTGTTAGGTGAGCTCAATGACGATGACAGCAAGGATAAGCGATGAACCAGTCATCGATCTGATGGAAAACCGACAGGATGCGGCAGCGGACCGGCAGTCTCGATGATCGTTCAGGTCGCTATGGGGCCACGATCGATCATCGACAACCGCTCGTTCACGTGAAAGACCTTCGCATTGACCACCGGCACACCGAATTCCTTGAGCCGTTGAGTGTGCATGTCCAGATAGGACCGGGCGCTGGTCTCGTCCTCGAACAGGTAGATGCCACCCGCTAAAAGGTAAACCAGTTCTTCTTGATGGCTTCATACTGGCGACCGGTGATTACCCGCTCCTGATGAAGCCGGCGCATTTCCGCCACCGCCAGCGGCACCCTTTGCCTGCCCCGGGGAAGCTCACGTTGGCCGCGGGCAATACCGTCGCACACGGTTTCAATAAAAGCGGCCACCTTTGCCTGCTCGCTTGCCAGCGCATCCACACGGAACAGTACGACGTCGCTATTGAGTGCCAGAAAGTCGTAGTGGTGACGCCTCAGACCCACGGCGGCCACCATCAGCATCAGAGCCACAACCACCGGCACCCCGAGCCACAGCGGGGAGAATGGAACCAGCGAATATACGGTCGCAGGTATGGTCAGAAGGCAGGTTGCCACAAACCAGAGCGTATAATGGTAATCCTTGACCTCTCGCGGTTGTGGCTCCACGAAGGTCAGGTCGATGATCTGCTCGGGCAGCTCTTTCTTGCCTCGATGCGACCGGATAACCATATAGTGGCCGTTGAATCGCTTGAACAGGGTGCTGGTTCTGGCCCGGGCGCTGGTCTGACGAAATCTGTTCTCGACTTGCCAGCGGTCTCTTGGCGGCACGCCCCAGCTCTGTCGCTGCAGGCCGTAACCGGGCAGACTCCAGCTATCCAGATCGATATTTTCAGCCTGTTCCATACCGACATCCACCATGGCTTTCCCTTGTTGCTCAAAAGCATGTTGCTCACACGATTTTCCGCTTGTCCGGGGCGTGATCACACACGCATCAGGACCCACCTCACTCCGGCAGCCGCCCATAAATTCCGGACAGGACACCGATTGTAAAATAATGTCAGAGGGTTTTTTCGAGACCTGATCTACGAAATGACGGAACAGCGTCGAAAAACCGGTGGTTTCCGCTCCGTCCCCGGTAAGGGAATATGCGAAGCAAGCCAGCCTATGACTGAAGCGCGCCAGGTTGTATACTACGCACCCAATTTTTCGGGCATTGCCACGGTTTACGTGGGCCAATCTCCCCTTCCTTCCAGGATTTTCTGTTTTGATCGCAACCGCAAACCTCACCATGCAATTCGGGGCCAAGCCCCTGTTCGAGAACGTGTCTGTCAAGTTCGGCGGTGGCAACCGTTACGGTCTGATTGGCGCCAACGGCAGCGGCAAGTCGACGTTCATGAAAATTCTCGGCGGGGAGCTGGAACCCAGCAGCGGGCAGGTGATGCTGTCGCCGGATGTGCGTCTGGGCAAGCTGCGCCAGGACCAGTTTGCTTACGAGGACTACACGGTGCTGGATACCGTGATCATGGGCCATGAACGGCTATGGCAGGTTCATGCCGAACGTGAACGTATCTACGGCAAGGCGGAAATGACCGAGGAAGACGGCATGGCCGTTGGTGAGCTGGAAAACGAATACGCCGAACTGGACGGCTACACCGCCGAGCCACGGGCCGGCGAGCTACTGCTGGGGCTGGGTATTCCGCTGGAGCAGCATAATGGCCCCATGAGCGAGATTGCCCCCGGCTGGAAGCTGCGGGTACTACTGGCCCAGGCGCTGTTCTCCGACCCTGATGTGCTGTTGCTGGACGAGCCCACCAACCACCTGGACATCAACACCATCGGCTGGCTGGAGCAGATGCTGCTCGCACGCGACAGCACGATCATCATCATCTCCCACGACCGTCACTTCCTGAACAGTGTCTGCACACACATGGCCGACCTGGACTATGGTGAGCTACGCCAGTTCACCGGCAACTACGACGAGTACATGACCGCCGCCACCCAGGCCCGTGAGCGTGTTCAGGCTGACAATGCCAAGAAGAAGGCCCAGATCGCCGAGTTGCAGACCTTCGTCAGCCGCTTTTCCGCCAACGCGTCCAAAGCCAAGCAGGCTACCAGCCGGGCCCGGCAGATCGACAAGATCCAGCTGGAGGAGGTCCGCCCGTCCAGCCGCATGAGCCCGTTTATCCGCTTCGAACAGCAGCGCAAGCTGCACCGTCAGGCGGTGGTGGCGGACAAGGTCAGCCAGGGCTTTGACGACGACGTGCTGTTCCGCAACCTTGACCTGCAGATCGAGGCCGGCGAGCGGGTGGCCATCATCGGACCCAACGGCATCGGCAAGACCACCCTGCTGCGCACACTGGTGGACGACCTGGCGCCCCGGGACGGAACCGTGAAATGGGCCGACGCGGCCCAGGTGGGCTATTTTGCCCAGGAGCACGGTGATGATTTTGCCAGCGACGACAACCTGTTTGACTGGATGTCGCAATGGACCGATGGTGGCGAGCAGGTCGTGCGCGGCACCCTGGGGCGCATGCTGTTCTCCGGCGACGACATCGAGAAGTCGGTACAGGTTATTTCCGGTGGTGAGCAGGGGCGCATGCTGTTCGGCAAACTGATCCTGCAGAAGCCCAACGTGCTGGTCATGGACGAGCCCACCAACCACCTGGACATGGAGTCCATCGAGGCCCTGAACCTGGCCCTGGAGCACTACCCCGGCACACTGATCTTTGTCAGCCACGACCGGGCATTCGTGTCCAGCCTGGCGACGCGTATTATCGAACTGTCCGAGGACGGGGTTACCGACTTCAGTGGCAGCTACGACGACTACCTGCGGAACCTGGGCGTCGCGGTGTAAACGCCGGCCCCCGGGTTTTCCGGGCGGTTACGGGGGCTGCGGGCAATCTTTTGCGCCTGCGGCTTGCGGACAAGCGGGGCTGTGCCGCACTATGGCGGTTAAAGCCCTGCAAGGAGCCCAACAATGCGCGTTTTCACCAATCCGGTTGGTGCCGGCTCCCTCTGGTTCGATAACCTGTCCACGGCCGACGGGACACCCGTTGCCTATGACCCACAGGCCCGGGCCTTCCTGCCGACACCGCCCTTCTGCGCCAACCGGGACCGCATCGGCTGTAACTGGATAGCCCCCGAGCCGGGTGCCTTCTGCCGATCCTGCGCCATGACGGCGCTGGCGCCTGATCCTACGATTCCCGATGCCATCCCCAACTGGGCCAAGACCGAGGCGGCCAAGCGATGGGCACTGGATAACCTGGGGCGCTGGCACTGGTTTCGCCCGGAAGACCCCGGCGCGCCGCCAGTGTTCCACCTGCTGGCTGAAGGACCCACCCCGGTACCCATGGGGCACGCGCAAGGCGTGGTCACCATCAGCGTGGCGGAGGTGGACCCGATCCTGGTGACTACCCGCCGCGAAGCGCTGCAGGAACCCTATCGCACCATGATAGGCCACATGCGCCACGAAATTTCCCACATGCTGTGGTGGCGCCTGAGCCTGCGGGAAGACTTTCTTGATGCCTTCCGCGCCATGTTTGGTGACGAGCGCATTGATTACCCGGCAGCACTTCAATACCACTACGAGAATGGCCCGCCAGCGGAGTGGCGGCAGTATTACCTGACCAGCTACGCCTCGGCGCATCCTCATGAAGACTGGGCGGAAACCGCGGCGCACCTGCTGCACCTGACCGACATTGCCGACAGCTTCGTGGCCACTGGCCTGTCGTCCAGTGAGATACCCGGCCCTGACTGGGACCCCTATGCAGAGCCTGACGCGAGACGACTGGTTAACATTGCCGGCGCGCTGACCGTGGGCGTCAACCACGTCAACCGCTCCATGGGGCTGGCGGACCTCTACCCGTTTGTGCTGTCGGAGCATGCCCGTAACAAGCTGGCGTTTGTCCATGATTGGCTTCGCCGGGGCGCCCTCGGGCTCTGATCCGAATAGCTGACAGCAGGGGCGGGCCACCGCCGGCTCGTGCCCTGTATCCGACTCTGAAACCAGAACAACACAGGAACCCATCATGCCCTTTTCCGAAGATCATCTCAGCGAACTCAACCTGCTGGCCCTGTTCGACGATTCGTCGTCCCAGGAAGGCATCAAGGTACACCAGCACTCCGCAGAACCCACCATGGTGGCCGCCGCCGAGCGCTTGCACCGGAAGGGACTGATTACCCAGAAGGACGGCGGTTACCTCACTCCCCTGGGTACGGAAACGGCTGAGCATGTCCAGAAAGCACTGTCAGTGCTCACCAGCCGCACCAACGATCCGGTATCCGAGACCGGCGCCCACTGACCAGCAGTGACAGCCATGGCTCTTACCGGGCAAGGCCGGGGTCAGCGGGAATCAGGGCAGCCTGAAGCGGCTACCCGGTGGCCCCGGCCGACCGCCTGACTCCGAAGAAGGCCTTCACATCCTCCAGCACCAGGTACAGGCAGGGCACCAGGAACAGGATCAGGGCGGTGGCGAACACGATGCCGAAGCCCAGGGAGACTGCCATGGGAATCAGGTAGGTCGCCTGCAGGGAGGTTTCGGTGATAATCGGCGTCAACCCGCCGAAGGTGGTCAGTGTGGTCAGGGCTATGGGCCGGAAGCGACGCAGACCCGCCTCGTAGATAGCCTGGGCGGGGCCCAACAGGTCCCGTTGCCGGTTGGCGTAGGCAACCATGATCAGCGAGTCATTCACCACCACTCCGGACAGGGCGACAATGCCCATAATGCTCACCAGTGACAGCTCCATTCCCAGGATCATGTGGCCAATGATGGCTCCCACGGCGCCAAACGGAATCGCCAGCATGACCACCAGTGGCTGCAGGTAGCTGCCGAAAGCCACCGCCAGCAACGCGAAGATGGCGCCCATGGCCAGCCCGAAGCCGCCCCACAGGGCGGCGGTGGACTCTCTCATATCGGCCTGGCTGCCCTGGAAACTCCAGGTCAGGCCGGGGAAGTCGGCGCGCAGTTGCGGCAGCAGGTCACTCTGAACCACGTCCAGCACCTGGCGGGTGGCGGACTTGGGTTCCACATCGGTGCCAACCGTGATCACCCGGCGACCATCACGACGATCGATGGAACGGAAGGATTCACTGATGGTGATCTCGGCCACGTCCAGCAGTGGCACTTCCTGACCCCCGGCAGTGCGAATCACGAAATTGTCCAGGTAGTGAAGGTCCCGGCGCTGGTATTCCGGCAGCCGTACCCGGATTTCATTCTCGTTGATGCCCCGCAACTGTCGCAGGGCAATGCTGCCGTAGAAGGCATCCCGCAACTGCCGGCCCACGTCGGCCCCGGTCAGGCCCAGTGCCCTGCCCTCGTCGGTAAGGCTGATATCGAACTGGGGTTTGCCGGTGCTGTAGTTGTCATTGACGTTACGGGTCTGGCCGAGCTGTTCCAGCTCGTCGACGAAACGCTGGCTGGCCTGTGCCAGGATATCGATGTCGGTATGGCTCAGATCAACGCTGATATCGTCGCGCCAGCTGCCCGGGCCCTGCTCGGCCTCAAAGGTAATCTGGTCCACGCCCTTGAAGTCGCCCAGTTCCTCCCGCCAGAGTTCAATGATCTCGTTGACCGTCATATCGCGCTCTTCCTCGGGGAAAAGCACCAGCTCCACATCAATGGATTGCTGGCCACGGACGTTGGTCTTGATGCCTTCCACGTTGCGGCCCAGGTCATTTTCCTCAAACAGCCGCCGGGTATCGTCGGTAATCGCCATGGCCAGCTCGCCGGCCCGCTGGGAGGTGGTGCCTACCGGGAGCCGCACACCCGCCTCGATTTCATCCGCTGGCGCCTCCGGCATCATGATCATGCCCATGTGGTCACTGGCGGCATAGGCACCACAAACCACCATGACGGTAAAGGCGATGCTCAGGGTGATGTAGCGAAACCGCAGGGAAAGATCCAGCAATGGCCGGTAGCCCTTGTCGACCACGGCCTGGAACCCCCGGGAAAACACCCGCTGGATACCGTGCATCCAGCGGCCGTAGATGGTGACACTGCCGCGCCCGCTGTGGGCCAGGTGGGCCGGCAGGATGAACAGGGCTTCCAGGAGTGATATGGCCAGAACCAGGATGACCACCACCCCCAGCGGCCACCAGAACTTGCCCGTCGTGCCGGGTATGAACAGCAGGGGCATGAAGGCCACGATATTGGTGAGAATACTGAAAGTGACCGGGCCGGCAATGTCCCGCGCGCCCTTGATGGCGGCCTCCGTGAAGCCCATACCCTGTTCCCGGTATTCATAGATGTTCTCGCCCACCACGATGGCATCGTCCACCACGATACCCAGCACCATGAGGAAACCGAACATGGAGATCATGTTGATGCTGGCCCCCACCACCGGCAGGAACAGCACGCTGCCGACAAAGGATATGGTCATGCCCATCATGATCCAGAACGCCAGCCGATATTCCAGGAACAGGCTGAGGATCACCAGTACGATGACCATTGCCATGACGCCGTTCTCCAGCAACATGGACATCCGGTCCTCGAAGTGTTCCGCCCGGTTGCTGTCGATACGCACCTTGACGGCCTCCGGCAGGGTCACCTCCAGTTCGTCCATCACCTCTTCCACGGCCCCGGCAATGTCCAGGGGCGACTGGTCGCCGGTGCGAAAGAGTTCGATTTCAACCGACGGCTGACCATTGAAGCGGGAGTGGAAGCCCCCTTCCTCGAAGCCATCGCGAACGGTTGCGATATCACCGAGGGTGACAGTACCACCAGAGGCTGCATTGAGGATGACGATGCTCTCGAAGGCATCGGCCCACTGCTTGCGTTCCTTGAGCCTCAGCAGTATGTCGCCGTTTTCCGTGGCCATGGAACCGGCGGGAATGTCTTCGCTGGACTGCTCGATCCGGCTGGCGACATCGGACAGGGTCAGGTTGTACTTGCGCAGGGTCTGCTGGGAAATCTCGATGCTGGTCATGTAGCCGGGCACGTCGCTGATGGCAGCCTGGGTGATGGCATCTTCCGACAGCAGCCGGTTGCGGACCTGTTCACCGAGTTGCCGCAGCGTCCAGATATCGACGTCGCCATACAACGTCAGTTCCATCACATCGCGGGTGGGCGTCAGCAGGCGGACCCTGGGCTCTTCAGCCTGCTCGGGAAAGGTGCGCACACGGTCCACCGCCTGTTCGATATCCTGCAGGGCCTGCATGCGATTGCTGCCGGCGGTCAGCTCCAGCTGAATGGTGCCAGTGCCCTCACGGGCGGTAGAGGTCATCTCCTTGATGCTCTGGATACCCTGTACCGCTTCTTCCACCGGCAGGAGGATGCCCTTTTCCACTTCCTCGGGTGCAGCCCCCGGGTAACTGACGGTGACCTGGACGATATCCAGCTGGAACTCGGGGAAGACTTCCTTCTGTACCTGGAAGGCCATCCAGAAGCCACCCACCAGCAGCAGAATCATCATCAGATTGGCGGCAATGGAATTGCGGGCCATCCACTCGATGGGGCCAACCCAGCCCTTGCGTTCCGGCTGGTCACTCATTGCGGTCATCCTCGAGTCTCAGCCGGGCACCCTTCACCACAGAAGCCAGGTCGTTGGTGATTACCTGGTCGCCATGCTCCAGACCGTCGCGGATGTAGGCATAGGATTCGTCGCGGAAGACGATGTCCACATCGCGGATTTCCAGCCGGCGGTCGGCCATGACCCACACGGTGTTTTCACGGCGAACCAGGTGCCGATCAAGCCGTACCACATCCTCCAGTGGTCGCCCCTGGATGTCTGCCTGCACCAGGGTGCCGAGAATCAGGGTTGGCTGCCCCCGGGCCTGGTCCATTGCGAGCGGGTCGTCCACCGTTATCAGCACCCGGGCCATCCGGGCGTCGGCGTCCAGCTCACCAATCAGTTGTTGCAACCGGCCTTCCCGGGTCTCGCCATCTGGCCAGACGGTGTCATGGCGCAGCGTGACCGGCGCTGCGGAGGCCCCCGGATCACCATCAAAGCTCAACCAGCGCAGTTTGGACAGAGGCACCGTTGCCTCCACCCAGTATTCACCGGTTCCCACCAGCCGGCCGAGGGTCTGCCCGGTGCTGACCTGGGAGCCCAGGGCCACCTCGCGACTGAGCACCTGGGCGGGGAATGGCGCGCGGACATGGGTCCGGGCCAGATCGAGCTCCGCCTGCCGCACTGCCGCCTCGGCGACAGCCACCCGGGCTCTGGCCTGCTCCAGCTGAGGCTTGCGAAGCACCAGTGCTTCGTTACTGGCATTGATTTCTTCCCCCAGCAGCTCGAACTCCTGCCGGGCCACGGCCTGCTGGCCCTGTTCCAGTTCCAGATCCGCGCGAGCCTGCTGTAGCTCACTGCGGCGCTGCTGCAGCACCGTGCGGTAGTCTGCCGGATCGATACGCAACAGCACGTCACCCTCGTCTACCCGACGGCCCGGGGTGAAGCCTTCGGCCTGCCCGATTACCTGGCCACCGACCCGGGAGCCCAACATGATCTCCCGGGCCGGAGCCACCTGCCCCATCACTTCCACCGTGGGCCGGAAATCACCGCGACTTACCGTCTGGATATCCACCAGCATGGCGGTTTCCCGGGCCGCATCCTTGCGGGTGGCGGTGGGCTCTGTCTTGAAGATCAGCCAGATCAGGGCAATGCCCACCAGCAGGATCAGCAAGGATATGAATGCGGTTTTAAGCGGGCCAGCCCTGTTACTCTCCGGACGGACGACATTCTCATCAACGGGGTGGCTCATGCCGGGTCATTCTCCGTGCTGGTGTCCTGTGGTTTTTCGCTCTCTTGCTCTTGCGAGATTTCAATGCTCCCGGCCAGGGCCCGATACAGCGCCACCCGGGAGGAAAGCAACTGCTGGCGGGTGGTTAACAGGGTGCGTTGAAGGTCCTGCTGTTCCCGCAAGGCGTCGAGTACTTCGATATAGCTGACAGCCCCGTTCAGATAACGGTTACGCAGTTGCCGGTAAGCCGCGTCGGCCAGCTGCAGCCTTTCCTTCAGGCTGTCCAGGCGCTGGTGCTGTTGTTGCCCGCGGGTCAGCGCATCCTCGACTTCCTGGATGGCGGTCAGTACGGCCTGCCCATACTCCTGCACCAGCTCCTCACGAACGGCACGGGAACGGCGAACTTCGGCGCGCCGCTCGCCGCCGTCCACCAGGGGCGCTACCAGGTTACCGGCCAGCGTGGTCAGCCAGTTGTCAAAAAGATCGCTGACGTCGCTCGCCTGTGAGCTGACAGACGCCTCGATGGAGAACCGGGGAAAGCGGTTGCTGATGGCGGCGGCCAGGTCCTGATCAGCCGCCCGGATCAGCAGCCAGGCCTGGCGCAGATCCGGGCGGCGCTGGATAAGCTCTGCCGGCACACCGGTTTCCGGCAGGGGCGGCAGCGCCGGCAAGGCATCGCCCCCGGGAAGGTTGCTACGGCCCGGCGGCTGGCCAAGCAACACCGCCAGCTGGTGCTCCAGGACACCGGCCTCCCCTTCAATTTCGTTTAAGCGCTCAACGGACGCATTGACAAGCTGGCGCTGGCGCAGAACATCCGCACTGTTAGTCATACCCCTGCCAAAGCGGGCTTCGATCACCGTCAGCACATCCTCGTTGGTGTCAAGCTGGCGTTCCGCCAGGTCGTACTGCGCCCGCTGCTCCAGTAACTGGAACCAGGTACTGGCAATTTCCCCGCTGAGGGAGATGGCAGCGGCCTGGTAATCCGCCAGGGTAGCCGACGCACGAAGCTCCTCGGCTTCGGTCAGCGACTGCACACGCCCCCAGAGGTCAACCTCGTAGCTGGCACCCAGCCCGGCGCTGTAGCTGGTGGTTGCAGTGGTATCGGATTCCTGCCGTTCAGCCCCGGCGTTGGCATCAAGAGACGGAAACAGCCCTGCACCCTGCCGATCAGCCAAGGCCCTTGCCTGGAGCAACCTCTGATAGCCGGCCCGAAGGCTGAGGTTGTCATCCAGGGCCCATGTCACCAGACGGTCCAGTCGCGGATCGTCAAATGCCTGCCACCAGGTGTCAGGCACTCCCTGCTGCCCACTGTCGGAAAATTCAACGGGAAGATCCTGCGGCGGTTCAGGGGATTGCGACTGGCTGGCACACGCTGTGAGGAACACCACAGCGATCACTGGAAGAAGCCGGCAAGACGATGTGATTGTGGCAGCGACCATGGCAACCCTGTTCCGGCGATGAATGAAACCAACAAGGATACGAACGGTACCGTCCGGCTGGATCGGATGGCAAACTGAAAGTGCCTGCAAGCCCCTGTCATCTGGTGCATTTACAAAATTTTGACAGTATCTTTGGACTGATTTACCAAACCCGGCCTGGCAGGCACTCCCGAAAGGAGACCAGTGCACTCCTGGCCATCATTCAATTGCCGGATTTCATGTCATCTCTGGTAGGCGGCCGGGCGTATGTATCGTAATGTGGGGAGGAACAGGAAAGGATACGGAACAGACCATGACGCCGGAAAGTGATATCACCATCCGTAAATACAGGATCAAGGACCTGAGCCCGCTGGTGCGACTGTTTACCGATTCGGTCCACGAGTTGACGGCAACAGCCTATGACGAGACACAACGGTTTGCCTGGGCGTCCCGCACGCCCGACCTGGACTCCTGGCAACAGCGCCTTGAATCACTGGATACCCTGGTGGCAGAGGACGGAGACAGCCTGGCGGGTTTT
This sequence comes from Marinobacter zhanjiangensis, assembly GCF_014651935.1. GTDB lineage: Bacteria > Pseudomonadota > Gammaproteobacteria > Pseudomonadales > Oleiphilaceae > Marinobacter > Marinobacter zhanjiangensis. Next base: position 430,352 of record NZ_BMXV01000002.1, on the reverse strand, counting down.
ATCTCCTATGACCCTGGCGGTCACATCGACCTGATCTTTACCGCGCCCAACTACGCCCGCCGTGGCGTTGCCTCCGCCCTTTATCGTCAGTGCGAGGAAAATCTCATCGCCCTCGGTGTGAGCGAACTGTATACCGAGGCCAGCGTGGTGGCCCGGCCCTTTTTCCAGAGACATGGCTTTGAAGTGGAGGATGAGCGCCGGACAACCGTGCGCGGCGCTCATTTTCTGCGTTATGTCATGCGGAAACAGATCTGACCCCGATTGACGTCAGACAACCTTGTATTTTCCCCGTTGGTCTACCCTTTGAGTAGATGACACGCCCTGTCATGACGACACGGAACAAAGGAGAACTGGATGACGCTTCCCAAAGCGCTGACGGAGGAGCAGGTTTACCATCGCTGCCCGCCGGAAACCCTCGACTTCGACACCACCGATGCCCTGGAGGATCTTGACCAGCCCCCTGGCCAGGAGCGGATACTCAAGGCCCTGGAATTCGGGGCCGGCATGGCGGCCAAAGGGTTCAACCTGTTCGTACTGGGCCCTTCCGGGGCCGGAAAGAATGAGCTGGTTGAACGCTTTCTGGGGCAATATTCGGCGGACCAGCCGGTCCCTTCCGACTGGTGTCATCTGCATAATTTCCAGAATCCGGACAAACCCCGCGCCATTGCGCTGCCGGCCAGCGAGGGCGCCCGCTTCCGGGATGACATGCACGAACTGGTCAATGAGCTGAAAACCGCCATCCCGGCCACGTTCGAGAGCGAGGAATACCAGACCCGCATGCAGGAGCTGCAGGAAGAGCTGTCCAGGCGCCAGCAAGAGGGTCTGTACAAGATTCAGGAGGAGGCCAGGCAGAGCAATATCGCCATGCTGACCACACCGGCCGGGTTCACCTTTGCCCCCATGCGCGATGGCGAGGTACTCGAGCCCGAACAGTACAAGGAGCTGTCGGATAACGAGAAGGAACTCGTCGAAGCCAAGGTGGAAGAACTGCAGAAGAGGCTGCAACAGACCATTCAGCAGGTTCCCCGGCTACGCAAGGAGTTGCGGGAACGGGCCCACGCCCTCAATGAGGAGATGGTGCAACTCACCGTAGGCGGTCCTTTTGACGAACTGCGGCAACGCTGGGCCCACCTGCCTGAGGTTGTCAGCCACCTGGACGCCGTGCGGGAAGACGTGGTGGAGCACGCAGAAGCCTTCCAGGACAGCAGCAACGTGCCCACGGGTCTGCTCAACCGCTACCGCGTCAACCTGCTGGTGGATAACGCGGACACCGAAGGCGCGCCGGTCATCTACGAAGACCTGCCCAACCACCAGCATCTGGTGGGTCAGATCGAGCACCGGGCCCAGCAGGGCAATCTGTACACCGATTTCACACTGATTCGCGGCGGCTCCCTGCACCGTGCCAACGGCGGCTACCTGGTGGTGGACGCTCGCCGCATCCTTTCTCACCCCATGGCCTGGGAGACCCTTAAACGGGTGTTGTTCTCCGGCGAAATCCGCATCGAATCCCTGGAACGCCTCTACGGTCTGGTCAGCACTGTCAGCCTGCAACCGGAACCGGTGCCCCTGTCACTCAAGGTGGTGCTGCTGGGCGACCGCATGTTGTATTACCTGTTGTCCCATTACGACCCGGATTTCCTCGATCTGTTCAAGGTGGAAGCCGACTTCGAGGATGACGTTGACCGTGATGGCGAGAGCTACCAGCTCTACGCCCGGATGATCGCCACCATGGCGCGCACGGTCGGCGCCCGGGAGCTGGACCGCAGTGCTGTTGCCCGGCTGATTGAGCACGCCAGCCGGCTGGCCAACGACCAGCAGAAACTCACTGCCCATGACCGGGTACTCAAGGACCTGTTGAGCGAGGCGGATCACTGGGCCGGCCGGGCCTCAAGAGAACGTATTGAAGCAGCGGATATACAACAGGCCATCGATGAACGGGAATACCGGGCCAGTCGTGTTCGTGAACGCAGCCTGGAGCAGATTCGCCGGGGCATGGTGATGATTGACGTCCAGGGGGAGCAGACCGGCCAGGTCAATGGCCTGTCGGTGCTCAGGCTCGGCGCCATGATGTTCGGCCAACCCTCCCGTATCACTGCCACCGCACGCCCCGGCAAGGGCCAGGTGGTGGATATCGAAAGGGAGGTCAAGCTTGGCGGCCCCATCCACAGCAAAGCGGTCATGATCCTGTCCCGCTTCCTGGCCAACCGGTATGCCCCCATGGCGGAGCTCTCCCTGTCCGCCAGCCTGGCCTTCGAGCAGTCCTACGGCGGCGTCGAGGGTGATTCGGCTTCGGTGGCGGAAACCTGTGTGTTGTTGTCCGCCATCGCTGGCGTGCCCCTGCGACAATCGCTGGCGGTTACCGGCTCCATGAACCAGCACGGTGAGGTGCAGGCGGTGGGCGGTGTTAACGAGAAGATCGAAGGCTTCTTCAACGTCTGCAAGCAGTCCGGCGAGGTCAATGGCCAGGGTGTGTTGCTACCCGCCAGCAATGCCGAACATCTGATGCTGAACGGCGAGTTGCGACAGGCGGTACGGGAAGGACGCTTCAGCATCTACCCGGTCTCCCATATCAACCAGGCAATCGAACTGATGACCGGGCTGGAGCCCGGAGTGGCCGGCACCGACGGTGAGTTTCCGGAGGGCAGCTTCAACCGGCAGGTAGCGGATCGCCTGGCCGCCTTCGCCAGGATTGCCCACAAGCACGATGACCAGGCAGACAATGGCAGAGGAGATCAGGACGATGGTCACTGACCGACAGCCACCCGGGGAACATCGTGGTCGCGTGCTGGTCCTGCTGGATGGCTCCCCGCCCAGCCGTTCAGCGCTGGTGGCAGCGGCGGAGCTCGCCCAGGCCCGGGGAGCGGAGGTATTGGGTATCTTCGTTGAGGAAACCAATCTGCTCCGCAGCGGAGGATACGGTTTTGCCCGTGAGATAGGGGGCAGTTCCGGGCAGATTCGCCCCCTGGACACTTCACGTATCGAGGCAAGAATGCAGGCCCTCGCCCGCGAAGCACGGGCCGCCCTGCAACAGGTCATGCTGGAGCGTGGCATTCATCAGGCCCTGAAGCTGTGCCGGGGGCATGTCGTCAATGAAGTACTGAGCCTGGCCCGGCCCGAGGACCTGCTGATCATGGGGCGTACCGGCTGGTCCGCTACATCGCGTATGTTGCTGGGCTCGTCAGCGCGCTCCCTGGTGCGCCAGGCCCCCGGCGATGTGTTGCTGTGGAGCGAGTACCGTCTGCATCCCCGGGGGCGGGTCGTGGTGCTGCTCAACCATGATCAGGGTGCCAATCATCGCGCGGTCGGGACAGGCGCGGACCTGGCCAGACGACATCATCAGCCGCTGACGATACTGGTGAGAACCGATACCGGGGACGACAGCCCGTTGTCGGACAGCTTCCTGTCCGACCTCCAACAAACAGGCCTTACAACCCGGATACGACTCCTGCCCATGACGGGCGCCGCCGGAATCATACGCGCCCTGCGGGAAGAGAATGCGACACAACTGGTACTGAGCCGAAGCTGCCGCTTGTTCAACGACCCGCAGGCGGATGCCTTACTTGATGCCATGCAGCTGCCCATCACCGTGACACCCTGACGCAGGGCCAATGGCAGGGAGAATGGCTTCCGATTCGTGCCCGTTGTGGTAGCGTGCATTTTTCCCGTTGAAACTCATCGTCCGGAGGCGCGCGTGCTGAAAACGCTCCAACGTCGACTTGGCCTGCAAACCATTCCGGCAGTTTTTTTCGCATCCGCCGGTATTGCCATTGTGTTTGTCATTCTGGCGATTCCTTTCGACAAGCAGATGGCGGACAGCTTTGGCAAGCTGACCGGCTGGGTCGCCCGCAATCTGGGCTGGTTCTACATTCTGTCCGTCAGCGGACTGCTGGTTTTCCTGGTCGCCCTTGCTCTGAGCCGATTCGGAACCATTCGCCTGGGGGCTGATGACAGCCGGCCCGACTATACCAACCTCACCTGGTTCACCATGCTCTTTGCTGCCGGTATCGGCACCGTCCTGATGTTCTGGGGTGTGGCCGAGCCGGTATCCCACTTCTCGCAGCCGCCCTTCGATGGGGTTGGTGCGGGTACCGAAAGGGCGGCAAGCGATGCCATGACGCTGGCCCTGTATCACTTTGGCCTGCATACCTGGACCATCTTCGCCATGCCGGGTCTGGCGATTGGCTATTTCGCCTACCGCCACAACCTGCCCATGCGAATCAGCAGCCTGTTCTATCCCATCCTGGGTGATCGCGCCTTTGGCCCCCTGGGCTGGACCGTGGACGTTGTGGCGGTGCTGGGCACCCTGTTCGGTGTGGCCACCTCCCTCGGGCTCGGCACACTACAGCTGAACAGCGGGATGTCCTATCTGTTCGGGGTGCCGTCCAACGGTTTCGTGCAGGTTCTGCTGATTACCACGATTACCGCCATCGCGGCCACATCCGTCGCACTGGGCCTCGACAAGGGCGTCCGGCGCCTGTCCCAGCTCAACATCGGGCTGGCCATCCTGCTGATCGGTTTCGTGGCATTGGCCGGCCCCTCGGTATTCATCGCCGAGGGCATGGTGCAAAGCATTGGCGACTACCTTCATGCCCTGCCCTGGCTGGCATTCTGGACCGAAACCTTCAACGAGTCTGACTGGCAGCGGCAGTGGACCCTGTTCTACTGGGCCTGGACCATATCCTGGGCACCCTACGTCGGAATCTTCATCGCACGGATCTCCCGGGGTCGCACCATCCGGGAGTTTGTGGCTGGTGTATTGCTGGCCCCGACCACGTTTACCCTGATCTGGTTCGGGGTGTTCGGTCTGTCTGCAATCAATGTTGAAATGAACGGTGAGGCGGATCTGGCCGCCCAGGTGCAGGAAGATCCGTCGGTGGCCATCTTCGCCTTTCTGGACACCTTTCCCCTGGCCGAGGTCGCCTCTGCCCTGAGCGTGGTCATTATCGTGATCTTCTTCACCACCTCGTCCGACTCCGCGTCGCTGGTGATAGACATGCTGACCCGCCGGGACGACCAGCCGTCGCTGATCCGCCAGCGTATTTTCTGGGCTGCGGCGCAGGGGGTTATTGCCGCCACCCTGTTGTTGGCCGGCGGGCTGGATGCTCTGCAGAACGTGATTACGTCCCTGGGTTTGCCGTTCTGCATACTGCTCATTTTCATGGCGGTGGCCCTTTACCGGGCGCTGCACGCCGATTACCGGGGCTACAGCGTCAATGAACTGGTGCGTGGGCAGGCCTTGCCGGAAGCGGAAGCCCCATCCGATGACTCACAGGAGAACCACTATGTACAGGAAACTGTTGATCGCGATTGACCCGGAAGACGACGGTGAGGGCAAGCGAGCGCTGGAAACGTCAGTGAACCTGGTGGAACCGGATGGTGAACTGCATCTGGCCAGCGTGTACCGCCTTGAAGGCGGTGGGTTCTTCCCTCACGTAAACGAACAGGCACCGGAGGACAAGGAAGCCGAAGTCCGCAAATCACTGGACCTGATCGCCCGCAAGTACCTGCCCCTGAACTGCGATGCGACCCTGCATGTAGTGGCAGGCAATACCGGCGAAAAACTGGTGGCCCTGGCCAGTCAGCTGAAAGCGGACCTGATTCTTCTGGTTTCAAAGGGTAGCAGCGGCCACTGGCCACTTCGCCGGGCCACGGTGGAGTATGTCTCGGTAAACGCACAATGCCCGGTGCTGATCCTGCCGGAGATCAGAAAGTCCGACAGCGCCGGTGACTCCACCGACGATTGACCATGGCGCCGGGTACCCCCCCGGGGAATCCGTACCCATACGACCGAGACGAAGGGCCTCGAAAACTGGATAATGGCGGACCACAAGCCCACAGGACTCCCACGCGGAGTCCTGGCCCGCCAAATTCTCAGATCCGGGTAGTCTCGCCATGGAAATCAACGTCAACTTTCTCGACAACCTCCGGCTGGAAGCGAAGTTCGACGACTTCACCGTCGTCACGGACCAGCCCATACGCTATAAGGGCGACGGCTCCGCGCCCAGTCCCTTTGACTATTTCCTGGCGTCCTCCGCCCTGTGTGCCGCCTACTTTGTGCGGGTGTACTGCCTGGCGCGGGATATCCCGACCGATAACATCCGCCTGTCACAAAACAACATTGTTGATCCGGAGAACCGCTACAACCAGATCTTCAAGATTCAGGTGCAACTGCCGGAAGACCTCCCCGAGAAGCACCGTCAGGGTATCCTGCGGTCCATCGACCGTTGCACCGTGAAAAAAGTGGTACAGACCAACCCCACTTTCGAGATTGAAACCGTCGACAACCTGGACGAAGACGCCCAGGCCCTGCTGATGACCACGCCTGAGGGCAGCCGCACCTATATCGAAGGCAAGGATCTGCCGCTGGAAGAAACCATCGCCAACATGACCGGCATCCTCAGGGACCTGGGCATGAAGATCGAGATCGCTTCCTGGCGCAACATCGTGCCCCATGTGTGGTCGCTGCATATCCGCGATGCCGCCTCGCCCATGTGTTTTACCAACGGCAAGGGCGCCACCAAGGAAAGCGCCCTGTGCTCCGCCCTTGGCGAATTCATCGAGCGGCTGAGCTGCAACTTCTTCTACAATGACCAGTACTTTGGTGAGGACATCGCCAGCCGCGAATTCGTCCACTATCCCGACGAAAAGTGGTTCCAGCCGGGGCCCAATGACGAGCTGCCGGCGGGTATCCTGGATGACCATTGCCGGGCCATCTATGACCCGGATGGCGAGCTGGCGGGTTCCAACCTGATCGATACCAACTCCGGCCGTGTGGACCGGGGCATCTGCGCCCTGCCCTTCACCAGACAGTCCGACGGCAAGTTGGTGTATTTTCCCTCGAACCTGATCGAAAACCTGTTCCTCAGCAACGGCATGAGTGCCGGTAACACCCTGCAGGAAGCTGAGGTTCAGTGCCTGTCGGAGATTTTCGAGCGGGCTGTAAAGAAACAGATTATAGAGCAGGAACTGGTGCTGCCGGATGTTCCCCTGGCGGTGCTGGAGAAATATCCCGATATTCTCGAAGGCGTACAGGCGCTAGAGAAACAGGGCTTCCCGGTACTGGTGAAGGACGCCTCACTGGGCGGGCAGTATCCGGTGATGTGCGTGACTCTGATGAACCCGAAAACCGGCGGCGTATTCGCCTCCTTCGGTGCGCACCCGAGTTTCGAGGTGGCGCTGGAGCGCAGCCTGACCGAGCTGATGCAGGGCCGCAGTTTTGAGGGCCTGAACGATGTGCCACCCCCGACCTTCAACAGCCAGGCGGTGTCCGAGCCCAATAACTATGTAGAGCACTTTATCGACTCGTCCGGGGTGGTGTCCTGGCGCTTCTTCAGTGCCCGGGCGGACTACGGGTTCTGCGAATGGGACTTCTCGGGCACTACCGAAGAAGAGGCCAGCCGCCTGTTCGGCATTCTCCGTGAGATGGGCAAGGAAGTGTACGTGTCCGTACACGACGATCTGGGCGCACCCGTTTGCCGCATCCTGGTGCCCGGCTATTCCGAGGTCTACCCGGTGGAGGACCTGGTGTGGGACAACACCAACATGGCCCTGGACTACCGCGAGGATATCCTCAACCTGCACATCCTGGACGACGATCAGCTTGCCGACCTGGTGGAACGCCTGGAAGAGAGCCAGTTGGACAACTACATGAAGATCATCAACCTGATCGGTGTGGAGTTTGATGAAAACACCATCTGGGGACAGCTCACCATTCTGGAGCTGAAACTGATGATCTATCTGGCACTGCAGCAGCATGAAGACGCGCTGGACACCGTGGACGCCTTCCTGCTGTTCAACGACAACACTGTTGAACGCAACCTCTACTATCAGGCCATGAACGCGGTGCTGGAAATCGTATTGGACGACGAGCTGGAGCTGGACGACTTCATTGGCAACTTCCGCCGCATGTTCGGCAACGACACCATGAATGCCGTAGTGGGCTCGGTCGAGGGGACCGTGCGCTTCCAGGGACTGACGCCCACCAACATGCAGCTCGAAGGTCTGGAGAAACATCAGCGCCTGACCGAGAGCTACAAGAAACTGCATGCGGCTCGTGCCCGAAAGGGTCAGGCCATGGTCACTGAATAGAACGGGAGTACCGGGCCGGGCTACTGCCCGGTTGCGGACTCGCCGATCTTCTCCACCTGCCAGGTGGGGAATAATCCGTTCAGCGGTTTTGGCATCCACCGGGGTTACTTTCACGTAACACCCTGTTCAACAAAGACCGGAGCCGATAATGCTCAATATGGATTTCTCAAAACGGGTAGTGATAGACACCAACCAGCGGGACTGGGTACCCAGCCCTGCTGGCGGCGTTCTGCGCAAGCCCCTGGCCCGGGAGGAGGCTGAGCGCGGGCACGCTACCTCCGTGGTGCGCTATGAGCCCGGCGCCAGCTTTGATCACCACGAGCACCCACTGGGAGAGGAAATCCTGGTACTGGAGGGAGTCTTTTCCGATGAAACCTGCGACTACCCCGCCGGCACCTACCTGCGCAATCCGCCCGGCAGTGGCCATGCGCCCTTCTCCCGTGAAGGCTGTACCCTGCTGGTCAAGCTGCACCAGTTTGATCCCCGTGACCTGCAGACCGTTCGGGTAGACACATACTCCGCGCCATGGCTACCCGGTCAGGGTGGCCTGCAGGTCATGCCCCTGCACGATTTCGAACACGAGCATGTGGCCCTGGTGAAATGGCCGGCGGGGGAACATTTTCAGCCCCACCGTCACTTTGGCGGCGAGGAGATTTTCGTACTGTCCGGTGAATTCCGCGACGAACACGGCCATTACCCGGCCGGAACCTGGCTGCGCAGCCCCCATCTGAGCCAGCACCACCCGTTCGTGGAGCAGGAGACGGTTATCTGGGTCAAGACCGGACATCTTCCGGTGGCGCAACCGAACGGATAAATCAACAACTTCTCATCCAGCCCGGAAACCGTCAGAATGGGTTCGCTATGTTGCCGGACCGTGCCTTGATCGGCATGCCTGATCCCGAAACACGGTCACTTACCCATAACGACAATCTGGAGCAACCTTGATGTTTGAAAACCTGTTTTCCCTTGAAGGCCGCACGGCGCTGGTCACCGGTGGTTCCCGGGGCATCGGCAAGATGATTGCTGCCGGCTTTATCGCCCAGGGCGCGAAGGTCTATATCTCGTCACGCAAGGCAGACCAGTGCGATGCCGCCGCCGAGGAACTCTCGCAAGGCAATGGCCGCTGTATTTCCCTGCCCATGGACCTGTCCACCGTGGACGGCTGCAAGGCACTGACCGAAGAACTCAGTTCCCGGGAAGATCACCTGGACATTCTGGTCAATAATGCCGGGGCCGCCTGGGGTGCCGACTTTGATGAGTTTCCCGAACATGGCTGGGACAAGGTGATGGATCTGAACCTGAAGTCACCGTTCTTCCTCACCCAGGCCCTGCACGGCATGCTCAAAGCCGCCGCGTCAGACCGCCAGCCGGCCAAGGTAATCAATATCTGCTCCATTGACGGCATTCGCCTGAACCCGCTGGAAACCTATTCCTACCACGCCTCCAAGTCAGGCCTGATTTTCCTGACCCGCCGTATCGCGGCCCGGCTGGTTGAAGACCGCATCGTGGTATCGGGTATCGCGCCAGGGCCCTTCCCCTCCGAGATGAACCGTACAGCCCGGGATGAGGCCGATGAGGTTGCCAGAAAGACGCCACTGGGGCGCGTTGGCAACGATGAGGATATGGCAGGTGCAGCCATCTACCTCGCCTCAAGAGCAGGCGATTACGTGGTCGGCGACACCATTGCCGTGGATGGTGGTCACGCTTATGCGAGGCTGGCGTAGCAGCCGCTGACTGATTCGGGCCGGTGCCGGGGACCATCAACACCCCCGCCCGTCCCGCTGATGTACAGGTCAGTCCGGAACCGCCGGGCTGCTCTATCCCGCACTTCCGTCCATGTTATAGTCCCGATTCATTCCCTCAGGGACACACGAGTCAACAGCAGGACCCCGGATGTTCAGCACACTGATATCGGACAGCATCGTATTTTTCAGGAATCACTTTGCTGCGATCGCCGCCATTATCCTGCCCATCATCATACCCTTCGAGATATTTGCCGCCGTCTATCAACACTTCATTGTCAGTGACGCCATTACGCTTGCTGACCAGCTGATACTGATGATCATCGGGCTGATGATCTATCCGGTTTATGCCGCCGGCCTGGTTTTCTATATTGTGTCTGTACTCCGGCGCGACCCCATCGACAACAACACCGCATGGCGGATGGCATGGGCCAACTGGAGTCGCTATCTGATGATGACGGTGCTGGTTGGTTCCGCTGTTATGTTCGGCCTGTTCCTGCTGATCATCCCCGGCATTTTCCTTGCGGCGCGGCTCGCGTTCTCCGAATTCGAACTGCTTCTGAAAGGCGAGGGCCCCGTCGATGCCATTGGCAAAAGCTGGCAACTAACCGGGGAGCACATGTGGTTTCTGGCGGGCGGGTTCATCCTGATTACCGTTGCCCTGTATTCGCCGTACGTATTGCTCGAGTATCTCTTCAGTCCGGGCAGCCTGGTGTACTGGGCAACCTCCAGCGTGCTGTCTGTCCTGGTTTCACTCTTTGGCGCCCTCTATACCATTTTTGCGCTTCGCATTTACGATCTGGTGAACCCGCAAGCACCGTCCGGGAACGATCAGAACGTCAACTGAAGGGGGGCACCGATATCATCAGTGGCAAGCAGTCTGACTGTACAGTGGCAGTAACGCCGGCTGGGACACGCGGGGGGATACGCCAGCAGAGGCCGGAACGCCCGTGTCCCGGTCTGCAAAGGTATTCAAACCGTCAGACGACGGAACAATCGGCCATCAACGTACGACAAACACCGAAATATCCGTATCCCTGACCAGTTTGGCGGCATTCGAGTGGATGAAATGCAGCTTGTCGCCAATGCCCGGCTTGTGGGAGGCCATAACGATCAGGTCTGCGCCGGTTTTCTCGACCTCCTGTTCCAGCCTCTTATCCAGTTCAACCGCGGTATCCGGGGTCTCTATCAACGAGTATGTGGTGTCGATGCCGTGGTCCTTGCCCTGCTCTTCGGCAAACAGGCGCAGTTCGTCCTCCAGCTCACGGGTATTGTGAGCCACGGACGATGGTGTCCGGTTGGTCACCGTCACATAATGCAGGGTGGCCTTGTAGTGCTTCGCAATATCAATGGATGTGTTCAGCGCTTTGGTAATCTGGTCCAGGTGGGCAATATCAACGGGTACCAATACTTTTTTGTACATAGCCGTCTCCTTCTTCTCCGGCCGGTGCATAAAAACCTGTATGACAGACAGCTTGATGGACAATGCTAACCTGTTCAAGAGGCTTACCCACCTGACCTGAATCAAGAGGGCCATCGTCATTGGTTGCAGGTAGACCGCCGTCGATGAAGTTATAGCCCCATGTTTACGACTTCGCGAGCTTTCCCTGGCTTTGGTTGCGGGTCAAACCGCGCGGGTCATCCGGGTTCACTTTGTCACGGCTCAAAGAGCGGTATAGACTGATACTGGAACGTGTCCCACGAAACACGGCAGAAACAGAGGTCGTCGCTATCGATAAGCCGCTGTCCACAGGTGCCCGACACTACGTCCTGCTACTGGCTCCGCATTTGCTGGCCGACATGGACCGGGTGGGGCTGGCACGGATCATCCACTGCTCTGGATTCCCGGAACATGAGATCACCAGTCTCTATTTCGAATTCTCCTCTGTATGCCGCGTATTACCGACCGAACCGGACCGCATTCCCATCGAATTATGGGATTATCTCGTCCACTGCCTCCAGCTCGTCTCCACGCTGATCAACACCGCCGAGAAAGCCGAGCTTGAAGAGGCGAGGCACAACGCCATCCGGAAATTCCTGCCCCAGGCTCGGGACACGGTACAGCACGAATACGAGGAGCAGCGTCAGGAAGGCACCGTGGAACTCCGGCTGGCCGCGCTGGTACGTGACCCGTCATCGCCCGAACAGTCCCGGGAAGTGTGCAAGGAGGCCCTGCGACTGGAACGGGAAGAGCGGTATGAATCCTGTCGCCACCTCACCACGGAGGGTATGGGTCACTCCCGGGCGGTCATCGTCGATAATGCGCTTGGCTACGTTCACCAGTCGATTACCGATTCGCCAGATCAGTTCGCACCGGTGGACCTGATGATCCGGCTGCTGGACCTGCTTCACGCGGTTCGCCAGGAATCAGACACTGAACCAGATGGGGATTCTGCAGAGGACGCCGTCGACCGGATCGTGCTGGGTCTCGGCAACGTCCTGTTCAGTGATGAACTGGGCCTGTGACGTCGTCTCACCACGCCCCGCCGGCCTTCGCGGCAGACGCCATGCTTGGCCGTCTGGCCCGTTGGCTGCGGGCACTGGGATTCGATACGGTCTATCAGCCGGGCATTGACGATCATGATCTGGTGGCCATTGCCGACAACGAGGACCGCATCCTGCTGACCCGGGACCGGCACCTGATCACCTACCTCCGCCCTCACCGGGGCCTGCTACTCTCCTCCAGTAAACCACTGGAACAGCTTGGCGAAGTGTCGGACGAGTACGACATCGAACCAACAGCTGATCTTTTTAACCGTTGCCTGATCTGCAACTCCCGGCTGCGATCCGCTACCCCCCATGAGATTGATACAAGGGTGCCGCAGCGTTCGCGGAGCATGCCCGGCCCCTTCCTCGCCTGCCCTGGCTGTGGCCGCATCTACTGGCCTGGCAGTCACGTCAAGCGGATGCAACGAGCCCTGGCAGACCTGTTTCCCGAGCTGCGGGGCCAGACCCCGGAAGGCTGATGTCGTTTCATCGGTGACTGATACGTCAGTACCGCACCGCCGAGCCTCCATCAGAGGCCTGCATTCAAAGACCGCTAACTGGTCAACGCGGCCCCCTTTGACTATGTTGAGTAAAATACCAAAGGACTACCCGACAATGCCAAAAGCACTGCTCAAGACTCTGGGATGGGTGCTGGCAGGCATAGTTGCATTGCTTGTCGTCACCGTTGTGGTGGTGACGCTGATGCCATGGAACTTCCTCAAAGCCCCCATCACCGAACGTGTTGAAGCAGCCACCGGTCGCAACCTGGAGATCAGGGGTGACGTGTACCTGGGCCTGCTGCCCCGTCCTCATATCGAACTGGAACAACTTGCCTTCGCCAACGCTGACTGGGCGCAGGCGCCCGAGATGCTCACGATCCGGAAGCTTGAGATCACGCCCTCGGTCACTAACCTGATCAGTGGGGATCTGGTGCTGGACGAGGTCGACATAACGAACCCCACCCTGTACCTGGAAGACCGAGATCAAAAGCCCGGCAACTGGCTGCTGCCGGCCATGACGTCATCGGGGCAGACCGGGGAAACGGGCGATAAAGACCCTGACAGCGGCGGCCCACCCGTCACGATCCGGCAGCTTAACGTGTCGGAAGCAGAGATTCGTTATCTGGCCCCGGGAACCGATACCGCGAGGGTTCTGTCGCTGCCCTCTCTGCAAGTATCCAGGGACAGTATTTCAGTGGAGGCCGTGGCCAGCCCTGGCACTGGTGACGAGGGCCAGGGGCTGCCTGTAGAACTGTCTGCCGATTACCTTGCGGGGTTCACCGATGGCCAATGGCAACTGAGCAATATCCAGGCCCGGGTAAACGACGTCGAGATCACCGGTCAGCTGGATCTGGATACCGGGACCAGTCCGCCTATTGTGGACGGTGAGCTGCACTCGCCCTCCATCAACGTTCCCGAATTTCTGGCCGCCATGCCGACACCACCGGAACCATCCGATGAGACCGGCATTTCAATACCGGTTTTACCGGCAATGGCGGGCAACCTGCGGCTGACGGTGGGCAAGATGAGTCTGCAGCCGGTCACCCTGGACAATATCGAGGCCAACGTCGACCTGGCCCGGCACAGGTTGATACTCGAAAATCTGAGCTTCGGCATAGCCGGAGGTCGCATCGAGGCCACCGCGAGCCTGACCAGCACCCCGGACTTCATTACCGCCGATGCCCAGATCAATGGCCGCGGCGTTGACCTGCAAGAGCTGGGTATGGACCAGGAAGCGGGCCATATTCTTGATGCCGAGTTCGACCTCAGCCTTGACCAGATTGCACAATCGCCTTCCCTGAAACCCCGGGTATTGCTGAATTACCTGGCAATTCGCAAGGCCCTGGCGACCTATCAGACAACGGAACAGCTGGCCGGGCCTGTCAGCGATCTCGACTTCACTCTGAAGAGGGCTGGCGAGCCTCCTGCACCCGTGCTTTCGGTCGCCGGCCGGTTCGAGGGTAAGCCGCTGGACATGACGCTCGAGGGAGCCCCGTTTCCCCGGCTGCTGGACGGCCTGGCGGCGTATCCATTGAAGGCACACGCGCAATCCGGCCAGCTAACGGCCTGGGCTGATACCCGGCTGGGGGCGATCATCTCCCCTGCGACCTTTACCGGCAAACTGGTACTCAAGGGCACTGATGGACGGGACCTTGAGCAATGGGTCGGGCCGGTGCTGCCACCGCTGCCTGAATACCGCCTGTCCGGCCGTGTGAGTCGTGACAATCAGCGCTGGTCCGTCACCTCCCTGGATGGCACCCTCGGTGACACTGAACTGGCTGGCGAGGTTCACTTCACCAACGCCGACCCGCCCCGGGTCGACATCGACCTGAACGCGGGGCGTATCGAGCTTGCCCGGTTTATCGCCGGCGACGAAAACCCCGCTACTTCCACCAGCAGTGCCGGCGCATCCGATAATGGGTCGCCGCTGGCAGCCCTGCGGGCCTTCAATGGCGAACTCGCCTTGCAAGCGGACACGCTGGTGCTGACCAACGAAATGGAATTGGCGAATCTGGACGTGGCTGCAAGCCTGCGGTCAGGCAATCTCGAAATCACACCCCTGACCTTTAATATCGCCGGCGGCTCCTGGGACAGCACCCTGGTACTGGACGCCACTGACCGCCCAGCTTCCGGGGTCATCAGGGCCCGGTTTGATGACATCGCCCTGGGCCGGCTGGGCGATACATTCACTGCGATGGAGGAGCGCCTGGGCAAGCTGTCGGGCGAGCTCGACCTGCAAATCACCGAGGCAGCCCCTGGCGAGCAGCGCCAGGATGTGCTTCTGCCCTCTATCGGCCGACTTGCCTTCGAGCCGTCCGCGCTGCAATTCACCGATCGCCCGGCCGGTACGGACATGACCTTCAACCTGCAGACCCGGGGGCTGGGTTCCGGTGAGCAGGCGTTCCATGTTGACGGCGAAGGCCAATACGACAGCGCGCCCTTTTCCCTGACGTTTCGAGGCGATCCTTTGCTGGACGCCCGCGACCCGGAACGCCCTTACGCCCTTGATCTGTCGAGCGATATCGTGGGCAGCCAGATCGACATCCGGGGCTCCATACTCCGACCACTGGCACTCAAGGGGCTGGATCTCCGGCTTGAGCTGGAAGGGCCCAATCCCCAGCGCCTGACCCGCCTGCTGGGGCTGCCCCTGCCGGAGCTGCCCCGGTATTCAGTGTCTGGCGACCTGTCACTCAAGGACCAGCGCTGGGCATTCACCAGTCTCACAGGCGAAGTCGGCAACAGTGACATCGGTGGCCAGATATTCTTTGATACGGACTCCCGACCGCCCCGACTGACAGCTGACCTGAACTCCAGATCCGTGGATATCGAGGATCTCGGTGGGCTGGTTGGCGCGGAGCCCGGAACATCCGGGTCGACAGACTCCGCCGAAACGTCCGGCGACCGCTATATCCTGCCGGATGAACCCCTCGTGTCCGACGACTGGCGAAAACTGACAGCCGATGTCCATTACCGCGGAGAATCGGTGCGGGCGGCGGGCATACCACTGAGCAACGTTGTTATCGACTTTACGCTGAACGAAGGCCTGGCCGTACTCGATCCGGTTCGTTTCGGTGTCGGCGATGGCCACGTGGATTTCAGCCTTGACCTCGATACCACCCCGGCCCCACCGGAAGGCACCCTGCAACTGGAGGCGAAAGCGGTCAATCTCAGCGAGGCACTGCGCGAATGGTCCATTGCCGAAGGCACTGTCGGCACTGTCGGCGGCCAGGGCAAGTTCTGGGTGACCGGGGCTTCCGTGGCTGACCTGCTGGGGTCGGCGGATGGTGGCCTGGTGATGCTCATGACCGGAGGCAGGCTCAATGCCCTGATGGTCGAACTGGCGGGGCTTGACGTCGCTGAAGCATTCCTGAGCTGGTTAACTGTGCGTGATCCCATACCCATAGACTGCGCCTACATGGACCTGCAAGCGCGGGAAGGTCTGATCAGACTCGATACCCTTGCCGTCGATACCACCGATACCACATTCACCGGCACCGGAACAGTGAGCATGGACACGGAACGACTGGATCTGGTCATCCATGCCCACCCAAAGGACATGAGCCCGCTCTCGGCCGGTACGCCGCTACAGCTCGGCGGCACCCTTAACAACATTGCCCCCGGGTTGAACGAAGGCAGCCTTGCACTGCGGGCAGGGACCAGCGTCGCACTCGCTGCACTCGCCAGCCCTGTCGTGGCCCTACTGCCCCTGCTGGACGTGGGATCAGGCAATGAGGTTCCCTATTGCGACGGACTGGTCAGCCGCGCCGGTGAGGCAATCGACAGCGAGGAGGATGGCAGCAATGAAACCGGCAATGGTGAGATCTGACTGGCTAAACGTTGTGCTGGTATCGGGCATGATCGTTTTCAGCGGTTGCGCCGGTTTTGCGGGCGAAAACACTCAGCAGGACGCCGCCGAGGCAGTCCGGTTAAAGGCCGTGCTGCTGGAAGCACCGGACCTTGCCGGGTCTGCCATTGACGTTACTGTCAGTGAGGACCGTATCCTGCTCGAAGGCTTTGTGGAAAAAGCCACCCAGCGACAGCGGACGGAAGACCTGGTAAGAGAGCACAGCGAGATCGACCAGGTCAGCAACCGGATTGAGGTGAAATAACCTTTTCCCGCTTGTCCAACCCGGCGGGATCGCCGACCCTCTTTGGTGATTCACGGGGATAACGTATGGTTGAGCGCTGGCATAATAGAGCGAACGCAAACCTTGTATTGGCAATATTCGACAATAAGGATCGATCCATGAGCTTTGATACCCCACTCTATCTTTGTGGCCCCCTGCGGGAGCCCCGGCAGATGCTGGCGGATCAGGAATACAGCGGCCATACCTCCATCCACGACGACAACATGGCAGAAAAGCTTGGCTTTACGGCGGGGCCCATTGAAGGCCCTACCCATTTCAGCCAGTTCGTGCCGTTGCTCGCCGCTGTCTGGGGGCAGGACTGGTTCGAACGGGGGTGTTTCTCCGCCCATTTCCAGAACATGGTGGTCGAGGGAGAAAGTGTCCGGGCCTTTATTGAACGCCCCGAACCCGGCGCTAACAAAGTCAGGGCCTGGGCGGAGAAGGCCGATGGCACCCCGGTGCTGGAGGCCAGTGCCAGTCTCGGACCGGACGATGGCGATACCCTGCTGGATCAGCGCATGGCGCGCCTGCGCGAGCCGGAGAAACTGGTGATCCTGTCAGACCTGCACGTGGGCATGAAGGGCGCGGACGACGAACCGGTGCGTATGGATCCGGACCAGAACATGGGCAACCTGTATCCTTTCTCGTTGAACCAGAAACTGGAGAAGATTACCGAAGACTCAAGCTGGTATCGTGACGGAGACGCCACTCCCTGGAAACGCCCGATTATTCCACTTGAAATGGTCAGCGTGCTGGCAGAATACACCAGCAAGGACGCCGCCTTTCCGGTCAAGCAGCCGGTGGTTGGGCTGTTTGCCGATCAGGAAATCCGCATGGTTGATGGCCCGCTGTTTGTCGGCGAGGACTACCTGATCCGGCGGGAAATCGTCGCCCTGTCCGAAAGCAAACGCACCGAGTCCTACTGGGTTCGTTCACGTATCTATGATGCCTCCGGCGAAAACCTGAAAGCAGAGATGCTGCTGAATCATGCCACGCTGAAGCACTCCTACCCTCATTATGAGGAAGAAGCCGGCTAGCCTGTCACCCCGACGGCCCTTGCCGAAGCTTCTCGGCAAGGGCCGTCGCCGCAATACGGAATACCTCCCGATCAAATGCCAGTTCGCCTTCCCGGACTTTACGAGCACTCCGAATCACCCGGCCACCCAGTGACAGGATCGCCGATTCAATCATCAGGTTGTCCACCTGCCCGAAGTCCTCCACTGAGCACCCGAACTCATCCAGACCGGCAGCACCCGGCTGGGCCACACGTTCCTCGTAGTCTCCCGGGTACAGGGTGTAACCCATCATGGGCTTCCCCAGGGCGGCGAGGTAGCCGGTTTCAAATACGGTGCCCGCGTCAGCACTGGGCCCCCGGAACGGCGTCAGGTTGACCAGTGCGCCATCACACCGGTGCAGCAGGTTGACGTTGGCCTGATAGATTTCCTGTGCCCTGGCCATCGCAGGCGCGTCTTCAGGCTGGGCCAGTTCATTGTCCATGGGATCCAGGCCCGTCATGCCAAGGTTTTGGAGAATCCGCTGCTTCTCCGCAATAATCTCCTTCCGTTGCGCCTCTTCAAGGAACACTTCCGGGCCGGCAAGGTAGACAGCGAACGTTTGAGGGGAAGGCAATGCAGGTCTCCCTGGCCAGGGCTCGCAGGTATACAGCACTATAAAATAGCTTATCCGAGTACCTCGCAGCATGTCGATGAGACTTTGACTGCCCATAAGGTCTACTGATACATCGTAACGCTGTTGCACCTGGCCAGGGGTACCGTTGTGCCAGTTGCATCAGTAGTGGCTATAGTTAAACTCTCGGTACAAGGATCTCATTCAGGAAGGACCCAACATGAATGAAGCGCGTATCAAGGCCATTCAGGAAAGCTTCTGGTTTATTCCAGCCATCTATAATGCTGTTGCGCTCATTTTCGCTATTGCAGTCGTTCTTCTGGATTACCAGTTAACCCCTGATACCTCGCTGCTCGGTATTGCGCCGCTTTCGTTGAGTCGCACCACTGAAATGTTGAACTCGCTGGCAGGCGGCATCCTCACAATGACAACGATCACATTCTCCGCCATTCTCATTGTGCTGACGACGTATTCGGCTCAGTTCTCACCTCGGGTGCTACAGGACTTTGTCTCCAGCCGGGCCACGCAGCATGTTCTGGCGCTTTTCAGCAGCGGTTTCACCTTCTGTGTTGCGGCCACGCTGATCATTAGTGAAGAAAAAGCTTACCAATTGCTCGGGACACCCCTCCTTGCGGTGCTGTGGGCGCTGGCGGGAATCGCTGCCTTTGTTTTTCTCCTGAATCACACCGCGAGTTGGCTTCGGGTCAACAACCTGATTGGCTATATTGCTGACGAGACGAGAGCGACCATAGATCATATGCTGAAGCGGGACGTCAATCGAATGCGCCAATACATCAGTCAGAATGACCCTGCATGGAAAAAACCGGGAGTCATGGTTACCTCGCCCATTTCCGGTTACGTGGTCACGATTGCGCTCGACAGCCTGATAGCAAAGGCCGTTTCAGACGATCTGGTGGTGCGTCTGGAGGTGGCTGTAGGAGACTTCGTACTGGAAGGCCTGCCGCTTATGACACTGATCGGTGATAACGCCAGCGCAGCAGAACCGGAGAGCTACACCGATCTTGTCCACGTTGATGACGAGCCCAAAAGCTGGCAGGACATCGGTTTTGGCATTCGCAAAGTGGCCGAAATCGGCCTGAGGGCGCTTCCACCAGCGAATAACGACCCCTACACGGCCGCCGCTTCGATTCACCACATGTCCGTCCTCCTCGTGAGGCTGTCCCACTTCAGTGCGGACCGCAACGCCTTCTATAGCCAGCAGGACCTGCGGTTACTGGCCCGGGAGCCAGGATTTGAGCACTACCTGCTGGGGGCGTTCCAGGAGCTGAGTCGCTATGGGAGTAAGGACAATACCACCCAGGTGGCGATTCTCAATGCGCTTGGCTGGATTGCCCGCCTGGTGGACGAGCGTTGGCATGGCCTACTGTGGGACTTCGGGGCCAACACCTATGGTCTTGCCATTACTTCACTCGATTTACAGGAAGCCGAGTATCTGCGCCTCAGAGCCCCCCTGGAACAATTGGCCAATATCGTCGACAGGCATGAGGAGTACAATAAACTGTTGGGTTGAATACAGAGGATACCTCTTGGGTAACGCGATGCAGAGCACTTCCATCCGTTGGTTGCACTGTCCTTCCACAACATGTGATAAACCAGCAAAAAAGGGGAGATGGTCTCTCCCCTTACCAAAACACTAGTTCAGTTGCGTTCGGCTACCTGCTGCATGCAGGCTTGGCGATGTTAATCCCACAAGCCATCGTACTCGTCGTAGTCAAACGCTGTTGCATCGTCCAGATCGGCTTCATCGTAGGGAAGCGTGTAGGTAGCGTAGCTGGGATCCCATCCACTACCGAATCCATAGAAGGGGTAGGCATAGGTATCGCCACCGTAGGCGCTATCGGCTTCAACGACGACAGCCTGGACTTCCCCGTCTTCGGTAAACAGCACGTTGTCGACGTAACCATAGCCGGTACCTTCCCCGACACTTGCATAGTCATCCAGTAGGTCGGTAAGTTTCCAGATCCTGAAACCAGCAGTGGGGTCATCGTCTATTTGAGATACGTAAGAAAGATCGTCCTTCGTCACATACTCTTCTTCGAACAGACCATAGTTATCAACATTGTCTTCATGGACGGGAATCGAGACGCCATCCTCGCTAACTTCAACCTCTTCCCATGGCACCAGGACGTGTGTATCGCCAATGTCCCATAAGCCGCCAACCTGAGCGATAACGGCAACGATCTGGTTCTTGTCGTTCAGAAGTATGTTCTCGACGCTACCGATTTCTTCATCATCCGCGCTGATAACCTCTGCGTCCATTAAGCTGTCAGCTGTCATGCCACCCTCTTCATAGATGGTGTCATAATTCCACTCGCTGATAGCGGTTACATTGCCGGTATTTGTTTCCGCTTGAGCCGATACCGTGACGGAGGCAATTGCGAGGGCTAGAATGGAAACGGATTGCGGAAGTTTCATAAGGTTTTCCTCTTTTGCACATTTTCCTGTGTCAGGATGCTGCGAAATGTCTTCGGAGATGAGGACGTCACTGTCTGTGCGCCACCTCAGGGGGCAGCTCCTTGTATGGGCTATTTCCTTGCTGCTCCAAGATCGAGAATATGCGAGAGTTCCCCCGCTATCTGTTCGTTGGCGAACATGGTGTCGTAGCTGTTGATAGCGGGTCGAACGAAAGGCCCATCGGAGTGCATCACCCGGGGCTATTCACGAGTCAGTACTGACAACGAAGATAGTGGATGGTGTTTTCGGGAAATCAGGCAGTGCCGGCAGGAACACGCCGGAGCAGAGCAAGATGGAGGCCAGCCGGTTGCTTTCGGTGAGCACGCGGAACGGGTCAGTTGACGGACTGCCAGCAAGGGAGAAGTGCTGTGACACAAGACTCGGAAAACACCCGGCAGGGAAGAGTAAAACACAAGGTCGCGTTCGGATTAGTGTTTCTGATCGTTCTGCTGCTCGCGACGCTGAGCTTCGTTCCTCTGATCGAGTCCAATCGCTGGTGGATTCGCATTCTGGATTTTCCCCGGCTGCAAGCGGGGATAGCGCTGCTGATCCTGGCAGTCCCAGTGATACTTTATTTCCGGTATTTCCGGAAAATCGCGGGCCTGGCGCTCATCCTTATTGTCAGTGCTCTCGGCTACCATGGGGTTGTCTTGTACCCTTACTTTCAGACGGGGCAGGACTTCCCGGTAACTGAATGCCCATCCGGAAGCGCCATGTCGGTCATGATCGCAAACGTCAAGATGCGCAGTGACCCTGACGGCCGTCTGCTTGATCTGGTCCGTGAGGTACAGCCAGATCTGTTTCTGGCCATGGAGACGAATGAAAAGTGGAATCAGGCCCTGGCTCCGCTGGAGGAGACCATGCCCCATACTGTTTCCCACGTTTCGGACTCAACCTTCGGCATTCATCTGTTTTCCCGCCTGGCTCTTGAATCTCCGGAGATCAGATTCCTGGCTGGACAGGACACCCCCCACGTTGTCACCGGTGTCACGCTGGCCAGTGGAGAAACGGTGGACTTTCTCGGGGTTCACCCACGCCCACCCTTACCGTCTCAGCCAGGTACGACGTTAGGCCGTGACGCGGTACTCTATAAGGCAGCGTTACTTCTACGAGAGAGCGAGCGGACGGGGATCGTCGCGGGTGATTTCAATGCGACCCCCTGGGAGACTGCCGTCAAGGAAATGCGCCAGATCGGGAACCTTCAGGAGCCTCGCCGTGGTTACGGGTATCTTCCAACGTTCAATGCGAGGTCCTGGTGGATGTCCTGGCCACTCGACCACATTTTCCACGAGGCAGGGTTCGCTACGCTGTCCCTGGAGCGACTGTCAGCGTTCGGATCCGACCACTATCCGTTTGTGGGGCGGCTCTGCCGTATCAGTGGACGTGGTGCAATGCCTGCGCCTCAGACAGAAAGGGCAATCATCAGGGAGGCGGAGCAGGCAATAGAGGCTGCAAAGGACCGTGGCTAATCAGGCGTGGCACCAAAGAAGCAATGTAGTGCCATATCAAGGGAGGTAGCCGGGACATATATGGATGCGGGGTGAGGTTTTCATGGCCCATCACATTACGAATCGAAGACGTAGCTACAAGTCAGGGTCGACGAGCTTTTTCTGGGAAGGGGTAAATGCCTCGACCTACATCTTCGGAGCACTTTGCTTCGTTGTAGGCAGCGTCTTTTTCCTGCCCACGTTCCAGAAGTATTCCGCGGCAGGCGCCTGGTTGTTCATCATCGGTTCGCTGATCTATCTGGCGGTTTCCCTGCACGATTTCGCCGAAACGCTCATTTTCTACCGGATCAACAGGCAACGCGGCAGCAAGACGATTCTGGAGTTCCTTACTTTGACAGGCTACGTCATCGCCAGTGCGCTTTTCCTGCTAGGCAGCATCTGTTTTTTGCCCAGCGTTTTGAAGGAAGACTGGGGGGCCTGGGGTTTCATCATCGGCAGCGCCCTGTTTGCGGCCGGCGCCACGATAAGCGTGACTCAGATTACCGAGGCAGGCACGCTGATTGGCCTGCAACTCCTGAATGCGGTCGCCATCTG
Source organism: Marinobacter zhanjiangensis (assembly GCF_014651935.1). Taxonomy (GTDB): domain Bacteria; phylum Pseudomonadota; class Gammaproteobacteria; order Pseudomonadales; family Oleiphilaceae; genus Marinobacter; species Marinobacter zhanjiangensis. The sequence goes on along the minus strand of NZ_BMXV01000002.1, from coordinate 407,265 downwards.
TTTCGTCATTGGCTCAATTCTGTTTCTGGTCCCCTCGATTCCCTACCTCTGGTCTGTCGACCAATCCAACCTGACGCAAAAACTGTTTATTTACCTGGCCGGTCAGTTCATTTTTGCCAGCGTACTGTTCCTTGCGGGAGGCGTGGCCAACTTCTATCGCGCCTATCGAATGCATCACCATCACGCCTAGGCGACCTCTGAACAACACCGACTCGCAGTCAACACGGCTACGCGAGAAGCAAAGCCAGCAAAGCCGATGAGCAAACCCTGCACCGTACCGGGGCTCGCTCGAGCTGGACGGCATCAATGCCCCGCATGTATAAGGACAAGGTAGCCTTTGCCCGGAATCCTTTGCAGGCTATCCTCTTTACCGTTGCAGTGGCACCGCCGTGATCAACCGACAATAACGACACCCCAACAAGGCTGACGGCACATGATGAAACACCCGTTTCCGGACCTTATCGATATGGTCATGGAGAAAAGCGAGCCAGGCTGGAGTACCAACAGTATCCGAATTGGCGACAAGCATATGAACACCAATAATGTTGCACATGGTGCCGTGCTCTATGCACTGGCCGATACCGGCATGGGTTCTGCCCTCTATCCCACGCTGGAACAAGGACAGGTATGTGCCACAATTGAGATCAAGATGAGCTACTTCAAACCGGTGTTTGCAGGCAAGGTGGTGTGCCAGACCAAAATGGTCAACAAGGGCAAGACCATTGCCAACCTTGAATCCCGGCTGTTTGTGGATGACGTTCTTGTCGCCCAGGCCAACGGCAACTACGCTATCTTCCGGATCAGATCCGACAGCGGATCTCCCTGATAGCGACATGACCCGCATCCTTGGCGATCCTCACCGGGAATCCATGGGAAACGCAGCCCTGGAAGGTTGCCACCGAAAGGGGGTGTCATGAAAAAGACCATTCTTGCGCTGGACGGCGGAGGCATCCGCGGGGCTGCCACCGCCCGGTTTCTGACCCTGGTGGAAAAGGAACTGCAAAAGGATAACCTGGACCTGAAGTCCACCGTTGACCTCTGGGCCGGCACCAGTACCGGAGCCATTATTGCGGTGGCCCTGGCCACCACGGATCTCACCATGGAGACCATCTCCGAGCTGTATAATCCGAAACTGGCGAACAGGATCTTTTCCGAAAACAAGGGCTGGTTCGAACTTGACGGCATCAATGCCCCCAAGTACGAAGCCAAAGGCAAGACAAAAGTGCTGAGGGACTATTTCGGTACCCGCACCCTGGCGGATGTGCCCGACGGAAAGCACGTTCTGGCAATCGCCCACGGCGTGGAATGCAACCATCCGGTGGTGCTGAAAAGTACCAGACCCGAGTACCGGAAACTCCGCAGCAGCGAGGTGGTGGATGCATCCTCTGCCGCCCCCACCTACTTCCCCACCAAGCGAGTGCGCTACCTGGAGACCGGCGACCAGGACTGGCTCATTGACGGTGGTGTTATCAGTAACAACCCCAGTGTCTGCGCCATGGCCGAGGCGCTTCGCCATTGCGACGGGGCCCGCCTGGATAACCTCCAGGTGCTGTCCGTGGGCACGGGAAAACCCACCCGGTATACCTCTGGCCGGGATTCCCAAAGCTGGGGGGCGATCGGCTGGTTCACCAAAGGCAAGATCATCAGCTTACTGGGCGACGAGCAGGTATCGGCCTATCAGGCCATGACCTTCTGCAGCCCCGGGCAGTATATCCGGGTAAATTCGCCTCTCGCGAAGATGCCCGGTTTCCCGCTGACGGTGTCGGATGACATGGACAATGTCTCCAGCAAGAACATCAGCAACCTGAAATCCCTGGGAGACTATTGGTTCGATCACTTTGGTGAGTCGGCGGTGGCGCTGCTCAGGCAGCAGTACACCGGCGAATCACTGGATTCCCTGTCAGGGTGACTATTGCAGGTAGTAGTCAAAGGTGGACACCACCCGCACCGTCTTGAACGGCTGCTGGTCCGCCGTTACCCCCGGAGCCTGGTCCCGGGCGAGAATCTGGAAAACGCCCTGGTTGGCCCGGCGCAGGCCGCCCAGTTCGGCATCCGCATCCCGAGCAAACTGTTGGGCCGACTCGCGGGCGGCCAGTGTCGCCTCGGAAATCATTTCCGGTTTGATGTCATTCAGACGGGTGAACAGATAGGTCGGGCCGGCAGGACCGTAATCGGAGGACAGGACAACGCCGGAATCCACCAGGTCACTCACGTTCCGGGCCGCCTGCCGAACCTTGTCCACCTCATCGGTGCGCACCATCAACACCTGCGTGATAATGACCTTGCGGGCGCCGTTTTCCGGCTGATAGGGGTTGTTGGCCTGGGTGTCCACAACATCCATGCGCTGAAGCTCCACAGCCTCCTCGCTGATCGCCTGAAGGGACAGGAAGGCCATAACTCCATCACGGCTGCTGCGCGCTTTCTCCCGAGCGGCTTCAAGGGTATTTCCGCTGGCCGCAAAACGGATGGGCCACAGGGCAAGGTCGGCGGTGACCTCTTTTTCGGCGACCCCCTTGACGGTGACATAGCGGTCACCCGTGCGCAGTTCCGTTAGCCCGTCCCTCAGCAATGAGGCCGCAACGATCAGACTCAGACCAATCACCACTGATACCAGAACCTTCATAGCCTTTCCTTTTTCTGCCGGATCCCCGCCCGACCATGTCCCGCAACGATCACCTCAATAACGCCGACAACATACCGGGCTGACCCCGGTCCTGGCGACTGTATCTGGCGCCAGAGTGACGGCCGGGTCTGATGGGCAGCCTGTTTTCAGGACTGTTCCGACGAACGCCCGCTTTCATCCTCTGCCCAGCCGGGGTCGGGACCGAAGCGGTCACCATAACGATTGGCCAGGGCTTCCAGCGCCTGACGGATATCCGCCGACCCCCACTTACGGGCATAGGCCATGGGCCCGCCCCGGAAAGGCGCAAAGCCGGTGCCAAAGATCATGGCGCCATCGGCCAGATCCTCGCTCTCGATAACCTGCTCTCGCAGGCACGCCCTGCAGGCATTCAGCATCGGCAGCAATAGCCGGTCAATGGTGTCATCGGGCGCGTCCGCCACCTTGCTCTCTTTCTCGGCCTTGCCCTTTTTCCAATGATACAGCCCCTTGCCGGTCTTCTTGCCGAGGTCGCCGTTTTCCACTTTCTCCTCAAGCCATGCCGGCGGCGGGGGCATCGGCGTATCCAGCCTGTCGCGAAGCATATTGGCAACACTCAGGCAGATATCCAGACCAACCTGATCCGCCAGCTCCACCGGACCGACCGGCATGCCGAACTTCTCCGCCTCCCGGTCGATGGTTTCGGCGGCAATGCCCTCGTCCAGCATGACCATGGCTTCCACCAGGTAGGGTGTCAGTACCCGGTTCACCAGGAAGCCGGGAGCCGTCGTTACCGGCGCTGGCAGGCGATCAATCTGACCGGTAAAGGCCATCGCCCGCTTGACGATAGCCTGTTTGACCTTGTCATGGCTGACCACTTCCACCAGCGGCATCATCGCCACCGGATTGAAAAAGTGCAGACCCACCAGCCGGCCGGGATCCTTCAGCTTGTCGCGAAGAGTCTCCAGGGGAATACTGGAGGTATTGGTAGCCAGGATAGCCGAATCTTTCATCCGAGCCTCGGCTTCCTCGTACACTTTTTGCTTGATCTCGACCTTTTCCGGTACCGCTTCAAGCACCAGATCCGCATGTTCGATACCGTGGTTACCAAAATCCGGCGTCAGACGATCAAGAATATCCCGGCGTTGCGCTGGTGTGCGGTGCTTGCGGTTACACAGATCGGCCAGCTTGGCCACTGCCGCCGCCACTTTTTCAGGCTCCATGTCGAACAGGGTGACGGACAGCCCGTTGTAGGCACACCAGCCGGCGATGTCGGCGCCCATTTCACCGGCACCCACCACATGAATGTGATTAACGGGTTCTGCCTCTGTGCGTGTCAGGCCTTTCATGGTTTCCTGCAGGAAGAACACCCGCACCAGATTCCGGGAGGTGTCGGTCATCAGCAGCTCGGCAAAGGAGTCCACCTCTGCGCGCAGCATCGCCTCATCATCACCACCGTGTTCTTCCCACAGCCGGATCAGCGCTTCAGGTGCCGGGTAGTGTTCCGGCGGCGCCTTCTCGGCGGCTTTCGAACGCATCTGCCGTGTTTCCAGCTGCCGCGCCGGCCGGGTACTGAGCACCCTGCCCCGCAGGCCGTGCCCGGCAGGATCAATGTCACCGGCAACGGCGGCGGCAACCGCTGACGCCACATGGCGTTCCTCCACCACCTGGTCGACCATACCCAGCTTTTCGGCCTTCTGATGGGGCACCGTCTTGCCGGTCAACATCAGGGTCATGGCTTCCATGGGGTCGATCAGGCGGGTGAGTCGGGCGGTGCCGCCCAGTCCGGGGTGCAGCCCCAGTTTCACTTCCGGGAAGCCGAGTTTGGCCCCTGGTACGGCAATGCGGTAGTTGCAGGCCAGTGCCAGTTCAAGGCCACCGCCCAGGCACGCGCCGTGGATCACCGCTACCGTGGTGTAGGACGCATTGTCGAGACGATTCACCACCTCATGGGCGCGGGCCAGCTTTTCTGCAGCCTCATCCCGGGATTCCAGCTTGCGGAACTCGCCAATGTCCGCGCCCAGGCAGAACCCGCTGGCTTTGGTGGAGCGAATCACCAGGCCCTTGGGGGGCTGCAGGTGAAGCTTCTCGAGAATGGCTTCCAGTTCCTCCAGTACCTCAGTGGAGACCACATTGGCGGAGGTATCCTGTTTGTCGAAGGTCAGCCAGACAATGCCCTGCTCGCCCTCGGCCAGTTTCCAGTGTTTCCATTGCGGGCTATCTGTCTGCTGACTGGGACCCCTTTCCATTTCGCGGGCCGACAGTGCTTGAAGAATATGGCCGGTCATCGTGTCCTCCTGATTCTCATGTGAGACTGTCCGGATAAAGAACAAGTCGGCATTACAGAGCTTCGATCATCATCGCCCCGGACTGTCCGCCGCCAATGCATTCCGTGGCGATGCCCTGCTTCAGCCCCTTGCGGCGCAGGGCATTCATAAGATGCAGTACGATGCGGTTGCCACTGGTGCCCACCGGGTGGCCGATCGCCACGGCGCCGCCGTCCACATTCAGGCGTTCCGGATCAAGGCGCCCCAAGGGCTTGTCGGTTCCGAACGCGGCGCGACTGAACTCCGGATCGTCCCAGGCCTCGAGGCAGGCCAGCACCTGCGCCGCGAAGGCTTCGTTGATCTCCCACAGATCGATATCATTCAGGCCACTGCCCTGGCGCCTGAGAATGGCACTGGCACTCAGTACCGGGCCTAGTCCCATGATTTTCGGGTCCAGCGCCGACCACTCGCTGTCGACGATGACCGCCTTCGGCTCCAGGCCATACTTTTTCACCGCTTCTTCCGAGGCGAGTATCATCCAGCTCGCGCCATCGGTGACCTGGGAACTGTTGCCCGCGGTTACCTTCCCATGGGGAGGTTCGAAGACCGGCTTGAGACCCGCAAGCTTCTCCACCGAGCTGTCAGGCCGGACGCCGTCATCGTATTTGTAGAGCGTACCGTCGGGCGCGACCGCCGGTATCACTTCATCATCCAGCCACCCCTCATCGGCAGCCCTGGCCAGGCGCTGGTGACTGCTCACCGCGTATTCATCCGCCGCCTTGCGGCTGATATTGAACTGTTGGGCCAGCACTTCGGCGGTCTGCCCCATACTCAGGCCCGCGATCGGATCGGTGAGTCCCTGCTCCAGGCTGATCTCGGGTTTGAAATCACCGGGCGAAAAGCCCGTCACCTGGCGGGCGTAATCGCCGGGTGACGATGCGCTGTTGAAGTCTGCCAGCCATTCCACCGCATCCCGACTCAGCACCATGGGGGCATGACTGAGCGCTTCGGTACCTCCGGCGAGGATGAGATCGGAGCCGCCCTCACGGATGTATTTGTAGGCGGTATCCAGGGACTGCATTCCGGAGCCGCAATTGATCTGCACGGTAAACGCTGGCATGGCCTCTCCCATGCCCAGCCGGAGCGCCGCGACCCTGGCAGGGTTCATCTCCGTCGGGATCACGTTCACGCAACCCAGGATCACCTGGTCGTAGGCGTCTGCGGGTATTCCCTGTCGCATCAGCAAGGGCCTGCCGCACTGAACCGCCAGATCGACCGGCGAGAAAGGCCCCGGCCGCCCCCTGGCTTTCAGGAACGGCGTTCTGGCGCCATCAACAAGGTACACGCGCCTTGCGCTTGTACCCCGCTTATTGGTTGCCTTTGGGGTGGAGCTTTCCTTTTCCTTTGTAGCGGTCATCGGCTTACCTCCGTCAGCTGAACAAGCGGAATGTCTACCTGTAACCTTTGACCCGGGTGAGCATAACTTCAAGGCGGAATTCACGGAGAGTCCGGCGAAAGGTGAATAACCACCGGCGCTTTGGCGAAGATTACGATAAAGACAGAGAAGTCATCAGAGGGTGCTGGAGCAATCCGTGATCGACAGGAACGGCGCCGGATCAGGCGACTTTCAGATTACGCCTATCGCCGTCAAGGCATGCCAGCATGGGCGTCACTTCGCGGATTTTCCGCGCCCGGGGCCATAGCTGTTCGGCTTCCGGGAAACCAGTCCGCAGGTAGTTAAGCCACTGCTTGATGCGGCCGGTGACGAAGCGATCCTCCAGCCGGGTCTGCAGGGCGGCGGCGTAATCCTCGACCAGGGCCACCACTTCCGGCCAGGTCATGGGGGCAATGGTTTCCCCGTTCTGGCTGGCCTTGATCCGGCGGGCAAGGTCGGGGCGGGCAATCAGACCGCGCCCGATCATGACCTCGTCGCAGCCGGACACCTCCCGGCAGCGCCAGTACTGTTCCACGGTCCAGATTTCACCGTTGGCGATGACCGGAATGGAGAGAGCTTCCCGGGCCCGGGCGATGTCTTCCCAGTAGGCTGGTGGCCGGTAGCCGTCCACCTTGCTGCGGGCATGGATCACCAGCTCGGCGGCGCCAGCGTCCTGCAGGGCCTGACCGCAGGCGATGCCCATGGAGCGATCGTCATAGCCCAGGCGCATCTTGGCGGTCACCGGGATGTGTTCGGGCACGGCCTTGCGCACGGCAGCGGTAATCGCGTGCATCAGCTCCGGTTCGCGCATCAGCACACAGCCACCCTTGTGCTTGTTAACGGTCTTGGCCGGGCAGCCGAAGTTGATGTCCACCTGGCGGGCACCCAGTTCAACCGCCCGCTCACCGTGCAGTCCCATCATCTCCGGATCGGAACCCAGCAACTGAATGGCCACAGGTGTGCCTGCACTGGTCTCGCACTGGTGATGAAGTTCAGGGGCATACTTGTAGAAGATACGGGGAGGCAACATGCCATGGGTGACCCGGATAAACTCGGTCACACTGCGGTCGATTCCGCCCACCCCGGTCAGGGTTTCACGGATTGGCGCGTCGACCAGGCCTTCCATGGGGGCCAGGGTAATTCGCATGGATGCTCCCGGAATGAATTGATCAGGATCTAAGCGGGAGGCAATTGTAAGGAAAATGCGGGGGAGATGACAGAAGGAAAAACCGGCGCCCCTGAGGGCGCCGGATCAGTTTCAGGCCTGAACGTCGAAGCGATCGTTGTTCATGACCTTGGTCCAGGCAGCGATGAAGTCCTTCACGAACTTCTCTTCGTTGTCATCCTGGGCATACACCTCGGCGTAGGAGCGGAGAATGGAGTTGGAACCAAACACCAGATCCACACGGGTCGCGGTGAACTTGCTGTTGCCGCTCTGGCGATCCACGATATTGTACGAGTTCTTGCCAGTGGGCTCCCAGAGGTTGCCGGTATCGGTCAGGTTCACGAAGAAGTCGTTGGTCAACTGGCCAACGCGATCCGTGAAGACACCGTGACTGGTGCCACCGTGGTTGGTGCCCAGCACCCGCATACCACCGAGCAGAACGGTCATTTCCGGCGCAGTCAGACCCATCAGCTGGGCGCGGTCCAGAAGCATTTCTTCCGGCTTGACCACGTAATCCTTCTTCTGCCAGTTGCGGAAGGCGTCAGCCAGTGGCTCCAGCGGCTCGAAGGACTCGGCATCCGTCATCTCGTCTGTGGCGTCACCACGGCCTTTGAGGAACGGCACGTGAACGTCGTGTCCTGCAGCCTTCGCAGCTATCTCGATGCCCAGATTGCCACCCAGTACGATCACGTCTGCGATGCTTGCACCGGTATCGGCAGAGATTTTCTCGTACACCTTCAGCACCTTGGCCAGGCGTTCCGGCTCATTGCCCTCCCAGTCTTTCTGTGGAGCCAGGCGAATGCGGGCACCGTTGGCACCACCGCGCATGTCAGAGCCGCGGTAGGTACGGGCACTGTCCCACGCCGTCGAGACGAGTTCATCAAGGCTCAGACCAGCCTCGGCGATTTTCTCCTTGACCACTTCTTCAATGTAGTTGGTGTCGCCCTGCGGAACCGGATCCTGCCAGATCAGGTCTTCAGCCGGTACGCCCGGACCGATGTAACGGGCCTTTGGCCCCATGTCCCGGTGGGTCAGCTTGAACCAGGCACGGGCGAAACAGTCCTTGAAGTACTCGGGATCCGCCATGAACTTCTCGCAGATCGCGCGATACGACGGATCCACCTTCATCGCCATATCCGCATCAGTCATCATTGGATTGCGGCGGATGGACGGGTCGGTGGTGTCAACCGGCTTGTCTTCTTCCTTGATATTCACCGGCTCCCACTGGTTCGCCCCGGCAGGGCTCTTGGTCAGCTCCCACTCATAGCCGAACAGCAGGTCAAAGTAACCCATGTCGAAGACGGTCGGATTGGTGGTCCAGGCACCCTCAAGGCCAGAGCTTACCGCATTGGTTGCCTTACCCTGCAGATCGGGGTTGTACCAGCCCAGGCCCTGCTCATGCACATCGGCGCCTTCTGGCTCTGGTCCAAGTTTTTCTGCATCACCATTACCGTGGGTCTTGCCGACGGTGTGGCCACCGGCAGTGAGGGCAGCCGTTTCTTCGTCGTTCATTGCCATGCGGGCAAAGGTCACGCGTACCTGCTCGGCGCTTTTCTGCGGGTTCGGTACGCCGTTCACGCCTTCCGGATTTACATAGATCAGACCCATCTGTACCGCTGCAAGGGGGTTTTCCATGGTATCCGGCTTTTCGACATCTTCGTAACGGCTGTCTGACGGCGCAAGCCACTCTTTTTCCGCGCCCCAGTAGATATCTTTCTCCGGGTGCCAGATATCCTCACGGCCATAGGAGAAGCCAAAGGTCTTCAGGCCAAAGGATTCGTAAGCAACGTTGCCGGCCAGAACGAACAGGTCGGCCCAGCTGATCTTGTTGCCGTACTTTTTCTTGAGCGGCCAAAGCAGACGACGCGCTTTGTCCAGGCTGACATTGTCGGGCCAGGAATTGATCGGCGCAAAACGCTGGTTGCCGGTTCCTGCGCCGCCCCGACCGTCGGCGAGGCGGTAGGTGCCGGCAGCGTGCCATGCCAGACGAATCATCAGACCGCCATAGTGGCCCCAATCCGCTGGCCACCATTCCTGGCTGTTGGTCATCAGCTCATGCATGTCTTTTTCAAGCGCTTCAAAGTCGAGCTTTTTGACCTCTTCCCGATAGTCGAAATCTTCGCCCATGGGATTGGTCTTATTATCATGCTGATGCAGGATGTCCAGGTTCAGGTTCTCCGGCCACCAGGCCACAACATCTGCTCTCTCCTGCGTGTTGGACCCGTGCATTACCGGGCATTTTCCACCACTGTTATTGTCGCTCATCTGTCTCTCCTGATTTACTGCGTTCGCATCTGCGTTATGGGCAGATCCTCTGTTTCATTGGGGCATCGTTCAATATAGGCCATGTATCAAAGCCTGCTTGAATCTTTCCTAACGTCGTCATAGCGAGACCCTATGGGGACATCGCCAACCGGGTTTCCTTCTACAGGATTGCGCCCCTGGGCCATGGCGTAATTGAGAAAGTAGTCACCCAGAATGCTTGTCGTCTCTCTCCACAATACAGAAACGATCCGGGTACTGACTGACATAGGGCAACTCCTGCTTTAACCGGTACACCGAAACAATAACCGGACGACGAGACAGAGTTAAAATTAATTAAAGGCACTATAACAAAAGTTTTTGTTTATCGACCCTGGTAGCGACGGATAGCGGGATAGACAACTGCTACCCAAGCCGTTCCACGGACGAAAACTTGCCCTGGTCGTCAAACAGGATGCGGAAGGTGCCGTGAATGCCATCACGGAGGTAGAAGCGGGAGAGAATACGGGCCGGGAAACGAACGGAGCGTCCGTCCCGGGCCGTCGTACGGACATCGGTCGCCTGCCCGTTGTAAAGCTTGATCCACTCGTCAGGGCTGACATGAATGTCCACTATTATCTGTTGCATGGTTAGTTGAGTACTTGAATCCGGGAGTTTGTGTGACTCGGGATCCTTTTATGGGACACGCCGTGAATACGTCCCTGTAGGCTCTTCAAAAACGTCCCTGTTTTTGAAGGTCCCATAAAAGGATCCCGAGCCACACCCCAGAGCTATGGAGTATACCCGTGCTTTGGAGGCTTGTCGGAGCCGTTAGTTCGACAGCTCCAGCAGCAGCCGATTAAGCCGGCTGACATAGGCCCCCGGGTCATCAAGCTGCTCGCCACTGGCCAGGGTGGCCTGGTCGAAAAGGACCGCAGACAGCTCGTTGAAGCGCTCTTCGCCCTGTTCGGTTTCCAGGCGCTGCACCAGCGGGTGGTCCACGTTGACCTCGAAGATGGGCTTGCTGTCCGGTACTTTCTGACCGGCGGCTTCCATGATCTTCTTCATCTGGGCGCCCATGTCAAACTGGCCGACCACCAGGCAGGCAGGTGAGTCGGTCAGGCGCTTGGTCACGCGCACTTCCTGGACCCGGTCATTGAGGGCGGTCTTGAGGCGCTCGATCAGGCCTTCGTGCTCTTTCGATGCCTCTTCCTGTTCCTTCTTGTCTTCCTCGGTTTCCACCTCACCCAGATCCAGGTCACCACGGGCCACGTCCTGCAGCTGCTTGCCGTCGTACTCGCTGAGGTAGCCCATCATCCATTCGTCAATGCGGTCGGACAGGATCAGTACTTCAATGCCCTTCTTGCGGAACACTTCCAGGTGCGGGCTGCTGCTGGCGGCGGTGTAGCTGTCGGCCGTGATGTAGTAGATCTTGTTTTGACCTTCCTTCATGCGGGCGATGTAGTCGTCCAGGGAGACGTTCTGGGTGCTGTCGCCGGTATGGGTGGACGCGAACCTCAGCAGGCCGGCAATCTTCTCGCGGTTGCCGAAGTCTTCCGCCGGGCCTTCCTTGAGCACGGTGCCGAATTCGTTCCAGAAGGTCTGGTAGTCCTCCGGCTGCTTTTTGGCCAGCTTGGACAGCATGTCCAGCACCCGCTTGGTCATGGCATTGCGGATGGACTCCACGGTGCTGTCGTTCTGCAGGATTTCGCGGGAAATGTTGAGCGACAGGTCGTTGGAGTCGATCACACCCTTGGTGAAGCGCAGGTACAGGGGCAGGAACTGCTCCGCGTCGTCCATGATGAACACACGCTGCACATACAGCTTCAGGCCACGGGGAGCGTCGCGGTTATACAGGTCAAACGGTGCCCGCTTGGGGACGTACAGCAGGCTGGTGTATTCCAGCTTGCCTTCCACCTTGTTGTGGGACCAGGTCAGCGGGTCCTCGAAGTCGTGGGCAACGTGCTTATAGAATTCCTTGTACTCCTCATCCTTGATCTCGTTGCGCGGCAGCGTCCACAAGGCGGTGGCGTCGTTGACGGTTTCGTCCTCGTCCTTTTTGCCTTCTTCCTCTGATTCGGCCTTCATGACCACCGGAAAGGAGATATGGTCGGAGTATTTCTTGACCAGGTTGCGCAGGCGCCAGCCGTCTGCGAATTCCTTCTCGTCTTTCTTGAGGTGCAGCACAATACGGGTGCCATGGCCCGGCAGGTCCACATTCTCGATGGTGAACTCGCCATCACCGGCTGATTCCCAGTGCACGCCCTCGCTCTGCGGAGCGCCGGCAGGGCGGGTGAACACTTCCACCCGGTCGGCAACGATAAAGGACGAGTAGAAGCCCACACCAAACTGGCCGATCAGCTTGCTGTCTTTCTTCTCATCGCCGGACAGCTGCTTGAGGAACTCGGCAGTACCGGACTTGGCAATCGTACCCAGGTTCTGGATGACGTTGTCGCGGCTCATACCGATACCGTTGTCGGTGATGGTGACGGTACCGGCCTCGGCGTCATAGTCGAGGCGGATTTTCAGATCGGTATCACCCTCGTAGAGGCTGTCGTCCTTGAGCGCCGCGAAGCGCAGCTTGTCTTCCGCGTCGGAGGCGTTGGAGATCAGCTCCCGCAGGAAGATTTCCTTGTTGGAATAGAGGGAGTGGATCATCAGTTGAAGCAGTTGCTTCACTTCGGTCTGAAAACCAAGGGTTTCTTTCCGGGTTTCAACCGTCATGGTGGGGTGTCTCCTGCTATTGGCACACAAATACAAGTGGCACCGCGGTTATTACGACACGGTGCTGGTGTTTTATTACGTGAGTTCAACGTTGGGGGCCCCGCGAGGCTTTTCAAGCCCTCGGTGTGCTGTCTGCGACACCAGGGACCGGGAGGCGCCGACTTTACCGGTCCAGCAGAAAATGGGCCCGGGCCGTAGCTATGGCCTCACGTCGGGATTTCTGCCAGGCCGTAATGGTCACATTGGCGACCCGGTTACCCTGGCGGGTGAGTTGACACTCGGCGTAGGTTTCCCGGTCAAGGCCGGCACGCAGATAGTCCAGGGAGAAGTCGACGATTCTGGGCATGCGGAAGGTGTCCTGGGACATCATCAGGTAGATCGCCGCGGACACTTCCATGAAGCCACCAATGACACCACCATGAATGGCCGGCAGCAGTGGATTCCCGAGGTTCGAGTCCTTGCGGGGCAGGCGGAAGATCAGGTCATCGCCAAAACGTTCGCATTTCAGGCCAATGTACCCGGCGTAGGGAATGCTCTTCAGTAGCGGGGCGAAGTCACCGGTCTCCCGGGTTTCCCGCAACACCTCTGCCATGTTCATTGCCTGGCTCCTGTAATCATGTCGCGAAAGGATTTCGGCGTTGCTTCCTTGCCGATACGCATGAAAGTGCCGACACAGGTGGCGATGACTTCACCATTATCCTGATAGGCTTCGCAGCGGGTAAACGCAATATTGCGGGTCATCTTGCGGATTTCTGCGCGGGCATGGACCGGCTTGCCCGGCTCCGCTGGCCGCATGTAATCCACCCGCAGGTCCAGCGTCGGGCACAACTCGAAATCATCCAGGGCGCAGATCATTACCGAGCCTGATGTAGTGTCCATCAGTGTGGTGATAGCGCCGCCATGAATAACACCGGTTTCCGGGTTGCCAATGATCTTTTCGCTGTACGGAAGTTGAAGGGTCAACTGCCCACTGGAAGCATCGACCACGGTCAGCCCCAGTTCCTGAGCCTGATTAAGGGTTTTGATGAACCGCTCCACGCGATCCCCAAGTACTTTATCTGTCACAACATCAGTCATAGCAATCCTTGTGGTCTGCAAAACGCGCGGATCATACCCCATTTCGCAAGCGCCCTGAACATGGGGCCTGCCCAAGGCGACAGTTTCCGCTATCATGACGGGGAACCGTTCCTTGATGTCCCTGGCACACACAGGGCCCGGAAATGCACGGCCAGGACCCTTTCACAGGTCAATAATAGAAGTAAACAGGCAAGGAGACCCAAGTGATCCAACAATATCTCATGAAAGCCAGGACGGCCTTTGTATTCACAATCATCGCCCTGGTGACGCTGGTCAGCGGCTGTGCCACCAACCCGGTGACCGGTGAATCACAACTCTCGCTGATCGGAGAGGGCCAGGAACAGCAAATGGGGCAGGAAAACTACCAGCCCACCATCCAGACCCAGGGCGGTCGTTTCTATCTGGACCCGGAACTGACCGATTACGTGCAGGAAGTGGGCGACAAGCTGGCGGCCGTCAGTGATCGCCCCGATCTGCCCTACGAGTTCGCCGTGCTGAACAGCAGCGTGCCCAATGCCTGGGCCCTGCCCGGTGGCAAGATCGCCATCAACCGGGGCCTGCTGACCGAGCTGGAGAACGAAGCGCAGCTGGCATCCGTGCTTGGCCACGAGATTGTCCACGCCGCCGCCCGCCACAGTGTCCAGCGTATGCAGCAGGGTATGCTGCTTAGCGCCGGCATGGCTGGCCTTGGCATGGCACTGAGTGACAATGAGTGGGGTGGCCTGATCATGGGCGGTGCCGCTGTCGGCAGCCAGGTGGCCCTGGCCCAGTACAGTCAGTCCCACGAGCTGGAAGCGGATCGCTATGGTATCGAGTACATGGTCGAAGCCGGCTACGATCCGATGGCAGCGGCTGAATTGCAGGAAATTTTTGTCAGGCTTTCCGAGGGCCAGAATCCAGGCTTCATTCAAGGCCTGTTTGCCACGCACCCGCCGTCTCAGGCCCGGGTCGATGCAAACCGCAAGCTGGCCGCGAAATACGATGGCGGCTATCGTGGCCAGGAAAAATATCAGCGCATGATCGCGGAAGCCAAACGCCTGCAGCCGGCCTACGATCTGCACGATGAAGCCATCAAACTGGCTGTCGACGAGGACTACCAGACAGCACTTGCCAAGGTGAACGAGGCCCTCGAAATGGCACCCCGTGAAGCCGCGTTCTATGCAACACGGGGGCGCATTCAGGATGCACTGGACAATCCCGGGCAAGCGAAGGAAGACCTCGACCGCGCCGTGGAGCTATATCCGGAAATGTTCAGCTACCGCCTGTTTCGGGGCCTGAACCGCCTGGATGGCGGTAACCTCGACGGGGCCCAGGCCGATCTGGAAGCGTCTGCCCAAGTGGTGCCAACGACCATTGCCATCCTGCGCCTGGGCGACATTGCCGCCCAGCGGGGCAATCGGAACAAGGCAGCGGCCTACTATAATGAAGTGGCCAAAACCGAGGGCGAGCTGGGCAACGAGGCTCGTCGCAAGCTCTCCAACCTGCAGTAATGCCACTAAACAATGTCCGGTGGGGCCGTGGGCCCTGCCGGAGCTGTTCTCAGCAGAATCTTCTTACCCTCACCGCTGGGGAACAGACCTGGTTGCCGCCCATTGACTTGGCGGGCCAATCACTCTAAAAGGAGATTACCTTATTCTGAAAAGTCTGGGGGACTCCTTCCGGTATTCCCGTTGGTTCCTCCTCTTCTTCTGCACAGGTACCGCCCATGTTCGAAAAGCTCTCCCGCTCAGCCGGCCTCAGGGCGCGGCGACATTATGTCCAGGCAATGTTCCGGTTCATGGGCCACGCCCTGGAGGCCATTTCGCAGGTGGACCGGAAGGTAATGGATGATGCCCGTTTGCTGCCGAACGGCCTCATCTTTCAGATGATGGTGTTGCCATCCGGCCCTTCACTGGTGCTCGAGCACACCGGCGAAGGCCGGTTGCGCTACCTGGGGCCCAACTATGACGGCGAGGTGGATCTGTCCATACGCTTCAAGCACATGGCCCACGCCTTCCTGGTGCTGTCGTTCCAGGAGAAGACCACCGAGGCCTTCGCCAACGACCGTATGGTGGTGGACGGTGATATCAGCCTCGCTGTACGCATGACACGGGTTCTTGACCGGATGGAGTCCATCATCCTGCCCCGGCTGATCGCCAGCCGGGCAGTGAAAGAATACCCGGATGATCTGGGATTGCTGCAGAAGGTGCCCGGTGCCATTGGCGTCTACCGTCGCGTTGCCTTCAGCATGCTCCGCGACCTGAGAAAGGAGGCACTACCGATATGAGCCGCTATTACGAGTTCTTCTGTCCGGTCAAGGTCATTGCTGGCCATGCCGCCCTGGAACACTTGCCCTACGAGCTGACCGCCATCGAATCCACCCGGCCAATGATCGTCACCGATCAGGGTGTGCGGGCGGCCGGCCTGCTGGATCCGGTGATCAGTGCCTGCCAGGAAAGCGAGGTCACCATTGCGGCCATCTATGACGAGGTTCCGCCAGATTCCTCAACTACCATTGTCCGTGACATCGCCAATCTCTACCGTCAGCAGCAATGCGACGCCCTGATTGCCATTGGTGGCGGATCTTCCATTGACACCGCCAAGGCAGTCAACATCCTGGTTTCGGAAGGCGGCGATGATATAGCCGCGTACAGTGGTGCCGGCGTGCTGACCCGCCCCCTGCGGCCGTTCTTTGTCATCCCCACCACGGCGGGCACCGGTTCAGAGGTGACCTCGGTGGCGGTCATCGCGGACCGGGAGCGCTCCGTAAAGCTGCCGTTCACGTCGTCATTCCTGCTGCCCAACGCGGCCATTATCGACCCGCGTATGACGCTCACGCTGCCGCCACACATCACGGCAGCCACCGCCATGGATGCGCTGACCCATGCCACCGAGGCCTACACCTGCCTGTCCAAGAATCCGCTAAGCGACGCCTACGCGACCGCTGCGGTGAAAAAGATCGGCCAATCCCTGATGAAGGTGATGGACAACCCCGGAGACGAACAGGGTCGCCTGGACCTGGCGGAAGCCTCCACCATGGCCGGCATAGCCTTTTCCAATTCCATGGTCGGGCTGGTCCACGCCCTCGGCCACGCCACCGGGGCCCTCACCCACCTGCCCCACGGCCTGTGCATGAGCCTGTACCTGCCCTATGTGCTGGAATACAACCTGGAGGAGATTCGCGAGCCCCTGTCCGAGCTGTTGCTGTTCCTGGAAGGCCCAGAGGTCTGGACTGCCACTCCTGCCTCCCGCCGTGCCGAAGCCACCATTTCGGCGATCCGGCACCTGAGGGACGAGCTGCACCATCACTGCGAATTGCCGCGAACCCTGCGGGAAACCGGCAAGGTACAGGAGGGTCAGCTTGACCAGATTGCCCGGCAGGCACTGGATGATGGTTCCATCATCTACAATCCCCGGGAGGCATCGCTGAAAGATATCCAGGAAATACTCAAAAAAGCCTGGGGATAGCATTGCCAACCCGTTCCTGACCTTGATCCGCACAGCGAAAGCGGCAACAATTGCCCCTTTCGCGCAAAGGTCAGGTTCCGCGTCAATACCCGACCAGAAGCCTGCAACCATCGATTGTTTGTACGGACGCACTCAGTCAGAACTCCGGGCACGGATGTCAGACCACAACGAGGAAACGGTTCCCCTCGTAGGGAATACTGGCCTCCACAGGGTATTTGCCGCCTATGTGCCGACCTTTTTTGCAACGCTGGCTTGCCGCCACCGCATTCTCTCTGCTGTGCACCACTGCAGCGTCCGCCGAACCAGCCAGCCAGAAGGCCGATGACGGGGCAGACAGTCAGGCACCTGTACTACGGCTGAACGTGTCAACCGGCGGCTACCCACCCTACCTGATCGTCAGTCCGGATCGCGAATACAGCGGCATCGCCTACGATGTCGTCACCCGTATCGCAGAGCGCATGGGCTACCGGGTGGAAGCCCTGGAGATTCCCCGTAAACGGGTCGACAGTCTGCTCCTGGAGGGCCATATCGATGCCACCCCCCGGGCCCGCGAATGGACGGAGAATCCCGAGAAGTTCGTGTTCACGGACGCCATCGTGCCCGTGCGCGAGGTATTTTTTACCACCAGGGATTCAGACTTCCGGTTTCAGGGTCTGGACAAGCTGAGCGACGTCACGCTGGTAACGCCACTGGGGTACCAGTACCCTCAGCTGGAACCGCTGTTCAAAAACGGCACCCTGAAACGGTACGAAGTGTCCGAGGATCGGGATATCTTCACGTTTCTTCTCCATGGCCGGGGCATCGACGCGGGGGTGGCCGACCTGCTCGTCGGTCAGTGGATCATTCGGCAGAACGACTGGCAGGGCCAATTCCGGCACAGCGACCAGGCCATCAGCGAGTTCGGCTACCGTCTCATGGTGCGACCTGACTGGTCCTCATTCGCGGAGACGTTCAATGAGCAGCTGGCGGAGATGAAGGCCAGCGGGGAACTGGACGAAATTCTCGACCAGTACCGCTGACCGGGGGCGCACACGCGCCCCTGGTGTCCCGTCACGCAGTAGACTAACGAATTCGACAGACGGGACACTGTTACTCCAGCCGCCGCAGCAACAACATCGGGCTGACCTGCAGCACCGGCCGTAGTTGCCAACGCCCCAGGATTGCCAGCACCACGGCGCTGATCAGGGGGATTGGCAGCGCCACCTGCCAGTGCCAGCGAAAGTCACCGCCGAACATCCGGTACTGCAGGGCCCATACCGCGGTTTCGGCCGCCATCACCCCCAGGATGCCCGCGAACAGACCGGCGAGACCAAATTCCAGCATGGTGCTGCGAACCAGCAACGACTGTCGCCCGCCGAGGGTACGGAGCAGCGCGCCCTCCCGCTGACGGTCCTGCAGAGTGGCACTGACCACCGCAGCCATCACCACCAGCGAGGCCGCCAGGATCAGCGCCAGTATGGCCTCGATGGCCTGGGTTACCTGCCGCACGATCTGCTGTATACGTTCGATGATATGGTCCACCTCCAGCAGGGACACCGTCGGGAACTGCCGGGTAAAGTCGTTCAGGGCTGACTTCTGCGACGGTGGCAGGTAGAAGCTTGTTATCCAGGTAGCTGGCAGACCCTCCAGAGCGCCCCCGGGCGGGAATGCCATATAGAAGTTGGGCTTCATGCTCTCCCACTGCACGGTGCGGATGCTGGTGATGGGCTCGGCGATGGTTTCCGATCCCACCGTAAAGCCCAGCACATCGCCCACTTCCACACCCAGCTCCGATGCGAGTTCCGCCTCTACCGAGACACCGTCTGTTTGCTGGTCATTGCGCCAGGCACCTTCCACAACCCGGTTGTCCTCCGGCATTTCATCCATCCACGTCAGGTTCAGCTCGCGGTTGAGGGCGTTGACGCTGTCATCCTTGCTTACCACCTGGCGCACGGGCTCGCCATTGATTTCCGTGAGGCGGCCCCGGACCATGGGATACAGGGTGTCCAGCTCCTGGCCCCGTTCTCCCCAGAACGACTCCACCTCATCCACGGCGTCCGGGGCAATATTGATCAGGAAATGGTTGGGAGTCTGTTCCGGCAACTGCGCCTGCCAGTCCGCCAGCAGCGAAGAGCGCACCAGAATCAGGGTACTGGCCAGCATCAGCGTCATGGCGAACACGGCGATCTGGGCCAGGGTCGAGCGACGATGGCGATAAAGTCCCACCAGCGCCAGCCGCCAGGCATTGCCGCCTCCTTTTACCCGGCGCAGACTCATGACCATCACCCAGCCCAACAGGGCCAGGATGCCCAACAAAGCCACCAGCCCGCCGATCAGCGACAACACCAGCATGACCTCGCGGGCGTATAGCCAGACCAGACCGAAAATGGCGACCACGGCGATGGCAATGTCCACCCAGGCCCGACCATCGGACTCACCCGGCTGACTCCGCAACACCCGCATGGCGGGCACATGCCGCAAGCGGCGGATGGGCGGATAGGCGAAGGCAAACAGCGACACCACGGCCGTGGCCAGTGCCGGCGCCAGGGCCGGTACATCCACGGTAAAGGGCACATCCTGCTCAAGCACCCTGGCCATCAGGTTGTTGAGGAAAGCATACACCGGCAGCGCCACCAGCAGGCCTCCGAGCGTGCCAACTATGCCCCAGACCAGCAGCCGCCCCAGGTACATGCGGCCAATGTGCCGCCCCGGAAGCCCCAGGGTTTTCAATAGCGCGACCGTGTCGCGCTGGCCCACAGCATACTGCCGGCTGGCCACCGCCACGGCGACCGACGCCAGCAGGACCGCGATACTGCCCCCGAGCAGCAGGAATCGCTCAGCGCGTTCCAGCGAGTCAGACAAGGTGGCACCGTCCCGGATGCTCTCCCATTCGTGGGAGGGCCCGAGACGGGGCTGTAGCCACTGGTAATAGCCTTCCAGCGCCGACTCATCACCGGCGAACAGGTTAACGTACTCCACCCGGCTGCCTTCCTGGATCACGCCAGTGGCCGGCACGTCGTCCGCGTGCATCATCACGCGGGGTGCCAGAGCACTCATGTTGAAACCACCGTCCGGCTCCCGCAGCAACAGCCCGGATACGGTCAGGGTGAGGTTGCCAACCTCGACGCTGTCACCCACTTCCAGCTCCAGCAGGCGCATCAGCCGTGGATTCACCCAGACCTCGCCCGGGCCCGGCCCGCTCTCCAGTTGTTGCCGCTCTCCATCGGCCGTCTTCTGGACTTCAACCTGGCCTCGCAGCGGGTAGGCATCACTGACTGCCTTGATGGAGACCAGCTGAAAGCGGTTGCCGCCGCTGAGCATGGTGGAAAACTCCACCATCCTGGCGGTTCCCAACCCCCGGGAACGGGCCTCCTGGCGCCATTCGGCGGGGATTGGCTCACCGTGCTCCGCTTCCAGCTGGCGATCCCCCGCCAGGAATGAACTGGCAGACGTGATCAGCGTGCGCTGCAGCTGGCTGGCAAACAGCGCGATAATGGCAACCGTTGCAACGGCAATCACCAGGGCACTGAGCACTACTTTGACATCCCGCTGGCGCCAGTCCCGCGCCACCGAACCGATGGATTTTCTGACAGACATCAGGCTGACACCTCCTGCCCGGTATCCAGATGCCCGGCTTCAATGGTCAGACGGCGCTGACAACGGGCCGCCAGGGTCTCGTCATGGCTGACCATGACCAGTGTGGTGCCCTGCTCCCGGTTCAGTGCCATCAGCAGGTCCTGAATCTCCTGGCCGGTCTGGTTGTCCAGGTTGCCGGTGGGTTCGTCGGCAAACAGGATCACCGGCTCGCAGGCAAAGGCCCGGGCAATGGCCACCCGCTGCTGTTCGCCGCCGGACAACTGGCGGGGCGTGTGCGTCAGCCGGTCACCCAGACCCACCCGTTCCAGCAGTTCCCGGGCGCGGGCTGCGGGATCGTCAAAATCCGCCAGCTCCAGGGGCAGCATCACATTCTCCAGTGCCGTCAGCGCCGGCAGAAGCTGGAACGACTGGAACACAAATCCGACCCGGCGGGCCCGCATGGCCGCTCGGTCATCCTCACTGAGGCGGCTGATGGCCCTGCCTTCCAGTACCACTTCGCCCTCTGTAGGCGTATCCAGGCCGGCCAGCAGACCCAGCAGCGTGGTCTTGCCGGAGCCGGAGCGACCGACAATCGCCACGGATTCACCACGCTTGATTTCAAGGGTGACCCCTTGCAGGATGGTGAGCGTATCTCTACCCAGGTCAACACGCTGGGTCAGGTTGCTTGCCGTCAGGATGACTTCGGAAGGCTGGCTGTATCGGCTGGAAAGGTCGGTCACGAGTACTCCGGGAACTGTTTTGGTGTTTGCCCCTCTTACCCTGCATTTGCCGAAGAAAGGACGTTCAATGTTCGCTAAGCCTATTGGTACGGTATTTTCCGGCCAGAGATCAACGGTTTTCGTTTTCTGGCTATTAGCTATCCTGGCCGTCGCCCTGCCCGCTGGCGCCACCGCCAATACCCTGCTGGTGATGGGCGATAGCCTCAGCGCCGCTTACGGTGTCGAAACCGACACCGCCTGGGTGAACCTGCTCCGCAAACGCCTGGACGAAAAGGGCCGTGACAACTGGCAGGTGGTCAACGCAAGTATCAGCGGCGAGACCACCGATGGCGGCGTCCGCCGTCTGCCGGACCTGCTGGACAAGCACCAGCCGGACATTGTCATTATCGAGCTGGGAGGCAACGATGGTCTGCGGGGCTTCCAGCCGCCAGTCATCCGCGACAACCTGTCGGCCATGATCGAGGCATCCAAGAATGCCGGTGCCCGGGTGTTACTGGTGGGCATGCAGATTCCGCCCAATTACGGCCCCCGCTATACCCGTCTGTTCGCTGACATGTACCCGGAGCTGTCCGACCAGTATGACACCGCCCTGGTTCCCTTCTTCCTGGACGGCATCTACAACGGTGACAACCTGATGCAGAACGATGGCATCCATCCTACCGGAGAAGCACAGCCCCGGCTG
Organism: Marinobacter zhanjiangensis; assembly: GCF_014651935.1. GTDB lineage: Bacteria > Pseudomonadota > Gammaproteobacteria > Pseudomonadales > Oleiphilaceae > Marinobacter > Marinobacter zhanjiangensis. The sequence continues at coordinate 385,333 of NZ_BMXV01000002.1, read as the reverse complement.
CTGGATAATGTGTGGCCCCACCTGGAACCACTGCTGGAAGAAACCACTGCAGCCAGCCGGTAACCGTTAATTTCGGGTAAGTTGGATTCAGTCAGCCAGCGGCCGCAGGAAATCCACCGCTCGCTGCTCCGACCAGTACCAGCCATCCCGATGATGCTGCACGAAGCCGACATGCCCGCCGTGCCGGGGGACCTCCAGTGCGGTAAAGGGGCCCAGCACCTCGCGGGAGGTGGGGAAGCAGTCCGCCGACAGAAACGGATCGTCGGCGGCGTTAACCACCAGCGCCGGAACCCGGATATGTTTCAGGCGATACAGCGAGGACGCCCTGCACCAGTAATCCCGGGCGCTCTCGAAACCATGCAGGGGTGCCGTGTAGCGTTCGTCGAACTGGTGGAAATTACGAATATCGTCATACCCGTCCATAGAGATCTGGTCCGGGAAACGCTGCGCCTTTTCAGCCATTTTCGGCTTCAGGTCATTAATGAACCGTGACATATACAGACGACGGCTGGGCCTGGCCAGCACATCGGCCCCCCCGGCCAGGTCACAAGGCACGGAGAAGGTCACCGCACCGGCGATGCGGCTGTCCACTTGCTCGCCCTGTTCACCCAGGTACTGCAGGGTCAGGTTTCCGCCCATGCTGAACCCGGCAAGGGCCACGGCGCCGTAGCCCTGAGCCAGGCCGTGCCGCACCACAACCCCGAGATCGCCTGTGGCGCCACTGTGGTAGAAGCGCGGCTGATGATTCATCACCCCGCCACAGGAGCGGAAATTCCAGGCCAGCACATCCCAGCCCTCGGACAACAGCGCCCGTGCCAGCCCCAGTACGTAAGGCCTGCGGCTGTGACCCTCAAGCCCGTGGGAAATCACCACCAGCCGGTCGGACCCCTGGCGATACCAGTCCAGCCAGAGTTCATCATCGTCCGGTGTCGGTATGGACTCGACCAACGGATCACGCAACGCCACCCGCCGAAACAGGCTCGGCCAGATGGACTGGGCGTGACCACTTCTGAGCCACAATGGTGCCCGATAGGAAGCCACCGGTGATGGCTCAGTGAAGGCCGTTTCGTCGCTGTCAGAGACCGCTGATTCAGACATGGATACTTTTTCGATTCCTGTGTTTTCAGGGGCTTGACCCCACCCCCCAAAGCCCTTAATATGCGCGCCATCTCGACGCCAATCCCCGATAGCTCAGTTGGTAGAGCAACGGACTGTTAATCCGTTTGTCGCTGGTTCGAGCCCAGCTCGGGGAGCCATATTCAGGAAAGCCGCCGCCTTTTACAAGGTTGGCGGCTTTTTTTATGTCCGGACTACCCGCTATCAGCCCATAGCAGAACCGGGGCTATCGCAGGGTGCCCGGACTCAGTTCACCTCCGGCCAGCCCATAAAGGCCGTGAGCACCTGGTACAGCGTATAGCCGTCCCGGGTGCCGCACAGCTCACGGATGGAGTGCATACCCAGCTGGGGCACGCCAATATCGAGGGTGGTCACACCCAGATTACCAGCGGTGATGGGTCCGATCGTGCTGCCACAGCCCATGTCGCTGCGCACCACAAAGGTCTGGTGAGGCACACCCAGTTCGTCGCTGATATGACGATACAGTGCCGCCGAGCGGCTGTTGGTGGCGTAGCGCTGGTTGTGGTTTACCTTGATCACCGGGCCCTGGTTCAACAGCGGGCCATGGTTCTCGTCATGGCGGTCGATGTAATTCGGGTGCACCCCATGGGCGTTGTCGGCTGAAATCATCATGGACCGGGCAATCACCCGGCTACGATTCTCCGGCCCGCACCAACGATCGAGCACCGACGACAGGAATGGCCCCTGAGCACCTTCCGCCGACATGCTGCCCACTTCTTCGTGATCGTTACAGACCAGCAGCGCGGGCTCGTCACCTGAGGCTTCCAGCAGGGCCTGCACGCCAATGTGACAGCTCAGCAGGTTATCCAGCCGGGCGGAGGTAATAAACTCATCCCGCAGACCTGACAGGCTGGCCGGCTGAACATCGTAGAAACTGAGCTCGTAACCCAGAATCTTGCCGATCTTCTGCTCCGGATGCTCCTGTTTGACCTGTGCTTCCAGCAGCTCGGTAAAAGCCGTCTTGTCATCCTCAGGCGCCTGCATCAGCACCGGTGGCAGATCCGTCTGGGCATTGATGGTGCGATTGCTGTTGGCCTCCCGGTCCAGGTGAATAGCCAGACTGGGGATAAAGGCAACCGGCCGCCGGAAGTCCACCAGGCAGTCCTGCACCCGGCCCTGCTTGTCCAGCAGCGTGACCCGACCAGCCAGAGACAGATCACGGTCGAACCAGGGGTTAAGCAGCACCCCACCGTAGACTTCCACGCCTACCTGATAAAAGCCCTTGCGGCGCATTTCGGGGTTGGGCTTCACCTTCAGGCAGGGGCTGTCCGTATGGGCCCCGGCCATGCGAATGCCGGCCTCCAGGGGCGAGCGTTTGCCGGTACGGAAGGCCACAATGGATGAGCCATTACGAATCACGTAGTAGCCCTGCCCCTGCTTGAGATCCCACTCTTCTCGCTCGTCCAGCGCCTGAAACCCGGCCTTGTCCAGTGTTCTGGCCATGTTCCGGGTGGCATGCCAGGGTGTTGGCGAAGTGGAGAGGAAGTCGAGCAAATTCTGGTTGAAGCTGGTGTGTTCCATAGGTTCTTAAAGACTCGTAGCGGGAATTCAGTTGGCCGAAGTATCGCACGAGAACCGGTGCCCTCTCTACCGAGGGCTTTAGCGTATCCCGAGTCCCGAAAATGTCAGAGGACCTGAGGGGGCAGACAATGTTCGAGTTATCACAAAGTCTGGGGGCGCAGGTGGCGGGACGATTTTTCGAGACCTTCAAAAACAGGGGTGGAACGCGAGAGCGTTTCACGGGCTGGCCACGGATGGCCAGCCCTGGACCTTTACGGCGACGCAGGAGCAATAAGCCGTAAAGGTTTTTGAAGAGCCTACACGGAGGTATTCACGGCGTGTCCCGGAAAATTATACCGGCTCCAGGCCCAATGCACCCAATCATCAGTCTTGAGTTAGAGTGGGTTTCCAAGGAACTTCCGCTCTATGCTTCCCTGTCGGCCCGCTATTGGGTAGCCTTTCCCCGGACACGCCCCGCAAGTACGTCCAAGGCCGATTTTTGCTCCTGCAAAATCGGCATTCCCGCCTTCCATGGCGGTCATAGAGCTCGACGATCCGAGTACGGCGACCGATACCCCACTTCAACTCTCGTGTAGAATTCTCGTCCAGAGTCGCTGATTTTTTAATACTTAGGAGACTGTATGCCGCAGGGCATCCCCAACTTTCTCGATATCGAGTTCTTCCAGAACGACGAGCTGTTCTTCCCCACGGCTATCGCCTGGAGCCTCGAAGATGGCCGCATGAAAACCGTGGTGATTGAACCGGACGAAAGCTGGCTACCCCAGGACGCCGAACTGGCCGATGACGAGCTTCTCTATCTGCGGGAACAGGGCGTGCCGCTGATCGAACTCGCGCGGGCGCTGCACGAAGACCTGCCCGACAAGACCGTCTACACCGACGGCCTCGATCCCGATGAAACCCTCGTCGACCTCATCTTCGATGCCATCCAGATGCCCGTGCCCTTTGAACTGGCCCCCGTGGAAGAACTGATCCCCGGCATCGACCGGGAAACCCTGGAAGACCAGCGCAGGGACCTCATGTTCGAACAAAGCCTGGAACCCCAGCTGCCGGAAAACGGCGTCTACGCCCTGCTCCTGCTGGCGCAACAGGAAGGGCTTGTGGAGGCACAGGAGCACCCTCCCGAAAATGACGGCGATGGCAGCATAGACGAAGAAGAGTGGTAAAGCCGGTCAGGCCTTGTGCTGGATATGCCAGCACTGGTGTATCCGGCTGTTACGCTGAAAATCCCGGTCCAGCGTTGACGCCGTGACGTCCTCCAGCTCATAGAGCTCGCCCAGATCCTCATCCAGCTTGAAACGACGGAAATTGGTGGAAAAAATCAGCAAGCCGTCACCGGTCAGCCTCGCCATCGCCTGACGGATCAGCATGCCGTGGTCCCGCTGGACATCCAGCACGCCCCGCATCCGCGCCGAGTTGGAAAACGTTGGCGGGTCCATGAAAATCAGATCGAAACGCTGGTCCGCCGACGGTTTGTCCGCCAGCCACTTCACGCAATCGGCCGGCTCTACACGGTGCCTGTCCGGATCAGCGCCGTTCAGCGCCAGATTGTCCCGGGCCCATTCCACGTAAGTGTTGGACATGTCCAGGCTCAGCGAACGGCTGGCGCCCCCGGCTACTGCCTGCACCGTGGCCGCGCCGGTATAGCAGAACAGGTTCAGGAAGCGCTTGTTGCGGGCATGGTCGCGAATCCAGCGACGAACCGGGCGGTGGTCCAGAAACAGGCCGGTGTCCAGATAGTCCCGCAGGTTCACCTTCAGGCGGCTGCCCAGCTCATCCACCTCCATGAACTCGCCACTGGCATCCTGCTTCTCGTACTGGCGGGTGCCAGTCTGGCGCTGACGCTGTTTGCAGATCACCCGGTCCACCGGCACACCCAGCACCTCCGGAATGACCGCCATGGCCTCCGACAGACGCTCCTGCGCACTCTTCTCATCGATGGATTTCGGCGCCGCATACTCCTGCACGTGCACATGGTCGCCATAGACATCGATGGCCAGGGCAAACTCCGGCATGTCCGCATCATAAAGCCGGTAACACTGGATGTTCTGCTTGCGGGCCCATTGGCCCAGGGTTTTCAGGTTCTTTTTCAGCCGGTTCTCCAGCATCTGCGCCCGCTCCGGGTGGCTGATCTTCGCCCGAACCTCTCCCGGAGGCGTCACATCCCTGGGTCGTACCGTATTGTCGTCATTGATCTCAAACAACAACAGCTGGGCCGGCAGCTTGCCGTTGAAGAGACGGTACTGGCGGTGACTGCGCAGGCCGATGGCGTGGCCCAGTTCCGGCACGCCGGTAAATACCCCCAGGCGCCAGCCAGGCAGATGTTCACGGACACGCTCCCCCAGTTGCTGGTAGAGCACACCCAGTTCCTTGCGGTCGCTCAGGCGCTCACCGTAGGGCGGATTGACCAGCACCAGCCCTTCGTTGCCCCACTCGTTGTCACGGTGGAAATCCTCCACCGGTCGCGCTTCTACATGCACCAGCCCCTCCAGCCCGGCGCGGGCGATGTTGCGCCAGGCGGTAGCGATCACCCGACTGTCCTGGTCATAACCGGTAAAGCGGGGAAGCCGGCCCTGCTTGCCTTCCCAGGCCCGGCGTTCCGCCTCTTGACGCAGTTCCAGCCAGAGCTCCGGCTGGTGCCCCAGCCAGCGCTCGAAGCCAAATCGCGGGCGTAACCGGCCAGGCGCCTGGTCCAGGGCCATCAGGGCGGCTTCGATCACCAGCGTGCCTGAGCCACACATGGGGTCGATAAAATCACCGCCATTATCCGCGATCTTCGGCCATCCGGACCGCAACAGCAGCGCCGACGCCAGGTTCTCGCGCACTGGGGCAATACCCTTCTCGGTCCGGTAGCCCCGCATGTGAAGACTGTCGCCGCTCAGGTCGATGGCCAGCTCCATCTGCCCCCGATGCAGGCGTGCTGACAGGGTGATATCCGGGTCCTTCGAATCCACGCTGGGGCGGACGGTGCCCTTGCCCCGCAACCGGTCGACCACGGCGTCCTTCACTTTCTGGCCGCCATACTGGGTATTGCGGATCAGTTCATTGGTGCCGGCGAACATCACCCGGAACTTGCCGTCCACTTTCAGATGATCTTCCCAGGGAATATCGTAGACGCCCTGATACAGGGCTTCGTTGGAGCGCGCATCCACGGTTGCCAGGTGCAAAAGCACCCGGTTCGCCAGGCGCGACCACAGACAGGCGCGATAGCCCTCTGCCAGGCCGCCCTGCACCCACACGCCGGCGGGCGCTGTCTTCAGGGGCTTCAGGCCAAAAGACTCCAGTTCATCCTGCAGGAGACCGTCGATCCCCCGGGGACAGGTTACGAAATACTCATAGTGCTCAGCCACGGAAACCTCCGGAAAGTCGACCCGGCGCCAGCGCGCCTGTTTTCAAGGTAGCGCATGGTAACCGACAGCGGGTTATTTCACATAAACATAAAGATCGGGTCATATAGATGAAATAAATACTGTACTCGGTTGCCGCATTCGTCATAGGGTGTAATTGACGCGTCAAACAAGGGGAAAACCGAAAGGGTTCCCCGTCTCAGGATCCTGACTGTCAGTGCGGGACCGAAAGCCCACAAATCAACAATGATTTGTTTTTAAAGGGGTTTCGAAAGCCAGCAACGACAGACGTGTACACGCTTGTTCTGTAAATCCATGTAGGTGAGGAACAGCATGAAAAGACAGAAAAGAGACATGTACGCTCGCGCATTCAAGCGGGGATATCAGGCCGGCGTGTCCGGTAAATCCAAGGACAGCTGCCCGCTGGATCAGCCAGAATCCCGACAGGAGTGGCTCAATGGCTGGCGGGAAGGACGCACCGACAACTGGGAGGGCATGACCGGCGTTTCCGGTATTCACAGGCTCGCCGCCAACGGAACGACCTGAAGGTTACCCTGATCAGAAATACCCCGCGTGCTCCGGGCTGGAAGAGTGTCTCTACTGGACGTTTTTTCGAGCAACACCAGAGACAAGCCGCTTTCAGGCGGACACAAAACCAGAACTTCCAGGGTCGTCGACGAGACGACGAAAACATATTGAAAATCTGGCTTTAGTACAGGGGCGCACCGGCTCCCCTCCAACAAACGCCGGAAACTCAAATCGGGTCCACCCGACCCGAAAATAGAAAGCCGTTATGTCGCCACGGGGTTTATTCCCCGCACGGGCCCGCTCAGCGGGCCCTTTCTTTTTCTGCTCCCTGCCTGATCCCTTCTCGGCTCGCCTGATCACGCAGCACCCGGATTGCTTCCACGGCTTCCCCGATCAGTCCGGGACCACGGTAGATGAAGCCGGTATAGATCTGAACCAGCTTTGCTCCAGCACGGATCTTCTCGGCCGCACTCTCACCGTCACTGATCCCTCCTACGCCGATGATGGGGATGTCCTCGCCCAGCTCCTGATAAAGCCCCCGGATAACCCTCAGTGAGGCCTCACGCACCGGTTTCCCACTGAGCCCACCGGCTTGTTCGCCATGGGGATGCCCCTTGACCAGGTCCCGGGAAACCGTGGTGTTGGTGGCGACTACGCCGTCGATTCCGGCCTCCCGCAGAGCGTTGGCAACAAACACGATTTCCTGGTCGTCCATGTCCGGTGCAATTTTCACCGCCACCGGAACATAGCGGCCGCTTTGGCCATGCAGATTCCGTTGCTCCTGCTTGATAGCCTCCAGAAGCCGTTTCAGGGAGTCACCAAACTGCAGGTCCCTCAGCCCCGGTGTGTTGGGCGAGGATACATTAACGGTAATATAGTCGGCGTGGTCATAGACCCCGGCAATGCCCTTACGGTAGTCGGCCTCCGCCTCTTCCGCCGGCGTTATCTTGTTCTTGCCCACGTTGATGCCCAGCACACCGGAATAGCGACGGTTCGCCACTTTACCGACCAGATGGTCAAGGCCCTCGTTGTTGAAGCCCATACGATTGATGATGGCCTCGTGCTCCGGCAGCCGGAACATGCGCGGTGCCGGATTGCCCGGTTGCGGCTGTGGCGTCACCGTGCCCACCTCGATAAAGCCGAAGCCCAGGGCACCCAGCCCCTGCAGGTGGTCGGCGTTCTTGTCGAGCCCTGCCGCCAGGCCCACCGGGTTGGGGAAGTCCAGCCCCATTACGTTTACCGGCAGATCCGCGGGGGGCGGAACCAGTGGCTTCAGCAGCCCACTGCCCGCCGCCAGATCAAGACCGGTCAGGGCAACCCGATGGGCGGTTTCCGGTGGCAAAGCGAACAGTATCTTGCGAAGTAGCGTATACATTTGTGATCCTGAATGTACCTGGCGTCGTCAAAAACAACCAAAGAGCGTGAACAGCTGGAAACCTCCGGTACTATTTCGCGCCCCAAAAACGAGCTGCGAGTATAGCGGAACTTTTCCACAGTCGCTTCTGTTGCATACTGGTGTCACCTAAATGACTGTATGGTGAAGGTCTTGTGACCTTTTCCACGATTTCTGTGGATAACCCTGTTGAAAATCCCCTTTCAACCGATCAGATCCCTTGGCTCAAGCCGCCCCCTGCAAATTGATCATTTTTTGTACAGTTATATTTGTCTTTATTTTCAGTTATTTATAGATGTCAAAGCAAAAAACAGACGGTTAGGCTAAGATTTCGTCATGCACTGGTAACGCCCACCTCTTGTGCATAAAACAAACACAGGTCTGTGATCCGGAACACATTGCCGGGACCCTTTTACAGGAGTTTACATGTCGTCCAGCCACCAGCATCGACTCGATGGGGAATTCCGCGCCGCCTCCCGCGTCACCATTATCGGCATGGTACTGGATGCGGTGCTGGGACTGCTGAAATGCATCGGTGGCTGGCTGTTTCATTCCCAGGCCCTGTTTGTGGATGGTATCCACTCATTTACCGACGTGGCGTCCGACCTGGTGGTGCTGGCGGTAATGAAGGTGTCCCGGCGTGAACCGGATTCGGACCACCCCTATGGGCACCAGCGCTTCGAAACCCTCGGCACCATGATTCTTGGCAGCTTCCTGATTGCCATCGGCGGGGCGCTGGCTTGGGATAACCTCTGGCGGATCATTGCCTCCGGAGAACTGGCCGTTCCGGGCTGGCCGGTACTGGTCGTTGCCCTGCTATCGGTGGCAAGCAAGGAATGGATCTTCCGCTACACCAGAAAGGTGGGTGAACGTATCCGCTCCGATCTTATTATCGCCAATGCCTGGCACAGTCGCACGGATGCATTTTCCTCCATTGTTGTGCTGGTTGGCGCGGTCGGTGCGATGGCAGGCTTCCCATGGCTGGATGCGGTGGCCGCGGTGATCATTGCCGTCATCATTGCCCATGTCGGCTTTCAGTTTGCCTGGAGCAGTGTGCGGGAACTGGTGGACACCGGGCTCTCGAACGAGGATACCCATCGCCTGAGGGCCGTCGCTTGCGGTACCGAGGGGGTTCGCGATGTGCATGACCTTCGCAGCCGCCGGATGGGCAGTGACATCCTGGTGGACATACATCTGGTGGTGAAACCGGAAATCAGCGTATCGGAAGGCCACCAGATCGGTATGCAGGTTGTTCGTCGCCTGCGCGAGGCACAACCACAGATCCGCGATATCAACTTCCATATCGATGCCGAAAACGACCAGCAGGGCATCATCACCAGCGAGCAGCTGCCAGCCCGCCGCGAAGTCCACGAGCTGTTCCGCGAGCATCTGCCGGAACTGGCCCGGGTCCGGCATCACCTGCGCCTTCACTACCTGGACAACCAGCTCTATGTGGAGATTTTCGTTGACGAGCCAGGGCACGCGATCCCCTCCCACGACGTTGTCATGGACAGGCTCGGGCACCCATCCTGGCTGGCGAGCCTGAAACTCTGGCAACCGGTTGGAAAATGATAGCCTAACGCCGCTTCGCCTCCATCAGGGTCAGGAATTCCTGCATCACCAGGGTGTAGAGTTCCCCACCCAGGAAACGATCCTCAACACCGGAATCAATACTGGGGTTGTCGTTCACCTCGATCACCGCCACGCGATTGCCCGACTGCTTGATGTCCACGCCATACAGGCCGTTACCGATCAGCCGGGTGGCGTTCAGCGCCGCCTGCACCACATTGCGGGGCACCTCGTAGGTGGGCAGGGTATCAAAGTCGCCGCTGTCCACCTGCCTGGCCTCGCCATGCTGGTAGATCTGCCAGTGCCCTTTCACCATGTAGTACTTGCAGGCGTAGATCGCCCGCCCACCGAGCACCCCGATGCGCCAGTCGTAATCGGTGTACAGGTATTCCTGGGCCAGCACCAGGGCAGACTGGCGAAACAGGGTTTTCAGGGCTTCCTTCAACTCCTTTTCGTCCTTCGCTTTTAGCACGCCCCGGGAAAAAGCGCCGTCGGGGATTTTCACCACTGCGGGAAAACCAAGCTGCTCGACTACCTGAGCCACAGCATCCTTCTGGTCCTTCGACAGGATCAGTGTCTTCGGCGTCGGTACCCGGTTGGTCCGCAGCAGGTCCGCGAGGAACACCTTGTTGGTGCAACGCAGGATCGACACCGGGTCATCAATCACCACCAGACCTTCCGCTTCCGCCTTGCGGGCAAAGCGATAGGTGTGATGATCGATCGCCGTGGTTTCCCGGATGAACAGGCCATCATACTCCGGCAGGCGCATGTAGTCCCGGCGTCCGATCTGTTCCACATTGATGCCCAGCTTGCGCCCGGCCTTTTCGAAACGCGCCAGTGCCACCTGGTCGCTGGGTGGCATTTCTTCCTCCGGGTTGACCAACATGGCCAGATCAAACCGGTAGCGGCGACGGGTCCGGGGTTTGCGCCAGACCACACTGCTGAACCTGTCCAGAGCAGCGGCAAACAGGTCCTGCTGCGGCTCCGTCAGGTCAGCCGGTGCCGCCGGTTTCATGGACTCGATCTGCCAGCCCTTGCCCCGGCGGTGGCGGAATTCCACCGACAGGATCGGACAGGGAAAGCGATCGAACAGCGCCCGGGCCACGGGCTTGAGTTCCGGCACCTCCGCCTGCCCGAAAAACGTACTGACCCGGATGCTGCGACCACCCTTGCTGCCGGTTTCCACCGGCGCGGCGCCATCCAGCCACTGGATCACCGACGGGTCCAGCTCCTCCAGCTGCAGCGAGAACAGCCCCTTGCGCCCCAGGTCATTGAGCGTCATCACCGAAGGCACGACATGGTGACCGCGGGCCTCCGCCAGCAGTGAACAGTAATATCCCCGGCTCAGGTAGCGGGCGCTCTGACACAGATTGATCACCCGTACCCGGCTGTGGGCCGGGGCGGAAAACTGCAGGTACTGATCGAAGGTCAGCAGATCCTCGCTGGGATAATAGGGTGCCCAGTCCCGGGCATGGTCAACCACAAGCAGCAGACGTGACATGAAGGCCCTCCGGCCAAACAGGGTGACCGGCCACAGACTTGCCGGAATCGCGCTACAGTATAGCCAGACAAAGCGGACCACAATTGCCACCATGTGCGTGATTTTACGCATGGGCGAACGCTATTCCCGGGCGTTGCCGTGGCCCATAATCGTCGCGCCACCACCATCCACAGTCCGAGCTGTTAACCGATATGGCTGACCTGACCTTTCGCAACGCCACCCTGGCCGATACCGATGCCCTGGTAAGCCTTGAAAACCGATGCTTCGACGACGACCGTATCTCCCGTCGCAGTTTCCGGCGGTTCATCGACATGCCCCGGGACCGGGTCATCCTGGCGGAGGCCGAAGGCGAACTGGTGGGTTACAGCCTGGTGCTGATGAAGGCGAATACCCGCCTGGCGCGGATCTACTCCATCGCCGTGGCACCGGAAATGCGTGGCCGTGGTCTGGGCGAGGCCCTGATCCACGAATCGGAACAGCAGGCGGCGGAGGCAGACCGGATCATCATGCGGCTGGAAGTGCGTACCGACAACCACGGCGCCATTGCGCTGTATCGTCGGCTGGGCTACCGGGAGTTCGGTACCCTGCGGGACTATTACGAGGATCATGCCGATGCCCTGCGGTTCGAGCGGCGCATCCTGTTTTACGAGCCTCAGGGGCGGTTTCCTGAAGTGCCCTACTACCCCCAGACCACGGATTTCACCTGCGGGCCGGCGTCACTGATCATGGCCATGGCGGCAGTGCACGACGGGCAACCGATGACCACGCTGGAAGAACTGCGAATGTGGCGGGAAGCCACCACCATTTTCATGCTCGCCGGGCACGGGGGCTGTGGCCCCCACGGGCTGGCGCTGGCCGCCTGGAAGCGCGGCTTCGAGGCCATCGCCTGGGTCAGCCAGGAGGGCCCGCTGTTCCGGGAAACCGTCCGCAGCAACGACAAGAAACGGGTACTGGAGCTTGTGCACGAAGGGTTCCTGCAGGATATCGGCGAGACTGGCATCGAACTGCACCATGACCCCCTGACCCTGGAAGAGCTCGAGCGGGCGCTGCTCAGGGGGCAGGTACCGGTGATCCTGATCAGCACCTGGCAGCTCAACCGCAGCCGCGTGCCTCACTGGGTCACGGTCTGTGCCGTGGACGACCAGTTCGTGTACCTCCACGACCCCGAGGTGGACGTGGAGGACGGCGAGACCATTGCCGACAAGCAGTATGTGCCGGTGGACCGCAAGGTGTTCGACCGCATGTCCCGGTACGGGCGCAATCAGCCGCTACAAGCGGCGGTGATTGTCGGCCCGAAAAGAACCGCCCAGGAGGTTGCGCGTTAGCGGTCGGTCAGCTTGATCTCGATACGACGGTTCTTCCTCAGGGCCTCCTCGGAGGAACCCTCGGCCACCGGGAAAAACTCACCGAACCCGGCCGCTGCCATGCGGTCTTGCGGGACACCCTGCTCCGCCAGGTAACGTACCACCGCCACGGCACGGGCCGTGGACAGCTCCCAGTTGGAAGGGAAGGCCGGTGTATTGATGGGAATACGGTCGGTATGGCCATCGATCCGCAGGATCCAGTCGATGTCGTCCGGAATCTTTTCCACGACCTCCAGCAGCACCTGAGCCAGTTTGTCCAGTTCCTGCTGACCGGATGGTCCGAGACTGGCGGACCCGGAGGCAAACAGCAGTTCCGAGGGCAGCAGGAAGCGATCCCCCACCACCCGGATATTTTCGTTATCCTGCAGAATTTCCCGCAGACGACCAAAGAACTCGGACTGATACTGTTGTAACTGGTTAACCCGCTCCGCCAGCAGGGTATTGAGCCGTCGGCCGACTTCCTCCAGCTCCGCCTCTTTTTCTGCGGTCAGTTCTTCCTGAAGCTCCAGCGCTGCGGTGATTTGCCGAAGCTGGGTCTGCAACGCGCCGATACGATCCGACAATTGCTGCAGCAGCGCGCGCTGACTGGCCGCCAGGCGCTCTTCCTGGTCCAGAGCCGCCTCCAGGTCATTCTGCCGGCCCATGGCCTGCTCCCGGGTTTCTTCCAGCTCCACCTCCAACTGATCATTCAGCGCCAGGGATTCGCCAAGCTGCTGCTGGACCCGCTGCATTTCCTGTGTCAGGGCGTCGTTGCGGTCTTCTTCCAGACCAAGCATGGCGGAAATCTCCGCCAGCCGGCTATTGAGACGGGCAAGCTCCGAGTCCCTGTCCGACAGGGTCTGGGACAGGTAAAGCTGGCTGACCACGTACACCAGCAACATGAAGATGACCAGCATCAACAGCGCCGACAGGGCGTCCACGAAGCCCGGCCAGATGTTGATGGGCGAACGGGCGCGGCGGCGAGAGCCGATCATGGCGCGTTGCTCCCGGAAGCCACCATATTATTGCTCCCTGTCGGACAACTGGTCTTTGAGGTCCTGGTTCTCTGCCAACACCCGCCGGAGTTCCTCGCGCTGGGCCGCGCTGCTCTCATCGCCACCGTCTGCGGCATCCACCAGGTTGGTAACACCGGTGAGCCACTCTTCCAGACTGTCATAGAAGCGGTTCTGGGCGTGGCCGGCCTGTATATCCAGGAAGCCGAGAATGAGTGAACCGCCCAGCCCGAGCAGGGAGGAACTGAAGGCGGTGCCCATGCCTTGCAGCGGCTCCAGCAGACCGGCCTGCAGATCCCCGAAGACCTTTCCGAAGTCCTCCTGCCCCATGTCCAGCCCGGTGATCACGGCGCCCACGGCGTTGATGGTGCCAAGCAGGCCCCAGAAAGTACCCAGCAGGCCCAGGAACACCAGCAGGCTGATGAAATAACGGGTGATTTCCCGCTGCTCGTCCATGCGGCTATGGATGCCATCGAGCACCGTTCGCAATGACATGGTGGACAGGGTGAACTGGTCTCGCTTGGCGTCCTCCCCCAGCTGCCGGGCCAGGGGCTTGAGCAGGCGGGGCTCCTCAAGCACGGAAAGTCCGGAGTGGCCGGTGCGGAACTGGGCCACCCAGCGCAGCTCCGGCCGCAGCACCAGCACCTGTCGGTAGGTCAATACGATACCGATCAGCAGTACCAGTACAATCAACAGGTTGAATACCCAGTTGGCCATAAAGGCCGTCTGCAGTGGCCGGTAGAGCGCGGCACAAACCGCCACTACCACTGCCAGGAACAGGGTCATCCAGAAAAGCGTGCGCTTGAGGTTACTCATGGTCTTCCGTCTGGCTGTTTGAGGGATCAGGGAAGTCAGCCCATGACATGCTGCCGGGGCTGTCATTCAAGACTGACAAGTGATTGACAGGAATGCAAGATTACGATGGCGCCATTATCCCAGGCGCACCGCTGCCTCCTTGAGTTCGGAAATTTCATCCCGAAGCCGGGCGGCGGCCTCGAAGTCCAGATCAGAGGCAGCCTTGTACATGTCGTCCTCCAGCCGGGTAATTTCCTTGAGCAGTTCCTCGGGCGATCGGCCCTTGGCCTTGACCTGATAGTGTTCCGCCTCTTCGGCGGCTTTCTGGCCCGGTCTTTCGGCGCGACGACGGCCGCGGCCGCCACCCTGGGCACCCTCCATGATATCGGCGATCTTCTTGTTCAGACCCTGGGGCGTAATGCCGTGTTCCTCGTTGAACTCCTGCTGCTTGGCGCGACGGCGGGCGGTTTCGTCGATCGCCTTCTGCATGGAGCCGGTAATTACATCGCCATAGAGGATGGCCTTGCCGTGTATGTTTCGGGCGGCCCGGCCTATGGTCTGGATCAGGGACCGTTCGGACCGCAGGAAGCCTTCCTTGTCCGCATCCAGAATGGTCACCAGGGAGACCTCTGGCATGTCCAGTCCTTCCCGCAGCAGGTTAATACCCACCAGCACATCGAACTCGCCCCGGCGCAGGTCGCGGATGATCTCCACCCGCTCGACGGTGTCGATGTCCGAATGCAGGTAGCGAACCCGCACGTCGTGCTCCATCAGGAAATCGGTGAGGTCCTCCGCCATGCGTTTGGTCAGCGTGGTGACCAGCACCCGCTCGTTGACCGCCACCCGGTCGTGAATCTCGCCCAGCAGGTCGTCCACCTGATTGGAGGCAGGACGAACCTCGATTTCCGGATCCAGCAGCCCGGTGGGACGCACTACCTGCTCCACGACCTGGCCGGCGTGTTCTGCTTCGTATTTCGATGGCGTTGCCGACACAAAGATCATCTGGGGGGCAATCCGCTCCCACTCGTCAAAACGCATGGGCCGGTTATCCAGCGCCGATGGCAGCCGGAAGCCGTACTCTACCAGAGTTTCCTTGCGGGAGCGGTCACCCTTGTACATGGCACCGATCTGGGGAATGGTCACGTGGGACTCATCCACCACCAGCAGCGCGTCAGGGGGAATGTAGTCAAACAGCGTAGGCGGCGCCTCCCCGGGATTCCGCCCCGACAGGTAGCGGCTGTAGTTCTCGATGCCGTTGCAGTAGCCCAGTTCCAGCATCATCTCGATGTCGTAGCGGGTGCGCTCTTCCAGTCGCTGGGCTTCCACCAGGCGGTTGTTGTCCCGCAGTTGCTTGAGGCGCTCGTCCAGCTCCACCTTGATGTGCTCGATGGCCCCGAGCACGGTTTCCCGGGGCGTTACGTAGTGGGTCTTGGGGTAGATGGTGACGCGGGGCACCCGTCGCAGTACTTCCCCGGTCAGCGGATCGAAGTAACTGAGGTTTTCCACCTCGTCATCGAACAGTTCGATACGGATGGCCTCCTTCTCGGATTCCGCCGGGAACACGTCGATCACGTCCCCCCGCACCCGGTAGTTGGCCCGGTGGAACTCCACGTCGTTGCGGGTATATTGCAGTTCCGCCAGACGATGGAGGATGGTGCGCTGGTCGACCTCGTCGCCACGATCCAGGTGCAGCATCATCTTGAGATAGGACTGGGGATCACCCAGGCCGTAGATGGAGGACACCGTGGCCACGATAATGGCATCGTCCCGCTCCAGCAGCGCCTTGGTGGCGGACAGCCGCATCTGTTCGATGTGTTCGTTCACCGAGGCGTCCTTCTCAATGAAGGTATCGGAGGACGGCACATAGGCTTCCGGCTGGTAATAGTCGTAGTAGGAGACAAAATACTCCACGGCATTGTCCGGGAAAAACTCCCGGAACTCCCCGTAAAGCTGCGCCGCCAGGGTCTTGTTATGAGCCATCACGATGGTGGGGCGCTGGATTCTCTCCACCGTCTTGGCAACGGTGAACGTCTTGCCGGATCCCGTTACCCCGAGCAGGGTCTGGTGGGCCAGCCCCGACTCGATACCATCCACCAGCCCCTCAATCGCGGCAGGCTGATCGCCGGCTGGCTGATAGGGAGAATCCACTCTGAACCTGGGCACTGAATTACCTCCACCCTCGCGGGAAACTTATCGTTGCCAAACTCTCATGGTAACATCCATGGGTTAAACAGCTCGTGTAAGCGGAGTAAGGCCCGCTTACCACCGCTGCAGCCCTCTCAGACGCATCTTTAAGGAGCGCAAGTTTGGACCTTCAACTTTCCACCCGTGTACAGGCCATCAAGCCATCCCCCACCCTTGCCGTTACCAACAAGGCCGCCGAGCTGAAAGCAGCCGGCCAGGACATCATCGGCCTGGGCGCCGGGGAGCCGGATTTCGATACCCCTGATCACATCAAGGAAGCCGCCATTGAGGCGATCCGTAATGGTCAGACCAAATACACCGCCGTGGATGGTACTCCCGCCCTGAAGAAAGCGATCATTGCCAAGTTCAAGCGGGACAATGGTCTGGACTACGAGCCCAACCAGATACTGGTATCAAGTGGCGGCAAACAGAGCTTTTTCAACCTGGCACTTGCCACACTGAACCCCGGTGACGAAGCCATTATCCCGGCCCCCTTCTGGGTTTCGTATCCGGACATGGTGCTGGTGGCGGAAGGCAAGCCGGTGATCCTCGAGACCAGTGCCGACACCCGTTTCAAGATCACCCCCAAGCAACTGGAAGACGCGATCACCGACCGCACCCGGCTGTTTGTGATCAACAGCCCGTCCAACCCCAGCGGCATGGCCTATTCCCTGGAGGAACTGCAGGCCATTGGCGAGGTGCTGAAGAAGCACCCGGATATCATGATCGCCACCGACGACATGTACGAACCGATCCTGTGGACTGGTCACGAGTTCTGCAACATTCTCAATGCCACGCCGGAGCTTTACGACCGTACGTTCGTGCTCAACGGTGTCTCCAAGGCCTACTCCATGACCGGCTGGCGTATCGGCTATGCCGCGGGCCCGGCGAAGATCATCGGCGCCATGAAGAAGATCCAGTCCCAGAGCACCTCCAACCCGGCGTCTATCTCCCAGGCTGCAGCCCTGGCAGCGCTGGAAGGTGATCAGGCCTGCGTGGGCGAGATGGTCAAGGCGTTCCGGGAGCGGCACGATTATCTGGTGAAGGCGCTGAACGAGATTCCGGGTGTCGAATGCCTGGAGGGCGACGGCACTTTCTATGTGTTCCCGAGCTTCAAGGGCGCCATCGAAAAGACCCCGAATGTGACCACCGATGTGGAAATGGCGGAAGTCCTGCTCAAGGGCGCCGGCGTTGCTCTGGTACCGGGGTCGGCCTTTGGCACTCCGGGCCATATGCGTCTGAGCTTTGCCACCGGCATGGATGTGCTGAAGGAAGCGGTGGCCCGCCTGAAGAAGGCGCTGTCCTGATCGTTATTGCGGTTTGACCGGTGGCAGCTGAGGGGTTCCTCGGGGGTCACCAAAAAGTCCGCTGAAAAGGTTGACGGGGTGGTAACGGCTCTTTAATATACGCGCCTCGTCGACATCGACTGTTCCCCGATAGCTCAGTTGGTAGAGCAACGGACTGTTAATCCGTTTGTCGCTGGTTCGAGCCCAGCTCGGGGAGCCATTATTCCGGAAAGCCGCCTCTGATTATTCAGACGCGGCTTTTTTATTGTCTGTTTTTTATGGAGTTCGGCCTTGCAGCCTTCCAATATGGTGCCAGACTCGGCCAGGTTGAGAACACTTTCCGGGAGACGCCCCGCAAGTACGTCCATGTAGGGCTCGACGGCAGCCATCCCTGGCTGCCGACGCTCCCGGAAAGTGTTCTCAACCTGTCCTGCTCGGACCTTACAGATATCGCTATGGAAAACCTTCTCAAGGGAAGGAGGAATTCCCAAGTAAAGTGACAAGAACGATGTCAGAAGAGTTATTGAAGACGACTTCCCAAGGCGTTATCACCGAGGGTTCGCAAGGGGCAAGTTGAGACCCTTTTCCGGGGGTGTCGAAAACCAGGGACGGTTTTCGTCAAGCCCTACAGGGACGTACTTGCCGGGCGTCCCCCGGAAAAGGGTCTCGACCTGGCCCGCATGGCACCGAAAAGCAGGCTACGAGATCCAACACCAGAATTCAGGAAATCTCAGAAACGATAGCCTGCAATGAAGCCAAAGGATCAGCAGCCTGGGTAACAGGCCGACCAACCACCAGATAGTCGCTACCAGCAGCAACAGCCTCAGCAGGCGTCATAACACGCTGCTGATCCCCACGCTCTGCCGTTGCAGGCCGGATCCCCGGTGTGACCAGCCTGAAATCCGCACCCTGCTCACGCTTGAGAACCGGCGCCTCCTGAGCCGAACACACCACCCCATCCAGACCACAGTTGCGGGTCAGCGTTGCAAGGCGGCTTACCTGATCCGCCGGTGAGCCCGAGATACCGATACCTGCCAGGTCATCAGCGCCCATACTGGTCAGCACCGTTACCGCAATCAGCAGCGGACGATCTTCACCAAAGGCTTCCAGCCGCTCCCGACAGGCCAACATCATCTTCTCGCCACCGGAGGCGTGGACGTTCACCATCCACACACCCAGCTCCGCCGCAGCCGCCACAGCAGCTGATGTCGTGTTGGGAATATCATGGAATTTCAGATCCAGGAACACCTCAAAACCCCGGTCTTGCAGCTTGCGCACAAGCTCCGGACCGCAGCGGGTAAACAGCTCCTTGCCTACCTTCAGGCGGCACAGAGTCGGGTCCAGGGTGTCCACCAGGGCCAGGGCCGGGGCTTCAGAAGGAAAATCGAGGGCAACGACAATGCGGGGGCCGAGGGCAGCGGTCATCAAGGGCTCCTTTGTCCGAACGGTGGAAAACTCCGGTGGGGGCGGGGATTATGGCAGAAAACGCCCTACTCTGCCTCCACTCCCTGAATCGGACGGACCGTCTCCCACTCCTTGCAGCTGGGACACAACCAGTGCAGCTGCTGGCCGGAGAAACCGCAGTTCACGCAACGGTAGACAGGGCGATTGGTAAGGATCAGCTGGCCGATACGGCTGACCAGACGCCCCTCGCCCGTCGCCAGCCCGCGCTCGTAACCGGAAAGCTCCACCAGTCTCAGCAAACCACGGACACTGGGCCTGGCCTCAAGTTCACGCCTCAGCAGATCAATGGCCGCCTGACGGCCGGAGGATTGCTCTACCGCTTCCGCCAGCGCCAGTAACAGGCTGGCGCCCTGGTGCAGTTCATAGAGCTTGCGAAGTTTCTTCACATTACGGCCCACATCACCGTGGGCCCGCTCCAGCTTCATGAAACGATCAATGGCCTCGGGTCCGAACTCGGGATTCTGCTCAAACACCTTCAGGCAGATGCTGGCCGCCTCGCGGTAATTGCCCTGACGGGCCTGCAGATTCGACAGAATAAAGCTGGCGCGGACACAGTCAGGGTCGATGGCCAGGGCCTCGCGAGCCTGCTTCTGGGCACCCCAACGGTCATCCTTCTGCAGACTTTCATTCGCCAGCTCACAGGTGATGTAGGCCAATTGACGTGCCAACTGAGGATCCAGGGTCCCCTTCATCAGAGTGCG
This sequence comes from Marinobacter zhanjiangensis, assembly GCF_014651935.1. GTDB lineage: Bacteria > Pseudomonadota > Gammaproteobacteria > Pseudomonadales > Oleiphilaceae > Marinobacter > Marinobacter zhanjiangensis. The sequence goes on along the minus strand of NZ_BMXV01000002.1, from coordinate 365,554 downwards.
GGCCACCTGAGCGGCCTTGCCCCACTCCCGCTCCTGTTGGTACAGCTCGATCAGCTGACGGGCGGCGCGCTCGCCATAGTCACGGTCATCCATCAGCTGATGAAACAGCGCCTCGGCACGGTCCAGAAGGCCAGCCGCCAGGTAATCCCGGGCCAGCTCGAACGTGACCTGGGGCGAAAAGTGTCCGGGTAACTCCGGACGGGCAAGAAGGTTCTGGTGGATCAGAATGGCCCGGTCGGTTTCGCCCTTGTGGCGGAAATGAGCGCCGATGGACAGGTGGAGGCCAACCGTGTCCTTGTTGACAGCCAGAGACTGGACAAAGTTTTCAACGGCCTGGTCAGAGTAGTTGGTAAACAGGAACTGAAGCCGCTCGCGGACAGAGGTCTCGTCCGAGATGTCCCGCACAGTGCCCTGATCCGAACGAAAATAACGCCCGATAAACCAGCCAGCGGCAACGGCCGCTGTCAGTAGCAGCCACTGAAACAGCATATCCATCAGATCGCCCGGTCATCAGGGGCTCTGTTTTGTTCCAGGGCCCGCTCGGCCTTGTCCAGGCGCTTACGTAGCTGGCGCCGTGAAACGGAAACACGGACGGTTGCCATAAGAGTGAGGACCACCCCGAGGAGCAGGCCGAATATGAAACCAAGAATCAGCCAGACGGCAACGCCCCTGGGCTGGGTTTCGAAGAACAGGAAATTGAGGGAGACGGCCATCTGGTTGTTCATGGAAAACACCAGCACCGCAACGGCAACCAGTATCACAACCAGAAGGAGAATAATCTTCTGAAACCCTGCCATAGCACCCCTGCTCCAGGTATTGGGAATTCAAATCGAACCACACCAATTGTACCCGAATTCGGGGTTCGGGTGGCTTGCCACACGTAAAGCAAGAGAGAAAACCGTCAAAAGCCCTTTTTCATGCTGTCATTGACCTGCTCACGTAGCTCTTTGCCCGGCTTGAAGTGTGGAACAAACTTTGCCGGTAATTGAACCGCCTCTCCGGTTTTCGGGTTCCGGCCAGTCCTTGCCGCCCGATAATGGAGGGAAAAACTGCCAAATCCGCGAATCTCTATCCGCTGCCCGTCCGCCAGTGATTGCGACATGTGCTCGATAATCGTTTTTACTGCCAGTTCCACGTCTTTCACAGACAGCTGAGTCTGCTTCGAAGCAATCAGTTCGACCAGTTCAGACTTTGTCATGAGGCCCATCCCTTTTCATTTTTATTACGAAGCCCGCCGTTCAGCTTCCTGATCCCACCCGCCCTGATCAACCGGGTTCCAGCTAACCCGACCAATGAATTGGGCAACAGGCAGGGACATTCCCAGTTTAGCTAATACTGAAAAAAAGACAAAAAAAACGGGCCCTTAGAGCCCGTTTTTTTGCCTTCAAGAGGATTTAATCACTCTTTGTTGGCGTTCTGCTGCTGCATCTGTTCCTTGATGAGATCACCAATGGTGGTCGCATTGGAACTGTCAGCTGCTTTCGCGCGGACGCCTTCCAGCGCCTGCTTGTCATCTTCCACGTCCTTGGACTTCACGGACAGGTTGATAACACGGTTCTTGCGATCGATGCTGATAATCTTCGCTTCAACCTCTTCACCTTCCTTCAGCACGTTACGGGCATCTTCCACCTTGTCGCGGCTGATCTCGGAGGCCTTCAGTACGGCTTCAACCTCCTCGTTCAGAGCGATCGTGGCCGCCTTGGCGTCTACCGCAGACACGGTACCGCGGACGATGGAGCCCTTGTCGTTCAGCTGTACAAACTCGGCAAACGGATCGCTCTCGAGCTGCTTGATGCCCAGGGAGATACGCTCACGCTCGGGATCAACAGACAGGATAACGGTTTCAACCTCATCACCCTTCTTGTACTCGCGAACGGCTTCTTCGCCAGTTTCGTTCCAGCTGATGTCGGACAGGTGAACCAGACCGTCGATGCCGCCATCCAGACCGATAAAGATACCAAAGTCAGTGATGGACTTGATCTTGCCGGATACCTTGTCGCCCTTGTTGAAGTTCGCGGAGAACTCTTCCCAGGGGTTGGGGATGCACTGCTTGATGCCCAGGGAGATACGACGACGCTCTTCGTCGATGTCCAGAATCATGACTTCGATTTCGTCGCCTACCTGAACGACTTTGGACGGATGGATGTTCTTGTTGGTCCAGTCCATTTCGGACACGTGTACCAGACCTTCAACACCCTCTTCCAGCTCGGCAAAACAGCCGTAGTCAGTCAGGTTGGTGACGCGGGCGGTAACCTTGGTACCTTCCGGATAACGACCCTTGATATCAACCCAGGGATCTTCACCCAGCTGCTTCAGACCCAGGGATACACGGTTGCGCTCACGGTCGAACTTGAGAACCTTGACGGTGATCTCGTCGCCAACGTTAACAATTTCGCTCGGATGCTTGATACGCTTCCAGGCCATGTCGGTGATGTGCAGCAGGCCGTCAACGCCACCCAGATCCACGAACGCGCCGTAGTCGGTCAGGTTCTTGACGATACCCTGCAGGGTCATGCCTTCGGTCAGGGTTTCCAGCAGCGCTTCACGCTCGGCACTGTTTTCAGCTTCCAGAACGGCGCGGCGGGAAACCACCACGTTGTTACGCTTCTGGTCCAGCTTGATAACCTTGAATTCCAGTTCCTTGTTCTCCAGGTGCGCGGTATCGCGAACCGGACGAACATCTACCAGGGAGCCCGGCAGGAAGGCACGGATACCGGAGAGGTCGACGGTGAAACCACCCTTGACCTTGCCATTGATCATGCCCTTGACAACTTCTTCGGCCTCGAAGGACTTTTCCAGTACCTTCCAGGCTTCGGCGCGCTTGGCCTTTTCGCGGGACAGACGGGTTTCACCGAAACCGTCCTCGACCGCGTCGAGAGCTACATCGACAACATCGCCGATAGCAATTTCCAACTCGCCTTTTTCGTTCAGGAACTGGGAGGCGGGGATAACGCCTTCGGACTTCAGCCCGGCGTTAACGGTGACCCAGTCGTTGTCGATATCCACCACGGTTCCCTGGACGATGGAACCTGGTTGCATGTCAATTTCTTTCAGGCTTTCTTCGAAAAGATCAGCAAAGCTCTCGCTCATTATGTGTCCTATGTATTCAACGCAAGTTTCATCCGCACGGCCAGCAGCACGGTCTGTTAGCAAAAACCCGGTCATGGCAAGGGGCTGGCATTCACACCATTGCCGGATCCTTAAACCGCTATCTCCGCCGTAAACTGCTCGGATATACAACAGAAATAGCAAAAAGGTGCAATCAGGCCTGACCCATCAGGGCCATAACCTTTGATAGCACCTCTTCGATACTTAAACCCGTAGAGTCAATGACTTGCGCATCTTCTGCAGGTTTAAGCGGGGCTGCGGAACGGTTCATGTCCCGTTCATCACGAGCCCGGATCTCGTCTAAAAGATGGTCAATATTAACATCAGCACCGGACTCCTTCAACTGGAGATAGCGCCGTTGTGCCCTTTCCTCGGCGCTGGCGGTCAGGAACACCTTCACCGGTGCGTCAGGAAAGACCACCGTACCCATATCACGGCCATCGGCCACCAGCCCGGGAGCCTTGCGGAAGTCACGCTGGCGCTGCAACAGGGCATCCCGCACCGCCTGGATCACCGCCACCCGGGAGGCGCCGTCGCCGGTGCGCTCGGTACGGATGTCCCGGGTGACGTCTTCGCCATCAAGGATCACGCGTACGGGCTCCCCTTCCGGGGTCGGCTCGAATGTCACATCAAGCCCTGCTGCCACATTGACCAGAGCGGGCTCGTCGTCCAGGGCGACCCCCTGTCGCAGGGCGGCCAGTGCCGTCAGCCGGTACAGGGCACCACTGTCCAGCAGGTGCCAGCCAAGCCGGCGGGCCAGCATCTGGGTAATGGTGCCCTTGCCGGAACCGCCCGGACCGTCCACGGTGACCACCGGCACGGTGTTGTCGGAAACGGACTGCATTATTGTTCCTCCTGGGCATCGATGCGGATGCCGGTTTGCCGGGCAAGCTCGACAAAGCCGGGAAACGAGGTCGCCACATTGGCGCAATCATTGACCTGAATCTCGCCGGTGGCACGCAGGGAGGCCACCGCGAAGGCCATGGCAATGCGATGATCGCCATGGCTGTCCACCACCCCGCCGCCAATGGTCTGGCCACCATCGATAACAATACCGTCAGGGGTTACGGTGGTTTCCACTCCGACGGCCCTCAGGCCATCCGCCATCACCTGGATGCGGTCGCTCTCCTTCACCCTCAGCTCTTCAGCGCCATGAAGAACCGTCCGGCCCTCGGCACAGGTAGCGGCGACGAAAAGCACCGGGAACTCGTCAATGGCCAGGGGCACCTGATCCTCGGGAATATCGATGCCCCGCAGCGGTGCACTGCGCACCCGCAGGTCTGCCACCGGCTCACCGCCAATTTCACGTTGGCTGGAGACCTCGATGTCCGCGCCCATCAGCTTCAGGATATTGATCACCCCGGTGCGGGTCGGGTTCATGCCCACGTGGCGAAGGGTCAGGTCCGAGCCCTCGGCGATACTGGCGGCCACCAGGAAGAAGGCCGCGGAGGAGATGTCCGCAGGCACATCGATCGCGCCTGCGGTGAGCCTGCCGCCACCGTTAACACTGGCGGTGGCGGCATTCCGGTGAACGTGATAACCGAAACCTTCCAGCATGCGCTCGGTATGATCCCGGGTGGGCGCCGGCTCATGCACGGAAGTCATGCCGTCGGCATAGAGCCCCGCCAGTAACAGGCAGGATTTCACCTGGGCGCTGGCCACCGGCATGTCGTAGTGAATGCCGGACAGCTTCTGCCCGCCCCGGATTCTAAGAGGCGGTGTTCCGCCCTCACCCGTGTCGATCACCGCACCCATGGCCCGCAGCGGGTCGGCCACCCGGCCCATGGGCCGGCGGGACAGGCTGGCATCACCGGTCAACTCGGAATCAAAAGGCTGCGCTGCCAGCAACCCGGTAAACAGGCGCATGGCGGTACCGGAGTTGCCCAGGTAAAGGGGGCCACGGGGTGCCTGTAGGCCCGTCATGCCAACACCATGGATACGTACATGACCGTTTTCAGGTCCCTCGATGGTCACGCCCATATCCCGGAACGCCTGCAGGGTGGCCAGGCTGTCCTCGCCCTCCAGAAAGCCTTCCACTTCGGTGATGCCGTCGGCCAGCGCCCCCAGCATGATGGAACGATGGGAGATGGATTTGTCTCCCGGCACCCGGATGTCTCCGGTCACACTGCCACCCGGCTGAAGCCGGAACCTCACCGGTTTCTGACTCATATCTGTCACGTAGGCCTGCCCTGAAAGCATTTTGGAAAAGTGGTTACGTGCCGCTCTGGCACGACTGAAAACCCGTAGCAGCGAGTCGCCATCCTGTGTATCGATGGCGTCACGCAACTGCGCCAGATCGTCATTGAAATGATCAATCACCCGTAGCACAGCCTCCCGGTTGGACAGAAAGATATCGTGCCACATAACCGGGTCACTGGCGGCAATACGGGTGAAGTCCCGGAAGCCCCCCGCCGCATAACGGAAGATTTCCATGTTCTGATCCTCCCCGGCCAGGGTATCCACCAGGGAAAACGCTATAAGATGGGGCAAATGACTGGTGGCAGCCAGTACTTCATCATGACGTGCCACCGACATGGTGAGTACTGTGGCGCCACAGCCCTGCCACAAGGAGGTCAGTCTGGCCAGGGCGTCGGCATCGACATCCTCCGGCGGCGTCAGGATGACCTTATGGTCGGCAAACAAATCGGCCCGTGCCGCGCTAACGCCGTTTTTTTCGGAACCGGCGATGGGGTGGCCAGGTATGACCCTGGGCGACCACCCGCCCAGCACTTCGTGCAAAGCCGCCACGAAACTGCCCTTGGTACTACCCACATCCGTGAGCACCACACCCGGTGCAAGGAAAGGCCGGATCTGTTCCAGCACCTCATGGGTGGCACGCACCGGAACCGCGACCACGACCAGATCTGCGCCGGATACAACCTCCTCTATGGGGCCGTAGCCGTCGATAACGCCCAGTTCGGTGCCCCGGGCCAGCTCGTCCTCACTGCGGTCAGCAGCCAGGACCTGACCGACCAACCCGGACTCCCGGGCGGCACGGGCCAGGGAACCACCTATCAGGCCAAGGCCGATAACGGCCATACGATCAAACAACGGCATTACCCGGGCTGATGGTGCTGACACCTCAGGCTCCATGGTTGGCCAGCGTCCGCGCCAGGGCCCGGAGGAAACGCTCGTTTTCCTCGGGTAGCCCCACGGTCACCCGCAGGTGACGGGGCATGCCGTAGCCCGCCACCGGACGGACGATAACGCCCTGCTCCAGCAGACCTTCAAACACGTCCTGGGCCTTGTCGCCCACGTCCACCGCAACAAAGTTACCGGCGGAGGGAATCCACTCCAGCCCCAGCTCTGAGAAGCCTGCCTCAAGCTGCTGGAGCCCCAGACGGTTCACTTCCCGGGAGCGCTCCAGGTAGTCCTGGTCACCCAGTACCGCCGTGGCAGCAGCCTGGGCAACGGTATCCACGTTGAACGGTTGACGTACCCGGTTCAGGATATCCGCGATGGACGGCGACGATACGGCATAACCCACCCGCAGAGCGGCCAGCCCCCAGGCCTTGGAGAAGGTACGGGTAACGATCAGGTTGCGGTATTGCTGCAGCAGACCAATACCATCCACCTCGTCGTCTGAGCCGTGAAGATATTCGCAGTAGGCTTCATCCAGCACCACCAGCACACGGGGCGGCACCTTGTCGAGAAACGCCCGGATGGCAGCCTCCCCTTCCACGGTACCGGTGGGATTATTGGGATTGGCCACGAAGATCAGGCGGGTCTGGTCGGTGACCGCATCGGCCATGGCATCCAGGTCATGCCCCCAGTTCTTCGCGGGCACTTCCACGCCGCTGGCACCAATGGCCAGGGTGGCCAGAGGGTATACCGCGAAAGCATGCTGTGAGTAGATGACTTCGGTTCCCGGCCCGGCAAAGCAACGGGCGATAACTTCCAGGACATCATTGGAACCGTTACCCAGGGTCAACTGACTCGGCGCCACCTCCAGGTAGCGGGCCAGGGCCTGCTTGAGGGCAAAGGCGTTGCCGTCCGGGTAACGGCACATCTCTTCCAGCGCCTCCCGGGCCGCCTCAAGGGCTACGGGACTGGGGCCCAACGGGTTCTCGTTACTGGCCAGCTTGACGATCTCGTCCGGCGCCAGGCCATACTCCCGCGCCAATTCCTCGATGGGCTTGCCTGGCTGATAGGGGGTCAGGCTTTGCACACCCTCCACCGCCAGCGTCTGATAGTCGATAGACATGTCCAAATCCTCCGGGTCAGTACCCTGGGCATCCTGATTCCAACCGGCCCTGTGCCGGTCAGAGTACTCCGGCGGGATAGGACCCCAGTCGTTTGAGTTCAACGGCATCCTCTTCCAGATCCTCCAGCAGCTTGCTGATGGCGGCATCGTCCATGTGGCCTTCAAAATCAATGTAGAACACATAGGCCCAGGTGCCGCTGGGTGAGGGCCGGGTTTCGATCCTGGTCAGGCTGATGCCGGCCCGGTGAAACGGCTCCAGCAACTGATACAGGGCGCCGGGGCGGTTGCGCATGGACACCAGGATGGAGGTCTTGTCCTGCCCGCTGGGACCCACGGCCTCCCGACCTACAATCAGGAAACGGGTGGTATTGTCGGGCCGGTCCTCGATCTTGCCGGCCATGATTTCAAGACCATACAGCTCGGCCGCCATGTCACCGGCGATGGCTGCGGTACCCGGCTCGCTCGCCGCGCGACGGGCCGCTTCCGCGTTGCTGCTCACGGTTACCCGCTCTACCCCGTATTGGTGCGCATCCAGCCACTGCCGGCACTGGGCAAAGGACTGCTGATGGGAGTAGATACGGGTTAGCGGCTGGTTGCCACTGCCCGGGGAGCTCATCAGATGATGATGGATACGCAGCTGCACCTCGCCACAGATCTTGAGCGGCGACGAGATAAACATGTCCAGGGTGTGGTTGATCATACCCTCGGTGGAATTCTCCACCGGTACCACGCCGTACTGGGCGGCACCGGACTCCACCTCACGGAACACCGCGTCAATGGCCGGCATGGGCTGGGAAATCACCGAATGACCAAAGTGCTTGAGCGCCGCCGCCTGGGTAAAAGTGCCCGCAGGCCCCAGGAAGGCAATACGCATGGGCTGCTCCAGCGCCAGGCAGGCAGACATGATTTCCCGGAACAGGCGCGCCATTTCCTCATCCGCCAGTGGGCCGGGGTTGGCCTCCTTGATACGGCGCAGTACTTGAGCCTCCCGCTCCGGGCGGTAGAAGAAGATATCGTCGCCGGGCCGGGAAGCCATTTTTACATGGGCCACTTCCTGGGCACAGCTTGCCCGGGCGCTGATCAGATCCATGATCTGTTGATCAAGGCTGTCAATCCGGTCCCGTAGCTCGGCCAGCCGGGTCTGCTCATCACTCATGATCAGCCATGCTCCTTCACGAATCCGGCCATATAGTCAATGAGGGCGTCCACGCCGGCTTCCGGCATGGCATTGTAGATGCTGGCACGCATGCCACCCACACTGCGGTGGCCTTTCAGGTTAAGCAACCCACGGGCCTCGGCCCCTTCGAGGAAGGCGCCGTTCAGAGCTTCGTCCGCCAGGGTAAAGGGTATGTTCATCCAGGACCGGAAACGGGGCTCGATGGGGTTGGCATAGAATTCACTGTTATCAATGAAATCATACAGCTTGCCCGACTTGCGACGGTTGAGTGTTTCCATCGCGGGAACTCCGCCCTGCTCTTTCAGCCACTTGAACACCAGTCCGGCCAGGTACCAGGAATAGGTGGCCGGGGTGTTATACATGGAGCCGTTGTCGGCAAGCACCTGATAATTCATCATTGTCGGCGTTTCCGCCCGCGCCTTGCCCAACAGATCCTTGCGGATAATGACCACGACCAGACCGGAAGGGCCGATGTTCTTCTGGGCACCCGCGTAGATCAGGCCGAATTTCGACACATCCACCGGACGGGACAGCATGGTGGAGGACATATCCGCCACCAGGGGCACTGACCCGGTGTCCGGGACAAAGTCGTACTCCAGTCCGCCGATGGTCTCGTTGGGGGTGTAGTGCAGGTAGGCCGCATCCGCCCGGGTATTCCAGGTTTCCTGCAGCGGCACCGTGGTGAAGCCGCTGTCCTCGCTGGAGGCCGCCACATTCACGTCAGCGTAGCGGCTGGCCTCGGCAATGGCCTTCTTCGACCAGATACCGGTATTGATGTAGTCCGCTCTGCCAGTGTCACCCAGCAGGTTCAGTGGTACGGTGGCGAACTGGCTGGAAGCGCCACCCTGCATGAAGAGTACGCTGTAATCCTCTGAAATACCAGCAAGTTCACGCAGATCTTTCTCGGCTGTGTCGGCGATCTCCACGAACTCGTCACTGCGATGGCTCATTTCCATCACCGACATGCCGGTGCCCCGCCAGTCCAGCATTTCGTCCCTGGCCTGTCGCAGCACCGGCTCCGGCAGGGTCGCCGGGCCGGCGCAGAAGTTGTACGCCCTACTCATCAACTGACTCTCCGCTGCTTTCACCATTGCCGGCTTCCGGTGCGCTGCCCTCGCCGGCTTCGGCTTCTTCTACGTCCTCGTCATCACTCTCGGCGATCCGCTCGACACCCACCAGGCGTTCGTCTTCCTGGCTGAGCTTGATCAGGCGCACACCCTGGGTGTTACGGCTGAGTACGGACACTTCGTCGGTACGGGTACGTACCAGGGTGCCCTTGTCGGAGATGAGCATTATCTCGTCGCCGTTGAACAGCTGCAGGGCCGTCACCAGGTTGCCGTTCCGCTCGGAGCACTGCATGGCGATAACACCCTGGCTGCCACGACTGTAGGTGGGGAACTCGTCAATGGACGTCCGCTTGCCATAGCCATGCTCACTGGCGGTCAGCAGAACGCCACCCTCCTCCGGGATGATCAGCGACACCACGTGGTGACCTTCCGGCATGCGGATACCACGAACACCACGGGCTGTCCGGCTCATGGCACGGACCGCCTGTTCGTTGAAGCGGACCGCCTTGCCGGCGGTGGAGAACAGCATGACTTCGGCGTCGCCCCGGGTGATGGCCGCACCGATGAGGGTGTCACCCTCGTCCAGATTGAGCGCGATCAGGCCATTGGAGCGGGGCCGCGAGAAGTTCGGCAGCGGCGTCTTCTTGACCACGCCGTTGGAAGTGGCCATCAGCACGTAATGGTCTTCCGGATAGTCACGTACCGGCAGGAAGGTGGTAATACGCTCATCGTCGCCCAGCGGCAGGATATTCACCATTGGCCGACCACGGGAGCCACGACTGGCCCGGGGAATCTCGAATACCCGCAGCCAGTACACCTTGCCGCGGTTGGAGAAACACAGGATGGTGTCGTGGGAGTTGGCCACCAGCAGCTTTTCGATGAAGTCTTCATCCTTCATCGAGGTGGCCGCCTTGCCGCGACCACCACGGCGCTGGGCCTGGTAGTCCTCCACAGCCTGGGTCTTGGCGTAGCCACTGTGGGAGATAGTGACCACCAGGTCTTCCTCGTCGATCAGGTCGGCCACGGTCAGGTCACGGCGGGAGCTGATGATTTCGGTGCGTCGCTCGTCGCCGTACTCGTCGACAATGGCCGCCAGCTCATCACGGATCACCTGCATCAGGCGCTCCGGGTCACCCAGGATGTCCAGCAGATCGGCGATCTTCTCGACGATGTCCTTGTACTCATTCTGGAGCTTTTCGGTCTCCAGACCAGTCAGGCGGTGCAGGCGCAGGTCAAGAATGGCCTGGGCCTGTTCCGGAGACAGGTGATACAGACCACCACGCAGACCATAGATTTCCGGCAGGTCGTCCGGACGGCAGGCGTCTTCGCCGGCCCGCTCCAGCATGGCCATCACATCGCCCGGGCCCCAACCCTGATCCATCAGCTTTTCCTTCGCCTCGGCGGCGGAGGGGGAAGCCTTGATCAGCTCGATGATCTCGTCGATATTGGCGAGAGCAACGGTGAGGCCTTCCAGGATATGGCCCCGCTCGCGAGCCTTGCGCAGCTCGTAGATGGTGCGGCGGGTAACCACTTCCCGGCGGTGGCGCACGAAGGCGTCCAGCATCTGCTTGAGGTTGAGGGTCTTGGGTTCGCCATTGAGCAACGCCACCATGTTGATGCCGAACACGGTTTCCAGCTGGGTCTGGGCGAACAGGTTGTTGACGATAACCTCGGGGTTCTCGCCCCGGCGCAGCTCGATCACCACGCGGATGCCTTCCTTGTTGGATTCATCCCGCAGCTCGGTGATGCCTTCCAGACGCTTTTCCTTCACCAGCTCGGCGATCTTTTCGATCAGCCGGGCCTTGTTCAGCTGGTACGGCAGCTCGGTAATAATGACGGCGTCACGACCGGTCTTCTTGTCGTGCTCGATCTCGTGACGGGCACGGATCCAGACGCGGCCACGGCCGGTGCGGTACGCCTCGACGATACCGGCACGGCCATTAATGATGCCTTCGGTGGGAAAATCCGGCCCGGGAATGATATCCATCAGCTCATCGATGGTCGTGTCCGGGTTGTCGATCAGTGCCAGACAGCCGCTGACCACTTCCGTCAGGTTGTGGGGCGGGATGTTGGTGGCCATGCCCACGGCAATACCGCTGGAGCCATTGACCAGCAGGTTGGGCACCCGCGTGGGCAACACTTCCGGAATGCGCTCGGTGCCGTCGTAGTTGTCGACGTAGTCAACCGTTTCCTTGTCCAGATCCGCCAGCAGTGAATGGGCGATCTTTTCCATGCGAATTTCGGTGTAACGCATGGCGGCGGCGTTGTCGCCATCAATGGAACCGAAGTTGCCCTGCCCGTCCACCAACGGATATCGCAGGGAGAACGGTTGAGCCATCCGTACAATGGTGTCATAGACCGCAGAGTCGCCGTGGGGATGGTATTTACCGATAACATCACCCACCACACGGGCGGATTTCTTGTAGGACTTGTTCCAATCGTTGCCCAGCTCGGACATGGCGAAGAGAACACGCCGGTGCACCGGCTTGAGGCCATCACGGACATCGGGAAGAGCCCGGCCGATAATGACGCTCATGGCGTAGTCCAGGTAGGACTGCTTGAGCTCGTCTTCGATATTGACCGGCAGGATCTCTTTGGCTAACTCACCCATCGAGAATGGTTCCTTTGAATTTGCTGGAAGTCTTGTGATTCAAGCGGCCGATTCTACCACAATCGGGTCATCGGCTCAGTCAAAAACCACGGTCTTGTTTTCGTAGGTAATGACCCGGTCTTCGACATGGGCACGCAGACCCCGGGCCAGTACATTCTTCTCCACATCCTTGCCCAGACGCACCATATCCTCAATGGCATCACTATGGCTGATGCGGATCACGTCCTGCTCGATGATGGGGCCTTCATCCAGGTCCTGGGTCACGTAGTGACAGGTGGCGCCGATCAGCTTCACACCGCGACTGTAGGCCTGGTGGTAGGGCCTTGCGCCGGCAAAGGACGGCAGGAACGAATGATGAATGTTGATCACCTTGCCGCTGTACTTCTCGCACACCTCGGCAGGCAGGATCTGCATGTAGCGGGCCAGCACGATGACGTCCGCCCCGTAGCTGCGGAACAGGCCGTCAATCTCCGCAAAGGCTTCCGACTTGTTCTCCTTGCTGACCGGGATACAGTGGTAGGGGATCTCGTGCCACTCCACCATCCGGCGCAGGTCCTCATGATTGGAGATCACGGCCGCGATATCCACATTCAGATCGCCACTGTGCCAGCGATACAGCAGGTCGGCCACACAATGGGATTCCTTGCTGCACATGAGCACGACCTTCTTGGGCTGGGCCGAGTCGGCAATATGCCAGCTCATCTCGAATTCCCGGGCGATGGGCTCGAACGCGGCACGAAACTGGTCCAGACCGAACGGCATCGAGCTGGCCTTGATTTCATGCCGCATGAAGAACCAGCCGGCCTGGTTGTCGGAATGATGGCTGGCTTCGGTGATCCAGCCATTGTAGGTGGACAAGAAGTTACTGACTTTTGCCACAATACCTACCCGGTCCGGGCAGGAAATCACCAGACGGTATGTGTGTTCCATGAACCTGTCCTGTCGGAATACTGAAAACAGCGGGCCGGTTTCAGAGTCACCGGTTACCCGTATTGGAAAATGACCGGCTATCATAGCCTAAACCAGCCCCGGAACGAAGGTGTCAGCTTCTGCTCCGGGCTCACAACCGATCAACAGCCCAGGAGCCTGCACCATGCTTGTCATTCTGCACCGTCACTTTCCGTGGCTCACCCTGCTGGTGGCCCTGTTCTCCGGCACCTGCAGCGCCCAGGCTATTCTGGAGGGAGAGCGCCACCACCCGGTACCCGGCAGCCATGGCATGGTAGCCACCAGCCACCCCACCGCCACCCGGGTAGCACTGACGGTGCTGAAAAACGGCGGCAATGCAGTAGATGCCGCAGTGACCGCCGGCTTTGCCCTGGCCGTTACCCAACCCCGTTCCGGCAATATCGGTGGCGGTGGCTTCATGCTCTACGCACCCGGAGATGAGGGTCCGGTGCAGGCCATTGACTATCGGGAAACCGCGCCAACGGCGGCCACCCGCACCATGTTCCAGGACAGTGAAGGCAACGTGGTTACCCGGCGCAGCCGCTTCAGCCATCTGGCCTCTGGTGTTCCCGGCACGGTGGCGGGGCTGGCCCTGGCACTGGAGGAATACGGCACCATTACTCTGGCCGAAGCCCTGAAGCCAGCCATTGCTCTGGCCCGAGACGGCTTCGAGGTGCCACACCGGTTCACCGAGGGGCTGGAACAGGCCCGCGATCGGCTGCAGCCCTGGCCTGCCACCCGGGCCACCTTCTACCGCGACGATGGCAGCGCCCCGCAGCCCGGCGAGCGTTTCCGGCAGCCGGACCTGGCCGCCACCCTGCAACGGATTGCGGATCACGGCGCCCGGGATTTCTACCAGGGTGAGACCGCCCGCCTGATTGTTGAGGAAATGGAGCGCGGGGGTGGCCTGATCACCCTTGAAGACCTGGCCGCCTACGAGCCCGTGACCCGGGAGCCCGTCGCAGGTAACTACCGGGGCTACGACATCTTTTCCATGTCGCCCCCCAGTTCCGGCGGCGCCCACATTGTGCAGATACTGAATGTTCTCGAGGGTTACCCGATTGGCAATTACGGCCACAACTCGGCCCGCACCATCCACCTGATGGCCGAGGCCATGAAGCGGGCCTACGCGGACCGATCCGAATACCTGGGGGATACGGATTATGTGGAAGTGCCCCTGGACGGCATTACCAGCAAGGGCTATGCAAAGGCCCTGAGAGATGGCATCGATCCGGAGCGGGCCACTCCGTCTGACCGGATTGCCCCCGGCGACCCCCTGCCTTATGAAAGCAACGAAACCACCCACTTCTCCATTGTGGATCGGTGGGGCAACGCCGTTTCAAACACTTACACCATAAACTTCAGCTATGGCTCAGGTATTACCGTGGCCGGAGCCGGCTTCCTGTTGAACAATGAAATGGATGATTTCAGCGCCAAACCGGGCATACCCAATGCCTATGGCCTGATTGGCGGTGAAGCCAACCGCATCGAGCCCGGAAAGCGGATGCTCAGCTCCATGTCGCCCACGATCGTGCGCAAGGACGGGCAAAACCTGCTGGTAACCGGCAGCCCCGGCGGTTCGCGGATCATTACCACCACACTGCAGGTCATCATGAACGTGATCGACCATGGCCTGAACATCCAGTCGGCAGTATCGGCGCCCCGTATCCATCACCAGTGGCTGCCGGATGAAATCCGTATCGAACAGGGCATCAGTCCCGACACCATCGACCTGCTGGAGGCTATGGGGCACACAGTGGCGCCCGGCTCTGCCATGGGCGCCATCCAGAGCGTCCTGATTGACGAAAACGGGGCACTGTGGGGGGCGGCAGATCCGCGGCGCAGCACCTCCAGCGCCCGGGGCTATTGAAGCCCGGGGCTAGCCAGAGTTGTTGTCTGCCTCAGCAGTCAGCTTTTCCAGGGCGGTCCGGACGCCTCCGGGAACCGGCACCGGACGGTCGGTTGTGCGATCCACGAATACATGAACAAAACGGCCGACCGCACAGGCTTCCCTCTCGCCCTGACGGAAGATACCAATGTTGTAGACCACCGAACTGTTGCCGAGCTTTTCCACCCTGAGCCCCGCCTCTACCCGCTCCGGGTAGGCAATGGGACTGAAATAGTCACAGGAGGAGCTCACCACATAGGCGATTTCCCTTCCATTGTGGATGTCCAGCCCACCCTCCTCGATCAGGTACCGGTTCACACTGCTGTCAAACCAGGCGTAATAGGTCACATTATTGACATGTCCATAAAGGTCGTTGTCCGCCCAGCGTGTGGTAATCTCGTCAAACGATGCATAGGCCGTACGTTTACGCAAAATCTCTGTAGTCATTAGCCTTTTTCCAATAGTTTACAAATCCGGGAAATGTCGCCACCCTAACCATACAACAAGTCCAATGATTTCGTTCCTTGCATGAACACACTCCGTACCATCCTGAATGCCGTGACTTTCGCGGCGGCTATGTCCGGCTGCCTGGTACCCGCTGCCCATGGCGCGGATCGCCCCGTGATCCGGGGTTCCTTTATCGAATTCCCGCCCCTGGCCTACACCAACGATTCCGGACAGGCGGAAGGCACCTTTATCGACCTCGCCGAAGACATTGCCGACCGGGCCGGGTATGGCATCCGCTGGCAGGAGTTGCCCATCGAGCGGGTCTACCTTTACCTCGAGCAAGGCGATATCGATATGTGGCTGGGGTCCGCGGGTGTGCCCGAACTTGCACCCTACACCCACGAAACCGACTTCCATACCGGCAGCATCCGTCTCAACGCCTACTCCCGGGCGGACGCGACTCCCGTTTCAGGCCTTGAGGACCTCCAGGGCAAGCGCCTGATCCTGATCCGGGGCTACACCTACTGGCGCCTGCTCGATCACCTGAAAGACGACCCGGACACCCTGGTCACCATCGCGCCGGGTCACCGTTCCGCTATCCGCATGCTGGCCTTCAAGCGGGGGGACTACCTTATCAATTTCCAGTCGCCCATGGACAACATCCTGGAAACGTCGCCCATGTCCGGGCTCAGGCATGATGACCTGCTGAAATGGCCGCTCACACTGGTTTTCTCGCGGAAGGCTGGTGGTACCGGCAAAATGATCGAAGACCTGAACAGAGCCTGGCGAGACATGCAGGATGAAGCGGAGACCATCGGGCAGGAATAGCGTGCAGATGCCCCACTCTACAACGACAAACCCCGGCACAATGGCCGGGGTTTGTCGTTCAGGCCTTTGCCTGAGAGTAAGCTGACCGGTGGGTCAGTTGCTTGCCACGTTGCGAACACCACTGCCTGGAGGCGTACAGGTGAAGGTCACCGGGGTGTTCTCGTCGTTCACCTGAGCCAGCAGTTCACTGCGTGTCAAAGACGGTGTGGCACGATCACCCGGTACAAACTTCTCGTTGGCGTTGAACACCCAACGTCTGGTCTGTCCATTGAGTACCGCCGTCGCCATCAGGTCACACTCCGGACGCGGACTGGTCACCAGGGCCCGCTCAATAAGCAGGTCCAGGCGGGCCTGAACATCCGGGCGATTGCGGTTGTCCGGGTTCAGGGTAACCTGCTGACCCACGATGGGGTTCATTTCTGACGGGAACGCCAGGGAAAGGTCCTGAACCATCAGACGACGCTCTTCACCCAGCAACAGGAATACCGGCGCGCTCAGGAAGTTGTCGATGGAACCGGAAGCGCCCTGATTATCGAAGCCGAAGCCACGAATCTGGGGCCCCCTTTCCGGACGATCCGCACCATTCTTGGCAAACATGCCGACCTTCTGGTACATGTTCCGCAGATGCGGGATCTTCATGTCTTCATCAACATCTCCACCTTCCGCAGACATGGTCCCGTCGGTACCGAACATGCCCCGGTCGGCATCCAGCGTGTGACAACCATTACAGTTGGTCACGAAGTCGGAGTTCACGGTGTTATAGACCTCCATGGCCTCCTGCAGGCGCGGGCTCAGGCTGTTGTCCAACGCCGCAATCGGGTTGGGCGGATAGGTCAGTTCCAGGGCAAATTCGGCGAACCGGGTCATTTCCTGCTCGGTCAGCTCGGAGTCGCGACCCACCAGCCCCGGGAAAGCCTCGTTGAACTCCTTGAAGGCCGCCATTTCCAGGCTTTCACCCCGCGGCCTGTCCTCGCCGGTGCGATCTCCACGCCAGTGCATGGGCCCATTGCCCTTCAGGCCACGCAGGCTCTGAGTGGACATGGGGCCTTTCATGGCATGGAAGGTCAGGTTGCGACCGAAGGCCGGTACATTCTCGTTATACTCATTGGGATTGTCCCTGGATGCTATGTCCGGATTACCCAGGTCCCAGGACAGATGGTCCATGTCACCGAAGACGTGACAGCCAGCACAGGAAGAATCGCCACGGCTGGAGGTGTAGGTGGCGTCGTACAGGAAGCGACGGCCCTCAACCACCTCCCGGGGTTCCGGGTTGGCCATGGTCACGTGGGCCAGCTCGCTCATGGTGCCATCCACGTCCACCACCGACACGCCGTTGTCGAAGCGGGTGGTCACGAACGCTCGGCCACGGGCTTCATCCAGCACCACGCCGGTGGCACCGCCACCACTGACCACCAGCTGATCGTTGGTTTCGGGCTGGAAGCTGTCGCTTTCCAGGGCGCCGGTGTCATAGCGCACCAGCTTGCCGGAACCCATGGAGGCCATGAACAGTTCATCGCCATCGGACGATATCGCCATTTGCAGCGGAATGGCGACGGCGCGCTCCTTCTCGCTCGCCGTACCACTGCCAGGCGCCGTGGTGTAGTCGATGTGCTTGTTCAGATGGCGCGGCCGGGCATTGTTACCATCCACCACGGTAATGCGGCTCTGCACGAAGTTACCATTGACGGTGGTGGAGGCCAGGCCGGGGCCCTCGAAACGGGTCAGGTTATTGGCTTCCTGGTTGGAGACATAGACGTTGCCGTTACTCGGGTTGACCGCCAGGTTGAACAGCGTGGTGCCTACGCCACTGGTGCGGGAGGCCACACGGGGTACGGAACCGGTGGTATCGATCTCGAACACATCATAGTCCGGCAGTTCAAGCTTGACGTACTCATTCCATGCCCGGGGGGCGTCACCATTGACGGGATCGCCCGGACCCATCCAGTTCTGGCCGTCGTACTCGACGATCAGGCCGGTGCGGGGCTGTTCCGTACCATCCGCGGCCCGCCGGGGACCCGGCTTGTCCAGGCCACCATCAGGGATTTCCTCGTCCAGAACCGTGGTCTGGTTACCGGAGTTGAACACGGCGGTGTAGACCTTGCTGCCATCCGGGCTACGGGCCAGGCCGCGCAGGGTATCGCCAAACATGTTGAGGATGGTGGCTGGTTCACCGCCAAGCTGGGTGCCAGGGCTGTCGGCGTCGAACACCCACACATCGGCGCGACCGATGCCCGGGGTGGTCAGCTCGGGATCAAACGGAACATTCTGGCCACGGTGAGCCGCGGTAATGAAGGCCCACTGGTCGTTAGCGCCGGCAAATACAATATCCCGGGGCTCGTCACCCACCAGCAGGGTGTTCCTGATGCGGGCAGTGGAACCGGATACATCAACGATGCTGACACTGTCGGACAAGTGGTTGACCACCCACAGCTCACCGTCGTTGCGAAGGGTAACGGAAACCGGCTCCATGCCCACCGGAATGGTTTCGACCGGCGCCGGGGAAGCCCCGGATACATCGAACACCTGAACGGTGTTATCCGGTGTATTGACGACATAAAGACGGTTGCCGTCGGAAGACAGCGCCATGGGACGGACGTGGCCGGACTCGAAGGTCACGAAATCGCCAGCCTCTGGCATGGGCTCGTCGTCACCCCCCGGATTATCGGGATTATCGGGATTATCGGGGTTGTCGGGGTTGTCGGGGTTATCCGGATTGTCGGGATTCCCGGAACCACTGCCCTCAAGCAGGATGCTGCCAAGGCCAGCTCGCTCGAAGAAGCTCGAGGCATTGATAGCGAACTGCAGGTAGATCTGGTCCTGCCCACCCGCCACGTCACCAATATCAACGGTAACCACGCCGGACCCACTGCCGACGGACTGAATGGACTGGAAGGTGCTGCCATCGGTGGACACAAAGGCGGTCAGTGATTCGCCCGTGTCAAAGCCGGAAATGTCACGGTAGAACGACAGGGTCAGATCACTGGCGCCATTGATCGCGATCGGACCGGAGCGGACCAGGGTATCGCTGGAACCGCCACCACGCATGGCTGCCTCGCCCGCGGTCATGGTGTAGACCCGCCCCTGATCAGTGAAGGCGCCAAGGCCATCCGAGAAATTTTCTTCGAACAGAACTGCTGCCGGTGCGTTGGCAGCTGCCATTGCCAGGGCCAGGCCCGACATATAGTAACGGCATGCCGAGGCCCGCCCTTTCATAAGCGGTCGTTTGATTGTTTTATTCATTGGAACTCTCCATTGAACTCTCCCTGAAAGGCAGCCTACTGCTCCCTGGCCACCTTGATTTGCTTATCCATACTTCTGAAAGCGGTGTGTGGCACCGCCTTGATACTGGAACCTGCAGGATACCCGTGGGGATTACCGCATCATTTGTGCGCAATGATAATTCAGTACCATCTGAGCACTTGGTCACGTGGGTGTGACCTCACTTTCTGCGAATACCGGGTAGGATATGAAGATATTCAAGGGAGTTCGGAACCGCTTTTATCCCATGGAGGGACCCCTGTGAAATCTCCGGCCTGCAATGTGCCTGCACACATCTATATCTGGGACAATCGCGTCCTCTACGCCGGCCCCGGCATTGAACCACGCTATCGCAGCTACGGCAGTGCCGCCCTGCTGGTAGGTGTGGAGGGCAATCTGCGGGTTCACCGGCAGACCCATGCCCATGAGGTAGTGGAAACCCGTGCCTGCCTGATCAGGCCCGGTCTGCCGGTCTGGCTCGAGAGTGACAGTCCATCACTTATGGTATTGTTTCTCGACCCTTTCCAGCACGACCTGAAGGCGCTGGCGACAACCGCGGGCCAGCAGACCTGCGGTATTCTCTGGCCCCTCTCCGGGGAAGATCAGCTGGTTGACCTGGCCCGACAGATCCTCAGGACCCCCCTGTCACCTCAGACGGTATCGGGCATACTGGTGAAACTGGGGTTGCCGGACACCTGCCGGCTGGAGCCGGAAGGTGTCGATCCCAGGGTGGCCCGGGCGGTCAGCATGCTCCGCGGTGGCCGCACCCGGAACATTACCACGGAAGACCTGGCAGCCACCGTCAGCCTGTCCGTGCCCCGGGTCATCCAGCTTTTCCGCCAGTACCTGGGCATTTCCGCCGGCAAGTACCGCCAGTGGCACCGCCTGCACGCAACCACCCTGGCCATTGCTCAGGGGCAGACATTTACCCAGGCGTCAGTCGCCTCCGGGTTTTCCGACCTGGCTCACTTCTCCAATACCTTTCACAGCATGATCGGCATCATGCCGTCCCGCCTGCTCAGGGCCAACGGGGGTGTGCATTTTTATGTCGACCCCTGGTTGTCAGCCCAGGGGTTCAGTACTTTGTCCGGAATCAATAGCGCTGCCCCGACAATCTGCTAGTGTTCCCTGTAAGAAAGTTGCCCTGGTGTGCCGTGCGGTTAATTCGCTGATCTACTGCGCGACACTGGCCTTGACCCCGGAAAGCCTTTGAAAATACTCTTTATGTCTTCTGCCAGGCATTCATACCTGACAACCTTTAGGGAGAGCACCGTAAATGCTGAGCCATCTGATTCTGAGCGTGGACTATTCCGACAACTGGGAGCAGGCCGTCAAACAGCTGCCTCCCCTACTGGAAAGGCTTGGGACCAGGAAGCTGACCCTGTCCTATGTCATTGAACCCCATACCCGCAAACACATTGAAGACAGTGACGGTGCCGTTGAAGGTAAGCTCAGGGAACTGGCCCGGCGGTACGCTGAAGAGTGGAAGGTTGAGACAGACTTCGAGGTCCGCCACGGTTTTGTCGCTTCCTGCATTCTGGAACTGGCACGACACAAGAACGCGGATGGCGTTATCTGCTGCAGCACGCATCATTCGGCCGGTCGCGAACTGTTCATGGGCAACAACGCCATGAACCTGGCTCGTATGACCAAACGGCCCCTGCTGATCCTGCCGGTGGAGGGCAAACCCTCTTCGCCCCAGGCTCCGGTTTTTCTGGCGACCGACGGTTCGGAGAACGCCGGACGTTGCGAAGAACTGTTCCGGGAACTGGTGAGTGGTGACCAGGAAGGACGGGTGCTCTGGGTACGTCCGGATGACGCCCCTCCGGAAGCGGACGAGGTGGACAGGAAGGTTCACGATATCGCCAACAGCAAGTCCTCGGTGCATGCCCGGGTCCTCAACGGGCATCCGGCCCGGGAGTTGCTGCAACTGATCCGGGACAGCCAGCCGGCGCTGACGCTGATTGGCAAGCGTGGCACCACGCCCGTGGAACAACTCCCTCTCGGCCACACCTCGGAAACCGTGGTGCGGGAAAGCCATCACCCGGTGCTGCTGATACCGTAATCGGGAATGTACCGGTGCCAGCTACCTGGCACCGGCCGGAAATCCCCTAACCTTCGAACAGCCTGTCAGTGCGGGCCGCCATGATGAAGTCATTGCGGTGCAAACCGCCAATCTTGTGGGTCCACCAGCGTACCGTCACTTTCCCGAATTCCAGCAGTATGGCCGGGTGGTGCCCCTCCTCCTCAGCCAGATCCGCCACCTTGTTGGTAAAAGCCTGAGCCTGGACGAAGTTTTTGAACCGGAACTCCCGGCGTAACTGGTGAACACCCTCCACTTCCGTAATGTCCCAGTCGGGCACCTCCCTCAACAGGGCGCTCTGTTCGTCTGCAGACACGGTCGGTGCATCGGCCCGGCAGGCCTCGCATTGCTGCTTTTCCAGTGCGGTCATAAGCAACTCCTTGTGTTGGTGTTATCTGGCACGGTAACAGCTCAGCACCATGGTTGAAATCCTCTCCAGTTAATAATACTGTATATTTAAACAGTACTGGATTAAGCCATGAGTGACCTGCTGAACACCCTGCTCGATGATGCCCGCCTGTGGCGAGGCCATCGCCAGTTTGCAACCATACCCGACCCGGAACAGACCGGCTTTGAAGCGCTGGACAACCAGCTCGATGGCCTGGGGTGGCCTCGGGGCGCTCTCAGTGAGTGCCTGCTGGATGCACCGGGTATTGGCGAACTGCAACTGGTACTTCCCCTGCTCAGGCGGGTGACTACCCGCAAACAGACGGTATTCTGGGTCAACCCTCCCCTGACGCCCTATGCGCCGGCCCTGGCCCGGGAAGGCGTCGATCTGGACCAGCTGATCATGGTCCGGGCCGATACCCGCCCGGACCTGCTCTGGACCCTGGAAAACTGCCTGCGATCCCCCGTTACCGGACTGGTCATGGCCTGGCCGGACACCCTGGCAGCACGGGATGTGCGCCGGCTTCAGCTGGCAGCTGAGGCCGGGCATGGCAGCTGCATCCTGTTCCAGTCCCGGCGACAGGCCTGCCAGAGTTCACCTGCAGCCCTGCGCCTGGCGCTGGAGCCTGACCACCAGCTGGGCCTGCGAATCCATGTCCTCAAGCGCCGTGGGGGCTGGCCCGGTCAGGGCTGCACCCTGCCATTGCAGGCACGATCGGGCTGCGTTGCCCAGGAGGGCTCCGCCCTGGTTATTCGCGGCCCCTGGTCCGGCGGACCGGCACCGGGGTAAACCATGATCTGGCTGTATCTGCACTTCCGGCACCTGCTGCTGGACCATGTTGCCCGCTCCCGCCAGGACCCGTCACCACTGGCGGTGCTGTCCCATGGCACACGGCAGGTGATACAGGCCTGCCCCCGGGCCAGGCAACTGGGCGTGCATCCCGGCACGGCCCTGAAAACTGCCCTTAACCTGGCCCCGGAACTGGTCATGGTCCACGCCGACGATACCCGTCAGGCCGGCATCCTGGAGCAGCAGGCCCACTGGCTTTACCGCTACATGGACCGCATTACCCTCTACCCCCCGGATGGCCTGCTGGCGGAAGCCGGCAGTGTCCAGCGGCTGTATGACGGCCTGGAACCACTGCAAAAGCAGCTGCAACAGGCCCTGGAGGAAAGGCAGCTGAACGCCTCCCTGACCACCGGCCCGACACCCCTGTCTGCCCGCCTGCTCGCCCGGGCCGGGATGCAATGCTGTACCGGGGAAACGTCGCAGATGCACCGGCAGCTGGAGGCGCTGCCACTGCCCCACGCCGGTTTTGACGATCGTACCCTGCAACGCCTGACCCGCCTGGGGCTGACCACACTGGGCCAGGTCTTCCACCTGCCCGCGGTGGAGCTGGCCCGCCGCCTGACACCGGAAACCCTGGCTTATGTGCAGCGACTGCAGGGGCAGCGCCCGGACCCGCAAACCAGTTGGCGGCCGCCCCATTACTTCCGGCAGCGAGCCGACTTCGGGCTGCCGGTGGAAAAGGCCCAGGGATTGCTGTTCGCCCTGCAACGAATGCTGTCGGAACTGGAAAGTGACCTGCAGTGGCGGCAGCAGGACACCGACAGCCTGTTGCTGATACTGCACCACTACCGACGGGAACCCAGCCGGCTTCGGGTACGCACCACCGGGCCGGAGCACCGGGCAGAAGCCTTTATCAACCTGCTCCGGATACGACTGGAACAGCACCCGTTGCAGGCACCGGTGGAAACCCTGGAGCTGAAAGTCACCCGTTTTCTGGACCGGCAGGCAACCAGCCACACCGACCTGCTGGGTGAAACCACCGATCAGGGGGAAGCCTGGCACACCCTGGTCAGCCGCCTGCAGGCCCGCCTGGGAGAGTCGGCCCTGCAACATCTGGCTCCGGCGGCTGATCACCGGCCGGAACGAGCCTGGAGCGCCCGCAGCCTGACCGCCGGGCCCCATCACCACAGCAAGGGCTCGGATCAGCTACCCCTGCGCCCATTATGGCTGCTGCCCCAACCCACCCCCCTGGAAGCCACTCCGGAAGCGTGGCTCGGGGGCCCGGAGCGCATCAGCGGGGGCTGGTGGGACGGAGCCCGGGTGCTACGGGACTACTACATTGCCCGCCTGCCCAGCGGGCAACTGGCCTGGGTCTACCGGGACGACCAGCAGAGCTGGTTCGTTCATGGCTGGTTCGGATAACGCAGGATAACCATGAATTACGCCGAACTGCACTGCTTCAGCAACTTCACCTTCCTCACCGGAGCCTCCCACCCCCACGAACTGGCGGAGCGGGCCCTGGCGCTGGGATACCGGGCTCTGGCCATCACCGATGCCTGTTCCGTGGCCGGCATCCCCAGAGCCTGTCAGGCCCTGAAGGGCAGCCCCGTCGCCCTGATTACCGGCAGTTATTTCCAGCTGGAACCAACCACCCCGGACATGACC
This sequence comes from Marinobacter zhanjiangensis, assembly GCF_014651935.1. GTDB lineage: Bacteria > Pseudomonadota > Gammaproteobacteria > Pseudomonadales > Oleiphilaceae > Marinobacter > Marinobacter zhanjiangensis. Next base: position 341,093 of record NZ_BMXV01000002.1, on the reverse strand, counting down.
CCGGCCAGGGTGATCCTGCTGGCCCGCACCCGGCTGGGCTACAGTCAGCTTTGCCGGCTGATCACCACTGCCCGACGGCGGGCCCCAAAAGGCCGTTATCAGTTGCTACCGGAGGATCTGGAGAACCACGCCCTGGACCATTGCCTGTGCCTGTGGCTGCCACCGGCACCGGAGCAAGCCGGATTTGCCAACGCACGGCGTACCGGCGAATGGTTGCTCGGCCTGTTTCCGGAGCGGCTGTGGCTGGCGGCCAGCCGGACCCTGGCCTCCGGCGAGGAGCAAACCATCCAGCGTATCCGGGCCCTGTCACTACAACTGGAGCGCCCCGTGGTTGCCACCGGTAACGTGCACATGCATTGCCGGCAACGCCAGCCCCTGCAGGATGTGCTGACCGCGATCCGTCACAACACCTGTCTGGAACAGGCCGGGCATCACCTGTTCCAGAATGGAGAGCGCTACCTGCGGCCACTGCCTGTGCTGAAACGCCTGTTTCCCGAGGCCTGGCTGGAGGAAACCCTGATCATTGCCGATCAGTGCGGCTTCCGTCCTTCTGAGTTGCGCTACGAATATCCGTCAGAGCTGGTGCCGCCGGGCAAGACGCCCGCCAGCTGGCTGCAGGAACTGACCCGCCAGGGGGAGCAGCGGCGCTTTCCGGCGGGCACACCACTGCCCGTCCAGGCCCTGATCCGCAAGGAGCTGGCGCTGATCCATGAGATGCAGTACGAACACTACTTTCTCACCATCCACGACATCGTCAGCTTCGCCCGCAGCCAGGGCATCCTGTGCCAGGGCCGCGGCTCGGCCGCCAACTCGGCGGTGTGCTATTGCCTGGGCATCACCGAAGTGGATCCCCGGCAGGTGGAGCTGCTGTTCGAGCGCTTCATTTCCAAAGATCGTGGCGAACCCCCGGATATCGACGTGGATTTCGAGCATGAACGCCGCGAGGAGGTCATCCAGTACATCTACCAGCGTTATGGTCGTGAACGGGCCGCCCTGGCCGCCACGGTGATCCGCTACCGCCCCCGTAGCGCCATCCGCGACGTGGGCAAGGCCCTTGGCTTTGATCCCGCACAGGTGGAACAGCTGCTCAACGGCATAGACTGGCGGGACCGGGAAACCGACTGGCGCGGGCAGATTCTCGACAAGGGCCTGACCCGGCACGAACGTGTTGCCAACCAGTTTTTCACCCTGGTGAATACCCTGCTGGGCTTTCCCCGCCACCTGTCCCAGCATGTGGGCGGTTTCGTGATCGGCTCGGGCCCACTGGCGGACCTGGTGCCCACCGAAAACGCCGCCATGAAAGACCGCACGGTGATCCAGTGGGACAAGGACGACCTGGAAAGCCTGGGGTTGATGAAGGTGGATGTGCTGGCCCTGGGCATGCTGACTGCCATTCGCAAGGCGCTGGCGCTGATTCCCGGGGAGAACGGCCAGCCCCTTACCCTGCAGGAAATCCCCCGGGAAGACGACGAGACCTACGGCATGTTGCAAACCGGGGACAGCATCGGCGTGTTCCAGGTGGAATCCCGGGCCCAGATCAATATGCTGCCCCGACTGAAACCGGAGAAGTTCTACGACCTGGTGATCGAAGTGGCCATTGTTCGCCCCGGCCCCATTCAGGGGGACATGGTGCACCCCTACCTGAAACGCAAACATGGCCTGGAAGAGGTCAGCTACCCCAACGAGGAAGTCCGGGGGGTGCTGGAACGCACCCTGGGAGTGCCCATCTTCCAGGAGCAGGTGATCAAGCTGGCCATGGTGGCCGCCGGCTTTACCGCCGGCGAAGCGGACAGGCTACGCCGGGCCATGGCAGCCTGGAAGTCCCACGGCGACCTGACCCCCTTCCGGGACAAACTGATCAACGGCATGCTGGCCAAGGGGCACAGTGAAGACTTCGCCGAGCGGCTGTACCAGCAGATCTGCGGCTTTGGTGGCTACGGCTTCCCGGAATCCCACTCCGCCAGTTTTGCGCTGCTGGTGTATGTTTCGGCCTGGCTCAAACGTCATCACCCGGCGGCTTTCTATTGCGGGTTGCTGAACAGCCAGCCCATGGGGTTCTACTCTCCCTCCCAGTTGATCCAGGACGCCCGTCGTCATGACGTGGTCGTGTTGCCGGCGGATGTAAACCACAGCCAATGGGACTACACCCTGGAGGGCCCTCAACAGCATTTACGTGTCGGCCTGCGGCAAATAAAAGGTCTGAACCGGCAAAGTGCCGAGGCCCTGTGCCAGCAGCGACCATCCGGGGGCTACCGGAACATAAGGGAGTTGCGCCAGCTCACCGCCCTGCCCCAGCGGGACCTGGAACTGCTGGCCGGCGCCAATGCCCTTGAGACTATCAGCGGCCACCGCCACCAGAGCTACTGGCAGTTGCTGGGGCATGAAGCCGCCGCACCCCTGTGGGTGTCCGACACCGATGATGACCCTGGCTATCTGGCGGAGGGCGACAATACCGATCTGCCCGCCCCCTCGGAAGGCCAGAACATTCTGGCGGATTTCGCCAGTCAGGGCCTGAGCCTGCAGCGCCACCCCATGGCCCTGCTACGGGAACAGGGCCAGCTGCGCAACTGCCTGAACGCCGAACAACTGAAAACCGCCGAACCCAACCGCCCGGTCCAGGTCGCCGGCCTGGTCACCGGCCGCCAGCGACCGGGTTCCGCTTCCGGTGTCACCTTTGTCACCCTGGAAGACGAGTTCGGCAACATCAATGTGGTGGTCTGGCTCAATACTGCCCGCCAGCAGCGCAAGCCTTTGCTGACCTCACGGTTACTGCATGTGAAAGGCATTGTGGAACGGGAAGGCGATATTGTTCATGTCATGGCCGGGAAGCTGACGGACCTGAGTCATCTTATAAGTACCTTGCCAGTGGGTTCCCGTGATTTTCAGTAGGCCAAAAAAAACCGGAAGGCGTAAAGCCTTCCGGTTTTTTCAATCCACTGCCAGTCAACAATCAGCCAAGCAGCTTGATCATCACACCGGCCGCTACCGCAGAGCCGATAACACCAGCCACATTCGGACCCATGGCGTGCATCAGCAGGAAGTTCTGCGGATTGGCCTCAAGGCCAACCTTGTTGGATACCCGCGCTGCCATCGGCACCGCAGATACACCGGCAGAACCGATCAGCGGGTTGATCTTCTCTTTTACCATCGCGTTCATCAGCTTCGCCATCAGAACACCACAGGCAGTACCCACACCGAAGGCCACGATACCCAGCGCCAGGATACCCAGAGTCTGGCCATCCAGGAACTTGTCCGCCATCAGCTTGGAGCCAACGGACAGCCCCAGGAAGATAGTGACAATGTTGATCAGGGCATTCTGGGCGGTATCGCTCAGACGCTCCACCACGCCACATTCCTTCATCAGGTTACCGAAGCAGAACATACCCAGCAGCGGCGCCGCATCCGGCAGGAACAGAACCACCGCAATCAGCACCACCAGCGGGAAGACAATCTTCTCCTTCTTGCTCACCGGACGCAGCTGACTCATCTTGATGGCCCGCTCTTTCTCGGAGGTCAACGCTTTCATAATGGGCGGCTGGATCATCGGCACCAACGCCATGTAGGCATAGGCGGAGACCGCAATTGCGCCGATCAGATGCGGGGCCAGAACACTGGATACATAGATGGACGTAGGACCATCAGCGCCCCCGATGATACCAATGGCCGCAGCTTCCAGAATGGTGAAATCCAGAATGCCAAACCAGTCCAGAAGCGCCGCGCCGATCACGGTACCGAAGATACCGAACTGCGCCGCCGCACCCAGCAGCATGGTTTTCGGGTTGGCGAGCAGCGGACCAAAGTCGGTCATGGCGCCAACGCCCATGAAGATCAGCAGAGGACCAATGGTGCTGCCAATAACAACCGTATAGAAGTTGTACAGCATACCGTTGGCATAGCCGAAGTCCTGGGCGGCCGCATTGGCCATACTCAGGGTGGAATAGTCCGCATCCTTGAAGGCGGCCTTGAAGGCGTCCCGGATTTCCGGCGTCACCGCCTGACCCGCTTCATAGGAAACATCCAGAATGCCAGCGATAGCGGCCAGCACTTCCGGTTTGGCGATATGAACCGCATTTTCCGCCGCAGACAGGGCCAGGCCCGCCTCCGGGATATTCGCCAGAATGCCGCCGAAGCCAATCGGCACCAGCAGCAACGGCTCAAAGCCCTTGCGAATTGCAAGGAACAACAGAAGCAGACCGATGGCGATCATCACCACCTGGCCGGCCGTTATGTTGAACAGGCCACTGCCTGTCCAGAGCGTTAGTAATTTATCCATGGAATGCTGGCCCTTATGCGATTGTCAGCATTTCATCATCAGGAGATACGGCATCGCCGACCTTGACGAAGACTTCACCGACGGTGCCGGACTTGTTGGCGCGAACCTCGGTTTCCATTTTCATGGCCTCGAGGATAATCACCACATCGCCGTCTTCTACCTGATCACCCGGCGAAACGTGAACCTTGAAGATGTTGCCACCCAGCGGTGCCAGCAGGGGCTCGCCCTCACCGGCAGCGGGATCGGGAGCGGCTGCAGCAGGTGCAGAACCACCGGCGGCGGCACCACCCTTGGCTTCAATCTGGCTGATTTCACCACCTTCGGTGACCCCGACCACATACTCCTTGCCGTTGACCGACACGGTATAGGTTTCCGGACCGTCGGCAGACTTCGCCGGCGCGGAGGCAGCGGCAGCACTTTCGGCGGAGGGTACCGGCTCGAAGGCATCCGGGTTGCCGCGGTTTTCCAGGAACTTCAGGCCAATCTGTGGAAACAGGGCGTAGGTCAGAACATCATCCACTTCGTTTTCCGCAAGCTTGAAGTTCTTTTCCTCGGCCAGCTCTTTCAGTTCCTTGGTCAGCTTGTCCATTTCCGGCTCGATCAGGTCAGCCGGACGACAGGTAACAGGCTCCTTGCCATCCAGCACACGCTCCTGCAGTTCCTTGTTGAAATCGGCCGGCGCCGCACCGTACTCACCCTTGAGGATGGCGGCGGTTTCCTTGGAGATCGACTTGTAGCGCTCACCGGTCAGCACGTTCAGTACCGCCTGGGTACCAACGATCTGGGAGGTGGGGGTTACCAGCGGGATAAAGCCCAGGTCTTCACGAACCTTGGGAATTTCCGCCAGAACCTCATCGAACTTGTCGGTAGCGTTCTGCTCGCGGAGCTGATTCTCCATGTTGGTCAGCATGCCACCTGGCACCTGGGCAATCAGGATACGGGAGTCAGTGCCGCGCAGGCTGCCCTCGAATTTCGCATATTTCTTGCGAACCTGGCGGAAGTAACTGGCAATTTCTTCGAGCAATTCCAGATCCAGCCCGGTATCACGTTCAGTGCCCTCGAGGATGGCTACCACTGCCTCAGTGGGCGAGTGGCCATAAGTCATGCTCATGGAAGAGATGGCGGTATCCACGTTGTCGATACCGGCCTCGGCGGCCTTGACGGCCGTGGCGGTAGACATGCCGGTGGTGGCGTGGCACTGCATGTGGATGGGAACATCCAGCTCTTTCTTCAGGCGGCTGACCAGCTCGTAAGCCACGTAAGGCTTGAGGATGCCGGCCATGTCCTTGATGGCGATGGAGTCCGCGCCCATGTCGGCCACTTCTTTCGCCAGCTCTACCCACATGTCAACGGTGTGCACCGGGCTGGTGGTATAGGCGATGGTACCCTGGGCATGCTTGCCGGTCTTGCGAACGGCCTGAATGGCACGGTCCATGTTACGGGGATCGTTCATGGCGTCGAAAATCCGGAACACGTCGACGCCATTCTCGGCGGCACGTTCACAGAACCGGTCTACCACGTCGTCTGCGTAGTGGCGGTAACCCAACAGATTCTGACCGCGCAGCAGCATCTGCTGTGGCGTGTTCGGCATGGCTTTTTTCAGTTCACGGATCCGCTCCCACGGATCCTCGCCCAGGTAGCGGATACAGGAGTCAAAGGTTGCTCCACCCCAGGATTCCAATGACCAGAAGCCTACCTTGTCGAGCTTCTCGGCAATCGGCAGCATGTCGTCCAGGCGCATGCGAGTTGCCAGCAGGGACTGGTGCGCATCCCGCAGGATAACGTCGGTAATCCCCAGTGGTTTCTTGGTGTCAGTCATCGTGTCAGCCTTCTGTAAAAAGGTTCTAGTGTTCTGCGCCGGTCACTTCTTGTGGCGTGACCGGTATTGTGCAATGGCTTTCTTGATTGCTTCCGCCGTGTCGGGATCAACCGCGGCGGGTGCAGACGCTTTGGCACGTGGCGTCCTGGCCGGGGTTGCCGGCTCGGGCGGCGCGAATCGGCCAATGATTTTCGACATGAGCAGCGTTGCGAATACCAGGATAACCAGGAATACGAACACGAAACCCATGCCTGCGATCATCAGGTCGATCGCCTGTGACATCAGCTCACTCATAACATGTGCTACCTGTGTTGATTTAGATGATTTTTCCTCTGGCAGTGGCTTTCAGGCCCTGTCCAGGCCAGAATGAAAACCATTGCCGGAGGCAAAATCCTGCGTAATTTACCGTTTTATTCACAGGGGGGCAACAAACTCGCCCCCAGCAAAACCGCATTTTTTCAGCACTTCACAAAATGCAATTGGCAAAACCACGTATCAGTGTTGCATGATGACTCTGGTGATCAAAGCCCCCGGTTACACGACTTTTACCCGGAATTTCCTGCCTTTCACACGACCTTCCTCCAGACGCCTGCGGGCCTTTTCAGCCATCGCGGCTTCCACTGCCACAAAGCTCTGGAACGGCTGAATATTGATCCTGCCCACCACGTTACCGGGCAGGCCCGCCTCCCCGGTAAGGGCTCCCAGAATATCTCCCGGCCTTACCTTGTCTTTCTTGCCGCCGGAAATGCACAGGGTGACGTATCGTGTGGCCGGGGGTGCAACCGGAACATTGAGTAGTTCATCGGCCGGAAGCGGTTCGATCGCCTCACCGGTTGCCTGCTCCAGCCGGGTGATCTTGTGGGCATGGGCAGGCGTTAAAAAGGTCACCGCCAACCCCTCCCGGCCGGCACGACCCGTGCGGCCGATGCGATGGGTATGGGTTTCCGGCGAACGCGCCGGCTCCAGATTGACCACCAGCGGCAGGTCATCAATATCCAGCCCGCGGGCCGCCACGTCCGTCGCCACCAGCACCGTGCAGCTCTGGTTGGCGAAACGGATCAGCACCAGATCCCGTTCCTTCTGGTCCATATCACCATGGAGCGGACTGGCACTGAACCCCTTCGACACAAGCCCCGCCGCAACCGTATCGCAGTCCTGTTTGGTAGCGCAGAACACCAGGCACCCCGAAGGCTGCTGTTCGGACAGGAGTCCGCTGAGCGCGTCCAGCTCCTGGCCGGAAGAGAGTTCATAGAACCGCTCGGTGATGGCGGGCGCGAGCTCTTTATCGTCGGTAACCGTCAGACTGACCGGATCACGCTGGTAGCGGCCACTCAACCGGCGAATCTGGTCTGGCCAGGTGGCAGAGAACAGCAGGGTCTGACGCCGCTGCGGGCAACGGGACACGATGGATTCCACCGCATCCTGGAAGCCCATATCCAGCATGCGGTCTGCCTCGTCGAGCACCAGCATCTGAACCTGGTCAAGGGACAGTGTCTCCTTGTCCAGGTGGTCCTGAATTCGCCCGGGTGTACCCACCACGATATGGGCGCCATGACTGAGGGAGCCAATCTGCGGGCCGATCGGCGTACCCCCGCACAGGGTCAGCACCTTGATGTTATGCCGGGCCCTGGCCAGCTCCCTGAGTGCACTGGCAACCTGGTCTGCCAGTTCACGGGTCGGGCACAGCACCAGTCCCTGTACGGCAAAACGCTTTACATCAAGCCGCTCAACCATCCCGATACCAAAGGCGGCGGTCTTACCGGAACCCGTTCGGGCCATGGCAATCACGTCACGACCTTCCAGCACCGCAGGAATCGTCACCTGCTGTATCGGTGTCGGTGCTTCAAAACCGAGCGCCGTCAGGTTGTCGAGCATGGCGCTGGACAGGCCAGGTATCTGAAATGCAGTCATGGAAAAATCCGGATAGCGAGAATGGAGGTTACGGCAAGGGCCTTGAGCCGCTTATAATACCGGAAACTCGCCTTCAATTCAGAACCGCCGACAACGGAAGCAGACATGGCATCACTCCAGGACCAACTACTCAAGGCGGGCCTTGCGGACGAAAAGAAGCTCAAGGCCCATCAGAAAGAGAAGAAGAAGCAGCGCAAGCAACAACCCAAGGGCGCTGTCCAGCAGGACGAAACCAAACTCCGTGCCCAGCAGGCCCGCGAGGAGAAAGCCGAAAGGGATCGCCAGCTCAACGAGCAACGCAATGAGGAAGCCCGCCGCAAGGCCATTACCGCCCAGATCCGTCAGTTGGTGGAAACCAACCGCCTTGATCGCAGTCGTTGCCAGACGGATTACCAGTTTGTCCACGGCAAGAAGATCAAGAAAATCCTGGTGGACGACACCATGACTGACCAGCTGTCACGGGGACGCCTTGCCGTGGTGTTCATGGATGAACGCTATGAAGTGGTCCCGGAGCCGGTGGCCCGCAAGATTATGGAAAGGGATGCAGACGCCGTGGTGGTGCTGCATGATCGGGCGCAGCAGGCGGATCAGGATGAGGACGATCCGTACGCGGGATATGAGATTCCGGATGATTTGATGTGGTAATCAACCGGCCTTAAGGGGCAGTTTACATCTATAGGGATCAGCGTCCAAAGAGGCCCCGATAAAGATGACGAAATTCTGGTCATTTTGATGTATTTACGCTGAAAAGACAGGGACGCAGTCAGCGTCCCTGTCCGGTTCATTCCGGTGAAGGAATTCGCTGATCAGCTTCCACAGGGCGGAAGCCCAAGGGCAGCCCGCCCTTGAGTGCCGTCGTTGACAGTGAATTTACAGCCATATTCCGGATCGGCGACAACTGCAGGATCAAGAACCTCATCTCCATCCGGTTTGGCCGCTTCGCCTTCGTTAACCCAACTCAACCAATCAACCAGTGCAGTACTGATTTCACTTGCTGTGAAGTCACAGTGACTTGGCGCACGGATAGCCCGCTGAACAAGCAAGTCTTCAGCGCCATTTTCGATCGCACCCTCACGGTACAACTGCTGGTGGACGAAAGGCACATAGAAGTCACCTAGTGTGTGCATGGTCAGAACGGGAACATCGAAATCCCCTTGCACCAGAGGCAGCCAGCGAACACCGTCGTCCTGGAGCGGGTTAACGCCCAGATCTGCCTGGAAGCGACCGACTTTCGCGGTAAACGCCCGTTCCTGTCCGGTAAAGCGCGGACCGTCAGTCCAGCGATAAACCCGATCGGTGTTGTCGTAGTAATTTCGGGCCAGAATTCCATTGATATCACCTTCCCGACCGCCGGTGCCAAGCACTGCGTACTGAAGGCCAGGATTGGGAAAACCATGGTCGAAAAATATTGGACGCTCGCCACCGGTAAGATCCATGGCGATCTGCTTGGCTCGTTCGCCATTCTGGTTCGCTGGCTCCCAGGTAATATTGCCTCCACCGTCAGTCTCGAAAAGTGCTACCAGCATGCTGGGCAAGGTATCCTGATACTCTTCGGGGGGTGTATCACCGAAGCCAGAAAGCTCCTGAATCACGCGAGTGTAATCGCCGAGCCATTGAAACTGATTCTGTTCGGCCTGGCAGAACGGTAGCGCGCCTTCATAGTTCACTGGATAGGCCGTCCTCTCCATGTTCTCCCGGTCAACGGCCGCTGCCGCTGTGTGACCACCCAGGGAATAACCGGAGATCAGAATCTGGTCGGGAGCCAAATAGCCAGTATCAAAGTCAGCTTCAATGTAATCCATGACCTCCAGGGCCAGTTTGTTGGTGTCTTCGATACCTGCGCGCACATCATAGTAATTGGCAGAATATGAAGAGGCTGCCCACGCATAGCCCGCAGCAAGAACCGTTGCACGCCACGCCAGATCCGGTACCGAAACCCCGAGCGTCTCGCCTTCACCACGATAACCATGGGTATACATAACCAGGCCATCGCCATCCCAGCCATCAGGAATCTCAGCTGCATAGACAGCCGGACCCTGAACGCCTTCATAGGTTCCCGAATAAGCGGAAGCCCCTGGTTGCGCATCAAATGAAAGATCTTCCGCAACCGTAAACTCCCGGCTGTCATGGTCCCGAACGAGGTCTTTATTGACCCCCCAGCCAATGCCCTTGCCCTGGTTGTCGTTGGCGTTCTTGGCCTGCAGTACAGGGCTCGCAAGTCCTACTGCAGCGGCACAGGCTAGCGCCAGTACGTGTTTGTTATAGCCCATTTCGTTACTCCACATTTTTGTTGTAGTTCATCTTATTTTGCTCAGCGGAACACGATTTTGTAACCGTGTGTAACAAAGTAGGATATGTTTGTTAACGGCGCAAGAAGCAATTCATTGTCATAGAGTTCAGTTCGTACTGGCAGGCGAAAACGATAGGCAGAGGTGGGCGGGCTGTGGACAACTTTTCCCGGGTACAACGAAAAACGCCTCTGCAGGAGGGGTGCTCCAGACTGAGGCGTCTTTATGTAAATGGCGCGGCTGGGAGGATTATGCGGGCCTTTGGCCCTTCCCTTCGGGCCGCCGTCGCTACGCTCCCGCGTTCCTCCGTGCGCTTCGCGCACTCCGGTCGAACCTCTATCGGTTCAAATCCTCCCAGTGCACAACGAAGAACGCCTCAGCAGGAGGGGAGCTCCAGACTGAGGCGTCTTTGTATAAATGGCGCGGCTGGGAGGATTATGCGGGCCTTCGGCCCTTCCCTACGGGCCGCCGTCGCTGTGCTCCGGCGTTCCTCCGTGCGCTGCCGCGCACTACGGTCGAACCTCTTCCGGTTCGAATCCCATCGAACTCCGGAGTATGTCTCGTTCTCCGGGTTTACGATGAGATTATGCAAATAAGTGGCGCGGCTGGGAGGATTCGAACCTCCGACCGCCTGGTTCGTAGCCAGGTACTCTATCCAGCTGAGCTACAGCCGCGCATCAAAACTTTAGCAATGTCGGTCGAACCTCCGACCGCCTGGTTCGTCGCCAGGTGCTTTATCCAGCCGGCCGGCGCTCCGGGGAGCTACAGCCGCGCATCAAAACTTGTTAAATCTCGGTCGAACCTCTTTCGGTTCGAATCCCATCGGGCTCCAGAGTATGTCGCGTTCTCCGGATTTACGATGAGACTGTGCTAATAAGTGGCGCGGCTGGGAGGATTATGCGGGCCTTCGGCCCTCACCCCTATCGGGGCCGCCGTCGCGTTGCTCCGGCGTTCCTCCGTGCGCTGCCGCGCACTACGGTCGAACCTCTTTCGGTTCGAATCCCATCGTGCTCTGGAGTATGTCGCGTTCTCCGGGTTTACGATGAGACTGTGCAAATAAATGGCGCGGCTGGGAGGATTCGAACCTCCGACCGCCTGGTTCGTAGCCAGGTACTCTATCCAGCTGAGCTACAGCCGCGCATCAAACTCTGCTCTTCTCGGTCGGGTTTCCGACCGCCTGGTTCGTGGCCAGGTGCTTTATCCAGCCGGCCGGCGCTCCGGGGAGCTACAGCCGCGCATCTGTTGATTGCTATCTCAACCTGCCATCATTCTTTCCTTTATTGACCAAAAAGGAAATGGCGGAGAGGGAGGGATTCGAACCCTCGGTACGATTGCTCGTACGGCTCCTTAGCAGGGAGCTGGTTTCAGCCACTCACCCACCTCTCCGTGACAACGGCGCGTATACTACCATAATTTTTCTGTTTTCATAGGGTTGACACAGATTTTTTCTGACTGCCTGAGCCATCCCCTGAAACCACAACGGAAAAGCCGCCACACCCTGAGGTCGCGGCGGCTATCCGTAGGGCAAGGGCCCCTGCGGGCCCCGGTACCTCAATCAGCTATTGCCGGGTTCCGGGCCTTCCGGATCGCCCTTTTCACTTTGGATGCGCTGATAGATTTCTTCACGGTGTACAGCCACTTCCTTCGGGGCATTCACACCGATACGTACCTGGTTTCCTTTCACACCCAGCACAGTCACGGTGACTTCGTCACCGACCATCAGGGTTTCGCCTACGCGGCGGGTCAAGATCAACATGTCCTTTACTCCCTATTCCAGAGCTACCTGTTCCGACTTGAACAATTAGTTACTAATTTATACGGGAATCTACCGGCTCAAAAGTCGAACAATCCCTTACAGGCAACAGTATGACGACTCAAGAGCGACTTTGGTTCCCTTTTTATAACGAGACCCTGGCGGACCGACCTGTTTATCCGCCCTTTTATCGGGCCTCTGACTCGGCTGTATGCAGCTCAAACGCGCTGTGTAGCGCCCTGACTGCCAGCTCAAGATACTTTTCGTCAATCACCACCGATATCTTGATTTCAGAGGTGGAGATCATCCGGATATTAATGCCTTCATTGGACAGCGCTTCAAACATGCGAGTGGCCACACCGGCGTGAGACCGCATACCAACACCGACAATACTGACCTTGGCAATTCTGTCATCACCGGCCACTTCACGGGCACCGAGTTCACTGGCCAGTTTGTCGAGAATCTCGCGGGTACGACGGAAATCGTTGCGATGCACGGTAAACGTAAAATCCGTGTGATTGTCCGCACCGACGTTCTGGACAATCATGTCCACTTCGATGTTCGCATCGCTCACCGGCTTGAGTATACGAAGCGCAATGCCGGGTGTATCAGGTACGCCCGAAATGGTCAGTTTGGCTTCGTCTCGGTTAAATGCAATGCCGGAAACAACCGGTTGTTCCATGGTGCTTTCGTCCTCAAAGGTAATCAGGGTGCCCTCGCCCTCCTTGAAGGAAGATAGCACCCTTAAAGGCACATTGTACTTGCCGGCAAATTCCACGGCCCGTATCTGCAGGACCTTGGAGCCTAGGCTCGCCATTTCAAGCATTTCCTCGAAAGTAATGCGATCCAGCCGACGGGCGGCGTCCACTACCCGCGGATCGGTGGTGTAGACACCATCCACATCGGTGTAAATCTGGCACTCGTCCGCTTTCAGCGCCGCAGCCAGTGCCACGGCCGTGGTGTCCGACCCGCCGCGGCCCAGGGTGGTAATATTGCCGTGTTCGTCCACACCCTGGAAGCCCGCCACAACTACCACTCGGCCCTTGTCCAGGTCGCCACGCATATTGCGCTCGTCTATGTCCTGGATGCGGGCCTTGGTGTGGGCGCTGTCAGTAAGGATGCGCACCTGGGAACCGGTGTATGAGCGGGCCTCGCAGCCCCGCTTCTGCAGGGCCATGGACAGCAGGGCAATGGTGACCTGTTCGCCGGTAGACACCAGCACGTCCATCTCGCGGGGAGTGGGTTCCTCCATGATATCGTTAGCCAGGGCGATCAGGCGGTTGGTTTCACCACTCATGGCAGACACCACGACCACGACATCGTGGCCGTCATTCCGCGAACGACAGAGCCTGTCCGCAACCGCCTCGATCCGCTCGACCGAGCCGACGGATGTACCTCCGAACTTCTGAACCAGCAGAGCCATGTTCTTCCTGAAATTATCCGGTCAGGGATACCAAGCGGCCCGACCCCGGCCAGTGTTCCGTGTGCGACTTGCCTATACGGAACACCAGTGTCGGAATCGGGCCGCCCCGAAGGCCGGGCATCCGCGTGCCCGGCCGAAAAAACCGCCGAATTATACACACGGTTGTCGATCAAAAGACAGCCGCGAGCCGGCGATTTCACATTTCAATCAGCCGGCGTTTTCCTCTACCCAGCCGGCCACGCCCTCAAGTGCAGCCGGCAGCGCAGCCGGGTTGTTGCCGCCACCCTGGGCCATGTCGGGGCGGCCGCCGCCCTTGCCCTCCACTTGTCCGGCAAGGTGCTTCATCAGGTCGCCGGCCTTGATACGAGACGTCGCGGACTTGGTGACCCCGGCCACCAGGGTAATTTTGCCATCCTCAACACTGGCCAGCACCACGACGCCTTCGCCCAGCTTGTTCTTGAGCTGATCGGCGGTTTCCATCAGTGACTTGCGATCAGCGCCATCAAGCTGCGCAGCCACCACTTTCAGCCCCTTGACGTCAACCGCGGAGCCCGCCAGATCGGCACCGGCAGAACTGGCCAGCTTGCCCTTGAGCTGCTCGACCTCTTTTTCCAGCTGGCGATTGCGATCGATGACCGCCTGTACCTTGTCCACCACGGTGTCACGGTTACCCCGGACCAGCTTGCCGACACGATCCAGGGTTTCTTCCGTTTTGCTGACCCAGCGCAGGGCACCAAATCCGGTCACCGCCTCGATACGGCGGACGCCGGCGGAGACGCCGCTTTCAGAGGTGATGCGGAACAGGCCAATATCACCGGTACGTGCGACATGAGTGCCGCCACAGAGCTCGACCGAGTAATCGTCGGCACCCATGCTCAGCACCCGAACAGTGTCGCCGTACTTTTCGCCGAACAGGGCAATGGCACCCTTGTCCTTCGCGCTTTCGATATCCATCAGCTCAGTCTGGACCGGCGTGTTGGCCAGAATTTCCTCGTTAACCTGACGCTCAATCTCCGACAGCTGCTCCTCCGTCAGCGGCTCGAAATGAGAGAAATCGAAGCGCAGCTTGTCCGGATCCACCAGCGAGCCCTTCTGGCTCACGTGCTCGCCCAGCACATTGCGCAGCGCGGCATGCATCAGGTGCGTGGCGGAGTGATTTTTCTTGGTGTCTTCACGACGCTTGTGATCAATCCGTGCGTCCACCTCCTGCCCGGGGGTGAAGTCGCCTTCTACCACGGTGCCGATATGCAGGTGGTTGTCACCTTCCTTGCGGGTATCATTCACCTGGAAGCGGCCACCACTCCAGGTCAGCAGACCGGTGTCACCTACCTGACCACCGGACTCGGCATAGAAGGGTGTTCGCTCCAGCACGATGACCGCTTCGTCACCGGCCTCGGCAGCCTTCTCCTCACCACCCACCAGGACCGTACGGATGGTTTCGTGGCCGTCGATATGCTCATAACCGGTAAATTCGGTCTTGCCTTCCAGCTTGATGCCGGCGGCGTTGTAATCGATACCGAACTTGCTCGCCGACCGGGCCTGCTCACGCTGGCGTTCCATGGCCTTCTCGTAACCCTCGTAGTCCAGGGTCAGGCCACGCTCGCGGGCAATGTCATTGGTCAGGTCCACCGGGAAGCCATAGGTGTCATAGAGGGTAAAGATGGTTTCCCCGGGAATTTCGCTACCCTTGAGGCCGGCGATATCCTGCTCCAGCAGGCGCAGCCCCTTGTCGAGGGTCTTGGCGAACTGCTCTTCTTCCTGCAGCAGCACCTTTTCAATCTGCTTCTGGCTGCTGCGCAGTTGCGGGTAGGCATCCCCCATCAGATCCACCAGCGCGCCCACCAGCTTGTGGAAGAACGGGCCGGACGCACCCAGCTTGTTGCCGTGACGGGCGGCACGGCGAATGATCCGGCGCAGCACGGAACCACGGCCCTCGTTGGACGGCATGACGCCATCGGCAATAAGGAAGGCACAGGACCGGATATGGTCCGCCACTACCCGCAGGGACGCCTCGGTGGTGGCGACACCGCCCAACACGTCGGACGCCGCCTTCAGCAGGTCCTGGAACAGGTCGATTTCATAATTGCTGTGCACGCCCTGCAGCACGGCGGTAATGCGCTCCAGACCCATGCCGGTATCCACCGAGGGCTTGGGCAGCGGGAGCATCTCGCCGTCGGCGGTACGGTTGTACTGCATAAAGACCACGTTCCAGATCTCGATGTAGCGATCGCCGTCTTCCTCGGGGCTGCCGGGGGGGCCGCCGGCCACATCGGGGCCATGGTCGTAGAAGATTTCCGAGCAGGGGCCGCAGGGGCCGGTGTCACCCATCTGCCAGAAGTTGTCGGAAGCGAAACGGGCACCCTTGTTGTCACCGATGCGGATAATGCGCTCGGCGGGAACACCGACTTCCTGATTCCAGATATTGAAGGCTTCCTCGTCGTCCGCGTAGACCGTGATCCAGAGCTTCTCCTGAGGCAATTTCAGCCATTGCTCCCCGGTGAGGAAGGTCCACGCAAAGTGGATGGCTTCACGCTTGAAATAGTCGCCGAAACTGAAGTTGCCCAGCATCTCGAAGAAGGTATGGTGACGGGCGGTATAACCCACGTTTTCCAGATCATTGTGCTTGCCCCCGGCCCGGACGCACTTCTGGGAGCTGGTGGCACGAACATAATCGCGCTCCTCGCGACCAAGGAAGACATCCTTGAACTGGTTCATACCCGCATTGGTGAACAGCAGCGTGGGGTCGTCGTGGGGAACCAGCGAACTGCTGGGCACAATGGTATGCCCCTGCTGTTCAAAATACTTGAGAAACGCCTGACGCAACTCTGCGGTTTTCATAGACCTTTGATACCTTTCGAGAGACATGGGCCAGAAACACGGGGCAATCGTCCCCGGGGCCGCAATTGATTACATGCATGTGCAAATCCGCTACTCTAGCACACGCCGAAATCAGGAAAAACGTGAAACCACACAGGAGCCCCCATGCCCCGTCGCTTTCATGACGCCGAGGAATTGCCGCCACCCGCCTCCGCGCTCAAGCGGGCACTGGCCATCATCTATGACGGCCTGATCTGCATCGCCGTGCTGCTGGTAGCCACCTGGATCTACACCATGATCGCGGGCTGGGTGACCGGCTGGGAGCGTTACGAAAAGATGGCGGAAGCCGGTCAGCTGTCCGGTGACCCGGGGCTGACCTTCGTACTGTTCCTGGTGCTCTACGTGTTCTTTGCCTATTTCTGGACCCGTGTCGGCCAGACCCTGGGCATGCAGGTCTGGCGCATTCGCATCGAGAACCTCGACGGCACATCGGTGAGCTGGACCCAGGCGCTGCTTCGGTATGGCACGGCGGCGGCCGTCATTTTTCTTGCCATGCTGGCCGGCTATTACATCGGCTCTGTCACCCTGCTTCTGACCGCTCCCGCGATCATCGCACTGTTCTACCCGATCAACGGCCTGTCCCTGACTGACCGGGCGTCCAATAGCGTAGTAGTAGCAACACCAAAGCAGAACAAGGCCTGAAAACCTGCTCAGCCCGCCCGGCGCATCAGCCAGGCGCCGACGGCACCGCTGATCAGAATGGGTATGAGAATCGCCAGCACCGGGTTGAAGCCGAACACCAGGCTCATGGGCCCCAGCAGATCCTGCATGTACTTGAACAGCAGGCCAACAATCAGCCCGGTGAACACGCGGAACCCCATGGTGACGGAACGCAGCGGGCCGAAGATAAACGAAATGGCGACAATCACCATCACCCCGGTGCCCAATGGCATCAGCACCTTTTTCCAGAACGCCAGCCAGTACTGGCCGGAGTTGAGTCCCTGCTCATCCAGGTAACTGGCGTAGGTGAACAACCCGCTCAGGGGCAGGTTTTCGGGCTTGACCACCAGCACGCTGAGCACATCCGGGGTCAGGCCGCTTTCCCAGCGTTCCTGCGCCACCCGCTCCTGGCGTGTATTGTCCCGGGACAGGTAGGTCTTGCGGACATCCTGCAACTGCCAGTAACCGCCCTGGTACGTCGCGGACTCCGCGTAACTGGCGGATACGAGCCAGCGGTCGTCGTTGAAGCGAAATAGCGCGACCCCCTGAAGCTCCCCTCCGGGCCTGACAGCATTGAGATGGATAAAGGTATCCCCTTCCCGGTGCCAGACGCCGCCGGAATCGGCAATATTGCCGGCCCCGCCCCGGGCGACCGCCTTCTGGCTCTGGGCCATGCGCTCCGCCGGGGGCGCCACATACTCACCGATAACCAGGCCAATCAGCACCACCACCAGCGCCGGCTTCATGGCCGACCAGACAATCCGCTTGATGGAGACTCCCGCGGCCCGTATCACGGTCAGCTCCGATGAGCTGGCCATCGCCCCCAGCCCCACCAGGCAACCCATGAAGGCGCCCAGGGGCAGGTAATCGTAGATGCGTCGGGGCAGGGTCAGCAGCATATAGATGACCGCCTCGAACGCCTGGTAATCGTTGCGGGTATCCTCTAGCTCGGCGATGTAACCGAATATCAGGTCCAGCGACAACACCACCAGCATCACCAGAAACATGGCGCCACCCACGTTGCCCATGATGTAACGGTCAAGCCTGCGCACGGGCACCTCCTTCACGCTCAAGCCGGCGCCGGCGCAGCCAGGCCGGACCAAACTGCAGCCACAGGCCGAGCGCCAGGAACAGCACATGTACCCAGGCCATGCCGATCCATTCAGGCACCCTGCCGGAGGCCAGCGCATCCCTCGCGACAATCAGCAGGCCCAGGTAGAGGATATAGATCATCATGGCCGGCAGCAGGTGGAAGAACCGCCCCTGGCGCGGATTCACCCGGCTCAGCCGCACCGCCAGCAGGGTCACCACCGGTACGATCAGTGGCAGCGAAAAGCGCCAGTGCAGCAGCGCCCGCAGTTCCGGGTCATCGGATCGCATCAGCGCCGCGGTACTCAGCCCCTCTTCGTCAATGCTGCCCCGGGCGTCCTGTTCGGCTATCTTGAGCCCGTAGGCTTCGAACTCCGTCACCGAGTAGTCCAGTTCGCCGGGCAGTCCCTGGAAGCGCGCTCCGTTCTCCAGCACCAGGAAGCGGCTGCCAGTTTCATCGTCCACGAACTGCGAACCCTCGTCAGCCACCACCAGGCTCAGTTGTTCATCGGTTTCCGAATACTCGGCGATGAAGACACCCTGGAGCATGCGCCTGTCATCACTGAGCGACCGGGTGTAGGTCACCCGCCCGCCATCATCCAGGCTCTGAAAGCGCCCCGGCGTCAGCATCTCGAACTCTGTGGCCTGGCTCTGTTCGTTGAAGATGCGATCGACATTTTTCATGCCCCAGGGGGTTACCCACAGGCTCATGGCACCGACCAGCAGCATGACCACGAACCCCGCAACCAGAGTGTGGCCAAGCACCTGCCGGTCGCTGACGCCGCAGGCAAACAGCACCGTCATCTCGCTTTCCAGATACATCCGGCCATAGGCAAGCAGAATGCCGATAAAGAAACCCAAGGGAAGGATCAGCTCGAGAAAGCCGGGAAAACGATAGCCCATGATCGCAAACAGCACGTCAGCCGACAGCTCGCCGGCGGCTGCCTCAGCCAGGTACTTGATGAACCGGCCGCTCATGAACACCATCAGCAGCACACCGGAAACGGCAAGCATGGTGGCCAGGGTCTGGCGGGTCAGGTAGCGAAAAATGATGCTCAAGAAAGGCCTCGCAATGGGCTGTGACCAGCGTAATGAATGGGCGCTATTCTATGGAACCTGCACCACAAATGACAGGGTACAGAGCAACTCCCCGAAATCGGGAAATGCATCTACACGCTTGATAAATCGGGAGCAGACCCCGATGCTATAGGAATATCCCTTTCAACCTGCCGACAACCATCAGGAGTCGCCATGAGTTTCACCCTGAGCAGCAAAGCAATCAGCAGTGCCAGAACCGAATGTCTGGTCGTGGCCGTACCGGAAAAAGGCGACTGGCCCGCCTCGACCACTCAGGCCGACGAGATCATGGGCGGACAGCTGAAGGCCCTGCACAATAACGGTGATATATCCGGCAAGAATGCCAGCACGCTGCTTGTTCCCACTCCAGACGCCCCCTGGAGCCGGTTACTGGTGGTCGGTACCGGCAAGGACCAGGACCGGAAACCCGCCGATTATCGCAAGGCCCTTATCGCGGCGGCAGGTGTCCTCAAGGACAGCCCGGCCAAAGATGCGATCGTCGCGCTTGCCGACACACCACTCAACGGCGAGGAGGCCACAACCTCCGAAGGCGCCAGGCTGAGCCTGATTGGCCGTACCCTGGAAGAACAATTCTACACCTTCACCGAGTTCAAGAGTGAGCAGCCGCCAAAGCGCAAGCTGGCCAAAGTCACCGTGCTGGCCTCAGGCGCCGGCAAGGCCCTCAAGGATTCGTTTAACCTGGGCCTGGCCACCGGCCGGGGCATGAACTTCACCCGCGACCTGGGCAACACCCCGCCCAACGTCTGTCACCCCAGTTGGCTGGCCGACCGGGCGAAGGATCTGGCCCGGGAGCATGAGGTCATCAAGACCGAAGTGCTGGACGAAAAACAGATGAAGAAACTGGGCATGAACAGTCTGCTCTCGGTTTCCGCCGGCAGCGCCCAGCCCGCGCGCCTGATCGTGATGGAATACAAGGGCGGCAAGGCGAAAGACAAGCCTTATGTACTGGTCGGCAAGGGCATCACCTTCGACACTGGCGGTATCAGCCTCAAGCCCGGCGAAGGCATGGATGAGATGAAATACGACATGGGCGGCGCCGCAGCAGTGTTCGGCACCATGCAGGCGATCGCCGAAACCAGGCCAAAAATCAACGTGGTCGCCGTTGTCGCCGCCGCCGAGAACATGCCCAGCGGCACTGCCACCCGTCCGGGCGACATTGTCACCTCCATGTCCGGCCAGACCATCGAGATTCTCAACACCGATGCCGAAGGCCGCCTGGTGCTGTGCGATGCCCTCACCTACGTCAAGAAGTACGACCCGGAAGTGGTGGTGGACATGGCCACCCTTACCGGCGCTGCCATTATCGCCCTGGGCCACCAGGCCACCGGCCTCCTGGCCAACAATGACGACCTGGCTGACGAGCTGCTGGCCGCTGGCGAGCGGGCCGGTGACCGGGCCTGGCGCCTGCCCCTGTGGGACGAGTACCAGAGCCAGCTGGACAGCAACTTCGCCGACATGCAGAACATCGGCGGTCGCCCGGCGGGCACCATTACCGCCGCCTGTTTCCTGTCCCGCTTTGCCAAAGACTACCGTTGGGCACACCTGGACATCGCCGGCACGGCATGGTTATCCGGCAAGGCCAAGGGTTCCACTGGGCGTCCGGTGCCTCTGCTGGTCGACTACCTGATGTCCCATGCCGGAAAGTAACGGCCCATCCGGAACGGCGGGCAAGGAGGGAAACCGTTCCTACTGGTTTCACATCCTCGCCGGGGCCACTCCGGCGGACCGCAACCTCCATGCGGTCCGCCTGGTGGACAAGGCCTGGCAGCAGGGCGACCGGGTCTGTATTGTCTGCGACCAGTACGGCCACGCCGAGGAGCTGGACGATCTGCTGTGGAACTTCGCCCCGGAGGCGTTCATTCCCCACAGCATTGTCCCCGACTCTGCCACCCGCTGCTCCGACCCGGTGGGCATCCTGTTATGCGAGCCTGTGGCCGATGACTGGGACACCGTGGTGGTCCTGTCAGCAAAGCTCCCCGCAGACGCTGACCGGTTCAGGCGACTGGCGTTGGTAGCGCACAATGACCCGGAAACCCTGAATACGGCTCGTTCGCAATTCAAACAGCTCAGGGCCCTGGGTATTGAACCGAGGGTTCATGATCAAAGAAAAACATAAAGCCCACCACACCTGTCTGCGGGGCCTGCACCGCAGCTGAAGCACGCGGGTCCGGCTCTACCGGCACAGACGTGCGCAGTGAGACCTTACAAACGCCCGCCAATGCACAGCTTTGGCCCATTCGCCGCAACCCCGGCGAGCATGTATAATCGTGCCCTCCAATTTCCCTCGCGAATCAACCAGACGGTCACCAGAAGACACCCATGGAAAAAACCTACCAGCCAGAAAACATCGAGCGCCAGTGGTACGAAAACTGGGAATCCAAGGGGTATTTTCGCCCCAGCGGTGAAGGCCAGCCCTACAGTATCGCCATCCCACCGCCCAATGTGACCGGCAGCCTGCACATGGGGCACGCCTTCCAGCACACCATCATGGATACCCTTACCCGCTATCGCCGGATGCAGGGTCGTAACGCCCTGTGGACGGTAGGCACCGACCACGCCGGTATAGCCACCCAGATGGTAGTGGAACGCAAACTGGCTGATGAGGAAGGCAAGACCCGCCACGACCTGGGCCGCGAAGCCTTTGTCAAACGCATCTGGGACTGGAAGCAACAGTCCGGCGGCACCATTACCGGGCAAATGCGCCGGCTGGGCACCTCCGTGGACTGGAGCAACGAGCGCTTCACCATGGACGATGGTTTCTACAAGGCCGTGCAGGAAGTGTTCGTTCGCCTCCACGACGACGGCCTGGTATACCGTGGCAAGCGGCTGGTGAACTGGGATCCCAAACTGCACACTGCGATCTCCGACCTGGAAGTGGAGAACAAGGAAGAGAAAGGTCTTTTCTGGCACCTGCGTTATCCGTTGGCCGACGGCGAAAAGACCGAGGACGGCAAGGACTACGTGATCGTGGCCACGACCCGCCCGGAAACCATGCTCGGTGACACCGCCGTAGCCGTGCACCCGGACGACGAGCGCTTCCAGCACCTGATCGGCAAGCATGTCATGCTGCCGCTGGTGAATCGCCGCATTCCTGTTGTGGCCGACCACCACGCGGACCCGGAAAAGGGCTCCGGCTGCGTCAAGATCACCCCGGCTCACGACTTCAACGACTATGCAGTAGGCAAACGCAACAACCTGCCGTTGATCAACGTCATGAGTCACGACGCCAACATCCGTGCGGTGGCGGAAATATTCAATGCCGATGGCACCGAAAACACCGAGTTGGACGGCACCATGCCCCAGGCCTATGCCGGCCTGACCCGCGAGGACGCCCGCAACCGGATTGTGGCCGACATGGAAGCCCTGGGTCTGGTGGAGCAGATCGAGGACCATGTTCTGAGCGTGCCCCGGGGCGACCGGTCCGGCCTGATTATCGAACCCATGCTCACCGATCAGTGGTTCGTGGACGCCAAAACCCTGGCCAGGCCCGCCATCGAGGCGGTGGAAGACGGCCGCATCCAGTTCGTGCCCAAGCAGTACGAGAATATGTACTTCGCGTGGATGCGGGACATCCAGGAGTGGTGCATTTCCCGCCAGCTGTGGTGGGGGCACCGGATTCCAGCCTGGTACGACAGCGAAGGCAACATCTACGTGGGCCGCGACGAGGCCGACGTGCGCCGGAAGTACAGCCTGGCCGACGATCTGGCACTGCAGCAGGACGAGGACGTACTGGACACCTGGTTCAGTTCCGCCCTCTGGACCTTCGGCACCCTGGGCTGGCCGGAAATCACCGAACGCCTGAAAACCTTCCACCCCACGGATGTACTGGTCACCGGTTTCGACATCATCTTCTTCTGGGTCGCCCGCATGATCATGATGACCATGCACTTCATGAAGAACGAAGACGGCACGCCCCAGGTGCCCTTCCATACCGTCTATGTCACCGGCCTGATCCGTGACGAGCATGGCGACAAGATGTCCAAGTCCAAGGGCAACGTAATCGACCCCCTGGACATGATCGACGGTATCGGCCTGGATGACCTGCTGGACAAGCGCACCGGCAATCTGATGCAGCCGAAACTGGCCGAGAAAATCAGCAAGCGTACGAAGAAGGAATTCCCGGAGGGTATCTCCGCCCACGGCACTGATGCCCTGCGCTTCACCCTGGCCGCCATGGCGACCACCGGGCGCGACATCAACTGGGACATGAAGCGCCTGGAAGGCTACCGCAACTTCTGCAACAAGCTGTGGAACGCCGCCCGCTATGTGCTGATGAATACCGAGGACCAGGATTGCGGCGTCAACGACGAGCCGGTTGAGCTCTCCCTGGCAGACCGCTGGATCACCAGCGAACTGCAGAACTGCGAGCAGGATGTTATCCGTCATCTGGACCAGTACCGTTTCGACCTGGCGGCCTATGCCCTGTACGAGTTCATCTGGAACGAATACTGCGACTGGTACCTGGAGCTGTCCAAGCCGGCGCTGAATGACGACAACGCCAGTGCCGAGGCCAAACGGGGCACCCGCCGTACCCTGGTGCGGGTGCTGGAAGCCGTGCTGCGGCTGGCCCACCCGATCATGCCGTTCATCACTGAGGAAATCTGGCAGCGCATCGCGCCCCTGGCCGGCAAGAGCGGCGACAGCATCATGCTGCAGCCCTTCCCGGAACCGGACAGCAGCAAGCAGGATGCCGCCGTCGCCAAGGACATTGAGTGGCTCAAGGGCGTGATCGTGGCGGTGCGCAATATCCGCGGCGAAATGAACATTTCCCCGGCGAAACAGATTCCGGTACTGCTGCGCGGGCAGGACGACGAAGACCGCCGGCGCATGAACGACAACAGTCAGTTCCTGATGTCCCTGGCCAAGCTGGAGAAACTGGAGTGGTTCGAAGGCGACAAGGCCCCCATGTCCGCTACCCAGCTGGTGGGCGAGATGGAAGTACTGGTGCCCATGGCCGGCCTGATCGACAAGGATGCCGAGCTCAAGCGCCTGGACAAGGAACTGGAACGCCTGCAGAAGGAAATCGGCCGCCTGGAAGGCAAGCTGGGCAACGAAAAGTTCACCGCCAAGGCGCCGGCCGAGGTGGTGGAGAAGGAGCAGGAAAAACTCCACGATGCCCGGGGCAGCCAGCGGCGCCTGAGTGAGCAGCGGCGCGAGATCGAGGCCATATAGGTGCCAATTTCACGCACGTCCAGCAAGCCTTCCCAGTCCGGTGTCGAGGATGAAAACATCGCCATCCTCGGCGCCGGTGCCCTCGGTCGCCTGTGGGCCGCTTACCTGCCCGCCGACACCACCGGTTTTGTGCCGCGCAACGCCACCACCCTGTCCTCCTTCAGGCTCAACTACCGCCTCCAGGACAGCGATGGGCGGGAACACACCATCGTTCGCCGCTGGCTGACCGGGCTGTCCGGGACCACGCTGTTACTGGTCACCACCAAAGCGGGAGACACCGTCGACGCCCTGGCGGAGATCATCGACCGTCTGCCCGAATCCTGTCCCATTGTGCTGTTCCAGAATGGCCTGGGCAGCCAGCAGGAAGTCGCCGACCGCTGGCCCCGACGCCCCGTGCTGGCCGCCAGCACCACCGAGGCGGCCAATCGCCCGGCGCCGGACCGGGTTGTCCACGCTGCCCGCGGGCATACCTGGATCGGTGCCCTGACCGGGAACGCCGTCGGCCTGTCCGCAACGGTCATCCGTCAGTTGTCCCGGTCAGGCCTGGAAGTGCGGGGGGAAGAACGCATTCTGGAACGGCTGTGGGGCAAACTCGCGGTGAACGCCGGCATCAACCCGTTCACCGCGATTCTGGACTGCCGCAATGGCGACATACTCGAGTCATCGCTGTTCCTCGACCACATCGACGCCCTTTGCGAAGAACTGGCCAACCTGATCAGGGCCGAGGGGCTGCCGCCCCACTCGCCCGAGGAACTGCGGGACGACATCGAACGGGTCGCCAGGAATACGTCTGCCAATACCTCGTCCATGCGCGGCGACTTCCAGGGCGGCCGTGCTACCGAGATCGACTACATTAACGGCTATGTGGCCAGGCGCTCCCGGGAGCTGGGGCTGGCGGCACCAGTGAACCAGATGCTCACCGACAGAGTAAAACAGCTGGTATCTCATCCTTCCCACTGACCGTTCCGGAGTTCCTTCATGGGCAACCGACTTTCGAAGATCTATACCCGCACCGGTGACGATGGCTCCACCGGCCTGGCCGACGGCAACCGCATCGCCAAGAATGCCCAGCGGGTGGAAGCCATGGGCACCGCTGACGAACTCAACTGCCATATCGGCCTGCTGGTCGAGCAACTGGACGGTGAGGAACAACTGGCTGACGCCATGCGCCGCATCCAGCACCACCTGTTCGACCTGGGCGGCGAGTTCGCCATCCCCGGTAGCAGGGTGATTGGTGAACAACATATCCAGTGGCTGGAAGACACCATGGACGGCCACAACGCGGACCTGCCCCCGCTCAGGAACTTCGTGCTGCCCGGGGGCTCAATGGCTGCGGCTCAATGCCACCTGGCCCGGGCTGTCTGCCGTCGGGCGGAACGGGTGGTGGTGGCTCTCAGTCATGAAGACTCGATCAACCCCGATGCCCGTCATTATCTGAACCGTCTTTCAGACCTGCTGTTCGTGGTGGCCAGGGTACTGGCACGGCGCAATGGCCGCGATGAAATACTCTGGGAACAGCAACGCTCCGAAATCTGAGCGCTGCTCAGCTGCCCAGCAACCGGCGGAAATGCCGCCAGTCAAAGGCGGGACCGGGATCCGTCTTGCGCCCGGGGGCAATATCACTGTGGCCGGCTATGCGGTCTTCCGTTATTGCCGGCCAGGCGGCCATGATCTCACGGGTGACCTCCGTCAACTGACGGTACTGGTCAGCCGTGTAGGGAATATGGTCCGCCCCTTCCAGCTCAATGCCGATTGAGTAATCATTACATTCCTCCCGCCCGCAGAACACCGATCGCCCCGCGTGCCAGGCCCGGTCCCGCAGACTGACAAACTGCAGCAACTCACCATCACGACGAATCAGCAGGTGGGACGACACCTTCATGCCGCCGATTTCCTCAAAGTACGGGTGGGCTGACGTATCCAGCCGGTTACAGAAGAAGTCCTCGATGTGTGAACCACCGAACTGCTGCGGCGGCAGGCTGATGTTATGAACCACCAGCAGAGAGATGTCGTCCTGATCCGGCCGGGGGCCGAAATTGGGTGACGGGCACCAGCGGGCCTGCGGAAGGCGGCCGGATTGCCTCAGCTCGGAAGGAAAGCGGGGGTATTCGGGTTCAGACACGGAGTTCCTGCGGATTACGACGAAATGGATCCCCGGATTGAACCACAAAGGTCCCGCCGAGGCGAGTGCAGTTCGCCCTCACGCTCAGCTCAGTCAGTCCCGGCGGTTGTGACGGAGATTGTCGATAATCGACTCCAGCGCCCTGTCGAAAATGAGGCCATCATCCAGCAGGGTGATCTTGCCTTCCGACAAGGTCTGGGCCAGCTCACCCTGGAGATACTCGGCTACCTTGGCACCGTTGCGGTTGACGAAGATGTACTTGCCGGTCGCCCGGATAATCGCCGCCAGCTTGCAACGCAGACGACCATTGTCCCGGGGCATTTCCATCCAGCAGCCCACCCGCAGGCCGGCGGCCTTTTCCATCCACACCGGGTCTGGTTCCCCAGCGGCTGTGGCTGGTGCGGTTTCCGCCGGCTTTTCGGGTACCTCGGTGGTACCGGCCTTGGCAACAGCCGGTTCGGTAACCGGATCTGACGTTTGCGGGGCTTCGTCTGCCTTCAGCGTTGCAGGTTGATCCGGCTCGGCAACCGGTGCCATGTCCGCCCCGGCGTTTTCCGGCAGCGGATCGGCGGCCACTTCATCCGCCGGACCGGAAGGCAGCTCTTCCTCGGGGGGCGTTTGCGGGGGCCGCGTCACCAGCCCCTGCAGTACGTCCACATGAGCGAGTTCCAGATCACGAATTGCCGCATCAATGGCAAACGGGTCCCAGGAGATTTCATGAAGCCCGTTGCGCAGGGCATCGGTAATGCCGGGAATCGCCTTGAGAAGATCATCCCGGGTGGACTCTTCCACCGGTTGCGGGTCCAGGCTCCAGGCGAGCCGGATGGTCAGGTCGGTGGCTTCCTGCCAGGCCACCGACTTCTCGCCTTCCCGCAGGAATAACCACTCCAGGTACTTGCGCCAGGGCTCGTTGACAATCGCCCGGGCACGGTCTGGCACGTCATAGGTCTCCAGCAGACCATCCAGCAGCGTTCTGATCTTCTCGCGGGCCAGCTCGTGCCGTGCCCTGCCTTCTTCCGCGTCACGCAGGCGCTGTTCCACCAGTTCACGGCGACGACGGTCCAGGTCCATGAAGTGCTGGAAATCCTTGAGCAGCTCGTCGAACAGGCCCACATTGTCGGTAAATTCGTTCAGCAACCGCTCAACGACACTTTCAACCTTTTCCTTCAGCGGATCACGCTGGTTGTCGCCACGGGGTGTCCAGCCAATACCCGCCATGGCCAGCTCGTTCAGAAGCTTGCGGGCGGGATGACCACCACGGTTGAAGAAACTGCGATCGATCAGGGCGACCTTGACCACCGGAATCTGCAGACGGCCGATCAGCATCTTCATCACCGCAGGCAACTGGCGGTCGTCCAGGATGAATTCGAACAGCATGGCCACCAGGTTAATGACATCGCCATCCACCTGGTTAACCGGCAAGCTGCGGCCAGGCCCACGATTCAGTGCCCGCGCCAGCAGTTCAGACAGGGGGACCACCTGGCCATTCTCGCTGGTCATGGCGGAGCCCTGCAGCCCCCCCAACTGACTCATCAGGTCGCCGGTGCCCAGTTCTCCGGCACCACTGGCTCCCTGGGACACGCCATGGCCCGAACCCGCCTGACCGCCATCACTGCCGTGCAGCAATGCGGTAAGTTCGGAGAAAGTCACCGAGGACTCACCCTCGGCGCGGTCGGCGCCGGTAACGCCAGTATTGGTGGCACCACCAGAGCGGGACGGCGGCACCGAGCGCCCTGGAGCCGCCCGGTTTTGCGGCGTTGCGGCAGGCGGGCGCTTCAGGTCCGGCAGCACACCCTCAGCCACCAGCAGGTGGTTGGCATCCTGGTAGAGGCTGCTCAGGCGATCCACCAACAGCCGGTCGAACAGCTTGAGAACCACCAGGCGGGCACGGATGTCGATGTCCAGCTCGCCACTGGCTTCACCCAGGCCTGTACAGATCACTTCCGGGCTCAGGGGCATCTGGCGGTCGGCAAGCTCACGGTGTCCGGAAACATGAGCAAACCGGACGCTGAGCAGACGAACCGGCTCAGCGTAACGGGTAGCCAGCTTGTTGATCAGGCTGTCAATGGCCACTTTCTGTTCCAGTTCACCGTCATCGAGCAGTGACAGCGAATCCTGGTCCACCTCCTCCAGACCCCGACTACGGGGCATGGGATCAAAACGGCCGATTTCGTTGAAAGCCCGTGCCACCCAGCCGAGCATGGTGTTGGTCATGGCCTTGCGACGCAGGCGCAACTCCCGCATGGCGTCGAAGTAGGCGATCTGGTCCTGGTTGGAGCCGGCGCGATCCGCCATGCCGAACAGCACATCATCAGCACTGTCGAAAAATTCCGACATCACCGTGCTGAGGGTGCGCGCAGAGGCATCCCTCAGACGAATCAGCGCAGGGGGTAACTCGACACGCGGTCCCTGCGCTTCTCTGAGACTGACTACCTTGCTTTGCTGTGCCATGACATCAGGCCCCGTTTAACATTGGTTAACACTTCACTTGCTATCATAGGCTTACACTCCGTCAATATGTGTCAGTTTTTGTCACCATTTGTGAACACCGGAACGGCATCACAATTCTGACAGGCGGCTCCGTATTCCAGGCCTCAGAAGTGATCTGACTGGTCGCCATTCAACAAGAACTGACGTACAACGTCACCGCCTGGAACGCTCGAAAAAGCCACAGGGTGTTTCCAGTGAACGGCCCGGCCGATACAATCAGCGGCCCGATTCGACCAACCGGAAACCCTTTGCCATGACACCCCTGTCCAACGAGCTTTTGCGTCAGTCCCGTATCGAGTCCGTGGCCCTGACTTTGCGGGAAGATATCGGTGATGGTGACATTACCGCAGCCCTGATCCCGGAGTACCGGCTGGCCCAGGCCCGGGTCATCACCCGGGTACCGGCGGTTGTTGCCGGACAGGCATGGGTCGACGAAGTCTTCCGCCAGATCGATCCGGCGGTCACGGTCACCTGGCATGTGTCGGACGGTGAGCAGGTGTCAGCGGATCAGACCCTGTTCACCTGCGAAGGTCCGGCCCGCAGTCTGCTCACCGGTGAGCGATCGGCCCTGAACTGGCTGCAGACCCTGTCCGGCGTTGCCACCCGGTGCCAGCAGTTCGCCGATCAGGTGGCCCATACCGGAGTGAGGCTGCTGGATACTCGCAAAACCCTGCCGGGGCTGCGTCTGGCAGAAAAGTACGCAGTGACCTGCGGAGGCTGCTATAACCATCGTATAGGCCTGTGGGACGCGTTCCTGATCAAGGAAAACCACATTGCCGCCTGTGGCTCCATTGCCGAAGCGGTCCGGCAGGCACGGCAGATAGCCCCGGGGCGGCCGGTGGAAGTGGAAACGGAAGACATGCACGAGCTGCAGCAGGCGATGGAGGCCGGTGCGGATGTGATCATGCTGGACGAGTTTTCCCTGGCGGACATGAAAACCGCCGTGCGGATGGCCGCGGGAACCTGTCGTCTGGAAGCGTCCGGCGGCATCAATCGGGACACCCTGGTACCCATTGCAGAAACCGGTGTCGACTATATATCCATAGGGACACTGACCAAGGATGTGGAAGCCATCGATCTGTCCATGAGACTTCGCTAAGGGACACTCGGCCAGCCCTCACCCGGGCTGACGTCAAATGATAATCGGGCGAAACGGAAAAGCCGGGCACAGGTAGGGATACGTGAACAGATCCAGGACTATACAAAACCGAGAACGATGGTTAGCCATCGTTGCCGACAGCCTTGTCAGCCTGGTGGTACTGGCACTGGCTCTGAGCCCCCTGATGCTCCTCACGGCACCGAAAGTGCCTATCGAGCGGGAAGCCCTGATGCAGTTCCTGTGGTCCGCCGGGCCCGCCATGCTGATTCTGGCCGGCACCTTTGTTTACGTACGCGCACTGCTGCGGGAACGCCGCCGGATCGAGTCTCGCCTGGAAGACGTGGTGGAGGAGCGCACCCGCGAACTGCAGGCCATCAACCAGGAACTCCGCGACGAAATTTTCGTACGCCAGCAGGCAGAGCGCTCGTTCCGTCGGTCCTCGCGGCACTTCCGGGCGCTGTTCGATACCGCGGCGACCCCCATCATGCTGATCGATTCCGGTTTCCGCATCCGCCAGTGGAACGCCTCGGCCGAAACACTGTTCGGTTACAGCCGCGACGAGGCCGTGGGCCGTCACCTGATCGAGACCTTTATCCCGGAGGAATACCGGGACGAAATGAGCTGGAAAATCCTCAAGACGCTGGGCGCGGGCGCCAATAACCGGGAAATCCTGGAAACCGGTATACAGGCCTACGACGGCACCGACCACATCATTCTCTGGAACCTGAACCTGCTGCACGATGAGGAAGATGACCGCCAGCAGCTGATTCTGATCGGGCAGAACATATCCGAGATCCGCAAGACCCAGGATCAGCTGCACTACCTGGCCCACTTCGACGTGCTGACCGGTACCGCCAACCGCCGTCTGTTCGAGGACCGCTGCCGCCGGGCCCTGGCCAGCGCCGACCGTCATGGCCACAACTGTGCGCTGATCGGCCTGGACGTGGATCACTTCAAGCGCATCAACGACACCCTGGGCCACGATGCCGGCGACACTCTGTTGAAAACCCTGTCGCAGCGGCTGAAGGAGAATGTGCGTGAGGAAGACACCATCGCCCGCCTTGGCGGCGACGAGTTCGCCGTGCTGCTTCGCCATGTCAGTGGAGCGGAGGGCTGCGAAAAGGTTGCCAGAGGTATTCTCGAAGCCATCACCGAGCCGGTGACCGTGCCCGGCGGTGAACTGGTCATTACCTCCAGTATCGGTATCACCGTGGCCCCCGATGACGGAACCAGCTACGAGCGGCTGCTCAAGAACGCCGATATGGCCATGTACCGGGCCAAGAAGGCCGGCCGCAACAATATCCAGTTCTTCAGCGAAGAAATGAACCAGGAAGTTCAGCGACAGATGTCCCTGGAACAGGAGCTGCGTGCCGGTATCCGTGCGGGCGAGTTGGTGCTGCATTATCAGCCGGTGCTTGATGCCCGCAGTGGCGAGATTGTAGGGCTGGAAAGCCTGCTGCGCTGGAATCATCCCGGGCGCGGCCTGCTGACGCCGAAAGACTTCCTGGAAGTGGCGGAACAGAGCGGACAGCTCCACGCCATCGGTGAGTGGATCTGCAACAATGCCTGCCTGCAGGCCCGCGCCATCCAGACCATGAGCGGCACCCCGGTGCGCATCAGCATCAACCTGTCCTCCCGCCAGTACAATCACCCTCACCTGGCGGATGAACTGCAGCGCACGATTACCGACACCCGTATTGATCCGGCTCTGCTGATGGTCGAGATTGATGAAAGAATCCTGTCGGACCGCCTGGAGGAAACGGCGGCGGTGCTGCACAAGCTGAAGGCCATTGGTATAGGCCTGACCCTGGACCGGTTCGGCAGCGGCTTGTCATCGCTTACCCTGCTGAGGGAGCTGCCGTTCGATCAGGTCAAGATTGATTCCGCCCTGTTACATCGGGCGCCCGGCGACGAGAACACCGCAGCCATCACTCACACGCTGATCAGCCTGGCGCGGCAGTTGTCGTTGACGGTGGCGGCCGCCGGCGTGGAGAGCGAGGAGCAGGATCGTTTCCTGCGACAGTCGGGGTGCCATCTGTTCCAGGGGCACCGGTTCAGCCCACCGGTATCCAGCGACCAACTCGCCGACCTGTTCGCCGAAGTGCGTCAGGGGCGCCGGCTACTGCCGGAAATACCGGACAACCCGGCGGTCAGGAATCGCTGAGCAGTGTGTCAATAGCTTCGAGCTCACGAACCAGGCCATCACCGGATTCCGAGCGGCCACGAAAGTGCTCTTCCGCCATCGGCGCAATACCGGAAACCCCGGGTAGCCCATGCCCCTGCTCCACGATGAAGCGCATGCGCTCCAGGAACACGAACTGCAACCACTCGGTGAATTCCAGGGTATCAATGCAGAATGGCTGGCTGCTGGCCAGAGCCTCTGCGGAGGGTGGCTCGGTGGACCACACCTCGATCCGGCGCATTTCTATTTCGACACCCAGAAGGCGATCGGCCACTTCTGAAAACAGCTCTGTGGATGCGCTCATGGGCGGGGTTCCTCTCTCGGTAGGCGGCACGGACAATCGGCAAGCATCTTACCACCCCATGACCGACTTCACGAAAGGGATGGTCAGCCGCCGCTGAGCCTGGAGGGAGTTCTCGTCAAGCTGGTCAAGAATGGATAACAATACCCCCAGGCGCCGGGAAGAACGACGCATGATAAAACCGGCCACCTCGTCGTTCAGCACCAGCCCCCGCTGTTCAGCCCTGGCCTGCACAATGGTCACCCGATCGTCATCCCGGTAGGTGCCCAGCTGGACCAGCAACCCTTCCTGAAAGCGTGAGCGCAGATCCGCCAGGCTGAACGCCTGAGCGGCCGGAGTGTCGTTCAGGGTAATCATTATCTGATGGCCCAGGTCCCTGGCCCGGTTATAGAGGTGGAAAAGGGCTTCCTCCCACTCGGGCAGCCCAATAACCAGATGCACATCATCAAGGGCGATCAGTTCCATGGCTTCAACCCCGGACAACGCCTGTGGCCCCAGCTCCCGCAATTCGGCAAGACTGAAACACGAGGCACTGCGCCCGGTGTTTTCGTATTCATGGCAGGCCGCCTGCAGCAGGTGGCTCTTGCCGGTATCCTCATCACCGCAGATCACCAGCAGCGGATGCGCCGGGTCACCACAGGCAGCACGAATCAGCGATGCCGCCGTGGCGTTGCGTTCGCCGTGGAAATTGGCCCAGCGGGCATCGTCTCTCAGACGCACCCCCAGCGCCAGCTGTGTACCGCTCATGACACCCTGCTCCTGGCCGCGCGTATACCCCAGGAACCAACGTAGTGGAGCCCACTCACCAGGGCCATGAACGCCACCGCCCAGATGGCGACTTCATGGGGTCTGGCGGGCAGATCCAGGCCGGCCTCCCAGAACATCACCGCCAGAGCCGCGAGAATCTGCACCAGCGTGTTCAGCTTGCCGAACACGCTGGGCCGGACCTCAAACGGACCGATCAGACGGTGGAACAGCAATCCGCCTCCGACAATCAACAGGTCACGCCCCAGAACCAGCACGAACAACCACATGGGAAGCACGCCGGTAACACTGAGCATCAGGTAGGCGACAACCAGTAGCAGCTTGTCGGCCAACGGATCGGCGATCGCCCCCAGCCGGCTTTTCCAGCCATATACCCGCGCCAGGAGACCATCCAGCCCATCGGTGGCGGCCGCCACGAAAAACAGCACCAGAGCGGCCTGGTGATTGTCGTCCGCCAGCATCCAGGCGAACGGGATCACCAGAAGAATCCGCAGAAAAGTCAGTCCATTGGGTATCCACCGCCAGCGATTCAACATCGGGTCCTTCTTCCTGACTCCGGTTTATTGGTCTGCCTCTCCGGAGGGTGCCACTGCGGCACTCTGCCAGCGATAGCTCAGTATTGGCGACGTATCAGCTTCCTGCCCGGAACGGTCACCGCTGTCGCCATCCAGTGCCCGGAAACGATCGTCGAGGGCGATGTTCTGCTGGAGCTGGGCGACTTCCCCGGTATGTTCTACGCGAAACACGATCCTGTCCGGGGTCACGGTCATGGCTCCCACGGACTCCACCGGATTCAGCTGTGACAGGGCACGCTTGATGGCCGCATAGTCCGAGGGTGAACGAACACCCTCCACCGCCAGGCGAAGATAGGGGCCGGTATTGATGGCACCACCTGTCACCGCATAGCGGGAAGCCAGCTCTCCGGCCAGGGTATCCACCAGAGCACTGGCCAGCGCTGACGGGTTGTCGGCCGTCACCGAACCGGACTGCTCAATGCCCCGCCCCCGGTACTGCCAGCTTGCCTGCCAGCCACCATTGCGACGAATGACACGCACCACCGCCAGCAGATCATGATCAATGCCGGAGGAAGCCCGGGAAATCTGCCCCATGAACTGACCCCAGACCTCGGACAACAAGGTGCGATCGGAAGCCCGGTCCGCCGGTGGCAACACCAGCGGCAGGCCGCGGACGCTGGCACGATCCCTGATCAGTGCCGACCAGCCCTGTTCCGACGACTCGCCGGTCTCTACCAGCAGGCCCCGGTCGCCGCCATCCTGAACGGCAATCCAGGCCAGGGTCAGCGGTCGGTTCATACCCCACACCGGCGCGCCGGTTTCGGCCAGAACACGGTTCACGGCCCGGGCTGAAAAGGTCATCTGCAGACGGTCATCGTTATTGTCGCCGGACACCATCTGAGAGCTTTCAAGCAGCGACCGGGCATCCTCCAGGTGAGCTTCCATACCGTCCCGACCGGTCACATTCCGGTCACCGGAAACCCGCACCAGTACCCGTTCAAGGCCAGCCTGATGGGCCTTTGCCAGCTGAGACTCGCTCTGCCCGGAAACCGGGACCGTCGCCTGGTAAAGGTCGCTGACGACAACAGCATGGGCCCCGGAAACCGGCACCAATGACCACAGCAGGGCCACCACGATGACGACACCCCGAAACAGACGGTTCTCTTTATGCGTTACAGCCATGATTCTCCCTGCAATACACGGACGGGACACCAGTGTCCCTTCAGACATGTTTTTCGATTGTCAGCGGGCCTGTGAGAAGGAACACTAGAATACACGAAGGCCGATAGCCTGAGTAGCAACCAGACGCCGGCGCAGTATCCGGGAAAGCCCCGACGTGCGGCCAATCATATTTGGAGCCATTCACGGCAACTGGTAAAATTCCGCGCTTACCATTACCGACCAACATGGCTGATCCTAACATGAGCGAACAGAAGCCCTCCCTCACCTACCGCGATGCCGGCGTGAATATTGACGCCGGCAACGATCTGGTAGACCGCATCAAGGACACGGCAAGGCGTACCCGCCGTCCGGAAGTGCTCGGGGGCCTAGGTGGCTTCGGCGCCATGGTCTCGTTGCCCACCGGTTACCGGGAGCCGGTGCTGGTGTCCGGCACGGACGGGGTCGGCACCAAGCTGCGTCTGGCCATGCAGTTGCAGAGCCACGACACCATCGGCATCGACCTGGTGGCCATGTGTGTCAATGATCTGGTCGTCGGTGGTGCCGAACCGCTGTTTTTCCTGGATTACTATGCCACCGGCAAGCTCAATGTGGAGGTGGCCGCCAATGTGGTAGAGGGTATCGGCAAGGGGTGCGAGCTCGCCGGCTGCGCCCTGGTGGGTGGTGAAACAGCGGAAATGCCGGGCATGTATGAAGGTGATGACTATGATCTGGCCGGCTTCTGCGTTGGTGTGGTAGAGCGGGACGACGTGATCGATGGCACCCGGGTACAGCCCGGCGATGCCCTGATTGCCCTGGCCTCCTCTGGTCCCCACTCCAATGGCTATTCACTGATCCGCAAGATCCTGGACGTGGCCAATGCCGACCTGGATCAGCCCATGGGCGATGAGACCCTGGCAGAATGCCTGATGGCACCGACGAGAATTTACGTCAAAAACCTTCTGCAACTGATTAAAACCGTTGATGTTCACGCCATGTCTCACATCACCGGTGGGGGGTTTCCGGAAAACATTCCCCGGGTACTCCCCGACGGCACCATTGCCGCCATCGATACCACCAGCTGGCAATTGCCGGCAGTGTTCCAGTGGCTGAAGGACAACGGTGGCGTGGCGGACGCGGAAATGTACCGCACCTTCAACTGCGGTGTAGGCATGATTGTTTGCGTACCCGAAGATCAGAAAGCGCTGGCACTGGATACCCTCAGCGCCCTGGGTGAGAACGCGTGGCAGATCGGCACCATCGAGGCGGGGGGTGATGCCTCTGACCCGGCGCGGGTGCGCTATGCTCCGGGCCTGATGGAGGAATGAGCGGTATGCAGGCAGATCCGGTAGACAAGCCCCGCATCCTGGTTCTTGCATCCGGCAGCGGCACCAACCTGCAGGCGCTGATCGAAGCCTCCCGGGAGCGGGACTTCCCCGGAGACATTGTCGCCGTGGGCAGTAACCGGCCTCAGGCCTTCGCCCTTGAGCGCGCCGCGCAGGCAGGCATCGAAACCTTCACCGTGGATCACACCCGATATGAGACCCGGGAGGCCTTTGATAACGCTCTGCGACTCGAACTGGAGCGTCGCCAGCCGGATCTGGTGGTTCTGGCCGGCTTCATGCGCATCCTGACCGAAGACTTCGTACGCGCCTTCCAGGGGCGCATGATCAACGTACACCCCTCCCTGCTGCCCAGATACCGCGGCCTGAACACCCATCAAAGGGCGCTCGATGCCGGGGATGAGGTGCATGGCGTGTCCATTCATTTCGTGACGGAAGATCTGGATGGTGGCCCGGTGATTGCCCGCGCCGAGGTGCCCGTCAGGCCTGGCGACACCGCGGAGACCCTGGCAGAGCGGGTACAGGCTCGTGAGCATTTACTCTACCCCATCGTTATCCGATGGTTCTGCGAAGGCCGCCTGCAGCTGGCCGGCAACGACCGCATACTGTTCGACGACGTCCCGGTGCCGGAGGCACTCACGCTACCCGCCGCCTGAGTACGACAACCCCGTGTTCCGGATAACCATTGCGGGTGACAGAATGGTCATGGGAACACCGGGGGACAATCGATACACTCGGGGAAACCCTGGCAGTAGAGGAAGTCCTCAGTGACCGCAGTCGATAATCGCCCTCACCCCGGAAAAATCCTGGTAACGTGTGCCGTATTGCTGCTTGGCATCAGCAGTAGCGCACTGGCGGAAACCACCGGACACAGCTCCTCCGGCTCTCAGCAGCCTGACCTAACACCCATGTCCGCCACCTACGGCGCCAGCATGGACAAGGGGCTTTCCATCGACGGGTCGGCCATCCGCACCCTTGAACAGCAGGCGGACGGCACCTGGCTCTACCGGTTTGACGTGGACTCCTTCATTGCCGACATCACCGAGTCGGTCACTTTCCGCTGGGAAAATGGCCGTATCCGGCCCCTGGAATACCGCTATGCCCTGAAAGGCCTCATGGTGTCCAACCGCAGCCGTGCCATGAACTTCAACTGGGCAGCAGACAGCATCAGCGGCAGTTACGAAGGTGACAGCTTCACCATGGACATGGCGGAGAACGCACTGGATCCCCTGGGGTTCCAGTTGCAGATGCGACAGGACCTGAAAGCCGGAAAGCGGGAGATGTCCTACACCGTTGCCGACGACGGGGACTATGACCAGGACCGCTTTGCGGTGATCGGAGAGGAAGCCACGGACACACCACTGGGCGAAATGGCCACCCTCAAGGTGGAAAAGGTCCGGGACAAAGACAGCGAGCGGGAAACCCTGATGTGGTTCGCTCCGGAACTGGATTACCTGCTGGTCCGGCTGGTGCAGGTGGAGCCGGATGGCAGCCGTTACGAGGTCAACCTGGAAGATGCCGAACTGCCCTGATGCTCCGCCCAGATGGTTTTGACCTCGTCGGCGATCAGGCGCAAGCCTTCGGCCACCCGGTCGTCGTCCTGGGAATAGGTCACGCGGATACACTCATGGCGATGCCGCCAGTCATTCTCCGGCAGGCCCGGGAAGAAGTAGTGGCCGGACACCACCAGCACACCACGCCGTTTCAGCCGCTGGTACAGCTCGAGGCTGGACACAGGCAGGTCCGGAAACCAGAACCAGAGGAACATCGCCCCTTCCGGCTTGTGAACGTACCAGCGGCAGTCGTCCCCCAGGGCATCGGTAAACACCTGTACCGCCCGCTTCATCTTGGCGTGATAGAAGGGACAGACCACGTCACGGCTCAGTGACAGGATCTCACCGCTCCTCACCAGAGGCTCCGCCAGCATGGCGCCGAAGCTGCCAGTGGCCAGATTCATGATGGCGTTGATGCCTGACAGGGCGCTGATGATCTCCGGGGCGGCAATCACGATGCCGGTGCGGGCGGCTGGCAGCCCCAGCTTGGACAGGCTCAGACAGAGGATCATCTGGTCATTCCAGCGGGGTTCCGCATCCACGTACATCAGGCTGGGGAACGGCGTGCCATAGGCGCCGTCCACGATCAGCGGAATGTCGTGACTGCGGGCCAGCTGTTCCAGCCTTGCCAGCTCATCATCGGTCACCACATTGCCAGTGGGATTGGTGGGCCGGGATACGCAGATGGCGCCGGTTTCGCCAGTGACTTCCACGGCATCAAAGTCGACCCGGTACTTGAACTCGTGGGCGCCGGTGAAACTGATCTCCGGCTCCACCGCCCGGAACAGCTCCGGGGCGATACCGGCATCGGCGTAGCCGATATACTCCGGCGCCAGGGGCAACAGTATCTGCTTGCGTACCCCGTCGCCAAAGTCACCGCCAAACATGTTGAACAGCATGAAAAAGGCGGCCTGGCTGCCATTGGTCAGGGCAATGTTGTCTTCGGTCAGCTGCCAGCCATACTCCCGGTTCAGCAACTCCGCCAGCGAGGCGATAAACCGCTTCTCACCCTGGGGCGGGTCGTAAATGCCCACCAGTCGTTTCATGGACTCGGGGTCGCGGGTCATGTCCGCCAGGATTTCCGTCAGCCGGTGCTGCATCTCCGGCACCTGGCCGGGATTGCCGCCGCCCATCATGATCATGTCGTCACCGGACGCCAGGGCGTTGCCCAGGTCATCCATAAGGGAGGTAATGCCGGCATCGGCGGTAAACTTGCGACCAAAAGCAGAGAGTTTCATGACAACTTACCCGGTTGTTCTGTAACTGATTACACGTCCGCAGCCCTGAATGGCGCCACTATTCCATCTCATCATCCGCCAGGGTAATGCCGAGATTACTGACACCGTCATTGGCCGCCAGATCCTGCAGTTCCCGGAGATAGTGCTCTTTCGGGACCCGCTGACGCTTCAGGCCGAGAATCAGGTCCCGCTGGAACATCTTGTCTTCCTTCATCAGCGGGTGACTGTCCAGCAGGCGCACCAGCTCGCTATCGTCCAGGTCGTCACCTTCGGAGAAAATAATGAAGTTCATCACCGTGCCGGTTGCTACCCGGGAGGCTTCGGTGGCCCGGTGCTTTGACGGATTCAGACGACTCAGCAGGGCTTCTTCCAGCAATACACAGAAATCGAAAGCCGGATACACACCATAGGCATCGTAAGCGTCCACCTCCGGGCTCAGGTTCTCCAACCTGGCCAGCAACCGCGGAATCGTGTTTTCCGTCGATTTCTCCTCGAACAGCTCCCAGCCGGTATCCAGCAACTGGCGCATCTTGCCACCGGCCTTGGTGCCGATAGCCTCACTGAACAGCGCATAGTTGGGGAATGCCCGTTCCGCCAGCGCCAGCAGGAAGGCCGTCTGACGCCAGCCCTGGAGCTGTTCCACCGCTTTCAGAAACTGGTTTGCGTTCACGTGCGACTCCCGTTGCTAGTGCCCGATTTGGTCAATTCGCTGACCAGATGGCGCACTGTTTCATTAAAGACCATGAATCGCCCGCCGCCCGACAATACGGCAGTCTACAACCAGAAAACGGGCCACCGGGGCCCGCCAGAAACAACCACAGCCGAGGGCTCAGGTCTTGGGCAGGGTCACTCCGGTCTGCCCCAGATACTTGCCGCCACGATCCTTGTAGCTGGTCTCGCATTCCTCGTCGGACTCGAAAAACAGCATCTGCGCCACACCCTCATCGGCATAGATCTTGGCCGGCAGGTTGGTGGTGTTGGAGAACTCCAGGGTCACCTGGCCTTCCCACTCCGGCTCCAGCGGCGTGACGTTCACGATGATACCGCAGCGGGCGTAGGTGGACTTGCCCAGGCAGATGGTGAGCACCTGGCGGGGAATACGGAAGTACTCCACCGTGCGCGCCAGCGCGAAGGAATTGGGCGGGATAATACACACATCACCGGTGTAATTGACGAAGCTGTTGTCGTCGAAGTTCTTCGGGTCCACCGTGGCGGAGTGCACATTGGTAAAGATCTTGAATTCGTTGCTGCAGCGCACGTCGTAGCCGTAGCTGGAGGTGCCATAGGAAATCACCCGCCCGCGGGACGTTTCTCTCACCTGGCCGGGCTCGAAGGGCTCGATCATGCCCTCTTGTTCCGCCATGCGGCGAATCCACTTGTCGGATTTGATACTCATTGATGCCGTCTCTTTCCTGTCAGTGCGCTGATGCGTACGGGCCCCGGGGGACCGCCAAACACCCCCTGAATCCGGGCGCCATAGTTTACCTGTCTGTTTCCCCGGCGGCAAAGAACGCTGTTGGCGTCAGTCGTCACTGACAGAAATGCTGGGAATAGGGCCACTGTCGTTGCGGGCACGGGTCGAAAGCCCTGCGGACAGGCGGCGGGCGATATCCCGGTAGCGGCGAGCCACTTCGGAATCCGGCTCCGCCACCACGGTGGGCGTGCCACCATCGGTCTGCTCGCGGATGGTCAGGTGCAGGGGCAACTGGCCGAGCAGCTCGGTCTGATAGTCCTCGGCGACCCGCTCACCGCCACCATGACCAAACAGGGCTTCCTCGTGACCGCAGTTGCTGCAGATGTGGACGCTCATGTTCTCCACCACACCCAGCACCGGGATATCCACCTTGCGGAACATCTCGATGCCCTTCTTGCAATCCAACAGGGCAATATCCTGGGGTGTGGTCACCACGACGGCTCCGGTCACCGGCACCTTCTGGGCCAGGGTGAGCTGGATGTCACCGGTGCCCGGGGGCATATCGACAATCAGATAGTCCAGCTCTTTCCATAACGTCTGGGTCAGCAACTGCTGAACCGCGCCGCTGACCATCGGCCCGCGCCAGACCATGGGAGTCTTGTCGGTGACCAGGAACGCCATGGACATGGCCTGAACGCCATGGGCCTCCACCGGCAGGAAGTACTTGTCACCCTCGGTTTTCGGGCGCTGACCCTCGGGAATGCCCAGCATCATGCCCACACTGGGGCCATAGATATCGGCATCGAGGATGCCCACGCGGGCACCCTCGGCGGCCAGGGCCAGGGCCAGATTGACGGCGGTGGTGGATTTGCCGACGCCGCCCTTGCCGGAAGCCACGGCAACGATGTTCTTCACACCACCGATGGATTGCAGGTCCCGCTGGGCCTTGTTGGCGTGGATATGCTGGCTGACCTGCACGTCCGCACCGGTAACCCCCTCAACATTTTCCAGGTTGGTGGCGACAATCTGTTTCAGCCCGCCGGCAATGCCCTGGCTGGCATAGGGCAACTGCACGGTAACCTTGACCTGGCCGGATTCATCAGCCTCCAGGGCCTTGACGGCATTCAGCTCATAGAGGTCTTTCTCGAGGTAGGGATCGCGGTATTGGCGAACCGCCGCTTCAAGAGCTGTACGGGAAATCTCGGCCATGGTCTGCTCCGTGGATCAGAGTTCCGGGCACGACAGGGAAAACACCGCCCGGGAAGATGAAAAGTAACGGCATGAAAGGTATCATTTGTGCCCGTTTCTGACCATACGGAGCTTCACCGGGGAACCACTGAAGGAATCCCGCAAGCTTTCTCACAAAGATCACCGAGGTTCGGATATCACCATGACGCAAGCGAGTGCCAAACAGCGCGATATTCTGGTTACCAGCGCCCTGCCCTATGCCAACGGGCCGATCCACCTGGGCCACCTGCTGGAATACATTCAGACGGATATCTGGGCGCGCTACCAGAAGATGCGTGGCCACAACTGCTACTACGTTTGCGCCGATGACGCCCACGGCACCGCCATCATGCTGCGTGCCGAGCGCGAGGGTATCACCTCCGAACAGCTGATCGACCGGATCCGGGATGAGCACCAGCAGGATTTCGCCGGCTTCAATATCCGCTTCGACAACTATTACTCCACCCATTCCGATGAGAACCGGCAGTTTGCCGAGTTCATCTACCGGAAGCTCCAGGAAAACGGTCACATTGCCACCCGCCAGATCACCCAGTTCTTCGATCCGGAGAAAGAAATGTTCCTGGCGGACCGGTTCATCAAGGGCACCTGCCCCAAGTGCAAGACCGAGGACCAGTACGGTGACAACTGTGAGGCCTGTGGTGCCACCTACACCCCGGCGGAGCTGATCAATCCGCGCTCTGCAGTATCCGGCGCCACCCCGGTGGAGAAACAGTCCGAGCACCATTTCTTCAAACTGCCGGACTTCGAGGACTTCCTGCGCAAATGGACCCGCAGCGGCACCCTGCAGGAGCAGGTCGCCAACAAGCTGGCCGAATGGCTGGACGCCGGCCTGCAGGAATGGGACATCAGCCGCGACAAGCCCTATTTCGGGTTCGAGATTCCGGACTCCCCGGGCAAGTATTTCTATGTCTGGCTGGATGCCCCCATCGGCTACCTGGCCAGCTTCAAGAACCTGTGCAACCGTCAGGGCATCGACTTCGAGCATTTCTGGAAGGCGGACTCCGAGGCCGAGGTGTACCACTTCATCGGCAAGGACATCATCAATTTCCACGCCCTGTTCTGGCCCGCCATGCTCCACGATGCCGGCCTGCGCACCCCTACAGCGGTCTGGGCCCACGGCTTTGTCACCGTCAATGGCAAGAAGATGTCCAAGTCCCGCGGCACCTTCATCATGGCCCGCACCTACCTGGACCACCTCAACCCGGAATACCTGCGCTATTACTTTGCCGCCAAGCTCACCTCCGGCGTGGATGACATGGACCTCAACCTGGAGGATTTCGCGGCACGGGTAAACTCGGACCTGGTGGGCAAGGTGGTGAACATCGCCAGCCGCAGTGCCGGCTTCATCACCAAGCGCTTTGACGGCCGCCTGGGCCGGGTCACCGAAACCGACAAACTGGCCACCTTTATCGCGGCCGGCGAGGAAATTGCGGACTTCTACGAGGCCCGGGAATTTGGCCGCGCCATGCGTCGCATCATGGAACTGGCGGATATCGCCAACCAGTATGTCAACGACGAGCAGCCCTGGGTCATCGCGAAACAGGAAGGCCAGGATGAGAAGCTCCAGGCCATCTGCACCAATGCCATCAACATGTTCCGCCTGTTGATGACCTACCTCGCGCCGGTACTGCCGAAAACGTCCGAGGGTGCGGAAAGCTTCCTCAACGTCCGGCTGACCTGGAACACCCGCGACGAGC
The DNA here is from genome assembly GCF_014651935.1 of Marinobacter zhanjiangensis. GTDB lineage: Bacteria > Pseudomonadota > Gammaproteobacteria > Pseudomonadales > Oleiphilaceae > Marinobacter > Marinobacter zhanjiangensis. The sequence continues at coordinate 297,605 of NZ_BMXV01000002.1, read as the reverse complement.
TTCTGCAAGACCACCCCATCGACAAGTTCAAGCCGCTGATGAACCGGGTGGACATGGCCCAGATCGAGAAAATGATCGACGCCTCGAAGGAGGAACTGGCCGCCGCGACCGGTCAACCCGCCGAAACTGCCGGCGCCAGCAACCTGGAACCGGTGGCTGACGAAATCGAGTTTCCCGACTTCGCGAAGGTGGATCTGCGGGTGGTAAAAATTGTCAGAGCGGAGCACGTCGAAGGCGCCGACAAGCTACTTCGCCTTACCCTTGATATGGGGCATGGCGAGCGCAACGTGTTTGCAGGTATAAAGTCTGCCTATAAGCCGGAGGAACTGGAAGGCCGGCTGACGGTCATGGTCGCCAACCTCAAGCCCCGCAAGATGAAGTTCGGGCTGTCGGAAGGCATGGTTCTGGCTGCGGGCCCTGGCGGCAAGGACATTTTCATTCTGTCACCCGATTCCGGCGCCACGCCCGGCATGCGGGTCATGTGAATAGCGGAGCAAAGGGCGGATGAGCGAATACCTGCTGATCCTGGTCAGCACCATACTGGTGAACAACTTCGTGCTGGTTCAGTTTCTCGGCCTGTGCCCCTTCATGGGCGTGTCCGGGAAGCTGGAAACCGCCATGGGTATGTCGCTGGCCACCACCTTCGTCCTGACCCTGGCCTCGGTGTGCAGTTACCTGGCCTACACCTGGCTGTTGGCACCCCTTGATCTGACGTTTCTGCGCACCATTACCTTTATTCTGGTGATCGCCGTGGTGGTACAGTTCACCGAGATGGTGGTACGCAAGACCAGCCCGCTGCTGTACCGGGTGCTGGGCATCTTCCTGCCCCTGATCACCACCAACTGTGCGGTACTGGGCGTGGCCCTGCTGAACATCAACCGGCAGAACAATTTCGTGGAATCCGTGCTCTACGGTTTTGGCGCCGCTGCCGGCTTCTCTCTGGTGCTGGTGCTGTTCGCCGCCATGCGGGAGCGCATTGCGGTTGCGGATGTGCCTGTTGCCTTCCAGGGTGCCGCCATCGGCATGGTCACCGCGGGCCTGATGTCGCTGGCGTTCCTTGGTTTTACAGGCCTGGTAAGCGTCTGACGGAGTGGATGTCATGTGGACCGGTATTCTCATAGCCGTTGTGGTTTTGCTTGCTCTTGCCGTGGTGTTCGGTGCCCTGCTGGGGTTTGCGGCGGAACGCTTCCGGGTGGAAGGTAATCCCCTCGTCGACCAGATCGACGCCCTGCTGCCCCAGACCCAGTGCGGGCAATGTGGCTTCCCCGGCTGTCGTCCCTATGCCGAATCCATTGCCCAGGGGGATGCCATCAACAAGTGCCCGCCGGGGGGCGAAGGCACCATCAAGGCTCTTGCAGACCTGCTGGACATTGAGCCGCAACCACTGGATGCCGAGCATGGCGTGGAGCAGGAAAAGCGGGTAGCGGTGATTCGCGAGGACGAGTGCATCGGCTGCACCAAATGTATCCAGGCCTGCCCGGTGGACGCCATACTCGGCGCTGCCAAACACATGCATACCGTGATCGAGAGCGAATGCACCGGCTGTGACCTGTGTGTGGAGCCCTGCCCGGTAGACTGCATTGACATGGTGACAGTGAACGAAGATATCCGCAGCTGGACCTGGCAGCCACCCGGGCCAGGCCTTATTGCCACCGACCGCCACGGAGCCAGTGCCTGATGACCCAGCTGTGGAGTTTTCCCGGGGGCATTCACCCGGCAGAGAACAAGCATCAGTCCACGAGCAGGCCGATCCGCCCGGCAACCCTGCCGGAGCGGCTGGTGCTGCCTCTGCAGCAACACATCGGAGAGCCCGCGGAACCGGTCGTCGAGCCTGGCGATCAGGTACTCAAGGGCCAGAAGATTGCCGACGTGATGGCCGGCATCGGCGTTCCCGTCCATGCTCCCACCTCGGGTACCATCGCCGGTATCGAGCGCCTGCCGGTCCCCCACCCTTCGGGCATGGCGGACTGGTGTATTGTGCTGGAGCCTGACGGCAACGATACCTGGTGCGAGCTCAGCCCGGTGGCCGACTACCACTCCCTCGACCGGGAGGCCGTACTCGAGCGGATCCGCCAGGCCGGCATCAGCGGGATGGGTGGCGCCGGCTTCCCTACCAACGTCAAGCTGCAACCACCGCGGGACCGCAAGGTCAGCACTCTGATACTCAATGGCGCGGAGTGCGAGCCCTACATTACCGCCGACGACATGACAATGCGCGAACGGGCCAACGAGATCCAGAAGGGCCTAAAGATCATGGCCTGGATCCTGCGCCCGGAGCGCTGCGTGGTTGCCATCGAGGACAACAAGCCCGAGGCCATCGAGGCCATGCGCAAGGCCACCGAGGGCACCCACACGGAGGTGGTGGTGATCGCCACCCGATACCCGTCCGGTGGCGAAAAACAGCTGATTCAGATCCTCACCGGCATGGAGGTGCCCAGTGGCGGTATCCCGGCGGATATTGGTGTCATCTGCCAGAACGTGGGTACCGCGGTCGCCGTATCCCGGGCAGTATTCCGCGGCGAGCCGCTGATTTCCCGGGTAACCACCGTGACCGGCGACGGCGTCTCCGAGCCCGGCAATTTTGACACCCTGATCGGCACACCCATCAGCCACCTGCTGACACTGGCCGGGTTTGACCCTGAGCGTATCAACCGGCTGATTCTGGGTGGCCCGATGATGGGGTACACCCTGGAGGACACCGCCGTTCCGGTCGTCAAGACCACTAACTGCGTGATCGCCGCCACCGAACCGGAGCTGTCCACACCGCCCCCGGAGCAGCCCTGTATCCGCTGTGGCATGTGCGCCGAGGCGTGTCCCATGGAGCTGCTGCCACAACAGCTTTTCTGGCACGCCAAGGCCCGGGACTTCGACCGTGCCGAGCATTTGAACCTGTTCGATTGCATTGAATGTGGTGTCTGCTCCTACGTCTGCCCCAGCTCTATTCCCCTGGTGCAGTACTACCGCTACGCCAAGGGCGAGATCCGCACCCAGCAGGCGGAACAGCTGAAAGCGGACCGCGCCCGGGTGCGTTTCGAGGCACGCCAGGCTCGTCTGGAACGGGAGCAGGAAGAGAAGGAACAACGCCGCCAGGAACGCGCCCGTGCCGCTGCCGAGGCCCAACAGAGGAAACAGGCCGAAGCGGAGAAGCCCGTGGCCGACGGTGATGCCAAAGACGAGCGTTCGGCGAGGACTGCCATGGTCCAGCAGGCCCTGGACCGCAAGAAAGCCGGCGCGGGCACGGCCGCAAAGGCTGCCACCACCGCGGAAGCATCGGCAGAGAAGCCCGATATCGGCGCGCTGGAAAAACAGCTGAACCAGGCCCGTGGCAAACTGGAAACCATGGAGAGCATGCTGGAAGAAGCCAGGGTCGCCGAGGCTGACAATGTGGAGAAGCTGGAGCGGGCCGTCGCCAAGAACGTCGACCGGGTCAAGCGCGCCGAGGAAGCCCTGACCGAGGCCCGCCAACAGCTGGAAACGGAGGCCGGCGAATGAGCCTGGTGCAGCAGTCATCACCCCATGCCCACCGGGCACGATCCACCTCACAGGTAATGCTGATTGTGATGCTGGCGACCCTGCCCGGGTTACTGGCACAGACCCTGTTCTTTGGCTGGGGCAACCTGATCAATGTGGTCTGGTGTGTGCTGCTCGCCCTGGGGGCGGAAGCCACGATGCTGATGCTGCGTGGCAAGCCGGTGAGCTTTTTCCTGAAGGACAACACCGCCGCTGTCACCGGGCTGCTGCTGGGGCTGTCGCTGCCGCAGTTCACGCCCTGGTGGGTATCGGCCGTGGCCGTTATTTCCGCCATCGTGCTTGCCAAACAACTCTACGGCGGGCTCGGGGCCAATCCGTTCAACCCCGCCATGGTCGGCTATGCGCTGGTGCTGGTAGCGTTTCCGGTGGCCATGACCACCAACTGGGCCGAGGCGGCCATGCTGGCCAATGCCCCGGGCTTCGGCGAAACCCTCAATATCATCTTTGCCGGTCAGCAAACCGCTGTGGACGCCTACACCATGGCCACACCACTGGACGAGTACAAGCACAAGATCGCCAGTCATACTGCACAGGAAGTACTGCAACACCCCACCTTCGGCGCCGGTGTGGCCAGAGGCTGGGAGTGGGTGAATGGCGCCTTTCTGCTGGGCGGCCTGGCGCTGGTGGCATTGCGCATCATCACCTGGCACATTCCTGTCAGCCTGCTGGCCGGGCTGGCCCTGATGAGTCTCGCTTTCGGCGCCAATGAGGATGTGTACACGCCCCTGTCACTGCACCTTCTGGCGGGCGGCACCATGCTGGGGGCGTTCTTTATCGCCACCGACCCGGTCTCCGCCGCCACCAGTCACCAGGGCAAGCTAATCTATGGCGCCTGTATCGGCGTGCTGATCTACACCATCCGCAGCTGGGGCAATTATCCGGACGCGGTGGCGTTCAGCGTTCTGTTGATGAACTTTGCGGTACCGTTTATCGACCACTACACGCCACCACGCACCTACGGCCACCATAAGCCCCGGCGTGGCATTCCGGGCAAGACGGGGTAACTCCATGGCAGCACTGGCACAATCGATCCGGCGCAGCGCGATTGGTCTGGGCCTTTTCGCCATTGTCACCGGGGGCACAATTGCCCTCACTCACCAGCTGACGGAAGGTCGCATCCAGGAACAGGTTGCCCGGGTCGAAGCCGCCGCGCTTTACGAGATTATTCCGGAGTCGGAACATGACAACCAGTTACTGAAAGACACCATTACCTTGCCGCCGGGCGAGCGGTTGGCTATCGAGGGCCCCATGAAGGCCTGGGTTGCGCGTCGTGACGGGGATCCAATCGGACTTATCTTCCCTGCCGTGGCGCCGGATGGGTATTCCGGCGACATCAAACTGCTGGTTGGTGTTAACCTTCAGGGCGAGGTTCTTGGCGTACGGGTAACCAGTCACCGGGAAACCCCCGGCCTCGGTGACCGCATTGAACTGAAGAAATCCAACTGGGTGTTGTCCTTTGAAGGACGTTCCCTGGGCAACCCGGAACCGCGCAAATGGAACGTCAAGAAGAATGGCGGAGTGTTTGACCAGTTCACCGGCGCCACCATCTCTCCGCGAGCCGTGGTCAAGGCGGTCCAGCATACGCTGATCTACTTCCGCAAGAATCGCCGGGAAATTCTGTCCATGGCCGGAGCAACTCTACCTTCCGTGCCGCAGGGCCAGGGCCAGGGCAAGCGCCAACGGATCAGGGAGCAACGCTGACATGAGCACCAAGACCAGCGCCGAGATCATTCGAGACGGTCTCTGGACCAACAACCCCGCCCTGGTGCAGGTGCTGGGGCTGTGCCCCCTGCTGGCGGTGACCAGCACCGTGGTGAATGCGCTTGGCCTGGGTATTGCCACGCTGCTGGTGCTGATGGGGTCTAACCTGGCGGTATCGCTGATCCGCAATTTTGTCAGCGAATCGGTGCGTCTGCCCGCCTTCGTGATGATCATCGCCTCGTTCGTGACCTGCGCGGAGTTGCTTATGCAGGCCTACACCTATGAGCTGTATCAGATACTGGGCATCTTCATCCCGCTGATCGTCACCAACTGTGCGATCCTCGGGCGCGCGGACGCCTTTGCCTCCAAGGTCTCCCCCGTGCCGGCGCTGCTGGACGGCGCCATGATGGGGCTGGGCTTCCTTGCGGTGCTGATTGTGCTGGGCGGCATGAGAGAGCTGATCGGCCAGGGCACCCTGTTTACCGACATGGACCTGCTGCTCGGGCCGACGGCTGCCGACTGGACCCTCAACATCTTCCGTGACTATCCGGATATGCTGTTCATGGTGCTGCCACCAGGCGCGTTTGTGGGCCTGGGGCTGCTGATTGCCCTGAAGAACGGCATCGACAACAAACTTGAGCAAAGGCGCAAGGCCCGCGATACCGATGCCATCACCGCAGGCAGCAAACGCGTGCGCGTGACCGGCCATATTTCCTGATCACCCATTATCACTGTTATCCATGAACAAACAAAAACGTATCGAGATCTTTACCCGGCTGCGGGAGGCCAACCCCAGCCCCACCACGGAACTGAACTACAGTACGCCCTTCGAGCTGCTGATTGCGGTTATCCTGTCAGCCCAGGCCACCGATGTGGGCGTCAACAAGGCCACCGCCAGGCTCTACCCGGTGGCCAATACCCCGGAAGCCATCCTGGCCCTGGGCGTTGATGGCCTGAAGGAGTACATCAAGACCATCGGGCTGTTCAACAGCAAGGCGGAGAACGTTATCAAAACCTGCCGCGCACTGATCGACCGCCATAACGGCGAGGTGCCCGCTACCCGGGAGGAGCTGGAGGCGCTGCCGGGCGTCGGCCGCAAGACTGCCAACGTGGTGCTCAACACCGCCTTCGGCGAACCGGCCATGGCGGTGGACACCCACATTTTCCGGGTATCCAACCGCACCGGTATCGCCCCCGGCAAGAACGTACTGGAAGTGGAAAAACGCCTGATGCGCCTGGTGCCGAAAGAATTCCTGCTGGACGCCCACCACTGGCTGATTCTTCATGGCCGCTACACCTGCACCGCTCGCAAACCAAAGTGCGGAGCGTGCATTATCGAGGATCTGTGCGAGTTCAGGTACAAGCGGGAATACCTGGAGCAGGCCTGACGACTGCCTCGATGCCCGATATCCGGGTAGCCATGGGGCACCGGAACGAAAAAGGGCGACCAATCGGTCGCCCTTTCTTCTGGCCTGACAAGAATTCAACAGTCAGTCATCCAGCATATCGTCCTTCAGGCTGCCCTGGGCCGGCTCGTCACCCAGCCAGATACCGAACAAGGCTTCCTTGAAGGCGCGGTCGCCGATGGTTTTGCCTAACTGGCCGTTCTTGATCACACGAACGCCATCGTTCGGCACATAGACCAGTTCAAAGGTGTCCCCCTCATTGATCTCGTCAGCAAAAACCGTCAGCAGTTCGTCCACTTCCTGCTGAATGGGTGCCACGTTACCGTCGGTAGCGTTCTCGAAGCCCTCAAGGGTCGCTTCGGTCATGTTGTCGCTGTTGATGCGTCCGGAAACCACGTGGAGGACGATTGCCTGGGTCTCGTCGGCGGTCAGGATAGCAGCCTCATCAGATGACTTTGACGGCAGGTACAACGCCGCCACATACAGGTCAATGAAGAACTTGGATCTGACGCCGACGCCATTCAGTACGAGACTGGTGCCACCCACGGTCTTCGATTCGCTGACATTGACGCCTTCAACTTCCACGGCGGCGGCATTGGTCGCAACCAGAACACTCAGGCAAAGCCCGCACAGCACGGCCATCAAACGTGAAACCATCGTTAACTCCTGTTTTTGATTATTGAGAGACAAGCGGTAAGACGCAAACCTCAGGGGGTACCCCACCCATCGGGATAGTGCTGATATGATAACCGAGATTCAAACCTGTCCGAGACTACTTGAAGTAACCCGGATCACAAATTTTCCATCACAAAAAAGCCGGCCACGGGCGTGCCCGTGGCCGGCTTTACGATACTGAGTCGGGCATTACTTGAACAGCAGGTTGCTCGACAGACCTTCCTTCTCGAGGATCTCCCGAAGCCGGCGCAGGGCTTCCACCTGGATCTGCCGTACACGCTCCCGGGTCAGTCCGATTTCACGACCCACTTCTTCCAGCGTACTGGTGGGATAGCCCCGCAGGCCGAAGCGGCGGGACAGGACTTCCTGCTGCTTGTCACTGAGCTGGTCAATCCAGTTCTCGAGACAGCTACACAGGTTATTGTCCTGCAACATGTCCGCCGGATCATGGGCGCCCTCATCCGCCACCGTATCCAGCAGGGATTTTTCGCCGCCCGCACCGATGGGCGTATCCATTGAGGCAACGCGTTCGTTCAGCCCCAGCATTCGCTCCACGTCACTGACCGGTTTGTCCACCAGGTTGGCGATCTCTTCCGCCGACGGCTCGTGGTCCAGCTTCTGGGTCAGTTCCCGGGCCGCACGCAGGTAAAGGTTCAGCTCCTTTACCACATGGATGGGCAGGCGAATGGTGCGGGTCTGGTTCATGATGGCCCGCTCAATGGTCTGACGGATCCACCAGGTAGCATAGGTGGAAAACCGGAAACCTCGCTCCGGGTCAAACTTTTCCACGGCACGGATCAGCCCCAGATTGCCTTCTTCAATCAGATCAAGCAGGGTCAGCCCCCGATTTACATAGCGGCGGGCGATCTTGACCACCAGGCGCAGGTTGCTCTCGATCATTCGCTTGCGGCCAGACTCCTCTCCCTTGCGGGCCAGACGCGCGAAGTAGACTTCCTCTTCGGGGGTCAGCAATGGCGAGAAACCGATTTCATTGAGGTAAAGCTGGGTGGCATCCAGTTGCTTCTGGTTACCGAAATATCGACCGTGAGGGGTGAAGTCCTGCTCGGCCGCAGGTGCGGCAGTGGTCTCGGTAGTGGAGGTGTTTTCCGCGGAAACCTCCTGAGTTTCCGCTTCTTCGTCGGTATCTTCTACATCAGCAACACGATCGATTATCATCTCTTCAGGTTCTGCAGACATAACTCTAGCCCCGCCTTTCAAATGATCCTGTCAGCAAGTTCCCGACACCGGAATGCTCACACTCCCGGGCCTGCCAGATTGTCGCCCGCTCATTCTTCTTGTTGCGGGCCCCGTTGTTATCGATTCCGATTCTTCTGGATTCAGGACAATTCGTTTCGGGCCAGCCGGTTAGCGACTGACAATTCACTGTGTTCTTCTGTGGCTCCGTGCTTTCGTCCGATCTCGCAGAAAGAACAAGCCCACTATGTCACGTTCTGCTACCTCCCAACATTATCACAGGTTAAGCTTTATCAACCCGCCGCTGTCAACAGGCTGGTCCCCTAGCGCGGCGGAAGGTAGGGTAACGGATCCACCGGGTTACCGCTTTTGCGGATCTCGAAGTGAAGCTTGTTGCCATCAGTACCCGTACTCCCCAGTTCGGCGATGGTCTGCCCCTGCTTCACATTCTCCCCTTCCTTGACCAGGATGCGCCGGTTATGGGCGTATGCACTCAGGTAGTGCTCATTGTGGTTGATGATAATCAGGTTACCGTACCCGAGCAGGCCGTTACCGGCGTAAACCACGTTTCCTTCAGCAGCGGCCCGGACCGGGTCGCCGGAATTACCGGCAATATCAATACCTTTATTGACTTTCCCGGATGTGGAATATTTTGCAATTACGGTGCCAACGTGTGGCCAGCGCCAGTTGATGTCGGACACGGTCTGGCTCTGCGTCGACAGGTCGGCACTACGATCCGGCTGCCGGGTAACCTTTGGTGGGGGCTCCGGTTCCGGGCTCGGGGCAGGCCGGGAACGGCCGGAAGAAGAAGAGGGGCGAGAGGCAACCTTGGGCGCATTGGCCGGAACACGCCCCTTGCGGTCAAGACGGATCACCTCGCCCGGGTGAATGGTGTATGGCGGGTCGATGTCGTTGGCATTGCCCAGCTCCCGGTAATCACGCCCATAGCGCCAGGCGATGCTGTACAGGGTGTCTCCCTTCTCGACCACGTGGCGACCCCAGTAAACGGGCGGGTTGTAATTGCGATCACCATAAATAGCGGAGGTGTTACACCCTGTCAGGGTGGTCACTGCAAAAGATGCCAGGATCAGCAGCAGAAGGGCTCGTATCCATACGGCGCGAGGGCACGGGCAGGTGGCTGAACCCGGCTTGCACTGACTGATGCTATAATTCACGGATATATTGATATCGTTTTTATCTCGAAATTATCTATCAGGCCGGAACAATCCTCTCAATGGTCCCGTAAACCTTTAATTTATTGCATCTTTTGTGAACATGTCCAGGTTACCGGGAGCCGCAGGGTGTTACCGAAAGAAACAGATAAAGCACCAATAAAGTAACACTCATCTCAGACCTTGCGTGACCAGTCGCACAACTGCATCGCCCGGATTTCGCAAAAAGCGGCAGCAAATCACATGCCTGATGCTGCCAATGATGTCCGGGCGGTACGCCTGGACAACCACTCACCAGCCAGAACAATGGCCAGACCGGCCAGTACCGCCACAATGGCTACGGTAATCTGTGCAGGCTCGCCTGTCACTTCTGCATAACGCATTGGCGAGACACTGACCTGCTCCAGGGGTACCTGATCTCCACCGCTGCTGGTGCGCCAGCGGACCACCTCTTGCCAGGGCCAGACACGGTTCAGGGCCCCCACCATGAAACCGGTCAATATCGCCAACACCAGATCATGAGCCTTGCGCAGGACCACGCCCAGCAAACGGGCAAAGCTGAGCAACCCGGCCAGACAGCCCCCCAGGAACAGCCCGATAAGGGCCAGATCCACTTCCCGCACCGCGGCCAGAACCGGCCCGTACATACCCAGAATCAACAGGATGAAACTGCCGGACAACCCCGGCAGGATCATGGCGCAGATGGCCAGTGCACCGGAGAGAAAAAACACCAGTGCCCCGGGGTCGACCTGACTGGCCGACAGGGTTGTTACCCACCAGGCAAAGGCCGCCCCCAGCGCCACCGGAATGGCCAGCCACCAGCGACGTTCATTCATCTGCCCCAGCACATGCCACACAGACGCCACAATAAGGCCAAAGAAAAAACTCCACAGGGCAACGGGATAGGTATCAAGGGCGCGGGTAATCAGGTTGGCCAGGGTGGCAATACTGACCAGTATGCCGGCAAGAAGCGTTACCAGGAAGGTTCCGTCGATCTCGTGCCAGAACCGGCGCCAATGCCCCCTGACAAAGGACAGAAAGAACGCGGAAGGCACCGCACCAATGGCTCCGAGAAGTCGGAAGTAGATGCCGGTAATGAAGGCGATGGTACCGCCGGACACCCCCGGCACCACATCAGCGGCGCCCATGGCCACGCCGCGGATAAAGATTCCTGCATGTTGCCGGAGTCCTTTCAACGAACCACTCCACCCAGCAGAGGGACGAACCGCACCGGTTCCATTTCCTCGGTGTGGAACTGATCCCCCTCCCGGGTTACCTTGACCAGTACCTGCCGTTCCTCACCGACCGGTGCCACCATGACACCGCCGTCTGCCAGCTGGTCCAGCAGTTCCTGCGGCAACACCCGGGGCGCTGCGGTAACGAGAATACCGTCATACGGGCCCCGGTCCGGCCAGCCCATGGGGCCGTCGGCCAGCCGCAGCATCACGTTACGCAGCTTCAGCAGGTGCATCCGCTCCCGCGCCTGATCCTGCAGGGCCTTGATCCGCTCAACGCTGTACACCTCGTCACAGAGCCTGGCCAGGATGGCGGTCTGGTAACCGGACCCGGTCCCCAGCTCTAGCACCTTTTTCGGGTTGGCGCTCATCAGCACCTCGGTCATGCGTGCCACGATGTAGGGTTGAGAAAGGGTCTGGTTGTTACCGATGGGTAGTGCGGTATCTTCATAGGAGCGGTGGGACAGGGCTTCATCCACAAAGATATGTCGCGGCACTTCCTCCATCACACCCAGTACCCGTTCGTCCCGGATGCCGGCTTCCCGCAACCGTTGAATCAGCCGCAGGCGGGTGCGGCGTGAAGTCATACCGATTCCGTCGATAGCCACCATCAGCTTCCGGCCTCCACCCAGCTCCTCAATGATGACAAGGCATCATGCTTGGTCATGTCGATATGGACTGGCGTAATGGACACGTAGTTCTCGCCGACAGCGTGAAAATCCGTGCCCGGCCCGGCATCCGCGCCCTCGCCCGCAGCGCCGATCCAGTAGCGGGCCTTGCCCCGGGGACAGGTCATGGGGACGGCCCCCTCGGCACGACCCCGATGGCCAAGGCGCGTTACCCGGAACCCGGCGATAGACTCCCAGGGCACATCCGGCACATTCACGTTCAGAATGCAGCGGCCACCCAGATCGGGCCAGTTATCCCGCTCCAGTAAGGTGCGTACCACCCGGGCGGCGGTTTCGTAGTGGAAGTGGCCATTGTTGACCAGGGAAACCGCGATAGCCGGCAGGCCCAGGTGGCGGCCCTCGGTGGCGGCGGCAACGGTGCCGGAGTAGATAATATCGTCACCCAGGTTGGCGTGGGTGTTGATGCCGGAAACCACCCGGTCGAAGGGCTCGTCAAAAAGGCCATTCACCGCCAGGTGCACGCAGTCAGTGGGCGTACCGTCCACGGAGCGGAAACCGCCAGGGTGCTGATCCACCGTCAGCGGACGATTCAGGGTCAGGGAATTGCTGGCACCACTGTGGTCACGGTCCGGTGCAACCACCTCCATGTCCGCCAGCCCTTCCAGGCCTGCATGGAGGGCCACCAGGCCGGGGGAATAAACCCCATCATCGTTCGACAGCAAGATACGCACGATTTCCAGTCTCTCCGCATAATGTTGTGTTGGCGCCTGTGGCTGCTGGCACCGCAATAGTGTAAAAACCCAGGTCAGGATTCTAACGGATAAACGATGACATTTGTGTCATGAACCTGCCGTTCTGGCAAATTGCCTCGCAAAAAAACGGGTAACTCGCTCAGGACCCTGACAGCAGCGTGACCACGGACGAGAGCATGGTAGTGGCGTACTGACCGGGGGCCAGGGTGAACGACAGATCCAGAAACCGGTCGCCCTCCTGCTCCGACAGGGACCACGCCAGGTCCGACGGCATCAGAATCAGCGGGCGGCGCTCCGGGGCCATCCGTGTGCTCGCAAATACTGCCTCGACGGCCGGAGAGCGGGCGACCACTTCACGCTCGAGCATGCCCTGTGCTCCCCCGGCTACCGTGCCGCCGTCACCCCACAGGGGGCCGGTGGGAACCTCGTCGGGTTCACCATCCAGTCGCTGTAACCAGTTTTCCTGATTGACCCGCTCGGCCAGAACCTGGTTGAACAGCCAGGAACGGGCAGCGGAAAAATACAGCCCGTCCCGGCCCCCCACCGACTTGCGCCCACGGCGCCGACGGACAGGCCGTTCGGCCATGGCCACTGCCCTGTCCAGGTTGCTGCCGTGGTGACCAAACCGCTGCAGACCGAAATAGTTGGGGCAACCCTGGCGGGACACCATGTTGAGCCGTTGTTCCAGTATCGTCGGGTCGCCGGTCAGCGCTCGCAGGCGTATATCAAAGTGGTTGCCATGATGCTCTCCCCGCCGCAGCTTGCGACCGCGGCGGGCCACCGCCAGCACCGGCCAGTGCGACTGAAGCGTCCGGATAAAGGCCTCATCCTCCGCCTCCATGCCGGGGCGCTGCACACTGAACCATTGGCGTGTCACCGCATGGCGATCCTTGAGCCCGCTATAGCCCACGCCGCTATCACCGCAGCCGGCAAGCTCACCCAGACGCCGGGCCACCCAGGGCGTGTTGTCGCCGGTCTTCTCCAGGTAGATCAACAGGTGCTCGCCCTGCCCCGGGACCGTCAGGGATTGCTGAGTCTCCAGCTCCTTTAGCGGACCACCGGTATCCAGCAATTCGGTCACCCGGAAGTCCCCGGGATAATGTTTGAGGTGGGCCGAAGCTTCGGGCTTCCCCCCCGGAACAGGCCACTCGAGCTGCCAGCCACTCATGAACGTTGCTCATCCAGAAGACAGATGGCCTGACAGGCAATGCCTTCCCCGCGGCCGGTGAAGCCCAGTTTTTCAGTGGTGGTTGCCTTGACGCTGACATGGTCCATGGCGATGCCCAGGTCCTCGGCAATGTGCTGGCGCATGGCATCCACGTGGGGAGCCATCTTCGGCGCCTGGGCAATAATGGTGCTATCAAGGTTAACCACTCTCAGGCCGCGCTCGGCGATCTGTCGGCGTACTTCCCGCAGCAGGACCCGGCTGTCGGCGCCTGCCCACTCGGCACTGGTGTCCGGAAACAGATGGCCAATGTCACCCAGTGCCGCCGCCCCGAGCAGGGCATCGGCAACGGCGTGGAGCAGTACGTCTCCATCGGAATGAGCCCTGAGGCCCTTATCGTGCGCGATGGGGACACCACCGATGATGATCTGTGAGCCTTCACAGAACCCATGGACATCAAAACCCTGGCCTATTCTCATGACACCTGCCTGAACTGAATGGAGTTACCCGGCGTCCTGGCGGGCGAGAATAAACTCGGCCAGCGCCAGGTCCTCCGGTACGGTAATCTTGATGTTGTCGGTACGCCCCGCCACAACCCGGGGCCGCCAGCCGGCCAGTTCCATGGCGGATGCTTCATCGGTGATAGCTCCGGCATGCTCGCGCGCACCCGTTTCCAGGGCCGGCAGCAGATCACCGTAACGAAACATCTGAGGCGTAAAAGCTCGCCACAACTGGCGTCGATCCGCCGTTCCACTGACCCGGTCAGAGCCAGGCGCCACCTGCTTGACGGTATCGGAGACCGGAGCCGCCAGCAGTCCACCAACGCTATCCGGAGCCAGCTCGTTTCTCAGTCGGTGCAGGTCACTCCGGTGAACACAGGGCCGTGCCACATCGTGTACCAGCACCCAGTCCTGGTCGCCGGCACGGCCCTCCAGATGACGCAGCGCCGCGATCACCGAGTCAACCCGCTCGGCTCCACCGGCGCAGGTCTCGATACGGCCGTCCGCTGCACTCTCACTGTGGCGCCACCACCGGTCTTCCGGATGCAGCGGCACCACGCAGCCTTCCCAGGCACAGGCGGCAAGCAGGCGTGAAAGCGTGACATCCAGCAGGAATCGGTCAGCGAGGGTCAGGTATTGCTTGGGAACGGCAGACTGCATGCGCTGGCCAATGCCGGCGGCAGGCACGACCAACCAGAAACGGTGGGCATTCATAGACAACAGGGAACCTTTTAGTGTGCCTTAACACTAGGGCTCCAAGACCAGGAAGAAGGTTTCATCATCGCGGATCAGCCCCAGGTCCTTGCGGGCACGTTCCTCTACGGCGCCCTGAGCCGAGCCCAGGTTGCGCACTTCGGCAAAGAGACGTTCATTCCGGGCCGCAAGCCTGGCGTTTTCACGGCGTTGCTCGTCAATGGTTTCGCTCAGGCCCCAGACCTGGGCATAACTGCCTTCTCCTACCCACAGGCGCACCTGTAGCAGGACAATCAGTATCACCATAATGGACCAGAGCACCTTCATTGTACGATTCCGTTATTCCATTGGTCCGGAGCGTTATTCGCCATTATTACCAGTGTGCCAACGGGCCATGCGGTGGCAAAGGACGCTTGGCCCTTTACTCCGGCACTTCCCTGCCCTGAAGCCACAAAACCGTCGGCGCAGCAGGATAACCCGCAACCACCGACGGCTCAAAGAGTCTAGCCTAGTCAGCGCAATCATGCACTAACGACTGTTATTTCATGTTAACCCTGACCCTTGATCTCGCTAAGGCCACGATAGGCGGCCTTTCCGCCAAGAGCTTCCTCGATACGCAGCAACTGGTTGTACTTGGCTACGCGGTCGGAGCGACACAGCGAGCCGGTCTTGATCTGTCCGGCACAGGTCGCCACGGCCAGATCGGCAATCGTGGTGTCCTCGGTTTCACCGGAGCGGTGTGAGATCACCGCGGTGTAGCCGGCATCCTGCGCCATTTTGATGGCGTCCAGGGTCTCGGACAGGCTGCCGATCTGGTTGAACTTGATCAGGATGGAGTTGCCGACACCCTTCCCGATGCCTTCCTCGAGAATGCGGGTGTTGGTCACAAACAGGTCGTCGCCCACCAGCTGCACCTTGCTGCCCAGCTTGTCGGTGAGCACCTTCCAGCCGTCCCAGTCGCTCTCGTCCATGCCATCCTCGATGGAGACGATGGGATAACGCTCACACAGACCCGCCAGGTAGTCGGTGAAACCGGCGGAGTCGAAGTTCTTGCCTTCGCCGGCAAGCTGATACTGGCCATCCCTGTAAAACTCGGAGGAGGCGCAGTCCAGAGCCAGGGTCACATCCGTGCCCAGCTTGTAGCCGGCGGCCTCCACAGCCTCCTGGATCACCGCCAGTGCGGCTTCGTTGGACGGCAGATCGGGAGCAAAGCCACCCTCGTCACCCACGGCGGTATTGAGGCCCTGACTCTTCAGTACCTTCTTGAGACTGTGGAAAATTTCGGCGCCCATGCGCAGGGCTTCGGCAAAGTTCGTGGCCGATACCGGCTGCACCATGAATTCCTGGATATCCACATTGTTGTCGGCATGCTCGCCGCCGTTGAGGATATTCATCATGGGTACCGGCATGGAGTACTGGCCGGCAGACCCGTTCACATCGGCAATATGCTCGTACAGGGGCTTGCCCAGGGAGATGGCAGCTGCCTTGGCCGCCGCCAGGGAGACCGCGAGGATCGCGTTGGCGCCCAGGTTGGCCTTGTTGTCAGTGCCGTCCAGATCAATCATGATCTGATCGAGCGCCCGTTGATCTGCCGCGTCCCGGCCTACCAGTGCGTTGCGGATATCACCCTTGACGGCAGACACCGCCCTGGTGACACCCTTGCCCAGATAGCGACCCTTGTCCTGATCGCGAAGCTCCAGCGCTTCCCGTGAACCGGTGGAGGCACCGGAAGGCGCGCAGGCCCGGCCGAGGGTGCCATCCTCGAGGATTACGTCGGCTTCCACGGTCGGGTTGCCGCGGGAATCCAGGATCTCGCGGGCCTTGATATCAGCGATTTTGGTCATGCTTTTCAATCTCCGGAAATATCTGACTTAAGGTATCAAACAGAAAATCATGGCCTTGCCCGCGGGCAACCTCAGGCCGTATCGAGGGGTTCAAAGCCCTTGACCAGTTCATCCATGGCCTTCATCTGCTTCAGGAACGGCTCCAGCTGGTTCAGTCGCAGGGCACAGGGGCCGTCGCACAGGGCCCTGTCGGGATCCGGGTGCGCCTCCAGGAACAGTCCCGCCAGCCCCTGGGACATGCCTGCCCGGGCCAGATCCACCACCTGGGCACGACGACCGCCAGCGGAATCCGACTGGCCACCGGGCATCTGCAGGGCATGGGTCACGTCGAAGAACACCGGCACACCCAGCGCCTTCATCTGACCGAAGCCGAGCATGTCCACCACCAGGTTGTTGTAGCCGAAGCTGGTGCCGCGCTCACAGAGAATCAGCCGGTCGTTGCCGGCTTCCTCGCACTTGCGGATGATGTGGGCCATTTCCCGGGGCGCCAGGAACTGGCCTTTCTTGATATTGATGACCGCGCCGGTCTTCGCCATGGCCACAACCAGATCGGTCTGACGACTGAGGAAGGCGGGTAGCTGGATAATGTCACAGACTTCTGCGGCCGGTTCCGCCTGCCACGGCTCATGGACATCGGTAATGACAGGAACCCGGTATTTCGCCTTGATGTCGGCCAGCAACTGCAGGCCCTGCTCGAGCCCGGGTCCACGAAAGGAATTGATGGATGACCGGTTGGCCTTGTCGAAGGACGCCTTGAACACATAGGGAATGCCCAGGCGCCGGGTGATATCAACATAGGCGTCGGCCACTTCGAAGGCCAGGTCCCGGGACTCCAGTACGTTCATGCCGCCGAACAGCACGAACGGCTGGTCATTGGCGATGGAGAGATCGGCGACCGAAACGGTGTTCTGAGCCATGGCAGCGTGTCCTTGAATGGGCCAGCGCCGGGGCCTCAGCGCCCGGCGTGTTTCAGTGCGGCTTCCACGAACCCGGTGAACAGCGGGTGTCCGTCACGGGGGGTGGAGGTAAACTCGGGATGGAACTGGCAGGCGACGAACCAGGGGTGATCCGGCACTTCCACCACTTCCACCAGTTTGCCATCGGTGGAACGACCGGCCACTCTCAGGCCGGCCTGCTCCAGCTGAGGCACGAAATGGTTGTTCACCTCATAGCGATGGCGATGACGCTCGCGAATAATCTTGCGACCATAACACTGGCCGATGGTGGACTCTTCGGTCACTACACAGTCCTGTGCACCCAGTCGCATGGTTCCGCCGATATCCGATTCCTCGGTGCGTTCCTCGCGCTTGCCGGTCGAGTCCAGCCATTCGGTGATCAGGCCCACCACCGGTGCCGGGGAATTTTCGCGGAACTCGCTGGAATGGGCGCCTTCCAGGCCAGCGACATTACGGGCATATTCAATCACTGCCACCTGCATACCCAGGCAGATGCCCAGATACGGCACCTTGTTTTCCCGGGCGTACTTCACGGTGGTGATCTTGCCTTCCACGCCCCGCTCGCCAAAGCCACCCGGCACGAGGATGGCATCGGCCCTGTCCAGCACGCCGGTACCATTGTGCTCGATGTCCTCGGAGTCGATGTACTCGATGCGAACCTTGGTGCGGGTCTTGATGCCGGCGTGCAGCAGGGATTCGATCAGCGACTTGTAGGCATCCAGCAACTCCATGTACTTACCCACCATGGCGATGGTGATTTCCTGCTGGGGATTGGTAATGGCGTCCATCACCGCGTCCCACTCGCCAAGATCGGCTTCACCGGCCTTGAGATTGAAACGCTCGATAATCAGCTGATCCAGACCGAAATCATGGAGTTTGCGTGGTATGGCATAGATCGAACTGGCGTCCTCAAGGGGAATAACCGCCCGCTCTTCCACGTTGGTGAACAGGGCGATCTTGCGGCGGGAACCCGCATCCACCTCGTGCTCGGAACGACACAGCAGGATATCCGGCTGCAGGCCGATGGAGCGCATCTCCTTCACGGAGTGCTGGGTGGGCTTGGTCTTGATCTCGCCGGCGGTGGCGATATAGGGCACCAGGGTGAGATGCATGAACAGGGCGCGCTGCGGGCCGACTTCCACCTTGAGCTGACGACAGGCTTCCAGGAAGGGCAGCGACTCGATATCACCCACGGTGCCACCGATTTCCACCAGCGCCACATCCACGCCAGCGGCGCCTTCCACCACACGACGCTTGATTTCATCGGTGATATGGGGAATCACCTGCACGGTTCCACCGAGATAGTCCCCCCGGCGCTCCTTGCGGATCACCTCTTCGTATACCCGACCAGTGGTGAAGTTGTTGCGGCGGGTCATGGGGGTGCGGATAAACCGCTCGTAGTGGCCCAGATCCAGGTCGGTTTCTGCACCGTCTTCGGTAACGAAGACCTCACCATGCTGGAACGGGCTCATGGTGCCCGGGTCCACATTGATATAGGGGTCCAGCTTGAGAATGGTGACCTTCAGGCCACGCGCTTCCAGGATTGCCGCCAGGGAGGCTGACGCGATCCCTTTCCCCAATGAGGACACAACACCGCCGGTGACGAAAATATAACGCGTCATGCAGATTCCGTGATTATCAGGTTCAGTATCGGAGGGAGATTGTCATCTCGAGATGGGACGTCAGATTACCAGAAAGCCCCCGGCTGCTCAATCCGCGGCGGACGCAAAAAGTTATCCAGGCGCCCACCGGACCGACTCCCTCATTGTTGCCGTATATCCAGCCACCAGCCATTTTCCGGCTCGTCTCCCGCCACGTCCGGGGCAGACCACAGGTCAGCGATCGCCACCAGTTCACCGTTGCCCTGGAACACCAGTGGCAACCGGTTCCGTTCCCAGGGCGGCACCTGTTGCTCCTGAAGCCATTTCTTCAGGGGCCGGCTCTGACCTTCCGGACCCGGCCTGAGTCGCTCGCCACCACGGCGGTGGCCGAGCCGCAGTTGCGGGACTTTATCAATATCACCATGGCAACGCAGGCAGAGACAGTAATCGCCATCCGTCACCCACTCATTCGCCAGCAACGGCTGATCGCCCACCAGTGGCGCCCGCACCCGGGGCACCCGGTAAATATGGTCCTGAAACCGACGCAGGGCAAATTCACCCGCCAGGATCTCCGGGCTGGCGTCGTCCGATGAGTCCAGCAGGTCACGGATCTCGCTGTCCCCCAGTGACCGGTCCAGAGAGTCACCCAGCCACCACTGCAACAGATTGCGGCAGGCCACCAACGGCAACGCCCTGACCCCGGACAGGCTGAGCCGGTCCCGGCCTGCCTCCAGTTGCTGATAGTGGGACTCCGCCAGCAGATCTGCCAGCTCGGCGCTCTCGCGACAGGCCCGGGCGGTCGCGAGCAGGCGGCGATCCAGTTGCGGCCAGCGTTCACGCAGCACCGGAAGAATCCGGTGTCGCAGAAAGTTGCGATCGAACCCGTCGTCGGCATTGGTGGGGTCCTCCACCCAGGACCAGCATGCACTCAGGGCCTGTTGCCGCAGCAGCCGGCGGGGCACCTGCAGCCAGGGCCGGACCAGCCGCCCACGCCCCAGGGTCCGCTCCGCCGGCATCCCCCCCAGCCCGCGCACACCCGAGCCACGCAGGAAACGGAACAGCAGGGTTTCTTCCTGATCATCCTGGTGGTGCGCCATCAACAGGACTTCACCCGGCACCAGCCGCTCCGAAAACACCCGGTAACGGGCGTCCCTGGCCCGGGTTTCGATACTGCCCGGGCTGTCGTCCACGCGGACACGGACCACCTCCAGCGGCACACCCAGCTGCTCGCAGATCTGGCGGCACCGGGATTCGAAGTGTGACGCATCGGGCTGCAGCTGATGATTGACATGAATCGCTGACAGGATTTCCGGCCGACGAGCAAACACATGACAGGCCAGGTGGAGCAGGACAATGGAGTCGAGGCCGCCGGAAAGGGCGACCCTGACGGGCCCGGAAGCCGCCAGCGCCTCCAGGGGCGCCAGCAATTCCGGCGGAAAGGCGTCGGGCGGCTGTTTACCGCCCTGTGTCATAGCGGGTCAGGCGCTCGTAGCGCCGGGCCACCAGTTCTTCCTGGCTGAGGCTGCCGAATTCGTGCAGTCCCTTGAGCAGTTCTTCCTTGAGATTGTCGGCCATTTCCTGGGGGTTACGGTGCGCGCCACCCAGCGGTTCCTTGACAACCGTGTCCGCGATACCCAGTTCTTTCAGACGGTTGGCAGTCACACCCATGGCCTCGGCGGCCGTTGAGGCATGGTCCGCGCTCTTCCAGAGGATGGAGGCACAGCCCTCCGGGGAAATAACCGCGTAGGTGGAATACTGCAGCATGTACAGATGATCACAGACACCGATGGCGAGGGCGCCCCCGGAGCCACCCTCGCCCACCACGCTGGACAGGATCGGGGTTTTCAGCCGTGACATCACCGCCAGGTTGCGGGCGATGGCCTCGCTCTGGCCGCGCTCCTCGGCACCGATACCCGGGTAGGCTCCCGGCGTGTCGATAAAGGTCAGTACCGGCATGCGGAAGCGCTCGGCCATTTCCATCAGGCGCAGGGCCTTGCGGTAGCCCTCGGGCCGGGGCATACCGAAATTGCGGCGCACCTTTTCGCGAACCTCGCGGCCCTTCTGGTGGCCGATCACCATCACCGGCTTGCCGTCAAGGCGGGCGGTACCACCGACAATCGACTTGTCATCGGCATAGGTGCGGTCACCATGCAGTTCGTCGAAATCCTCGAACATCATGTCAAGGTAGTCAAAGGTATAGGGGCGACGGGGGTGCCGGGCCAGACGGGCCACGTCCCACGACTTCAGGTCCGAGAAGATACTCTCGGTAAGATTGACGCTCTTGGTCCTGAGCCGGTTGATCTCGTCAGTGATGTTGATTTCGGTGTCGTTGCCCACCATCCGCAGCTCTTCAATCTTGGCTTCCAGGTCGGCAATGGGCTGTTCGAAGTCCAGGTAATTAGGGTTCATGGTGTTCCATCAACTTTTTTGTTCAGCGCCAGCTAGAGGCACCAGCTTGGAATTTAGGGTAACGATAACAACGCAGGGGCCGTTAAAAAAGCGGACCTTGGTCTGAGTGTGACACCTGACCTTCAGTCAGCCTTAATCATAGACCAGTTCCACCTGGTTATCTCCCACCAGGTATTTCAGCTCGTACAGCAGGTTGTCGTCCGGCTGCACACGCCAGTTTTCCCCCAGTTCGATACGGGTACTGGCGTTATCGCTCACGTACTCGATCCACACCGGGCTACCCTGACTGCGGAACGGTCGCAGGGTGCTGTCGAGCTTGTCCAGCAGGCCATTCTGCAACTGCTTCGCGTCCAGTCGCAGCTGCAGCCCCCGACTGAAGGACTGCCTGGCCGTGGCCACGTCCATCACGGAACTGACCCGCATCTTTATCTGCCCGGAATAGTCGTCGTGGCTCACCTGCCCTTCCAGCACGATCACCTGGTCCGACTGCAGCAGCTCCCGGTTCTCGTTGAACGCCTCCGAGAACAGGGTCGCCTCGATGCGGCCACTGCGATCGTCCAGGGTGACAAAGCACATGGTGGAGCCGGTGCGGGTCTTCATGGTGCGCTGGGCCACGATCAGGCCCGCCACCCGCTGCGGCGCCCGGGCTGGCTGGACATCGGCGATCGCCGAGCGCACGAAACGGCGCACTTCCTTCTCGTATTCGTCGAACGGGTGACCGGTGAGGTAAAGACCGAGGGTGTCTTTTTCAGCCTTCAACCGTACCTTCTCCGTCCACTCCCGCACATGGGCCACGTCGGCAAAGGGATCGACTCCTTCGTCACCGCCAAGGATATCGCCGAACATGTCGGTCATGCCGGCGGATTCATTGCGTGACTGCTGCCCCGCCTGCTGGATGGCCTTGTCGATGCTGGCCATCATCTGCGACCGGCCGGGGCCCAGCTTGTCCACCGCACCGGCGCGGATCAGCGCTTCCAGGGCGCGTTTGTTGACCTTTTTCAGGTCCACCCGGCAACAGAAGTCAAACAGGTCCTTATAGGCACCACCCTCCTGGCGAGCCTCCACAATGCTCTGTATGGGGCCTTCACCCAATCCCTTTATGGCGCCGAGACCGTAAACAATCTGGCCTTCGTCATTGACCGTGAAGGTGTACTCGGAGGTGCTTACGTCCGGCAGCACCAGGTCGAGCCCCATGGCCCGGCACTCTTCCACCAGGGTCACCACCTTGTCGGTGTTCTGCATATCAGCGGTAAGCACCGCCGCCATGAACTCCGCGGGATGGTGGGCCTTCAGCCACAGGGTCTGGTAGGACACCAGGGCGTACGCGGCCGAGTGGGACTTGTTGAAGCCGTAGCCGGCAAATTTTTCTACCAGGTCGAAGATGTTCTCCGCCAGGGTCTTGTCGATGCCATTGTTGGCGCAGCCGTCCAGGAAGATGGCCTTCTGCTTGGCCATTTCCTCGGGTTTCTTCTTGCCCATGGCCCGGCGCAGCATGTCGGCGCCGCCCAGGGTGTACCCGGCCATCACCTGGGCGATCTGCATGACCTGCTCCTGGTACAGGATAACCCCGTAGGTGGGCTCCAGCACCGGTTTCAGGCCCTCATACTGGTAGTCCGGGTGGGGAAATGACACCGGCTGGCGACCGTGCTTCCGGTCGATGAAGTCATCCACCATGCCGGACTGCAACGGGCCGGGACGGAACAGCGCCACCAGGGCAATCATGTCTTCCAGTGAGTCCGGCTGCAGGCGCCGGATCAGGTCTTTCATGCCCCGGGATTCCAGCTGGAACACGGCGGTGGTTTCCGCCTTTTTCAGCATGTCGAAGGACGGTACGTCGTCCAGGGGAATGTCATTGATGTCCAGTGCCTGTTCACCCCGCTTTTCACGGCGGGGATTGATCATCTTCAGGGCCCAGTCGATGATGGTCAGGGTCCGCAGCCCCAGGAAGTCGAACTTCACCAGGCCGGCGTCTTCCACATCCCCCTTGTCGAACTGGGTTACCAGGCTGCCGCCCTCATCATCACAGTACAGGGGCGAGAAATCGGTGATCTTGGTGGGCGCGATGACCACGCCGCCGGCGTGCTTGCCGGCGTTACGGCAGATGCCTTCCAGCTTGAGGGCCATTTCCCAGATTTCCTGGGCCTCCTCGTCCTGCCCCAGGAAATCACGCAGCGGTTCTTCCTGCTCCAGGGCCTTCTCCAGGGTCATGCCCGGCTCGAAGGGGATCATCTTGGACAGCCGGTCGGCCAGGCCGTAGGACTTGCCCTGTACCCGCGCCACGTCCCGCACCACCGCCTTGGCGGCCATGGTGCCGAAAGTGATGATCTGGGATACCGCCTCGCGACCGTATTTGTCGGCTACATAGTCGATGACCCGGTCGCGGCCTTCCATGCAGAAGTCCACATCAAAGTCGGGCATGGAGACCCGCTCCGGGTTAAGGAAGCGCTCGAACAGCAGGTCATACTGCAGCGGGTCCAGGTCGGTAATCAGCAGGGCATAGGCCACCAGCGAGCCGGCACCGGAACCCCGGCCCGGGCCCACCGGTACGCCGTTGTTCTTGGCCCACTTGATGAAGTCCATCACGATCAGGAAGTAGCCCGGGAACCCCATCTGGATGATGATATCCAGCTCGAAATTCAGCCGCTTGTAGTAGGTGGCCCGCTTCTCGTCATACTCCGGGTCATCAGGGCTGAGGAAGGTGGCAAGACGATCCTCCAGGCCTTCTTCCGACACCTTGCGGAAGAACTCGTCCATGGTCATGCCATCGGGAATCGGGTAGTTGGGCAGGAAGTGCTCACCCATGCGCACCGGCACACTGCAGCGGCGGGCAATCTCCACGGTGTTTTCGATGGCTTCGGGAATGTCCTCGAACAGCTCGACCATCTCCTCGGCGCTGCGCAGGTACTGCTGATCGCTGAAGCGGCGATCCCGGCGCGGGTCCGCCAGGGTCCGGCTCTCGCCGATGCAGACCCGGGCCTCATGGGCCTCGAAGTCTTCCTGGTCAAGGAAGTGCACGTCGTTGGTGGCCACCACCGGGCAGCCGGCTTCCGCCGCCAGTTCGACACAGACGTGCAGACAATCCTCGTCACCGGCGCGACCGGTGCGCTGCAGTTCCAGGTAGTAGCTGTCCGGGTAGAGCTCCATCCAGTAGCGCAGGCGTTCCCGGGCCAGTTCCGGCTTGCCCGCCAGCAGGGCCTTGCCGACGTCGCCCATCTTGCCACCGGAGATCGCGATCAGGCCGTCACGGCGGGTTTCCAGCCACTCCCGGCGAATAATCGGCTTCCCGAAGCGCTGACCTTCGGTATAGCCCAGAGAGATGATTTCGGTGAGGTTGAGGTAGCCGTCCTGATTCTGCGCCAGCAGGGTCAGACGGAAGGGGTTGTCCGGCTCGTCCGGATTCTCCAGCCACAGGTCCGCCCCCGGGATGGGCTTGACACCAGCGCCCATGGCGGCCTTGTAGAAGCGCACCAGCGAGCACATATTGGACTGCTCGGTCAGCCCCACGGCGGGCATGCCCAGCTCCTTCACCCGGTTGATCAATGGTTTGACCCGGATCAGCCCGTCCACCATGGAATACTCGGAGTGGACGCGGAGGTGGACAAAATTCTGGCTCATAAAACTCGTGTTCCCGGTGATCGTTCCAAAGGGGGATTCTATCGCATGGGGCTCGTTCAGTCCCGTTTCATCAGGGCCATCAGATCCGCTTCTGTCTGCGCCCCCATCAAGGTGTCCTTCAGCTCGCCGTCCGGCGCTACCACAAAGGTGGCGGGAAGCCCCTGGGGCATATCCCAGCCCAGTGCCGGCGCCGGATTATCCGCCAGCATGGTGAAACCGATGCCCATGCGCTGACCAAGCTCCACCAGCTCTTCGCCGGAAACACCATCAAAGTTCACGGCCAGCACCGTGATGCCTTCGTGGGCGTCAACGTCGTTCAGTTCCGGAATTTCCTCCAGGCAGGGCTTGCACCACTCGGCCCAGTAGTTGACCAGTACCCACTCGCCCCGCAATGAGGCCCATTCGATGGACTCTCCCGCCGCGGTGGCGAACGCCGGGTTACCGGCGCCGGCAGCGGATGGCGGCTCCGGCTCACTGCACCCCACCAGCACCAGCGCCAGAACAGAGGCAAGAATCCGGACAACAGGGTGCTTCCCCATCACTCCTCCTGATAGACTTGGCAGCCTTTCGCGTATGTATTCCATGGTTACCACTGGCAGAGAACAGAAAACCGACATGGCTGACACCAGAACCTTGCCTGAACACACCCGCATCTTTCACAACCCTCGCTGTTCCAAGTCCCGCCAGACCCTGGCGTTGCTGAAGGAAAACGGTCTCCAGCCGGAGGTGCTGAAGTATCTGGAAACCCCACCGACGCCTGACGAACTGGCGGTACTGGTGGACGCCCTGGGCTGCTCCGTGCGGGATATCATCCGGGTAAAGGAAAGCGAATACAAGGAACTGGGTCTGGACAATCCGTCGCTGACCGACGGGCAATTGCTGCAGGCTCTGAGCGCGAACCCGAAGCTGATTGAGCGCCCCATTGTCACCCATCGGGGCAAGGCTGCCATGGGGCGCCCACCGGAGCAGGTTCTCACCCTGCTCTGACGTTTCGCACTCACCGCCCTGACTCGAGGAGTCCATCATGCCCAACGGCCAGCCAGAGCTGCCCTACGTACTCGTCCTTTACTACAGCCGCACGGGCCAGACCGCAGCCCTGGCCCGTCAGATTGCCCGGGGCGTTGCACGGGTTGACGGTATCGAAGCGCGGATCCGCGCCGTGCCGTCGGTATCACCGGATACCGAGGCCTCGCAACCGGCCGTGCCGGATGACGGCGCCCCCTGGGCAACCCGCGCCGATCTGGCCGATTGCGCCGGACTGGCCATCGGCAGCCCGACACGGTTCGGCAATATGGCCGCACCGCTGAAGTACTTTCTCGATGGTACCGGTGATCTGTGGGCCAGTGGCACACTCGCCGGACGACCCGCCGGTGCCTTTACCTCCACCGGCAGCCTCCATGGCGGTCAGGAGTCGACCATTCTCACCATGATGATGCCGCTGCTGCACCACGGCATGGTGCTGTGCGGCGTGCCCTACAGTGAGAAAGCACTGGCCACAACTCGTGCGGGCGGCACGCCCTACGGGCCATCCCACTGGGGTGGCACCGAAGCGGAGAATCCACTAACGGATGATGAAAAGGCCATCTGCCAGACCTTCGGCGAACGCCTCGCCCGGCTGGCCACCAAACTTGCGGACTGATCCGCCGGAACCAACCACCTGCTACCCTGTCAGGACATTCCATGCTGTATTCTGAAAACGCAAAAAAGACCCGTGCCCTGTCCGCCGGGCTCTATACTCTGTTCCTGGTGCTGCTGGTTGTTACCACTTTCTGGCCCGACCAGGTGGACGACGTATCGGTGCCGCTGATGCTGGCGGTAAAACTGCTGCCGCTGCTGCCCTTTGCCGGGGTGGTGTTCAGAGGCCACAACCGCGGTTATATCTGGATGAGCTTTGTGCTGATCTTCTACTTTACTCAGGCGGTGGTCAGCGCCTGGCTGAGCGAAGGGGCGCCGATGCCCGTAGTGATGGCCGTGCTCAGCGGGTCACTGTTTACTGTCGCCATGGTTCACCTTAAGGTGAACCGGCCCTGATCGCTCCCTGACCCCAGACATGAGGTAGTTCATGGCAGAAACCCTGGCCCGCGAGACCCGCCCGGAGCACACCCTGACCCTGCGGGAACTGTGCAACGCCCTGGCGGACACTGGTGAAGTCGACCGCGAAGACGCCGAGCGCGTACTGTCTGCCAACCTGGGCGCCAGCGTGGAGGCCAGGCACCCGCTGGAAGTGATCGCCATTGCCGGGCTCACCAGCCTGCGCGACCATCGCACCCTGGACCTGGAACGGCTGACCCGCTGGCTGTCGGAATGGGCCGGCCAGCCCTACTACCACATTGACCCCCTCAAGATTGATGCCCCGGCCATCGCCCGGGCCATGTCCTACGCCTTTGCCCAGCGCCATCACATCCTGGCCGTGGAGGTGACCGACGATGAAGCGGTAATTGCCAGCGCGGAACCCTTCAAACGCGACTGGGAAGCCAACCTGCGCCACGTGCTGCAGCGGCCCCTCAAGCGCGTGGTGGCCAACCCGGAGTCCATCCGCCGCTACACGGTGGAGTTCTATCAGCTTGCCAACTCGGTCAACAAGGCCGGCGGCCAGCAGGCTCGTGGCTCCGGCAACCTGCACAACTTCGAGCAGCTACTGGATATCGGCCAGGGCACCAGCCACGACGCCAACGATCAGCATGTGGTCAAGATTGTCGACTGGCTGCTGCAATACGCCTTCGAACAGCGGGCCAGCGACATCCATATCGAGCCCCGGCGGGAGGTCACCCGTGTGCGTTTCCGCATTGATGGCGTGCTGCACAACGTCTATGAGTTTCCGGAACAGGTGGGCGTGGCGGTTACCAGTCGCCTGAAGATCCTCGGCCGCCTCAACGTGGCGGAGAAACGCCGCCCCCAGGATGGCCGTATCAAGACCCGCAAGCCGGACAACAGTGAAGTTGAACTGCGCCTGGCCACCATGCCCACGGCCTTTGGCGAGAAGATGGTGCTGCGGATCTTTGACCCGGAAGTGCTGCTCAAGACCTTCGAACAGCTCGGCTTCTCCGCCGAGGACCGGGAGCGCTGGCACGAGATGACCAGCCGCCCCCACGGCATCGTACTGGTCACCGGGCCCACCGGTTCCGGCAAGACCACCACGCTCTACTCCACGCTGAAGCAGCTGGCCTCGCCGGACCAGAACATCTGCACCATCGAGGATCCCATCGAGATGGTGGAGCCGGCGTTCAACCAGATGCAGGTACAGCACAACATCGACCTGACCTTCGCCTCCGGCGTGCGTGCCCTGTTACGGCAGGACCCGGACATCATCATGATCGGCGAGATCCGCGATCTGGAAACCGCGGAAATGGCCGTACAGGCCGCCCTTACCGGCCACCTGGTACTGTCCACCCTGCACACCAACGACGCCCCCAGTGCGTTCACCCGGATGCTGGAACTGGGCATACCGCCCTACCTGATCCGCGCCACGGTCATCGGCGCCATGGCCCAGCGCCTGGTGCGACTGCTGTGCCCGCACTGCAAGAAGCCCGGGCCACTGGAGGAGGAAGCCTGGACCGCCCTGACCCGCCCATGGAAGGCACCCAAACCCAAGCGGGTCTACCAGCCCGTAGGCTGCCTGGAGTGCCGGGACACCGGCTACCTCGGCCGCGCCGGCGTCTACGAGATCCTGGGCCTGTCCCGCACCATCGCCGGCCAGATCAACGACCGCAGCGAGCTGGAACAGCTGCGGCTGGATGCCTACAAGGATGGCATGAAGTCACTGCGGCTGAGCGGGGCGCAAAAGGTGGCCGCGGGACTGACCACCATTGAGGAGATTCTGCGGGTTACGCCGGAGAGTCAGCGGTAGTGAAGTATCCAGCTGAGCTGAGACGCAGCCAGTTCAACAGACAGAAACCTAATAGCGGCGCCCCCAGGAGCAACCATCGATGAATCCCTTGGAGAAGAAGTTTGAGCAGTTTTTGTGGAATTCCCGCTTTCTGGTGCTCATCGCGGTAATGGCCAGCCTTCTCGGTGCACTGACGCTGTTTATTGTCGGCACCCTGGACATCGTCCAGCTGGTTATCGCCACCGTTAACTATTACCTGGGATCGGGTGCGACTGACATCCATGAGTTCCTGGTGACGGACATTATCATTGCAGTCGACATCTATCTGATCGCCGTGGTACTGCTGATTTTCGGGCTGGGTATCTATCGGTTGTTTATCTCGCCCATCGAAGCCTCGGAAGAGGACGGCCGGAGCCACCCCTTCAATGTTCAGTCCTTTGACGAGCTGAAGGACAAGATCGTTCGCGTGGTTATCCTGGCGGTGATTATCGAATTCTTCCGTGCCGTTGTGGATATCCGCTTCCTGACCCCGCTGGACGGTATCTACCTGGCCCTGTCGGTACTGGCGTTGGCCGCGTCCCTGTTTCTGATGGGGAAAAGTCACAACAGCGGTCACAAATAATCGGGTAAGGTGGAACTCTACATCCCGGGCCGTAACCCACACTGCTCCAGTTGCCGCTGCCACAGTTCAACATGCCGTTGCTGACTGGCGTCGAGCCGGGCCCATAGCGAGTCACCATCAAGTTTCAGGTACTGCCCATACCAGCTCCCGAAGGCCTCAGGCATGACGGTCTTTTGTTGTTCCGCCAGTTCTTCCAGGGGCCGGATAATGTCATCCCGGCCCCGGCGTACCCGGGCCAGGTAGGGCTGGACCCGCTCGATGAACACGCTGAAGAACGTGTTCTGGACAATATCCGACTGGTTGTTGGGTTTGCCGTCCAGGCACAGGGGCCGTCCGTTCAGGCGGGATTCGATCACGTCGCTGGTGTCATCCAGACGGGTGATCAGCATGCGGGCAGCCAGGATCAGTTGCCCGGCGGCCTGGTGGCTCTGCCATTGCTGGTGGATAGCGCCCAGCTGCTCAAGGCTGACATCCGTATGGCCCTGCCAGAGAGGCATCAGCATGGCATTGAGTGACTCAAGGTCCGTCGACAGGTTGGCGGTTCCCGCGCCCGGCGCCAGCGGGTATAGCCCTTCCGTTCGGGTGAACAGGCCCTCTATTTCCTCCACGCCCCAGGTGGCATTCCAGATAGCCACGGGCAGCGATTTGCGCTTGCTTTCGACAGCCTTCGCGACGTCTGACCTGAGCTCCTTATCGTCGATTTCCGGCAGGCATTCCTGAGCCGCGTTGATAAAGCGCACCTCGTAGCGCAGGCGGTTGGCTGGCTGCATCACCCGGCCGAGTACGGAGGCACGCTCACCCGCCACCACCTGCAATTCGCAGCCGAACAGAGACAGGAAATCGAGCATCCCCAATTCCACTGCGGGCATGTCGAGCACGCGCTCCCGGCGCCGGGGCAGTGGATCGGTGGCGGGGATGGGGGTCAGTTGGTAGGACTGGTCGAGCACGCGGGCGGTTCGCTCTACGTACTCGTCCATCATGGATTCGGGGGCGCTGAACGGGTTGCAACCCGCCAGCGCCAGCGTCATGAGCAGCGCCGGGAGGCTGCGCTCAATGGCGCTGGAGCAGCGCATCAACCTCACGGAAATCCCGGGCCACCGGGCGACGGTCGGTTTCCGGCAGGTTGCCCTCCCGCACCAGCCAGCAGGTTTTCAGACCAGCGGCCTCGGCGGCTTCCAGCTCGGCATCCACATCCGACAGGAACAGAACCGTTTCAGGCTCCACGCCCAGCCTGTCGATGATATTACGATAGGAGGCGCTCTCCTTCTTGCCACCGACGCTGGTATCGAAATAACCACTGAAAAAGGGAGTCAGGTCGCCTTCGCTGGAGAAGCCGAAAATCAGCTTCTGGGCCTTCACCGAGCCTGATGAATACACATAGAGCCGCAGGCCACGGTCATGCCAGAAGCGCAGGTATTCAGCGGCGTCCGGGTAGACATGGCCATCGAAAGCACCATGCTGGTAGCCCTGCTCCCACAGCATTCCCTGTAGGGTCTTGAGGGCGGTTTCCTTTCGGTCTTCGTCGATCCACTGCTCCAGGGTCTGAACCAGCTGATCAATATCGTCGCGATCGCAACCGGACACTTCCGCCACCACATCAAGCTGCTCGCCCACCGCCGGGTCTTCGTGCCGCCAGTCACGGACGAACTCACCCATGTGCTTGCGGGCATAGGGAAACAGCACCTCGTGTACGAAGGAGATGGAACTGGTGGTGCCTTCAATATCGGTGAGGATCACGCGAATCATCATGCCGCTCCGGCGAGTTGCTCGTATCGGGGCAACCGGCTGGCAATATCTTCACCGGTGAACTCCGCCACCCAGCCTTCCGGGTTGGTAAACAGGCGAATGCAGGTGAATGCCGGCTCAGGCCCCATGTCGAACCAGTGACGGGTGCCGTGGGGCACACTGATCAGATCATTGCGCCTGCACAAAATCGCATAGATCCGTTCACCCAGATGAAGATAGAACAGCCCCTGACCGTGCACAAAGAAGCGCACCTCGTCTTCACTGTGGGTATGCTCATCCAGGAATTTCTGGCGGAAGGCGTCCTTCTGTGGGTTATCCGGTGTCAGCCCGACCACGTCTGCGGTGACAAACCCGCCATCGCGCTTCAGGTGTTCCACCTCATCGGCATAGGCGTCGAGGATATCGTCCTGGCTGGCGTCCGACGGCAATGCCCGGGTCGGCCAGCGCTCGAAACGAATGCCCTGCTCTCCCAGCAGGCGGGCAATATCGGCGGGATTTTCCACCACCTGTTCCGGGGTGTCCGGCTGGTTCTGGTCAAAGATACTCAGGGTAGTCATCCACGGACCCTCATGGTTTCAAGTTCGCATTCAAACAGAAATTCAAAAGCTTCCACATGACGCAGACATTCGGGCATGTCCCGCCCCCAGGTGTAGAGGCCATGGCCACGGATCAGATAGCCCGGCTGGCCGGGGTTATCCGCCAGCCAGCGGCTGGTATCCGCGGCCAGGGAGGTCATGTCCTGGGTGTTGGCAAACACCGGCACGGTCACCCTGCCCTCATGGGTGTCGACGCCGGCGAAGGCCTTTTGCAGCTCGTAGTCTTCCAGCACCACGGCCTCACCTTCTGCCACCAGTCGACTGAGCACGGTGGCCTTGACCGAGTGGGTGTGAAGCACCGCGCCAATGTCAGGGCGGTCACGATAGATCACCGTGTGCAGCAGGGTTTCCGCCGACGGGCGGCAGTCACTCTGAACGGGGCTGCCATCCAGGTCCACCACCATGATATCGGCTCCGGTCAGTTGGCCCTTGCGACGGCCTGAGACGGTAATGGCCACATGGCGATCACTGACTCTGCTCGAATAATTGCTGCTGGTGGCCGGCGACCAGCCCCGCTGGTACAGGAATTGACCCGCCCGGCAGATCTCCCCGGCCGCCCGGCTGTAGCGGGTTACGTCAAAGGATCCGGTCACTGGATCACCGGGTTGCCTTCGGAATCGTGCCAGATCTTGCGGCCTTCGGTATTCATCTTGCCGTTGGAGTCCCAGATCTCCCGGTTGCTGGTGGATCTTTCCACCTGCCCCTTGTCATCCCAGACCTCCCGGTCAGTGGTGGCTTCTTCCACCTTGCCATTGTCATTCCAGAGCGCACGGCCCTGGCAACCGGCCAGTACCACTACGGCCAATGCCGCAACAAACAGTTTTTTCATACCACTCTCACCTGTCAGAACAACCTTTATCGCGCCCCGTGGATTTCCCGGTTACGCTGCTTTTGCTGATCACTCTTGCGGACCATAACGTAGACCGCGCCGGTTCCGCCGTGATGCTTCTGGGCCGAATGAAACGCCAGCACGTCGTCCAGTTCCGGCAACCATCGGGCCAGGTAACTCTTGATCTGGGCAATACCGTCCGGATTCCGCTCACCCTTGCCGTGCAGGATAATCACCGACCGCAGGCCGTACCTGACACAATCCTTGACGAAACCGAATACTTCCCGGCGGGCCTGCTCCACTGTCATGCGGTGCAGATCCAGGCGCGCTTCAATTGGATACTGGCCCAACCGCAACTTGCGAAACACCCCGTGCTGCACCCCTGGCCGCTGCCAGCTGAGAATATCCTGAGCAGTGAGGGGGTCAACGTCCGACGCTGTCAGTGGGTTGGCGTCAGGGGACCGGGCATCCACAGCGGCACGCTGGCGCTCCAGGTGCCCGGGGGTCAGCTCCTTCGGAGTGGACACCTGCGCCCGGTTGGGTCGCCGGATGCGGCGGACATCTTTCATCTGTTCCAGGAACAGCAGTCGCTCATCTTTTGACGTCATGGTACCAGTGTCCCGCTTGGCTAATTCGCTGAGCACGGTTGATCAGAACTTTACCACTGGGCATCAATGGCATAAAGCAGCAACGGACGACAGCCGAAGGGTCTGGTTATAATACGACCAAAGACCGACATCGGAGCCACCCGGTAATCGGTTACACTTTCAGGAATGACAATAAAAAGCGAGTCGAGTTCATGACCCAGGAACAGGAAGCCTCACTGCCCCAGAACACCCGGTCGATCATGGCCTTTCTCCGGGAACACGCGCCGTTCTCGGGCATGGATGACAACCATCTGGCCCTGTTTGCCGAACACGCTGTGCTCCGCTTCTTTGCCGACGGCGATACAGTGCTGTCGCCGGAGGACGGACCGGTCCGTACCCTGAATGTGGTCAAGCAGGGCCGGATTCAGGGGGAGCGAATCAACGCCAAGACCGGCGAGCCGGAAACCACCTTCGAGATCAGCCAGGGCGAATGCTTTCCCCTGGCGGCACTGGTCGGGGAGCGGCCTACCCAGACCCTGCACCGGGCGGCGGGGGACACCTTCTGCCTGAGCCTGGACCACAAGGAATTCGTCACCCTGTTCTCGGAAAGCGCCAACTTCCGGGACTTCTGCCTGCGGGGTGTCAGCAGCCTGCTGGATCAGGTCAACCAGCGTATCCAGTCGGGAGCCATGGCATCGCTGGGGTCTTCCAATTCCCTGGACACGCCGCTGGAGCGCTATGCCCTGCGCAACCCCATCGTCTGCTCGCCGGACATGCCGGTACGCAAGGCTGTCGCCAAGATGCATGACAACAGCGTAGGCAGCATCATCATCACCGACGACCAGCGCTTCCCGAAAGGGATATTCACCCTGCGCGACCTGCGTACGCTGGTGGCGGAAGAAACCTGCACTCTTGAGACCCCCATCGGCCAGGTCATGACGACCAACCCGCACCACCTGCCCGCCACTGCCGATGCCTTCGAGGCGGCCATGCTGATGGCGGAGCACCATTTTGCCCATATCTGCGTGGTGGATGAGGACAACCGCCTGATCGGCGTAGTCTCCGAGCGGGACCTGTTTGCCCTGCAGCGGGTCGATCTGGTGCACCTGGCCCGGGCAATAGGCACCGCGCCCCAGCTGCAGACACTGGTGGCACTGCGGGAGGATGTGTCCCGCCTGGTGGACGCCATGCTCGCCCATGGTGCCGACTCCGGTCAGGTGGTCAAGATCATTACCACTCTCAACGACATTACCGTGCGCCGGGTGCTGGAACTCAACCTCAAAAAGAACGACCCCGGCATTCCCTTCACCTGGCTCACCTTCGGCAGTGAAGGCCGCCAGGAGCAGACCCTGCTCACTGATCAGGACAACGGCATACTGTTCACCACACCGGAGGGCATGACCGCGGATCAGGTGAGGGAAAAACTCCTGCCTTTCGCGGAAACCATCAACAGGGAGCTGGCCGAGTGCGGCTTTACCTGGTGCAAGGGCAACATCATGGCCAGCAATCCCAAGCTGTGCCTGAGTACCGAGGAGTGGGACGAATGGTTCCTGAGGTTCATCGACGCCTCGACCCCGCAGAATCTGGTGTACTCATCGATTTTCCTGGATATGCGCGCGATCTATGGCCCGATAGAGCCCTTGCAGGACCTGTTGGACAAGGTACTGACCCGTATCCGCAAGAATGCCCTGTTCCAGAAGATGCTGGCCGGCAACGCATTCCAGCGTAAGCCACCGCTGACTATTTTCCGGGGCTTCCGCTATGCCCCTGACGGTGACCGCCGCAGCCTTGACCTGAAACGCCAGGGCCTGGCTCCCTTCGTGGAATCGGTGCGGGTGTTTGCCCTGGCCAATGGTGTGGCGACCGCCAACACCCTGGGGCGGATGGAGGAACTGGCCAAAAAGGGCGTCTTCGATGCCAAGGACGCCAATGCCTGGCAGGAGGCGTACAGCCTGATCCAGGCCATCCGCATGCGGGCCCATCAGGAACAGCTGCAACAGGGCGAGGAACTGTCGAACTACATCAACCCGGACAACCTGAACCCCCTGGACCGCCGCATCCTGCGGGAATCCTTCCGCCAGGCACAGCGCCTCCAGCAGAAGCTGGAAGTCACTTACCAGCTGTAGGATGGCAAATACGATGCTGGACGACCTGAAAGCATGGCTGAACGAGAAGCTGACCGGACCGGCCGAGCACCACGACCTCGACCATCTGACGGCACCCAAAACCGCGTCAGGTCAGCACCTGGACGACCTGCGATTCATTGTCCTTGACCTGGAAACCACCGGACTGAACCCGGCGAAGGACAAGGTCATCGCCATTGGCGCGGTTGCCGTTGACCGCATGGCCATCCCCCTGTCGGATCAGTTCGACCTGATCCTGCGACGGCCCGAGCTGGATATCCGCGAGACCGTGCTTATCCACGGCATCGGCCCCGAAGCCCTGACCCGGGGGCACGAAACCCGTGATGCCCTGCTGAGGCTGCTGGAATGGATGAATGGCGACCCGATTCTGGCATTCCATTCTGCCTTTGACCGCAAGTTTCTGGAAAAGGCCCTGCGCCAGCAACTGGGCTACACCCAGACTCATCAGTGGCTGGACGTGGCGGAACTGATGCCGGCCTTTTTCCCCAAGGCCCGGGAGGGCATCAAACGGCTGGACAACTGGGCCGAACACTTCGGCCTGAACATTGCCGCCCGACATCACGCCGCCGCCGATGCCCTGGCTACCGCCGAACTGACCCTGATTGCCTTTCGCGAGGCCCGCCGGCAAGGTGTGGTCACGCTGGATGAGCTCCACCAGAAGCTCCGATACTACCAGCGCCTGAAAACCCTCCACCGCATGTGAAAGAGTTCGCACTCAGGCCAATATGCCGCCTCCGCCGGCCCTTTATGTACTCCGACAAATGGCCGCACGACAACAACTTGCGGGCCTCTCCCACTCACTTAGACCTTTTGCCAATATCCATTAACTTCCTGACAGGTAAAGTCGGTGTTGGTAACCAGCAGGAGAATAAACCCTGAATAACAATTTCTCCTGGTTGCAGTGCAAGGAAAGCTTCGGCCAGGGCCTGATCGCTCGCGAGCAGGACGTTGGTCGTAATGGCTTTGACTCTTCTTCAATTTACAAGCGTCTAAACCCTACAAAAACAAAACAGGAGACCTGTTATGTCTGACGCAAACAGCAATGCTGTTCAGTATTGGAAGGCGAATCTGCGTCTGATACTGGGATGCCTGATCGTGTGGGCCCTCGTATCCTACGGCTTCGCCATTCTGCTACGCCCCGTGCTCGCCGGCATTCCCATCGGTGGCACTGATCTCGGGTTCTGGTTTGCCCAGCAGGGCTCCATCCTGACCTTTATTGCGCTGATCTTCTTCTACGCCTGGCGTATGAACAGGCTCGACAAGCAATTTGGCCTGGAAGAGGAGGAATAACCCGATGGATCAATTTACGATTAACCTAATCTTCGTCGGGGGCTCGTTCCTCCTTTATATCGCGATCGCGGTGTGGGCCAAGGCCGGCAGCACCAGCGATTTCTACGTGGCCGGTGGTGGCGTACACCCCATCACCAACGGCGCCGCCATCGGCGCGGACTGGATGTCAGCGGCATCCTTCATCTCCATGGCGGGTCTGATCGCCGCCGGCGGTTACGCCAACTCCACCTTCCTCATGGGGTGGACCGGCGGTTACGTGTTGCTGGCGATGCTGCTGGCTCCCTACCTGCGCAAGTTCGGCAAGTTCACGGTGCCGGAATTCATCGGCGATCGCTTCTACAGCAGTAATGCACGGCTGGTAGCGGTGGTATGCCTGATTGTGGCCTCGGTAACCTACGTTATCGGCCAGATGGCCGGTGCCGGTGTTGCCTTCTCACGTTTCCTGGAGGTGGACTCCACCACCGGCCTGATGATCGCCGCAGTTGTGGTCTTCATCTACGCGGTAATGGGTGGCATGAAAGGCATCACCTATACCCAGGTGGCCCAGTACTGTGTGCTGATTCTTGCCTACACCATTCCGGCGATCTTCATTGCCATCGAACTGACCGGTAATCCGATTCCGCCGCTGGCAATGTTCTCGGAGCACACCCAGTCCGGCCTGCCGATTCTGGAGAAGTTGAACCAGGTCATTACCGATCTTGGGTTCGATTCCTACACCACGGATGTGCCGAACAAGCTCAACATGATGCTGTTCACCCTGACGTTGATGATCGGTACTGCGGGTCTGCCCCACGTCATCATCCGCTTCTTCACCGTACCCAAGGTGGCTGACGCCCGCTGGTCCGCTGGCTGGGCCCTGGTATTCATCGCCCTGCTGTACCTGACCGCTCCGGCTGTGGCTTCCATGGCACGCCTGAACCTGATGACCACTATCTATCCGGAAGGCACCTCGGCGCAGCCCATCGAATATGATGAGCGTCCGCAGTGGATCCAGGAGTGGGAGGTCACCGGGTTGATCACCTATGAGGACAAAAACAACGATGGCCGCATCCAGTACTACAACCCGACCGAAGACTTTGCTCCGGAAGCAGAGGAGCGCGGCTGGGAAGGCAACGAGTTCTCCTACAACCGGGACATCCTGGTGCTGGCGAACCCGGAGATTGCCAATCTGCCCGGCTGGGTGATCGGCCTGATCGCTGCCGGCGGTCTGGCGGCAGCCCTGTCTACGGCGGCAGGCCTGTTGCTGGCTATCTCGTCGGCGATCAGTCATGACCTTATCAAGGGAACGATCAACCCGAACATAACAGAGAAAGGGGAACTGCTGGCGGCGCGGATATCCATGGCCGTCGCCATAGTGGTGGCCACCTACCTCGGTGCCAACCCTCCAGGGTTCGCGGCGCAGGTGGTGGCACTGGCCTTCGGTATTGCCGCCGCCTCGCTGTTCCCGGTCCTGATGATGGGTATCTTCTCCAAGCGGGTTAACAACGTGGGTGCTATCAGCGGTATGCTGGCCGGCCTTGTTTTCACCCTGACGTACATCTTCATGTACAAGGGCTGGCTGTTCATTCCGGGCACCAACAACCTGCCGGATACCGCCGACGCCTGGATACTGGGTATCTCCCCGCTGTCCATTGGCGCCATTGGTGCCCTGGTGAACTTCATCGTGGCCTTCGTGGTGTCTAACGCCACTGACGAGCCGCCGGTGGAAATCCAGGAACTGGTGGAAAGCGTTCGCTATCCGCGCGGTGCTGGCAAGGCAGTGGATCACTAAGACATAATAAGCCCCGTATTCAGAGTCATATCTGAACGGGTTGATCCGGAACGGGCCTCCTATTCAGGAGGCCCGTTTTTTTAAGGAAACACTATGTTCTGGAATCTTGTCGCAACCGTTGTCTGTGGTCTGGCAGCCGCGGGCATTGCCATGACCATCCGTGCGGCGACCGCCAAAAAGGCCCCCCGCTGGCTGATCCCGGTGTTCGCCGGGCTGGGCATGATGGGCTATCAGATCTATATGGAATACAACTGGTACGACCAGATGACCGCCCGCATGCCGGCGGAATCCGTGGTCGTGGCCACCGAATCGAAGGCGGAGTTCTGGCGCCCCTGGAGCTTCGCGTTCCCCCAGATCAATCGCATCACGGTGCTGGATACCAGCAGCATCACCCGCAACCGGGCCAACCCTGATACCGTTCGCTTCCAGCTCTACTATTTCCGGCAGACCTATGGTGACCGTGTCTCCAGAGGAAGCTGGTTGCTGAACTGCCCCAGCCGCGAACTGGTGGCCCTGAACGAAGACGGCAGCCCGAATACCAGCGAGGCCCGTCGCCTGGGAACGGACGAGACCCTGCTGCAGGAAGTATGCGACTGAACCTGTCAATGCCCCTCTACACCAGGGAGTAACCGGAGATGATCAGTGTCTGGCTGCTGGTAGTCATTTCCATTGCCTACATCTCCCTGCTGTTCGCGGTTGCCTGGGCCGGTGACCGTCACCCGGGCCTTTACCGGAACCGGATTGCCCGGCGCCATATCTACGCTCTGTCGCTGGCGGTCTACTTCACCTCCTGGACCTTCTACGGCGCCGTGGGTCGCGCCACCCAGGAAGGCTTCGGTTTCCTGCCGATCTATCTCGGCCCGCTGCTGGTATTTCTGTTCGGTACGCCGCTGTTGCGGCGGATCATTACCATCAGCAAGCGCAGCAACAGCACCTCGATTGCCGACTTTATTGCCTCCCGCTATGGTAAATCCCAGTCACTGGCGGCACTGATCGCCATCTTCGCCCTGGTCGGCAGCGTGCCCTATATTGCCCTGCAGCTGAAAGCCATTTCCCTGGGCTTCAGCGTGCTGTCCGAGAGCGGCGCCGGGAACTCGGTGCATCAGGCCGCCTGGAGCGATTCCGCCTGGTATATCACCCTGGTACTGGCGGCATTCACGGTGCTGTTCGGCACCCGGCATCTCGAGTCCACGGAACATCACCGGGGCATGATCCAGGCCGTGGCCTTCGAGTCAGTGATCAAACTGGTGGCTTTCGTGGCCGTGGGGCTGTTCGTTGGCTATGGCATGTTCGGCGGGTTTGGCGACCTGCTGAGCCGCGTGCAGAGCGCCGACCTGGTAGGCCAGCTGACCTGGGATGGCGTGGAAGCACCTGCCTTCATCACCCAGACCATTGTGGCCATGCTGGCGATCCTGTGTCTGCCACGGCAGTTTCACGTCATGGTGGTGGAAAACGCCGACTACCGGGATTTCAACACCGCACGCTGGGCCATGCCGGCCTACCTGATGATCGCCAGCGCCTTCGTACTGCCCATCGCAGCTGCCGGACTGCTTCACTCCGGCACCGAGGGCGTCAACCCGGACATGCTGATCCTCACCCTGCCGATTGTGGAGGAACAGACGTGGCTGGCCATACTGGCCTTCCTCGGGGGCGGCTCCGCAGCCGCCGCCATGGTCATTGTGTGCTCGGTGGCCATCGCCACCATGGTCAGCAACGAGATCGTCATGCCGGGGCTGCTCAAGTTCTTTCAACCCCGCATGAGCCGGCGGGCGGATCTCAGCCGCCTGCTGCTGAGCATCCGCCGGGTGACCATCTTCCTGGTGCTGATGACCGCCTATGGCTTCTACCGCCTTGCCGGTGCCGACTACAGCCTGACCGCCTTCGGCCTGCTTTCCTTTGCCGCAGCAGCCCAGTTCGGGCCGTCCCTGATCGGCGGCATCCTCTGGCGACGGGGAAACTACAACGGCGCCATCTGGGGCCTGGCCCTGGGCTTTGCCATGTGGTGTTATACCCTGCTGATTCCGGCCCTCGCCTCTACCGGCTGGCTCGGCGACACCCTCATCGATCAGGGGCTGTGGGGCCTGAGCTGGACCCGTCCCACCGCCCTGCTGGGTCTTGAGCTGGACCCCACCAGCCACGGCATCGTCTGGTCCCTGGGCATCAACACCCTGGTCTACGTGCTGCTGTCCCTGACCACCCGCCAGCGGGTACGGGAAAAGATCCAGATCGCCTCCTTCTTTCACGAGCCCGATCCACGGGCGGAGACCTCCCAGCAGCAGGTCTGGCAGGGCGAAGTACTCACCGCCGACCTGCAGGCGCTCACGGAACGGTTTATGGGTGAGGAACGGGCCAAGGCACTGTTCACCAACTACGAACGTCGTAACGCCATGCGGCTGTCACCACAACGGCCGGCCAGCAGCCATCTGATGCGCCATATCGAGCGTCAGCTGGCATCGGTGATCGGCGCTTCCACTGCGAGGGTAGTGCTGGAGTCCACGCTCACCGGCCGCGACATGCAGATCGAAGATGTAGTCAGCATCGTCGATGAAGCCTCCCAGGCCATGACCTTCAGCCGCGAGTTACTGCAGTCTGCCATCGAAAACGTGAGCCTGGGGGTTTCCGTGGTCAATCACCAGCAGCAGCTGGTGGTGTGGAATCGCCGTTACCTGGAGCTGTTTTCCTATCCCAAGGGCTATGTGCGGACCGGAAGACCGGTGCAGGATCTTATGCGGTACAACCTGACCAGCGCGAACCTGCCAGCCCGGCGTATCGATGAAATCATCGAGCACCGGTGCAACGCCATGAGGCAGGGACGCCCCATGTCCAACGAGCGGCACCGCCCGGACGGCACGGTGCTGAAGATCGAGGGCAGTCCGATTCCCGGCGGTGGCTATGTCACCACCTTCCAGGACATTACCGCCATGCGCCGGACTGAGCAGGCGCTCAAGGAAACCAATATCTACCTGGAGCAAAGGGTCAAGGAGCGCACTCAGGAGCTGCAGGTCATCAACGAACAGATGCTGAAAGCCAAGTCAGTGGCGGAGCAGGCCAACCAGAGCAAGACCCGCTTCCTGGCGTCCGCCAGCCATGATCTGCTGCAGCCCCTGAACGCCGCGCGCCTGTTCGCCTCGGCCCTGCAGAACAAGGTGATCACCGATGAGGCCCGGGAGCTGGCCAGCCACCTGGATAGCTCCCTGGGCGCCGCCGAGGAAATCATCAGCACCCTGCTGGACATCTCGAAGCTTGACGCGGGAGCCCTGGAGCCGGATATCACCAGCTTCCCGGTGAATGACATGCTGCGCCACCTGGCCACCGAGTTCAGTGCCATCGCCGCCGAGCAGAATCTCACCCTCACCGTTGTGCCCAGCTCCACCTGGGTAACCTCGGATGCCAAACTGCTACGGCGGGTGGTGCAGAATTTCCTGTCCAATGCCATCCGCTATTCGGAGAGTGGTGGCCGCATCCTCATGGGCTGTCGTCGCCTCAAGGGCTATCTGCGCATCGAGGTATGGGATACCGGCCCCGGCATTCCGGAAGACCAGCTGGCCCACATCTTCGAGGAGTTCCGGCGCCTGCGTCAGGGTCGTGACAAGAAGGGCCTGGGTCTGGGGCTGGCCATTGTCGACCGCATCAGCGGGATGCTGGGCCACCCGGTCAACGTCCACTCTCAGGTCGGCCGGGGCAGCACCTTCACGGTCACCGTGCCGAGGGCAGCACCGCAGCAGCGGCAGGCCCCGCCCGCCCCCAGCCGCAGCGGCAGCCGTGGCTTGTCGGCACTGAAGGGGTTGCATGTCCTGTGTATCGACAATGACCCCCACATACTGGAGGGCATGCAGGCGCTGCTGGGCAACTGGGACTGCCGCGTCACCACTGCCCTCAGCCTGGAAGGTGCACGGCAGGCACTGGCCGGCGAAATACCCGACATGATGCTCGGGGACTACCAGCTCGATGATGACCGCAACGGCCTGGATGCCATGGACAGCCTGAGGACGGATTTCGATCAACCGGTACCGGGAATACTGATTACCGGCTATCTTGGTGAGGAAGCCCGTGAAGATGCCAGCCATCGTGGCTACCATATTCTCTACAAACCAGTTAAGCCCGCCGCACTCCGGGCTCTGGTCAACAAACTGATCAAGAAGCGCTCATGAATAACCCGTTCGGTGAAACCAGCGTCCCCGCCAGCTTCAGGAAACTCAGCTTTCTGGTGGTGGATGACTTCGAAAACTTCCGCAATTCCATGCGCCAGATGCTGCGCTCCATGGGGGCAGACAAGATTGATATGGTCCACAATGGTTCCGTTGCGGTGCAGCGCTGCGCCTACGACCATTTCGACGTGCTGTTGTGCAATTACAACCTGGGTGACGGCAAGAGTGGCCAGCATGTGCTGGAGGAATTGCGCCACCGCAAGTTGCTTCGGCATTCCTCGCTGTTTCTGATGGTGACGGCGGAAACCTCCCGGGAAATGGTAATGGGCGCCCGGGAATATCACCCGGACGCCTATCTCACCAAGCCCATCAACCAGGCCATGCTGTCCAAACGTCTCGGTGCCCTGGCGGAGCGCCGGGAGGCCCTGCTGCCAATCACCAAAGCCATGGACCTGGAGGACTATCCCGAGGCGATACAGCAATGTCACGCCCTGTTGCCTCATCACCATCGCCATCGCTCCTGGATCTACAAGACTCTGGCGGAGCTTTACATAAAGGTGGGTGACTATGGCCAGGCTCGCAGGATCTACGACGAGATTCTGGACCAGCGCTCCCTGTCCTGGGCACGGCTCGGCAAGGCCCGCGTCATGGTCGCCGAGGGCTTCCATGACGAGGCCATCACCGCGCTGCGATCGCTGATCGAAGACCACCCTGATCTCCTGGAAGCCTACGACCTGTTGTCGGAAAGCCTGCAGCGCACCGGCAAGCCCGGCCAGGCCCAGAAGATCCTGCAACGGGCGGCGGAACTCTCACCCAATGCCCTGCTGAGGCAACGGGACCTGGCAAAACTGGCCACCCAAAACCATGATATTGACACCGCCACCGACGCCTGGCGCCGCACAGTCAACCTGGGCACCTGGTCGGTTCACGACAACCCCGACCATCATCTGGAACTGGGTCGCTCCCTGACCGACCTGAGCGAAGGCGATCCCACCGGCGAAGGCAAGGAATACGCCGACGAGGCGGTGAATGTGCTCAAGAATCTGGAGCGCAGGTTTCCTGAAACACCGGATATCGGACCCCGCTCGATGCTGGTCCGTGCCCGTATCGTGGCGGCCCGGGGTAACCGCACCAAGGCCATGGCCTTCCTGGAAAAGGCCCGGGAGGCGTTACCGGAGGACAGTCTGTCCGCCGACGCCGGGCTCGACCTGGCCAAGACCATGTACCGGGTCGGCCAGAACCGTGAGGCCGAGCAACTGCTGGGGACTCTGGCCCAGAAGTTCGAAGGGCA
This sequence comes from Marinobacter zhanjiangensis, assembly GCF_014651935.1. Lineage (GTDB taxonomy): Bacteria > Pseudomonadota > Gammaproteobacteria > Pseudomonadales > Oleiphilaceae > Marinobacter > Marinobacter zhanjiangensis. The sequence continues at coordinate 253,677 of NZ_BMXV01000002.1, read as the reverse complement.
GACCGACATCATCGAACAGATTGAAAGCCTGATTGACGAACCGGTCGGCCTGCAGCAGAGGTTGCAGGCCCGAACCCAGAACCGTGAGGGTATACAGGCCTACGAAAAGGGTGCCCTGGGGGAAGCGGCCCGGCATTTCGAGCAGGCGCTGGATGTGGTACCCAATCATGCCGCTCTCAATCTGAACCTGATCCAGATACGCATGAAACAACTGGACAGCAAGGATACGACCATCAACCCACAGCACGCCGTTGCCCAGTGCCGTCGCTGCATGGATGCCCTGGAGAACCTGCCCCCCCAGCATCGCCAGTACCGTCGCTATCAGGCCATGAAACGAAAGGTGGAGAATCTGAATGAGTGATCAGTCGCACTCCGGCGCCAACAACCGGCGCGAGATCGAAGTTCCGGACTTTTCCATGGTCATCGCCTCCGCGGTGCATGACATGAAAAACTCCCTGGGCATGCTGCTCAGCACTCTGGACGACCTGAGAAAGGAACAACAGGGGTCACCGGAAGAGCACCCCAAGCTGAACATTCTCCAGTACGAGGCGGAACGGGTTCACAGCGACCTGGTACAGTTACTGGGGGTCTACCGACTGGGGGAACAACGACTCTCCGCACACAGTGATGAGCACTATGTGGGCGATTTCCTCAACGAGCAGCTTGCCCGCCACCAGGCACTGCTGGACGGTTACGGTATCGACTACGAGATCGTGGCGGATGACAGTGCGGTGGGCTTCTTCGACGCTGAACTGATCGCTGGTGTTATTACCAGCTCCCTCAACAATGCCATTCGCTACACCCGCAGCCGGCTGCGCCTGGGCGCCCGGGAGCAGGATGGCTGGCTGGTGATCAGCATCGAGGATGACGGCAATGGCTATCCGCAATCCATGCGGGAAACCGGCGAGGCACTGCTGCGTGCCCCCGACTTCAGCACCGGCTCCACCAGCCTTGGCCTCTATTTCGCCTCCGCCATTGCCAACCTGCATCACAACGGCGGCCGGCGGGGTCAGATCCGGCTTCACAATGATGGCGAACTGGGCGGTGGCGTGTTCGAGGTATGGCTGCCCTGAAGGACCCTGTAACACGCTGCCAGCGGGTGGGGGCAGCTTTCACCGACCTGTGCCACAATTTGGCAACCGGCTACTTGAATTGCCCGTCAGCGCCCATTAACGTGTGGCGAGCCCTCAAGGATCCGCTAACGCTGCACATTGCAGCAACACGAGGGCCCTCGTACAGACAGGGAGAACACAATGCCCCGTGGCAACGCACTTATCGTCGATGATTCCTCCACCGCCAGGATCATCCTTGCCCGGCTGCTGGAAAAAGCCGATCTCACCAGCAAGGGCGCCAGCTCGGCTGAAGAAGCTCTGAGCATGGTGCAGCACGAGCACTTTGACCTGATCTTCCTGGACCACCTGCTGCCAGGCATGAATGGCTTCGAGGCTCTGGAAAAATTCAAGAGCCGACCGGACAGCAAGAATATCCCGGTGTTCATGTACACCTCCCAGAACGCCGACCGCTATCTGCAGGACGCCAAGGCCCGGGGCGCCGCCGGAGTGATCGGCAAGCAGGTGGAGCGGGAACAGCTGGTCCAGATGATCGACACCATCCTGGCCGACAGTGACGACGAGCAGGATTTTGCCACCACTGAGCTGAGCCCCTACCAGACTGTGGCCGACCAGTCCTACCTGCGACGCCTGACAGGCCGCCTGTCCACCCTGGAAATCGCCTACGAGGAAGCCAACGAGGACATCCGCGCCATGAAACAGCACATGGCCCGTGTGGACGCCCGGTTCCAGGAAGAACTGGAAACCCGTGTTGGCAGGATGCGCCGGCTATGGATGCTCACCACCCTGGTGTTCGTGCTGGTGGCCTTGTTCCTTGGCCTGCAGATCAACAGCGTGTCGGAAACCGTCGACGGGCTGAACACCCAGCTGGGCCTGATCAGCCAGATGATTGGCGGGCTGATGGAGCTGATTGGTGGCAATGGGGGTGGCTGAGCGCGGCATCAGGGCAGCCATTGGCCGCTATCTGGCGATGACAAAAGGGGCGACCAGTGGTCGCCCTTTTTTGGTGATGGACAGTTGGTGACGGACAGTTGGTGACGGAAAGCTCGCCCGGCTGACCGTCAGAGGTTGAGCACATCCAGACGGCCATAGTCCCGTTCCGGCTCGGCGGTCTGCACCGCCGGCTGGGACCCCGCCACTGAACGCCCATTCTCGAAGTCATACAGGCTGGTATCGGCCAGGTGCGAAGGCTCCACATTGCACATGGCCCGGAACATGGTTTCGATGCGACCGGGGTGCTGCCTGTCCCACTGCTGGAGCATGTCCTTGACCACCTGGCGCTGGAGATTCTCCTGGGAACCGCACAGGTTGCAGGGGATGATCGGGTATTCCTGCAGCGCCGCATAGCGGGCAATGTCCTTCTCGCGGCTGTAGGCGAGCGGACGGATCACCGTGTTACGGCCATCATCACTGAAAAGCTTGGGGGGCATGGACTTCATCCTGCCGCCGTAGAACATGTTCAGGAACAGGGTTTCCAGCATGTCGTCCCGGTGGTGGCCCAGGGCAATCTTGGTGATGCCATGTTCCTCGGCAAAGTTGTAGAGGATGCCCCGGCGCAGACGCGAACAAAGACCGCAGGTGGTCTTGCCCTCGGGCACCTTCTCTTTGACGATGCTGTAGGTGTCCTTCTCGATGATGTGGTATTCGATGCCCAGCTTTGACAGGTAGTCCGGCAGGACATGCTCCGGGAAACCCGGCTGCTTCTGGTCCAGGTTGACGGCAATCAGCTCGAAGTTCACCGGGGCGCTCTTCTGCAGATTCATCAGGATATCCAGCATGGTGTAGGAATCCTTGCCACCGGACAGGCACACCATCACCCGGTCACCGGATTCGATCATCCGGAAATCCTGGATGGCCTGCCCGGCGTCCCGCCGCAACCGTTTCTGGAGTTTGTTCATCTCCAGCTTGCGCTTGCGTTCGGCTTCGCTGGCCGGCGCCGTGGATACCGCTTCCGCCGTTGTCACATCAGACATAGAGAACCTGTGGTCATGGTTAATAAACAGGCGGCGATTATACCGGAGGCAACCCTTCCCCGTCAGGTTTCGCCAACCCGTAAAAGCCACGATACTTGGGATTGATTCACCGCTGGCATACCATGTTGCCATGACTCAGCCAAACAACACCCCCCATGACCATGCCCCGATGGATACCAGCAAGGCCACGCGCGAGGCACTGGAGGGCCATATCCAGCTGCTCGGTGCGGCAGTTGAGGCGTGCCTGCGCAAAGCCCGTGGCGGCCTGTCGGAACTGGAACTGATCCGGCAACTGCAGGCACCGCCCTGGCAGATTCTGGAAGCCGTGGACTATGCCAACCCGGCGGCCCTCTACCCGGTCCACTTTCTGCTGTTTCATGTGCTCTACCGTCTGCGGGACGAGCTGGCCGAAAGGGGTGAAACTTTGACCATTTCACCGCTGTCCATTTCACTGACAGAATCCGACGTGGTGTCAGGCACCGGCCTGCCCGACCGGGGTGACCCTCTGAGGGCCTTCTACCTCGACCTGAACCAGTACGAGATGCCGGAGAGCGACATCCTGCGCATGGTGGATGACTTCTGGGCCGGGCGTGTCAAACAGCACCCGGTACGGCAGAGCGCGGCAGACGCTGCCAGCGTACTGGGTTTCGACGCCCTGCCGGCCGACTTTTCGGTGGTCAAGCACCGTTTCCGTCGCGCCGTGATGCAATCCCATCCGGACCGGGGCGGCGATACGGAACAGGTCCAGCAACTGAACGAGGCGTTCGCCACTCTGCGCCATTACTTCCGCTACGGAGAGACCCCATGCTGAGCCGATATCTGACCACTGCCTCCCTTCTTGCCATCGCGGCCCTGCCGGCCAGAGCGGATCTGGTGGTACTCCAGTACCACCACGTCAGCGACCAGACCCCGGCCAGCACCAGCACCGAGGTGGACCTTTTCCGCAAGCAACTGGAGCGAATACAGCAACTGGAGCTGGAGGTGGTGCCGCTGGACTCAGCCACCAAAGCCGCTCTGGCGGGAGAGTTGAAGGACCAGCAGCAGGTGGCCATCACCTTCGACGACGCCTATGAATCGGTATGGAGCACGGCCATGCCGATGCTGGAGGAATCCGGCTACCCCTATACCATCTTCGTCAATACCCGGGCCGTTGGCAGCGAGGGCTACATGACCTGGGACCAATTGGCACAGGCCAGCCAGCAGCCGGGCGTAGTTATCGCTAACCACAGCCATGATCATGGTCACCTGCCGCAACGGCCGGAGGAAACCCGGGAACACTGGCGCCGGCGCGTCACAGACTCCCTGGACCAGGCCCAGAGCATGCTGCAGGACAGGCTGGGCGTGAACGAGCCGATGTTTGCCTACCCTTACGGTGAATATGACGCCGGTGTCGAAACGCTTGTGGAGGAGCGGGAGTGGTTCGGGTACGGCCAGCAGTCCGGCGCCATCGGTGCTGACTCCGACCCCGGGCGCCTGCCACGCTTTCCCATGGCGACGGCCTATGGCCAGCTGGAGAGTCTGGACAACAAGCTCCGCAGCCGGGCCCTGCCGGTGGACTTCAGCAAACTGCCGGATGGCATCGTGGCAGACAACCCGCCCCGGCTCACCCTGACCCTGCCGGAAGAACTGAACGCTTCCGCCCTCACCTGTTTTGCCTCCGGTCAGGGTCGCATTCCGGCGGATATCGAAGGTCAGACCGTATCAGTGCAGGCTCCCGAAGCATTCGACACCCGACGCTTTCGTTACAACTGTACCTATCCGGCGGGACAGGGCCGGTTCTACTGGTTGTCCCAGCAGTGGGTCGACCTGAGCCAGCCCGAGGACTGAACGCCCTGCGGGCCGACTACATGGAGAAGGCCACGCCCAGTAACAGGTAACCCAACAGGGTGACCAGCACAATGCCGATCAGGTTCAGTACCAGGCCGGCCCGTATCATATCGCTGATGGCAAGATGCCCACTGCCGAAGACGATGGCGTTCGGGGGCGTCGCCACCGGCATCATGAAGGCGCAACTGGCTGCAATCGCCGCCGGCACTGTCAGCAGCAGGGGCGAAACGCCCTGGCCTACCGCGAGCGCGCCAAGCAGCGGCAGAAAGGCGGCCGCGGTGGCGGTGTTGCTGGTAACCTCGGTCAGGAAGATGATCACCGCAACCACCAGCCCCACCATCAACAGGGCCGGCAATACCTCCAGCACGGACAGACTTGTAGCGATGGCCTCCGCCAACCCGGAACTGCTGATCACGCCGGCGAGTGCCAGGCCGCCACCGAACAGCAGCAATACACCCCAGGGCAGTTCCCGGGCAGTGTCCCAATCCATCAATGCCTGGCCGTCACGTTGCCCCGAACGCAGCAGGAACAGCATCACCGCGGCGAATATGGCGATCACCGTATCGCTCACCCACGACAGGGTATCCGCCAGCAGGGGCCGGAATATCCAGGCGGCAGCGGTCAGCCCGAACACAATAGCCACCCGTATTTCGGCCTGACTCATGGCCCCGAGAGTGCCGAGCTCTTCCCTGATCGCCTTGCCCGCGCTGGCGGAGCTGTCCATCCGGAAGTCCGTCCGGGTCAGCCACCACCAGATCACCAGCAACATCAGTAGCGAGATGGGCACGCCGATAATCATCCACTGGGCGAAGCCGACCGGAATATCCTGCTGATCTGTGAGATAAGCCGCCAGCAAGGCATTTGGCGGCGTACCGATCAGGGTCGCGATGCCGCCCACGCTGGCCGAGTAGGCAATTGCCAGCAGCAATGCCACCGAAAACCGGTGTCTGCTGTCATCATCCCCCGTGTCCATCATGCTCAGTACGGACAGACCGATGGGCATCATCATGATGGTAGTGGCGGTATTGGACACCCACATGCTCAGAAACGCGGTGGCCAGCATGAAGCCACCGATCTGGCGCCGGGGACTGGTGCCAACCATCAGCAGAATATGCAAGGCGATACGCCGGTGCAGGTTCCAGCGCTGCATGGCCAGCCCCAGGGTAAAACCACCCAGGAACAGGAATATGATCGGATTGGCGTAGGGCGTGGTGGCATCCCTGACCGTGCCCAGCCCCAGAGCCGGGATCAGCACGATGGGTACCAGCGAAGTTGCCGGTATGGGAATGGCTTCCGTGGCCCACCACGCGGCCATCAGCATCATCAGGCCCAGCGCCGCCCAGGCGGAACCGGACAGGTCGCCGGGCGGGGGCAGAATCAGGGTCACGGCCAGCAGAGCCAACCCGACAAACAGACCGATAAGCTGGCTTCGGGGCATTCTTTCGTCGGTATCGTCGCCTGTCTGGGACATAGTTCAAGACACTCCTTCCGGAACTGAAAGCACAGGTTGGCCGGAGCTACTCATCCTCCTCGGCGCAGCGCACGCACAGTGACGCCCAGGGCAGAACCTTCAGCCGCTCCGGGTTGATGGTGTTGCCGCAGCGCTGGCACAGGTCCCCTTCGCCGTCTTCCAGCCGGTCGAGAGCATGAATCACCTGCCGCAGCTCTTCCCGGACCTCGGACTCCAGGGAGTCAACCACCTCGTCATTCTGGCGTTGTACCGCCTGCTCGGAGAAATCCGCCTCCAGCTTGCCGTCCTCACGGTGCTGATGGGCCTCATAGCGCTCCAGCCGAGCAGTCAGTTCCTGCTTGAGGCGTTCCAGTTCTTCTTTACGGGTAGTGGCCATCAGGTTGGTACCTCCTGTTCGATGCCCGGAGAACGTAAAAGATTGCAAGCTTACCCCAAAGAATGGCTGAGCAATTGATAGCCGTCAAAATCCGTTCATCCAGGTGGCCACACACTAGTCTCAACCAAGGCAACAACGACAACCAGAGCGGAACCATCATGGCCAACCACCTTCCCATCGAGAGCATCATGCGATCCGGCAAACCGGTGCACTGTTCCCCGGAGACACCCTTACGTGAGGCAGCACGGCGGATGTCCGAGCATGCCTGCAGCTCGATCGTGATCATGGCAGATGGCCAACCGGTAGGGATCTGGACCGAACACGATGCCTTGCTGGTGAACTTTGCCGATCCGGATTCCATGCAACTGCCCATCGCCCGGTCCATGAGCACACCCGTGGCCACGCTCACCCCAGGCACCAGTATCGCCGAAGCCGCCATGCGTTTTCGCCGGGAGAATCTGCGACACTTTCTGGTTCAGGATGACCAGCACCAGATTATCGGCATCCTTACCCAGAGTGATATTGCCATGAACCAGGGCCTGGAGCCCTACCTGCGACTGCGTGAAGTGCACTCTGCCCTGCGCCAGAGCCCGCTGATGCTTGAGGGGCAACTGAAGCTGTCCGAGGCGGCCCGCCGCATGCACCGGACCCATCACGACGCGGCCCTGATCCTCTGCGACCAGAGTGGCGCCGGCGTGCTGACGGAACGGGATATACTGCGTTTCATCAGCAACTACCCCGGCGACACGCCCGTTTCCAGCCTGGCCAGCCGGCCGCTGCTGACCGTTGGCCAGGATGAACCGCTGATCCGGGCCAGGGATCTGCTTCTGGACAACCGTATCCGGCACCTGGGGGTGACCGACGACGAAGGCAACCTCACCGGCCTGCTGGGCTTCGCAGACCTGATCGCCGGGGCAGAACACATGTACCTGGAGGACCTGCGTGAGGCCCTGGAGCAACGTGACAAGGCGCTGGCCCAATCAAGGCAACACCTTCAGCTGGCCGAGCGGGTTATCGATGCCTCCCTGGAAGGCATCCTGATTACCGACCCGCAAATGCGCATCCAGTTCGTCAATCCGGCCTTTACCCAGCTCACCGGGTATCAGCCGGAAGAGGTGATTGGCCGAAGCCCCGCCATACTGTCGTCCGGTCGTCACGATACCGCCTTCTACCGCGCCATGTGGGAGACCCTGGAGCGTACCGGGTGTTGGCGCGGCGAAATATGGAACCGTCGCAAGACAGGTGAGCTTTTCCTGGAGCTGCTCACCATCACCGCTATCCGCGATGACGACGGCCAGGTCAGCCATTATGCGGGCCTGTTTACCGACATCACCCAGAACCGACAGAACGAGGAGCATATCCGTCAGCTGGCGTACTATGATGCCCTGACAGGTCTCCCCAACCGGCGACTGCTGGAAGACCGGCTGGAGCACGCCATTCGCCATGCCCACCGCAAGCAACAGATGCTGGCGGTCATGTTTATCGATCTGGACCATTTCAAGCAGGTGAACGACACTCATGGTCATGCCGTCGGTGACCTGTTGCTGACCGAACTGTCACGCCGGCTGAAAAGCTGCCTGAGGGAAGATGACACCCTGGCCCGGCTGGGTGGCGACGAGTTCATCGTATTGCTGCCGGAGCTGGAAAGTGTTGACCATGCCCGGCGTGTTGCCTCGCGCCTGATCGAGGTGAACGCGCGCCCTTACCGGCATGGCGACGCCCTGTTGCCAGTCGGTTCCAGTATCGGCATCAGCCTCTACCCCCTGGATGGCGAGGAAGTGGAACCATTGATGCAAGCCGCCGACGAGGCCATGTACCGGGCCAAGGCTGCCGGCCGAAACCGGTTCCGGCTGACCGGACCGGAGCCCGAGCAGACAGAGGTGGAGTCAGGTTAAGCCAGACCGGACAGCCACCAGACGCCGTAAACCAGAGGAGAACAAGGTATGACACGATTAAAGAACAAGGTAGCCATCATTACCGGAGGCAGCGGCGGCATCGGCAAGGTGACCGCCCGACGCTTTCTCGAGGAAGGCGCCAGCGTGGTGCTGGTGGACCTGAAGCAGGCGGATCTCGATACAGCAGCCGAGGAACTGAAGGACCTGGGCGACGTGCTCACGGTGGCCGCCGACGTATCACAGGAAGCCGACGTGGCGAGCTACGTCAGCAAGGCCATGGAGCGCTTCGGTCGCATCGACGTGTTTTTCAACAACGCGGGCATCGAGGGCAAGGTCGCCCCGATCACCGATCAGAAGATCGAGGACTTTGACCAGGTGCTGGCGGTGAATGTCCGGGGTCTGTTCCTCGGCCTGCAACAGGTTCTCAAGGTCATGCAGCAACAGGGCAGCGGCTCTGTTATCAACATGTCTTCTGTGGCGGGCCTGATGGGCAGTCCGGGGGTATCTCCCTATGTCGCCTCCAAACACGCCGTTGTTGGCGTCACCAAATCCGCCGCCCTGGAGATGGGGCCATTCGGCGTGCGGGTGAACTCGGTGCATCCCTCCCCCATCAACACCCGCATGATGAGATCTCTGGAAGAGGGTTTCCAGCCCGGCCACGGGGAAGAGGCCAAGGCTGCCCTCGAAAAGGATATTCCCCTCGGGCACTACGGTGAATCCATCGACGTCGCCAACCTGGTGCTGTTCCTGGCATCCGATGAGTCAACCTTTATCAGCGGCGCCCAGTACCGTGTGGATGGCGGTATGGGGGCTCACGGCTAGCACCTCATGCCGTGCCCTGCGTAATCCGGTTGCAATGACCGGGTTACGCTTGCTTACCGACAGTAACAGTCAGCCACAATTTGCCACGATGGTCACATTGCCAATCCTCCCGCCAGCGATAACACTGGTGTGCCGTCCGGGTATTTTGCATTTTTTGACAAATACAACAGAAAAGGTGATGTCTTTATGCCGATCAGGGTTCGTTCACTACCTGTCCTCCTCGCGTTATTACTGACCAGCCTGCCCGCGATGGCGGAGGTCCTGAAGCTCGGACTGAACTATCCCCAGTCGGGGCGTTACCAGGACCAGGGACTGCAACAACGCATGGGCGCTTTCCTGGCGGTGGAAGAGATTAATGCCGCGGGCGGTATTCTCGGGCGGCAGGTGGAGCTGGTCATCCGTAACACACGCGGTGATCCGGATCGTGGCGCTGCCAACACCGCTGACCTGATCGACAATCACGGCGTGGAAATGCTGTTTGGCGGATCCTCCTCTGCGGTGGCCATTGCCTCCGGCAGAGCCGCGAAAGAACGGGACCGGATCTATTTCGGCACCCTGACCTATTCCAACGCCACCACCGGCAGCGCGGGCCACACCCACATGTTCCGCGAGCCGTTCAATGCCTGGATGTCCGCCAAGGCGCTGGGCAGCTACCTGAGCGAGAATTTCTCCGACAAGAACTTCTTTTACATCACCGCCGACTACACCTGGGGCTGGTCGGTGGAAAAATCCCTGCGACAGTTCACCGGTACCGGAGATACCAGCCAGCACGCCGGCGTAACGACCCCTTTCCCCAATGCCCTGACCAGTGACTTCCAGGCTGCCCTTGAGGAAGCGGCCGCCAGTGATGCCGATGTGCTGGCAATGGTGCTGTTCGGCGACGACATGGTACGAGCCGTTAACATCGCCTACTCCATGGGCCTTCATGACAAGATGCAGATCGTGGTACCCAATATCACCCTGAGCATGGCCAACCAGGTCGGCCCCAGCATCATGGAAGGGGTAATCGGTGCCGCGCCCTGGGTCTGGAATCTTCCAGGCGAGGCAGGCTACGAACGTGGTCAGACCTTTGTGGACACTTTCTCCGGCCGCTACGAGATGCGTCCGTCATCGGCAGCGGCATCCGCCTACAGTATTGTCTACCAGTACAAGGATGCGGTGGAGCGCGCCGGAACCACCCGTACCGATGCGGTTATCAGGGCGCTTGAGGGCCACCGCTACACCTTTCTGAAGGACGAGCAACAATGGCGGGCGTTTGATCACCAGAACGTGCAATCCACCTATGTGGTACGAATCCGCCCACGTGAACAGGTGCTGGCCGACGAGTTCTCGAGCGACTACTTCGAAATCGTTCACACCCTGCCGGGTGCAGAAGCGGTACGAACCCTTGAGCAGTGGCAAGCCGACCGTCGCGAAGCTGGTATGCCCCTGACACTGCAGTAAAAACCCACCATGCAAGGAGATGGAAGACCACATGACCAAACGCTTTCTCATGGCTCTGGCGCTGCTCTGCGCCAGCCAGATCACCAGCGCACAGGACGTACTCAAGATCGGTTTGAACTACCCCGCCAGTGGCCGCTATGAATACCTGGGCCTGCAGCAACGGATGGGGGCTTTTCTGGCCGTTGATGAAATCAATGAAGCCGGGGGTGTCCTCGGACGACCTCTGGAGCTGGTGATCCGCAATACCCGGCTCGACCCCGGACAAGGCGCAGCCAATGTGCGGGAAATGGTGGACGAGGAAAATGTCCAGATGCTGTTCGGCGGGGTATCTTCGGCTGTCGCCATCGCAGCAGGCAAAGCCGCAAAGGAGAAGGACAGAATTTATTTCGGCACGCTCACCTATGCCAATGCCACCACCGGAGCCGCCGGCCACACCCACATGTTCCGCGAATCCTACAACGCCTGGATGACCGCCAGTGCCATGGGGCAGTACCTGTCCGAGCAGTTCCGGGATAAAGACTATTTCTACATTGCGGCCGACTATTCCTGGGGCCGCTCGGTGGAAAAGTCCATGCGCCGCGCATCCGGCACAGAAGACACCGAACGTCACCCCATCACCCGCACGCCCTTCCCCAATGCGACATCACGTGACTTCCAGGCCGCCCTCGAGCAGGCCGAAGCCAGTGATGCGGACGTGCTGGTGCTTATCCTCGGGGGCGGCGACATGGTCCGCGCGGTGAACATCGCCCACGACATGAATCTGAAGGACAGGATGCAGATCGTCTGGCCCAACACCAGCCTGGGGACGGCCCTGCAACTGGGGCCATCACTGATGGAGGGCATTATCGGTGCGGCGCCGTGGTTCTGGAACCTGCCCTATGAGAAGGACTACGAACGTGGCATCCGGTTCGTCGAGGCTTTTTCCCGGCAAAACGGCATGCGACCGTCATCGGCAGCGGCTTCGGCCTACAGTATTGTGTATCAGTACAGGGATGCCGTAGAGCGGGCCGGCACAACCAACACGGCCGATGTGATCAAGGCACTGGAGGGCCATCGCTACTCGTTACTGAAAGACGAACAGCAGTGGCGTACGTTTGATCACCAGAACGTCCAGTCGGTGTATCTTGTGCGCATGACCTCCCGGGAGGAGGTACTGGCAGACGAATACAACAGCGGCTTCTACGAGATCCTCGATACAGTGCCCGGGGAAAAGGCCGCCAGGACGCTGGAGCAGTGGCAGGAAGCCCGACGGGAGGCCGGCGCGCCCCTGACGCTGCAGTAACTCCCTTGCCGGCGGCGGCTCAGTTCGCCTGCAGCCGCCGCACCGCCTCCAGCCAGCCGTCATAGAGCCGGTCACGGTCCACCTTGGACATGGTCGGCTCGAACCGCCGCTCGCAACGCCAGAGCTGCTTGATGTCGTCCAGCCCCTGGTAAACACCGGCATGCAGGCCGGCGAGGAAGGCGGCCCCAAGCGCCGTGGTCTCGATGACCTCGGGCCGGTCCACGGTGGCACCGAGAATATCCGCCAGGAACTGCAGCACCCAGTTATTGACCACCATGCCGCCGTCCACACGCAGGGCCACCGGACGTTCACCGTCATCTTCCATGGCTTTTTGCAGGTCCTTGGTCTGGTAGCAGACGGACTGCAGGCCAGCGGTGACTATCTCCTTGATGCCGGTGTCCCGGGTCAGCCCGAACATCGCGCCACGGGCCTTGGGGTCCCAGTGGGGTGCGCCCAGACCGGTAAACGCCGGCACCAGGTAGACGCCATGGTCCACAGGGGTCTGCTCGGCCAGCATTTCGCATTCATCCGCCATACGGATCAGGCTGAGGCCGTCCCGCAGCCACTGGATCGCCGCACCGGCTATAAAGATACTGCCCTCCAGGGCGTAGGTGGTCTTGCCATTGAGCCGGTAGCCCACCGTGGTCAGCAGCCGGTGTTCCGACTTCAGGGCCCGTTCGCCCGTATTGAGAATCAGGAAGCAGCCGGTGCCATAGGTGCTCTTGGCGGTGCCCTCGGCAAAGCAGGTCTGACCAAACAGCGCCGCCTGCTGATCGCCGGCAACACCACCAATGGTTGCGCCCGCTGCCGGCAGGCCCCCGGCAATTGTGCCGAAGTCCGAGGCGCAGTCCCGAACCTCCGGTAGCAATGCTTCCGGCACACCGAACAGCTTCAGCAGCTGCGGATCCCAGCGCTGCTCATGGATATTGAACAGCATGGTGCGGGAGGCATTGGTGGCATCGGTCAGGAATGAGCGACCTTCGGTGAATCGCCAGAGCAGGAAAGTGTCGATGGTGCCAAAGGCAAGCTCACCCCGTTCCGCCCGTTCACGGACGCCCTCGACATTGTCCAGTATCCAGCGGATCTTGGTGGCCGAGAAATAGGGATCGATAATCAGGCCCGAGCGACCGGTCACCTCCGGCTCGTGACCATCAGCCTTGAGTTGCTGGCAAAATCCGGCGGTGCGCCGGTCCTGCCAGACAATGGCATTGTAGACGGGCTTGCCAGTCTGCCGGTCCCACAGCACCGTGGTTTCGCGCTGGTTGGTAATGCCCACGCCGGCAATCTGACTGGTGTCCACGCCACTGTTGTCGAGTAACGCCTGGCAGGTGGCTTTCACCGACTCCCAGATGGCTTCGGGATCATGTTCCACCCAGCCGCTGTCCGGATAGATCTGCTCGAACTCCTGCTGCTCCACGGCATGTATGCGCCCCTCCAGGGTGAACAGAATGGCCCGGGAACTGGTAGTCCCCTGGTCGATCGACAGCAGATATTGGGTCATGTGCGGGTTTTCTCCTTCTTGTTATCGGAATGGTTGAGGCTGAAAAAACAGGGTCGCTCCCTGCTCCGCTTCCGAAGCCCCGGTACGGAACCAGGCAAACAGTTCCCGGCCAAGCCCCTGCTGGTTGGCGGACAGGTCCGCCGTCGCCGGCTCGCGGGCAGACAGTTCCTGGTCGGACACCTGCACCGACAGTTCGCCGCTGCTGGCATCCACCCGGATCATATCACCATCGCGCACTCGTGCCAGTACACCACCCCGGGCCGCTTCAGGATAGACGTGGATCGCCGCCGGTACCTTGCCGCTGGCCCCGGACATGCGGCCATCGGTAACCAGCGCAACCTTGTAACCCCGGTCCTGGAGGCTGCCCAGGTAGGGTGTCAGCTTGTGCAGCTCGGGCATGCCATTGGCGGCCGGCCCCTGCCAGCGGACCACCGCCACAAAATCCTTATCCAGCTCACCCCGGTCGAACGCATCGGCCACCGCGGACTGGTCGTCGAACACCCGGGCTGGCGCCTCAACCACACGGTGTTCCGGCGCGACCGCCGATGTCTTGATTATGCCCCGCCCCAGATTGCCCTGCACCACCGTCAGCCCCCCTTCCTTATCAAAGGGCTCGGATACCGGACGCAGTACGCCGGCGTCCCTGGTGGCCGCCGGTGCCGGCCGCCAGACCAGCTGGCCGTGTTCAAGAGTGGGTATTTCGGTATACGCACGTAGCCCATGGCCCACCACTGTCTCCACGTCTTCGTGCAACAGGCCCGCATCCAGCAGTTCGCGGATCAGCAAGGCCGTGCCCCCGGCCTGATGGAAATGGTTTACGTCCGCCTGACCATTGGGATACATCCGGGTCAGCAGTGGAGTGACGCGGGACAGTTCCGAGTAGTCATCCCAGTCGATCAGGATACCCGCGGCCCGGGCAATGGCGACCCAGTGCAGCGTGTGGTTGGTGGAACCCCCTGTGGCCAGCAGCGCCACCAGGGCATTAACGATGGTCTTTTCCGACACCATGTGCGCCAGACCCAGCTCACCGCCGTTGGGCCGGGACAACCGCACCACCTGTTCGGTGGCGGCCCGGGTCAGGGCCTCCCGCAGGGGAGTCCCCGGGTTCACAAAGGCCGCACCGGGCAGGTGCAGCCCCATGACCTCCACCAATAACTGATTACTGTTGGCGGTGCCGTAGAAGGTACAGGTACCCGGACTGTGATAGGACTGGCTTTCCGCTTCCAGCAATTCGTCCTGGCCCACCTTGCCTTCGGCATAAAGCTGGCGGATACGCTGCTTTTCCTTGTTGGGCAGGCCCGACGGCATGGGGCCCGCTGGCACCAGCACCGTGGGCAGGTAGCCGAAGCTCAGTGCACCGATCAGCAGTCCCGGCACAATCTTGTCGCATATCCCGAGCAACAGGGTGGCATCAAACATGTTGTGACTGAGGGCGACGGCGGTGCTCATGGCAATCACGTCCCGGGAGACCAGGCTCATTTCCATGCCGGGCTGCCCCTGGGTAACCCCGTCACACATGGCCGGGGTGCCGCCGGCAAACTGGGCCACGGAACCCATGCCGTGAGCCGCCTCCCGGATCACGTCCGGAAACCCGGCATAGGGCTGGTGAGCGGAGAGCATGTCGTTGTAGGCCGATACAATGGCTACGTTGGCCTGATTCATCAGCTTCAGGGTCTGCTTTTCACCGGGCTGGCAGGCGGCAAAACCATGGGCCAGGTTGCCGCAGGACAGCGCCGCCCGGTGCGGTGACTGGCGACCCAGATCCTGCATACGCCCAAGGTAGTCTTGCCGGCTGTCGCGGCTGCGATGGATAATCCGGTCGGTTACCTGCTGTACGGTGGGGTGCATCGATGCTCTCCTTCACCATTCTGTTACAATTTGACACTACCATGAAGGGTTGATGACCAACAGCAATCACCTGCAGGTCACCCTTCCGGGCAGGCCCCAGAAAAGGAACTGATACGCTATGCCAGAGCAGCTACGGCGCACCAAGATTGTCGCCACCCTCGGCCCCGCCACCGATTCCCCTGAAACTCTTGAGCGGATCATTCACGCCGGCCTGGATGTCTGCCGTCTCAATTTTTCCCATGGCAGTGCCGAAGAGCACTGTGAACGGGCCCGCCGGGTACGGGAGACGGCAGCCAGCTGCGGGCGTTTCGTGGCCGTCCTGGCGGACCTCCAGGGCCCCAAGCTCAGGATCGCCCGGTTCCGCGACAACAAGGTGACCCTGAAGGCCGGCCAGACCTTTGTGCTGGACGCCGCCATGGACAAGGAGGCCGGCGACGCCCAGTGTGTCGGCATCGACTACGAACAGCTGATACGGGACGTCACCCCCGGCGACACCCTGGTGCTGGACGACGGTCGCATCGAGATGGAAGTCACCGCTGTTGATGAGCGCAGCATCACCTCCACCGTGCTCATCGGTGGCCCCCTGTCCAACAACAAGGGTCTCAATAAACGGGGCGGCGGCCTCTCCGCCGATGCCCTCACCAGCAAGGACCGGGAAGATATCGTCACCGCGGCCAGACTGGGTGCAGACTATGTGGCGGTTTCCTTTGTCCGCACCGCCGAGGACATGCACATCGCCCGCCAGCTGCTGCGGGAAGCCGGCTCCCAGGCTGGCCTGGTGGCCAAGATCGAGCGCGCTGAACTGGCTCACGATACCGACGCCCTGGATGCCGTGATCACCGCTTCTAACGCGGTCATGGTGGCTCGCGGTGACCTGGCGGTGGAAATCGGCGACGCCGAACTGGTCGCGGTGCAGAAACACATCATCGCCCGTGCCCGGGCCCTGGACCGGGTGGTCATCACCGCCACCCAGATGATGGAGTCCATGATAGACAATCCCATGCCGACCCGTGCCGAAGTCTCCGACGTGGCCAATGCCGTCATGGACTATACCGACGCGGTCATGCTGTCCGCCGAAACCGCCGTCGGTGACTATCCCGTGCAGGCGGTGGAAGCCATGGACCGAATTTGCAAGGGGGCCGAACGTCATCCTTCCATGCGCCAGTCGGGCCACCGGATGCACGAGAGCATGGAACGGGTGGACGAGGCCATTGCCCTGTCCGCCATGTATGCAGCCAACCACCTGCAGGGTGTCACTGCCATTATCTGCCTCACCGAAACCGGGGCCACACCGCTGTTGATGTCCCGTATCAAGTCGGCGATGCCCATCTTTGCGTTTTCCCGCCACTTCACCACCCAGCACAAGGTGACCCTTTACCGGGGCGTGCAGACGGTGCCTTTCGACTCCGCTGAAGTGGCGCCGGAGCAGACCAATGCCCTGGCTGTCCGGCAACTGCAGGACCGGGGCATCGTCAGCCCGGGAGACCTGGTGGTATTGACCAAGGGTGACTATGTGAATGCCCAGGGTGGCACCAACACCATGAAAATCGTTCGCGTGAACGATGATATCCGCTGATGGCGCCGTGGAATGGCCGGAACCAACCGGCTATTCCGGTACGCTTCAGCTCAGGCAGCTGGCCAGGCTTTCCCGGGCCAGTCTGGCGATACCCGGCCAGTCACTCTCGCTGACCCGATTTTCCGGTGTCAGCCAGGTGCCGCCCACCGCCATCACATTACTCAGGGCCAGATACTCCCTGGCAGTATCCCGGCGAATGCCCCCCGTGGGACAGAAGACCGCATCCGGAAATGGCCCCGCCATTGCTTTCAGGGCCTCCAGCCCCCCTGCCACAGCCGCCGGGAAGAATTTGAAGGCACGATACCCCAGCTCATACCCCAGCATCAGTTCCGATACGGTCGCTATCCCTGGCAGCAGTGGCGCATTGGCTCTCAGTCCATAATCCAGCAGCCGGGGAGTGATGCCCGGACTGACCACAAACCGGGCACCCACACTTTCCGCCTGCCGATAGCTGTCCGGATCGGTCACGGTGCCGGCCCCCACCACCACCTCCGCCGGCAGATGCTTGCATAGTATCTCGATGGCGGGCAACGCCTCCGGCGTGCGCAGTGTCACTTCCAGCACCCGGATGCCGCCTTCTACCAGAGCCTCGGCCAGAGGCAGGGCATCCTCTTTACGGTGAATGGTGATCACCGGCACCAATGGCCCCATGGCCAGCACGGCGTGAATGCGTTGCAACGGGTCTTGTGGCGGTCCGGGCATGGTATGGTCCTCTTTTCGGGGTCAGGGGCTCCAGAAAACCTGCAATGGCTGCTGGAAGAAATAGCGAACCGGCATGGGTCCGATGGCCAGCGGTATGGAAACGGCTTCCTCCAGAGCGGCTCGTTTACCTTCGCCCTGTATCAGGAGCACGGTCATTGCCGCCCCGGACAGGGCCCTGGCGCTCAGGGTCAACCTTGCCGTGGGCTGGGAGGGCGGCGTTGTCACCAGTACCGGCGCAGCGTTGTCCGACAGAGCTGGCGCCAGTTCGGGCGCGTCCGGGAACAGTGACGCTGTATGTCCATCCTCGCCCATACCCAGTACCACCACGTCTGCGGGCCAGTCGAGCAGGCAAAGCCGGTCAGAGGCCCGCTCCGCAGACTGATCCGGCGACCGGTCGGTGTCTTCCACCAGCTCGATCAGCCGGGCACTGGCCGCCGCCCCCTGCAACAACTGCTGCCGGATCAGCCGGCTATTGCGCTCATCGCTGTCAGCGGATACCCAGCGTTCGTCCGAGGGCAGAATGGTCACCCGTTCCCAGGGTAGAGCCAGGCCGGAAAGCACCTGGAAAAAGTCCACCGGCGTGCGCCCGCCGGAAACCACCATCAGTGCACCACCGTTCGCCCCGATTGACTGACGCAGGCGGGCGGCCACCTGTTCGGCCAGCTCCGTTGCCAGCACTACCGGGTCGTCACTGGCATGGAGGGTGACCCCTGGCAGCAGTGTCTGTTCAGGCGTCTTCATACCAGCTCCGGTCGTCACGGGTGATCATGGCAATAGAAGCGACGGGCCCCCAGGTTCCCGCCGCATAGCGTTTGGTATGAGCGCCACACTCCTCGCAATTGTCCAGCAGCTGGTCTATCCAGCGCCAGGCATGCTCCACCTCATCGCGGCGTACAAACAGGTACTGGTTGCCTTTCATGGCCTCCAGCAACAGCCGTTCATAGGCATCCGGAATCCGGTCAGTATCAAAGGCTTTGGCAAACGAGAGATCCAGCGGGCCCTGGCGCAGGCGCATACCCCGGCTGAGCCCCTGGGCCTTGGTAAGGATCTGCAGGGCCATGCCCTCGTCCGGCTGCAGGCGGATAATCAGCTTGTTATTGGCAAGATGCTTCTGGTCCGGGTCGAAGATATAGTGCGGCGCCGGCTTGAAGTGCACGATGATTTCCGAACGTTTTTCCGGCAGCCGCTTGCCGGTGCGGATATAGAAGGGAACGCCGGCCCACCGCCAGTTTTCGATCTCCACCTTGAGGGCCACAAAGGTTTCGGTATCGCTGTGGCCTGCCGAACCTTCCTCTTCCAGGTAGCCGGGCACAGGCCGGCCATCGGCAGTGCCGGCGGTATACTGCCCCCTGACCAGATGGGTCGGAATGCGCTCCTGGGTCAGGGGCGAGAGCGCCTTGAGCACCTTGACCTTTTCGTCGCGGATGCTGTCCGAGGACAGGTCCGACGGTGGGTCCATGGCCAACAGGCATAACAGCTGCAACAGGTGGCTCTGCAACATATCCCGTAACTGGCCGGTGCTGTCGAAATAGGACCAGCGGCCTTCGATACCCACACTCTCCGCCACCGTGATCTCGATATGGGAAATATGGTTCTGATCCCACTGGGAGGCGAACAGGTTATTGGCAAAGCGCAGGGCAATCAGATTCTGGACGGTTTCCTTGCCCAGATAGTGGTCGATGCGAAAGATATTCTCTTCGCGAAAGACCGAGGCCAGCTGGTCATTAAACTCCCGGGAGGAAGGCAGATCATGGCCGATGGGTTTTTCAACCACCACGCGGGTGTGTTGATCACAGCAGTCGAGACTGGCCAGGTGGCCGGTAATGGTGGCATAGAGGCCCGGTGGCGTGGCGTAATACAGGATCAGGGTATTTTCCGTTGGGCCCTCACTGCGCCATTGCGCCATTGCCGTATACCCCTCACGGCTGGAGAAGTCGAAATTTTCATAGCATACGCGGGCCAGGAAAGCCTCCATGGTCGCCGGAGAGATCTCCGAAGGATCCAGCTTTTCCGACAGCCGCTCGCGGATCGCCTGTCTGGCCTCATCCAGCGTATAGTCCCGTCGCGCCAACGCCAGTATACGGGTGCCCGGAGACAGCAGTTCGGCACGATGAAGCTGGTACAGCGCGGGAAACAGCTTCTTCGAGGCAAGATCTCCCATGGCCCCGAACAGAATCAGGTCACAAGCAGTGTCCGGGCTCACCATAGTGGTGCCTCCTTCGGCTCCGGGCCGACAGTTGTCATGTTTTTCACAGTTACCATACAAAAATCATGACAACCGTCTTGCCCGATTTCCAGTTCACGATGACATCAGCGTATCCCCATAACAAAAGGCCCGCCACCGGAACCTTCCGGGGCGGGCCTTTTTCACTTGCCGTGGTCAGATCTCCAGCCGTCAGGGGCGCTCGACTTCCGCCTGGTTGCGAAGCGTCTGGACATAGGCCTGGTATTCCTGCTGGCCGTTCATCTGGGCCAGGAACTGGCTCATGTTCTTCACCTCTTCGCTGTTCTCATCCACTTCACCGTCGCTGACGCCGGACAGGGCAATAACCACCATGTCCGAGCCCACCTCGGCGGAACCGAATGTGAATGCATCTTCGCCGGGTGCCGGCAGGGAAAACACCTCCGACAGAACCGGTCGTGCCAGATCAGCCTGGTCACGGACCATATCATCGTATGAGGTCCAGCCTTCACCCTCCGGCGCCGTCTCGCCGTTGCGCAGCTGGCTCAGGATTGACAGGGCGTCCTCCTGTAAAAGCTCCAGAGTACGCTCCCGCTCAAGGCGATCGCGAATCTGGCCCGCCACTTCTGCCAGTGGCCGGGGTTTCTGCGGATGATGCTCGGTCACCCGGGCGACGACCGCCGTTGTCTGACTGACATCGATCAGCTCGGTGTTGAAACCGTCTTCCAGCACGTCACCGGAGAAAAGCTGTCGAATCAGCCCGGCGTGGTCAAACGGCGCCTGATTGATCTCACGGGTCACGCCACTACGGGTCTGCAGCTCCAGATCAAACTGCTCCGCCGGGTATTCCAGATCCTCCGAGGAGAACGCCAGGTCTGCCAGCTCGGTTCGCTGGCGGGAGAATCCCTCACCGGCCCGGCGTTGTGCAAGCTGCTCGCGGATTTCCGGAGCCTGCTCCTCGAAGTCCGGCGCGTCGCCCTGGCGTATGTCCAGCAACTTGATGAAATGGGTGCCGTAATCGGTTTCCACCGGGCCGGCCACGCCACCTTCCTCCAGTGAAAACAGCGCTTCATCATAGTCACCGCCCAGGTCCCCTTCCATCAGGTAACCCAGATCGCCGCCCTGCTCCGCCGACAGCGGATCGTCGGAGAACTCCCGTGCCAGATCGGCAAAATCTGCACCTTCCTCAAGGCGCTGCTGGACGGTCTCGATACGCTCCCGGGCGTTGTCGCCGTCTTCAATCAGGATATGGGCGCTACGGCGTTCTTCCCCGGCCAGCTGGTCGGTCATCTGGTCGAAACGCTGACGCACTTCGTCCTCCGGGACATCGACATCATCCATCACGTCATCCAGGGACAGCACCAGATACTCCACATCCACCGACTCCGGCTGCATGAACTGCGACTGGTTCTCCTCGTACCACTGCTCCACATCGCTTTCGGTGACATCGACCTGATCAGCCACGGAATCGCCGTCCAGACGCAACAGGCGGAAATCACGACTCTGGCCCTGAATGGCGAGTAAGCGACGGGCGGACTCCGCCGGCGCAATACCGCCGCGAACCACCGCTGTACGGATCTGGTTGCTGATATAGTCGCGCTTGAGCAGTTCACGGAACTCGGTAGGGCTCATGCCGAGGTTACTGACGAACGAGGTAAAGCGCTGCTGGCTGAACTCGCCGCCGACCTGGAACTGGGACATACCCACGATGAGCTGGTCAACACTGGCATTGTTCAGCGCCAGCCCCTGGTCGCCAGCCTCCTGGGCAAGTACTTCGGCCTGAATCATGCTTTCCAGGACGTCTTTACGGATCTGGTCCTCGTCCAGCAGGGTCGGATCCGGGTTTTCCATCTGCCTTAGCTGCTGCTGGGTGTTGATCTGCACCATACGCCGGTATTCCCGCTCGGTGATTTCCTCACCGTTTACGGTTGCCACTTCCGGCTCCCCCCTGAAACCGCCAACGATGGCATCCATACCCCAGATGGACAGGGAAACAATCAATACGGCGATAATAATCTTGGCGATGGTGCCCTGGGCGTTGTCCCGAATGTCTTGAAGCATGTTCCTCCCGGATCGCTCGCACCCGCTTGTACCATCCCGCTGGTATCAGGCTCGGCGTCAGGCCTCTTTCAGTGTTCGTATGGAAAATCAGTCAGCTGGCAGCCTGTCGGAACTGCCCGGCCGAGGGAGCCTCTGAATCGTCCCGGCCCTTTCAAACCACAACCTGACCAGGAGTCGTTAGCTGACTGAACGTAAAAAGGCGCACCCGGAATGGAATGCGCCTTGAATCAAGCAGGGCAGCACGGGTCATGAAATGCCGGCACCACCTGCCGAAGGAGTCCGTTACTTGACGGCGTCCTTCAGAGCCTTGCCTGCCTTGAACCCGGGCACCTTGGAAGCCGGGATCTTGATCTCAGCGCCAGTCTGCGGGTTACGACCAGTGCGGGCGGCACGCTCTTTCACAGAGAACGTACCAAAGCCGATCAGGGTGACCTGGTCGCCTTTCTGCAGAGCGCCGGTGATGGAGCCGGTCATGGCATCCAGTGCACGGCCTGCGGCGGCCTTGGAAATATCGGCGGACTCTGCAATTGCATCAATAAGTTCGGACTTGTTCACACTAAACCCCTTCGATTTCAGGTTGGAGAGTTCTCGGTCTGTTTATTTTTCTGAAACGTTCCCGACTATCGCACAAGCGGTCGGGGAATGCCATTTTTCGCTTTCGTTATTCCCTGCGGGTGTTAACCGGTCCACGGAATAGGTTGTGATTGCGCGGGAGCCCTTGGTAATGGCTGCTTCACGGCGAAACAGTTATACCAACGGGCTCTCCGGCATGTCAACAAAGCACGCAGCTTTTAATGTGTGTTTATCCGTTCGCCGGATTCGCTGTCGTCATCGCGGCTGGTCGCACCCTGGCCCTGGGACGGTGTGGTGCTGGCCAGCGGCTCCGGTGTGTATTCCAGCGCAATATCCAGCACTTCGTCGATCCACTTCGCCGGGAGAATCTCCAGCGACTCCTTGATGTTATCGGGTATCTCCTTGAGATCACGAACATTTTCATCCGGGATGATAACGGTCTTGATGCCGCCTCGATGAGCCGCCAGAAGCTTTTCCTTGAGCCCGCCAATCGGCAGCACCCGTCCCCTGAGGGTGATTTCACCGGTCATGGCAACGTCCGCACGCACCGGAATTCCGGTCAGTGAAGACACCAGCGCCGTGCACATTCCAATGCCCGCGCTGGGACCGTCCTTAGGTGTGGCGCCTTCAGGTACATGTACATGGAGATCGTGTTTTTCGTGAAAGTCGTCACGAATTCCTAGACCGGGCGCCCGGCTTCGGACAACCGTCAGCGCCGCCTGGATAGACTCCTGCATCACGTCACCGAGGGAGCCGGTCTTCACTACCCGTCCCTTGCCCGAAGTGACAGCGGTCTCGATGGTGAGCAGCTCGCCACCAACCGACGTCCAGGCCAGCCCGGTCACCGAGCCTACCTGGTTCTTTTCTTCCGCCAAACCATACTTGAACTTGCGCACGCCGGAGTAGTCTTCCAGCAGTTCCGGTGCCAGCTCGAAAGCGGTCTTTTCACCCTGCTGCACATGCTCGCGCACTACCTTGCGGCAGATCTTGGCGATCTCGCGCTCAAGGCTCCGTACGCCCGCCTCGCGGGTGTAATAACGGATAACATCGCGCAGCGTCTGCTCCGGAATCTCCAGCTCGCCCTTTTTCAGACCGTTGGCCTTGAGCTGCTTGGGCAGCAGGTACTTGAGGGCAATGTTGACCTTCTCATCCTCGGTATAACCGGGGATGCGAATGATCTCCATCCGATCCAGCAGAGCCGGCGGGATGTTCATGGAGTTGGAGGTGCACACGAACATCACGTCGGACAGGTCGTAATCCACTTCCAGATAATGGTCATTGAAGGTATGGTTCTGTTCCGGGTCCAGCACCTCCAGCAGTGCCGATGCAGGATCGCCGCGGTGATCCATGCCCAGCTTGTCGATTTCGTCAAACAGGAACAGCGGGTTCTTGACCCCTACCTTCGACAGCTTCTGGACCAGCTTGCCGGGCAGAGCCCCGATGTAGGTCTTGCGGTGACCACGGATCTCGGCCTCGTCACGAACACCGCCAAGGGCCATACGCGTGTACTTGCGGTTGGTGGCCCGGGCAATCGACTGTCCCAGGGAGGTCTTGCCGACCCCGGGCGGGCCCACCAGGCACAATACCGGACCCTTCACCTTCTTCACCCGGCTCTGCACTGCCAGGTATTCAAGGATCCGGCTCTTGACTTCGTCCAGCCCGTAATGGTCCTCGTCGAGGATCTCACGAGCCTTCTCGATGTCGTGGCGAACGCGGCTGCGTTTTTTCCAGGGCAGTGACACCATCCACTCGATATACCCCCTCACCACCGTTGCCTCGGCAGACATGGGCGACATCATCTTGAGCTTGCTCAGCTCGGCGTCGGTCTTCTTGCGGGCCTCTTCCGGCAGGCCGGCTTCCTCGATCTTCTGTTCCAGCTCCTCAAAGTCGCCGCCACCCTCGCCAAGGGAGCCCATTTCCTTCTGGATGGCCTTCATCTGCTCGTTGAGGTAATACTCCCGCTGGCTTTTTTCCATCTGCTTCTTGACCCGTCCGCGGATTCGCTTCTCCACTTCGATCAGATCAATTTCGCTGTCCAGACGGCCGAGCAGCAGCTCTACGCGGGTGCGAATATCCAGGGCCTCGAGCAACTCCTGCTTCTCAGGCACCTTCAATTCCAGGTGAGCGGCCATGGTGTCGGCCAGTCGCTCCACCTCCTCGATACCCTGCAGCGCACTGGATACCTCGGACGGCACCTTGCGGGACATCTTGACGTATTTCTCGAATTCTTCGGTCAGGGTACGGACCAGCACTTCCTCTTCCCGTTCCGGCACGGAGTCCGGTTCCAGAATCGAGGCTGTGGCGGTCAGATACTCGCCTTCGGCGACGGCATCGACACCTGCGCGGGCATTGCCTTCAACGAGCACCTTGACGGTGCCGTCCGGCAATCTGAGCATCTGCAGGACCGTGGCCAGCGTACCCACGTCGAACACGTCGGTCGGGCCGGGGTCATCCGTACCGGCATCCCGCTGTGAGACCAGCAGGATCTCCTTGCTGCCCTCCATGGCCACTTCCAGGGCCTGAATGGACTTGTCTCGCCCCACAAACAGCGGTACCACCATGTGGGGAAAGACAACCACGTCCCGAAGGGGAAGCATCGGGTACTCGGTACGGGTTTCGGGAGTCGGGGTCATAAGGAATCCTCTGACAATGTTTCTTTCAGCATACCACCGAATATTGGGGTAATTTGGGGGATTGCAATGTTTTTACAGACGCTTGCCGATCCATACGGGATGTAACCTGTAGATACATCACACTGTCGCAATAACAGGCACAAAAAAAGGGCGTTGCCGCCCTTTTTATTGTCCGGCCAACGCCGGTGTGACGACCGTCAATCTTCCGGAACCGCCTTGGCATGGTCGCTGCTGGCGTAGATCTTGAACGGCTCTGAATGGCCATCAATCACACTCTCGTCGATCACTACCTTGGTGACATCCGGTTCTGACGGAATCTGGTACATGGTATCCAGCAAGGTGGCCTCCATAATGGAGCGCAGTCCCCGGGCCCCGGTTTTCCGCTCCATGGCCTTGCGGGCCACGGCACGCAGGGCGTCCTCGCGGAAATCCAGCTCCACGCTTTCCATGTCGAACAGCTTCTGATACTGCTTGGTCAGCGAGTTCTTGGGCTCGGTGAGAATCTGCACCAGGGCATCCTCATCCAGTTCGGTCAGGGTAGCCACGACCGGTAAACGACCCACAAACTCGGGGATCAGACCATATTTGACCAGGTCTTCCGTTTCCACATGGCGGACCACATCACCGGCGCGCTTGGCATCGTCCTGACTGGCCACCGTCGCCGAGAACCCGATGCTGTTCTTTTCAGTGCGCTCGCGGATCACCTTGTCGAGCCCCCCGAAAGCACCACCACAGATAAACAGCATGTTGGCAGTGTCCACCTGCAGGAATTCCTGCTGGGGATGTTTGCGGCCACCCTGAGGCGGCACCGAGGCAACGGTACCTTCAATCAGCTTCAACAACGCCTGCTGCACACCCTCACCAGACACATCACGGGTGATGGACGGATTGTCGGATTTGCGCGAAATCTTGTCGATTTCGTCGATATAGACAATGCCACGCTGGGCCTTGTCCACATCATAATCACACTTCTGCAGCAACTTCTGGATGATGTTCTCGACATCCTCACCCACGTAGCCGGCTTCAGTGAGCGTGGTGGCATCAGCGATGGTGAACGGCACGTTCAGCATCCGCGCCAGGGTCTCCGCCAGCAAGGTCTTGCCGCTGCCAGTGGGCCCGATCAGCAGGATATTACTCTTGCCAAGCTCCACCTCGGCCTTGCCCTCACCGTAGCGCAGGCGCTTGTAATGGTTGTACACGGCAACCGACAACACGACCTTGGCACGGTCCTGCCCGATCACGTATTCGTTGAGGGTGCTGCGGATTTCCTCCGGTGTCGGCAGTCGGTCGCTGGCCTCTTCCTGAGCATTCTCCTGGATTTCCTCCCGGATAATGTCATTGCACAGGTCGACACACTCGTCGCAGATGAACACCGACGGCCCTGCTATGAGCTTACGGACTTCATGCTGGCTTTTTCCGCAAAACGAGCAGTACAGCAACTTACCGTTGTCGTCGCCCCTGCCGTTTCTTTCATCTGCCATTGAATTACCTCTGGTCTGATTTCCGGTGCCAATGTGTGGCCTGGTATGCACCTTTACCGCCCTGATACATAAACAAGGGTACGTAGCCACACATCCTGTCGATTACCGTCAGTATTATTTATTCGATACACGCTTATCAAGTACGGTGTCAATAAGCCCGTATTCCTTCGCCTGTTGCGGATCCATGAAATTGTCGCGATCCGTGTCTTTGGCGATGGTTTTCAGGTCCTGGCCGGTATGCTCCGCCAGGATACGGTTCAGGGTATCCCGGATCTTGAGGATCTCCTTTGTATGGATCTCGATATCGGTGGCCTGGCCCTGATAGCCGCCCAGCGGCTGATGGATCATCACCCGGGAATTGGGCAGGCATGCTCGCTTGCCTTCGGCACCACCGGCCAGCAGGAACGCACCCATGCTGGCAGCCTGGCCGACGCAAAGAGTCGCCACATCCGGCTTGACGAACTGCATGGTGTCATAGATCGACATACCGGCGCTCACCGAACCACCCGGGCTGTTGATATACAGATGAATATCCTTGTCCGGATTCTCCGACTCCAGAAACAGCATCTGTGCCACGATCAGGTTGGCCATATGGTCTTCTACCGGCCCGACCATGAAAATGACCCGCTCTTTCAGCAGCCGTGAATAAATATCGAAAGACCGCTCACCGCGAGAGGTCTGCTCGATCACCATCGGGATCAACGCGGCATTCGGGTCCATGGAAGAACCATCAAAAGGCTTCTGGGTCATGTGTGCCTGCACTCCTTATGGAATTCGGACTGAATGTCTCTGAACGTAGAAACAGCCGGGCGTACCGGCTGTTTCTCCGGGCGCTCAGCCCGGGGCAAGTGGCTGGCACTTACCCCTGCTGTTGCTGGGCCGCCTGGATCACGTCGTCATACTTGGCTTTCTTTTCCTTAACCTTGGCCCGATCAAGAACAAAATCAACCACCGCATCCTCAAGAACCACAGATTCGATCTGCGCCTTCTGCTCCGGATTGCTGTTGAAGTGGGTCACCACCTCTTCCGGCTGCTCGTACGTGGATGCAATTTCACGGATCTTTTCGTCAACCTTCTCGGGGTCGGCCTTCAGCTCGTTAGCCTTGACGATTTCCTGGAACAGCAGACCCGTCTTGACGCGGCGCTCTGCCTGATCCTGGAAGATTTCCTTGGGCAACTGCTGAGGATCCATCTGGCCGCCAAAACGTTGTACGGCGTCGTTGCGCAGGCGATCAATCTCCTGATCAACGAGTGCCTGAGGAACCTCAATGTCGGTGGTTTCCAGCAAACCATCCACCACATCATTTTTCACTTTGGCAGAAATGGCCTGCTTGAGTTCCCGCTCCATGTTCTTTTTCACTTCCTCGCGGAAGGCTTCCTCGGAGTCAGCCTCGATACCGAAGCGCTTGAAGAACTCCTCGTTCAGCTCGGGTAGCTGGGGCTCTTCCACCTTTTTGACACTGATCTCGAACCTGGCCGGCTTACCCTTGAGTTCTTCGTTATGGTAATCCTCCGGGAAAGTTACCTCGATCTCGATGTCCTCACCGGCCTTGGCGCCGACAATACCCTTCTCGAATCCGGGAATCATCTGGCCCGAGCCCAGCTCCAGACGATGATCCTCGCCCTCGCCGCCCTCAAAGGCCTCGCCATCAACGTAGCCCTTGAAGTCAATAGTCACGGTGTCCTTGTTCTTGGACTTGCGCTTCACTTCCTTCATGGTGGCCTGCTGGCGACGCAGGTTATCGATCATCTTGTCGATATCCTTGTCAGTCACCTCGGCATCCATTTTTTCCACTTCAATCTTGCTCAGGTCGCCCAGTTCGATTTCCGGCATCACTTCAAAGATGGCCACGAACTCAAGGTCCTTGCCCTCTTCCATGGTTTTCGGCTCGAACTGCGGCATACCGGCGGGGGACACATCCTTTTCTTCCAGTGCCTTGACGTAGCTGTCACGCATGACCTCGCCAACCACTTCCTGGCGAACACTGTCACCGAAACGACGCTTTACCACCTTGTAGGGCACCTTGCCCGGACGGAAGCCATTCATGCGCACAGTACGCGCGGTTTCCTGAAGACGCTTCTGAACCGCCTGCTCAATTTCCTGGGCGGGCACACCAATCGTCATCCGACGCTCGATGTTTGACGTCGTTTCAACAGACACTTGCATGGAAGTTCCTCAAATTACCGAATCAGTTAAGTGGATTTGGGTTTGGTTAAAAGACGTAGTCTATCACGGAACCGACAGGGGAGAGAATCACCTGAAAAGCAGGAATAATGGCGCAGGAAGCGAAGATAAGACGTTTTGTGACCAGGTTTCTGGTAAAAAACGGAAAAAACGGTGTAACTGGCTGAAAACCGGAAGTGGTGCGAGAGGAGAGACTCGAACTCTCACGGGTTGCCCCACTGGAACCTAAATCCAGCGCGTCTACCAGTTCCGCCACTCTCGCAACGCAATACGTTCTCACCCTGCCACAGCCGCAGGATCTGTGCGAACAGTGCGACTCGAATCAGCCAGTCAAGACTGACAGGGGATGGATCAGAAAAAGCGGGAAATGGGGTGGACGAAGGGGATCGAACCCTCGACCGCAGGAGTCACAATCCTGAGCTCTACCAACTGAGCTACGTCCACCATAATCCTTTCAAACAACGTTCACCGGCCAGACCGGAACAACGCTAACCTTGCCTGCAACTGCCCTCTGAGCCTGCCTGAACGGCGATTGGCGCGCCCGGCAGGACTCGAACCTGCGACCACCGGCTTAGAAGGCCGGTGCTCTATCCAGCTGAGCTACGAGCGCATGACCGTTTGCCCACCTGAACATCCAGTATGGTTGGTCGGGGTAGAGAGATTCGAACTCCCGACATCCTGCTCCCAAAGCAGGCGCGCTACCAGACTGCGCTATACCCCGAAACCTGAACAACAGATGCCTCAGCAAAGTTGGCGCGAATCTTACCGGCGGATACGGGGTACGTCAACCTGAATTACAGCATTTTTTACCGGCCCCGTGGAAGCGAGAGCAATTGGCGGCGGATCGCTTACATGCGAGAATGCATAGCTCTCAAATTCCTATCGAAAAGACGATCCTATGACCGCAGAACTCATCAAGGGAAAGGAGGTCGCCGCGGGCATCCGCCAACAGGTGGCCACCGGCGTAGAGGCACGGCGCCAGAAGGGCTTGCGCGCACCTGGCCTGGCCGTGGTGCTGGTGGGCAGCGACGCCGCCTCGCAGGTCTACGTGGGCAACAAGCGCAAGGCCTGTGAAGCCGCCGGCATCCATTCCCTGTCCTATGACCTGCCCGCAGACACATCCCAGGAAGCGCTGGAAGCCCTGGTTGACGAACTCAACAACAACCCGGACGTGGACGGCATACTGGTACAGCTTCCCCTGCCCGACCATCTGGACGACGACCCGATCCTGCTGCGCATTCGCCCGGACAAGGACGTCGACGGCTTCCACCCCTACAATATCGGCCGCCTTGTCCAGCGACAACCCTCCCTGAGGCCCTGCACACCCGCTGGCATCATCACCCTGCTGGACCATATCGGAACGCCCTACAAGGGCCAGCACGCGGTTATCGTGGGCGCCTCCAACATCGTGGGTCGCCCCATGTCCATGGAGCTGCTGCTGAAGGGTGCCACCACCACCGTGACCCATCGTTTTACCAGAGACCTGGAAAAATTTGTCGGTGAAGCCGACATCCTGATCGCGGCTGCCGGCAAGCCGGGGCTGATCAAGGGCGAATGGATCAAACCGGGCGCCACCGTTATCGATGTGGGCATCAACCGGATGGAAGACGGCAAACTGCGGGGCGATGTCGAGTTTGACGCGGCCTCGGAGCGCGCTGGCTATATTACGCCGGTACCCGGGGGCGTGGGCCCTATGACGATTGCTACACTGCTTCAGAACACCCTGTATGCAGCTAATGTGCTGCACGAAGACTGAGAAAGACTTTTTTGCCACGGAATCCAGACCTTTCAGCCAACGCTGACTAAACCCGGTCCATAAAAAAACCCGCGCGGCGAAACCGGCGGGTTTTTCTGATCAGTTCAGACGATTACTGCCCGAACTTCTCCTTGGCCTTCAGGCGATAGGCGTGCAGGAGCGGCTCGGTGTAGCCGTTCGGCTGCTCGCGACCCTTGAGGATCAGGTCCTTCGCCGCCTGGAACGCAACGCTGTCATCAAAGTTGGGTGCCATGTTGCGGTAGGTGGGATCAGCCTCGTTCTGGCGATCCACCACGGCAGCCATACGCTCCAGCGTCTTGATGATCTGGTCTTCGCTGCAGATGCCATGATACAACCAGTTGCACAGCAGCTGGGAGGCGATCCGCAGGGTGGCGCGGTCTTCCATCAGGCCCACATCATTGATGTCGGGGACCTTGGAGCAGCCCACACCATGGTCGATCCAGCGAACCACATAGCCGAGGATGCCCTGGGCGTTGTTGTCCAGCTCTTCCTGGATCTCGCCATCGGACAGCGACTTGGGATCGTCCATCACCGGCACAGTCAGGATGTCTTCCAGAGCGGCACGCTGACGGCTTTCAAGTTCTTTCTGAACGTCCGCTACACTCACCTGGTGATAGTGGATGGCGTGCAGGGTGGCCGCCGTCGGAGACGGAACCCATGCGGTATTGGCGCCAGCTTTCGGGTGGCCGATCTTGGCTTCCAGCATACCGGCCATCAGGTCCGGCATGGCCCACATGCCCTTGCCGATCTGGGCGACGCCACGGAAACCGGTTTCCAGACCGATATCCACGTTCCACTGCTCATAGGCCTGGATCCAGGTAGCCTGCTTCATCGCGCCCTTGCGGATGAACGGCCCCATCTCCATGGAGGTGTGGATCTCGTCCCCGGTACGGTCCAGGAAGCCGGTATTGATGAACACGGCGCGTTCCTTGGCAGCATGGATACAGGACTTCAGGTTCACCGTGGTGCGGCGCTCCTCGTCCATGATGCCAACCTTCAGGGTAAAGCTCGGCAGCCCCAGAGCATCTTCCACCTTGCCGAAGAACTCATTGGTAAAGGCCACTTCCTCCGGACCGTGCATCTTGGGCTTGACGATGTACACGGAACCGGTGGTGCTGTTCTGATACTGGCTGTCGCCCTTGAGATCATGAATGGCGATCAGCGATGTGAGCAGCCCGTCCATCAAACCCTCGGGCACTTCACTACCATCCTTGAGCAGGACGGCCGGGTTGGTCATCAGGTGACCCACGTTACGCACAAACATCAGGCTGCGGCCCTTCAGGCTCAGCTCACTGCCATCAGCAGCGGTGTAGGTGCGGTCAGGATGCATGCGGCGGGTCATCATCTCGCCGCCCTTCTGGAAGCTCTCTTCCAGGTTACCCTTCATCAGGCCCAGCCAGTTGCGGTAGGCCAGGGTCTTGTCGTCCGCGTCAACGGCGGCGACAGAATCCTCACAGTCCATGATGGTGGTCAGGGCAGACTCCATCAGCACGTCTTTCACGTGGGCGCCGTCGTCCTTGCCGATGGGATGGCTGGCATCAATCTGGATCTCGAAGTGCATGCCATTCTTCACCAGCAGAATGCCCGTGGGCTCGTTCTCGGCACCGGTGTAGCCGGAAAACGCCGCCTCATCCTGCAGGCCGGTGGTTTCGCCGTTCTGCAGTTTGACTACCAGCTTGCCACCCTTAACCAGATACCTGGCGGCATCCTTGTGGCTGCCGGAAGCCAGCGGAGCGGACTCGTCCAGCAGGTTGCGGGCAAATTCGATAACCTTCGCGCCACGGACCGGATTGTAACCAGGCCCCTTCTGGGCACCGCCTTCCTCGGAAATGACATCGGTTCCGTACAGGGCGTCGTAAAGGCTGCCCCAGCGGGCGTTGGCAGCATTCAGAGCGAAGCGGCCGTTCATCACCGGCACCACAAGCTGCGGGCCCGCCATGGTGGCGATTTCCGGGTCAACGTTGGAGGTGGAAATCTTGAACTCGCCGGGCTCATCCACCAGGTAACCGATCTCCTTCAGGAAGGACTTGTACTCGTCCATGTTGAAGGGCTGCCCCTTTTGGTTACGGTACCAGCCATCCATCTTTTCCTGAATGTCGTCACGCCTGGCAAGCAGCTCCTTGTTACGGGGTGCCAGCTCATGGACGATCCGGTCAAAATCGGCCCAGAATTTGTCTGCGTCGACGCCGGTTCCCGGGATCGCTTCGTTGTTCACGAAATCGAACAGGTTCTTTGCGACCTGCAGGCCGCCGACTTGCACGCGTTCTGTCATCGTTGTCTGCCTCAGTGTTGTCTGTATTCCCTAAGAGGCAAGGCGGATGACGTCATCCACCGGGTGCCTCTTGCTCATACCTCGGGGCGCGATAGTTTACGCCATAACGGGGGCTATTTCACACCTTGCCACTCAGCCCCGGCGCCAGCTGGTCCCTTCACGGCTATCGTCGAGAATGACGCCCTTTTCCTGCAGTTCGTCGCGGATACGGTCCGCTTCGGCAAAATTCTTCTCTTTCCGGGCATTGGCGCGAGCCTCGATCATGGCTTCGATCTGCTCTGCGGACAGGTCATCGGGCACACCGGCCTTGAAGAACGCCTCCGGGTCCTGCTGCAACAGGCCCAGCACGCCGCCCAGGCGGACCAGCACGGCCGCCAGTTCACGGATACGGTCTTCATCGCCATCCCGCCGTGCCTGGTTCAGCGCTCCGGACACACCGTGCAGCACGCTAATGGCGCCGGCGGTATTGAAGTCGTCGTCCATCACCTCGTGGAACTGGTGGTCAAAGTCGGTCTCCGGCACGTCCTTGCCGGGAATCACGCCACGCAGGGCGTGGTACAGCCGCTCCAGCGTCTGGCCGGCTTCGATCAGATTGTCCTCGGAGTAATCCACCTGGCTACGGTAATGACTGGATACCAGGAAGTAACGCACCACTTCCGGTGGATAGCTGTCCAGAATCTCGCGGATGGTGAAGAAGTTGCCCAGGGACTTGGACATCTTCTCCTTGTTCACCCGGATGGCACCGGCATGCATCCAGGTGTTCACGAAGTGATGGCCGGTAGCGCACTCGGACTGGGCAATCTCGTTCTCGTGGTGGGGGAACAACAGATCCGGCCCGCCGCCGTGGATATCAAAGGTATCACCCAGGCATTTGGTGGACATGGCGGAGCATTCGATATGCCAGCCCGGCCGGCCGTCACCCCAGGGTGATTGCCAGCTCACTTCTCCCGGCTTGGCCGCCTTCCACAGTGCAAAGTCCGCCGGACTTTTCTTGGCCTGGTCCACATCCACCCGCGCACCGGCCAGCAGGTCTTCCAGCTTCTTCTTGCTGAGCTTGCCGTAGCCGTCAAAGCTGTCCACGGAGAAATAGACATCGCCATTGTCCGCAGCGTACGCATGCCCCTTCTGGATGAGCTGATGGATCATGGCGATGATCTCATCAATGAAGTCCGTGGCCTTCGGCTCCTCGTTGGGGGCCAGCACGCCCAGACGGTGCTCATCCTCATGCATTGCGCTGATCATGCGCTCGGTGAGATCGGTAAACGTTTCGCCATTCTCGTCGGCCCGGCGCAAAATCTTGTCGTCAATATCGGTGATATTGCGAACGTAGTGCACATCGTAGCCCCGGTGGCGCAGGTAACGGGTAATCACATCGAAGGCCACCAGCACCCGGGCATGCCCCAGGTGACAGTAGTCGTACACCGTCATACCACAGACGTACATGCGCACCTTGCCCGGCTGGATGGGCCGGAAATCTTCCTTTTGCTGGCTGAGGGTGTTGTAGATTCTAATCACGCGGTAAGCACCCGAATCATGCAATTAACGAATTGGGAACACGCCCCATGGCTGGTCGGGCGTGAGCCGGTAAGACATTCCGGGACCTTCAAAAACAGGGACGTTTTTGAAGAGCCTACAGGGATGTATTCACGGCGTGTCCCGGAATGTCTTACCGGCTCGCGCCCTCCCCCCCAAAGTTGGCGAATTCAGCCTTTGCCCTTACCCCAGGAATCCCGAAGAGTCACGGTCCGGTTAAACACCAGACGCCCGGCCTCGGAGGCCTCTTCGTCAAAGAAGAAATACCCCTCCCGCTCGAACTGGTAAGGCACATCGCCTCGGGGCTGCCCGAGGCTCTTTTCTGCCCTAACCTTTTCCAGCCGCACCAGTGAATCCGGATTCAGATGGTCGGTAAAATCCGTATCCTTGTCACTGTCCGGGTTCTCATGATTGAACAGGCGATCGTACACATTGATATCCGCTTCCACACTGTCGGTGGCGGACACCCAATGGACCACGCCATTGGGCTTGTAGCCTTCCGGATTCACGCCCAGGGTATTCGGATCATACTCACACCTGAGTTCGACAATCTCGCCACTGTCGTCGCGGATAATCTCACGACAGGTCATTACATACCCGCCACGCAGCCGCACCGCCTGATCCGGGGCCAGCCGCTTCCATTTGCGAGGGGGCTCCTCCACGAAGTCCTCACGGTCGATGTACAGCTCGCGGGTCCAGGGTACCAGGCGGGTACCCATATCCGGGTTCTGGGGATGCACCGGTAATTCCAGCGTCTCCGTTCTGTCTTCCGGATAATTGATCAGGGTAACCTTCAAAGGCCGCATGACACACATGGCCCGGGGGGCGTGGGTGTTCAGGTCTTCGCGGATGGCATGTTCCAGCATGCCCACATCCACGGTACCGCCGGCCTTGTTCACACCAATCATGTCGCAGAAATTGCGGATTGAGGCGGGTGTAAAACCACGGCGGCGCATGCCCGAAATGGTAGGCATACGGGGATCATCCCAGCCGTCCACATGGCCTTCGTCAACCAGACGTCTGAGCTTGCGTTTGCTGGTCACCGTGTAGTTCAGGTTCAGCCGGGCGAACTCGATCTGCCGGGGCTGACATGGGGCCGAAATGCTCGCCACCACCCAGTCGTACAACGGCCGATGGTCCTCGAACTCCAGAGTGCACAGGGAATGAGTGATCCCCTCCATGGCATCGGAAATCGGGTGAGTGAAGTCGTACATCGGGTAGATGCACCACTTGTCGCCGGTCTGGTGGTGGTCGGCGTATCGAACCCGGTACAGGATCGGATCCCGCAGATTGATATTGGGGGACGCCATGTCGATCTTCGCCCGCAATACCACCTCGCCATTGCCGAACTTGCCGTCGCGCATGTCCCGGAACATCTGCAGGTTCTCTTCCACAGAACGATCACGGTAAGGGCTGTTCCTGCCCGGTTCTTTCAATGTGCCGCGGTACTCGGTCATCTCCTCGGCGGTCAGGGCGCAGACGTAGGCCTTGCCTTTCTCGATCAGCTCAACCGCAAAATCGTAAATGGCATCAAAATAGTCGGACGCAAACCGCACATCCCCGGCCCATTCGTAGCCCAGCCAGCTGACATCCCGCTTGATGGCGTCGATGTATTCCTGCTCTTCCTTTTCCGGATTGGTGTCGTCGAAGCGCAGGTTGCACTCGCCGGCAAAGGTCTCCGCGATGCCGAAATTCAGGCAGATGGACTTGGCATGGCCGATGTGCAGGTAGCCGTTGGGCTCTGGCGGAAACCGGGTCACGACCTTGCCAGTATGCTCACCCTTTTCGATGGCGTCTTCGATCAGGCTCTGTATAAAGTTATGGGCTTTTTTCGACTCGGCGCTCATAAGGTCTCGAAATGAAATAAGTGGATCTGAAACCGCCCATTATACGCATAAAACACCCGTTAACTCATGCCCGCGCCGTAAAGTCGCTGACTTTTCATGGAAACAACTGAGCGCCGGCCCGGGCCCTCAAAGGCGCTCAAGTACCTTGCCGACTGTCGACAGTGCCACCCCGTGCTGTTTTATGCGATGCCAGGGATCGCCCTGCTTCTCCAGGCGCCCAGGCAGGTCATTGATGGTGAAACCGTCCGGTCGCAGATCCGGGTCCTCCAGCTCCTTCGGATGCAGGGGCGTGGCCACTGGCGCACCCGGCCTTGCCCTCACCGAGTAGGGCGCCACCGCCGTCTGGCCATAGGCATTACGCAGCACATCCAGGTAGATCCGCTTGCCCCGCTTGCGCTTGCGATGCTCGGTGGTAAGGTCGTCCGGATACCGGTCGGCCAGCACACCGGCCATACGCTGGGCCACGGACCGGACCTCGTCGAAGTCATCGTCACGACGTAATGGCATCACCACGTGCAGGCCCCGGGAACCGGTGGTCATGATATGGGGCGAGGCCCCCAGCTCCTCCATAAACTCGACAACCCGGTGGGCGGCATCGACAACCGGGGCGAAGGCATCCGTTGAAGGGTCCAGGTCAAACACCAACAGATCCGGCGAATCCAGCTTGTCCCGGCGGGACAGCCAGCGATGCAGTGAAATGGCGGCCTGGTCGGCCAGGTACACAAGGGTGGCCAGTTTGTTGCAGACCGGATGCTCCACACTTCCGGAGGATTCATCCGCACGTTGCACCCGCTCGGTTTCGAGCCAGTCCGGGAAGTGATCCGAGACCCGCTGCTGCACAAACCCGCTACCCTCTAACCCGTCCGGAAACCGGTGCAGGACCAGTGGCCGATCCTTGAGGTGTGGCAGCATGGTCTCCGCTACCGCTTCGTAATAGTCGATCAGGTCTCCCTTGGTGATGCCGGAATCCGGAAACAGCACCTTATCCTCATTGGAGACGTTAACTGTGTGGGGTCCAAACTGCCTTTCAGCCATCTCTGAGTTCCTTCGCCAGATCGATTCGTCTGTCAGGCCGGACGTTCACGCCGCACGTCACCAGCCGACTTGTCGTCCCGTAGCCCCAGGAAGCGGGGGTGTCGCAGTCGCCCGTCCCTGGTCCACTCGGTGAAGGCCACCTCACAGACGAGTTGTGGTTTGACCCAATGGGTGCCCTTTCCCTTCTCCGGCGTGGCCGTGTCGAACGGGCTTTGCGAGCGCGCCAGCTTACTGAGCCTGGCGTGGAGATCCTCCAGCATGTCCTCATCAAACCCGGTGCCCACCCGGCCGGCGTAGCAGAACTCCCCGTTGTCGTAATACCCGAGCAGGAGTGCACCGAACCCGGTCCGTTCGCCCTGCGGATCGGTGTAGCCACCAATGACCAGTTCCTGCTGATTAACACACTTGAACTTGAGCCAGTCCTTCGATCGGGACTCGCGATAGACGCTGTCAGCCCGCTTGGCAATCACCCCTTCCCACCCCTTGCGGCAGGCTTCCTCGTAGAACTGAACGCCATCACTGTTCCGGTGAGAGGTGTATCGCAGCGGATCATCAAACTGTAACGCCTGCTTGAGCAACTGCTTGCGGGTTCGCAGGGGCAACTCCCGAACATCGTAGCCATCCAGGTAGAGCACGTCGAACAGGTACAGGAAGACGGGGATATCGCTGACCCGCGCCTCATCCGGATCATTGATCCCAAGGCGTCCCTGCAGTTTCGGGAAACTGCTCCGGTTACCGTCGAAGGCAACCACTTCCCCATCAACCACCATATCCCTGTCAGCCTGAGCGGCCAGTGCCTCCGCAAGCTCCGGGTAGGTGTCTGTCAGTTCTTTCCGGTTTCGGGAGTACAGATGTGTCTTGTTCCCGCGCCGGAACGCCAGCAGCCGCTCGCCGTCCAGTTTGGGCTCAAAGATCCAGTCCGGCGACGAGAAGTGGTCATCCGTGAGGGTCGCCTTCATGGCATCCATCCACTCCGGAAACCCCGTATCACACAGCTTCGCCCGCTCGTCTTCGTTCAGCCCGGCACGCCAGTCAGTCATCCCCCTGGTTCTCCTCCCGGGCAATCTGGGCGATGGTCCTGCCGCTTTTCACAGAATCAGGCTCGGTCGACACCGGGTTACGACGGGCGCCTGCGCCCTCGTCGTCCATCTTGATCAAAAGCCACTGTGGCTTGCGGCCATCGCGAATCCGCTTGAGGGCATAGCCGCCGTTGAGCTTTTCACCTTCCAGCCAGACTTCAATCAGGCCATCGGCGAGACTTGCCGACATACTCATGGGTTTGTCGTCCTTCCCGGAACGAAGGTTACGGTAGGATCCACGCTCCCAGACCATAACGGTACCCGCACCGTATTCCCCCTCCGGGATACAGCCTTCGAAATCCGCATAATCCAGCGGATGGTCCTCGGTCTGGATCGCCAGTCGCTTGTCCGAGGGGTCCGTGGACGGCCCTTTGGGCACTGCCCAGGATACCAGTACGCCATCGATTTCCAGGCGCAGGTCATAATGCAGGCTGGACGCATCGTGTTTCTGGATCACAAAACGCTGGTCTTTCGGGGCCTTGCCAGAGTCCGGCTCCGAGGTCCGGTTGAAGTCACGTTTACTGCGGTAACGGGCAAGCCTGTCGCCATTGGATGACGCCATAGTGTTCTCCGTCGATTCTAATGTCCCCAGTATAGTTAACCTGGTGTGCATTCAAGCAATCGCCCATAACATCGTATTCATGCAGACGGACGCCTCAAAGCTCGGCGCCCGCCATGCACGCACAGCCACTCTCCAGTACAATAGGCGACAGACTGACGAAACCACGACTAATACAGGACAACCGAATGATTCTTCTGCAGACCTCACATGGGGATATCAAGCTGGAACTGGACCATGACAAGGCTCCGGTAACCGCAAAGAACTTCGAACAGTACGTTCGCGATGGCTTCTACGATGGCCTGATTTTCCACCGCGTGATCCCCAACTTCATGGTTCAGGGTGGCGGCTTCACTCCGGACATGCAGCCCCGCAAAACCCGTGACCCGATCCCGAACGAGGCCGACAACGGCCTGAGCAACATGCAGGGCACAGTCGCCATGGCCCGTACCATGGACCCGCATTCCGCCACAGCCCAGTTCTTTATCAATGCCGAGAACAACGGTTTTCTGGATCATACCGCCAGGAATGCTGACGGCTGGGGCTACTGCGTGTTCGGCAAGGTGGTCGATGGCATGGACACGGTCAACCGGATTCGTGCCGTGCGCACCGAAAGCCGGGGCATGCACGACGACGTCCCCAGTGAGAACGTGATCATCGAGAAAGCGGAGGTTATCGAAGACAGGAGCGACGTGTGACCACGCGCTTCATCTCGGACCTTCACCTGGAAGAAGCCCGCCCTGACATCACCGATGCCTTCCTCGCCTTCCTGAAAGACAAGGCCATGGGCATTGATGCCCTGTACATCCTGGGGGATTTTTTCGAAGCGTGGATCGGGGACGATGAGAAAACGCCCCTGCAGAACCAGGTGGCGGAGGCGCTACGCGCTGTCAGCGACAGCGGTACCGCTGTCTATCTGATGCATGGCAACCGGGATTTCCTGATCGGGGAAGACTACTGCGATCGCTGCGGCGCCACCCTGCTGCCGGACCCGATCGTGGTAGACCTTTACGGCACCCCCACCCTGCTGATGCATGGCGACAGTTTATGCACAGCCGATGTGGAGTATCAGAAGTTCCGCGCCACCATGCGCAACCAGCAGTGGCAACAGATGTTCCTGCAACGCCCCCTGGCGGACCGCCAGACCGTGGCCCGCCAGCTGCGGGAAATCAGCATGGCGAAAAACCAGGGCAAGGAAGAGTTCATTATGGACGTGACGCCGGAGGAAGTGGTCCGTGAGATGGAAGAGCACAAGGTGCAACGCCTGATCCACGGCCATACCCATCGCCCGGCAGTCCATGAGCTGGAAGCCAACGGTCAGCCGGCACGGCGGATCGTGCTGGGAGACTGGGCCGAGAATGCCTGGTGGCTGGAGGTATCGGCTGATGAAGAACCGGTACTGAAGAAACAGCCGCTGGAATAAACTGATTCCGCCTCTGCTACAGGGAGTCTGATATGTCACTCTACCGGGCAGCCCAGTATCGGCGGCTTGGCCAGACTCTGGTATTGGCGTTTGCCTGGCTGTTGCTGGTTCGTGCAGCGCTTGTTCTGCACAGCGGTGTGCTACCCGAGATCGGGCGTATGCTGCTGAGTGATCTTGCGGGGGCCGCCATTCTGACCGGCCTGCTGGCGCTTGCCCGTACTCTCCTGCTCAGATGGGTGCTGCTGATTGGTCTCAGCGGCCTGCTGATGACCGCCGCCATGCACCTGGCGGCCCATGGCACCTATCCACGGCTGTCCATGGTGGCCAAGAGTGCCGACCCGGTGTTCCTGGCGTCCTCCGTGCTTAGCCCACATCTGCTGCTCCTGCCGGTCTACATCGGCCTTGCCTGGCTGCTGCTCAGTGCCTACCGCTGGCTGCTCCCGATCCCCCCACGCCAGAATTCATCCGCCGCACTGCTGGTGGTAGCTAC
Source organism: Marinobacter zhanjiangensis (assembly GCF_014651935.1). Lineage (GTDB taxonomy): Bacteria > Pseudomonadota > Gammaproteobacteria > Pseudomonadales > Oleiphilaceae > Marinobacter > Marinobacter zhanjiangensis. Next base: position 212,761 of record NZ_BMXV01000002.1, on the reverse strand, counting down.
CACCCTGATCTATCTGACCGCGTCTCACAGCCTGACGACCTCCCGAAATAATGTGGTGGCCAGTATGCTGGCCCAGGTTCCGGGCGCAATCCTGGCGCCTGCCGGGTCGCAGATCGGCAAGGAAGTGGCCAGGAATGCCACTTCCGACGCCGATGATGACTATTTCCAGGCCGACCTGGCCAACCCCGATGTGGACGACCCTCCCAATGTCCTGCTGATCATGGTGGAAGGCCTGTCGGCCGGGTACTTCCCTTCCATCAGTGACTATCACGGGCTAACCCCCGCCATTTCCCTGCCGAAGCTGGAAGCGGCCCTCGACGACAAGGGCTTCCGGTTATATCGCAACGTACTCAGCATGGAGCGGCAAACGGATCGGGGCACCTTCGCCATCCTGTGCGGCCAGTATCCGGACTTCCAGCGCCTGTCCATAAAGCTGGAAGATGTCGCCAACGGCGAAGCCTTCCCCCTCTGTATGCCCGAGCTGCTGCGGGCCCAGGGTTATACCACCGCCTACTGGCAGGCAGCACCACTGCAATACATGAGCAAGGACCGGTTCATGCCGCGGGCCGGGTTTACCCGGGTGACCGGTGCCGATGCGTTTGATAAGGGGGGCGAAAAAGCGGAAGGCTGGGGGCCGCCGGATCCGGTCTACTTTGCTGATGTGGCACAGCGACTGCGGGAGCTTGACCGGAACGAATCCCGATGGCTGGTCACCCTGCTGAACGTGGGAACACACCATCCGTTCAATACCGGCGGCAAAATTGCGGCCGATACAACAGAAGGCAGCAACGAGGCCTCACCACTGCCAACCGACCCCCAGAAAGCCCGCCGCAACGCCATGTCGGTGATGGCAGATGAACTGATCGGTTTCCTGGATGCCATGGAACAGGACGGAGTGCTGGATAACACCCTGGTGATAGTCACCTCCGACGAGTCCGGTGGTTTCGTGCGTCAGGGCCAGGATTTTTTCCCCCTCAACGGCAATACCGGAGTGCTGGCAGTACGGCCAGCCCGGCCGGAGCATCTGCAGAATTACGCAGACCGCGACCGTATCGTGGCACAACTGGATATTCCGCTGACGATTCTTGACGCCACCGCTACCGCCGAACCGGGCGTGCCCATGACCGGACGCAGCCTGCTGAGTGACGGCGATGGCGCAGAAAGGGAACTGATGCTGGCCGATACCTATACCGGCATGAAGTTTTTCCTGCGGGAGTCCGGGAGCCTGCTCGCTTGCACCGAAAGCCTGGTTCGCTGCCAGACCTGGCGGTTTACCCCGACACGTCTGTTTGGCTCACTGGCGGCTTCCGATCAGGAGCCATTCCTGACCCTGGAACAACGCCTGCGCCTGTTCGATGAATCCGCCAGACTTCCCCGGGGACCCTCCCTCGACGTGCAATGATGAGACTGATTACCGACACCCTCGGCATCCTGCGCCGGCACCGGCGCAGCCTGATGCTGTATCACCTGTTCTTTACCGGGCTCACGCTGGCCCTGGTAGGGCCGGCATTCAGCACACTGGTCTCGGCTCTGGACCCGGTAACCGGTAAGGGCGCCATCAGCACTGGTGGCATCGCCGCTTTCCTGCTGTCCGGTGGCGGCCTGGTGTGGATGGTGGTCACCCTGACCGCTGTACTGGCCACCTTTACTCTGGAACAGGCCGGTATGACGGTGATTGCCTCCTCGGTGGATCGTGCCGGTGAATACCGCCTGACCCTGGCAGCCCTCTGGCTGGTGGTCCGGCGATCCGGCCGACTGCTGATGCTGGCCCTGCTGCAGGTACTGGGGCACCTGATCATCGCCATGCCATTCCTGCTGGCAGTTGCCCTGGCCTGGTGGGGCCTGCTGTCACAATATGAAGTCTATTTCGTCCGGATTACCCGCCCCCCTGAGCTGTGGTGGTTCGTTGGTGTCGCTGCAGCCGCCCTGGCGGGCATGGTCATCTGCAATGGCTGGTTGTTCCTGCGCTGGAGCCTGGCGGAGCCCATTGCCACTCTGGAACAGGGAACGGCCACGGGCGCCCTGGCGGAGAGCAGCCGACGCATCCATGACAGTAAACGCCGGCTTATCATTCCGATCGCCCTGTTCGGGGGGCTGCTGTTTCTGCTGCCGCTGCTGGTCACCTACGCATTCCAGCTTATGGGGAGCCCCTACCTGGCACTCTTTTCCGATAGTCCAAAAGTGCTGCTTCCCGCCATTACCGCCTACATTGCCCTGTATCTGCTGACCATGATCGTGGCGGTTTTCGTGCTGTCGGCGGGGTACAGCCTGCTGATCTATCGGGTCTATCTGACCACCAGCGGGCATTCACGCCAACATCATGCGCCACCCCCACCCGCCAACGCCGGCGCAAGGGCCTGGCTGGTGGAAACGGTGCTGGTGACCGTCGTCATCGTGCAGGCGGTGATGATCGTGGGGGCCTTCGGCGTGCAGGACGAGGTTTCCATTACGGCTCACCGGGGCAACGCGTTCGTCGCCCCGGAAAACACTGCCAGCGCCCTGGAACGGGCGATTACCGACGGTGCCGACTTTCTCGAAGCAGACGTTCGCATGACGGCGGACGGCAAGCTGATACTGTGGCACGATGCCGATCTGCAACGGGTCTATGGCCGCCCGGAGCGCATTTCGCAGCTTGAATGGGACGACCTCCGCACCCTGGACGCGGGAGCCTGGTTCTCGCCTGACTTCGCCGGCGAACGGATCCTGACGCTCAAGGAACTGATTGAACTGGCAAGGGGCCGGGCCAACCTGTTCCTTGACCTCAAACCGGACCACAACAGCCGCGACCTGGCCCGTCAGGTTGTCACCGAACTTCGCCGTGAAGATGCTCTCGAAGGAACCATCATCGCCGCGGCCGAACGCCACGTACTGAACGACGCCAGGGCCATGGAGCCCGGCCTGCGAACCGCTCTGCTCGCCGAATTCGTGATCGGCCCCCTGGGAGACGAGCAATTTGATATCCTCGGCCTGCGTCATAACCGGGTCACCCCGGGGGCTGTCGCCCGGGCCCGCCAGGTGGGGTATGAGTTGTATGTCTGGACGGTCAACCACCCGGACGCCATGTCGAAATTCATCGATATGGGGGTAGACAGCATCATCACGGACAGGCCCGATGTGCTGGCTCAGATACTGGCGGAACGTGACCAGCTGTCAGATGCCGAGCGGCTGGCGGTCAAGCTTCGCAACTGGCTGAAGTAACAGCTGGCCGGGCTCGGTGATTCAGCGGACTGTCGGGTGCTCCGTTCAGTTCACGGCGCACTGGATGGCTCCCGGTAGGTGTTCACACGTTTCAGCCATCCCGGCAGCCACTGGTCTTTTTCAATGTCACGGCCGGACCCTTCCGCCCGTCGGGCCAGCACGTAAGCCGCCGCCTCCCTGAACTGCTGCAGCACGGTATCACGCGGCGAGGCTTCCCCGGGCATGGCCTCCAGCACCTGCAACAGCCCCCAGCCGAGACCCTGATATCGCTCGGATTCGGCGAGCCCTTCGCCCTTGAAATTGACGTAGTCGATCAGGGCGTAGATTCCGCCAGGCGTGGCTGTCAGTCCGTTGATCTTTTCCTGCGTGCGATCGGGGTTGGCGGAAGCCGCTGCCACGTCGTTCAGGGCCTCCCTGGCCCTCAATAACAGAAAGGCAGCCTGCGTGGCCTGCTGATCCGCCAGCAACTGACGCAACTGCCGGATTCGTGGGTCGCTCTGCTCCGCCTGCAGGAAAGCATCGCGATCTGGCCAGGGCGCGCCTGCCGGCGCCTGCCGGGCAAGCCAGTCAGGCAGGTCCACCCCCTGTGTTCCCATGTAGGTCACCAGCGATGGAAAACTCTCCACAAAGCGACCATCGACACCCTCCGGGTACCAGATGAAATGACCGATACCAAGGGACGGGAAATGCTCACCCCGGTTCCAGTGCACCAGGCAGGACTGACGGGAACTGCATTCATTACGAAACACCTGTCCCCCGACCCATTCCAGCTGCCGGTCAGTTATCGTCAACGCCGGCGCAGATTCAGGCGGCCCGGCGGTGACGCCCTGGGCCAGAGCGCTGAGTGCAAGACACAGCACAATCACCAGTTTCTTCCGCAAGCATTATCTCCTCAAGAGTCCTGTAAAAGCAGTGTCCCGGCGCTTAGGGACAAATGCCTGGCTGACTGAAGCCAGAAAGCCCCATGTCCCTGGTTCCGGTGCTGGCCGGCTGGAATCCCCAGCGGGCTATATCGAAACCGTACGCCTGCTGGAACTGCTGCATGTCCGGCGTCAGTCGCTCCAGGATATACGCTCGTTCTGACGGGCTCAGCGTGCGTGGCCGGCCAGACGATATCGACGCCAGGATGCGCTGAGCCGAACGGCGCACGGAGGCCGGCAGGCGCCGGGAAGCGCTGCCCAGGGGCGAGCGCTTCAGCCACCGCTCCAGCGGGCTCTGCACCCTGGTCTGATTGGCAACCTGAAAGCGGGGCGGCCGGTAGTCATCCTTCACCCCCAGGAAACGACATACCTGACCGATGACCTCTCCGGGGTCAGACCTGAGCTCGTCAAAATCCAGGATCAGGATATCCTCTTGCGGGAATAGCTCCCGGTACTGGCTGAGCTGCAGAAAGTAACTGGAGGTGTTGATCAGGTGATCGTCCAGAAGCCGGTTATCAAAATCGGCATCCCGTAGCATGTAATTATAATGGGAAACGATTCGGTCAAACGGGTTGCGAACAATGTAGACGAACCGGGGGCGAATACCATAATCGTGAATTCGCCGCGGCACGCCACTTTCCTCCGGGAATTTGGTATAGCCCGTGGAAGCCTCCATGGCGTATTGATGAACCCTTTCGTCAAAGTCCCATAAACGCTCGTAATCGTCGACATTTACGCCATGTCGCTGGTGGGAGGAAAAAAACTCAGGCTCCTTGGTCAGCGCCGGACAGAGCTGAGGGTGGCCGGACAGATAATCATAGAGGGAGGATGTGCCACACTTCATGGCTCCGATAATCAGCAGATAACGGTCGTGCGGAATATTCCCTGGCATGATCGGCTCCCTGTCAGCCCGGAAGGTCGGAATGGCACCGTGGCCAACCTCTGGCCACGTTAACCAAGGCTCCCCCTCAGCTCAAGACGGTAGGAACTGTACATACCCTGCCCCGACGCTGCTCATAAAAAACCGGCCAGGGGAAGCCGCACAAGGGCGACATCCCGCTGGCCGGTTTCAGAGCCGGGCCCCGTAAGTCTTACTGCTCCACGAACGCCCGCTCGATCACATAATGACCCAGGTCACCCTGCCGGGCCTCCTTGAAGCCCATGCCATCAAGGATCCGGCAGGTATCCTTGAGCATGCTGGGGCTGCCACAGACCATGAACCGATCGTTCTCCAGGTCGAAATCCTCCATACCCAGATCGCCGGTCAGCTTGCCGGTCTGCATGGCATCGGTCAGGCGCCCCTGGTTGCGGAATTCTTCCCGGGTAACGGTGGGATAGTACAACAGCTTACCTTCCACCATTTCGCCAAAGTACTCATTGTTCGGCAGACCTTCGATTTCCTCCTGATACGCCAGTTCGGAGGCATAACGAACCCCGTGGGTGAGTATGACCTTATCGAAGGCCTCGTACACTTCCGGGTCCTTGATGATGCTCATGAACGGTGCCAGACCGGTGCCGGTACTGATCAGCCACAGGTTCTTGCCGGGCAGCAGGTTGTCCAGGATCAGGGTGCCGGTGGGCTTGCGGCTGACCAGGATCTCGTCACCGACCTGAATCTTCTGCAGGCGTGAGGTCAGCGGGCCGTCGGGCACCTTGATGGAGAAGAACTCCAGCTCCTCCTCGTAATTGGCACTGGCGATACTGTAGGCGCGCATCAGCGGCTTGCCATCCGACTCCAGGCCAATCATGGTGAAGTGGCCGTTCTTGAACCGGAAGCCCGGATCGCGGCTGGTGGTAAAGCTGAACAGGGTATCGTTCCAGTGCCTGACGCTGGTCACGGTCTCTACGTTCATCTTGCTCATAGTGGTCAATCCGCCTGAATTTCTGGGTTTCTTGCGAAACATGGTAAATCTGATTGTCTGTATGGTACCTGACGGGTAACCTATCGATGAAATGGGATATTTTCATAACGTTATTCGAGAAAACCGATTATGAAGTACACCTTCCGCCAGCTTGAGGTTTTCCTGGCCGCCTCCCACTACCAGAACATCACCCGCGCGGCGGAGTCACTGGCCATGTCCCAGTCGGCCGCCAGCAGTGCCCTGAAAGAGCTGGAGAGTCAGTTTGACATCCAGCTGTTCGACCGGGTGGGTAAACGCCTGCAACTGAACGAGCTGGGCCGGCTCTACCGGCCCAAGGTGGAGAGCCTTCTGGCCCAGGGCAACGAGCTGGAGCAGGCCTTCAGCAAACACACCGAGGCGGGGGCCCTGAAAGTGGGGGCCACCCTGACCATCGGTAACTATCTGGCGGTGGGCGTGATGGCGCAGTACATGGATGCAGCCAGCCGGCCACGGGTGTCTCTGGAGGTAGCCAACACCAGCACCATTGCCCGTCGCGTCTCCGACTTCGAACTGGACATCGGGCTGATCGAGGGGGAGCTGCAGGCGCCGGAGCTGGAAGTCATTCCCTGGCGCAACGATGAACTGGTCATCTTCTGCGCGCCGGAGCATCCGCTGGCCAATAAACAGGGCCTGACTGACGAAGACCTGAAAGCCGCCACCTGGATCGCCCGCGAGCCCGGTTCCGGCACCCGCCAGACCTTCGAGCGAGGCATGCATGGGCTGTTGCCGGAACTGAATATCCTGCTGGAGCTGGAGCACACCGAGGCCATCAAACGGGCGGTGGAGACTAACCTGGGCATCGGCTGCCTGTCCCGCGTGTGTCTGCAGGATGCTTTCAAACGGGGCTCCCTGGTGCCCTTGAGGGCTGCGGCTCACCGGCGTTTTGACCGGCAATTCTACTTTATTCTGCACAAGCAGAAGTACCGCAGTGCGGGGATTGACCGGTGGATGGAGCTTTGTCGGGAGTTGTAGAAGCTTTGCATTGTCCCGTTAACTCCGTTGCCGGAACAGAGACAGGTCGGGGAGATTTTTCCGAACCCTGGAGCGCCAGGGAAGGCGCTCGACGGTCCGGAAAAGCGTTCCCGACCCGGCTCTTTTAAACTATAGAGATAACTCTGACTCCGGAAACGAATCAGTTACTGGCCCACTATGAAACCGGAACTCACTATCCGGCTCTTCAATCAGCTCCCTTTCAACCGCCAGAAACTCCCCCACCCGATCCTCCACCGGCCCGCCATTGGCCTGCCTCGCCAGCTTCAGATAATCCTGGTAATGCCTCGCCTCGGACTTCAGCAGGCTGTTATAGAAATCCGCCAGGGTGTCGTCCAGGTGTGGCGCCAACATGGCAAAACGCTCACAGGAACGAGCCTCGATAATGGCACCCACGATCAACACATCGACAAGCCGGCCCGGGTCCTCCGGGCGCACCAGCTTCCGCAAACCGGCCGCGTATCGGGCCGGTGACAGGTGACCGTACGCCACGCCCCGCTTCTTCATGATCGCCAGCACCTGCTCAAAGTGACGCAATTCCTCCCGCGCCAGACGTGACATCTTGTTGAGCAGGTCGTGGTTGTCCACGTAGCGATACATCAGACTGAGCGCCGTGGAAGCAGCCTTTTTCTCGCAATGGGCGTGATCGATCAACATCAGATCCTGGTTGACCAGGGCATTATCGACCCACGCCCCGGGCGTCCGGCAGGGAAGAAAATCGTGTATTTGGGCAAGGGCAGCGCTGGTATCAGACATCACGGAATCCGGCTGAGAGTTCGATTTGCGCGGGAGTATACATCAGGAGGAGCTCAGCCTCCGACCATAGGCCAACTTAACTTTACCCCCTCTTTCCTATAGAATGCAGCGCCAATTCGTGGCCTTTTCCACACAAAAACGCCCGCCAGCTCACGAGGCCCGCGCGGGTTTCCCCAACTGATGAGGGTTTTATACCGTGTTAGAAGCATACCGTGAACACGTTGCCGAGCGCGAAGCTCTGGGCATCCCCCCCAAGCCTTTGAATCCCGAGCAGACCGCCGAGCTGGTGGAGCTGCTGAAGAACCCGCCCAAGGGCGAGGAAGAGTTTCTGGTTTACCTGCTGGAAAACCGCATCCCGCCGGGCGTTGACGAAGCCGCCTACGTGAAGGCCGGCTTCCTGTCCGCCATTGCCAAGGGCGAGACCGACAGCCCCCTGCTGAGCAAAGAGAAAGCCGTTGAGCTGCTGGGCATGATGCAGGGCGGTTACAACATAGCCACCCTGGTTGAACTGCTGGACGACGACGAACTGGCCAAACTGGCCGGCGAGAAGCTGAAGAAAACCCTGCTGATGTTCGACGCCTTCAACGATGTGAAGGAAAAGATGGACGCCGGCAATGCGGTTGCCAGAGACGTGGTTGAATCCTGGGCCAACGCCGAGTGGTTCACCAGCAAGAAGAAAGTACCCGAGAGCACCAAAATGGTGGTCTTCAAGGTCACCGGCGAAACCAACACCGACGACCTGTCCCCGGCGCCAGATGCCTGGTCCCGCCCGGACATCCCCCTGCACGCCCGCGCCGCCTATAAAATGGAACGTGATGGCCTGAAGCCGGACGAGCCTGGCGTTACCGGCCCCATGCAGCAGATCGACGAGATCAAGAGCCAGGGTCTGCCGGTTGCCTTCGTGGGCGACGTGGTGGGTACCGGCTCCTCACGCAAGTCCGCTACCAACTCGGTATTGTGGTTCTTCGGTGAAGACATTCCCGGTGTGCCCAACAAGCGCGCCGGCGGTATCTGTATCGGCAACAAGGTTGCCCCGATCTTCTTCAACACCATGGAAGATGCCGGTGCCCTGGTATTCGAAGCACCGGTTGACGACCTGAACATGGGTGACGTGATCGAAATCCGTCCCTATGACGGCAAGATCCTGAACGAAGCCGGCGAGACCATCTCCGAGTTCAGCTTCAAGTCCGATGTGATCCTGGACGAAGTCCAGGCCGGCGGTCGTATCCCGCTGATCATCGGTCGTGGCCTGACCACCAAGGCACGGGCGGCCCTGGGTCTGGGCCCCACCGATATCTTCCGCCTGCCCACGGATCCGGAAGCCGGCACCAAGGGCTTCACCCTGGGCCAGAAGATGGTCGGCAAGGCCTGTGGCCTGGAAGAAGGCCAGGGCGTTCGCCCGGGCACCTACTGCGAGCCCCACATGACCACCGTCGGCTCCCAGGACACCACCGGCCCGATGACCCGGGACGAACTGAAAGACCTGGCCTGTCTGGGCTTCCAGGCGGACCTGGTAATGCAGTCATTCTGTCACACCGCTGCCTATCCGAAGCCGATTGACGTGGAAATGCAGCACACCCTGCCCGACTTCATCCGTAACCGCGGCGGTGTTTCCCTGCGCCCGGGCGACGGCATCATCCACTCCTGGCTGAACCGCATGTTGCTGCCGGATACCGTAGGCACCGGTGGTGACTCCCACACCCGCTTCCCCATGGGCATCTCGTTCCCGGCCGGCTCCGGTCTGGTGGCCTTTGCGGCTGCCACCGGCGTCATGCCGCTGGATATGCCGGAATCGGTTCTGGTGCGTTTCAAGGGTGAAATGCAGCCGGGCATCACCCTGCGTGATCTGGTACACGCCATCCCGCTGTATGGCATCAAGCAGGGCATGCTGACCGTTGAGAAGAAAGGCAAGATCAACGAATTCTCCGGCCGTATCCTGGAAATCGAAGGCCTTGAGAAGCTGACCGTCGAGCAGGCCTTCGAGCTGTCCGACGCCTCCGCCGAGCGTTCCGCCGCTGGTTGTACCATCAACCTGTCCGAGGAGTCTGTGGCCGAGTACCTGCGCTCCAACATCACCATGCTCCGCTGGATGATTGCCGAAGGTTATGGTGATCCCCGCACCCTGGAGCGTCGTGCCAAGCAGATGGAAGAGTGGATTGCCAATCCGAAGCTGATGCGTGCCGACAAGGACGCAGAGTACGCCCACGTGGTGGAAATCGACCTGGCCGACATCAAGGAGCCTATCGTCTGCTGCCCGAACGACCCTGACGATGCCAGGACGCTGTCCGAAGTGGCCGGCGACAAGGTGGACGAAGTGTTTATCGGTTCGTGCATGACCAACATCGGTCACTTCCGCGCTGCCGGCAAGCTGCTGGAGATGAACAAGGAGCCCCTGAAGACGCGCCTGTGGATGTCTCCGCCGACCAAGATGGACCAGGCGCAGTTAATGGAGGAAGGCTACTTCAACACCTATGGCGCCGCCGGCGTCCGTACCGAGATGCCGGGCTGCTCCCTGTGCATGGGTAACCAGGCACGTGTCGAGGCGAAGTCGACCGTCCTGTCTACCTCGACCCGTAACTTCCCCAACCGACTGGGCGATGGTGCCAACGTGTACCTGACATCCGCGGAACTGGCGGCAGTCGGCGCGGTGCTGGGCAAGCTGCCGAGTCCGGAGGAGTACATGGAGTACGCCAAGGATCTCAACAGCATGTCGGCGGAAATCTACCGTTACATGAACTTCGATCAGATGGAAGAGTACTCAGAGAAGGCGAAGTCCGCGGAAGTGGCCTGAGCCTGATGCCCCGTTAGCCCGGGGCAACAGAAGGAAAGCGCCAGCCTGCGGGCTGGCGTTTTTTTTGGACCGAGCAACAGCCTTTCGCGGTAAAGGCGGCCTGGTCCCTGGATACAAAAATAAGGGCCCGGACGGGCCCTCTCACTACTCAGCGAATTGTACTCACCCTGAATTACCGGGTGATATGCTGATACTCCCCAGCATCGGACGTGGCAAGACTCACAGCCACAATCGCAATCAAGGCAGCGATGAAGCCAGGAATGATCTCGTAAACACCCGGGCCACCCATGAACGATCCGTTCCAGCCCAGTGAAATCCAGATCAAAACGGTGGCTGCACCTGTCACCATGCCTGCGATGGCACCGGCACCGTTGGTGCGCGCGGCCACATCAGCGACAGGATTATCAACGGGCCAAACGCCGCACCAAAGCCGGCCCACGCATTACTGACCAGTGCCAACACCATGGATTCAGGATCCGATGCGATAAAGGCTGCGACCAAACCAACCAGGATTACACAAGCCCTGCCAACGTTGACGCACTCACGGTCCTTTGCTTCCTTGCGCAGGAACAGGCGATAGAAATCTTCGGTAAGAGAAGAGGAGGACACCAGAAGCTGACTGGAGATGGTACTCATAACGGCGGCCAGCAGAGCAGCATAGAGGAAACCGGTGATCAGCGGATGGAACAGCAGATCTGCCAGAACGATAAATATGGTTTCAGAATCCGCAACATCCAGACCGTTGCGCACCGCATAGGCGCGACCAAAGATACCCAGGGAGATGGCGCCAATCAGCGAAATCCCCATCCAGGTCATACCGATATTCCGGGCGATAGGAACATCTTTCAAAGTACGAATCGCCATGAAGCGCACGATGATGTGCGGCTGACCGAAATAACCAAGTCCCCAGGTTACGGCTGACAACCAGCCGATGATGGTAAGCCCTTCGGTCCAGGACAACAGTGTGGGGTCGACTTCATTAAGCGTCTGCGATGCCTGCGCATAACCACCGCCTCCTTCGCCGAACAGAACCACGGCCGGCATAAGTATCAATGCCACCATCATGATGCAGCCCTGAACAAAGTCCGTCATGCTCACTGCCAGGAAACCACCAACAACCGTATAGGCCAGTACAACGCCCAGCGTGATCACGATACCTACGGCATAGTCGGTCATACCTTCGACGCTGATGACTCCGGCAAAGGCACTTTCGAACAGCTTGCCACCGGCAACCAGACCGGATGCCGTGTAAACAGCGAAAAAGATGACGATAACGATGGCGGAAACCGTTCGTAACGACAATGCCTGGGTCGGGAACCGGTTCGCCAGAAAAGCGGGAATGGTAATGGCATTGCCATAATGGACGGTTTGTTCACGAAGGCGGGGCGCAACGAAAACCCAGTTGAAGAACGCACCCACGAACAGGCCGATACCAATCCAGGCTGATGCCAGACCCGATACGAACAGTGCACCGGGCAACCCCAGAAGCAGCCAGCCACTCATGTCTGACGCACCCGCAGACAACGCAGCAACCTTTGGGCTCAATGATCGACCCCCGAGCATGTAGTCTTCCGAGGAAGAGGTTGACGTTCGCATCGCGTACAGACCGATGGCAATCATCACCCCGAAATACAAAAACAGACTTATCCAGACACCCGTAGCCATGTAGTTCCTCCAGTTTATCGATTCGGTCGGCGTTGCGACCGTCAGGTAATTCACCAGTCCTCTGACCGGACCTGCAGAAAAACCCTTTTTTTATATTACTTATGCACCCATTCCATTGGCATTCTTGCGCTTCCTGTCTTTTGGTCAATACACCACAATCAGGCGCCTGTTATCAGCGCCCTGGCACCCCCGCCGGAACGGTTGTTACTGTCCAGTATAGTTGGCCAGCGGAAAGTGCCACCTGACAAAGGCCTGTCCCACCCCTGATCACCCCGGGGCCCTGAACAGAAAACACTGTCCGACTGATCGACGCACACATGGCGTATTAATAACTGTTTAATCTAGCCCGGCACCGGACGCCAGACTTCCGAAATCCTTCGGAGTCTTTGTCAATTTCTACGATGTTTGAGGACAACGGGCGTCAGAGGCGCCCACGGAGCTGGGTGGGAGTGTGGCCGCGATGCTTGCGGAGTGCCGTGGTGAAGGCGGACTGGCTGGAAAAACCGGTGCGGGAACTGATATCCGCGACCGAAAGGGAAGTTGTTCTGAGTAACTGGCAGGCTTCGTCAAGGCGGGTGTTGAGCAGAAACCGGTAAGGGCTGGTTGCCATGGTCTCGCGGAAAAGCTCGTGGAAGCGGCTCTGGCTCAGGCATGCCTGGGCGGCCAGATCCTCGACGGTGATTCGTTCGTTCAGGTTTTCAAGCACGAACCGTCGCAAATGCTCTGGGTCCAGTCCGGCCCGGCGCAGGGGAACCGTTTCCGCCCCCTTTTCCAACCGGTCAGACAACGCCAGCAGAATGGCCGTGGCAAGGTGGTCGCGGATTCCCAGATCCGCGGAGGAACGGCGTATCTCGGTCGCCGATACCTGGACCAGTTGCTGCAGATGGGTATCGAGACCAATCACCACAGGCTTGCGAAACAGCCGTCTGATGGCCAGAAAATCCTGGTAGTGGGGTTCTCCGGGCTGTGGATGCCAGCTGTCCATATTGATCACCAGCACCTGGTTCTCCAGACCTCCGGAAAACTCATGGGGTATATCGGCGGGCACCAGACAGGCTCGCCAGGTATCCAGGCGCCCTTCCCGGCCATCGACATTGACTTCCGCCCGGCCATAGACACCCACCACCGCCTGATGGTGATCATGGCGATGCTGATGGGTAAACTCAGGCAGGGTCTGTAGTCGGGCTGATAGCATGATGGATTCCCGTCTCTGGCCGGACACATGGTCCTGCGCAGGCTTCAGGCCAACAGTGTGGCAATAAAGCCGGACACCCGCCGGCTGACCTCATCAAGGGGTTGCCCGGCATCCACGACATGGTAGCGCGATGGCTGCTGTTCCGCCCGCTGCAGGTAACACTCACGGATACGCTGGAAGAACACTGCCTGCTCACGTTCGAAACGATCCGGTGCACTACGGCTGCGGGCCCGGGCCATGCCCACTTCCACGGGCGCATCAAGCAGAATGACATGATCCGGACGCACCTCGCCCTGCACCAGTTGTTCCAGCATGGCAATCTGTTCCTGCGGCACGCCCCGGCCGCCCCCCTGATAAGCGTAGGTGGCATCGGTGAACCGGTCGCACAATACCCAGGTTCCCTGTTCCAGGGCAGGAAGGATAGAACCATGGAGATGCTGGGCTCTGGCGGCAAACATCAGCAGCAGCTCTGTCAGCTCGTTCACGGCCTCATCCCGGGGGCTGAGCAACAGCTCGCGTATAGCTTCCGCCATTGGCGTGCCGCCGGGTTCCCGGGTGACCAGCACGGCCTTTCCGGCGTCCTCCAGGGCTTGCCTTGCGGTGGCCAGCTGGGTGGACTTACCGACCCCCTCGGTACCCTCGAAGGTAATAAACCGCCCCCGGCTCATTCAGTGCCCTCAGGACTGCTGGCCGGAGCCGGCGATGAACGGTAATCCTCACGTCGGTTCAGCTGATATTCCCGTACCGCCCGACGGTGGTCCTCCAGGGTGCGGGAAAACTTGTGGCTGCCATCACCACGGGCGACAAAGTAAAGCGTGTTTCCATCGGCCGGATGTACGGCGGCGTGGATCGCCGCGCGGCCAGGCAGGGCGATCGGGGTAGGCGGCAGGCCGGAAATCCGGTAGGTATTATAGGGTGTGTGGGTGCGCAGATCCCGGCGGGTAATGCGCCCTTCATAAGCATCCCCCATGCCGTAGATGACCGTCGGATCTGTCTGCAGACGCATACCCCGCTCCAGGCGCCGGACAAAGACACCGGCGATATCGGGGCGTTCTTCCGGCACACCGGTCTCACGCTCGATGATGGACGCCATGATCAGCGCCTCATAGGGATTCTCGTAAGGCAGGTCGTCTGCGCGCCCCGCCCACTCTTCCGCGAGCACGTTGTTCATCTTTTCATAGGCACGGCGAAGGATTTCGAGGTCCGAATTACCACGGTTATAGGAGTAGGTATCCGGAAAGAAACGCCCCTCCGGATGAGCGTCCTCGTCACCAAGCTCGGCCATGATTCGCTCTGCTGGCCAGTCTGCGGTTACCTGTTCAAGGTGTTCCGCCAGCGCCAGGGCCTGGCGGGCATCCCGGAACTTTGTACCGTCAATAAACTGGACCGTGCGCACCTTGGTCTGGCCACGGACCATCAGGGCAATCATCTCCCTGGGTGTCATGCCCGGCTGAAACTCATATTCTCCTGCCCGGATGGACGTCATCTCCGGTTCTACCCTGGCCAGCAATTTCAGCCAGATCGCCTCCTCCACCAGACCTTTTTCTTCCAGGTCCCGGGCAACCGCATTATAGGAAGTACCACGGGGCACCATGTAAAGCATGGGCTCCTGCAGGTCTGCCTCCATTTCCAGGGTTTTCATGCCCTGCCACCCCCACAGGGCAGCACCGGCAACAGCCACCAGTACCGACGCGACAACTGCAACAAGGAACGACTTGATCAACGGAACTCCTCAACATTTCGGGCAAGATCAACAATTGTCGCAAGCCGCTCTCCCATAGGCAACCGCCGCCCTTCCAGAGACCGCACGGGCACCGCGCCAATAACACTGTTCAGCAGCAGCAAACCGCCAAAATCCTGCTGATGACACTGTTCCGGGGTGAGGTACCCTTCTTTCAATACCTCACCCTTGCGGGCCAGCCAGCTTTCAATATGGCCCACCATGACACTGTTCACCGCCACCTGATTCCGTGGCGGCGTCCACCAGCCACCCTGCCAGCGGTAGATCAATGCGGTGCGGGTTCCTTCCCGCAGATCTCCGCGGTCACCTTTCATCAGGGCCTCATAGCAGGTGTCCGGAATACTCTCGCTCGCCAACACCTGCTCCAGCCGGTTGAGGGACTTCAGTCCCGCCAGCAGCGGGTTCACGGTCAGTGGCACGGCGGAAATGGAGGCACCAACGCCATCACCGGAAGGCAACGGGGGAGCCGTATGCACGGATACCAGCAGCCGCGGCTCGGGATAATCCGGGGGGCGATAGCCGCGTCCGCCGCTGCCCCGGGTCAGCAGCAGCTTCAGCACCAACCGATCCTGCCCTTCGGCCTGGCGGACAAGGGCCTGCCCCTGGCTCAGCGCCTGATCCAGATCTGTCTGTTCCAGGGGAATCCGCAGACGAGCGGCACCTTCCAGCATCCGGCGACCATGAGCCCGGACCAGCTCCGGGCGCCCGCGACGCACCAGAATGGTTTCGAACAGACCATCACCGTAAGCCAGGCCACGGTCATCGCCGGGCACATTGACCGGATCCGTCAGGCCCCGTGAAGCAAGAATTCTGACCATACGTCACCCTTGAAGACACAAAAAAGCCGCCCTGCTCGCGAAAACAGGACGGCTTCTGCCTGGCTTACAGACGATCAGCTGTGTGCGTTGATGTAATCAATCGCATCCTGAACGCTGGTCAGCTTTTCAGCTTCCTCGTCGGGAATCTCGGTCTCGAATTCCTCTTCGAGAGCCATGACCAGCTCAACCGTGTCCAGTGAGTCAGCGCCCAGATCCTCTACAAAAGAAGAATTGTTCTGAACTTCGGACTCCTTCACGCCCAGCTGCTCACAAACAATTTTCTTAACGCGCTCTTCAATTGAACTCATAATTTCCTCACTTTTTTGTCAACCAGGCAATAAACGATTGCCAGTTTATGGTAAACCCCACCTGCAGACAAGCAGGGACGAAGATAAAACCTATTCAGATAAAGGGCTTGGGCTCAATATGCCTGCACCCACGGGAACATCCGCCCACCGTTGCGGACAATGCCCCTTATCCCATGTACATGCCACCATTGACGTTGATCGTGTCACCGGTTACATAGCCAGCCGCCTCGGACGCCAGGAAGGCCACTACGGCAGCCACCTCTTCCGGCGCACCGAGACGACCAGCCGGGATATTTTCCAGCATGGCGCTGCGCTGTGCCTCATCCAGCGCCTTCGTCATATCGGTGTCAATAAACCCCGGTGCCACACAGTTGGCCGTAATGCCCCGGTTGGACATTTCCCTGGCCAGACTCCGGGTGAAGCCTTCAACACCCGCCTTGGCAGCACAGTAGTTGCCCTGTCCGGGGTTGCCCATACCAGCTACCACCGAGCTGATATTGATAATACGCCCCCAACGGGCCTTGGCCATACCCCGCAGAACCGCCTTGCTGAGACGATAGACACTGGACAGGTTGGTTTCGATTACCGCCGACCAGTCGTCGTCCTTCAGGCGCAGCAGAAGGTTATCACGGGTGATACCGGCGTTATTGACGAGAATCACAGGCGCGCCAACCTCGCTGGTCATTTTCTTCAACCCGGCGTCAATGCTGTCAGGGTCGGACACGTCCATCACCATCCCGAAGCCTTCAATGCCGGCCTCTTTCAGATTGTTGGTAATGGTTTCCGCGCCACCTTCGGAGGTAGCCGTACCCACCACAGTGGCGCCCTGCCGGCCCAGGGTGTCGGCAATGGCGCGGCCAATGCCCCGGGTGGCACCGGTAACCAGTGCGATCTTGCCATCAAGAGACATGGAATGCTCCCTTCCATCCAATGTGACCAATGTGAAAAACGCCATCCTGACGAATGGCGTTCATGAGTTTTCAGTCTTTTGCGAATGCCTCAAGCGCGCCATCCAGCCCTTCCGGCGTCTCGATACTGAACACATTGAGGCTGCGGTCAATTCGCTTGGCCAGCCCGGCCAGCACCTTGCCGGCGCCACACTCGGCGGCAACGCCAACACCCTCTTCCACCAGCAGTGTCATGGAATCGGTCCAGCGCACCGGTGAATACAACTGTTGCACCAGGTTGGCCTTGAGCTGGTCGGCATCCTGCACCAGTTCGGCGGTAACGTTCTGCACCACTGGCGTCAGCGCATTGCCAAAACTGACCTCATTCAGGGCATTGGCCAGCTCCTCGGCAGCACCCTTCATCAGGGCGCAGTGGGACGGCACACTGACCGGCAACGGCATCGCCTTGCGGGCGCCCTTGTCCTTGCAGATGTCGATGGCGCGCTCGACAGCCGCACTGTTGCCAGCAATCACCACCTGCCCCGGCGCATTGAAGTTGACCGCCGACACCACCTCATTGCCGGCCGCCTCTTCACAGGCCCCGATCACCTGATCGTCATCGAGACCCAGAATGGCGGCCATTCTGCCCTGCCCGGCCGGCACGGCGGTCTGCATGAGCTCACCCCGCAATCGAACCAGGCGAATGGCATCGGCGAAGTCCAGACTTTCTGCCGCCACCAGGGCGCTGTATTCACCCAGGCTGTGCCCGGCCAGATAGTTTGGCTCACCGCCACCGGCAATAAACCACTGGCGCCACAGCGCAATGCTCGCGGTGAGCAGAGCCGGCTGCGTCACCATGGTCTGGTTGAGCTCTTCCACCGGCCCGTTCTGGCAAAGCTCCCACAGATCATAACCGAGCACGTTGGAAGCGTCCGAGAATGTCTGCTCCACCACGGGCCAGGCGTCCGCAGCGGCCCTGAGCATACCAACTGACTGAGATCCCTGTCCCGGAAATATAAAGGCTGTTTTCATGACAAAAATTTTACCGTGGTTGGTGGTTCAGTAAGATTAGCCAATAGTACAAGCAAACCGCAGCGAGGACCACGAGGGCGCCCCTATGGAACCTGTTACAGCAGGAGGTCGTCCAGACGTTCGTTGATGCGTTGGGGAACTCCCAGCTCCACCTCTCTGACGGCCTGCCTGATGGCCGCTTTCATGGCAAGCTCATTGGCGTTGCCATGACTCTTGATAACAACCCCCTGCAACCCCAGCAGGCTTGCCCCATTATGCCGCGTCGGATCCATATCGCGAAGCAGCCGCCCCACAATCGGACGTGCCAGGAAACCGACCAGCTTACTGTAAAGGTTGCGGGTAAAGGACTGCTCGAGCAACTCGATAAGCAAACCGGCGACCCCCTCACCGGTCTTCAGGGCAACGTTTCCGACAAAACCGTCACACACGACCACGTCGGCCACGTCCCGGAACAGGTCGCTGCCTTCAACATAGCCGATATAGTTGAGGGTTTCACACTGCGCCAGCATATGAGACGCCAGACGCACCTGCTCGTTGCCCTTGATCTCCTCCTCGCCCACGTTCAGCAGCGCCACGCGGGGCTCCGGGATAGCGCTTACCGCGGAAGCCATCAACGACCCCATCAGTGCAAACTGGTAGAGGTTTTCCGCCGACGCATCCACATTCGCGCCCAGGTCCAGCACATGGCACTGGCCCCGCAGGGAGGGGATCAGCTTGGTAATGGCCGGGCGCTCAATGCCCGGGTACATCTTGAGGATAGAGCGACCGAAGGCCATCAGCGCACCTGTGTTGCCGGCACTGACACAGCCTTGTGCACCGCCATCGCGGACCAGCCTCAGGGCCACCGCCATGGACGCATTCTGCTTGTGGCGAAGGGCGTGGGACGGGCGCTCATTCATGCGCACCACATCGGTTGCCGGTTCGATACGGATTCGCGGATGCCCGGAATGCAACAAGGCCTTGAGCTGCTCCTGGTTACCCACCAGAATCAGCGTCAAGGCCTCGTTTTCTTCAACCGCTTCCAGGGCCGCCGGCACGGCGACCTCCGGGCCACGATCCCCGCTCATGACATCAATGGCAAGGGTTACCGAAGTCACCGTGCTATCTCACCTGTGCTTGCGCATGGACAAGGGCCCCGGCGCAACAGCATTACTCGTCGAAGGCTTCGACGACCTGCTTGCCGCGATAGAAGCCATCCGGAGACACGTGGTGACGACGATGAACTTCACCAGTGGTGGCATCGGTCGCCAGCGCCGGTGTGCTCAGGGCGTCGTGAGAACGACGCATGCCGCGCTTGGAGCGGGTTTTACGGTTTTTCTGGACAGCCATGACTGTACTCCTGACCTGTTTACTGTGTGCCCGAAAGCACGTGAAAATTATGGCAAGCCTGTGCCTGCCGGAGCTGATCCGGCATCGCTCAGAACCACCCTAGTGTTTCGTTGTCTTCAACCCTTTCAGAACATCGAACGGGTTGTCGCGCTGTTCGCCGGAGTCCGGTGCGGGCTCGTCACTGTCGGAGCCCGGTTCCAGAGCCTCAAGCTCCGACCGTGCCGGACAGTCATCCCGCTCATGAAGAGGATAGGCCGGCAGTGCCAGCAGCAACTCATCCTCTACCATTGTCCAGAGATCGACCGTATCACCATCGGTGATAAAGGGTTCAAGCTCCGACGGCAACTGCCGGGCCTTCTCGTCGCTGGGTACCAGCCCCAGCTCGAAGGTTGAGCTGAGCGTGGCATTCATTCCACTCATGCAGCGCTGGCACTCCAGCTCAACATCCACTTCCAGCTCACCCCGGACAATTCGCCGGCGCTGGCTATCTGCCCTGAAAGCCAGACGAACGTGACAAAGACCGCCCTCGGGAATGGCCATAACCGCGTCCCGGAAACGGGTCAGCCTGGCCAGGGGGATGTATCCCTCAAGCTCGGCACCGGTTTCGGACATGCGGTGTGGGTCAACAGACCTTGGCAATTCGGCGTTTGACATAGGCGCGCAATTTTAGGGACGCATTGCCACTGTGTCAAAGACTTCCTCACCCTGACAGTGGGAACTTCGTATATGGACGGATCCCGTCACAACCGGCTATGGTTGCCTTCCTTCTATAAGGAGCCTGCCCATGCCTGACAATCCGCCACTGGTACTGGCCTCATCCTCGCCCTGGCGCCGGCAGTTGCTGCAGCGCCTGCGGCTGCCCTTTGAATGCGCCTCTCCGGACATCGATGAGACACCGCAAAACGGCGAAGCGGCTCCGGCACTGGTTCAGCGCCTGGCCAGCACCAAGGCCACCGCCCTGACAGACAGGTTTCCGAACCACCTGATCATAGGGTCGGACCAGGTCGCCACGCTGGGCGACACCATCCTGGGCAAGCCCGGAAACCACGGGAAGGCCTGCCAACAACTGGCGCTATGCTCCGGCCGCACGGTGACCTTTCACGCCGGCCTGGCTGTTCACTACTCGGCCAGCGGTGACACAGATGTCATGGAAGAAATCTTCCAGGTTCACTTTCGCCACCTGTCCAACGCCGACATAGACAGATACCTGCGAATCGAGCAACCCTACCAGTGCGCGGGAAGCTTCCAGATGGAGGGCCTGGGCATAGTCCTGTTCGAACGCCTGGAAGGCCGGGATCCCAACGCCCTGATCGGCCTGCCGCTGATCGCGCTGACCGACATGCTGGCGCGCCGGGGTTTGGATATTCTGGCGCGCGTGACAGCGGGATAGACGGGGCGACAGCTTCTGCCTGCGCCCCGTGCCGTCGATCCGGTTACCGGAGGTTGTAACGGGAACCCACCATCTCGGTATGCAGGGCGCTGACAATGGAAACGCCCAGTGCGTCGGTAAACTGCTTGAAGGGCGACGGCTGCACGGTGTAATCCACCAGGTCCTCTTCGCCCACCAGCTCCCGGGCCACCCAGGAAGTGCTGCCCAGGCCATCCACCAGACCAAGCCCCAGGGCCTGCTCTCCGGTCCAGATCAGACCACTGAACAGCCGTTCGTCGTCATTCAGCCGATCACCACGACCCTTGCGGACGTATTCAATGAACTGGTTATGGGTGTTTTCCAGCACATCCTGCCAGAAGGCCACCTCGGCGGGCTCCTCCTCGGAAAACGGATCCAGGAAGGCCTTGTTGTCGCCGGCGGTATACAGCCGGCGCTCAACACCCACCTTGTCCATAAGCCCGGTAAAACCAAAACCTCCAGACACCACGCCGATGGAACCCACCAGACTGGCACGGTTGGCATAGATTTCGTCCGCCGCCGCGGCAATGTAATAGGCACCGGAGGCGCCGATATCACTGATTACCGCGTAGACCTTTTTGTCCGGATTCTCATCCCGCAGGCGAACGATTTCGTCGTACACATAACCGGCCTGGACGGGGCTGCCCCCGGGGCTGTTGATGCGCAAAACCACCGCCCTGGCATTCTCGGCTTCAAAAGCCCGGCGCAAGGCACCCACCAGGTTGTCAGCGCTGGCATGGGTGTCGGAAGCAATGGCGCCGTTAACCTCCACCACCGCGGTATGAGCTTCCACCGAAGCGGTCGTCAGACCACCGGTCAATGGCGCGCGGAACATGAAAAGCAACGCGAACAGATAAAGGAAGGTGAGAAGCTTGAAAAAGATCCCCCACCGCCGGCTCTTTCGCTGCTCGGCGGTCATGGACCCCACCAGCTTTTCCAGGGCCTGCGAATCCGTTACCCCGGACCCGGACCGTGGTGCGCTCCGGACCGGCTCATCTTTCCAGCCACCGGATGAATTCCATTCTGACATGCGTTACCTCTTTGTATTGACACGGACAACCGGCGTTCCCGGCGCCTGAATTCAGATCAGCCCCAGGGCTTCACGCAGTTCGCGAACATTACTCGCCACGAACATCGGATCATATTTACCCAGCTCATCGCGCTTGTGAACGCCCCACTCCACACCAATGGCCGGCATATTGATACGCCGGGCCATGTCCAGATCGTATCGGGTATCGCCGATCATCACTGCGTCACCGGGCTCAATTCCGAAATGCTCCAGGATCTCAACCAGCATTTTCGGATCCGGCTTGGAACGGGTTTCGTCGGCACAGCGGGTAATATCAAAATGCGGACCCAGACCACTGGACACCAGGGCGGAATCCAGCCCGCGCCGACTCTTGCCGGTAGCCACGGCCACCTGACGGCTGGCCAGCCGGAGATCCGCAACCAGGTCGGCCATGCCATCGAAGACGTTCTGCGGGGTCGTCTTGCGGGCGAAGAAATAACGGGCGTAGCCTTCCCGTATGGCCCGCATTTCTTCCTTCGAAATTCCCGGATAAAGCGCCTCCAGCGCCTCGACCATGCCAAGTCCGATAATATCCCGGTAGGCTTCCCGCTCGCGGGCCGGGAACCCCAACTCAACGGCTGCCTGATGCAAGCTTCCGGCAATATGTTCAATGGAATCGACCAGGGTGCCGTCCCAGTCGAAAATCACCACCTTGTGGGCCATAGTTTATCTCCCAGGGTTACTGCTTTAACGGGTCAGTGCCGCGAGAACCTGCGTGAACGCCTCGTCATAGGGTGCTTCCAGCCGCAGCCACTGCTCACCACCTGGCAGGCGGAATTCCAGTGAACGGGCATGCAGCATGAGCCGGTTACCACCCAGACGACGAAAAGCTCGCTGACTGGCTGCATCCATATATTTGTCATCACCAGCGATTGGATGACCGGCAAAGGCACAATGCACACGGATCTGGTGGGTACGACCGGTGACCGGGGACGCCTCTACCAGACTGTAGCCCGGCCAGGTGTCCAGCACCCGATAGCGGGTCAGCGAGGGCTTGCCGTCAGTATCGACACGCACCCGACGCTCGCCGTTGGTCATTTCATAGCGCAGCAGAGGCTCGGAAACCTCACTCACCCCGGCAGACCAGTGCCCGCTTACCAGGGCATGATAATGCTTGTGAACCTCACGCCGGCGCAGCTCATCCTGCAGAAACCTCAGCGTGGAGCGCTTTTTCGCCACCATCACCAGCCCCGAGGTATCCCGGTCCAGGCGGTGCACCAGCTCCAGAAAGCGGGCCTCCGGACGCGCGGCCCGCAACACCTCGATCAACCCGAAACTGAGACCACTGCCGCCGTGGACAGCAATGCCGGAGGGCTTGTTCACCACCAGCAGCTCGTCATTCTCGAACATTACGGCGTTTTCCATGACCGCCTGAACGCGATCACCCGGAATCGAGCTGGTGGGCTTCTCGGGTTTGACGACCGGCGGGATCCGCACCTGGTCCCCGGCCTGCAGACGGGTATCAGGCTTTACCCGGCCCTTGTTGACCCGAACCTCCCCCTTGCGCACGATGCGGTAGATCTTGCTCCTGGGGATACCCCTCAGGCGGGCCATCAGGAAGTTGTCCAGCCGCTGGCCCGCCATATCCGGATCAACGGTAATCCACTGCACCCCGGTTGGCAGCCCCCGCGTCTCTTTGTGTTCTTTCTGTGGCTGACCGGCAGATCCGGAGCGGCGCCGGGGCGTCATATTCTGACTGCGCGGGGGAGATGCCATGACGGGGACGGATTCCTGAAGGGTGCGGGATTGATGATACGGGGCTTTGCTGCTATATTCCGGCATGCTTTTCCGTTTGTCTACGGCCCGGCCAATAACGCCGACCGCCGGAGCGGTTGAAGTATACAGAGACTGACCGGGAGTTTGAATGCCCGATACCCTGACAACCGGGTAGTCATCTGGGCAACCAACACGGCAGAAGCAGGCATAGAAATCCGGGTGCCGGCCTGGTCACCGCAAGGTGAACGGCCAGAAACACACCCGCACCCCGATCGGCCAACAGATCAGCCGGTCAGGCGACTTGGTAACACCAGGCCCGGAGCGCCAGCCGGAAATCGGCCGGCCACCCACCCCGGCACCAATGAGTAAGGTGCCCGAGGAGATTGTGGGTTCATACCGGGTATGACAGTAACCGCGCAGGAAACCCTGCGGGGAACGCGAAGATTTACATCAGCACGCAGGGCCGGGCCGTCCAGCTGACCAATACGACGTGAGACCCAGGCACCAGCGTGAACCGAAAGATACGTAGCATGCGTCAACAGAAACTGACTCCATACGCCCTTTCCCTGCCAGATGGCACGGCAGGCGTATGCAGCGGACCCAAGTCAGGGATACGGCCAGCCGTATCCGCGTGACCTTTCTGGTGGCCGGGATTCGCCCGGCAGTACGCAGTTGCGCTTCGCGACTACCCGCGGTTTCCTGTCTAACTAATTGACAGGAATCGTCTTTTCCATGAAAAGAATGCTCATTAATGCAACTCACCCCGAAGAGTTGCGCGTCGCGCTGGTCGATGGCCAGCGCCTGTTCGACCTCGATATCGAATCCTCCACCCGCGAGCAGAAAAAAGCCAACATTTACAAGGGCCGCATCACCCGTGTGGAGCCCAGCCTTGAAGCCGCTTTCGTCGACTTCGGCGCCGAGCGCCACGGCTTTCTGCCCCTGAAGGAAATCTCCAAGGACTACTTCCGCAAGCCCCCCGGCCAGATCGAAGGCAAGATCAACATCAAGGAAGTGGTCTCCGAAGGTCAGGAAATCATCGTTCAGGTAGATAAAGAAGAGCGCGGCAACAAGGGCGCTGCCCTGACTACCTTTATCTCCCTGGCGGGTCGCTATCTGGTGCTGATGCCCAATAATCCCCGTGCCGGCGGCATTTCCCGCCGTATCGAGGGTGATGAGCGGGCCCAGCTGAAGGACGCCCTGAACGAGGTGGAAGTGCCCAAATCCATGGGTATCATCGTGCGTACGGCCGGTATTGGCCGCACCGCCGAGGAACTCCAGTGGGACCTCAACTACCTGATCGCCACCTGGGACGCCATTACCGGTGCCGCCAAGGAGCAGAAGGCGCCGCGCCTGCTGCACCAGGAAAGCAACGTTATTATCCGCGCCGTGCGGGATTACCTGCGCCAGGATATCGGCGAAGTACTGATCGACGCTCCCGATGTCTACGAGAACGTGCTCGGCTTCGTGCGTCAGGTCATGCCCAGCTTCGAGAACAAGATCAAGCTCTACGAAGACGAGATTCCACTGTTCAGCCGCTACCAGATCGAGGCCCAGATCGAGACCGCCTTCCAGCGTGAGGTAAAACTCCCCTCCGGTGGCTCCATCGTGATCGATCCTACCGAAGCGCTGGTATCCATCGACATCAACTCGTCCCGCGCCACCAAGGGCCAGGATATCGAGGAAACCGCGCTGCAGACCAACCTGGAAGCGGCGGAAGAAATTGCCCGCCAGCTCCGGCTGCGGGACATGGGCGGCCTGATCGTCATCGACTTCATTGACATGACGCCGGCGCGTAACCAGCGGGACGTGGAACAACGTGTACGCCAGGCCCTCGAGATCGACCGCGCCCGGGTCCAGGTAGGCAAGATTTCCCGCTTCGGTCTTCTGGAAATGTCCCGCCAGCGGCTGCGCCCCTCCCTGGGCGAGACCCGCAGCGAAGTCTGCCCCCGCTGTAGCGGCCAGGGCACCATCCGCGGCATCGAGTCCCTCGCCCTGAGCATCATGCGCCTGATTTTCGAGGAAGCCTCCAAGGACAAGACCGGCCAGGTTCGCGCGGTGGTGCCGGTATCCGTAGCGACCTTCCTGCTTAACGAGAAGCGCAAGCAGCTGGCCGACATCGAAGCCAGGCAACAGGTGGAGATCCTGGTGGTCCCCGCCACGCACATGGAAACACCCCACTTTGAAATTCTCCGCATGCGTGACGACGAAACCGGAGAAAAGGCCTCCAGCTACGAGGTTGCCGAGGAATACAGTGCCCTCGAGGAAGAACAGGTTGATGCCAACGCTACCCGTGAGGCGCCTCCCCGCGAGGAAGCGGCGGTAAAATCCATTCGTCCGGCGGCACCTGCGCCCAGGCCCGCGGCAAGCGCCGAACCCGAGAAAACCCAGGAAGCCGCGACGGCAGAGGAAGGCGTGTTCCGCAAGCTCTCCCGCAAGCTCGCCAACTTCTTCGGTGCGGAAGACGCCGATCAGCAACCGAGCCGCCCACAGGACACCGGTGGTCATCGCAACCAGCAGGTCCGCCAGGACCGTCGCAAGTCCCGGGTTGCCCGGGATGACCGCAGCAGCGGTGATGACAGCAGCCGCCAGGGCGCTGAGCGTCGCGGCCAGGAGCCCCAGAAGCGGGACGACGACAATCGCGGCGGCGCCGGACGTAACAATCGCAACCGTAATCGCAACCGCAACCGCCGGTCTGGCGACAACCGCCAGGACCAGCCGGGCAACAAGGACAATCAGAACAAGGATAACGCCCAGAAAGGCGGCAAGCCCGACAATCGTCGCGGCGGTCAGGGCCAGGGCCCGAAAGGTGGCAAGGGCAAGGATGACACCCAGGGCAAGAAACCCCAGGGCCGCCAGGGCCAGCCCGGATCCGACAAGGACAGTGGCCAGGAGAAAGGCCCGGACAAGGCTCCCGACAAGGGACCGGATAAAGGTCCCGATAAAGCGCCTGCCAAAGGTCCGGACAAGAGCACTGAAAAAGGACCGGACAAAGGCCCGGAAAAGTCCGAAAAGAGCGACAAGCCCAGGCGCAACCGTCGCAACCGGAATCGCGATGGGTCGCCGGCGGAAACTCCGGCCAGCACGCCGGCCAGCCGCAAGGCTGAACGCACTGAAAAGCATCAGGGCGAGCCTGCTGAGCGGGAAACCGGCAAGGTGGCAGCTGCCTCGGTGAAGTCCACGGACAAACCAGCGTCTGCCGATAACCGCAGCCAGAAAGCCGGCGACTCCGTACAGACAGACGCCAGTGCCGCCGAGCCGAAGGACACCCGCACGCAGCAGATGGCAACCGCCGGCAAGGACGAGCCGGGGACAGGCAGCGCTGAAAGTGCGAAAAGTCCCGCGCAGGCGTCACCAGCGGCTTCCACGCCAGAGGGCGCCAGTGACCAGCCAGAGTCCGGCGACAAGGCCCGGGAACCCGAGCGCTCCGAAGCGCCTGCCGCAGTGGACACGGCTGCCGCGACAGACCAGGAAACGCCGGCCACCGCCGAGACCACATCAGCCGACAGGGAGCTGGCCAACAAGCCGGCATCCGGCCAAGAGCCCGGCAAACCGGCTGCCGACCAGGCACCGGAGCCGGCGCAACCCGGGGCCACCGCTGCCGAGGCTGACACCCCGACAGGGGCCGATGATAGCGACAAGGGCGCCAGCAGGCCGTCCGGCCAATCGGAACCGGCTGAACCGGCCCAGGCTGACAATGCCGGTGCCGCCGACGTGTCGGGCGACAAGGGCCCTGATCAGCCATCGTCGACAAGCACCGCCGCCCGGGAAGAGCCACAGCAGCCTGCGGCCACCAGCAGCGCCGGCGCGGATCAGCAACCGGACAGCCAACCGAAGCCGGAAGCTACCGCCCCACAGGGCGATGACAACGCGACGGCCGAAGAACCTGCCGGCCCGGAGCCGGAAGTGCCGGTCACGCCGGGGCGTGCCTACAACGACCCACGTGAAGTGCGCAAGCGCCAGCGTGCGGCGGAGGCGGCCCGCAAGGCCGAGACCACAGGGAACACGGATTCCTCCAACGACAGTGACGGATCCGACAGCTCTGGCCAGTAAACGTTGAAAAATTCACGGATACCCTTCTAAGGTATCCGTGATATCCCACCATTCCCTGGAGCATTGAATGCTGAATAACGACGAAATCGAAGCGCTGGAAGACATACTCTTCGCAGAGCCCTGGGGTGAGGAGTCACTGGATTTCTTTGGCCTTCATGGGGTGGTCTGCGCCAGCGTGGTGGGTCCGAAGTCGCTTGATACCGCCGAGATTTTCCGGCTTGCTACGGGTCAGGAATCAGTGGCACCCACTGATATTCCGGACGTATTCACCCGGCTGACCCGGCAACTGGCGCAGGGACTCGCGCATTCCCTGGATATGGGGCAGTCGCTGGAACTGCCGGAACCGGAGGATGGCGACCCCATGAACGCGCTGGAAAACTGGTGCGCCGGGTTTGTCGACACCTTCCTGGAGTACGAGGATACATGGCTGGAGAAGGACGAAGCGGACACCGCCGAACTGATGGTGCCCATGCTGACCCTGTCAGGCCTGTTCGACGACGAGGACTTCCGCAAGGCCCGGGAAGACGAAAAACTTGCCCAGCAAATGGCGGATGCCATTCCGGACGCCCTTACCGATCTGTACCTGCAATTCCACGCCCCGGATTGAGTCCGGGGCCTGTTACCTGCCGTAGCCGGCCAGCTCAGGCCGGCACGTTCTGAAACTGCTCCCACACCGGCGTCAACCCCTCTGGCAGGCCGGGAATCCGGCCCAGCTCACACCAGCTCGCGCCCGGGAAATGAAAATCACTGCCCCGGGATGCCAGCAGGGACTCACGACGGCACAGCTCGGTCAGAAACCCCAGGTCACCGCTGGACTGCCCGGACGTGATGACCTCGATGCCCTCCCCGCCCGCGGCCATGAAATCGGCAACCAGCGCTCTCAACCTCGTCGCCGTCAACTTGTACTTGCGGGGGTGGGCCACCACCGCAATACCGCCGGCGTCGGTGATCCACTGCACCACCTCTGCCAGTTCAGGCCAGAACGCCTTGACGTCCCCCGGTTTGCCGCTGCCAAGGTACTTTTTGAAAGCCTGGGCGGAATCTCTGACCAGCCCGTCTTCCACCAGCACCCGGGCAAAGTGGGGACGGCCCGGCACATCGCCACCAGCCATTGAGGTAGCCCGGGCCAGTACGCCCTCGTCACAGCCATTGACGTGCCGCAGCAGCTTTTCCGCGATCCGGCTGGCCCGCTTCCAGCGGTTGGTCTGCTGAGCCGCTACACGGGCCCTGAAAGCCTCGTCATTCAGATCCATATCCAGGCCAACGATATGAATGGTATGTTTGCGCCATACGCAGGAAAGTTCGATACCATTGATCAGGCAGATGTTTGCCTTTTGCGCCGCATCACGGGCCTCGGCAATTCCGTCGAGGGTGTCGTGGTCGGTCAGCGCCAGATGCGTCACCCCCTTTTCCGCCGCGCGCGCTATCAGCGCGGCAGGACTGAGGGCGCCGTCCGACGCCGTACTGTGGCAATGAAGATCAATGCAATGGCTGACATGCTGGGGTATAGTCACGGGCTTTCCTGAACATCTGAAATCGATCCCACAGTCTATCATGTTCACCAAGGGGGACCTTTCATGTATTACGCCATCATCAGTGAGGATGTCGACAACAGCCTGCCCCTGAGAAAACAGGCGCGGTCGGCACACATTGCACGCCTGGAAGCCCTGCGGGATCAGGGGCAACTGCTGGTGGCCGGGCCCCATCCGGCGCTGGATACCGCGGAACCGGGCGAGGCCGGCTTTACCGGCAGCCTGGTCATCGCCGAGTTCGCGTCACTGGACGAAGCCCGCCGGTGGGCCGACGCCGACCCGTACGTGGAGGCGGGTGTGTATCAGCGGGTCACCGTCAAACCCTTCAAGGCGGTACTGCCCTGATTTGCGAATCGATTCGGACCATGCCGTTCATGAGCGTTTTGTAATAGGCGGCTACTTGATCAGGGGGGACGATGTGACAGAATTGCCGGCCAGTCAGAACATTTCTTTAACCCGGTTTCAACTGCCAGGATTCATGCTGTGATCGCCCGAGCTGTAACTTTCCGCGCATTCGCCCGACTACGCCCCCTGATTCTGCTGCTGACCGTGCTGATGGTCACCGGAGTCGCTCAGGCCAGGACCGTTTATATTGATGACACGCTGTATGCCCCGGTCAGGAGCGGCGAGGGCACCCAGTTCCGCATCCTGCACAGCGGGTTGCGAAGTGGCACAGCCGTTACTCTGCTGGAGCAGAGTGAGGAATCCGGCTACAGCCGGGTGCGCACCAGCCAGGGTATCGAGGGCTGGATTCCTACCCGTTACCTGACCAATCAGCCCATCGCCCGGGATCGCCTGGAGTCG
Source organism: Marinobacter zhanjiangensis (assembly GCF_014651935.1). GTDB lineage: Bacteria > Pseudomonadota > Gammaproteobacteria > Pseudomonadales > Oleiphilaceae > Marinobacter > Marinobacter zhanjiangensis. The sequence continues at coordinate 182,651 of NZ_BMXV01000002.1, read as the reverse complement.
GCCAACCAGGAACTGGAACAGACCAAGGCACAACTAGAGGAGCTTCAGGCAAGGATGAGCGAGGTGTCCGACCAGCGGAATCAGCTCTCTTCCCGGGAGGAGGAGCTGGAGCAAAGGGTGGCGACGCTGAGCCAGGAGCTGGAAGAGATCAGGTCTGTCTCCGCCAACGCCCTCAGCCTGAACCGTCGCAACAAGGAGCTTCAGGAATCCAATCAGAAGCTCAGGAATCAAGTGGAAGTGCTGACCGCCGAGGTTGAGCGACTGGAAGCCAAAAAGGAATCCGACTTCATGCTGCTCGGTGCAGGCCTTCTGATTCTGGGCATGTTCATAGCCGTGGTCCTGCCCTGGCTCAAGCCTACCCGGAAGAACGATACCTGGGCCTGATACCTGTCAGGCCTTTTCACCTGCCCATTGAATAGTCATGTCATTCAGGTCCCGCTGAAACACCAGATATGGGGAGTGGTTCACTCCCCATATACCAAATCTATGGTTTTATACGCCTGTTATGACGTCAGGTTCTTTGACCGATCGGCACATAACCGCTAAAAGGACTTACAGGGGCTTCCGGAGAGTCAGGAACCTCCCAAACCAGATCAGGAAGGGGTAGTCATGTCGATGACCATGAGGGAATACTCGGAAAAGCGCGATTTTCACCGCATGCAGGTGAACTCTGAAATCCAGATAACCGACGGTGAGGGCCGTTCGTTCAGTGGGATCTGCCGCGACCTCAGCGGCACCGGAATGCAATTGTATGTGAGTGGCTACATCCCGGAAGGGGCCACCCTGCACACACTGCTTCCCTCGACCAGTGACCAGTTCCCACCGTTCGAGACCGAGGTACGGGTGCTGCGCGCCCGGCCCGAGGGTGACGGCCACCTGCTCGGGGTGGCCATAGAAAAGGTCAGGCATTGACCAGAAGGCCCCGACGGAAACCGGCGGGGCCTTTTTCGTTACGCCGGGAGCGCTTCTCAGCCCAGCTTTTTCTCCGATACAACAATACCGTTGTTATCGGAGTACACGTACTGTCCTGGCTTGAAGGTCACGCCACCGAAGGTGACCGGCACGTTCAGGTCCCCAATGCCCTTCTTGTCGGTCTTGCGGGGATGAGTGCCCAGTGCCTGAACCCCCAGCTCGGTCTTGCGGATCACATCCACATCACGAATGCAGCCATAGATAATCAGGCCGGCCCAGCCGTTGTCCGCCGCCTTTTCCGCCAGCATGTCACCAAGCAGGGCCGCCCGCTTCGAGCCCCCGCCGTCAACGACCATCACACAGCCATTGCCGGGCTTTCCTACCTGCTCCTTGACCACGGAATTGTCCTCGAAGCACTTCACGGTGACCACTTCGCCACCGAAGGCGTCGACGCCACCGAAGTTCTGAAAGCCGGGTTCGACTACCTGCACTTCAGGATAGTCGTCACAGATATCGGGGGTTACGATGTCCACGTTGTCAGTCTCCTTATAACCGGTCAGGATCAGTCGAGTTTTTCGTCCGCCAGGAAGAACCAGGTATCCAGCACCGAATCCGGGTTCAGCGAAACGGTATCAATACCTTCATCCATCAGCCACTTGGCGAGATCCGGGTGATCCGATGGCCCCTGGCCGCAAATGCCGATGTACTTGTCGGCGCGCTTGCAGGCCTGGATGGCATTGGAAAGCAGGGCCTTTACCGCCTCGTTGCGCTCGTCAAACAGATGGGCAATGATGCCGGAATCACGGTCCAGCCCCAGGGTCAGCTGGGTCAGGTCGTTGGAGCCGATGGAGAAACCATCGAAATGCTCCAGGAACTGGTCCGCCAGCAACGCGTTGGCAGGCAGTTCACACATCATGATCACCCGCAGACCGTTCTCCCCCCGCTTGAGGCCGTTTTCCGCCAGCAGGTCCACCACCTGGCTGGCCTCACCCACGGTGCGCACGAAGGGAACCATGACTTCCACATTGGTAAAGCCCATTTCGTCGCGCACCTTGCGCAGGGCACGGCACTCCAGCTCGAAACAGTCGCGGAAGGTATCGGAGATGTACCGGGAGGCACCCCGGAAGCCCAGCATGGGGTTTTCCTCGTCGGGCTCGTAAAGAGTGCCGCCGATCAGGTTGGCGTATTCGTTGGACTTGAAGTCCGACAGGCGCACGATCACCTTCTTGGGGTGGAACGCCGCGGCCAGGGTGGAGATGCCCTCCACCAGCTTGTCGATGTAGAAATCCACCGGTGAAGCATAACCCGAGAAGCGTTTCTCGACGGTCTGACGGATATCCCGGGGCAGGCTGTCGTAGTTCAACAAAGCCTTCGGGTGTACGCCGATCATACGGTTGATGATGAACTCCAGGCGAGCCAGTCCAACGCCCTCGTTGGGCAGGGCCTGGAAGTCGAACGCCCGGTCCGGGTTACCCACGTTCATCATGATCTTGAACGGGATGTCCGGCATGGATTCAACGGTGTTTTCCCGTAGCTCGAAATCCAGGCTGCCCTCGTAGATCAGGCCGGTATCGCCCTCGGCACAGGATACGGTCACTTCCTGACCATCCTTGAGAACGTCGGTAGCGTCGCCACAACCAACCACCGCGGGAATACCCAGCTCACGGGCGATAATGGCCGCGTGACAGGTGCGGCCACCACGGTCGGTGACGATGGCAGACGCCCGCTTCATGACCGGCTCCCAGTCCGGGTCGGTCATATCGGTCACCAGCACGTCGCCCGCCTGGACCTTGTCCATATCCTTGATGCTGTCCACCACACGGACCGCACCACTGCCGATCTTGTGGCCGATGCTGCGGCCCTCGACAATCACCTTGCCCTGCTCGTTCAGCAGATAGCGCTCCATGACATTGGCCGCCGCCCGACTTTTCACCGTTTCCGGACGGGCCTGGACGATGTAGATAAGGCCGTCATCGCCATCCTTCGCCCATTCGATATCCATGGGCCGGTCATAGTGCTTCTCGATGATCATGGCCTGCTTGGCCAGCTCTGTCACTTCCTCGTCGGTGATGCAGAAGCGGTTGCGATCATCCTGCTCCACCTTGACCGTGTCCACGAACTGCTCGGCATTCTTGTCCGCCGAGTACACCATCTTGATGGCCTTGCTGCCCAGGTTACGGCGCAGCACCGCCGGACGACCGGCCTCGACCGTGGGCTTGTGGACGTAGAATTCATCCGGATTGACGGCACCCTGGACAACGGTTTCACCGAGGCCGTAAGACGCGGTCACAAAGACCACATCCCGGAACCCGGACTCGGTATCCAGGGTGAACATCACGCCGCTGGCTGCTGTCTCGCTGCGTACCATTTTCTGGATGCCGGCGGACAGGGCCACCAACTTGTGGTCAAAGCCATGATGTACACGGTAGGAAATGGCGCGATCGTTGAAGAGGGAGGCAAACACCTCCTTGACCGATTTCTTGACCTGCTCGAAACCCACCACATTGAGGAAGGTTTCCTGCTGGCCGGCAAAGGAGGCATCCGGCAGATCCTCCGCAGTGGCCGAGGAGCGGACCGCCACGGCGAGATTCCTGTTGCCGGCCTGGAGCTTGATAAAGGATTGCTCCAGGTGCTTTTCGAGATCGGCGGGGAACGGCTGCTCCAGGACCCATTGGCGGATATTCGCACCCACCCGGGCCAGCTCGTTCACGTCATTGATATCAAGGGCATCCAGCGCTTCGTCGATGCGCTCACGCAACCCGTCCTTGGCCAGGAATTCCCGGTAGGCATGGGCCGTGGTCGCAAATCCACCTGGTACGGACACTCCGGCGTTGGCCAGATTGCTGATCATTTCACCGAGTGAGGCGTTCTTGCCCCCAACTCGCTCAACATCTGCCATCCCCAGGCTCTCAAACCAGATAATGTAATCTTCCAAAGCGCGTCTCCCTTGGTTCAATCGAGCAAACAGCAATGAACAGAGCAGCGCCCTCCCCCTGACAACCCGCGGCCTGTCCTGTCGGAAAAGGCTGCACGGCAGGGCCCGGGGAATGATAAGGTTGCTCCTGACTCACGAATTTCGCGTGTATGATACTGTAACTTGTGAAGATTACCTAGGGAACCTCTGCTCATGAAACGCACTGTCTTCTTTATCTCCGACGGCACGGGCCTGACGGCCGAAGCTATGGGCAACAGCCTGCTTGCCCAGTTCGAGAAAATCGAATTCGAGCGGGTCACTGTTCCCTATATCGACAACCACGAGACCGCAGAGGCCGTGGTTGAGCAAATCAACGAGGCCGCCCAGGTTGATGGCATGCGTCCGCTGGTATTCGACACCATCGTGAACACCGATATTCGTGAGATTGTCAGCAAGGCGAACGGGTTCATGGTGGATATCTTCGGCACCTTCCTGAATCCGCTGGAGCAGGAGCTGCAAGCCTCGTCGTCGTATACAGTAGGTAAGTCGCATTCCATCGGTAACGAAAGCACCTACGAGAAGCGGATTCACGCAGTCAACTTCGCCCTGGACAATGACGACGGCGCCCGCACACGTCATTACGATGAGGCCGACCTGATCCTGGTGGGGGCATCCCGCTCCGGGAAGACACCCACCTGCCTGTACCTCGCCCTGCAATACGGCGTCAAGGCGGCCAACTATCCGATTACCGAGGACGACCTGGACGACCAGCAATTGCCCGAGGTATTGCGCCCCCACCGGGACAAGATCTTCGGTCTGACCATCGAGCCGGAGCGATTGGCGGTGATCCGCAACGAGCGTCGTCCGAATTCCCGTTATTCCTCCATCAAGCAGTGCATGCACGAGATCGAGGAAATCGAGACCATGTACCGGCGTGAGCGCATTCCCTACCTGAACACCACCGCCTACTCGGTGGAAGAAATCTCCACCCGCATTATGGTGACCACGGGCCTCAAGCGACTTCGCTAAGGGTGATACCCCGCCCCGGTAACGCCATGCGCCCCGGGGCGGTTGTCTGTATCACAGCTCGCGAATGTCCAGCCCCAGGCCGGTGACGATATCCCGGTTATCGTGGCTGGTGATCACGGCGGTACTGGCCTTTTCCGGACGCAGCCAGTCCCCAGCCACCCGCTTCAGGTCATCCACGGTAACCGCGAGAACCTGCTTGCGGAAGCGCTCCAGTTGCTCGGGAGTGCGCCCGAACAGACGGCTGTGGAAAGCATGGCGCGCTTCCCCTGCCGGCGAACGCGGCTTGTCCATCTGGCTGATCACACCCAGCACGGCCTCTTCCAGCCCCTGCAAGTCATGATCCGTCTGCTGCAGCCAGGTCAGGGCGGCGTCGAAGTCATCCAGGGTCTCGGCCAGGCGCGGGTCCCGGTAGGAGAAAAAGCGGAAGGTGCCGTTGACGTTGTCCTGACCGGCACCACCACCGTAGGCGCCACCCTTCTCACGAATGGCCCGGTGCAGGAAGCCGTTGCGCAGGAATCCGCCGAGTACGGTCAGTGCCGCTGCATCGGGATGATCCGGAGCCACCGTCGGATAGGCGCGGGCACAGAAGTTGACCTGGGTTGAGGTGAGCCAGCCCTGGCGGGTGTCATAGCTGACCGGGTCAATCTGCCACTGGTCGCCATCAGTCTCTGGCGCTTCCGGCCACAGGTCGCGAACGCCTTCTGCCATGGCCTCCAGATGCTCCTCTTCGGCTACCAGCAAGAACTGACGCTGCTGTTGACGGAAGCGCTGATGCAGGTTCGCCAGGTCCTGGCACAGTTTGTTCAGCGCGGCCTGATCGTCCAGCGTATCGTCCAGCTCCTTGGTGCCCTGGATGCCGGCCAGCCCACCGAGGCGGAACGACAACCAGGCCCCCGGGCTGTGCCCCTGGGAGGCGGCACTCATGGCCAGGCCATGGCCACTGCCGGTCACAGCCTGCTCGCGACGGGCGCGAATCTGCGCCACCAGCTCACGGATGCGGCCGGTTTCGTCAAAACGAGCGTTATCAAACACATCCCGCAACAGCTCCGACAGGGCCTTGCGGTTCCTGGCCAGGGCCTTGCCACTGAGGATCATATAGCCATTCAGCGTCTGTACGTCATCCACCGCGCCCCGGGCCGACACACTGGCACCGATACCACCGCTGCAGGCGGACAGGCGGTGCTGCATTTGCAGGTAATCCAGATCGCCGCAGCCCACTTCCGTGAGGATGGTGGTGTACAGTGGCAGCAGGAGTAACTCCTCCTGCGACAGGGATGGCAGCTGGAAGATGGCCTGCTCGTAAACCAGACCGTTGGTGCCCTGGGCATACAGCGTTGCGGGGAAGGCTTCCAGACTGTGCCCTTCCGGGGCATGGGTCTTCAGCGGCACATCAGTCAGATCCACCTTGGGCAGAATGGTGTCATCGTCCTTGCGGTGCTGTCGCTCTTCCAGCGCCTGAGCCCGTTCCACGATCTGCTGCTGCTCTTCGTCCCCCATCTGCGCCTTGCGCCTGGCCAGAGCTTCGCGAACGGCTTCCTGGCGACGGTTTTCCAACTGATCGTCGGGACGCAGGGTCAGGGTCACCCGATGCGGATTATCAATCAGCAGGCGGCGAATCAGGCCGGGCACATACTGCGGGTCATGGATTCTTTCCCGCATGGTATCCAGCACCGGCTCCAGGTCGAGCAACTCCACCGGGTCGCCGCCATGAACCATGGGTGAAATCGCGGTCATGATCAGTTGCAGGCCGTAGGGGAAACTGTCGCCGGCAATTTCCCGCTGGTGCAGTTCCAGCTGGTGCAGTATGGCTTCCAGCCGATCCTGTGGAACGCCCTCGTCCACTACCTTGTCCAGCACACCCTCGATGAGGGCCTCAAGATCGTCACGGCGCTCCGGTTCGGTGCCCTCGATGCCACAGACAAAGGTCATCTCGCGGTTGGAGTCCTCCAGACCGCACATGGGCGACGGCGCTGCGGCAATATCCGTGGTTTCCAGGGCATGCATCAGCGGCGAGGCACTGTTCTCCAGCAGCACACTGGCCACCAGCTGGGCTTCCAGGTTCTGCTGCAGATCAAAACTGTGCCCCAGCAACCATCCCATCACCATATGGGTCTTGCGCTCGGTGGGTTCACCGGCGCTGACGGCATAGCCCTGCTCTACTCGCAGGGGCGAGAACAGACGCTTTTCGTCCCGCACCGGCAGATCCACCTCCAGGGCATCGAAACGGGACAGGGCCAGCCCCTCGAACCGTTCATGATGCTCCCGGGCCGGGATATCGCCATAGGTGCAGAAAATGGCGTTGCTGGGGTGATAGTGATGTTTATAGAAGGCCACCAGGTCGTGGTAGCTGAGATCGACAATCTGGTCCGGGTCGCCACCACTGTTGTAATGATAGGTGGTATTCGGGAACAGGTGACTGGACAGGTTCTGCCACAGCTGCGACGTGGGCGCGCTCATGGCGCCTTTCATTTCGTTGTACACCACGCCCCGATAGACCAGGGGGCTGGAAGGATCATCCGGCTTCTCGAATTCCAGGCGATGACCTTCCTGGGCAAAATCCAGCGGGTCCAGCGTGGAGAAAAACACCGAATCCAGATAGACCGACAGCAGATTGTCAAAGTCCTTGCGGTTCTTGCTGGCAAACGGATACGCCGTCCAGTCGCTGCTGGTGAAGGCATTCATGAAGGTATTCAGCGACCGGCGGATCATCATGAAAAACGGGTCGCGCACCGGGTAGCGCTCGCTACCACACAGGGCGGTATGCTCCAGGATATGGGCAACACCGGTGGAGTCCATGGGGAAGGTCCGCAAGGCGACAAAAAAGACGTTCTCGTCATTGTCCGCTGCCATGTGCAGATGCCGGGCGCCGGTCTTGCGGTGAACATACTCTTCAATGGTCAGGTTCAGGGCCGCGATGGGGTGGCTGCGAACCTTGTCAAAGGCAGGATGTGTGCTGGACTCGTTGGTGACTGTCATTCAGTGGTTGTCCCGTCTGTCGAATAGTTTTATGTAGATTATCACGGTATCCTCGATTCGGCGGAGAAGGCTCACTTGTCGCTCCGGATGTGACCGGTCGCGAATCACCGCCCTGAGTTTTCCCCTATGATGGAGGTGGGAGGAGTGATTGAAAAGCCCCGCCCGGCGATGTCCCAGATTGAGGAAACCGAGACCATGTCGGAAACATCGAGTCAGCTCACCGGCTTCGCCCCCGGAGCCGGAGCGGGCACTTACCCGCAGTCGGGGCCGGCATCACGCGCGCAGGCTGCCCAAGCGTCCGGGCCGGGATCCGCAAAAGCACGGACCGTTTCCGGCAAGGGAACACCCCGCCAGCCCGGTGAGCGGCCGCGGGTGCCCGATTCCACCGACTACCACAACGAACGTCGCCGATACCTGGCCCGGGTCCGGCGCAGCCCGGGGCTGAGGCAACGGTATATCCGCAAATTGCTGGCTTACCTGCTGCTGCGGGGCGCCTGGTCATTCGGTTTTTTTCCGGTGGTACTGGCGTTCTGGATCCCCCTGTTGCTGGCCGAATTCAACCCGGTGGTCATGGTGCAGTCGCTGCTGCCTCACCTGGAGGCCTTTGTCATGTCCAACCCGGAGGTTCAGGCTCGCACCATCAGCATGCTGGTGTCCGGGTGGCTTTCCGTGGGGCTGTTCTTCTTCCTGTTTGACGTACTGATCAACCCGTTCCAGTCCCCCTTCCAGAAGGAAGCTGATATCCACATGCGGGCATGGTCACAAAGCCAGGGGCTGGTACCACCGGACGAAATGTGACCCAGGTGGCAATCGGCAAGATTCCACTCACCGTTTTGTAACCTTTTGTATCCATACCGGGGTAAACTGACCGGGTACAGGGCAACCCGTGAACCCGATTCAGTGGTCAGCCCTGCGTCAAGCAGTATACGCGTATTCTGGGCCCCGGGTATCACGGCAACTGGCCGATCACTGCCGCATACGTCGGGCCCGGCGCTCAACCCGGGAGAACGCCTCGATGGACATCAAGAACGCATTGCTCGTAGACGACTCGAAAGTCGCCCGCTTCACCCTGAGCAAGCTCCTGAAAGGCAGCCACATGGAAGTCAGCACCGCCGGCTCCGCCGAGGAGGCGCTGGACCTGCTGAGCAACTCGCAGCGGCCCGATGTCATCTTTATCGACCACCTGATGCCGGGCATGAATGGTGTCGAAGCCGCCCGGGCCATTCGTAACAACCCGGCCACCGCCCACATCCCCATTGTCATGTGTACCTCCGGCAAATCCGCCGAGTTCGAGGAAGCCGCCCGCAAAATGGGTGTCGACGAGATCCTCCCGAAACCACCGGCGCGGGATGGGGTCGCCCGTGTGCTGGAAAAACTGCGGGCCATGCCCGAGGCGGAACCGGTCACCGTCAGTGAGGAAAGCCAGGTGCCCCCGGCCAATGACCCTGACATTCCGCTGCTGAATGCCGATCAGGTCGCCATGGCCGCCCGGGCCGAGGTCAAGGCACAGATCAGCGAGCAGCTCCATGAGCGCCTGACGCAGCTGTTTGATGACCAGGTCGGCTACCTGCGCCAGGGCATGGAAGAGCATAACGACCAGCACACGGCACTGGTCAACGAAAAACTGGCGGCCCTGGAAGCACTGCTCGATGTCCAGCAGAAAGCCATTGCCAGGACGGTGACCCGGGAAGTCAACGTATTACTGGAGAACGCCCTCGACAAATCCCGGGACAAGCTTCGCAAGGACCTCCTGAAAACCATGGACAGGATGATCGGCGACCACAACACCCACCTGCAGGAACAGCTCGACCGGCAACGGGAGCAAGATCAGGAGTTCTGGAAATCACTCCAGGCCGACACCCTGCAGCAGGCCGCCGACACCTCACACCAGCAGGCGGAACAGGTGGCGCGCCACCTGCACGACCTGACCGCCAGCCGTCGCCGCAAGTCCTCACGCAATACCTACGTCGGGGTGCTGGCTATCAGTCTGGCGGTAGCAGTTACCAGTGTTGCCTGGATGCAGGGTCTGCTGCCGGTCTGACGGTCGACCCGCGCTCTTCTGAACGTCACTTCACCGACCTGATTCACCCTGACGCGGTGAATTTGATAGAATGCGACCTGTTCTCAGCCCACGGTCGCAGTCTTCCTGCCGGATGAATCCATGAATCACCTGTTTATCGACAACCTTACCGTCATTGATTTTGCTTACCTGGACCACCAGCGCGGCCTGGTCGGGGAAAGCTGGATCGCCGATATCGTGCTGGGAGGCGAGCTGGATGAACAGGGCATGGTGTTCGACTTCGGCAATGTAAAACGCACCATCAAGCGTGTGATCGATGAGCGCGTGGACCACCGCCTGGTGGTGCCCGGCGAAGCCGCTTGCCTGCAGCGCGAAGACAGCCCTGGCTGTCTGACCTGGCAACTGGATGACGGCAGCCATATCCGCCACCAGGGCCCCGAACAATCAGTGGTCTTCCTTGACCACCATCAGGTGGTGCCTTCCGCCGTGGCCCGTCTGCTGGAGCAGGAACTCAAGGCGGTGCTGCCGGCCAATGTGACGGATGTGGAGGTCACCCTTCGCGAGGAGCTGATCGAGGGCGCCTACTACCATTATGTCCACGGTCTGAAAAAGCATCTGGGCAATTGCCAGCGTATTGCCCACGGTCACCGCTCCCCCATCCGCATCGATATCAATGGCCGCCGGAGCACGGCGCTGGAGAAACACTGGGCGCAGCAATGGCAGGACATTTACATCGGCACCCGTGAAGACCTGGGCCAGAGCTGGTCCGACTCTGATGGCACCGACTATGTCAGCTTCCATTACGATGCCGAACAGGGGGAATTCCGCCTGGACCTGCCCCGTCAGCGGGTCTGGTTACTGGATACCGACACCACGGTGGAACTGATTGCCGCCTTCCTGGCCGACGAAATCAAGAAGGAACATCCGGCCGATGAGGTTCGGGTGAAGGCCTTTGAGGGCGTTGGCAAGGGGGCCATTGCTATTCGCTGAGTTGAAGGTTTTTTTCACTCCCAGACTGCGAGATTCGGGGGATTGAGCCGGGGCGGTAAGGCTTTTCCGGACACGCCCCGCAAGTACATCCGTGTAGGGCTCGACGAGCGCCTTCCCTGGCGCTCGACGGTCCGGAAAAGCCTTACCGCCCCAGCTCTTGCAGGCCTTTGCGATAACGCCAAAAAACGGCCTGATAACTCCATCATACTAAGCGATGTCCCAATTCTGTTCGGAGCAAACAACAGAAGTAGATAGCTTCACCTGTCAGCGACATCGCGAAAGTTTGAGGGAGTTGGGTCGGGGACATCTTTCAGGACCGTCGAGCGCCAGGGACGGCGCTCGTCGAGCCCTCCAGGGATGGATTCACGGGGCGTGTCCTGAAAGATGTCACCGACCCGACTCACCCGCCCCACAAGTCGCAGTCCTGTGCAGAAGTGGGAAGCCCCAAACACATAGCAGGAAATTCCAGACACAAAAAAACCGCCAAAAGGCGGCTTTAGTGCTGGCAACCCGGTGGACTAGACCGTATTGCCAAATTGGCGTCCCCTACCGGGTTCGAACCGGTGTTGCCGCCGTGAAAGGGCGGAGTCCTAGGCCACTAGACGAAGGGGACTAGAAATTGGTGGAGCCAGGCGGGATCGAACCGCCGACCTCAACACTGCCAGTGTTGCGCTCTCCCAGCTGAGCTATGGCCCCCAACGGATGCGTATACTAAGGATCCGCCCCTGGGGCGTCAACACCTGCACCACATTTTTTTCAGTTTTCTGAACATCCCTGTCCAGACCGTTCAAATCTCCACCAGATCGTTCATTCTGCAATCAATGCGGCGTACTCTTTCTCCACCCGCTTGGTTTCCTTCTTGGAAAATCCACCGAGAACATTCAGGGCATGGCGCAAACGCGCCCGGGTCATATCCGGCCCCAGCAGATCCATGGAGTCCATTACCGACCAGGAGTTGGGAGTACCGGCAATAGCCACGAAGATGGCAAACATGAAATCCCCCATCTTCAGGTCCATGGCCCTGGCCATCCCCTTGATGTCGGCAAAGATGTTTTCCTTGCTCCAGTGGCGCTGGGCTTCCAGCTTCCACAAGGCAAACTGCAGCACCCGCTTGACCTGCCCTTCTTCCAGCTTGTTGTGGGCAAAGTCCTCAGGGCTCAGATCCAGCATGCCGGAGAACATGAAAGAGGCCATTGGCACAACGTCCGAGAACACCTCTGCCCGACCCTTCACATGAGGCACCAGCGCCCGCAGCGCCTCCTCGTTGAACCACCACTGGCGCAGGCGCTCCACGAACTGATCGTCCGACACGTCTTCCCGCAGCCACAGGCCATTCAGCCAGCGCAGCTTCTCCACATCGAACACCGGCCCACCCAGGGACACGCGGTTGATGTCGAAGTGCTCGATCATCTCGTCCAGGGTGAACTTTTCCCGCTCGTCGGGCATGGACCAGCCCATTCGGCCCAGGTAGTTGGTGACCGCCTCCGGCAGAAAGCCCATGCGCTCGTAGAAGTTGATCGATGTGGGGTTCTTTCGCTTGGACAGCTTGCTCTTGTCCGGGTTGCGCAGCAGTGGCAGGTGGCACAGCACCGGCATGTCCCAGCCGAAGTACTGGTACAGCAGCTTGTGCTTGGGCGCCGAGTTGATCCACTCCTCGCCCCGAAGCACATGGGTAATAGCCATCAGGTGATCGTCCACCACGTTGGCCAGATGGTAGGTGGGCATACCGTCGGATTTCAGCAGAATCTGGCAATCCACCTGGGCCCAGTCAATCTCGATGGTACCCCGCAGCATATCGTCGATCTCGCAAACACCCTCGTCCGGCACTTTCATGCGGATCACGTAAGGCTCTCCGGCGTCCAGGCGACGTTTGACTTCCTCTGCCGGCAGTTCCAGGTCGCCCTTGATGCCCGGGTTCTGGCCATTGGCCTTGCGCTCCTCGCGGATGGCATCCAGTTCTTCCGGGGTCCGGAAACAATAGAAGGCATGCCCCTTCTCCACCAGCTCCATGGCATAACCGGCATAGGCATCCTTGCGCTCAGACTGCCGGTAGGGACCGTGGGGCCCACCCACATCAGGGCCCTCGTCCCACTCCAGGCCCAGCCAGCGCAGCGCATTCAGAATATCCTGCTCCGACTCCGCCGTGCTGCGGGCCTGATCGGTATCCTCGATGCGCAGAATGAACTGCCCGCCGTGCTGGCGGGTGAAGCACAGGTTGAACAGGGCCACGAAGGCCGTGCCCACGTGGGGATCTCCGGTGGGCGAGGGAGCAATTCGGGTACGTACAGTCATTAAAGGATCCTGCCTGACGCCGTGGGTGGATGGAAAGGCGCCATTATACCGAGCCTGCACTGAAATCCCATGAAGCAGGGAAAGTCGGCTATTGTCATGCCGGCTTTCCAGTCTTTCTTTTTTGTTATATTATAACATTCCCATTTAACGAACACGGACATCCAGACGCCATGCCCGCATTACACCAGATAGGTCGAACCCTGCTATTTCTGACGTGCAGCCTGACCCTGAGCACCCAGGCCCTTGCCGCCGAGGACCGCCCCCAGGTGGTCACCTCGCTGAAACCGCTGGAGTTGCTGGTGCGGGCGGTGGCCCATGATCAGGTGGACGTCACCACTCTGGTACCCAGCGGCTCCAGCCCCCATACCTACCAGCTTCGACCTTCCGAACGGCAACGGCTGGCGTCGGCGGACCAGGTATTCTGGGTAGGACCGGGGATGGAAAATTTTCTCACCCGCCTGCTGACCGGTCCGGATTTCCGCGACCGCACCATGGCGTTGGGATCAAACGGTGACGCGGAAGACGATCATGGTGATGAGCACCATGACCATGGTCATGATCACGAAGAGGAACACCCGCCAGAGGAAGAGAAAACTCAGGACCAACACGGTGGCCACGACCATGGCGAGGGGGAGGATCCTCATATCTGGCTTGACCCGACCCTGGCCCGGGACATGGCCCGTGATATTGCCGATCAACTGAAAACCCTGGAGGGCGTGGACGATAACGCCATTGACGAGAATCTCGCCAGCTTCGATAAAAACGTGAAGGCCGCTGAAGAAACGATCCGCCAACAGCTGGCCCCGGCCCGTGACCTGGACCTGTTCACCTACCATGATGCTTTCCGGCGGTTTGCCGAGCATTATGGCCTGACCATTGCCGGCGTCCTGACCCTCAGCCCGGAACGCAGCCCCGGCGCCCGCCATCTGGCTGAGGTCCAGGGGCGGCTGGCCCGGGCCGAACAGACCTGCCTGCTGACCGAACCGCAGTTTGACCGCCAGTGGTGGGACTCCCTGATGGGCGATGTGGACGTTCCCATCAGCACCTGGGACCCGCTGGCCGGAGACATCGAGGCCTCTCCCCGGGGATACGTGCTGTTCCAGCAGAATCTGGCTGAGGCTGTCCTACACTGCCTGCCAGAGCAGGCCCAGCAGTAACGGCAGGGTCAGCATACCCAGCAGGGTCTGACCACTGATGATTGCCGCCATCAGGGGGGCATCGCCCCCCAGCTGCCGCGCCAGGATATAGGAAGAAGTGGCGGTGGGCAGCGCCGCCAGCAGGATGGCCGCCTTCACCATGGTACCGTCCATACCCAGCGCCAGGGCCAGCCCCAGGGTCAGCGCCGGGAACAGCACCAGCTTGGCCACCGATGACACCAGGAACGGTGCCGAGGCATTGCGCAGGGCCTTCAGTTCCAGACCGGCGCCCACACACATCAGGCCGAGCGGCAGAGCCAGGTCACTCAGCGGCTCCAGGATGCCGGCCACAATCGGATGAAAGCCCACCCGGAAGAAGCTCCAGACTACCCCGACCACCGAGCCGATAATCAGCGGGTTGGTCACGATGGCCCTGAGCACGGGCGCAAACCGCAAGCGGCCCTGGCGGCAGGTGACCGAGAACATCAGGATGCAAAGCAAATTCAGTAGTGGCACCTTGACCGCCACCGCCACCGCAATCAGGGAAAGCCCCTCATCCCCCAGCAACATGCCGGCGGCCGCCAGCCCGACATAGGAATTGAAGCGGATACCCCCCTGGAAGACCGACGAATAAACCGGCCCCGGCCAGCGCCAGACCAGCTGGATAACCACCAGTATCACGGTCATGGCCACCAGCATGGCAGCAATCAGAACGAGGATTTCGCCGTAGGCGGAGGCAGGAAGGCGCGCCTGCCCCAGCTTGTAGATCAGCATGGCCGGGAACAGGGCGTAATAGGTAAAACGTTCGGCGTGAACCCAGAAGCCATCGGCAGGAAAGTGCCAGCGGCGGAACAAATGCCCCATCACGATCAGCACGAATACCGGTATCAGGGCCTGCACCACAACTGACATTATCCGTCCTTCAAGGCGTAAAAGCCGGGGATGCTACCATCAAGTCCGGCCGGTGTCCCGCCTGGTTAATTGGCTCCCGAAAGGCGGGACACCGGGGGGCACGGGCTCAGCGCCCCGTCTTCAGCTGCTCCCAGTAACGGTTGTACACCTGCATGGCTTCATCGCCCACGTCTTCCTGGAACTCGGCGTTCTCCATGTCCTCGCTGGTGGGGTAACTGGCGCGGTTATCGGCGACTTCCTCCGGCAGCATGTCACGGGCCGCCAGGTTGGGGGTGGCGTAGCCGATGTTCTCACTGATCAGGGCCGAGATTTCCGGTTGCAGCACAAAGCTGATGAACTGGTGTGCGGCTTCCGGGTTGGCCGCGTTTTTGGGGATGACAAAACTGTCCAGCCAGACAATCACGCCCTCCTCCGGGTAGATGTACTCCAGTGAAGGCATATCCTCCTTGCCCATCACTGCCTCGCCGTTCCAGATCATGCCGATGTCGGTTTCTCCTTCCAGGTACGGCATGCGCGGCGCATCGGAGTTGAAGGTACGCACCGAGGGCATCAGCTCACTGAGCTTCTCATAGGCTTCCTCGATTTCCTGCGGATCACGGGTGTTGCCGGAATAGCCCAGTACACTCAGCCCCACGTGGAAGACTTCACGCATGTCATTGGTCAGCATCACCTGGCCTTCGTACTGCTCATCCCACAGGTCAGCCCAGCCGTTTACCGCCGAAGGATCCACCGTGTCGGTGTCGATGGCCAGGCCGGTGGTGCCCCACAGGTAAGGCACCGAATAGGCGTTGTTCTCGTCAAAGCTCTGATTGACCAGTTCCGGGTCCAGCCTGTCAAAGCCTTCGATCTGGCTGTGGTCGATCTCCATCAACAGATCTTCCTTGCGCATCTTGTTGACGTAATAGGTCGATGGTACCGCCAGATCATACTGGCTACTGTCGTCCAGCAGCTTGAGGCGGGCGTACATGGCCTCGTTGCTGTCGTAGGTGGTGTAGACCACCTCGATGCCGGTTTCTTCCTCGAACCGATCGAGCACTTCCTGGGGCATGTACTCGGACCAGTTGTACAGGTTCAGCACCTGCTCGTCTTCCTGATCACTGCAACCGGTCAGGACAACCGCGGTCATACCGACCAACACCAGCTTCTTCATCGTTTGCTCCTCGCAAGAATCCATTGAGACATCAAAAGCATCAGCAGTGAGAACACCAGCAGCAGCGTACCCAATGCGTTCACTTCCGGTTTCAGGCCAACACGCACCATAGAATAGATGCGCAAGGGCAGAATTTCATATCCGGGCCCGCTGACAAAGGTGCTCACCACCACATCGTCCAGGCTCAGGGTGAACCCCAGCAGCCAGCCCGCCAGCAGAGCCGGCATGATCACCGGCAGCAACACGGTACGGGTCATGATGAAATCCGTCGCCCCCAGATCACGGGCCGCCTCCGGCAGCCTGTCGTCGAAACCGCTCAGCCGGGCCATCACGGTAATCACCACAAAGGGCAGGCAGAAGGTGACATGAGCCAGCAGCAGGGAGACATAACCCAACTCGATGCCCACCAGCAGGAACAGCGCCAGCAGGGAGATGGCCAGCACGATCTCCGGCGACATCATCACCACGAACAGCATGCCCCTGAGAGCTCTCTTGCCCCGGAACCGGTAGCGATGCAGCGCCAGGGCTGTCAGCGACCCGATCAGGGTCGACAGGGTGGCGGCGGAAACGGCCAGCCACAGGGAGTTCCACAACGCCTGCATCATGGCACTGTTGTTGAACAGGGCCTCGTACCAGCGCAGGCTGAAGCCGCCCCATCGGTAGCCGGTGCGGCCATCATTGAAGGAGAACACCACCAGTACGGCGATGGGAATGTACAACGCCAGGTAGACCAGGCTCAGATAGGCCTGTGGCAGCCAGCGGGTCATAGGTCGCCACCCTCACCCAACCGCCGCTGGCTGAGCCGGTGGGTGAACAGCAACAGTGCCATGGCCAGGGTCAGCAGGATCGCTGCCGCGGCGCCGAAGGGCCAGTCGCGGGCGTCCAGGAACTGATTCTTGATTACGTTGCCCACCAGCAGATTGCGGGAGCCACCCAGGATATCCGGAACGAAAAACAGGCCCATGGCCGGCAGCAGCACCAGCATCACGCCCGCGAGAATCCCCGGCAGGGTCAGCGGAACCACCACATGGATAAAGGTACTGAACCGCCCCGCCCCCAGATCATGGGAGGCCAGCAGCAGTTCCTGGCGCAGGTCATCAAAGACGGAATACAACGGCAGGATCATGAAGGGCAGCAGCAGGTATACCAGACCGACGATCACCGCACCCTCGGTGTAGAGCATCCGCATGGGCTCGTCGATGACGCCCAGGGCCATCAGGCCATTATTGATCAGGCCGTTGGTGGCCATCAGCAGTTTGAGGGCATAGGTGCGCACCAGTGAATTCGTCCAGAACGGCACGATCAGCAGGAAAATCAGCAACAGTTGGCGCTCCTTGCCCACGCGGGATAACGCCCAGGCAAACGGATAACCGATCAGCAGGCAGACCAGGGTAGTCACCGAGGCCATATAAAGGGAGTGAAGGAACACTTCCAGATACAGCGGATCCATCAGGCTGCGGTAATTCTCGAGTGTTACCGGCAGCGAGATGAAGGTGCCCGGGTCCCGGGTCAGGAAACTGGCGGCGATCACGAGCAGGTTCGGCACCAGCACCAGGGCCAGAAGCCAGCCCCAGACCAGCACCAGAACCCCGGTGCGGAAGGGCTGCCGCAACCCCCTAAACATCCGCCGCCTGTGTTTCATCAACGGCGTCGGGCTCCTTGGGCAACAACCATTCCCAGCCGTCTACCCAGCTGACACGGACAGGCTCACCCAACTGGTAGTCGAAGGTGGGGTCTTCCTCGTCGAAGAATTCGCTGGCCAGCACCTCGGTGCCGTCCTCCAGGTGAATGACCGAATCCAGCGTGCTGCCCTTGTAGTTGCGCTCCACCACCTTGCCGGGGAAGCCGTGGTCGGCATCCGGCTCCAGCACCCGGATATCCTCGGGTCTCAGCAGCACATGGACTGACTGCCCGTTCGACACCGGGAACCGGGGACAGGGCATGGACCGACGATAACCGGAGACATTGACGGTAATCTGCTGGTCACCCACCTGCTCCAGGGTGCCGGGGAACAGGTTGGTCTCGCCCACAAAGCGGGCGGTGAACAGGTTGGCGGGGCGCTCGTAGATCTCCCGCGGCGTCCCCTTCTGCTGAATCTGCCCGTTCATCAGCACCACAACGCGGTCCGACATGGACAGGGCCTCTTCCTGATCGTGGGTCACGAACACAAAGGTGATGCCCAGCTCCCGCTGCAGACGCTTGAGTTCAATCTGCATGGTGCGACGGAGCTTGAAATCGAGAGCGGACAACGGCTCATCGAGCAGAAGCAGTTTTGGTCGCTTGATCACAGCCCGGGCAATGGCCACCCGCTGTTGCTGGCCGCCGGATAACTGGTGTGGCTTGCGACCGGCAAAATCCCCCAACTGCACCATGGCGAGCACATCGTCTACCCGCTGACGGATCTCCTCCTTCGGACGCTTCTCCATCTTCAGGCCATAGGCGACGTTGTCGTACACCGACATATGGGGAAACAGGGCGTAGTTCTGGAACACGGTGTTCAGCGGGCGCTGTTCCGGCGGCAGGTGGGTGATATCGCTACCAGCCAGCTCGATGTTTCCGCTATCCGGAATTTCGAAGCCGGCCAGCAGGCGCAGCAACGTGGTCTTGCCACAACCGGAGGGCCCCAACAGGGTGATGAACTCCCCGTCGCCAATGTCCAGATCCAGGGAATCCAGCACATTCTTGCCGGAGAAGCTCTTGCCGAGATTTCGTAATGAAAGCAGGGTCTTCTGTGTCATCAGCGGCGCCCGAAATATGAGGTGGCTATTTTTCCAGAAAATAGGGACAGGAGCAAAGGCTGCCGCCCCTTCTCGGCATTCCGCTACAGCCCAGGCGGCACCATCAGGTAGAATAGCGTTCAAATTCCTTCAGGCTGCAGACTCCGATTCATGTCCGTAACCCAGCAAAGCCAGACTCCTCCCCTGTCGCGCCGGTTCTCCGTCGCCCCCATGATGGACTGGACCACGCCCCATTTCCGCTATCTGGCGCGGCTGCTCAGCCGTCGTGCCCTGCTGTACACGGAAATGGTCACCACCGGGGCGCTGATTCATGGCGATACCGCCCGCTTCCTGCGCCATCACCCGGCGGAATATCCGTTGGCATTGCAGCTGGGCGGCAGCAACCCGGAAGAGCTGGCCCATTGTGCCCGCCTGGCGGAGGCGTATGGCTTTGACGAGGTCAACCTGAACGTGGGCTGCCCCAGCGACCGGGTGCAGAACAACATGATCGGCGCCTGCCTGATGGAGCATCCCGACAAGGTGGCTGACGGTGTGCGGGCGATGATCGCGGCCACATCCCTGCCGGTGACCGTCAAGCACCGCATTGGTATTGATGGCCGTGAATCCCGGGAGGACCTGTACCACTTTATCGAAACCGTGGCTGCGGCGGGCTGCCGGACCTTTATCGTCCACGCGCGTATTGCCGTGCTTGAGGGCCTCAGCCCCAAGGAAAACCGTGATATTCCGCCGCTCAACTACCCGTGGGTGTATGACCTGAAAGCCCGTTACCCGGAGCTGGAAATCATCATCAATGGTGGCATCAAGTCCTTCGCTGAGTGCCATCAACACCTGCAACACACCGACGGCGTGATGCTGGGCCGTGAGGCGTACCACAACCCCTGGCTGCTGGCCGGCGTGGACAGCGAGTTCTTCGGCGAGCCGGACCCGATCACCTCCCGTCACGAGGCCCTGCGGGCGATGCTGCCGTTTATCGAAGAAGAGCTCGAGCGGGGCGTTTACCTCAGCAATATCACCCGGCACATCATGGGGCTGTTCCATGGACAGCCCGGGGGTCGTCAGTTCCGCCGCCACATCAGCGAGAACGCCCACCGCCCTGGCAGTGGTATCGAAGTGGTACTGGACGCCCTGGCGAAAGTACACCAACCGGCCCCCTCCCCTGCCCGGGAAGCCGTTATCTGACGGGCCGGTAAGCTTTTCCTGTCTTGTTCCTGCCCTGACAGCCGGTTATCGTATCCGTATGCACGGCTCATCAGCGCCAGGAAGCATCCCGAACGACACAAGGAACAGGAACCATGACCAGCAAGCTTGAACAACTGAAGTCCATGACCACCGTAGTGGCCGATACCGGCGACCTGGAAGCCATCACAGAATGGCGCCCCGAGGACGCCACCACCAATCCTTCCCTGCTGCTCAAGGCTGCGGCATCGGAGGCTTATCGTCCCATGCTCGATCAGGCGGTGAATTACGCCAGTCGCCAGGGCGGCAGCGACCAGGAGCAGCTGGCCTGGGCCACGGACGTTCTGGCGGTAACCGCCGGCAAGCAGATCCTGGATCTGATTCCCGGGGTAGTATCCACCGAAGTGGACGCGCGCCTGTCTTTTGATACCGCCGCCACCGTGGACAAAGCCCGGCGACTCATCGATCTGTACGACCAGATGGGTGTCGACACCAGCCGGGTATTGATCAAGATCGCCTCCACCTGGGAAGGCATCCGCGCCGCCGAACAGCTGGAAAAGGACGGCATCCGGTGCAATCTGACGCTGCTGTTCTCGTTCACTCAGGCTGCTGCCTGTGCCGATGCCGGTGCCTTCCTGATTTCGCCTTTCGTGGGCCGCATCCTCGACTGGCACCTGGCCCACAGTGACCGGGATGCCTTCGCGCCAGAGGAAGACCCCGGCGTTCAGTCAGTGAGCCGGATCTACAATTACTATAAGACCCATAACTATGACACCGTGGTGATGGGCGCCAGTTTCCGTAACATCGGTGAAATCGAGCAGCTTGCCGGCTGTGACCGGCTGACCATCAGCCCTGCCCTGCTGCAGGAACTGAAGGAAAGCACCGGCGACCTGCCCCGCAAGCTGTCCCCCGAAACCGCCACCAGCCAGGACCGGCCCACCGCCATGGATGAGCGCCTGTTCCGCTGGGAATCCAACGAGGACGCCATGGCCACCGAGAAACTGGCCGAAGGCATCCGTCGCTTTGCCGCGGACCAGATCGAGCTGGAAAAACGGGTGAGCCGGCTGGCCAGCGTGGCCTGAGAAGAAGGATGACCGACCATGATAGACCGCCTACGCCAGTTGCTGTTTCCGGATACCGGAACGGCCGGCGGTTCCCCGGACCCGGATAGCCACCAGCTGGCCGTCGCCGCCACCGCATTAATGGTGCAGCTGTCCCGGGTTGATAGCGACGAGGACGAACGGGAACTGAACACCATCGTGGATTGCGCCGTTCGCGTGCATGAAGTGACCCACGATGAAGCCCGCGCGATCCTCGACGATGCCCTGAACCACGCCGACGACTCCACCTCGCTGTACGAGTTCACCGGCGTGCTCAATGAACAGCTGAGCCACCAGTCCAAACAGGCCGTGCTGGAAAGCATCTGGCGGGTGGCCCTGGCCGACGGCCGTATCGACAAGTACGAGGAGCAACTGATTCGCCGGCTGGCGGACCTGCTTCACCTTCATCACCGGGAATACATGCAGGCACGGCACCGGGCCGAGCAACCCCGCTGAACCAAGCCCCAGGAGACATTCCATGCTCGCCATTCTTCATCCGGACACGCCACTGGACAGTGACGCCTATCGCCAGACTCTTCACTTTCTTGAGCATCTGCCCGGCGTGTCAGTCAAGGTTCACGAAGTGGAAGGCGCGGTTCAGCGTCTCACCGAACTCTACCTGCTGGGCGATACCAAGAGTCTGGACAAGGACGAGATTGAAGCCCTGCCCGCCGTTGAACGGGTAATCCGCATTTCCGATGACTACCGGATCCTGGGCCGCCACCGGGATGACCAGCGTCAATCCGGCTTTACCTACAACGGTGTGGAATTCAGCCAGAACAACCTCAACCTGTTTGCCGGCCTGTGCGCGGTGGATAACCAGGAGCACGTTGACATCATGATGCGGGAGTTGGCCGCGCACGGCCAGCATTGCACCCGCATGGGCGCCTACAAGCCCCGCACCAACCCCTATTCCTTTCAGGGCCATGGCAAAAGCTGCCTGCCCTGGGTGTTCGAGACTGCCGGCAAGCATGATATCCGGGTGATCGCCATGGAGATCACTCACGAAAGCCACATCGAGGAAATCGACGAGTGCCTGGAAAAGCTGGGCCGGCCTACCGGTGTCATGTTGCAGGTGGGCACCCGCAACACCCAGAACTTTGAGTTGCTCAAGGCCATTGGTCGCCAGAAGACCTACCCGGTGCTGCTCAAGCGCGGCTTCGGCATAACACTGAACGAGTCCCTGAACGCCGCCGAATACCTGGCCAGCGAAGGCAACGCCAACGTGGTGTTCTGCCTGCGGGGCATGAAGACCGACGCCGGCAGTCCGCACCGGAACATGGTGGATTTTGCCCATGTGCCCACGGTCAAACGGCTCACCAGGATGCCGGTCTGCATCGACCCATCCCATTCGGTGGGCAGTCGTGACGCGGCCCCGGATGGCATCCCGGATGTCATGCATGCCACCGCCCAGGGCGTGGTAGCCGGTGCCAACATGGTACTGGTGGACTTCCACCCGCGACCGGAAAAAGCGCTTGTGGACGGTCCCCAGGCCCTGCTGATGGAGGAACTGCCCGCCTACCTTGAAGACGTCAATCAGTGCCACCAGCTCTGGAAAAAACGTCAGGAGATCTACCGCAAGACGGGAGTAACAGCAACAACATGATCATCTATGGTCATCGCGGCGCCCGGGGCGAAGCCCCGGAGAATACTCTGGCGGGATTCGAGACCGCCTACCGCCATGGCATCCGCCACTTTGAACTGGACGTCCACCTGTCTTCCGACGGTGTACCCGTGGTAATACACGACACCACGGTGGACAGGACCACGGAGCAGCAGGGCAAGGTAGCCAGCTTTACCGCCGCCGGTCTGGCCGCCATGGACGCCCGCCAGAACACGGCCCCCTGGCCGGAAACTACCGGCGTTCCCGCGCTGGAACAGGTCCTCAACGCCTGCCCGGACGTGCTGCATTACCAGCTGGAGGTCAAACCCGACGCCCGTGGCCGGCTGAACGTTCTGTGCAACCGGCTCACCGAACTGATCCAGCGTCGGCGCCTGTTCGAAACCGTGGCGGTGACCTCATCGGACGCCTGGTTCCTGCAGCAGATCAAACGACGCAACCGCAAAATCCACACCGGATATGTCGCTGGCCGTCGCTTCCCGCGACCCGTCGCCACTGCCCGACGACTGAATTGCAGTTATCTGGTGCCGAGCTGGCGTATCTGCTCGCCGGAAATGGTCCGCCAGGCACAACGGCTGGACATGCAGGTGTCGGTATGGACGGTGAACCGCATTCACGACATGCTGGCCATGGAGGATATGGGGGTGAACAGCATTATTACCGATTATCCCACCAGCACTCGCATCTATTTCGACAACCGCACGGTAAAATTGCCGCACTCGTCTGAAACCCTCCAGGGCCAGGGCACTGCAGTATAGATCATGGACCGGCCCCGGAGATGGCGCCGGCCACAACCCCTAGAAGATACGATTGAGACCGTTCAGGGCCGCCACCCGGTAGGCTTCTGCCATGGTGGGGTAATTGAAGGTGGTGTTGATAAAATAGTTCAGGGAGTTTGCCTCCCCTTCCTGGTTCATGATGGCCTGGCCGATGTGGACGATTTCCGCCGCCTGATCACCGAAACAGTGAATGCCGAGGATCTCACGGGTTTCCCGGTGGAACAGAATCTTCAGCATGCCCACTTTCTCGCCGGTAATCTGGGCCCGGGCCAGGTCCTTGAAGAACGCCTGCCCGACCTCGTAAGGCACTTTCTTTTCGGTCAGTTCTCTTTCGGTGGGGCCCACCGAACTGATTTCCGGAATGGTATAGATGCCCGTGGGCACATCCGAAACGAATCGGAAGTATTCGTCCTGGACAATATCCGACGACACCGAGCGCCCCTGGTCATAGGCGGCGCTGGCGAGGCTCGGCCAGCCGATCACATCACCGGCGGCGTAGATATTGGGCACTGCGGTACGGTAATGGTCATCCACCTGCAGTTGGCCACGATTATTGGGTTCAAGCTCAACGTTCTCAAGCCCCAGATTGTCGGTATTGCCGGCCCGGCCGTTACACCAGAGGAAGGCGTCCGCCCGGATCTTCTTGCCGGATTTCAGGGACAGCACCACGCCATGATCATCGCCGTCAACCGACTCGTACTCCTCATTGTGACGGACCAGAACGCCGGTATTGCGCAGGTGATAACTCAGCGCATCGGAGATTTCATCGTCGAGGAACGACAGCAGGCGGCTGCCCGGATTGATCAGATCCACCTTCACGCCCAGCCCGGCGAATATCGACGCGTACTCAGAGCCGATCACCCCCGCGCCATAGATAATCAAGGTACGTGGCGTATGGGACAGGTTGAGAATGGTGTCGCTATTGTAGATGCGGCGATGACGGAAGTTCACATCCGGCGGCATATAGGGTCGTGAGCCCGTGGCAACAACCGCCTGCTTGAAGTTAAGCACTTCGGATGTCTTGTGGCCCCTGACCTCCAGGCGGTTCTTGTCCAGGAAAAAGGCGCGGCCATTGATCAGATCCACACGATTGCGGGAATAGAACTGGGTACGCAGCGTCACCTGCTTTTCGATGACCTTCTGGGCGTTCTGCAGAACCCGGGGGAAGGAAAACCAGCGAGGTTCGCCGATATCCCGGAACATCTGGTTGGTGTTGAAGGTGATGATCTGCTTGACGGAGTGCCTGAGAGCCTTGGAGGGAATGGTACCCCAGTGGGTACAGTTGCCGCCGACCGTGGGCTTGTCTTCAATGATCGCAACGCGCTTGCCATGCTTGGTGGCATTCATGGCCGCGCCTTCGCCCGACGGCCCCGCGCCAATGACCACGACGTCGTAATGATGTTCTGCCATCAAGACTGTGACTCCTCATTTCATGGTAAAAAGGTAAACTCCCGGCAGACACCGTATCGGCTGCCGGGAGTATTGATACTGTTTCTCTGGTCTGAACGGCCCCGGAATTATCCGCGGTGGCGCTCACCGGCCGCCGAGGCGTCGTAGGACAGGTCACGAGCGGTGGGCTCGCTGGCCTCGCCACTCTCCTCACATTTGCTGGTGTCACCGCCGCAGATTTCGCAGGGCCCGGTAATGCCTGCGGCACCCAGACCGCCGCAGGAACCGGTGATGGGTTTGCCCCCGAAGATCACGCCCACGGACATGGCCGCTACCAGCAAGCCAACAATGACCAGCACCAGCAGAAAGGTACCCATGACAACCTCCAATCACTCAATCAGATAGGTGGCGAAGGCGGGGGTATGATAGGTTTCAAACCCGTCCCCTTCACGCACAATGAAATACACCGCCAGATTTTTCTGCAGGGCCAGGCGATAGCCCTGTTCATAGCCTAACACGGTGAATGCCGTGGCCCACGCATCGGCCAGCATGGACGAACCGGCTATCACCGTCACTGAAGCCAGCCGATGCCCGACCGGGCGACCCGTGGATGGGTCTATGGTATGGGAATAACGCTGTCCATTCGATTCGTAATAGTTACGATAGTCGCCGGAAGTGGCCATGCTGTTGCGGTCCATGGCGATGACGCGATTCACCTGGCGAGCCTGCTCCACCGGCTCCTCAACCGCCAGACGCCAGGCCGAGCCATCGGGCTTGCGGCCTTTGACGCGAACCTCGCCACCAATCTCCACCAGGTAGCGGTCTACCCCCTGCTGTTCCAGGTATCGGGCCACCGCATCCACAGCATAGCCCTTGGCAATGCCTGACAGATCCAGATACTGGGGGCGCCGGGCACGGATAGCCTGGCGCCCGGCATCCAGCTCCAGGAAGCGGAAACCGGTCCGTGACAGGCGCTGCGCCAACTCATCATCCCCGGGAACCTGTTCCGGGCGCCCGTCCGGACCAAAGCCCCAGAGGTTCACCACCGGGCCGATAGTGATATCAAAGGCACCGCCGGACTGTTCCGCCACGGCCTGTGCAGCCTCGAGCACCTCGAACAGTTCCGCCGACACCGGGGTCCATTCACTCTGGTCCTGCTGCTGGTTGAACCGGCTCAGCTCCGAGTCTTCACGCCAGGTAGACATGGCCCCATCCACCGACTCGAGGGTTTTCTCGATACCTTGGGACAGATCTTCCAGGGTTTCCCTGTCTTCGGTCAATACGACGTTAATATGGTACGTGGTGCCGAAAATGCCCCCGGAAATCTCCCAGATCTTTTCCTCGGGCTCAAACGAACAACCCGCCAGAGCAGCCACGGCCAGCATCCAGAAGATGCTGGCCAGGACCACCCTGACGGGTTGGGGCATGCCGGATGTCATCAGAGTTCTTTAACCCCCGAAGTCGTCCAGCATGATGTTTTCATCTTCCACACCAAGATCCTTGAGCATCTTGATGCAGGAGGCGTTCATGATGGGCGGTCCACACATGTAGTACTCACAGTCCTCCGGAGCCGGATGGTCCTTCAGGTACTTTTCGTACAGCACGTTATGAATGAACCCGGTCGGACCTTCCCAGTTGTCTTCCGGCAGTGCATCAGACAGGGCCACATGCCATTCGAAGTTGTCGTTTTCCTCGGCCAGCATGTCGAAGTCTTCCACGTAGAACATCTCGCGGACACTGCGAGCGCCATACCAGAAGCTGATCTTGCGATCGCTCTGCAGGCGCTTGAGCTGGTCGAAAATGTGAGAACGCATCGGTGCCATGCCGGCGCCACCACCAATGAAGATCATTTCAGCATCGGTTTTCTTGGCGAAGAACTCACCGAACGGCCCCATCACGGTCACCTTGTCACCCGGCTTCAGGTTGAACACATAGGACGACATGATACCCGGATTATGGTCGGTTCCCGGAGGTGGTGTGGCTATCCGGATGTTGAACTTGAGAACCCCCTTCTCTTCCGGATAGTTGGCCATGGAGTAGGCGCGGATGGTCTCTTCCTTGTTAATCGCCTTGTAGCGCCAGATATTGTGCTTGTCCCAGTCTTCGTGGAACTCCTCCTCGATGTCGAAATCCTTGAAGTCGATCTCGTAGGGCGGGCACTCAAGCTGCACGTAACCGCCGGCGCGGAAGTCCACTTCTTCCCCTTCCGGCAGTTTCAGTACCAACTCCTTGATGAAGGTGGCCACGTTGTGGTTTGACACCACTTCGCATTCCCACTTCTTCACACCGAAGAACTCTTCCGGCACCTCGATCTTCATGTCCTGCTTGACCGGAACCTGACAGGACAGGCGCCAGCCTTCTTTTTCTTCCCGCGGAGTGAAGTGGGTTTTCTCGGTGGGCACCATGGCGCCACCACCTTCAAACACCTTGCACTTGCACTGGGCGCAGGTACCGCCGCCGCCACAGGCGGAGGACAGGAATATGCCACTGTTGGCCAGGGTACCCAGCAGCTTGCCACCGGCACTGGTTGTCAGGGTATGCTCGGGGTCATCGTTGATCTCAATGGTCACATCACCGGTGCTTACCAGCCTGGAACGGGCCGCGAGGATGATCGCCACCAGCGCCAGAACGATAACGGTGAACATGACCACGCCGAGAATGATTTCTGTATTCATGGTCTCGCCTTTTCGTTTAACCGAATCACCGGGTTGTTTACAGGGAAATGCCGGAGAAGGACATGAAGCCCAGGGACATCAGGCCCACCGAAATAAAGGTGATGCCCAGGCCGCGCAGGCCTTCCGGAACGTCACTGTACTTCAGCTTCTCGCGGATGCCGGCCAATGCAACAATTGCCAGGGCCCAGCCCACACCGGCACCGAAGCCGTAAACCAGACTCTCACCAAAGGTGTAGTCACGCTCGACCATGAACAGTGACGCGCCCAGAATGGCGCAGTTCACCGTGATCAGCGGCAGGAACACACCCAGCGCGGCGTAAAGGGCCGGAATATACTTGTCCAGCACCATTTCCATGATCTGTACGATGGCGGCGATCACCCCGATGTAGGTCAGCAGCCCCAGGAAGCTCAGGTCCACGTTGGGCAGACCGGCCCACTCCAGGGCGCCTTCACGCAGGATGGTGTTATACAGCAGGTTGTTCACCGGTACGGTGACCGTCAGCACCACCACCACAGCGATACCCAGACCGATGGCGGCCTCGATCTTCTTCGAGATGGCCAGGAAGGTACACATCCCCAGGAAGAAGGCCAGCGCCATGTTCTCGACGAAGATGGCCTTCAGAATCAGACTGATATAGTGTTCCATCAGAAGGCCTCCTTGACTTTGTGGCGGGACATCTTGAAGTCGGGCTCTTCTACCTGCTCCGGCTTCCAGGCGCGCAGCCCCCAGATCGCCAGACCGATGATGAAGAACGCACTCGGCGGCAGCAGCAGCAGGCCGTTAGGCACATACCAGCCACCTTCGTTGACCGTCGGCAGCAGCGTGAAACCGAACAGCGAGCCAGCACCGATCAATTCCCGGAAGAACGCCACGAACAGCAGCATGACCGAATAGCCAAGGCCGTTGCCGATACCGTCCAGGAAGCTGAGCCACGGCGTATTGTTCATGGCGAAACCTTCCGCCCGGCCCATCACGATGCAGTTGGTGATGATCAGACCAACGAACACTGACAGCTGTTTGGAGATCTCGTAGGCGTAGGCCTTGAGAATCTGGTCCACCACGATAACCAGCGATGCAATAATGGTCATCTGCACGATGATCCGGATGCTGCCGGGAATCTGGGTCCGCACCAGCGACACCGCCAGGTTCGAGAAAGCGGTAACCGCGATAACCGCCAGACACATGACGACAGTCACGGAGAGGCTGGTGGTTACCGCCAGAGCGGAGCAGATACCGAGGATCTGCAGCGCGATCGGGTTGTTACTGAAAATCGGTTCGAAGAGAACCTGTTTGGCTGAAGCGCCTGCCATGATCAGACCTCCCCTTGACGAAGTTTTTGCAGGAACGGCGCGAAACCGCGGTCACCCATCCAGTAGTTGACCAACTGTTCGACACCACGGCTGGTCAGGGTTGCCCCGGACAGTGCATCTACCTTGTGTTCCCGGTCACTGGCATCAGAGCTGACCCCGCCCTTGACCAGGCGGATCTGTGGCTCGGACTTGTCCTCGTTGTACAGCTCCTTGCCAACCCACTGCTGCTTCCAGCGGGGGTTGTCCACTTCACCACCCAGTCCCGGGGTTTCCGCATGGGCATAGAAGCCAAGACCTTCGATGGTGTTCAGATCACCTTCCAGTGACACGAACCCATACAGGGTCGACCACAGGCCATAGCCATGAACCGGCAACACCACGCGCGTCAGTTCGCCATTGTCACGCAGGGTGTAGATCTTGGCGACATCCGGGCGACGCTTGATGCCGGCCTTGTCTTCCTTGGCGGGAATATTGGTGGACATCTCGGGATCCGACGCGGCCTTGTACATATCGTACTTCATGGGGTCCTGCACGCCCACGGCGGAAGGCTCCACATATTCGCCAGTGTCCAGATCAACCAGCTGTACGTCAAAGCGTGCGAATGTCTCTTCAATGTCGTCAACACTTGCACCTGGCTCAAGCATACCAGCCGCTGCCAGGATGTTGGTCTTGATATCCAGGTTCTGGTTCTGGATCTGCGCCGGGCGCAGCAGTACCGCAGCAGTGGACACAACAACCGAGAACACGATACTCAGTACCAGCGCCACCATCAGGGTTCTAGTGACGGTTTCTTTGGGTTTAGCCACGGGCAAGCCTCCGTTTGATGTTGGCCTGAACCACGTAGTGATCCATCAGTGGTGCAAACAGGTTGGCGAACAGAATGGCCAGCATGATGCCTTCGGGAAAGGCCGGATTGACGACACGAATCAGTACCGTCATTACGCCGACCAGAATACCGAAACACCAGCGACCGGTGTTGGTCATGGCGGCCGATACCGGATCTGTCGCCATGAACATCATGCCGAAGGCGAAACCACCCATCACCAGGTGCCAGTGGGGGCCAACGCCGAAGAACGGATTGGTTTCGGAACCCAGGACATTGAACAGCAACGCTGTGGCAATCATACCGATCATCACCCCGCCGACAATACGCCAGGAGGCAATCTTCATGGCCAGCAGGATCAGCCCGCCGATCAGCACCGCCAGGGTGGAGGTTTCACCCATGGAGCCCTGAATATTCCCGATGAACGCATTCATCCAGCCAATATTCTGCTCCAGTGCGTCAAGGCCACCGGAGGCGGCCCAGCTCAGGGCCGTTGCACCACTGAAACCGTCCACCGCGGTCCAAACCGTGTCACCGGAAATCTGCGCCGGATAGGCGAAGTACAGGAACGCACGACCGGTCAGGGCCGGGTTCAGGAAGTTCTTGCCAGTGCCGCCAAACACCTCCTTGCCGATCACCACACCGAAGGTGATGCCCAGGGCCACCTGCCACAGCGGGATGGTTGGCGGGCAGATCAGCGCAAACAGCACCGAGGTCACGAAGAAACCCTCGTTTACCTCGTGACGACGCACGGTGGCGAACAGCACTTCCCAGAAGCCACCCACAATAAAGGTGACGGCATAAATGGGAACGAAATAGGCCAAACCGTAGACGAAGTTGTCCCACAGCCCGGCCCCCGCCCCGGTAGCCGCCAGCGCCTGGATAAAGGCGGTTCGCAGGCCGCCGTCGGCGATCATGGCGTCCGGATTCTGGGCCAGGTAACTGTTGGCCTGGAAGCCGATATTCCACATGCCGAAGAACATCGCCGGGAAGGTGCACAACCACACGGTGATCATGATGCGTTTCAGATCAACGCCGTCACGAACATGGGAAGTGGTGGAGGTTACGCTCGGCGGCGTATAGAAGATGGTGTCGACCGCTTCGTACAGTGCGTACCAGCGCTCGTACTTGCCACCTTTTTCAAAATGATGCTCGATGCCATCGAGTAACTGTCGGATTGCCATCGGTTAGCCCTCGATCTCGATACGGGTCAGGTTCTCACGGAGAATCGGACCATACTCGTATTTGCCCGGACACACGAAGGTGCACAGCGCCAGATCCTCTTCATCCAGCTCCAGTGCGCCCAGCTTCTGTGCCACTTCAGTGTCACCCACAATCAATGATCGCAGCAGCTGTGTCGGCAGGATATCCAGTGGCATGACCTTTTCGTAGGCGCCCACCGGAACCATGGCCCGCTCACTGCCGTTGGTGGTTGTGGTGAAGTCGAACTTCTTGCGGCCCATCAGGCTGGACAGGTAGATGTTCAACACCGAGAACTTGTTGGTCCCCGGGGACAACCAGCCCATGAACTGTCGCTTGTAGCCTTCTTCCAGTACCGAGATCTGATTATCGAAACGCCCCAGATAGGCACAGGGGCCGTCACCGCGACGACCGCCGAACACCGAGCCGGAAATGGTACGCAACTCGCAATCGGTGGCTACTTCGTCTTTCAGCAACTCGCCCAGGCTGGCGCCGATACGGGTACGGACCAGCCGGGGACTGGAGGCCTTGGGGCCACCAATGGCCACAACACGGTCCACGGGTAATTCGCCGGTTTCAAACAGTTTGGCAATGGCAATCACGTCCTGGTAACCGATACTCCATACCGTCTTGCCCATGGAGACCGGGTCCAGATAGTGGATGTGAGTTCCAACGTTGCCAGCGGGGTGTACGCCGTCGAACTGCTCGACCTGAACGGCATCCGACTCGGGAACGGGCACATCGGACCCGGGCCTGCCAGTAACGAACACCTTGCCGCTGGTCAGCCTGGACAGGATCTTCAGGCCCTTGCTGAAGGCTTCGCCCTGCTCCCTGATAATCACTACCGGGTCCGCCGCCAGCGGATTGGTATCCATCACCGAAACAAAAATCGAGTTGGGCGCCGTGTCGATTGCCGGCACCTTGCTGAAGGGCCGCGTGCGGAAGGCAGTCCAGAGACCGGATTCCAGCAGGTTATCCACAACCTGCTGACGCTCCAGTGAGCCCAAGTCGGCCTCGCTGTAGCGGGCAAAGGTTTCAGCATCGTCACCGTCGATTTCGATGACCAGTGACTGGAAAACCCGCCGCTCACCGCGGTTGATTTCTTTGACAACACCGGCGGCCGGTGAGGTATAGCGAACGCCTTCGATCTTCTTGTCCGTAAACAGCAGCGAGCCGCGCTTGACGCGGTCCCCTTCTTTCACTTCCATCGTCGGCTTCATGCCGTTGTAATCAAAACCGATCAGCGCAACGTGGCGTACCGGCTTGCCTTCTGAGATGGACTGGTCAGGGGCGCCGCTGATGGGAAGATCCAGGCCTTTTTTGATGTTGATCATTAGCCTCGTCCGTTCATCAGGAACTGTTTGCAGGATTGATCACGCCCGACCCGCGGCCCTCGTTTCCCGAGATTTCAAGGGGTGCTTGCGCAGCCCGGATGAAGGTTGACCGTGCCCCGTTGCACACAGGGGCGACCGGTTTTCAGGAAAGCGTTGAGAAGCAGGTACAAGACGCACCCAAAATCGCGCCAATTATAGAGATTAAGGCAACCTATTTCTACCGGTAACCTTGGCGGGGTAAGTTACCAATCACCCTGTCTGGTGGTGGAAAACCGTTATGGCGGGGGTCAGCGGCCTCTGCCACACCATCAAAAAACCCCGGCAGCCTTCAGGCTGCCGGGGTTCTCGGCCGGGGCACGGCTCAGTCGGCGAGTGCCCGGGCCCATTCCCGGGAGCGCTTCGGGAAAATCGGATAGGTGATACCCGCCATCTGGTTCACGCAACGGACTACCTGGGCGCTGTAACCAAACTCGTTGTCATACCACACGTAGAGAATCAGTCGCTTGCCATTGGCAATGGTGGCCTGGGCATCCACCACACCGGCGTGGCGGGAACCCACGAAGTCGGAGGAGACCACTTCCGGTGAGTTGACGAAATCGATCTGCTTCTGCAGCTCGGAATGCAGCGCCATTTCCCGCAGGTAGTCGTTGGCACTGTCCACGGTGACGTCTTTATCAAGATTCAGGTGCAGGATGGCCATGGACACATTGGGAGTAGGCACACGGATGGCATTGCCGCTGAGCTTGCCCTTCAGTTCCGGCAGTGCCTTGGCCACGGCCTTGGCGGCGCCTGTCTCGGTGATAACCATATTCAGCGGCGCGCTGCGGCCACGACGGCTACCCTTGTGGTAGTTGTCGATCAGGTTCTGATCGTTGGTGTAGGAGTGAACGGTTTCCACGTGGCCGTCGACAATGGTGAATTCGTCGTGAATGGCCTTGAGGACCGGGGTGATGGCGTTCGTGGTACAGCTCGCCGCGGACAGGATGCGATCATCGTCGGTAATGCTGTCGTTGTTGATGCCATAGACAACATTCTTGATGTCGCCCTTGCCGGGGGCTGTCAGCATGACCCGGCTGACACCCCTCGACTTCAGATGCAGACCAAGACCGTCCTCGTCACGCCAGATGCCGGTGTTGTCGACCACGATCGCGTTGTTGATGCCGTACTGGGTGTAGTCCACCTTGTCAGGGCCATCGGAGTAGATCACCTTGATAAAGTTACCGTTGGCAATCAGCGCGGAATTTTCTTCATCGACGGTAATGGTGCCATTGAACGGGCCATGCACAGAGTCCCGACGCAGCAGGCTGGCGCGCTTTTCCAGATCATTGTCAGCACCGCCCTGACGAACCACGATAGCGCGCAGGCGCAGATTGTTGCCGCCGCCGGCCTTCTCGATCAGGATGCGGGCCAGCAGACGACCGATGCGGCCGAAACCATAGAGCACCACATCCTTGGTGTCCTCGACCGCATTCTTCTCGCAGTCGGCGTGATGCTGACCGACCACCGGGCCAATCTCCTCACGAAGGAAGTCTTCCAGCGAACGGCCATCACCTTCAGCCTTGAACTTCACCGCCATCTTGCCGATATCCACGTGCGCCTGGCCCAGCTCCAGCCTGTCCATCGCCTCCAGCACCGGCAGGGTGTCGTGAACAGACAGCTCGCTGTCTTCCACCTGACGAACGAAGCGATGGGCGCGAATAATACCGATCACCGACCGGTTGATGATGGCCCGGCCATACACGGAAGTAACCACGTTATTCTTGCGGTGAAGGCGACCGATCAGTGGGATCATGGCTTCAGCGGTGGATTCCCGCTCGGTCCAGTTGGACAGGTACTGGTTGATCTGTTCGTGACTCACGCTTGAACCTCTGCAGTTGGCACTCGAAAAGATGGGTGCGTATTATCCAATTTAAGGGGCCGCTAAACAACTCCCTCCTGATAGGTACACGGCGACGGCAATCCTTCGCCTGGTACTGACAGAGGTCCCGGTTTGCCGGCACTGCCATGACAGTTCAGGCTGTCATCGCTAGAATACTGTCCTTTCCGAACCGGTCGCCACCCCGGAAAACGGGTGCAGAACTTACGTTCAGTTCATGATCCGACCACCACCGACCCGCGCCAACGCAGGAGCTGATCCGTCTGATGACATCCGGCACCGAGCATACCGCCCTTTCCGACTTTGTTCCCGCGCCCCCCGTGAGGGCGGCCGACCATCGCATCTGGGACCAGCTCCATGGCAGTGCCGATGCCCTGGCGATCACCGAAACCGCCCGGGTCACCGATGGCCTGACGCTGGTGATCACCCGCAGTACCGATGAAGCGATCCGCCTGGAGCAGGCGGTCCGCTTCTATCTGGGCCTGCCACCGGAAGAAGATGCCACCTCGGTCTCCAGCGATGGCCTGGAACTGCTATCCCTGCCGGACTGGGAGACGCTCCCCTACGACCTTTTCTCGCCACACCAGGACATTGTCTCACGGCGCATCCGCACCCTGCACCGCCTGCCACGCACCACTCGCGGCATTCTGATCGTACCGGCGCGCACCCTGATGCACCGACTGCCACCGGTGGAGTATCTGCAGGGCAATACCCTGCTGCTGGAAACCGGGCAGACCCTCGAGCCGGAGCAATGGCGGCTGCAGCTGGAGTCCGCCGGCTATCGCCATACCGAGAACGTGTACGAACATGGCGAATATGCCGTGCGCGGGGCCATCATCGATATCTTCCCCATGGGCGCCAGCCAGCCCTACCGTATCGACCTGTTCGACACGGAAATCGAAACCCTGCGCACCTTCGACCCGGAGACCCAGCGCTCACTGGAGCGTATCGACCGGGTGGAACTGCTGCCGGCCTACGAATTCCCCTGGAGCAAGGAAGCACGCTCCGGTTTCCGCAACCGCTGGTTCGAGTATTTCCCCAACGCCGACCGCAACGCGCCGGTCTACCAGGATGTGACCCAGGGCATTACGCCGGCGGGTATTGAGTATTACCTGCCCCTGTTCTTTGACCAGAGCGCGACCCTGTTCGACTATCTGCCCGGCGACACCCTGGTGTTCACTGCCGATGGCCTGGAAGAAGCCGTGGACCTGTTCCAGCAGGATACCGCCAATCGCTACGAAGAGCGTCGCCACGACCGTATGCGCCCCATCGTGCCGCCGGCGGAACTTTTCCTGAAGACCGACGAACTGTTCGGCCTGCTGCGTCAGCGCCCGCGCGTCACCCTGGTAGCGGGCGAGACCACCCGTTCCGGCCAGGGCATCACCTCGCTGGGCTCGCAGCCTCTGCCCAATGTGGCCATGGATGGCCGGGCCAGTGATCCGGCGGCCCGGCTGCGACAGTTCATCAGCGAATTCGACGGCCGTGTGTTGATCTGCGCCGAGTCCTCCGGCCGCCGAGAAGCCCTTAAGGACAACCTGGCCGAGAACCGCCTGAAAGTGGAGCCGGTGGATGACTGGTCCGCCTTCCTGACCGACGACGTCAACCTGGCCATTACCGTGGCACCGCTCGAGCCCGGCCTGCTGCTGCCCCGCGAGGGGCTGGCGCTGATCACCGAGACCCTGCTGTTCGGTGAGCGCGTGCTGCAGCGCCGTCGCCGGGAGAAACCCACCGAAGTGGACGACTCCGGCTACCGGGACCTGTCGGAACTGCGGGTCGGCGCCCCGGTCGTCCATATCGACCACGGCGTAGGCCGTTACCGGGGCCTGGACACCATCACCGTGGACGGCGATCCCTCGGAATTTCTGACCCTTGAGTACGCTGGCGGCTCAAAGCTCTACGTGCCGGTGTCCAACCTGCACCTGATCAGCCGCTACACCGGCTCGGATACCGAGCACGCGCCACTGCACAAGCTGGGCACCGAACGCTGGAGCAACGCCAAACAGAAAGCCCTGGAAAAAATCCGCGACACCGCTGCGGAACTGCTCGATGTCTATGCCCGGCGGGAGGCCCGCAAGGGCTTCCAGTTTGATGACCCGAAAGAGGCCTATCGCCACTTTGCTGCCGGCTTCCCCTTCGAGGAAACGCCGGACCAGCAGGCGGCCATCGAAAGAGTCATCGAGGACATGACCGGTGAACGCCCCATGGACCGCCTGGTCTGCGGCGACGTCGGCTTCGGCAAGACCGAAGTGGCCATGCGTGCCGCCTTTATCGCCACCTGGTCCGGCAAGCAGGTGGCGGTGCTGGTGCCCACCACCCTGCTGGCTCAGCAGCACTATGAATCTTTCCGCGACAGGTTCTCCGAAACGCCGGTCACGGTGGAACTGCTGTCCCGCTTCCGCAGCAGCGGGGAAACCCGCAAGGCCATCGAGAGAATCGAGGAAGGCAAGGCCGATATCGTGATCGGCACCCACAAACTGTTGCAGGGCGATATCCGCTTCAACAACCTGGGGCTGGTGATTATCGACGAGGAGCACCGCTTCGGCGTCAACCAGAAGGAAAAGTTCAAGGCGCTGCGGGCGGAAGTGGACATGCTTACGCTCACGGCCACCCCCATCCCCCGCACACTCAACATGGCCATGGGTCACCTGCGGGACCTGTCGATCATCGCCACACCGCCAGCCCGGCGCCTGTCGGTGAAGACCTTCGTGCGCCAGAAGGATACGGCCATGGCGAAGGAGGCCATCCTGCGGGAAATCCTGCGCGGCGGTCAGGTCTATTTCCTGCACAACGACGTGGCCACCATCCAGAAGACCGCCGAAGACCTGCGCAATCTTATCCCGGAAGCCCGCATCGGCGTGGCCCACGGCCAGATGCGGGAGCGGGACCTGGAACAGATCATGTCGGACTTCTATCACAAGCGTTTCAACGTGCTGGTGTGTACCACCATCATCGAGACCGGCATCGACATTCCCAGCGCCAATACCATCATCATTGAACGGGCGGACAAATTCGGTCTGGCCCAGCTACACCAGCTGCGGGGCCGGGTTGGCCGCTCCCACCACCAGGCCTATGCCTACTTGCTCACGCCGCCGCCCAAGGCAATGACCCCCGATGCCCGCAAACGGCTGGATGCCATTGCCGAAGCCCAGGAACTGGGCGCCGGCTTCATGCTGGCCACCCATGACCTGGAGATCCGCGGCGCCGGCGAACTGCTGGGCGACGAACAGAGCGGCCAGATTGAAAGTATCGGCTTTACCCTTTACATGCAGCTGCTGGAAGAAGCCGTGCAGGCCATTCGTGACGGGCGCACGCCCAATGCCGACCTGCCCCTCAGCCACGGTACCGAAATGAACCTGCGCATTCCGGCATTGATTCCCGACGATTACCTGCCCGACGTGCACAACCGCCTGATGCTGTACAAACGCATTGCCAGCGTGAAAAACGAGGAAGAGCTGAAGGAGTTGCAGGTGGAGATGATCGACCGCTTCGGACTGCTTCCCCAGCCGGCAAAAAACCTGATACACCAGACCAGCCTGCGGATTCGGGCGGAAGCACTGGGCATCATCAAGGTGGATGCCGGTCGCGACTGGCTGAAGCTGGAATTCGGCAATGCCACACCCGTGGATCCGCTCAAGATGGTACAGAAGGTTCAACAGGCACCGGATGTCTATCGCCTGGAAGGCGCCAATACCTTCAGCGTACGGCTGAAAGAGAACACAACCGATGGTAAACTCGAGGCCATCTCGTCGGTGCTGAAGGAACTGGCCACCTGACCAGGCCTGTCTGCCCCGCACAATACCGTGTTTCGGGCCCGGGCGTTGACTGACTCCGGCACCCGGGATGCACTCACGAATAATGGCATCCCCGTGACGGGGCCGCTGTTGGTTTCGACAAACGGATCAGGAGAACACCTTTGTACAAACCCGCCTTCAACTCATCCGGGCGGCTTTTCGCAGCCCTGGCCCTGCTCGTGGCCCTGGCGGCACCCGCCCTGGCAGAAGACAGATACCGCGCTGAAGTGGTGGTACTGGAACGGCTGGCGGACCCCATCGTGAAGGAACAGATGGCCGACAAGGCACCCGAGGTAAAGGAGGGCCTGAAACGTCTGTGGGTAGTCGACCCGTCCGGCACGGTCAGATCCGACCTTGACATCACCAGCAACCTCACCCTCAATACCGCGGCCAGCCGGCTGGAAAACAGCGGCAAGTACCGGGTACTGATGAAAACCGGCTGGATCCAGCAATTCCCGCCCGACTACGACGGCAAGCCGTTGCTTATCGAAGTGGGCGAACTGCTGGAAGAGGCGGGCCACCGCGCGGTCGAGGGCACCATCGAGATCAACCGCCGCCGCTATCTGCTGGTTAACGTGGAGCTCAACCACTGGCGCAACGCCGCAGACCCCGGCGCAGACGGTGAACGTGATGGCAGTGCGCCGGAAAGCGCCAGCCCGGATACAGGGGAAGGCACTGAGAGCACTGAGAGCACTGAGAGCACTGAAAACGATGGCGGTGATGGCACCGGGGCGGACACCCGGGGCGTCGGCACGTCACCGGCATCCAGCCCCGGAATGAAAGCTGCATCGGGGAAAGAGCTGGTCACCTGGATTCGCGAAATCCGTCGCATGCGCAGCGAGGAAATCCACTTCCTGGACTCCCCCACCATCGGCGTACTGGTCTACTTCCGCCCCCTCGACTGAACAGAAAAGACGCGTCAATCAGGAGCCCCCGACGGGCTCCTGATGCCTGAGCGAGGGAATCACCTCCTCCAGTATGGCCTTTACACCTGACATCCCGTCTGCCAGTGCCTGCTCAATCTCCGCCATGGTAATAATCTGGTCGGACTTGCCCGCAGCCCAGTTGACCGACAGCGCCAGGCAGGCATAGGAAAGCCCCAGTTCATCGGCCAGGGCAGCCTCCGGCATTCCCGTCATCCCCACCAGGTCGCAGCCATCCCGCTCCATCCGCGCCACCTCCGCCGAGGTTTCCAGACGCGGCCCCTGAGTGGCGCCATACACACCATGGTCCACCACTATCATCTGACAACGATGGGCGGCCGCCAGCAGAGCCTGGCGCAGCGGTTCGTGGTACGGGAAGGTGAAATCAATATGTGTTACCCCTGCAAGCGGCGATTCCCCCGCCTGTTCGAAGAAGGTATGCCCCCGCCCCCAGGTATAATCGATGATCTGATGGGGCACGGCAATCCGGGCCGGCCCCATGGCCGGGGTGATGCCACCCACGGCGTTGACGCCAATAATACGCGCGGCACCGGCTTCCCGCAGCGCCCACAGGTTGGCGCGGTAGTTCACCTGATGTGGCGGAATGCGGTGGGGGTGACCGTGGCGCGCCAGGAACAGTACCGGCTGCCCCCGGATTTCCCCCCTGATCACCGGACCGGACGGAGCGCCCCACGGCGTCTCCATGGCGTATTCACCGAGTACAGTCAGGCCTTCCAGCTCGGTCAGCCCGGTGCCGCCGATAATGGCAATGTCATCGCCCTTGCCAGCCGATTCCGGCAGTTCACTCATGATTCACCCTCGTCACCTTGCGTGGTGGTCTGGCCCGCCCCGGAGGGGTCCCGCACCGGACCACTGTCGGCGGCCTCGCCCCGATCCTCTTCGGCCCCGCTTCCGGAGCGTGTGCCCCCGCCTTTTCCGGCTTCCGCCTCATCCCGCTCGATGCGAACGCTCTCGGCCACATGCAGTGTGCGAGTGGGGAACGCCACTTCGGCATCGTG
Organism: Marinobacter zhanjiangensis; assembly: GCF_014651935.1. GTDB lineage: Bacteria > Pseudomonadota > Gammaproteobacteria > Pseudomonadales > Oleiphilaceae > Marinobacter > Marinobacter zhanjiangensis. The sequence continues at coordinate 142,565 of NZ_BMXV01000002.1, read as the reverse complement.
AGACATAATGACATCACTGATTTTCAGCAGCACATCCTGCTTGATTTCATGAAACTTCACCCACTGCGTGGTCTTGGTGAAGCAGTAGACCATGATATCCAGGGAAGAGCTGTTGAACGCCAGGAAGTTCACGATCAGCGTCTGCCCGGTATCGATTTCCTCGTGGTTTTCCAGCATGGAGCGAACATCATCGACAATCCCGGTTATCCCGTTGACATCCACATAGCGAATACCGATGGTTTCGAAGATTCGCCGGTTCAGCATGCGCGAGGGGTTTTCCACCGCGATCTGGGTGAACGTGGCGTTGGGTACATACAGCGGGCGCTTGTCAAAGGTGCGGATGGTGGTCAGCCGCCAGCCGATCTCCTCCACAGTCCCCTCGATATTCCGGTCCGGTGAACGCACCCAGTCGCCCACCTTGAAGGGCCGGTCCATATGGATAACGAAACCACCGAAAAAGTTGGCCAGCAGGTCCTTGGCGGCAAAGCCCACGGCGATACCACCCACACCACCAAATGCCAGCACCCCGGAAATACTGTAGCCCAGGGTCTGCATAACGGTCAGTAAAGCGGTGATGGCAACCACGGCCCGCAGCAATTTGCTGATCGCCGTGACCGTGGTGTAGTCCATCGGCTCCTTCATGCGCACAGGGGAGCTGAGGGTTAACTCGGCCTGCTTGACGATGCCGAACAGGGTCCACACCAGGATCCAGATAAAGCCCAGCTCCAGCAGCTTGTCATTGACGGAAAAAATCTCGGCTTCGGAGTAGGAGTGGGCCACTTCCGCTGCCCAGTAGACCCCCTGAAGCCAGACAAAGCCCATGGCCGGGCGCCGCAAGGCGTGCAGGATGGTATCGTCCCAGAGATTATCGGAGCGCTCGAAACGATGCTCCAGAATCACGATAATGCGGCTGACAATGAAGGACACGGTCGCCGTTGCGAACACCAGGCCGAAAACAACCAGCGCCACCCGCCAGCTCTGGGACAGCAGAGTCCAGTTCTCGACCCAGCGGGTGATCATTTCGGGAGTTTCATCCACCGATTTGTTCTCCTTCAAACCCTCGGAACAATATGAATTACGGACAGGGCCGGATGGTCACCGGCATACCCGGCTCCAGCCTGTCAAACAGATTGATCACATCCCGGTTACGCATGCGAATGCAGCCATGGGACAGCGGCTTTCCCATGGGCTCGGTATCCGGGGTACCGTGAATGTATATGTATCGTCGGAAGGTATCGACATCACCGCCACGATTGAAACCCTTTTCCAGCCCGCAGAGCCAGATTATGCGACTGAGTATCCAGTCACGCTGCGGCTGTTGCCGGGAAAGCTCCGGGGTCCAGGTCTCGCCGGTGGGACGACGGGCCACGAACACCGTGCCCTCAGGCTGGCCCTGGCCGATCAGTGCCCGAACATAATGGCGGCCACGGGGCGTACAGCCGGAGCTGTCGGCTTCACCCGGTCCGTTAAGGGCCGTGGATACCGGCCAGCGCTGGTGGTCGCCGTTGGCACCGAACCAGTCGAGGGTCTGGCGTTCAAGATCAATGACGACCCCGGGGACAGGGTCGTGGGAATGCGGTTGATCGGGCACTCCGGTACTCCCGCGTCAGAAGATTGAGGGAGCCAAGGCTAGCCGACCAGCCTTACCGAGGCAATAGCGGTTTGATGGCGTTTACATCCGTTACAGGGCACTGGCCTCCGGGCGCGGCACCAGCATCACGTCATTGGCCTGCATGCCGGCGGCCAGGAAGGGGATCAGGCGGGCGGCAATTTCCTGGATGGGCGTTTCAACCCCCTTCTTGGCCTGCAGGATATCCCGCAGAGCATCGCTGGACGACATGGTGAACGCGGTCGCCCCCAGCATGAACTGGATTCGCCAGTACCGGTCCACCGAGCTCAGCTCCGGTGTCGCCTGCTTGAGCAGCGCCATGAAACGGGTGAAAATGCCCCGGTACTCATCCTCCAGGAAAGCCCGCAGGTGCCCCTGGGACTGGGTATAGGCCAGACCCAGCAGGCGCATGAAGATGGAAATGCCCCGCTCATTGCGCTGGGGCATGCGCACCGCACTGCCGGTGAGAGCTCCCAGTATTTCTTCCACCGAGGGTGCGCGGTCGCCCGGGCGGGCTTCCAGCTCGTCGAACTCCGCTTCCAGCGTGGCTGAGAAAGGCGTCAGGAAGCGGGCGAATACCGACTGGATAAGGGAATTCTTGGAACCGAAATGATAGTTTACCGCCGCCAGGTTGACACCAGCCTTGCTGGTTATCATTCTGAGGGATGTTTCAGCAAATCCCCGCTCGGCGAACAGTTCTTCGGCAGCATCAAGAATCCGGTCCACTGTATCTGACTGGGCCACTGCACACTCCACTTTAAAACGAATGTTTCAAACATACGTTTTAAATATGCACCTGTCAACCGTTAGCCATGTCATCAGATCCACCCTGCCCGCCCTGGCCGGGCCCCGAGTCCCGCGACTGCGCTGGGGGCTTCTGCGGTGCTTCCGCCCCTTCCCGCAAGGCCTGTTCCCGTGGCTCCGTGACCGCGTCGGCCACGGTTTTCCAGCCCCGGTCGATGGCCTTCTGGTGCTCCTGGAAATAGGCTGCCTGCATTCGTTGATACGCCTTTTCAGCTTCCAGCATGAAGATCAGATACAGACGGATATGCTCCCGCCTGGAAAGCGATGCCGCCAACCGCCGCTGTTCAGACAGATGCTTGAGGGTGCTGAACCGGGTTGATGCCAGGGCAGGATTGAATTCCGACAGTTCATTACACTGCCAGATCAGCCCCACTTCTCCCTCCAGGTGGGCTATATGCTTGCGAGCATCCCGCAGCAACTGCTGCCGGTAGAGAACAAGGTCCAGATAGGAAGGTCCGGGACTGTACAGCCGACGGACGACCGGCAGGCCCATCAGCAGGATAACCGCGAACGCACCGAAGCCGCCGCCGGCAAGCCACGCCGGAACAAACCCCGTCATGCCACTGAGGAACACCAGGGCGGCGATGGTCGCACTGAGCAACCAGGTGTCCCGACGACGGCGGGCGGCATTGAGGATGTGATTGTCGGGCCAGCCGGCCAGCGACAATACATTGAAGTCCATCAGGTTGACCCGCTCACACTGGCGCAGCAGACGGCGCAGCCTACGCTGGTAGGATTCCGCGTACAGGCGTTGCACGTCGTCAGCGTCGTCAGCGTCATCCTGTGCTTCCGCCTCAGCGCTATCCTCCGCTGACGCGGCAGCGTCACCCTCCTCGGTACCAGTATCTGGCGATGATTCCGACTGCTGTTCCTCGGACGCATCGGCAGCCTCGTCACCGGCAGCCTCAAGCGGCGACCGGGCAGGCGGTGCTGGCGCCGGAACCGGAGCCGGCTGACTACCCGGGTCGGCCGGGCGCCCCGGGCGCAGCACCGGATCGTCGCGGGAGACGGTGGAGTCGTTGTTTCTCGCTCGGGTTTCTGCCATAACAGCCGCCAGGCGCGTCGTGAATGACGCCAGTGTCTTGATGGAACAGTCCCGATGGGGCCTGCTCCCCTACAGAAGGTTATCGCCCGGCGCCGCCGTTACTTTAGGGTGCCCCGGGTCGCAGGACGATCAGGCTGTGTTGTCTTTGCCAGCTTACCGCGGCAGGGATACACTTGCCGTCTTTGAATTGTTACGAGGTGAAACCATGTTTACCGGCATTGTTCAGGGCGTCGCCACCGTGGAGGCCGTGGAATCCCGGCCCGGGTTATCCACTTTCGTTATCCGCTTTCCCGAGGGTTCAGTGAGCGGCGTTACCATTGGAGCCTCCGTTGCTATCAACGGCACCTGCCTGACGGTTACCGCCCAGGAGGGCAACCGGCTCTGGTTCGATGCCATGCAGGAGACGCTTCGAATGACCACCCTGGGGCGGCTGGCGCCAGGCAGCCGCATCAACTTCGAACGGGCCGCACGCATCGGTGATGAAATCGGCGGCCACCTGCTGTCCGGCCATATCCACACCACGGCCCGCGTGGTAAGCCGGGAGCAGCCGGAAAACAACTGCACCCTGACCTTCGAGATGCCGGACGAGTGGCAGAAATATCTGTTTCCCAAGGGCTACATCGCCGTCAACGGGGCCAGCCTGACCATCGGCGATGTGGAAGGCAACCGCTTCAACGTCCACCTGATACCGGAAACGCTACGGGCAACCGTCTTCGCCGATATACAGGAAGGGGATGAGGTCAATATCGAAGTGGACAGCCAGACCCAGACCATTGTCGATACACTGGCGCGGATGGGCTACGAGCGGCCGCGCGGCTGAACGGCTTGTGGACAGGACGCCCGGAAGACCACGAATTTCGGCGTCGCATGGAGCTGCTGCACGTCTGCAAACACCGAATGCAGGCTTCGGTGGTAGCCCAGGTGGCGATTGCCCACCATCAGCAGTTCCCCGTCCGGGGCCAGGGCTTCGGCGGCCTCGGCAAACAGCCGCAGGGCGATGTGGTCTCCCACAACGCCACCCTCATGGAATGGCGGATTGAGCAGAATGATCCGGAAGGGGCCAGTGCCCACGGGCACGCCATCGGTGTGCACAAAATGGCAGGCGCTATCGTCCAGCCCGGACGCCTTGACGTTTGCCCGGGCACTGAGCACGGCCTGGGACGAAATGTCAGCCCAGGTCACCGCCAGATCCGGCCGGGCCGCCAGCGCACTCAACCCCAGGATACCATTGCCACAGCCCAGATCGAGCACTCCGGCCCCTTCCGTCACCGTGGCCACGGAGTCCGGGATGAAGGGCAGCAGCTCCCGGGTACCGATATCCAGTCGCTCGCGGGCGAATACCGCCGGCAGGGCCTGCAGGGAGGTCCCGGCTGCCGGCTCCGGGTAGCCTTTCCAGAGCCCCTGCCAGTCGGCCAGGGTTTCGGTGCCGGCACGGCAAAGAACCAGCCGCGCCTTTTTGCGGGCGGGTAATACGGCATCCGTCATCACCAGTCGCTGGTAGACCCGGGCAGCCTGGTCAGGCAGATGCTTGATCATGCCTCCGGTCAGCAGCCAGCCATCAGGACGCAGCACCTGATTGACCCATCGCAGCAGGAATTCCAGATAGTCGAGCTGGCGGGGCACCTTGAGCACCACCGCATCGAAGCGATCCTCAGCCAGCTCGGGAGACTCGCCTGCCGACACCGGCCCCAGTTCGTCCCGCCAGCTGTCTACACCCGGTGCTGTCAGCTTATTGGCGTGGGCATTGAGCGCCAGGGCATCACCCAGAACGGCACTGTCAGCAATAACCGTGAGTTCAAAGTCAGCCAGGCCAAGAGCCAGGGCACCAAAGCTGTCATCCACCACCGCAACACGCTGGCCGGGGCGGAGTTGCCGACGGGCCTCCGCCACCAGCTGCTCATCAGCCGCGTCCCAGGCTCTCAGCCCCCGGCCGCCCCGGTGGGGCCGCTGCAGGGTCAGGTTACGGTCATTGACGGGAAACTCCGGGCGGGCGTCGCTGGCTTTGCTCAAGACGGCACCCGGGCCTGGTAGATGGTAAAGCGCCGGTCCTCGAACAGGACACGGCAGTTGCCAACGCTCTGTTCGAGAAGGGGCTGATAAGGCAGGAACCGGTTAGCCACCAGCCGCAGCTCGCCACCGGGTTTCAGGTGACGGCGGGCATCGCGCAGGAACCGTTCGGTCATGGTAGTATCAGTACGCACTCCCGAATGGAACGGGGGGTTGGTCACGATAGTACCGTAGCGGCCAAGATGGGCGGGCACACCGTCAGCCGCAAAAATCTCACCCCCGGCACCGTTGCACTCATAGGTCTTGCGGGCACACATCACCGCCTGCGCCTGCACATCCACCCCATCCACCGGCCCCAGTCCGGGATAACGCTCCTGCAGCCAGCTACCGATTACCCCGGCGCCGCAGGCAAAGTCGAGCACCGGGCCGCTCACCGGCTGGTCCGCCAGGCTCTCCAGCAGGCGTTCGGTACCCTCGTCCAGTCGACCATCGCTGAAGATGCCAGGCATGCCGGCCACCCGGATGCGGACACCTGCCACGTCAACGTCATGCCACTGCAGCCATTCTTCGGGATCAAAGCCGCGGCTGCCCGGCTCCGGTCGGGCGACCCAGACCTGGCAATGGCGGGCGCTATCGGCCTTGCGGGCGTTTTCAGCCAGTGCCTGCAGCTGCCGGGCCCCACCAGCAATGCCTTCCCGCTTTTCCCCGACCAGCACCAGGCGACCGTCCTCGGCAAGCAAGGCACCGGCAAGAGCCAGTTGCATGGCCACGGCCTGGCGGGCCTTGGGCACGAACAGCACGACGGTGTCCAGCGACTGCCGGCTCTGGTCGGGCAACCCGTATCCGAAACTCACCCGGCAGTGACCGGCGGCCTCCAGGGCACCGGCGAGTCCGGCGTGCTCGGTAATGACCAGTGGTGGGCCACTGTCAACATCGAGCCCTGCCGGCAGATCCGGCCCCGGCAGGCCAATGAACCCGACACGCCCGGCCAGCAGCTCCGGATTACGCTCCAGGGCAGCAACCGCGTTACTGCCGGTCCGCCGATCACTCATTGGCGAGCGGGGCGGCCGGAGCGTACCGGTCGCAGGACCAGCTCATCCACACTGCGCTGCTGGATGGCCTCCCGGTCCGCCTCACTGCTGATGTGCAGACCCAGATCCCGCAACAGGCCATCGGCGACATCGTAGACGAACCCATGAACGGTAAGCCGCTGATCCCGCTTCCAGGCATCCTGCACGATGCTGTTCTGGCAGACATGGCCGACCTGCTCGACAACGTTGAGTTCGCACAGGCGATCGACCCGGTCCTGCTCCGAGGGCTGGTCCGCCAGCACCTCCTGGTGCTTGTCCCGCACATCCTGCACGTGGCGCAGCCAGTTGCTGAGCAGGCCGAAGCCCTGATCAAGCAATGCTGCACGCACACCACCACAGTTATAGTGCCCCACCACCAGAATATGCTTGACCTTGAGCACCTCGATGGCGAACTGAAGGACGGACAGGCAGTTGAAGTCGGTGTGAACCACGACGTTCGCCACGTTACGGTGAACAAACAGCTCACCCGGCATCAGGTCGACAATCTGGTTGGCGGGCACGCGGCTGTCGGCGCAACCGATCCACAGGTATTCCGGTGCCTGCTGGTTGGACAGGCGCTTGAAAAAGTCCGGGTCTTCCTGCTTGATGCCGTCTGCCCAGGCCTGGTTGTTCTTCAGCAGGTCTTCCAGTGTTGTCATGCCTTCATTCTCCGTTCAGCGAAAGGTGCGAGCCGTTTGCGCGATGACCTTCGCGTTGTCTTCTGGCGGACCCGATTGAACGGCATTTACGAGAGAATCGCAATACCTCCGCGATTTCGGTGTCCGGCCCGGACGCATCCGGGCCCGGCGTCAGTCCCCGGCTTCGGACAAGGGCGAGTGTATGCTGCTCTGCGCCAGGTCCAGCAGCTCCCGCAGGGCCACGGAGAACATGGCGTACTCGGGCTGCCGGGCATTCTTCAGTTCCGCCAGCATGCCTTTCCATCGGCGGATCATGGTTTCGTGCTGGCTCATCCAGGTTTCCACGCAGGCATCCACCTGTTTCTGATCCTCCGCCATCCTCAACACCCCCGTTGTCAGGGCCCGCTGCTGCCAGTCCAGGTCCTCCCGGAAGCTCTCGCGGGCCAGGGCCTGCCAGTGGGAAGCGGGTTTCAGATTGGCGATGGCGCCGGCAAACCAGTTCAGATCCAGGCGCTCGCCCAGGGTGTAGTAGAGGTTGGCCACGGTCTTGAGGGGTACCCCGGCAGACTCGTGCACCTCGATAATGCCCAGGGCGGAATAGAGGTAGGAACTCCCGGACACCATGGCGGCCAGATCCTCGGGCACGCCTTCCTTGCATAGCTTGTCGTGCTGGGCCTTCCATTCCTTCTCGACCCCGGCCCCCAGATAATCCGCCAGATTGGCCGAGATACGGCTGATGCTGTCGGTGAAGCGGTCCAGATGGCTCTGGATATTGAGCTCACTGCGACGGTTGCGCAGCAACCAGCGCACCGAACGGCGCATCAGACGCATCAGTTCATCCATCAGCCGAACCTGTAGCGTCGCCGGTACCTGATAGTCCAGCTCCTCGATGCGACGCCACCAGACATCCAGTCGAAACACGTCCCGGGCAATGATCCAGGCCAGGGCGATGGCCGGGGCGTCGGCACCGGTGGACTGGTTGAGCCGGTCCACGAAGGTGATGCCCATGTGGTTGATCATGTCATTGGCGATCTGGGTGGCAATGATCTCCCGCCGCAACTGGTGGGATGCCAGTTCTTCCGGGAACCGGTCCACCATGGGCCGGGGGAAGACCTTGTACATCTCCGACACCAGCAAGGGCTCGTCCGGAAGATCGCTGTCGATCAGGGTCTGCTTCAGGTCACCCTTCACATAGGCGATCAGCACCGACAACTCCGGCCGGGTCAGGCCCTTGCCCATGACCTTTCGCTCTTCCAGGATTTCCTCGTCGGGCAGGAATTCCAGCTCGCGGTTAAGCTTGCCCGATGCCTCGAAGGCGTTCATCAGCCGGCGGTATTCCTCAAGTCGCCTGGCGGCTTCGTCGTTGGCCACCGTCAGCGCCTGGGTCTGGCGATAGTTATTCCTCAGCACCAGATCCGCCACTTCCTCGGTCATGTCCTCCAGCATGCGGTTGCGCTGTTTCTCGGTGAGGTCGCCGGCGGCGACCACCCGATTCAACAGGATTTTCATGTTCACTTCGTGGTCGGAGCAGTCCACACCACCGGAGTTGTCGATGAAATCGGTATTGAGGCGGCCGCCGTTAAGGGCGAACTCGATGCGCCCGAGCTGGGTCATGCCCAGGTTGCCGCCCTCGCCCACGACGCGGCAGCGCAATTCCTTGCCGTTGATGCGCAGGCTGTCGTTGCTCTTGTCACCCACATCGCCGTGGGATTCGTGAGCCGATTTGACATAGGTGCCGATACCGCCAATCCACAGCAGGTCAGCCTGTGCCTTGAGGATATGGGAGATCAGCATGTTCGGCGGCACCCGGTCCGACTTGATGCCCAGCAGTTTTTTCATTGGCGCACTGACGGGTATCGACTTGGCACTGCGATTGAACACGCCGCCACCCTCGGAAATCAGCGACTCGTCGTAATCCGACCAGGCCGACCGGCGCAGCTCGAACAGGCGCTTGCGCTCGGCATAGCTCTGCGCCGGATCCGGATTCGGATCCACGAAGATATGCATATGGTTGAACGCCGCCACCAGCCGGGCCTTGTCCGACTGCAGCAGTCCATTGCCGAACACATCACCGCCCATGTCGCCAATACCGATGACCGAGAAGGTGTCGCGAGCCGGATTGACCCCCATTTCCCGGAAATGCCGCTCCACCGAGACCCAGGCGCCACGGGCGGTAATGCCCATCTTCTTGTGGTCGTAGCCATGACTGCCGCCGGAGGCGAAGGCGTCACCCATCCAGAAGCCGTATTCAGCCGCCAGGCCATTAGCGATGTCGGAGAAGGTGGCGGTGCCCTTGTCAGCCGCCACCACCAGGTAATGGTCGTCGCCATCGTGGCGCACCACATCCTTCGGCGGCGCTATGGCCAGATCCACCAGGTTGTCAGTGATGTCCAGCAGGCCGCGGATAAAAATCTTGTAGGCCTCGATACCTTCCGCCTGGAAGGCTTCCCGGTCGGACGGGTCCGGCAGACGCTTGGCAACAAACCCCCCTTTGGCCCCCACCGGCACGATGACCGCGTTTTTCACCTGCTGAGCCTTGACCAGACCCAGGATTTCGGTGCGGTAATCCTCGAACCGGTCTGACCAGCGAAGGCCGCCACGGGCTACTTTCCCGCCCCGCAGGTGAACCCCCTCGACCCGGGGTGAATACACAAAGATCTCGAACATGGGCAACGGCAGCGGCACGTCGGAAATGGCCGACGGGTCCAGCTTCACACTGATATAGGGCCTGGGTTGCCCGCTCTCATCAACCTGAAAATAATTGGTGCGCAGAGTCGCCTGGACCAGCTCCAGGAACAGCCGTAATACCCGGTCCTCGCTGAGATTGTCGACATCGTCGAGGGCCGCGTTGAATTCCAGTTCCAGCTTTTGCTGGGCGGCTGCGCTTTTTGCCCTGCTCTGCTGGCGTACCGGATTGAAGCGCACATCAAAGGTCTGCAGCAACAACTCGGTCAGGTCCACATGATTGACCAGGGTATTGGCGATGAACGTCTGGCTGTTGCTGAAACGTATCTGACGCATGAAACGGGCATAGGTACGCAGGATGGCGATATCACGCCAGCCCAGGTAAGCCGACAGTAGCAATCTGTTGAAGGCGTCGTTTTCCGCCTCGCCAAACCAGACACGATGGAACAGTTCCTCGAAAATCGGGCGAATGCGATGGAGATCCACCACTTCGCCGGACCGGGCCTGAAGTGAGAAGTCGTGGATCCATACGGAACAGCCGTCGTGGTCCACAATCTCGAACGGATGCTCACCGATCACCCGGAACCCCAGGTTCTCGAAGATGGGCATGACGTCGGACAGGGGCAGCTGATCGGTGGGGTTGAACAGCTTGAAGTGAACGGTGCTTTCCTGTTCCTCCAGAGCACGGTAGAAGCTCATGGCAAGCGGACGACCATCGGCCACAGCACAGATATGCTCCAGGTCGATAGCGGCTCGCCGGGGAGAGAACATATCCTGATAACTCGGTGGAAAAGCCGAGGCATAGCGCCGCAACAGATCGTTGCCGCGCTCTTCGCCCCAGGTTTCGTGCAGGGCCTCCGCCAGGCCATCGCGCCAGGACTGCGCCAGTTCCACCACGCGTTCCTGAATTTCCTTCACTGGCAAACGCCGGCTGCCCTGCTGCGGCACCCGTATGGTGAACTGCACGCGGGCCAGCACGGACTCCGAAAAGTGGGTGACGAAACTGATGTCTTCCGCCTCCAGCCTCTTGCACAGCTCCCGCTCCACCTTCAGGCGAAGCTCGGTGTTGTAGATATCCCGGGGGAAGAACGCCAGGCAGGTGACAAACAGGCCGTAAACATCCTCCCGCATGAACAGCCGGATCTGGCGGCGCTCCTGGATATAGAGGATATCCAGGGCAGTCCGGTACAACTCATCCATTTCCACCTGAAACAGTTCATCCCGCGGATAGACGGCGAGAATCTGCTCCAGCTCCTTGCCGGCATAGTCGTCATGCATGAAGCCGGAGCGTTCCAGTACTTCCTGCACCTTGCGGCGCAGCAGTGGAATGCTCTCCGGACGGTCGCTGTAGGCGCGGGCAGTATACAACCCCAGGAAACGGCGCTCGCCCACCACTTCACCGTCACTGTTGAACTTCTTGACGGCGATATAATCCGGGTAGGCCGGCCGGTGCACCCGGGAACGCTGGGCCGACTTGGCGAAAATGAACAGCTCATCGGTACGGGTCATCTGGCGGCGGGTACGCCGGGGCAGCTCACGCATTGCCACCTTCCCCTGGCGTTCGTTGTTGACCCGCAGGATGCCCAGTTCCGATTCCGGCACCCGGCAGACATTGGTGCCCTTCTTGTCGCTGACAAAATCGTACTCGTCGTAACCCAGGAAGGTGAAGTGGTCATCGCTCAGCCAGTCGACAAAGGCCCTCGCCTCTTCCACATCGTCCGGTGTGATGTCTGCCGGCGAGCTATCCAGCTCCTGGGAGATTTCCATCGCCTTCTGCTTCATGGCCCCGAAATCCGAGACCACAATACGCACCTCATGCAGCACGTCCTGCAGCAGGCTTTCCAGCCCCGCCAGATCACGCTGGTCACTATGCCGGTCGATTTCCAGTACGATGAACGCCTCGAGGTCAGCGTTATCCTGCGAAGCATCCGGCCCGCCCAGGGACTTGAGCACACCATGGTCATCCCGCTCCACGGTCATGAGCGAATGATGAATGGTGTGAGTGCCGATATCATGGCTGTTGATGGCCATGCGCACCGAATCAATCAGGAACGGAATATCCGGGTGCAGGATGAAAATGACCGTGTGGGTGGACTGCCAGCCATCACTTTCAAGATCGGGATTGAAGACGGATACCGGTGTCTCTCCCGCCGGACGCTTCTGCAGGTACTGCCAAGCGGCCAGCACCGCACCGTAGGTGTCGTGAAACTCCCGCTCCAGCAGTTCCTCGAAAGGCAGGTGCATCAGGTAATGGCGGGAAAAGCGACTGATACGTTCCGCTTCCGTTTTCGACAGCTTGCGAAACAATTCCTCGTCCAGTTGCTCAAGGAACTGATCCTTGCTGGTGACGGTCAGGGTATTCATCAATCACCTCTGCAGTCCGGGTGCCTGCTGCGGCACACAGGCACGGATGTGAACGAATGGTAACTGCAGCATAGTCAAACCCTTGATTTTTTGCTGTTAATCACCGAAAAAATTCGTACGTTATAACCGTTACTGATCAACCCTTGGAGCAACCAGACTGATGTCCTCCCTGCAACAGACGTTCGGCGACCTCAAGCAGCAGCTTTCCCGGCGCATTATCGGCCAGCACGCTCTGGTGGAACGCCTGCTGATTGCCCTGCTGGCAGACGGCCACCTGCTGGTGGAAGGCGCGCCCGGCCTTGCCAAGACCACCGCCATCAAGGCGCTGGCCGACAACCTCAGTGGCGACTTCCACCGCATACAGTTCACACCGGATCTGTTGCCATCCGATGTTACCGGCAGCGAAATCTATCGCCCGGAAACCGGCCAGTTCGAATTCCAGCGCGGCCCCGTGTTCCATAACCTGGTGCTGGCGGACGAGATCAACCGCGCACCGGCAAAAGTCCAGTCCGCCCTGCTGGAAGCCATGGGGGAGCGCCAGGTAAGCGTGGGTATGCGCACCTTCCCGCTGCCGGCACCGTTCATGGTCATGGCCACCCAGAATCCCATCGAGCAGGAGGGCACCTACCCCCTGCCCGAAGCCCAGCTCGACCGCTTCCTGATGCACGTGATGATCGGCTACCCGGAGACCTCCGCCGAACGTGAAATCCTCAAACTGGCCCGACAGGAAGCCAGGCAGGGCACCACGACGGCCGGCGAACCGGTCACCGCGGAAGAGGTACAGCACGCGCGCCAGGCGGTTGCGGAAGTGTTCATGGCTGAATCGGTGGAGGACTACCTGCTGGCTCTGGTGCTGGCCACCCGGGATCCCGCGGCACTGGATGACGACCTGGCCCACTGGCTGGCCTTTGGTGTCAGCCCCCGGGGCACCATTGCCCTGGACCGCTGCAGCCGGGCGCTGGCCTGGCTGGATGGTCGCGACTATGTCACCCCCGACGATGTCCGGGCCATTGCCCCGGATGTGCTCAGGCATCGCCTGATTCTCACCTTTGACGCCGAAGCCGGGGGCATCACCCCGGACGATGTGGTCAACCGCCTGCTTGATCGGGTGCCGGTCACCGCCTGAACCCCGGAGTCATCATGTTCAGCAATGCCGCTACCCACCATAGCCACCGGGTGACCGCCGACCTGAAGCACCTGCTGCTGTTGCAGGCCCAGGCCCGCACCCTGCAGTTGCCCTCGGCACGCCGTGCCCTGCGCCAGCGGCGAGGAGGCCACCATTCCGTTATGCGTGGCCGGGGCATGTCGCTGGCCGAGGTGCGCCCCTATCAGCCCGGTGACGACGTACGCCGCATCGACTGGCGGGTAACCGCCCGACGGCAGGAACCCCACACCCGGGTATACGAAGAGGAACGGGAGCGTCCGGTGCTGATCCTGTGCGACCTGGGTGCGAGCCTGTTCTTCGCCAGCGAGGGCAGCTACAAGCAGGTGCGGGCGGCGGAGCTTTCTGCGCTGCTGGCCTGGGTTGCCCACGGTTCCGGTGACCAGGCCGGGGGCATCGTCTTTGGCGGTGACACCACCGAGATTATCCGGCCCTCCCGACGCCGCCGCTCGGTGATGCAACTGCTCAATGCCCTCGCGGCCCATCAGCGGACGCAGCCCGGGGTGGCGCCGGAACCCGCTGGTGAAGGCCTCAATGAAGCCCTCACCGAGGCCCGCCGTATTGTCCACACCGGCAGCCGTGTGTTTGTTATCAGCGACTTCCAGGGAGCGGACAGTGACACCCGCTCGCTGCTGGCGAGCCTGGCCACGCACAACCAGGTGACGGCGGTGCGACTCACCGACCCGCTGGACGACCAGCTTCCCGACCATGGCGACTACGCCGTGAGCGGCGCTGCCGGTACCCTCTGGTTCAATGGCGACGACCGGGCACTGCAAAAGGCCTGGCGGGAGGGCGCGCAGGCCCGGCACACCGCCCTGGAAACCCTGGTCCGGCAAACCGGATGCTCCCTGATGACACTGGCCACCGGGGAAGACCCGGTCGCCCTGATGCACGGACTGACCTCGGCGGGAGGGCGACTGCTGTGATACCCGACGACGTTCTGGAACAGCTCAGGGATATCCAGGCGCCACCGCCGGCGGGGTTCTGGCCCCCGGCACCGGGCTGGTGGATACTGGCGGCCCTGATACTGGTCACGCTGACCGTTGCGGTCGTTCTGGGCTGGCGTCGTCACCGTCGTCAGGCACCGAAACGGGCAGCACTGGCACGTCTCGCCCGGTACACCGTGCCCAGCCAACCGGGACCGGACTGGTATGCCGGCCTCAACCGCCTGCTCAAAGAAGCCGCCCTCGCCCGCTACCCCGGGGACCGGCCCGCCGCTCTCAGTGGCGAACAGTGGGGTCGCTTCCTGGCGCGCACCTCCGGTGATCCCGGTCGCCCATGGCAGCAGCTGGTCGACGCCAGCTACCGGCCCCGCAGCGAGCTGCCCCCGACGGAGGCATGGCAACTGGCGGAACACTGGATCCGGAGGCAGCCATGGTGAATCTTGCCTGGCCCTGGCTGCTGGTGTTGCTGCCCCTGCCCTGGCTGCTGAAACGGCTCCGGGCAGATGCCCGGGCTACGAGCGAACCGGTGGCGGCCCCGGTGCTGCCCATCCAGTCACGGTTACAGGGCATGCCCGGCGTCAGCCAGCAGGGCGCCGTGCGCCGGCGCTGGCTGACCATCCTGCTGGCGCTGGCCTGGGCACTGCTGGTACTGGCACTGGCCCGCCCCCAGCATGTCGGCGAAGCGACCCATGTGCCCGTTACCGGCCGCGACCTGATGCTTGCGGTAGACATTTCTCCAAGCATGGAAGAGCGGGACATGGTCCTGGGCGGTCGCCCGTTGAACCGGCTGGAAGCACTGAAAGTGGTGCTGGACGATTTTATCCGCGAACGCCAGGGAGATCGCCTCGGGCTGTTGTTGTTTGGCTCCGAACCCTACATCCAGGCCCCACTCACCTTTGACCACGACACCCTGCGCACCCTGCTCAACGAGGCCGGACTGGGCATGGCTGGCCGCGCCACCGCCATTGGCGACGCCATCGGACTGGCAGTCAAACGCCTGCGGGACAGGCCCCAGGAGCATCGGGTGCTGGTGCTGCTCACCGACGGTGCCAACACTGCCGGCAACCTGACACCGGAAAAAGCCACGGAGATTGCCGCCGACAGCGATGTACGCATCCACACCATTGGTATTGGCTCGGAATCTTCCCTCCGGCAGGGGCTGTTCGGCAGCCGACGGGTCAACCCCTCCAGCGATCTCGACGAGGAACTGCTGCGCAGTATTGCCAGCGACACCGGAGGGCGGTATTTCCGGGCCCGCAGCATCGAGGAGCTACAGGGTATCTACCAGGAAATAGACCGGCTCGAACCCCTGGAACTGGAAGGCCAGCCCTGGCGGCCGGTGACCGAACTCTATGCCTGGCCGGCGGGTGCTGCCCTGATACTCTGGCTGGGTGGTCTTGGCATCGCCCGCGGGCGCATGCTGGCGGGCCTGGCCATGAACCGTGGAGGGCGGGCGTCATGAGCGATTTCGAATTCCTGCGTCCGGCGTGGCTGCTCCTGATGGTGCTGGCCCCGCTGCTCTACTGCCTGCTGCGCTCACTGGGCCGGGGCCATACCCGCTGGCAACAGGTGATCCCGCCGGCACTGCTGAAGCCACTACTGCCCGCCGGCGGGGGTGGCGGCCGACCGGCCCGCTGGCAGCGGCTGCTGGCGCCCCTGCTGCTGATGGTTACCGCGCTGGCACTGGCGGGGCCGTCGTTCCGCACCGCTCCGTCGCCCCTGCAACAGCAGGACGATTCCCTGGTGGTGGTGCTGGACCTGTCGCTGTCGATGCTGGCGAGGGACGCGGAACCTGACCGTCTGACCCGGGCCACCCGCAAGATCCGCGATCTGTTGGCGGCCCGGGAGGGAACTTACACCGGGTTGGTGGTGTATGCCGCCGATGGCCACGTGGTCTCACCCCTGACCGATGACCGCCGCACCGTGGAAGGCCTGCTGTCGGCGGTGGACCCGGTCATCATGCCGGCGCCGGGCAACCGCGCCGATCTGGGCGTGGCCCGGGCGGTGGAGCTGCTGGACCAGGGGGCTCCGGGACGCGGTCGCATACTGCTGATCACTGACGGTCTCAAGCCACGTTATGCCGCCAATATCCGCCGTCAGCTGGCCGACAGCCAGTGGCAGCTGGACGGCCTGCTGGTGGGCACCGGCAGTGGTGCACCCATTCCGGTACCGGAGCGGGGCTTTCTGCGGGATGGCGAGCAGGTGATCATCAGCAAGGCCAGCATGGAAGAACTTGAAACCAGCGCCCGCGCTACAGGGGGACAAGCCATGCAGGTGACCACATCGACCGGGGATATCCGTCAGCTCCGGCTACGGGCGGAAGATCACGATCAGTGGCAGGCATCGGAAGAAGAACGTACCACCACACGGCGACAGGACGACGGCTACTGGCTGCTCTGGCTGGCACTGCCCCTGGCCCTGGTGGGCTGGCGACGGGGAGCGCTGGTCATGGTGGCCTTCAGTCTGGCTTGGGTGCCCTCCGGCCCGGCCCAGGCGCTGGACTGGAATGATTTCTGGCAAACGCCGGAGCAGCGCGCACCGCAGCTTATTGAAGAGAACCCCGACAGCGCCGCCAGCAAGCTGACCGACCCATTGTGGCGAGGTACCGCCCTCTACCGCGATGGCCAATATGAGAGCGCCGCCGACGCCTTTGCCAACAGCGACTCACCGGATGCCCACTACAATCGCGGCAATGCTCTGGCCCGGGCCGGCAAGGCCGAGGCGGCACTGGCGGCCTGGCAAAAAGCCCTTGAAAAAAACCCGGACCACACCGCTGCCCGTCAGAACCACGAACTCGTACAGGATTTTCTGGAACGCCAGAAGCAGCAGGAAAAGCAACAGCAACAGTCCGACCAATCCGGCGAACAGGATGGACAGGGAGAACAGCAGAACCCGTCCTCCGCCGGTGACCAACCCGGACAGCAGGAGGGATCGCGCAGCCAGCAGGAAGGCCGGCAGCCGGGTAATGATCAGGGCGGGCAGCCCTCCCGGGATGGCGAACAGGGGGAGCCCGGCCAGGGTACTCCGGATGAGCCAACAGAATCCCGGCAACAGGCGGGCCAGGACAACGGCGACGGGTCAGACTCCGGGCAGAAGGCCGGTGGTCAGACCAGCGTGGCGGAAGGGGAAGGCGCCGATGCCCTGTCCCAGTCCCAGCAACAATGGCTGCGGAGAATTCCGGACAACCCCGGCGGTCTGCTCCGGCGCAAGTTCATGCAGCAATCCCGCAGTCGCGATATTCAACCGGACGAGAACGACACACCATGGTAATGGCACTCAAACGCCCGTGGCGACAGGCACTGCTGGCCCTGCTGGTCTGCCTGCCCCTGGCCGCTCTGGCCCAGCAGCCCCAGGATCAGGTGGCCTTCATCGAGCTGTCCGCCAGCGAAGATGAAGTCTACGTACAGCAGCAACTGCGCCTGACGGTCAAACTCTATTACACCAACCAGGTTGTTCAGGGGCAGCTGTCCGACCCGGAACATCCGGACGCGGTGATCGAAAAAACCGGCGAACAGAAGCAATACCGGCAGCAGCTGAACGGGGAACGCTACCGGGTGGTTGAACGGGAATACCTTATCTTCCCCCAGAAACCCGGCCGGCTGCAGTTGCCACCACTGGAATTCCAGGGCACCGCCCGCCACCCTCAGGGCCAGCATTACCGGGTATCGGATTCGGCGGTTCTGTTCCCGGTAAACGTCAAGGACATTCCCGCGGACTTCAGCGGCAACACCTGGCTGCCGGCCGCTGACCTGACCCTGAGTGCCAGGGGGCTCGAGCAAACCGGCCCGGTAGCACCCGGTGACAACCTGACCCGTACCCTGACGCTCACCGCCCGCGGGCTGCCGGCCACCACCCTGCCCTCGCTGGACATCCGCTACCCCGACGCCATCAGAAGCTACCCGGAACCGGAGCAGCGGCAGTCCTCGGCAGGCGACAGCGGCGTGGTTGGTGAACTGCAGCAGACCATGGCGCTGGTGCCGGTATCCGGCGAGGGCGGCGACATCACCCTGCCGGAAATACGCATTCCCTGGTGGGACGTGAACGAGGACCGGGAAAAGGTAGCCGTATTGCCGGCCCGCACCATCCAGCTGACGCCGGTGTCCGGCCCTGCCCCGGCGAAACAGGAGCAACCCGTCGCTGAGCCGCCGGAGAGTGCACCGGGAAACGAACAGGAACCCGCCCCGGCCCGATGGCTGTGGCCTGTTCTGACGGGGCTGCTGGCCATCGGCTGGGCGACCACCGTGGCTGCCTGGTGGCTGCACAGCCGCCGGCGCGGGCTGGCGGCGACCGACACCAGGGCACCAGGCAATGAAAAGGAACGCTTCCATCAGCTTTGTGACCAGGCCCGGGCTCTGGACCCGGCCTTCTTCAACGGCTTCCCGGGCTGGGCCCGGGAATTGTCCGGGCGGCACTGCCGCACCACCGACGACGCGCTCACCATCCTGTGTGACGATCGTCTGACCGGTGTGGTCGACCGTTGGCGGGAATCACTGTTCCGGTCTGCGGGAGGAGCGGCGCCCGACGGCAACGAACTGTCCGCAGCGCTCAGGGCAGCACGCCAGGGATGGCAGGCCAGATCATCAAGGAAGCGTGGCAAGGATCAGGCACTGCCGGACCTCTACCCGGAAGGACTGAACCCCTGACCACGCACCTTGTGCGTTCAGGGAGTCATCGCAGCTGTTGATCGATGGTCAGTACCACCGGGTCACTGTCACCACTGACCACCGGCACTGGCTCTTCGCGAATGCCCTGGTAATCACCGGGTTGCGGCCTGGCTGCGCCGGAAGGGCTGATTCTCGCTGCCAGCACCACTTCATCGGCACCGGAAATCCGGAACTGCGGCGCCATGGACATACTGTCATCCAGCCTCAGATTTACCGGCAACTGTCCGGCTGTCAGCCTGGCCACCGCCAGGGGTGCAGTCTGCGAGTTCGGCGTGCGGGCATAGACAAACAGAGTGGTATCCGGGGCCACTTCGTTGGCAAACGATTCATCAAGCTCCACCCGTACGCTCACCCCGCGGTCGGACAACTCTTCGCCAGCGGCGGACGCCTGGGGCTGTGCGGATTCCGGTACCTCCCGATCAAGGCGCTGGTAAGCCTGCGCCACACCTTCACGGATGGAGGCAATCTGCGGATGGTCCGGCGCCACCTCAATAATCTTTTCCCAGTGGCGGATGGCTTCCTCGAAGTTTTCCCGTTCAAACGCGTGGATACCCAGTAGTCCCAGGGTGTTCACTTCGTTCGGGTTGAGCTCCCGTGCCCGGTCCATGGCGTTGGTAACCTCGTCGGTCAACGCTCCCTGGCTGTCAAAGAACCAGGCCTGGGCGGACAGGCCCCAAGCTACCGCCTTGCCGTTGCTGTCTTCTACCACGTCAGCCAGTTGCTCGAATGCCCTGGCCGCTTCCGGATACCGCTCCATGCGCATCAGACTGCGACCCAGCATGGCCCAGCCGTCCGGGTTGTCCGGCTCGGCCTCGAGACGCTCGCGAAGCTGTGATGTCAGCTGCTCCATCTGGGCCAGGCGATCACCGCCTTCGCTCCGCTCCATTTCCTGCATGGCCTGATACTGTTCAACCTTGCCCAGGGCGCCCCATTCCTCGTAGAGCAATACCACACCGGCCGGCAACAACACAGCCGCCACCACTGCAACGGCCCAGGTACTGCGGCGACGCCGGTCCATGCGCAGGTCTTCCGCCCTGACTTCCTTTGGCGCCTGTTCCTCACCGACATCGTCCAGCATTGAGCCCGCCAGCTCATCCCGGAGCATGCGGAAGTTTTCCTCGTCGATAATGCCCTGCTGGTACTCCTCTTCCAGCTCGGTCAGCCGCGTGCGGTAGGCCAGCAGGTTCTGGTTGCGGATATCCGCATTGATGCGCTGCTCGGGGCGGCCAAACACCAATGGATACAGGATGAAAAGAAAGGCCAGTACAACAAGGACCGCGGTGATAATCCAGAAAATATTGGTCATAAAACTCGTTCAGTTGAATTCGGAGTGGGGTGTCATTCTCACTGAGACTGCCGCCGCAGCATTTCATCAGCCTGACGGCGCTGATCCTCGGTCAGTTCCGGAGTGCCGTCGTCGCCACGACCGGACCGGCGCACGATCACTATCACCACGATCACGCCCACCACCACCACAATCAGCGGCAGCAGCCAGAGCAAGGCGGTGCGGGCGTCAAAGGCCGGCTTGTAGTGCACGAACTCACCAAAGCGTTCGATCATGGCGTCCACAACGGTCTGCTCGTCCGCGCCTTCCTGAACCATGCGGTAGACCTCATTGCGCATATCCTCGGCAATGGGCGCATCGGAATCGGCAATGTTCTGGTTCTGGCACTTGGGACAGCGCAGCTCGTTCAACAGGGTCCGAAACCGCTCCTGTCGCTCGGCAGATTCCAGCGGGTACATGTCCGCGCTCCCGTCACTACCGGCCTGCGCCTGGGCCAGGGGGGCCAGCAAGGCGAGCATCAGGGTGATCAACAGGGTTTTCATGGTCACTCCTCCTGATACTGACGGAAAACGGGTTCCAGCTTCTCTTCCCACACTTCGGGATTGACCACACCCACGTGGCGATAACGCACAATGCCCTGCTTGTCGATAATGTAGGTTTCCGGTGCCCCGTAAACGCCCAGATCAAAGCCCAGGGTGCCCTGGGGATCAAACAGGTTCAGCTGATAGGGATCACCCAGATCCTTTAGCCAGCGCAGGGCGGCGTCGCGGTTGTCTTTGTAGTTGAGGCCAATAATGGGAATGTTCTTGTCTTCGGCCAGCCACATCAGGTCATCGTGCTCATCCCGGCAGGCCGGACACCAGGTACCCCATACATTCAGCAGCGATACCTGGCCCCGAAACACCTCCGGAGTCAGGATGCGATCGGGGTTTCGCAGCGCACTCAGCTCGAAAGCGGGCACTGGTTTACCGATAAGGGCCGACTCCAGCTCCTGCGGGTCTTCCCCCAACCCCGCATAAAGGAAGATACCGAAAGCCACCGCCACCAGAACCGGCAGGAACATCAGGATGCGCTTCATACGCCGGCCTCCGCAGGGCGACTTTCGGGAAGCGGAGTCGCGGACGCCTTCTTACGTTCGGTCGCGGTATCGCGGATACGGTAACGTCGGTCAGAAACCGCCAGAAAACCGCCAATGGCCATCACCAGCGCGCCCAGCCACGTCCAGCGCACCAGAGGTTTGTACTGCAGCCGTACGGCCCAGGCATTGCTGTCCACCGGTTCAGCCACCGCCACGAAAATGTCTCGCAGGAAACCGCCATCAATGCCAGCCTCGGTCATCATGTTGCGCTGAACCACATAGCGGCGGCGCTCCGGATACAGGGTGGCTACCGGCTCACCGTTGCGACTGATATCAAAACGGGCGACCAGGGCTGTGAAGTTGGGCCCCTCGCGCTCGCCCACCGAGGCGAAACTGAACTGGTAGTCCCCCACCTGGGCGACGTCACCGGGACTCATACGGACGTTGCGTTCGATACCGAAGTTGTTCACCACGGTGGCGCCGGCAATCACCATCGCCAGTCCCACGTGACCGAGCACCATGCCGTAGAAACTGCGGGACTGGCGGCGCAGCCCGTGCAGGCGCCCATGCCGCGACGACGACTTGGTCCACAGGTCCTGCAGGGTGGCGAGGATAACCCAGGACGCCGAGAGCACACCAAAGAAGGCCCACAGCTGGATGTCATCCAGGAAGCCGATGAACCCCGGGGAGTCAAAGGTCCCCATGGTGAGTACGACTGTCGCGGCGATCACCACACTGCCGATGGATGGGAATATCAGCTTGCGGGCCAGGTAGCCCTCATCGGTCTTTTTCCAGCGGGAGAAGATGCCCACACCGAGCAGGATGCCCACAGCAACCGCTATTGGGCTGAAGGTCAGGTTGAAAAAGGGCTCTCCAATGGAAATGTTGCCGAGCTCAAAGTAGTCGGAAATCAGCGGGAAGATGGTACCCACCAGCACCAGTAGCAGGGCGGCCATCAGCAGAACATTGTTCAGCGGCAGGAATACTTCCCGGGACAGGGGGCCGAACGTCGCGCGGGTATGCACCACCGGCGCGCGGAAGGCGTACAGGGTCAGGCTGACAACCACCGTTACTGCCAACAGCCCGAGCAGGAACGCACCCCGGGTCGGGTCGGAGGCGAACGAGTGCACCGAGGTTATCACCCCGGACCGCACCAGGAAGGCGCCGAGCAGACTCAGGGCAAAGGTGAGGATGGCCAGCAATACGGTCCAGCTCTTGAAGACGCCCCGTTTCTCGGTGACCGCCAGGGAATGGATCAGCGCGGTGCCGGATATCCAGGGCAGCAGGGACGCGTTTTCCACCGGGTCCCAGAACCACCAGCCACCCCAGCCAAGCTCGTAGTAGGCCCACCAGCTGCCCAGGGCGATACCGATGGTCAGAAAGCCCCAGGCCACACTGGTCCAGGGCCGGGACCAGCGCGCCCAGGCGGCATCCAGACGACCGTTGATCAATGCTGCGATGGCAAAGGCGAACGCAACCGAAAAGCCGACATAGCCCATATACAGCATGGGCGGGTGGATGATCAGGCCGAAGTCCTGCAGTAACGGGTTCAGGTCAGCGCCGTCCGCCGGCACGTTCGGCAGAATCCGGTCAAACGGGTTCGAGGTCATCAGGATGAACAGCAGGAAGCCGACCGCCACCATGCCCATCACGGAAAGCACCTGCGACACCATCACCGAGGGCAGCCGGCGGCTGAAGGTGGCCACGGCAAGCGTCCAGCCACTGAGCATCAGAATCCACAGCAGCAGGGACCCCTCATGGCCGCCCCACACTGCGCTGAACTTGTAATACCAGGGCATCAGGCTGTTGCTCTGGTTGGCCACGTAGGCCACCGAGAAGTCATCAATCAGGAACGCACGGGTGAGAATGCCAAAGGCAATCGCAATGAAGACGAACTGCCCTGCCGTCAGGGGCCTGGCAAAGGCCTGCAGGCTGTCCCGGTTGGTGAGCGAACCGTACAGCGGCACCACGGCCAACAGTACCGAGAGCAGCAATGCGATAATCAGGGTGACCTGTCCAAGTTCCGGAAACATGTCGTTCTCTCTTCAGGAGTTTCTTGAGTGTTGCCTGCGGATCAGTACTCGGGCATCTCGCGGCCTTCTTCGGCGGCCCGTGCCTTTGACTTCTCCAGAGCGTCGCTGACCTCCGGCGGCATGTACTTCTCGTCATGCTTCGCCAGTACCTGTTCCGCCACGAAAACCCGGTCGCTGTTGAGCTGGCCGGTGGTGACCACCCCCTGCCCTTCGGCGAACAGATCCGGGAGGATGCCTTCATAGCGGACGGTAACGGCAGACGTGAAATCGGTGACCCGGAATTCCACTTTCAGACTGTCGGGGTCGCGCACTACCGAGCCATCTTCGACCATGCCCCCGGCGCGAATCCGCACATCGACAGGGGCTTCGCCCTCGGCGATCTGGGTCGGGTCGTAGAACAGGTTGATATTCTGGCGGAAGGCATAGGTGGTCAGTCCAACGGCTACCGCCAGACCGGCCAGGAGAAACAATATAATAGTGAGCTTACGTTTGCGTGCAGGATTCATGACTTGCTGGCTGTCTCGCTGTGGGACGATTGGATTCGCTGAAAACTGGCCTCACCTGACCGGCCCCAGTCACTGCTGTCGCCTTGCCGGGAGGTCTGTAACGGTTGCTGGTCGCGCTGGGCACGGACCACCTGCCGGCGCTCGAAAACGGAGTACCAGGCCAGCAGCCCCAGCAACAGAAAGAAGGCACCGTAGCATGTCCAGACATAGGGACCATGGCCTTCCATGTAAACAAGGGCACTGAAGGATTCGAATGCCATGGTATCAGGCTCCTCCGGTTTTCAGTTGTGATTGGCCACCGGTCTGCACCAGTTCCCTGACCCAGCGGGTGCGACGCTCACGGCGAAGGATCTCGGTCTGCATACGGTAAAAGGCGATCCACCCGAACAGCAGGTAGGTTCCCAGCACCACCAGCAACAGGGGTACCCACATTTCCGCAGGCATGGTGGGCTTTTCGGTGATTCTGAACGTCGCAGGCTGGTGCAGGGTGTTCCACCAGTCCACGGAATATTTGATGATGGGAATGTTCACCACGCCAACGATGGCCAGCACCGCCACCGAGCGGGCAGCGGTCTTCTCATCGGAGTAGGCATAGCCAAGACCGATAATGCCAAGGTAAAGGAACAACAGGATCAGCATGGACGTAAGCCGTGCGTCCCAGACCCAGTAGGCGCCCCAGGTCGGCTTGCCCCAGACCGCCCCGGTGAACAACGCCAGCAGGGTCAGCACGACCCCCACCGGCGCGACCGAGCGGACGAACACATCCGCCACCTTCATCTTCCAGACCAGGGTAATAACACCGGCAACAGCGATCATCATATAGACCGACTGGGCGAGGAACGCGGTGGGCACATGGATAAAGATGATGCGGTAGCTGTTGCCCTGCAGATAATCCTGGGGCGCGAACAACAGCCCCCAGACGATTCCGCACAGGCTCAACAGCAGCCCGGCACCCAGCAGCCACGGCATGAAGCGACCGGCAATGCCGTAGAACCACTTTGGCGACCCCAGTTTGTGAAAGAATTGCCACATCGGGTGTATCCCCTGAATCGAAAGCTGCGGCGCCGGTCAGGACGCCGATAAACTGATTTTCAAGGCCGCCGCGGCAGCCAGCGGAGCCAGCACCAGGGCCAGCACCAGCATCGCGGCCATCAATGCCAGATGCCCGGACACGTCTGCTCCGCTGCCGGCGGCCATTACCGTTCCGGTGCCGAATATGAGCACCGGAATATACAGAGGGATCACCAGCAGGGACAAGAGCACGCCCCCGGCCCGCAGCCCCACGGTCAATGCCGCTCCCACCGAACCGATCAGGCTCAGCACGGGTGTGCCGATCAGCAGCGTTAGACACAGAACAGCAACAGAGTTCCCGTCCAGATATAACATCAACCCCAATAGCGGTGTCAGAATCACCAGCGGCAGCCCGGTGACCAGCCAGTGGGCCAGGATTTTCGAGAGCACCAGCAGAAACAGCGGCTGCGGCTGCAGCGCGATCTGCTCCAGGGTTCCGTCCTCGAAATCGAAGCGGAACAGGTGGTCCAGCGACAGCATTGTCGCCAGCAGCGCACCGACCCACAGAATGCCGGCCCCGGCCTCCCCGAGAAACGACGATTCGGGACTCACCCCCAGCGGGAACAGCGCTACCACCATGACAAAGAACAGCAGCGGGTTCAGCAGGTCCTGTTTCTGCCGCACACTGAGACGCAGGTCCCGGCGCAACACGGCCACCATGGCATGCCATACGCCGGGGGAACTGTTGACCGGATCCAGAAGCGGCACAGCCAGCGGTTGGCGGCTACCCATGGGAAACCTCCGCCACGGGTTCATCGCTGACCTCCGCCGCCGGCTGGCCGGGCCCATGGCCGAGAAGAATCCGCTGCATGTCATCCAGGGCCGGCTGGTGGTGGGTTGTCATGACTACGGCACCGCCATCACGAACCCGATCCGCCAGCAACCGTTCAACGGCGGCCACAGCCTCCACATCCAGGGCGGTAAACGCCTCATCCAGAAGCCACAGCGGCTCGTCGGCAAACAGCAGGCGCGCCAGCGCCACCCGCCGCTTCTGCCCCGCGGAGAGATGCTCGCAGGGCACATTCTGCCAGGGGCCAAGCCCTACCTGGACCAGCGCCCGGGACAGCACGTCGCGACTGACCGCCTGGCGGCCCGCCACCAGGGCCTGCAGATTCTCCATGGGCGTCAGCACACCCTTGATGCCGGGCCGGTGGCCCAGATAAAGCGTATTGCGACGCACCGAATCCCACTGTTTGTGGCGGGGCCTGCCGCACCAGTGAATGTGCCCGCTCCAGTTATCATTGAGCCCGGCCAGAATGCGCAACAGGGTGGTCTTGCCCGAGCCGTTGGGACCCTCGACACGGGTCAGCGTACCCGGCACTATGGAAAAACTCAGGTCACGAAACAGGGTCCGACCGTCCCGCTCACACTCCAGGCGTTGTGCCTTCAGCAAGTGGTCAGCCTGTTGCAGCGGCTCAGTCATCAGGGCCCCGGGTTGCCAGGGGGTGGCCGTTACCACCCCGGAAAATACGTCAGACCGGTACAACCGGCAGGCGACAGGTGAATTCCTGAAGCCGGCGCCATTATAACGAAACGGGCCATTGATTACTCTTGCCTGACATCAAAACGACGAGTCGTATTGCACAAAAGCCATGAAATTACCCGACGGTAACGCCATCAACTCACAACCACCAGCCCGCCCTGCCACGGGGGCTGACGCAGGCCGTGTGGATCCCCTGCGGCAGTTGCAGAGTCTGCAGCTGGAAAACCGTCAGGCGGTGGTGGCCCGGGTCGCCGAGTTACTGACGGAACGGGGACAGCAGCAGGCCATACTGGAGGTTCGCGGCCAGAAACTTACCGTCAATCTGCCCGCGGACGGCCCCGAATTGAAAGCGGGGGATCTGCTGCGCATCATGCGGGAAGGCCAGTCACTCACCCTGCTGGACAAACTGCCGCCGGCCGCAGAGACCCGCCTGGGGCAGGCCCTGATTCGCCACCTGCCATGGCAGCAGAACCTCGACACTGGCCTGAGCCAACTGATGAATGCCCTGTCAGCCGGATTCAAGGCGCCGCCGGGGCCGGGCAGCCAGCCCGGGTCCAGCCAACCGCTGCCCACCACGGTCCGGGAGGCACTGCAGAGCATCGCCCGCCTGCTGCCCCAGGTCTCCGGGGACACCGGCGGGCTCATCCTGAGACCGGTTCAGGCGCCTCCAGCAACCGGGATTTCGTCGTCGCCACTGGCAGGGCTCGCCGCTCCCGCCAGACCCGGGCTTGATGCCGAGGGGGTCCGCCAGTGGCTGACCAACAGCGGTGTTCTGACGGAAGCACGTCTGGCGAAGGGCACTCTGGAGGCAGCCCCCACGGACCTGAAACTGGCCCTGGGTCGGCTGGCGCTGACGCTGCTGCAACATCAGAACCTGGGCGCCGATCAGTTCACCCGTTTCACGCCGCTGCCCAGCCATGAGCTGGTCACCGCCCCGCTCCAGTTTCCGTCGCCGACCACCGCACCACTGGGCAACGCCGATGGCGGCCGGGAAGCAGCCTCCCCGGGGCAGATGCTGCGACTGCTGGCGGGGATGCTGAACCGCATCACCGTCAACCAGCTGCACAGCCAGTTGCTGACTACCCGCAGTGGTGCCGAAGGCGCCCCCCAGGTCAACACCCTGATAACCGACCTGCCCTGGATGGCCCCCGGCGGAGAGGTGAAAACGGCCCAGCTACGCATTGATTACGACAAACCGGAACGGGAGGAAAAGCCCGAAAACCGGCGCGCCGGCGTATCCGAATGGCGCCTGAACCTGGCCATGGACCTGGACGAAGCGGGCAAGGTCTTCTTCGACGTGGCCCTGAGGCAGAATGCCCTGTCCGCCAGGGTGTGGGCAGAACGGCAGGCCACCGCGCGGCAGGTCAATCAGGAACTGGGAGCCTTGCGATCGCGACTGACCGATCTGGGCCTGGAGGTGTCGGAACTGGAATGCCGTCGCGGTCAGCCACCCACGGCAGCCACCCGCCTGGAACACCGGCTGCTGGATACCCGGGCATGAACAGGAGCAACCGCCATGAGTGACCAGACGACGGGCGGCCGGGAAACCGCCGTCGCCCTGAAGTACGACGGCAAAAAGGCGCCCACAGTAGCGGCCAGCGGGCTGGACGAAGTGGCCGAGGAGATCATCCGTATCGCCCGGGAACACAAAGTGCCACTGTACGAGAATGCCGAACTCGCCGGCATTCTCGCGCAACTGGATCTGGATGAGGAGATTCCGGAAACCCTGTACCGGGTGATCGCGGAAATACTGGCCTTTGCGTTCCACCTGCAGGGCAGGACCCCACAGGATGCCAGCGGGAGCGACACCGGGGACGCCTGAGCAATCCCGCCTGCGAAGCTATAACCGGTCAGGCAGCCCGTTGCTGTCGCTGGCGCAGTGCCGAGACCAGTTCCGCCTCGGGGCGGGAAATGCCGCAGGTGTTCATCAGATCATCCACGCCGGCGCCCAGGTCCACCAGGCGGGACGCTTCGTCATAAGACACCCGCAACGGATCGTTCTGGCGCATTTCATCGAACAGTGCCCGGAGTTCATGGAGCTGCCGCTCGCAGGCAATGACCCGGTTGCCGACACCGGCGCTGCCACTGGCGGTGGCATTGAGCTCACGCACCAGGTTTTCACTGTTTTCCCGCAACTGCCGGTGCACCCGGTCGATGCGGCGGCTGTTGATCAGCCCCTGGCAGGCCAGCAGGACAAAAGCAAGAATGGTCAGGGCCCAGGGGGCCAGTTGGGTCCAGTCGGTGGTCATCATCACTCAATCCTCGTTTGGTGGTGATCACAACCGGGTGGCGACTGGCACCGGCTCCGCCCTGCTCCGGCAAACCGCCATTCAGGCCCTGCCGGAGGTCGGGTCAGAGTGTGGCCATCTCCGCCCACTCGTGATCAGACAACATCTTGTCGAACTCCACAAGAATGATCAGCTCGCCATTCTTGTTGCACACACCCTGGATGAACTTGGCGCTTTCCTCGTTCCCCACGTTGGGTGCGGTTTCGATCTCACTGGCCTTCAGGTACACCACCTCTGCCACGGAATCCACCAGAATGCCCATTACCTGGCTGGCGGACTCCATCACCACGATACGGGAGGCGTCCGTGATTTCCGCATCCGCCAGACCAAACCGGCGGCGGGTATCGATCACCGTGACCACGTTGCCCCGCAGGTTGATGATGCCCAGGACATAATCCGGCGCACCGGGTACCGGAGCAATCTCGGTGTAGCGCAGCACTTCCTGGATCTGCATTACATCGATACCGTAGGTCTCCTCGTCAAGACGGAAAGTGACGTACTGAAGGACCTTGTCGTTCTGGGCCTGACCCTGTTGTCCGTTATCGGATGCCATATTGCCTTGTCTCCTCGCAGGCTATCCGTTAACGGGACAGCCTGATGTCAAAAAACCATCGTCAGTGCCCCATACTATAGTCAGGGGCACAAACCGTGCCAGAGTGGCTCGGTTTCATTTGGTAACCGCTCTGTTCAGTATCGGCTGAACCAGGCCGGAACTTGAGGGAAAATCGAACCGGCGGCCAACTAATCCAGGTCCAGGTGTTGCTCCCGCTCGGCGCGGGCCAGCAAACCGGCCATGGCGCCTACATCAATCAGCGCACACATATGCTTTACCACCGTGCCCGCCAGCCAGGGGCGCTTGCTGCGGGAGGTTCGCCAGCGCACCTGATCCGGACTCAGGGTGAAGGATTCGGCCACTTCATCACAGGCCAGGGCCCAGTCGCTGTCATCCAGACGGATCACGAAGCGGTACCCCTCGCGGGCGCCTTCCGGCACCCGGCCGGACATGATCCACTCGGCGGAATCCACTACCTTGAGCTTCTGGTTACGGTCCAGCAGCATGCCCATGTACCAGGGCGGCCGCCCCGGAATCGGCTTGATTCTGTCATCAATGCGATGGATGGCACCCAGCAGCACCAGCGGCACCGCCAGCTGCAGACCAGCAACCTTGAAAATAAGACACTCGAACGGCCGGTCAGCCCATTCGGGAGTGCCTTCGGGTTCAACCGGCGCCGGCGGTTCCCGGGCTGGAGCGTCCGCCGATGCCTTGACCGGCATTTCCCTGACCGGCTCGACGATTTCTTCAGCTTTGGCAACAACCGGTTCCGGTTCCGGCTCCCCGGCAGGCAGGTCCGGCGCCAGTGCTTCGTCCGCCAGGGCCCGGGTATCCGGCTCCACCGGCTGCGGCTCCGGCACCGCCGCTGTTTCCTCCTCGTCCGTGTAGGTCGAGGTGGCCGTATGCAGCAAATCGTCCAGGTAGCTGACCAGAGCGGTGGAAGGATCCGCCAGCCCGGTTGCGGGTTTGCGGTCAGAGGCCATGATGCCTCCGCGACCGGTTTCCGTCACCCGTCAGAAATCCGACGCCGGCAACGGTCAGTTGTCGGCCCATGACGTGGTCCCCTCCGTCAGATCTTTCAGCAGGCGCCGGTAGGCCCGCACACCCTGGCTGTCCGAATCCAGCTGTGACGGTACCTTGCCCGCCTGACTGGCATCCCGGAAACGGGTATCCACCGGAATCATGAAGCGCCAGAGGTCATTCGGGTAGGACTTGCGAAGCTGGTTGAGGCTGCCCACCGAGGCCTGGGTGCGCTTGTCGTAAAGCGTCGGCACGATGGTGTATGCCAGCTGGTTCTTCTGCGACCGCACAATCATTTCCAGCGTGTGCAGCATGCGTTCGAGCCCCTTGAGCGCCAGAAACTCCGTCTGCACGGGCACGATCAGGTGCTGGGCAGCGGCCAGCGCATTGACCATCAGCACCCCCAGGGAGGGTGTATTGTCCAGCAACACATAGTCAAAGTCGTCCCACAGCTGGGCCAGCGACCGGGACACAATCAGCCCCATACCCTCCACGCCCACCATCTTGCGCTCAAGGGTGGCCAGCGCAGTACTGGCCGGCAACAGCGACAGGCCTTCACAGCCGGTATCCGTCACCAGCTGCGCGGGCAGGCCATCCGGTACCTTGCCCTGATGCTGGAACAGATCGAACACACTGTGGGCGATACGGTCGGGGTCCAGTCCGAACCAGCTGGTCAGCGATCCGTGCGGGTCCAGATCCACCATCAATACCCGATGGCCCTGTTCCGCCAGCAGGCCGCCAAGGGTAACCACGGTGGTGGTCTTGCCCACCCCGCCTTTCTGATTCGCTACTGCCCAGATCCGCACTGATACCTCTCCCGGTCCCGCAATTTTCGCATTGGTTTAACGGCATCCATGGCCAGAACTTGAGCCGTTGGCAAGCGGCAGCACTTTGCCGCCCGCACTCTGCCATCCGGCTTCAGCGACTACCTATTCAGATATCATGCCAGCCGGTGGTCAGCGGGCACGGATCGCGCCGCGGATGGCCGCATCCCGGGATATCAGCAGCACCACCCGGCGATTGCGGCGGCGCCCTTCTTCGGTATCGTTGCGGGCCACCGGCTGGTAGGCGCCATACCCGATTGCCGCCATTCGCGACGGTGCCACACCCTCTGCCGCCAGCATACGGACCACTGCCGACGCCCGGGCCGCCGACAGCTCCCAGTTGGAGGGGAAACGGCCGGTGCGTATGGGCCGGTTGTCGGTAAAACCTTCAACCCGGATGGCGTTATCGGTGCCGCCGATGATGTTGGCAATACGTTCCATCACCGGGAATGCATCGTAGTGGGGCTCTGCCTGGCCACTGCCAAACAACAGGCTGTCGCGCATACTCAGTTCGATCCATTGGTCACTGGCCTGCAGGTTGACCACGTCCTGATCGATCAGGCTGTCGAACTCCATGGCAAACTGATTGGCCATGCTCTGCAGCGCCTCGCTGCGCTGAGCCTGCTCGCGGACGGTAGTGGAAGGTTGCGGAGCGGATTCGGGCGCAACCGGTGGCGGAATAACCGCCTGGTCGTCCGCCGGAGACGACACACCGGGCTCGCTGCCTACCGGAATCGGACGGATGGATCGCTGGGGCGCATTGAACACACCGGTCAGCGTCTCGGAAAGCACCTTGTACTTGCCCTCGTTCACCGACGATACCGAATACATCACCACGAAGAAGGCGAACAGCAAGGTGATGAAGTCCGCGTAGGAGATCAGCCAGCGTTCCTGATTGTGGGCCGCCTCGGCCCTTCTTGATCGACGCCTCATGGTCATCTCCCCCGACCGGGTTATGGTCTGCTCAGGACTGTACGAAGCCTCGCAGACGCATCTCGATGGAGCGGGGATTCTCCCCGTCCGCAATGGCGATGATGCCATCAGTGATCATGTCCTCGTAGCGGCTACGCCGGCGGACAATTTCACGCATTTTGTTGGCCACGGGGAAGAACAACAGGTTCGCCAGCGCCACGCCGTAGATGGTGGCCACGAATGCGGTGGCAATACCGGTACCCAGTGCGGACGGGTCGGTCAGGTTGGTCATCACCTGGATCAGGCCCATCACCGCCCCGATAATACCAATGGTGGGTGAATAGCCGCCCATGGCCTCGAACACCTGGGCGGCCTCCAGATCGCGCTGCTCCCGGGATTCCAGGTCCACCTCCAGTACACTGCGGATAGTCTCCGGTTCAGCACCATCCACCAGCAGTTGCAACCCCTTGCGGGCAAAGGACTCCGGTTCCTTCTCGGCAATCGCCTCGAGACCAAGCAGACCCTGCTTGCGGGCCCGGACACTCCAGTCCATGACCTTGCCAATGCCTTCATCAAGCCCGATATAGGGGGGGAACAGAACCCAGCGCGACTGGCTGAAGGCCCGGCGAAGCAGGCCTCCGGAGGTTTGCAGCATGGTCGCTGCCAGGGTACCCCCCACCACGATCAGCGCCGCCGGCAGATTGAACAGGGACCCCAGGTTGCCGCCTTCCAGCAGGTTGCCGCCCAGCAACGCCGCAAATGCCAGGATAATGCCCAGCAGGCTGAGGATATCCATCAGCTTACCCCTTCAACCAGACGGGGTCCGACCTCATCCAGGGGTAGCACTTCGTCGCTCAGGCCGGCGCGGGCCACGGCCATGGGCATGCCGTAGATCACCGAGGTTTTCTCGTCCTGGGACCAGATCACCGATCCTGATTGCTTCATCAGCCGGCAACCCTCCTTGCCGTCGGCGCCCATGCCGGTGAGGATGACACCGAGGGTCTTGCCCGGAAAGCTGCGGGCCAGGGAGCCGAAGGTGACATCCACGCTGGGCTTGTAATTGAGCCGGTCGTCGCCGGGCAGGATACGTATCCGCCCCTGACCACCGCGGTTCTCGACCATCATCTGCTTGCCACCGGGCGCCAGCAGGGCAACGCCGCGTCGCAGCATGTCGCCGTCCTGAGCTTGACGCACCTCGATACGACACAGCTTGTTGAGGCGTTCCGCAAAGGCCGGGGTGAAACTGCCGGGCATATGCTGTACCAGCACCAGCGGCGCGGGAAAACTGGCGGGCAGGTCCACCAGCACTTTTTGCAGGGCAATAGGGCCGCCGGTGGAGGTGCCGATGCCGACCACCTCATAATGGCGGGCGGCTGTGCGGCGTCTGGCGGAGCGGGGCGGGGCCGGGGACTGCGTTTGTGGCTGACGGCTTTGCGGCTGGTGGGGACGTGTATCCCGGGGCGAAGGCTGCCGCTCCGGCGTCGCCGGTGCCGGATGGTGATCGGCCGCCGGCGCCGCGCCACCATGCCCGGCCCGGGGGCTGCTGCGGGCGACATCAAGAATGCGCTCGCGCAGGATGCGCTGCAGTTCCGAACCGTCGCGGGCGATGTCCTCGAAATTCTTGGGCAGAAAGTCGACAGCCCCTGCCTCCAGGGCATCCAGGGTGACCCGGGCGCCCTCGTAGGTCAGCGAGGAAAACATCAGCACCGGCGCCGGGCACCGTTTCATGATCTCCTTCACCGCGGTAATGCCGTTCATCACCGGCATTTCATAGTCCATGGTGATGACATCAGGCCGCAGCTTCTCCGCCAGCTCAACGCCTTCCTTGCCATTACTGGCGGCACCGACAACACGGATATTGGCGGACGCATTGAGGATTTCCGTCAGTCGCTTGCGGAAAAAACCGGAATCATCAACGACCAGGACAGAAACCGTCATTCACTCCCCCTATTGGTGAAACGCCCCATCAGCCGTAGTGGTGCAGCAGACTGGGTACGTCGATGATCAGGGCAATACGCCCATCGCCGGTAATGGTGGCGCCCGCCATACCCGGGGTGCCCTGCAGGGCCCGCCCGAGGGGTTTGATCACCACTTCCTCCTGGCCAATAAGCTGGTCCACCACGAAACCCACCTGCTTGGTACCCATGGCGACGATCACCACATGGGCGTTGTCGGGCTCGGCACTGCCGGTATCCG
Source organism: Marinobacter zhanjiangensis (assembly GCF_014651935.1). GTDB lineage: Bacteria > Pseudomonadota > Gammaproteobacteria > Pseudomonadales > Oleiphilaceae > Marinobacter > Marinobacter zhanjiangensis. The sequence goes on along the minus strand of NZ_BMXV01000002.1, from coordinate 108,324 downwards.
AAGGCACCAGCCAGCGCTTGATGTGGAACAGCGGGAAGACCTTGTCACGCACCACGATGCATTCACGACCGTCGACAACGTTCTTCTTGCTGAGATCCAGGTGGAAGATTTCCACCACATTGACCAGCGGCAGCGCAAAGGACTGGTTGCCCAGCATGATCATCAGCGTGGGCATGATGGCCAGCGTCAGCGGCACCTTGATACGGATGGAGGTACCCTTGCCCAGCTTCGACTGGACCTCGATCTGGCCATTGAGCTGGCCGATCTTGGTCTTGACCACATCCATACCCACGCCACGGCCGGACACATCGGAAATCTGGTCCTTGGTGGAGAAGCCGGCGGCAAAGATCAGGTTGTAGCATTCGGACTCGGTCAGGCGGTCAGCGGCATCCTGGTCATAGATGCCCTTGTCGATGGCCTTCTGACGAAGCTTTTCCGGGTCCATGCCGCCGCCGTCGTCCTCGATGGACAGCAGGATATGGTCCCCCTCCTGCTCGGCAGACAGGGTCACGGTGCCCTGGCGGGGCTTGCCGGCCTTCTCACGCACGTCCGGCCCTTCAATACCATGGTCCACCGAGTTGCGCACCAGGTGCACCAGTGGATCGGCCAAGGCCTCCACCAGGTTCTTGTCGAGGTCGGTATCCTCACCGTGCATGACCAGGCCGATTTCCTTCTTCAGATTGCGGGCCAGATCGCGCACCACCCGCGGGAAGCGGCCAAACACCTTCTTGATGGGCTGCATGCGGGTGGCCATAACGGCGGACTGCAGATCGGTGGTAACCACGTCGAGGTTCGACACCGCCTTGTGCATCTCGCTGTCTTCACTTTCGTTACCCAGGCGCTGCAGACGGTTGCGCACCAATACCAGCTCGCCCACCATGTTCATGATGTCGTCCAGGCGCTTGGTGTCCACCCGTACCGACGTCTCGACCGGCGGCTGGTTTTCCCGGGCGGGCGCAGAGGGCTTGCCGCCACCGCCCTTGCCGGCTTCAGTGGCAGGTGCGGCCGCCTGGTCAGCCTTTTTCGGCGCGGGCTCGGGCTGCTTATCCTCCGGTTTCCCTTCAGCCGGTTTTTGCGGCGTCTCACCGGCCGCCCCGGCTTTCGCGGTCTCAGCCGGGCTCTTGCCCTTGCCGTGGAGCTCATCCAGCAGCTGCTCGAATTCGTCGTCGCTGATCAGATCACTGTCGCCGCCACCAGACTGTTCGCTTTTTTCGGCCGGCTTGTCGTCTGAATCAGTGTTGTCCTCACCATCCGGGTCCGGCACCTCCGAGGAGGCCACTTCACCGGAAAAACGGCCCTGACCATGGAGCTGGTCCAGCAGTGCCTCGAATTCGTCATCACTGATGTCATCGCCGCCCTTGCTGTCTTCGCCGCCGGCACCCTTGTCATCAGCGGGTGCCGCGCTCTTTTCAGGCGCCTGCTTGCCATCGTCCAGGGCATCCAGCAGCTGTTCGAATTCCTCGTCGGTGATGTCACCGGGATCTTCGCCCGCCGCCACGGCTGACGTGTCAGCGGCACTGTCCGCTTGTCCGGCATTGCCCGGGGCAGCGGGTTTTGCCGGCGCTGCTCCTTCCGGAAGCGCGTACTCATCAAGGGTATTGATCAGTGACTGGGGCGCGAACTGGGGTTCTTCACGGCTGCGCACCTGATCAAACATGGCGTTGACATGGTCCAGCGTTTCCAGCACTGCATCCATCAGCTCCGGCGTGACCGCACGTTTGTGGTTGCGCAGGGTATCAAACACGTTTTCAGCGGAATGGCAGCAGTTTACCAGTGGCTCCAGCTGCAGGAAGCCCGCCCCACCCTTGACGGTATGAAAGCCGCGGAAGATGGCATTGAGCAGATCACCGTCATCCGGGTGCTGCTCCAGGTCTACCAGCTGCTCCGAGAGCTGCTCCAATATTTCGCCAGCCTCAACCAGAAAGTCCTGGAGAATTTCTTCATCTGCATCTAATGCCATGCATTCACCTCAATTAAAAGCCGAGACTGGACAGCAGGTCGTCGACGTCGTCCTGTCCGGACACAACGTCAGACCGCTCTGCGGCGCGCATCTGGGGGCCTTCCCCCTTGATAGAGGCTTCCTTTTCCTTCAGGTCGTGGACGGTGCCGGTAAGCTGGTCCACATGGCTGGCCATTACCACCAGACCCAGCAGATTGTCTTCCACTTCCTTCACCAGTGCGGTCACTTTGTGGATGACCTGACCGGTCAGATCCTGGAAATCCTGGGCCAGCAAAATTTCCGACAGGTCGCCATACATCTTCTCCGCATCCTCCGAGAGACTCTCGAAAAAGCGGTCAATACGACCGTAGAGTTCACGGAATTCCGCCGGTGCCATTTCGCGGCGGCGCAGCCGTTGCCAGTCGTCCCGCAACGATTTGGCCTGCTCACACATGGCGTTGGCCCGGGGCATGGCGTCTTCCACCAGGTCCATGGTCCGGTTGGCGGCGTTGTTGGTCATCTCCACCACATACTGGAGCCGGTCCGAGGCGTCGGACATCTTGGACAGGGCTTCCTGCTGCTCGGGATTCTGGGGCTGAACCTGGAAATTGCGAATGGCCTCATGGAGGCTTCGCGTCAGGCGACCCACCTCACGATAGAGGCTCTGGTCTCTCACTTCGCTCAGGTCGTTGATCACGGTCATCGCGCTGGCGTAATCACCGGCATTGACCTGCTTCACCAACTCGTCGGCCTGTTCTTTCAACTGGCTGGTGATTTCCGGGTCCAGGCCAGGGCCGTTCTGATTATCTTCGCTCATGGGAGCACATCCGGGCTGTCTGTTCAGGTTTCAAAGCGCCACTGACGCTTTACTGAATACGTTCGAAGATCTTCTCGATCTTCTCCTTGAGTACGGCAGCCGTGAACGGTTTGACGACATAACCGTTTACCCCGGCCTGGGCCGCCGCCACGATCTGATCGCGCTTGGCCTCCGCCGTTACCATCAGGATGGGCAGGTCCTTGAGCTGTTCGTCAGCACGAACCTCCTTGAGGAGATCAAAGCCTGACATGCCCGGCATGTTCCAGTCGGTCACCAGGAAGTCGTACTTCCCGGAACGCAGCATGGGCAGTGCCGAATTGCCGTCGTCCGCCTCATCGGTATTGGTAAACCCGAGATCACGCAGCAGGTTCTTGATAATCCGCCGCATTGTGGAGAAGTCATCCACAATGAGAATTTTCATATTCTTGTCCAATGGGACCTCCAGTTGGTCGTCGCTGGAATAATGGCCGGGCCCGGATACCGGGCCTGGAAAACACTGATGACACGACTGTGCAGCCGCCATTTCCCGACTGATGGCGCCATTCTAGCAGCCTCAGCGTCGCTTACCGTTTCAATGTGTTATCGCAGCACACCCACACCGGTTCGCCCTTGCCAGCTGATCACTGGAAACGGCTACTGCTTGCCGGCGTCGGAGGCCTGCCATTCGGACAGACGGCCCCGCAATCGCAGGGCGGCCTGGCTGTGGATCTGGCTGACCCGGCTTTCGCTGACCCCGAGCACGGCGCCGATTTCCTTCAGGTTCAGCTCTTCCTGGTAGTACAGGCCGAGCACCAGTTTTTCGCGCTCCGGCAGGTCGGCAATAGCAGCCGCCAGACTGTGCCGGAAAGCGGCACCCGAGACATCATCCAGGGGATTATCCGAGGCCTCCTGTTCATGTATCGGCAGCTCTCCGGATTCATTGAGTTCATCGAGGGAAAAAAGTCGACCGGAACTGGCGTCACTGAGGCAGGCATGGTATTCGGACAGGGTCATATCCAGCTCGTCCGCCACTTCGTGATCCTGGGCTTCCCGGCCTTCCCGGTCTTCCACCGCCTTGATGGCGGAGGATACCCGGCGGGCGTTGCGGTGAACGGAACGGGGCACCCAGTCACCCTTGCGGATTTCATCGACAATGGCGCCGCGAATGCGGATGCCGGCATAGGTCTCGAAGGAGGCCCCCCGGTCCGACTGGTATTTCGCGGCGGCCTCGAGCAGCCCCATCATGCCGGCCTGCATCAGATCATCCAGCTGTACCGAGTCCGGCAGCCGGGCCATCAGGTGCAGGGCGATTTTCTTGACCAGCGGGGCATGCTGCTCCACCAGCTGATGGGCATCGCTGCGACCGGTCTGATGATAGATTCCGAGACTTCTGGCCAATGTCATGTATCCGGTTAACCCATACGACAGGAGTCAATCAGGCGCTTGTGCCTACCAGGCGCTCCACGAAGAATTCCAGGTGCCCTCTGGGGGACGATGGCAGCGGCCAGCTGTCGACCTGATCGGCCAGGGCCTTGATGGCCAGTGAAGCCTTTGCCCTGGGGTAGGCATCCAGCACGGCACGCTGACGCTGAACCGCCTTGCGCACGGCCTCATCGTAAGGAACCATGCCAACGTATTGTAGTGCAACATCCAGGAAGCGTTCGGTGACCCGGGTCAGTTTACCGAACAGATGCTTGCCTTCCTGTTCGTTGCGAACCTGGTTGGCAAGAATGCGGAAACGGTTGACGCCGTAGTCACGGTTCATCAGCTTGATCAGGGCGTAGGCGTCGGTGATGGACGTGGGCTCGTCACACACCACCAGCAGCAATTCCTGTGAGGCGCGCAGGAAGCTCACCACGCTTTCGGAAATGCCGGCAGCGGTGTCGACGATCAGCACGTCCACCTGGTCCCCCAGTTCGCTGAACGCATTGATCAGCCCGGCGTGCTCCATGGGCGACAGCTGGGTCATCCTCTGGGTGCCGGAGGAAGCCGGTACAATCTTGATACCCCCCGGCCCGTTGACCAGCACATCCCGCAGGTCACATTCTCCGGACAGCACGTCGGACAGGTTGCGGGCGGCGGTAATGCCCAACAGCACATCGATATTGGCCAGCCCCAGGTCCGCATCCAGCAGAACCACACGCCGACCCATCTGTGACAGGGCAATACCGAGATTCACCGAGACATTACTTTTGCCCACGCCACCCTTGCCACCGGTGACTGCGATAACCTGAACCGGATGTGGTCTGCTCATAGAGGTTGTAGTCCGCCGAGATTCTTGTCGTTCACTGTTGAGTTCTGCCGTGCCGGAGACCACACCGGTCAGGCCGTGTGCTGCCGCCTCAGGCACCTTCCGCCATGGTCTGCTGTTTGCGAGCCTCACGCAAGCGCTCGACCCCCAGGCGCACCAGCGATGCCGCATTGGCAGGATGCAGATCCCGGGGGATCTTCTGACCGTCGGTTATCCAGGCAACCGGCAACCCGGTCTCCAGGGCGAAGCCAAGCACCTCGCCCAGGGTAAGGGCTTCATCCAGTTTGGTCATGATGCAACCTGCAAGATTGGCCATCTTATAGCAATGCCACATGGATTTCATGATCCGGGACTGGCTGGTTGCCGGCACCACCAGGTGCGGGCGCACCCCATGGCGGCTTTGCGCCAGCTCCCGCAACTGTTCCTGGCAACCGGGATCGGCGCCGGACAGCCCGGCGGTATCGATCAGCACCAGGTGGCGGTCTTCCAGTTCATCCAGCACCGCATCCAGGCTGTGGGTGTCATCCACCACCCGGACCGGCACATTGAGAATACGGCCGAACACGAACAGTTGCTCATGGGCTGCCACACGATAGCGGTCTGTGGTCACCAGCGCCACTGAATCGGCACCGTGTTCCAGCACGTACTGGGCGGCAATCTTGCCGATGGTGGTGGTCTTGCCGGATCCCGTCGGGCCCACCAGGGCATAGATGCCGCCACGGGAAGCCCAGTCGCTGTCACCGGTTTTCAGGCCTGTCGCCAGCGTCCGCAGTGACCGCTTCCAGTTATCCTCCAGCTTGCCGCGACCACTTTGCCGCGCCAGGCTGGCCGCCAGCTGCGGGCTCAGCCCGAATTCCTCCAGACGCTCGCCAAGACGCTTGCGCACGGCATCAATGGCCTCCTCGGCAGGCTTCTCCGCGTCTGCCGCAGGCTGCCCGGAGGGCGCTTTCTCACTGATCATCGCCCGCAGGGAATCCAGTTCGCGGCGCATGACCGCAAGCTCATCGCCGGCTGCCGGCGACGGATCGGCGGCAGACTCCTGGCGGGCTTCCGGCACCGGCGGCAGATTGTCCATATCCAGGCGGAACTCGCTAGCGGAGGATCGCGGCTGCGAATCATGACCACTGCGCTGACCGCGAAGACCCTGAATACGATTGCGGGAGCGGTCAAGCTCTTCCTCCAGGCGGCGATGCTGTTCCGCCTGCAGTTCACCCAGGCGACCACCGCTGGTGGCATCGGCCGCGGCATCGCCAAGCTTCTGGCGCGCCATGTTTTCGTCATAGTCCAGCGCGGTGACAATCTCCACACCGCCGTCTACCCGCCGGCTGGACAGGATTACCGCATCGTCTCCCATTGTCTCGCGAACCTGCTTCAGGGCCACGGACATGGTTGCCGCAAAGAACCGTTTGACCTTCATCTGACTCTACCTCCCAAGTGGGCCGTTACTGGCCGACCGACGCCACAATGGTAATCTGCTTGTTTTCCGGCACTTCCTGGTACGACAGCACGTGCAGGCGCTCGACCCCGTAACTGGCAAACTTCGCCAGCACCGGCCGCAGCGGCGCGGACACCAGCAGAATCGCTGGCTTGCCCATCATTTCCTGCCGCTGGGCGCTTTCCTGCAGCGACCGCTGCAGTTTTTCCACCATGCCAGGCTCAAGCACCATGCCGATGTCGTCACCACCGCCGGATTGTTGACTCTGTTGCTGACTCTTCAGCAATAACTGTTCCAGTTCCGGATCCAGGGTAATCACCGGTATCTCTTTCTCGTTGCCGCAGATGCTCTGCACGATCATCCGTCGCAGGGCCTGGCGGGCGGCCGTGGTCAACAGCTTCGGGTCCTGGCTCTTGGGATGAACGTTGACGATGGCCTCGGCAATGGAGCGCATGTCGCGGATCGGCACTTCCTCCTGCAACAGGCTCTGCAGCACCTTCAGCAGAATGGAGATGGACACGGTGGTGGGCACCAGTTCCTCCGCCAGCTTGGGCGAGACCTTCTCCAGCTGGTCCAGCCACTTCTGAACTTCCTCGTGGCCCAGAAGCTCATGGGCATGGCTCTGCAGGATCTGATTGAGATGGGTGGCCACCACGGTGCTGGAGTCCACCACGGTGTAGCCGAGGGTCTGGGCATTGTCCTTCTGATCCGACTCGATCCAGATGGCATCCAGGCCAAACGCCGGATCCTTGCCGGCAATCCCCTCCACCTTGCCAAACACCTGGCCGGGGTCGATGGCCAGCTCACGCTCCGGGTGGATCTCCGCTTCGGCAATGGTCACGCCCATCAGGGTGATTCGATAGACGTTGGGCATCAGATCCAGATTGTCGCGGATATGAACCGACGGCATCAGGAAACCCAGATCCTGTGACAGCTTCTTGCGAACGCCCTTGATGCGGCTGAGCAACTGCCCGCCCTGGGACTTGTCCACCAGGGGGATCAGCCGGTAGCCCACTTCCAGACCGACAACATCCACCGTGGACACGTCATCCCAGCCCAGTTCCTTGTGTTCGGGCGGCGCCGGCAATCCCTGATCGGCAGAGTCGGGGCGGGCACCACCGGTGGGTGCCGGTTTACCCCCGGTTTCACGTTTGGTCGCTGGCCAGCCGCCACCGCCATCTTCTTCGACGGTTTGGTGACCCTGCTTCCAGACCCACCAGGCCGCGCCGGCCGCCAGCAAGCCAAGACCAAGAAAGGCCACATGAGGCATCCCCGGAATCAGGCCCAGCATAATCAGGATAGCGGCGGCAATGCCCAGCGCCTTGGGCGCGTCGAACATCTGCTGGAGAATCTGGCTACCCATGTCCTGGCTCGAGGTTACCCGCGTCACCATAATGGCGGCAGAGGTCGACAGCAGCAGCGACGGAATCTGTGCCACCAGACCGTCACCAATGGTCAGCAATGCGTAGGTCTGGGTGGCGTCCATGAACGCCAGGCTGTGCTGGAGCATACCGATGGCGATGCCACCGATCAGGTTGATAAACAGGATCAGCAGGCCGGCCACCGCATCACCTTTGACAAACTTGCTGGCACCGTCCATGGAGCCGTAGAAGTCAGCCTCCTGGGCAATTTCCTCACGCCGGTGCTTGGCTTCCTCCTGATTGATCAGGCCCGCGTTCATGTCGGCATCAATGGCCATCTGCTTGCCGGGCATGGCATCCAGGGTGAAGCGGGCACTCACCTCGGACACCCGTCCGGCGCCCTTGGTAACCACCAGGAAGTTGATGATCATGAGAATGGCGAACACCACCAGACCAACGGCGTAGTTACCGCCAATCAGCACCGCGCCGAAGGATTCGATCACCTTGCCCGCAGCGTCACCGCCCTCGTGGCCATTGAGCAGTACAATCCGGGTCGAGGCCACGTTCAGGGCCAGACGCAGCAGCGTGGCCACCAGCAACACCGTGGGGAAGGCTGCAAATTCCATGGGCCGCAGGGCGTAGACACACACCAGCAGGATGGTAATGGAGAGCGCGATATTAAACGTGAACAGCACGTCCAGCAGGAACGCCGGCATGGGCAGGATCATCATACCCAGCAATGCCATGAGCATCACGGGAACACCCAGGTTCCCCCGTGTCAGGGTTTTGACGTTGTTCAGGACAAGGGCCCGATCCATCTTGAAGGAACTCTCCACGGCTGACAGCAATCACGCTTTGGCCCGGGTCGGTTTTTTGACGCCCGGATCGCTTCACCAGTGACAGCGGCAAGATCCATACCATTTCTTACAGAATCTTCAGACTCCCCCTGACTGAACCCTCCCGATACGGTATCCTTGCGCAAATTCCACCCGACCAGTCGACAGGTGAGCCATGCCCATTCACGAAGTCAAACACCCACTGATACAACACAAGCTCGGCATCATGCGCCGCGCGGACATCAGCACCAAGAATTTCCGGGAGCTGGCCCAGGAAGTGGCTGCCCTGCTGACCTACGAAGCAACCCAGGATTTCATCCTCAGCAAGGAAACCATCGAAGGCTGGGCAGGCCCGGTGGAAGTGGAGCAGATCGGTGGCAAGAAAGTGACCATCGTACCCATCCTGCGGGCCGGCCTGGGCATGCTCGACGGCGTGCTGACACTGATTCCGGTGGCGCGGGTCAGCGTGGTGGGCCAGATTCGCAACGAGGAAACCCTGGAAGCCTCCACCTACCTGGAAAAACTGGTGGGCGAACTTGACCAGCGCATGGCGCTGATTGTCGACCCCATGCTCGCCACCGGCGGTTCACTGATTTCCACCATCGACCTGCTCAAGAAGGCAGGCAGTACCGAGATCCGCGCACTGGTTCTGGTAGCGGCGCCGGAAGGCGTCGAGAAGGTACTGGCACAACATCCGGACGTATCCATCTACACCGCCTCCATCGATGAGCGACTCAACGAGAAAGGCTACATCCTGCCTGGTCTTGGTGATGCCGGCGACAAGATCTTTGGCACCAAGCAGAAGGATGTCTGACATGCAGGATACCGATCACACCACCTCCCTGCGGGAGGACTACGCCGGCGATCCGGTCTGGCGCCAGGCACTGGCCGGCTCCCAGATGTTGCTGGTGGCATTTGGTGCACTGGTGCTGATGCCCCTGCTCACCGGGCTGGACCCGAGTGTGGCACTATTTACCGCCGGCATGGGCACGCTGATTTTCCATATCGTGACCGGTGGCAAGGTGCCGGTGTTCCTGGCCTCGTCGTTTGCCTTTATCGCCCCGATCATGGCGGCGAAAAGCCAGTTCGCCATTCCGGAGATCCTCGGTGGCCTGGTGGCCGCCGGCATTCTCTACATCCTGCTCAGTGGCGCCGTGCGCATGCGCGGCACCGGTTTCGTCAACCGCCTGCTGCCGCCGGTGGTGATTGGTCCGGTAATCATGGTGATCGGCCTGGGCCTGGCGCCGGTCGCTGTCAACATGGCCACCGGCCATACCGGTGATGGCGGTACCGAGCTGGTGCCCTACCAGCCCGCCGTGATCATCGCCATGATCTCGCTGCTGGTAACCGTGGTGGTGTCGGTGTGGGCCAGGGGTATCTTCCGCCTGATTCCCATCATGTTCGGTATCGTGGTGGGGTATCTGCTTTCCTTTTTCGCCGGCACCACCGGCCTGACGCCGGTGATCGTGGACTTCACACCCATTGCCGAGGCGGCGTGGTTCTCGATGCCGGCCTTCCAGGCGCCGAGCTTCAGCTGGGGCGCGATCCTGTTCATGATTCCGGTAGCCATTGCCCCGGCCATCGAGCACATCGGCGACGTGCTGGCCATCAGCAATGTGACCGGCAAGAACTTCCTGAAGAAGCCGGGCCTGCACCGCACCCTGCTGGGCGACGGCCTGGCCACCAGCTCCGCCGCTTTCCTGGGTGGTCCGCCCAATACCACCTATTCGGAAGTCACCGGCGCGGTGATGCTGACGAAGAACTTCAACCCGAGGGTGATGATCTGGGCAGCAGGCGTTGCCATTGTGCTGGCCTTCGTCGGCAAGTTCGGCGCGGCCCTGCAGACCATCCCGGTACCGGTCATGGGCGGCATCCTGTGCCTGCTGTTCGGCTCCATCGCCGTGGTCGGTCTCAACAGCCTGATCCGCAACCAGGTAGACCTGTCCCAGGCCCGTAACCTGGTCATTGTGGGCGTCACACTGGTCTTCGGTATCGGCGGCATGAGCATCCTCGGCGTGGAGGGGATTGCCCTTTCCGGCATCGTTGCCATCGCCCTGAATCTGCTACTGCCCGGGGCTGATTCGGCGTGGGGTGAGCGTGCTCATCAACATGAGCACTAAGCAAGCTCGTATGGCGCCGCCTCTAATGGGGGAGGCGGCAACTCGAATACTTGGTGCCAGTGTCTTTTATTCTGCGGCCAGCAACACTGTTCGGGCGCAGATTGGCCGGGGGGCTTTCGTAACAGCGACAGGGATGTCGCGGTAGCATTGGGGTGGCAGGACGCCCCTCCGATGCGGTGAAGAAAGCCCCCCGGCCAGTCTGTGCATGCCCCATGACACGCAATCTGACGCCGAAATCAATCCCTCCGATACAAAACCGACGTCACAAATCCCGCCGCATATCCCTGGGAATAGGCATATTCGGCACGGTAGGCTTGGTCGCATGCCCCTTGCGGAACTGCCGCAGCTGGAAGATATAGGCCAGCACCTGGGCCACCGCCATGTACAGGCCGTCGGGAATCTCCTCCCCGATTTTGGTGTTGTGATACACCGCCCGGGTCAACGGCGGCGCACGCATCACATCCACCTTGTGTTCGCGGGCAATCTCCATGATCTTGAAGGCGACCTCATCGGAACCCTTGGCCACCACCACCGGCGCCCCCATCGACTTCTGGTCATACTTCAGTGCCACCGCATAGTGGGTCGGGTTGGTAATCACCACATCAGCGCCGGGCACATCCTGCATCATCCGCCGCTGGGCCATCTCGCGCTGTAACTGACGGATCTTGCCCTTGACCTCCGGCTTGCCCTCCGTGTCCTTGTGCTCGTCCTTCACCTCCTGCTTGGTCATGCGCAGCTTCTTCTGGTGATCGTAGATCTGGAAGGGAACATCAATGATGGCAATCACAATGGTTGCACACGCAAGCAGGAAAAAACTCCACGCCAGCGTCCAGACCACATGCGCCATGGCCGGCACGGCAGGCTCCTCGGAAATGCTCAGCAGATCATCCGTACGCAGGTTCAGTATAAGAATCGCGACGGCCAGCACCAGCGAGACCTTGGCAATCGCCTTGACGAGCTCGATCAGCGACCGCATTGAAAACATCTTCTTGAGCCCCTTGAAGGGGTCCATGCGATTGAACTTCGGGGCAATCGCCTTGCCACTGAACAACAAACCACCGATACCGATGGGGCCGGCAATGGACGCAATCAGCAGCACCAACAACAGCGGGCTCAGGGCAACGGTCGCCTCCCAGGCGGAACCGACCAGCTGCGTGCTCATGAAACGGGTATCGAAGATCTCGCCGCGTTCCAGCACGAAGGCCCCCCGCATGATGGACTCCAGGGACATCGCCAGGCCCTTGCCGAACACCAGCAGACCGCCGGCGCCCGCCAGCAACACCGCCATGGTCGCCAGCTCCTTGGAACGAGCGGTCTGGCCGTCCTCACGGGCTTTGTCGAGCCGTTTGGGGGTCGGTTCTTCCGTTTTTTCCTGACTGTTGTCGTTCTCTTCAGCCATGGCCCGTCACTGTTAGCTCAGGGTTGCCCCTGAAGCTGTCGCATGAATTGGAAAGTCTCGCGGGTGTACTGCTCGAAATGTGGCAGAAAATTGGCGTGCAGCACCCAGATAGAGAACAATCCAAAAATCAGGCCAATCGGGAAACCCAGGGCGAAGATATTCATCTGCGGTGCCGCCCGGGTCATGACACCGAAGGAAATATTGACGATGAAAACAGCGGTCACCGCCGGCAGTGCCAGCAGCACGGCTGACACGAACATCCAGCTGATCCGATGGGCCAGCTGCCAGACGCCCTCCTGGCCCAGCCCTTCCATGCCGATGGGAATGGTGCGGAAGCTCTCCAGGAATACCTCGATGGCCACCAGATGACCATTCATCGACAGATAAAGCAGCGTGATGGTGATGCTGTAGATCTGGGACAGGATGGTGACGTTCACCCCATGGGCGGGATCGTTCATGGAGGCGAAACCGAGCCCCATCTGCATGGCTATCATCTGGCCGGCGACCACAAACAACTGGAACAGCGCGGTCAGCGCGAACCCCATACCGACGCCGATCAGGATCTGCTGCAGGGTAATGATCACCGCATCGCCGCTGAGCGCTTCCACCTGCGGGACTGGCGGCAACATGGGAACAATCAGGATGGTGGTCAGCAGTGCCAGCCCCAGACGAATCCGCGCCGGCACCAGCTGGGTGCCGATGAACGGTATCACCATGAAAAAACTGGCAATACGGAACAACGGCCAGAGGTGCTGGCCCACCCACTGGCTGATCACCTCCGCGCTCAGATCGGCGGGGATCATGCCCGCCTCATCCGATCAGGTACGGAATGCTGCCGATCAGCCCTTCGGCATGGTCCAGCAACTGGGTCAGCATCCAGGGCCCGGCAAAGATGATCATCAACAGGGTAACCAGCAACCGCGGCAGGAAACTGAGGGTCTGCTCGTTGATCTGGGTGGCGGCCTGAAAAGTACTCACCACCAGGCCGATTGCCAGCCCCGGACCGATAATCAGGGTAGCCAGCATCACGATCATCCACAGTGCTTCGCGCATGATGTCGATAACGGTTTCCGGTGTCATGGCAAACTCCCTATATTCCGTAGCTGGCAGCCAGTGTGCCCATGATCAGCGCCCAGCCGTCCACCAGCACGAACAGCATGATCTTGAACGGCAGCGAGATAATGATGGGCGACAGCATCATCATACCCATCGCCATCAGCACGCTCGCCACCACCATGTCGATGATCAGAAAGGGGATGAACAGAATAAAGCCGATCTGAAAGGCGGTTTTCAGCTCACTGGTGACAAAGGCCGGCATCAGCACCCAGAACGAGACATCCTGGGGAGTGTCGTACTGCTCGTCGGCAATGCGCATGAACAGCCCCAGGTCGCTTTCCCGGGTCTGCGCCAGCATGAACTCCCGGAAGGGGCCGCTGGCTGCCTCCACCGCCTCCAGGGAGGTGATCTCCTCCGCCATGTAGGGTTGCAACCCCACCTGGTTGGCCTCCTCGAACACCGGCTTCATGATGAAAATGCTCAGGAAAAGCGCCAGCCCGAGGAGGATCTGGTTCGACGGCGTCGACTGCAGGCCCAGGGCCTGGCGCAAGATGGCAAACACCACGATGATGCGGGTGAACGAGGTCATCATCATCAGCATGGCCGGCAGGAAGGTCAGCGCCGTCATGAAGGCCAGGATCTGCAGGGTAACCGAGTATTCCTGCCCCTCCTCGCCCGGGGTCATGGTCACCGCCGGTATGCCGGGAATGCCGCCAAAGCCGTCCTGGGCCAATACGTCCGGGGCCAGCATCAGCCCCGCCAGAATCAACAGCCAGCGCATCAGTCCGGCCCTCCCTGACGGTGGTCTGCGCTGTCCGGTTTCCATTTGCGGCCGATCAGGCCATGAAGCTTGCGGGCAAAATCACCGCTGGCTTCCTGCCCCGGGCTGACGACCGGCTCATCGAACACGTGCAGGGTGCGGATGGCAGAGGGCGTGATACCCACCAGGATCTGGGTGCCTGCCACGTCGATCAGGGCAATCCTTTCCCGGGCACCCAGGCCCATGACAGCGACTACCTTCATGGTGCCGGAATTCATCCCGGTCAGGCCGCTCATGCGCTTTACCAGCCAGGCGCAGCCGAAGATCAGCGCCACCACCACCAGCAGGCCGATGCCCATGGTTGTCAGTGACGCAATGGCATCGCCCTGCCCCGACGACCCGCCGGACTCCGGTGACACCGGCGTGGTGGTCTCCTGGGCAATAGCCAGAGCGGGCAACAGGGTCAGAAACACCGCCGCGGACAGACTGCCGGATCGCCAGACCATGATTATTTCTGCAGGCGCTTGATGCGCTCGCCGGGGCTGATAACGTCGGTCAGGCGGATACCGAACTTCTCGTTCACCATGACCACCTCACCGTGGGCAATCAGGGTACCGTTGACCAGCACGTCAAGAGGCTCGCCGGCCAGGCGGTCGAGCTCGATCACCGAGCCCTGGTTGAGCTGCAGCAGGTTGCGGATGGGAATCTGGGTATTGCCCACCTCCATGGAGATGGTCACCGGGATATCCAGAATCACGTCCAGGTCCGGCTCGGTACCCGGAATCCCCTGGGGCTCCGTAACGTCGCCGAAGTCCTCCATGGGCGCGGCCTTTACCTGCCTGCCGGCACTGTCTGTACCCTTGTCACCAGCACTCTTCGAGTCCCCGCCGTCCTCGGCTTCCGACATCGCGGCGGCCCATTCATCGTTGCGATCGTCTGCGGACGACTCATCGCCGTCATCGTCGCCGGACTCCTCCATGGCAGCTTCCCACTCGGCCGCCAGTTTTTCGTCCTCACTGAGCTCGCGGTCGTCTTTGTTGTCGTCGTCAGCCATGTTTACCTACCTTCAGTTGTTTTTTCACCTTCGGAATCTTGGCGCGTTCCCTGATTCTCAGGGCCATCTTGCCGTCACGGGTCCCCAGGGTTGCCTTGTAGATGGGAATGCCGTTGGCGGTCATGTCCATGGTCTCGGGCATTTCCACCGGAATCACGTCACCGGCCTTGAAATTGGCCACCTCCCGCAACGAGATCCGGCGCCGGCACACCATGGCATTCACCGGCACCACCACATCCTTGATGTCTTCCTGCAGGGCATTGACCCAGCGCTCGTCAACATCGTCGATATCACTCTGCACGCCGGCATCAAGTATCTCCCGGATGGGTTCGATCATGGAGTACGGCAGCGCCATGTGCAGCTCGCCACCGCCGCCGTCCAGCTCCACGTGGAAGGTGCTGATCACCACCACCTCACTGGGGCTGACGATATTCGCCATGGCCGGGTTGACCTCTGAACTCAGGTACTCGAAATCCACCTTGAGAACCGCCTGCCAGGCTTCCCGCATGTCCACGAACACCTGGTCGAGAACCATCTGCACAATGCGGGTTTCGGTGGGGGTGAACTCCCGCCCCTCGATCTTGGCGTGGCGGCCCTCACCACCGAAAAAGTTGTCCACCAGCTTGAACACCAGCTTGGCATCCAGGATAAACAGCCCGGCCCCGCGAAGCGGCCGTACCTTGACCAGGTTGAGGCTGGTGGGCACATACAGGGTGTGGATGTACTCACCGAACTTCATGATCTGGATGCCACCGGTGGATACATCGGCGTTGCGGCGCAGCAGGTTGAACAGACTGATGCGGGTATAGCGGGCGAAACGCTCGTTGATCATTTCGAGGGTGGGCATCCGGCCACGAACAATACGGTCCTGGCTGGCCAGGTCGTAGCTCTTGACACCCTCTTCGTCGGTCTCGTCATAGGTATCAACGTCGCCATCGTCCACACCGTGGAGTAGCGCATCGATTTCGTCCTGCGAGAGTAGATCCTGCATAGTTTCAGCCTCTGACTGCCTGCAGTTCAGTCGGACATGACCGGTGCATCGGTCGGTCCCTGCCCTGAACGGTTTTCACTGAATCACGTTTTACTGAACGACAAAGTTCCGTAACAGAACCCGGTCCACGGCGGGCTCTCCCTCCGCTTCCAGGGTCGTGTTGACCGTTGCCAGCAAACGCTCTGGCAGGGCCTGTCGCCCTTCCACTGTCTGCAGTGCCGTGAATTCCGATGTGCCCAACTCGGAAATCAGTGCGTTGCGCAATAACGGCAAGTGCTTCCGGGCGGCCTGCAACGCCGCCTCCTGGCTGGACTCCAGGGCCAGGTAGACCTGAATGTATCGCTGCCTGCCCGGGTTGCTGATGGTGGTCACCAGCGGCTTGTCCATCACCAGGTAGCTGGCCGGCACGAAGACTTCCTCGGCGGCCGCCTCTGTGTCGCCGTCGGCCGTGCTGTCGTCGCCCTGGCCGAGGAACCACAAGGTTCCTGCGATGGACAGGCCTATTGCCAACACCAGCACCACAATCAACAGCAGGATCGTCTTGAGCCGACCCTTCTTTTTCGGCGCTGCCGCCACTTCGTTATTTTCAGCCATTCAGAATTCCGTCAATTTTTTGCCGATCATTGCCTGAAAATCCCTGTTCACAAGAGGTAAAGCAAACCCCGAGCCAATAATTCCATTTGCGCCTTTCCGGTACGGCTCCCGGTAGCCGTACTACAAAAAAGCCAGCCCTCAGGCTGGCTTTTCCTCTACTGTGCAAAGTGTAACCGCTGGATCAGGGTCTGGCTAATCCCGGGCCCGTACGCCGGATCAGGCGTACAGGTCCAGTTCGCCTTTCCAGGAAAGGTCCAGCTCTCCGGTTTCGGTTATATCAGCCTCACCGGTCGCCTCATTGCCGGCCAGAGACTGCCCGGACCGGCCGTCGCCGGACTGCTCACCCTCGCCCTGCTGGTCCGCCGCCTCCCGTCCGGGGGAGTCGGATACGTCAAACCCTTCCAGGCTCAGGCCCTGTTCGTTCAGCATATCCCGCAAACGATGGCCATGGAGTTCGAGCTGTTCCCGCACCGCCGGTGTGGTCGCATGCACACTGACCACCGCCTGATCATTCTGCACCTGAACCCGGACATCCAGCGGACCCATATCCGGTGGCGTTATATGAATCTCCGCCACCGACATCTGGCTGGCGGTCAGCCACGCCAGCTTGCCCATCACCTTTTCGCCCCATTCATCGGCCCCGACCGGCACGTCGACACTGGTGCTGTAGTTCTTCATCAACGCCTGGGCGTCGACCCCGCGAAGGCTCGCGGACTGGTTGAGGGGCTGCGACAGCTCCGGCGCAGCAAGGCGGGTTGTCACCTGGGCCGTCAGGCTATCGGTGGCTTTGGCGGTGGTGCTGTCCGCCAGGCCCTGGAGGTTGCTGCCCTGCAGCCCTGCCAACAGATCACCGCCCGGCTTGCCCTTTTCCTGCCCCGCTTCCAGCATGGCGGCAAAGATCGCGCCCGTGGTCGGCAGACCACCCGGTTTCTGGCCGGTTCCGGTCAGGGAGGCCATCACCCGGGCCGCAGAACGGGCGGATTCGCCGCTTGGCGCCATCAGTTTCTGTTCCGGGGATTGTCCGCTTGATACCAGCCCCACGATGCCGGCATCGTCAGCGCCGTCCAGGGTCTCCACCATCTCGAAAACCACCGGCTGATCATCGCTGCTATCCACCTGACCGCCCGCATCGGTCTTTGTTACGGTCTCTGAGTTTTCTGCGGTACGTCCGGACCCTTCTTCGGCGCGCCCGGCCTGCTCCCGGGACCGGCCGGCCTGATCGGTGTCGGTGCGGCGTTCATTTGCCGCCCGGGTGGACTTTTCCGCCCGTTGGTCATCGGCGCCTGGCTTTGCCGGCTTGTCGTTCTGCTGGGCCGTTTTCTGCTGATGCGTTTCCTGTTGCCGAGCTTCCTGTTGGCGAGCTTCCTGGCGCTTTTGCTGGACGTCGCGCTCCTGGGCACGTCGTTGCTCCAGGCGCTTCTCCTGCTGGCGGACCACTTCGTCATACCGACTGGGCCCGCTCTCGGGTCGGCCCTGGCCGACACCGTCCCGGGACTTGTCGGCGGCGGGACGGTCAATACCCGATTCAGGGTTGAGTAGTTGGGTTAGCACCATTCCGGACATGGCAACCTCTTGCCGCTGATTCACTGTGGGCGCCCCTCGGGGCGTGTTCATCAGGACTATTGCAAAAGCGGTGCCAAACGCAAAAGCAGTGCCAGGCAGCCTGATCGGGCCAGGAAGCTAAACGTGGAGGGATTCTTCCATCATTCGGCGAACGGTAACAAACTCGGCTTCCAGCTCGGGCAGCACCTGCCTGGCGTCGTCCAGGCGCCCTTCGCGGCCAGCCTTTTCGGCGGACAGGCAGAGATCTCCCAGACGAGAGGCCCCGATGTTGATACTGCTGCCCTTGAAACTATGCGCGGTCTTGGCAAAGGAATCCTGGTCGTTACCGGAAAGTGCCTGATGAAGTGCTTTAATACGTTCGCTGGAATCGGTGATGTAGGTCTGTATGAGGATATCAAATTCATCCTCCATCACATCCCGCAGTTCTGCCAGAGCTTCTTCATCAAGGTGTGGCTTGTCGTTCATAACCAACCTCTTGGGAGCCAAAGATACATCAGGCTCTTGATGTATTTTGTACCTATAATCTGGGTGTATCAAAAAAATACAACCCATTGCCCGGACATCAATCCGAAAAGCCGGCGCGCTCCTCAAAACCGGTATCAACTGACTTCCAATCATATACTACTTCGGCACAATTTCCTTCCTTATTGTATGTCAGATCACTGGACAACTGCTGTATCAGCGGGATCCCCCGCCCGGCAAACGCCCGTTCCGAACCCACTGACAGAACCGGCCCGGGGTTGCGGTCAACCTTGAACCCCTTGCCGGAATCCTGGCAGCGGATGATCAGCCGCCCCCCGGAAGCACGCATCCGGTGCTCCAGGTCAAACCGTATGTACTGGTCGCTGCCCACCTGTTTCAGACGTGCCTGACGTTCAGCATAATACCGGTTGAAACCCTCCGCGCCATCCTTCCACAACGACGACAGCTGGAGTATCCCGTGCTCAAGGGCATTGTTGTAGAGTTCTGACAGTATGGTGTAGACCGGACCACTGTGCTGACGCAGGCCGGCAACTGCCATGCATACATGCAGCAACAGTGGCAGCGGGTTGAACCCCGCCAGGGTTTCACCGTCCAACTGATAACGGCAAGACCAGGAAGCGGGCCCGGTCAGGGCTGAATGACTGGCCTTCGGAGGCCGGCTGGCCACCGGGTCATCCGCCGATATCTTCAGCGCCAGTATGGTGAGGTCGTCGGTATCTTCGCTACGACCACTGAACGCCTGCACCTGTTCCACCAGGAAGTCGGCCGGGGACGTGTCCGCCGGGCATTCGTCGAGGACCCTGGCCAGGCGCTGCTCGCCGAACCAGTCACCCCCGGCGTTGCCGGCCTCCAGAACACCATCGGTCATCAGCAGAAGCTGATCCCCCGGCCGCACCACATATTCGGACATGGAAGCGGCGAATCGTTCAGGCGCGAGCACACCCAGGGGCAGCCCGGTTGACGGCAGGGTATCCCGACTGCCATCCACGCGCAGGATAAAGCCGTCGGGCAAACCACCGTTCCAGGCACGGACGCGACGATCGCGAAAATCCACCTCCACGAAACAGGCACAGCAGAAGATGCCGGTAGGCAGGATGCGAACCAGTTTCTGGTTCAGTTCCCGCAACACATCCGGGCCGCTGAAGCCCTTGCTGGTCATGCCATAGAAGATTTCGGCCACCGGCAGCGCGCCTATGGCGGCCGGCAGACCGTGGCCGGTGAAGTCCCCCACCAGCAGGTGCATGCCGCCAGCCGGCCTGGGGCAGGCAAACAGGATGTCGCCATTGAACACTGACAGGGGCGAGGCGTGGTAACGGATGTCGGCCACATCCAGGCAGCCGGTATGGGCAATGTTGTCGAATACCCGGCGGGCCGTCACCTGTTCCGACAGCAGTTGCTCGTTGCGCTCCCGTATCAGATCCCGCTGCCGGGTCAGTGTCTCGTGCATGCGGCGCATGCGATCGAAGGCGCCCAGCTTGGCCCGGATGATGACCGGGTTATAGGGTTTGGGCAGAAAGTCGTCGCCGCCGGACTCCAGGCACTGCGCCAGCGCGCCGGAATCGGACAGGGAGGTCAGGAAAATCACCGGCACCAGCCGCTCCCCGGCCAGCTCCTTGATACGTCGGGCGGCTTCAACGCCATCGAGCCGGGGCATCATCACATCCAGCAGCACCATGTCG
The DNA here is from genome assembly GCF_014651935.1 of Marinobacter zhanjiangensis. Taxonomy (GTDB): domain Bacteria; phylum Pseudomonadota; class Gammaproteobacteria; order Pseudomonadales; family Oleiphilaceae; genus Marinobacter; species Marinobacter zhanjiangensis. The sequence continues at coordinate 88,007 of NZ_BMXV01000002.1, read as the reverse complement.
GGCTGCCAGGACTCGTAAAGGTTCACAGCGGCCTCACCGTCCACGGCCGCCTGCACCTCATGGCCCTGCCGGGTCAGGATGGCCTGGAGTATCAACCGGTCAGTGTTACTGTCATCGGCAATCAGCAGTCGCAGCTGCCTGGGATTTGCGGAATCCGTCACTGGCGCGTCCTCTCACCGGTGTGGCAGAACCCGGACACAACTTTCCGGAACATCACTCTATGGCAAACAGCTGCTCGAAATTGGAAATGGTCAGGATACGGCGAACATCGTTGTTGCAGTTCTTGATGCGGATGCTGGCCTGGTCGCCACCAGCGAAATCCCGCAGCAACAGCAGCATGCCCAGGGCGGAGCTGTCCAGGTAAGTGGTATCGGACATATCCACCACCCAGTGCCGTATGCCCTCGGAATCCTTCTCGTAGGCATCGCGGAATGCCTGGTGAGTGCTGAAATCGAAACGGCCTTCGATCGCAATGATCCGCGTTTCACCATCATCACTTCGTCGGGTGTTCACCGGCATAGGTTTCCTCCACAAAAAGATGGCCGGGAAAGTGCCCCTTCAGGATAGTCAATGGAACCGGATTTGTATTGCAATACAAGGTCACTGCGCCTCGGCCACGGGCCTGAGCGCCGGCAGGGCGGCGTTTACGGGGTCACTGACGACGGCGGGAAAACTGACGCATGGCCGCTTCATCGGCCTGCTTCTGTTCCGCCTGGTCACGGTCGCGCTGCTCCTGGGCGCGGCAGGTATCAACGTACTTTTCCATGCCCCGGCGCCGCTCCCAGGCTTGCTGCCACTGCTGGCGGGCCTGCTCCAGACGCTCGGCGGCACGGGTAATCCGGGTTTGCTGGTCGCCGATCAGCAAGTCCAGGCGGGAAATGAAGCTCTGCCACCCCTGCAGGCGGGTGACGGGCACGGTCCCCTGCTGCTGGGCGCGCATCTGCTGGTGATACTCCTGCTGGTATCGTTGCAGCTCCTCCAGCCGATCCTGTTCGGCCTGCCACTGGCTGCGCACCTCGTTCATCACATCCAGCGCCCGCTGCTCCTTGCGTTCCTCCAGAGCCAGAACCACCTGCAGCCGCTGCGAACGCGCTGTCATTGATTACCTCCATTGCGGGCCTTTTCGGCCCCTTGCGCCGGCGCTTGCTCGGGCAACAGCGAGAGCAGCTGGTCTACCGATTCACGATAGGGAGAGGCCTCGTTCAGACCCTGCTGCAGAAAGTCCCGCATACGGTCGATGTAGCGGATGGCGAAGTCGGTTTCCGGATCTGAACCCTTCACATAGGCACCCACGCTGATCAGGTCACGGGCCTGCTGATAACGGGAATAGGTCTGTTTGAAGCGCTGCGCCCGGGCGAAATGATCCTTTTCAGTGACATGGGGCATGACCCGGCTGACCGAGGCTTCCACATCGATGGCCGGGTAGTGGCCTTCTTCAGCCAGGCGGCGGGACAGCACAATATGCCCGTCAAGAATGGCGCGGGCGGAGTCCGCCACCGGATCCTGCTGGTCATCCCCTTCCGTCAGCACGGTGTAGAACGCGGTGATCGAGCCACCCCCGGGCTTGCCGTTACCGGTTCGCTCCACCAGCTGCGGCAGCTTGGCGAACACCGAGGGCGGATACCCCTTGGTAGCAGGGGGCTCGCCCACCGCCAGGGCAATTTCCCGCTGGGCCTGGGCATAGCGGGTCAGGGAGTCCATCAGCAGCAGCACGCGCTTGCCCTGGTCACGGTAGTATTCCGCGATCCGGGTGGTGAGCATGGCGGCCCGCAGCCGCATCAGGGGAGAGTCGTCCGCCGGCGAGGCCACCACCACGGAGCGGGACAGCCCGTCGTCCCCCAGGATGTCGTCGATGAACTCCTTGACCTCACGGCCCCGTTCACCAATCAGGCCAACCACGGTGATGTCAGCATCGGTGAAGCGCGTCATCATGCCCAGCAACACGCTCTTGCCCACGCCGCTGCCGGCAAACAGGCCCAGGCGCTGCCCCTGGCCAACCGTCAGCAGGGCATTGATACTGCGAATACCCACATCCATGGCCGTTCGTACCGGCGCCCGGTTGAGGGGATTGATAATATCGCCGGACAGGGGAACCCGCGCCTCGACCTCCAGGGGGCCCTTGTCGTCCAGGGGTTCGCCGTTGCCGTTGACCACCCGCCCCAGCAAACCGTTGCCAACCGGCACCCGGCTGGCGGCGGAGAAGGGAATCACCAGGGCACCGGGGCGCAGGCCATCAATGGCCGTCAACGGCATGAGGTAGACCCGCTCATCCTCGAAGCCCACCACTTCCGCCTCTACCGTGGCGCTGTCCTGGCCCTGAATCAGGCAGCGGTCTCCCACCACCATCGGGCAGCCCACGCATTCCAGGGTCAGACCCACCATGCGGGTCAGGCGTCCTGACAGTTCCGGCCGGGGTTTCGGCGGCACATTGTCGGTCAGTTGCTGAAGGCGTTCAGCCAGGCTGCTGGTCATCGTCCGACTCCCCCGATTCCTCCAGAACATCACGATGAAAATCAGAGAGGTCGCCCATAGCGGATGCAAGCTCCTCACTCTCGCCAGCCGAGGCCGACCCGAGCTGCTGCTCCAGCATCGATTGGACGGCCTTCTGGAACCGCTTCTCAACGGTGTAATCCACCAGGGAATGCCGGGTTTCCACCTTGCAGCCACCAGCGAGAATACTGTCGTCGCCGGTAACAGACATCTCGGCATCCAGGCGGCTGGCCGCTTCCCGCACCCACTGGGCATCGGAAGGATGAACCCGTACGCGCACGTTTTCCCGGGTCGACGGCAGGCTGCTGACCGCATCGGTAACCACCTGGGTGATCTGTGACGAATCCACCGACAGTTCGCGATAAATGACCGCCCGGGCCAGCACCGTGGCCAGATTGACCAGCGCCGACTCAAGCTCGTTCTGATGGCGCTCAATGGGCGCCAGCAGCTCGCCCATCACCGACTCCAGCCGTGTCAGTTTTTCGTCGATTTCTGCCCGGGTGTCGGATTCCGCCTGTTCGCGGCCTTCCTGTTCACCGGTTTCCCGGCCTTCCTGGTAACCCTGCTCCCGGCCTTCCTCAAGCCCCTGTTCGAGCCCTTTCTCGTGGCCGGCCTGACGCCCTTCCTCCAGGCCCTCCTCCCAGGCGGACTGGCGGATGGCTTCGATATCGGCCGCGGTCAGCGGTTTGACCTCCTGCTCTTCCTCCCGGGGTACCTCGTTGCCGCGATCGTCCAGCAGCGGCAACTCCCAGCGCTCCCAGGCGCTGAGTTCTTCCGGGGGAATACGGGTGCGGCGGCGCGGGTCTTTCATCACATCATTTCTTCGCCGGCACCACCGAGGGTAATCTCACCGGCTTCCGCCATGCGGCGGGCAATGGTGATGATATCCTTCTGGGCGGCCTCCACTTCGCTGACCTTTACCGGGCCCTTGGCTTCGAGGTCATCCTGCAGCAGCTCAGCGGCACGTTTGGACATGTTACGGAAGATCTTGTCCTTGACGGCATCGTCAGCTCCCTTGAGTGCGACCACCAGAACATCGGACGATACCTCACGCAGCAGCGCCTGAATGCCACGGTCTTCAATATCCACCAGGTTGTCGAAGACGAACATGAGGTCCTCGATGGTGGAGGCCAGGTCCGGATCCATATCCTTGATGGAATCCATCAGCCCGCCCTCGATGGAGCGGTCCATGAAGTTCATGATGTCCGCCGCACGCTTGACCCCGCCGATACGGCTGGTCTGGGCGGCGGAACCGCCGGAGAACTGTTTCTCGAGGATGTCGTTAAGCTCCCGCATAGCCTGGGGCTGAATGCTTTCCAGGGTCGACACCCGCATCATCACGTCCAGGCGCACCTTGTCGTCAAGGGTTCCGAGAATCTCGGCCGCCTGGTCCGGGTCCAGATAGGAGATGACAATGGCCTGTATCTGGGGGTGCTCGTAACGGATGATGTCGCCCACCGCCCGGGGCTCCATCCATTTGAGGGTATCCAGGCCGGTGGTATCGCCACCGATCAGGATGCGATCAATCAGGCTGTTGGCCTTGTCGTCGCCCAGGGCCTGGGTCAGCATGGTGCGGATGTAATCGTCGTTGCCCACGCCCAGGCCGGTCTGGCCACCCACGGCGCCAACGAACTCGTCCATCACATAGGACACTTCCTCCTTACTGACGTCCTTCATCTGCGCCATGGCGACACCCACGCGCTGCACTTCCTTGGGCCCCATGTGCTTGAGGACCTCCGCCGCATCAGACTCCCCCAGTGACATCAGCAGGATAGCGGCCTGCTCGACCCGGGGAATCTTGCGACGCAGCTGCTTGCCGTCATTGTCCTGGTTGTTTTCACTCATCAACATTCACCCACTGGCGCATTACCTGAGCAACCCGGGCAGGGTCTTCGGCAATCAGCCCTTTCAATGCGTTCAGGTGCCTATCATAGCTGTCCGTGGCGCCGGGCAAAAGCAGCTCGTCCTGACCACCCATGGCATCCGCCAGGGCCTTGTCGCCACCGATACCCCCAAGATCGTCGTAGGAGCCACCAACACCGTCCTCATCCATGCCGGAATCCCGGCGACCGCCGCCGGAAATGGTCTTCAGTACCGGCCGCAGCAGACCCAGTACCAGCGCCAGGATCACCACGCCCGCCAGTACCTGCTTCATCAGGTTCCAGAACCATGGCTGCTCCCAGAAGGACGGCGCTTCGAACTGGACTTCCTCCTCAGGGGCAAACGCCGTATTCATCACTGTCACGCTGTCTCCCCTGGCCGCCGAGTAACCCACGGCGTCCCGCACCAGCATGTTCAGGCGCTGAAGTTCCTGCTCCGGCCAGGGCTCGTAGCTGACCTCCCCGGTGTCCGGGTTCACAACGCGCTTGTCGTCTACCGCCACAGCCACGGTCAGCCGCTTCACATCGCCCTGGGCCTGACGGATATAGCTGACGGTGCGGTCAATCTCGTAGTTGCGGGTGCTTTCACGGCGGATATCCACCGGCTGGCCCGCGCCGCCTTCTTCTCCTTCCTCGCCTTCGCCGCCAGCCTGCTCAGGCACAGTGGCCTCACCCGGAGGCTGGTTGGACAAGGCACCCGGGATGCCACCCTGGGTACCGCTGGCACGCTGCTCAGACGACTCCCGCTCGCTGCGGACGGCCTGCTGCTCGGGATTGAACAGCTCTTCCGCCCGTTCCACTGACGAGAAATCCAGGTCGGCGCTGACTTCCGCGCGGAAGCGGCTGTCGCCGACAATCGGACCGATCATGGAGGCCACACGCCTGGTGAGCCGCTCCTCGACCCTGTCGGTGTACTGATACTGCTCCTGCATATCCTGGCGCTCGGGATCCTCGTCCCGACCGGTCAGCAGGTTGCCATTCTGGTCGACCACGGTGACGTTCTCGCGGTTCATTTCCGGCACGCTGCCAGCCACCAGATTGACGATGGCGTTGATCTGCTCCTGCTCGATACGACGCCCGGCAAACAGGTTCAGGAACACCGAGGCACTGGGTTCCCGGGCGTCGCGAACGAAAACCGACCGTTCCGGGATGGCCAGATGCACCCGGGAGGATTTGACACTGCGCATGCTGCTGACGGTACGCGCCAGCTCACCTTCCAGGCCGCGGCGGAAACTGACGGTTTCCATAAACTGTGAGGTACCCAGCCCCTGCTCCTGGTCCAGGATTTCATAGCCCATGGTTTCCTTGTCGGTAACGCCCTCGGCGGCCAGCTTCAGGCGCGCGTCGTAAACGTCATCGGAAGCCACCAGTAGCGCACCGGTGCGCGGATCCATACGGTACTGGATGCCACTCTGATCAAGAATGCTGGACACGTCCTGCGGGTTGTAGCTGGACAGGTCGCCCAGCACCGGCTGGTAGTTGGGCTCCTGGGCCCACAACACGACCGCAACGCCCAGGGCCACACTGGCGGCCAGACCCACCATCAGGCCAATCTGGCGCAGCAGATTCAGGCGGTTGAAGCCGAACAACAGCGGGCTGCTGCTCTCGGTTTCCTCTTCGCCGCCCGTGGTGGACAGCTCGTTGGAGGTGGCTTCTGCGGATACACTGGCCATGTTGTTGCTCCGTTGCTAACTCGTCTAGCCCGCCAGAAGGCGTCAGATAGGCATGTTCATGATGTCTTCGTAGGCCTTCACCACCCGGTTACGCACCTGGCTCAGGCCTTCGAAGGCAACCGAGGATTTCTGCGACGCCACCATCACCTGAGTGATGTCCACGTTGGGGTCGCCCTGCTCATAGGCCGTCCGCATGTCCCCGGTGGTCGACTGCAGGTCATTCACCTTGTCTACCGCCTGGCTCAGCATATCGCCAAACCCCGGCGTCTCCTGCCCTTTTTCCGGTCCGGCGGGCTTGTCCACCTGGCCCTTGACGGCCAGGTCATTCCCCATCTGCTGATTCTGCGTCATCTGGGAGCGGAGGTTACGCATCTCGGAGAGAACGTTGTTGATATCTGCTCGCTCGACCATGGCTTGTCTCCCGACTTCCGAAAGCTTTTCCGGTGCCCGCTGCCCCGGAAGGGGCTGACGGTTAAAAGATTGTCTGGGGTGCGGAATGCAAACTACTGACCAACTCCTTTTTTATCTTTAATTACATGTGTTTAAGAAATATTTAATGGCGGGTAAAATTGCTGCTGCCGGGTTTTTGACGGCCCCTCTCCCCAACAAAAACGGCGCCCGAAGGCGCCGAAAGCAAAACAATGTCTGACAGGCAGACGTTCTAACTGGCCACAGCCAGCTCGGCATCCAGATCAATACCGGAGTCCCGCATCTGCGCCAGCTTGTAACGGAGAGTCCGTGGGCTGATGCCCAGCTGTTCCGCGGCACGGTTACGCCGGCCCCGCTCGCGTCTCAGGGTGTCGATGATAATACGGAATTCACGACGGCGGACTTCATCACCCAGAGAGCCGCCATCATCGTCGGCCACTGTCGCTGCCGCTAACGGAGCGCCATCCGGTTCCGCGCCTGCTGCTACCTCACCAGCGCTATCAGGCACGACCGGTATCGGCTGCGGCCGGGACGCCGGTGCGGAAGGCTGTGGCGAGGGCTCGATACCGGTAATACCCATGTCGAGGCAAAGGTCTTCGGCCTGAATCTCGGCCCCCTGATGCAACACCAGGGCCCGCTGAATGGCATTGTCCAGTTCACGCACATTGCCGGGCCAGCGGTGATAGCGCAGGGCCTGACGTGCCTCAGCACCCAGGCTGACGCCGCTCAGCTTCATCTTGCGGCTGTGCTGGCGCAGCAAGTGATCCGCCAGCGGCAGGATATCCTGTGGCCGGTCCCGCAGCGGGTGCCAATGCATGGGCAGCACGCTCAGGCGGTAATACAGATCTTCCCGGAATTTACCCTCACGCACATAGTCCGCCAGATCCCGGTTGGTGGTGGCCAGCACACGAACATCCAGGGAGATGGTGCGGCGACCGCCAACCCGCTCCACTTCACGCTCCTGCAGAACCCGCAGCAACTTCGACTGCAGGCCGGGGTCCATCTCCGAAATCTCGTCCAGCAGTATGGTACCGCCGTTGGCCTGCTCGAACTTGCCCGGCGACGAGGCATGGGCGCCCGTGAAGGCGCCTTTTTCATGACCGAACAGAATGGCTTCCAGCATGTTCTCGGGAATGGCGGCACAGTTGATGGCCACAAAGGGCTGGTCGCTACGGCCGGAATTCTGGTGAATGAACCGTGCCAGCACTTCCTTGCCGGTGCCACTCTCACCGGAAATCATCACCGTGGAGTCGCTGGCCGCGACCTTCTTCGCCAGCTGGAACAGGCGCTTGCTGATGGGGTCCTCCGCCACCGGCTCATCACTACGGCGATTGCGCCTGGCCGCCGCACCGACAACCTTTTCCACGGCATCCACCAGCACCTGGGGCTCGAAGGGTTTGACCAGATAATCAATGGCACCGGTCTGCATGGCATTTACCGCATCGCTGATCTGGCCATAGGCAGTAATCAGCATCATCGGCAGGCCAGGGTACGATCTCAGCACCTCGCCCAGCAGATCATGGCCGGACATGCCCGGCATGTTCACGTCGCTGACCACCATATCCACCTGCCCCTTCGCCAGCTCTTCCAGCGCCTTCTCGCCATTGGCGGCTTCGCGCACCCGGAACCGGGCCAGCTCAAGGGTGGTGACCAGCGCTTCGCGCAGGTCGTGATCATCTTCAACGATAAGAATCTGGGGTCGTGCCATGACGTTCTCCGCCTGTCCTTCCTGTCAGTACCCTGTCAGGAGTGTGTATTCTGGTTCTGGATGCTTGCGCCAGTGTGGGCCGCCGGCAGCCGGATTGACGCGCAGGCGCCGCCACCGGGCATGGCGGCCAGGCTGAACTGCCCGTTGTGGGCCTTGACCACTGCCTGTACGACGGCCAGCCCCAGGCCGGTGCCATGGGACTTGGTGGTATAAAAGGCTTCCATCAGCTCATTGACCTTGCCCTGTGAGAAACCCGGGCCGTCGTCGACCACAGCAATCTCCAGCTCATCACCGGTTGCCGCCAGGGTCAGGGCGACCCGGTTGGCACCGGCTTCCAGGCTGTTGTTGACCAGGTTCATACAGGCCCCCACCAGCGCCTCGCGATTGCACATCAACGGTATCTGCGATCCTTCCGTGGTTACCTTGACCTGCTGGCCATCGGCCAGACTCAGGCCGTCGGCGGCGGCCTGCAGACCGTCTTTCACCTGCTCCGACGACAGCTTCTCCGCCAGCCGGGTTTCGCCCCGAGCGAAGGTGAGCATGTCACGCACCTGGGATTCCAGATGGGTCAGCCGCGACATGAGGCGGCTGGCGCAACGCTGGCGCAGCTCTTCATCCAGGTCCGGCTGGGACAGGTGGCCACCGTAAAGGATGGCAGCCGACAGCGGTGTACGGATCTGATGGGCCAGCGAGGCCACCATCTTGCCCATGGCAGAAAGACGCTGGGCATGGGCAAGCTGTGACTGCAGCTGACGGGTTTCGGTGAGGTCGGTAAGCAGGATCAGCTGGCCGGGTTCGTTCTCCATGGTGCGGATTTCGATGCTCACGCGTCGGCCATCTTTCAGGGACACCTCGTGACCATCGTCGCGACGGGGGGCAAAGCAACGCTGGATCACGCTGACCCAGCGCTCGCCTTCCAGAGGTTCGCCCAACAGGGCAACGGCGGCCGGATTACACTGGGCCACGGCACCCTGACTGTCGAGCACGATGACCCCGGCAGGCAACGCCGATAACAGGGTCGAGAGGCGGTCGGCCAGGCGTTCCTTTTCTTCCAGTTCATGCTGACGCTGACGGCTTTCTGCCGTCAGTTCACCGGAAAGCTGATTCACGCGGGACTCGAGGGTGCGGTAGGAATCGGTAATCTGCCGCGACATCTGGTTGAACAGATCCAGCGCCGTGTCGACAGCGGCATCGTCATCCTGTGCCGGAAACAGTGCGGTTACCTTGTCGTTGGCTTCTGCCGCGGCATCGGCGGCGGCTGCAGAGCCGGACTCCCCGGAACGGGAGGCAGGTATTGCCGTCTGGAACTGTCTCATGCTTCCCCCTGACCATAATGTAATGATTCAGGAGCTGTATAGCAGAAGCCATGCCAGGTTATATATTCTGTTTAATTACAAGGGGAAGGGAGCGGCTACAGGGAAATCCTTCACCCCTTCCAGGCGGGACCGACGGAAAACCGTCAGCCCTCTTCTTCCCGGAGACCGTATTTGCGGACTTTTTCCACCAGGGTCGTGCGGCGGATACGCAGCTTCTCCGCCGCCCGGGCCACCACACCATTGGTTTCATCCAGTGCCTGCTGAATCAGCTGCTTCTCGAGGCTGGACAGGTAATCCTTCAGGTCGATGCCGTTGACCGGCAACAACGCGGGCGCGTCAAGGCCGACCAGACCGGGTATACCGGAGGGCATGGCGTCGTCTTCCACAACGGGGCTTTCATCGTAGTTGTCCACGTAACGGAATTTTTTGGGCAGCTCCTGCACACCGATTACACCGTAGGGGTGCATGATGGCCAGGCGCTCGACCAGGTTGGCCAGCTCCCTGACATTGCCCGGCCAGTCGTGCCGGCACAGGCTGAGGATAGCAGCGGAATTGAGACGCAGTGAGCCTCGCTTTTCCTTTTCCATCCTCGCGATCAGTTCGTTGATCAGCAGCGGAATATCTTCCGCCCGTTCCCGCAGGGCCGGCATTTCGATGGGAAACACGTTCAGCCGGTAGTAGAGATCTTCCCGGAAATCGCCCTTCTCGATCATGTCCTCGAGGTTCTTGTGGGTAGCGGCCACAACCCGCACGTCCGCGCTCTGGGTCCGGTTGCTGCCGACCTTCTCGAAAGTGCGTTCCTGCAACACACGGAGAATCTTGACCTGCATACTGAGGGGCATGTCGCCAATTTCGTCAAGAAAAAGGGTGCCACCCTCCGCCAGCTCAAAGCGTCCCACCCGGGACGTGATAGCCCCGGTGAAGGCACCTTTTTCATGACCGAACAGCTCGCTTTCCAGCAACTCACCAGGTATTGCGCCACAGTTCACCGGCACGAACGGCTTTTCACGACGGGGGGAGTGGTAGTGAAGGTTACGGGCCACCACTTCCTTGCCGGTACCGGATTCGCCGGTAATCATCACGCTGACATCCTTGTCGGCCACCTGGGCCATCAGCTCCCGTACCCCCTTCACGCTGCGGGAGGTTCCCACCAGGGAGCGGAACAGCATCACGCCCCGTTGCTGGCCGTGGCCCTGCCCCCGGTTGCGCTGGTATTGGTCACGATAGATCTGGGCGCGGTAGCGGGAGTCAACGAACTTGGTATAATTGGGGGGCCACTCGAGCCGGGCGATAACCCTTGCCTGACAGTCGCTGTCCAGCGGCTCCAGGTCCGGGTTGCCAACAACCAGCAGCGGCAGGCCGGCCTCGGCCTTGCAGACCATTTCAATGTCAGCGCGGACCTGTGAGCAGTCCTCACTGGCGACGATGACCATACCAAGGCTGGCAAGGTCCTCACTATCACCATCAGCGAGCAGCTTGCGGGAAGCCTCGTCGTCCAGGACGGATTCCTCCCCCACAAATTCAAGAATGGTTATCAGATCTCTAGCCCGTGACGCGTCCTTGCTCAACACCAGCACAGTATCGGTCATCGACATGCAGATGGAATCTCTTGGTCAGCGCAGCATTTTGAGAGTCACCCGGGATATCTGTTCCATTAACAGCTTCCCGGACGGCGTGATTTGTTTGTGCGGTATTTAAGACGTTTAAGCGAAGAGAGTCAATTTTATGACGCAATGGATTGACCCGGGTCTGCATTTCCCCCGATCCGGCAAGCTTCAGTCATTGGCGGTTCGGCAACGGAACTACTTGTTCCGGCTCGACACTCTGGCGTAGGCACTGGCAGCCTTGCGATTCTGGCCCACCTGATCCAGGGCATCCTTCGCTTCCTGACGCGCCTCGCGGGCAGCCTCATCGGCGTGGCGCACGAACTCATCGAGCTCACCAAGCCTTCGCTGAACGGCGGCTGCCGACAGTTGCCTGTTTTCGAGAGCGGTCATCACGGGGTCGACCAGTGAGCGGACATCACCGTTCAACTCGGCCAGCCGTTGCCAGTCGCTGTCCTGCAGCGCCTGTTGCAGTTCCGCGATACGATCGTCGAGGCGGGCCAGCGCCTCATTGGCTTCGTCAGACATGATCCACCTCACTGCTGTACCGGTGCCCCCGTGAACGGGGCGCCGGTGAATGTCAGAGACTTTACGTGAGTATACAGGGGAGCATCCGCAAAAGTCCTGACCCTTTGGCCACTGCCGGGGCTGGCAGTTTGCCGGTTAACAGAAGAATCCGGTTGGCACTTCTGGTATACTAGGATGTTTACCAATAAGCCACGCGCAGCACGGGGACAGGCACGATATGTCAGCACAATGGCAATCACTGGTGTCACAGAAAATCTACCTGGCCACCCAGCTTGCAGCGCTGTCCCGGGATCAGGCCTCCGCCACCGAGCGGGAAGCCTGCCTGCAGGGAGCCATTGAACTGTCCCTGCGGGCGCGGCAGCTGGTACTGACACTGGTGGCCCGTTACCACCAGGAAAAACAGGCCATGCCGGCGTCACTGGAAGCTTTGATCGCCCTGATCGAGAGCACACCGGACGCTGACGTAATGGCGGAACTTGCCCGTACACCGGGTAGCTGGTGGCAACATCTGGATCAGCTTGAAATGGCCCAGAGCCAACCGCCAAAGCAGCAGAAAAGTGTATCGGACGAGAACGTTATCGCGGTATCGGTGGCTTCAGGTCCCGACCGGTCCGTCGAGGGTCTGCTTGAGACGCTGGCAGCCATGAAATCATTTGTTACTGACCTGGGTGACCGGCACGCCGAGTGGTAACCCGTTAACCAGGCCCGAAGTAAGGATTCTATGTCACCTTCATTCTTTGAAATCGTACAACTGAACAACGGCGACTACGCTCTGAAGCGTGTGGACGATGATTCCGCGCCACTGGTCAGAATTTCCTTTTCCCAGGAAGCCCGGGAAATGATGGAAAACCGGGATATGACCGTAGCCCGGGCCATGATCGACGCCGGCATACAGGCGGTAGGGCAGATTAACGATACCGTCGAGTGGGAAGACGCCGATCTGGAAGATTTCGAGCCCCAGGCTCACCACACCCTTCACTGACCGGGCAGGGGCACGCCGACTGCCCCGGTCGCCAACGGGCGTCCGCTGCTTTCTCGGGGCTCTTGTCAGCCTTTCGGCCGGCCCCGTTATCAGCGAGTCCTGAGAATGACCCCGTGGCTGTTGCCCCTGGCAGATGCCTGCTCCAGCGCGCCGAAATCTCCGCTGGACAGGCGGCTGGTCCACATCACCACGGCATGGCAGGTACCGGCGCCCAGGGCTATTTCCGCCAGCTCGAAGGCCGAGTAATCCCGGGTCGACCGCAACACCAGCAGTTCGCTGGTGACAATACCATGGGTGGTCTGCCACTTGCTGACCAGCGCCTGCGGGGGGTCAATCCACGCCAGCCAGCGCCGTTCCTGGTTTAGCTGAGTCAGCATGGGCAGCAGCAACTGGAAATTTTCCACCTGCCCCGGGGGCATGATCACTTCCGTCACGTTGCCGCGACGGTGTTCCGGTGACGCGGCATCATCGTCGGCCTTTCCCGCCATACCATGGGCGCGGGGGCTGGCCGGTAACTCCGCCGCAGGCTGCCGGCGAACCGGTGCCGGCTGCTGTGGAGCCATTGCCGGCGCGGCGGTTGCCGCTGCCCCGGTATTCATGCTCAAACCCAACTGTTCCATGACTTCCTCCCCGACTCGCTGCTGGCGACACCCCCGCGGGCATCGCTGACGAATTAATGCACCTGGTTCAGGTCGGACCGGCGAATGACGCCGACCCCGAGACCCTCGATCACCAGCTCCTGCTCCCGCAGGTCAACCACAATGGGCTCGAATTCTTCGTTCTCGGCAATCAGGAGAACCTCCGGGCCCTCCCGGCGGAAACGCTTCACGGTGACTTCCTCACCCACCCGCGCCACCACCACCTGGCCGTCATGCACGTCCTGGGTGCGGTGTACCGCCAGCAGGTCGCCGTCCAGGATGCCGATATCCTTCATGCTCATACCCCGCACCCGCAGCAGGTAATCCGCCGACGGTGTGAAAAATTCCGGCTGCAGGGTGCAGTAGTCCTCGATATTCTCCTGGGCCAGAATGGGGTTACCGGCCGCCACCTGACCGATCACCGGCAAGCCGGGATCTGCCTCTACTTCGGGCAGGCGAATGCCGCGGCTGGTGCCGGGTACCATCTCGATGGCGCCTTTACGGGCCAGTGCACGGAGATGTTCTTCTGCCGCATTGGCGGAACGGAAGCCGAGCTCCAGGGCAATTTCCGCCCGGGTGGGCGGATAACCGGTTTCATCCACGTAGCGACGGATAATGTCCAGTACCTGGCTCTGTCTTGCAGTGAGCTTCATCGCTTCTTGCCTCCTGTGGCAGTTCCCTGCCCCGGCCTTCCTCCGGCACAATAACCAGAGAGGTTGCCCGTGGATGCTGGGGTTATATACAGTAATACCGACTTTATACAGTATTCTATCCAGTGTAAACCCCCTGCAGTCCCGGAATGCCCACTCACCCGGAGCCCGTGCTACCGGGCACTGCCAGGGCCAACCTGTTACATTGTGCTCACACGCAACCCGAGCTCACTTGCCGGAACCATCACCAGGGGGAATCACACCCATGCCCAGCCGTTGCCAGATGCCCGACGTCATGACCACTCGGGAGGGAAAGCCACGCCGGGTCGGCGTCGAGATCGAGATATCCGGACCGGGGTACCTGGAGCTGGTCTCGCTCACGGCGAAAATCCTGAACGGCACCGCCCGCAACGTTGGTCGTTACGTCAGCAAGGTGGATACCGCCCTGGGCGAATTTGCGGTGGAGCTGGATTCCGACCCCATCAAGGACCTGAATCTTCAGGAAGAGCGGGTACCGGAATCCCTGCGGGAACTCGGCGGCCACGCCATGGATGTGATTGATTATGCGGCGGAGCGGCTGGTGCCGCTGGAAATCATCTCGCCACCGGTAGCCTTTGACCAGCTGGAGACCATCGAAGCCCTGTCAGACCAGTTGCGCGAAGCGGGTGCCGTGGGCAGCCGAGAGGCCATCGTCTATGCGTTCGGCCTGCAGCTGAACCCCGAGCTGCCCGACCTGGAGGCGGACACCCTGCGGCGCTACCTGCAGACCTTCGCTGCCCTTTATGACTGGCTGAAATCCCGCCACCAACTGGATTTCAGCCGCAAACTGACCACCTACATCGAACCCTGGTCCAGCCGCTATGTGGATCGCCTGGTGGCGGCGGACTACTCGCCGGACATGGAAGGCCTGATGCGGGACTATCTGGAAGAGAACCCCACCCGCAACCGCGCGCTGGACCTGCTGCCCCTGTTCGCGCACATTGACGCTGATCTGCTGGCGCAGTATGTCGACGACCCCCGCATCAAATCGCGGCCGACCCTGCACTACCGGCTGCCGGACTGCGATATCGACAACCCCCGCTGGCATTTCTCCACGGTGTGGAACGACTGGGTGATCCTGGAACAGATCGTGGCTCACCCCACTCACCAGCGGGAGCTGAACGACCTGTTCCGGCAAGGCCGCACCCTGTCGTTCCGCAACCTGACCAGTACGTGGCGCACCCGCTGTCACCAGTGGCTGGAGAACCGTGGCTATGTCTGAATCCAGCACCGCTGAAGAGGTCAAGGTTCCGGGTATCACCATCGGCATCAGCAGCCCCTCCCGCTGGCGTACCTCGGACCGCCTGATCAGCCTGGGCCTGCGGCTGTATGGGGCACGGGCCTATTTCATTCCCCCGGGCAGTCAGGTCGATGTGTCACTGCTTGACGGCATCGTGCTGTCCGGCGGAACCCACATTCACCCGGACCTGTATGACCAGGGTGAGCAGGTCAAGGCGCGTTATAACCGCCACCGTGACCAGACTGACCAGAGACTCCTGCAGGAGGCAGAGCGGCTGCACCTGCCGGTGCTGGGGATCTGCCGGGGCGCCCAGCTGATCAATGTATTCCGGGGTGGCTCCCTGTGCCAGAACGTGACGCCGCTGCGTGTCCATACCCGTCACCGGCCCCTGCTGCTGCCGCTGCAAAGCGTCCGGATCGTGGCACCGACCCGTCTCGGCCAGATCATACGGTCGCCCCGTATCGGCGCCAACCGCATTCACAGTCAGGCCATCAAGTGGCTGGGACGGGGGCTGCGGGTCAGCGCCCTGGACAACGACCTGTTTGTCCAGGCCATCGAAAACACCCATGGCCAGTGGCTGATGGGCCTGCAGTGGCACCCCGAATACCTGCTCTACCATAGCGCGCACCGGCGGATCTTCGCCGATTTCGTGCGCACGGCGGAACGCCTGAAGCTGGCCCGCCTGACCCGGGAAGATGTACCCGATGCGGCGAACCAACCCTGACATCAGAAGGAGATTGAGGATGATTACAACCATCACCCGGCGGCTTTGCGGGCCTGCGGTAATAGCCCTGATAAGCCTGGCGGGACCTGCGCTGGCGGCACCGGCGGAAGTCAGCCTGTCCGGCGAGGGCCAGGTCCGCTATGTACCAGACAGCGCGCGGCTCAGCTTCACGGTGACCGCGCAGCATGCGGATTCCGACAGGGCCATCAGCGAGGTAAGGGGCACCATTGAACAGTGGCGTGAAAGCATCGCCGAACTCCGTGACCAACTGGTGGACTACACTGACGCGTCTGCCCATCTGTACCAGCGCCAGCACTCCCCACGCCAGCAGGACGGCGAGCCCGGCGAACCCCGGACTATCGCCGTTGCAAGCCAGACGATCAGCTTCGAGATTCATGACCTGGAACTGCTGAACCCGGTGCTCACCAAAGCCCAGAACCTGGGTATGAACTACAACCTGGGCCAGCACCAGTTCTTCCATTCCGACGAGGAAGCGCTCCAGCGCGAGGCCCTGGCCAGAGCCATCGATGACGCCCGGGAGCGCTGCCAGTTCGCGGCACAGCAGCTGGACATGGCCTGTGGCCAGGTCAGGTCGCTGAACCTGCAGTCGTCGGGGGGCGGGCCGATCATGATGCGTATGCAGGAGGCTTCCGCCACCGCGGACACGGTAAGCCAGGTCGGCCCCCGGGAAGTCAGTGCCACGGTGCAGGCCACATTTACCATGAAGTGAACCGCGGGCACGGTGTGAAGCGCCTGCCTGTAACCGGAAAGCCGGGTCAGAAATTCCGGTTGTAGAAGATATCCAGCGAAGCCGCCAACCCGCTGGCGGCCTCAATGTAGACCCGGCGCCCCAGATCATAGCGCAGGGCCACCGTGGTCACCGGCTCGAACAGGCCCACGCCGTAGCGGATACTCAGATCTTCGGTCAGGTAGCCGCTGGCCACCACGGAGGCGTCTTCCCCCGACCCCTCCGCTTCCAGGGTCAGATCCTGAATGCCGAAGGTCTCGCCGATACCGCGGGTGAGGCCGCTGGCCTGTTTCAGGCCCAGCGACAGAGCCATGCGGCTGACCGAGGTCTGGTCACCCTGGCTCTGCAGGGGACGCCCGAGCACCAGGTAGGACAGCGCCTGGTTCTGGGACATGGACGGCTCCGAGAAGATTTCTGTTTCCGGTTCCCGGGCCGGGCCGGACAGGCGGATGCCCGCCAGTACGTCATCCACCCTGCGGATCGCCTCGATGTCCACGTAGGGCTCACCCACAGGTCCCACGAACACCAGTCGCGCCCGCCGCAGCTGCAGTTCCTGGCCGAAGGCCGCATAGCGGCCATTGACCATCCGCAGAGCGCCCCGGGTATCCATCTCATTGCCGATCTGCAGTTCACCCTCAAGCTCGCCGGTAACGCCAAACCCCTCGAAGGTAACCTCTTCCGCCCCCACCACCACGGTTACATCCATGGCCAGACCCAGTGGCGACTCCTCTTCGGATTCAACGCCGACGATCACTTCGTCGTCGGAAACCGCTACCGCCTGCTCCGGCAGGTCGCGAACCTCGATGCGACCGCTGGGTATGTCAATCCGGCCGGCAATACTGAGCTCCCCCTCGACAAAGTTGATTTCCAGGTCCGGGGAAACCGCCAGTTCGGCATAGGGCTCCAGGAACAGCGGCAGCCTGTTGCCCGTCAGAGTCATGGTCAGCCGCGGCGGGCCCGTCCAGTCCAGGCTACCGCCGATCTCACCGGTGCCGGTTCCGTTGCTTTTCCAGCTACCGTCCAGGTCCGCCCGGCTGCCATTGAAATTCACCTGTAGCCGGAGATCCTGGATGGGTATCGGCAGCCGTTCATCCACCAGCCGGCCGTCGGAAAGCAGCAACTGCCCATACACCTGGGGCGCCAGCAGCGGGCCTTCCAGACGTCCGGAACCGCCAATCTGCCCCGCGAGGTCCTCAATGTCCAGCAGGGCGCCGACCACCGCAAGGTCGAAACCCTCCAGGCTGAAGGATCCCGTGGTTGGCCGGTCCGGAGCATTGGGGTCCACCTCCAGGTCCACGGTCAGAACCCCCACGTCCTGTCCATCCAGGCGCAGGGCAACGGTCGCCCCCTCCGGCTCCAGATTCAGGTTCGCCGTCAGGGTGTCGTACTCGAGAGACTGCTGTTCCTCCTCCACCGCCACGTCCACATTGCCGGGCCCGGCACTGAGCCGGACCGAACCCCGGGGCCCCGCTTCCGCCAGCTCCATGTTCAGGGTGCCGTTGATCATCGCATTCCAGCTGACGTTCTCCGGTAACAGGGGCGCCAGCGTGGATGCCGGGAGCTGGCTCATCTCCAGGTCCAGCGCCGTATCCGGGAGCAGTGTCTGCTCGCCCGCGCAAAGGGTGCTGTCCTGCCAGCGCCAGCAATGGGCACCCAGGGTCAGTGTCTGACCGGCATAGCTGATGGGCGCCGGCTCCTGCAGTTGCCAGGTCTGCTGCGGACCGGTCAACTGCACCTCGCTACTGGCCAGCTGCCCCTGCCAGCGGCCACCAGCGTCACCGGTCAGCCAGGCCCCGGACAGAACCGCATCCACCACGGCAGCCGAATGGTGCGCGGACAGGGTCAGGCGATGGTCGTCCAGGGTTCCGCCAAGGTCGGCCTGCACCTGGTCGACCGTCTGCCCGCCCGCCAGCACAGAGGAGGCCTCCAGACTGGCGTCCAGTGCCTGCGAGTCATCCAGACTCGCATCCAGCTCCAGTGCGGCTATGCGGATCTGCTCCTGCCAGGCGACCCCGGTGGCGGAGAGCTCCAGGTTACCGGCCGGCAACCGGATGGGGCCGTTCAGGGCGATAGTGGCATCGATTTCGCCCTCCAGACCCGGCACGATGATCCCGGGTTCCGGCAGCGCCAGCGTTGCCTCCACCTGCATTTGCCCGGATTCGGCCAGCGGGTCCTGTAATCGCCCCGAGACCGCCACGCGGTTGTTGCCGATGGTGGCCAGTATTTCCGGAATCTGCCACTGGCCGGACTGCGCCGACAGCTCGCCCCGGCTGGCCAGAGGCGCCTCCTGCCACTGGCCCTGCAAGTCCCAGTTCGCCGTAAAATCCGGATTGCCATCCGCGCCCAGCTGACCCTGGCTGGTTACCGAGCCATTGATGCTGGCGGTGGCCCGGGGCACCCAGAAACCGGGGTTGAACGAATCCAGCGTCAGGTCAGCCTGCCAGCTCAGCTGGTCGGCAAAACCCACCTCCGCCTCACCCTGCAACTGCCCGGCGCCGGTGGTCATGGTCAGCTCGGTCAGGCGCACCGACTGCAGGTCGCCATCCACCTCGGTCACCAGGCCAGCCTCCCCCATGGGGCCGGAGGCATCCATATCCAGGCTGGCCTGGTACTCATTGCCGGCGAAGCGGCCGCTGGCTTCCAGTGAGCGGATCGTCACTGGTGGTGGCTCGACCTGCGGCAACAGTGAATACCAGGGGAAAGCCCCCATGGTCACACTGGCCTCGGCGACCAGGCCGTCCTGCCAGGTCACGTCACCCGCTGCCTTCAGCTCCGCCTGGCCGTCACCCGTGGCGGACGGGCCGGTCAGTGTCAACTGCAGGTCCCGGGCCGCCTTCGGTGTCACTCGCCCTGACAGCGCCATGTCCACCGGGCCCTGCTGGCCCGGCAAACGGGCCCGGGAGTTTAAGCGGTAGCCATTGGCCAGACTGCCCTGCCCGGTCAGTGTCCAGTTTCTGAGTGTCAGGGTTTGCGGCAGGGTCTCCAGCGCCAGGAAGGCGTCGGAACGTAACTCGATATTGGCGGGCAGCGACGGGTCCAGGGGCTCGAGCTCCGCCTCCATCTCGCCATCGAGATAGCCGGACGACGCCAGGCTGGCACGCAGGTCCCTGACACTGCCCCGCAAATCCCCCTGCACTCGCCAGTGGTCACCGTAGGGCGGCGGCAGGGTCAGATCGAGATTGACGGCAAGGGGCCAGTCACCCCGGGTTTCCACCCGGCCATCCAGGGCCACCGCCACATCGTCACGGCCAAGGGCAAACTGACGGATATGGAAATCGGAGCCGCTACCGGCGGCCTCCAGGCTCAGGCTGTCCCAGACCAGGGTACCGTTGTAGTGGAACGGGCCCAGTTGTACCGAGCGGATATCAATATTTACTGGCAGGGTGATATCCGGCAGCTCCATGGGGCCGCCATCCGGATCCTCTTCGGCCGTTGCGGTGCCCGCCCTGGTGACATCCAGCGATGCGGCTTCCAGGCGGTCCAGGCAGAGGTCCTTGCGGAACAGGCAGGTGGGCGACCAGTCGATCAGCGGTGAAGCAATCTCCAGGGTTACCCCGTAACCCTGCCAGGCCAGGTGCTCGGCCTGCCACTCACCGAGGAGAGAACCGCTGGCCGCGGTGGTTTCCAGACCCGGAATCTGATCCAGCACCCAGGCCGTGCCGGTATCCGAGCGCAAGGCCAGCAGCACGGCCGAAACAAGCACCACCACCAGCAACAGAATGATCGCCAGCATAATGAGCAGCCACTTGAGCCCGCTTTTCAGCACCGACGTCAGCCTGCTCATAATTCCGGCCCCATGGAAAAGTGCAATCGCCAGCCTCCCCCAAATTCTTCATCCAGCCCTTTGGCGACATCCAGACGCAGGGGGCCCACCGGGCTGATCCAGCGAATACCCACACCCACACCGGTGGCCAGGGGATCGTTCAGATGATCAATGGCATTGCCCTGATCCATGAACCCGGCCACCCGCCAGTTTTCGACGAATTCGTACTGGTATTCGGCACTGCCCACCAGCTTGTAGCGACCACCTACCCCGTCGCCGGCGTCATCCTCTGGCGACAGGGTCTCGTAACCATAGCCACGCACACTCTGGTCACCGCCGGTGAAGAACCGCAACGACGGCGGCACACCGGAGAAATCGTTAGTACCCACCGCGCCCGCTTCAACCCGGGCCAGGAAACGATGATTGTCCGCCAGCGTGATCAGCCCCCTGGCCTTGCTGGTCACCTGCAATACATCAACGGTGGAGAAGATCTCCCGGGACCCGCCGGTCACATCCATCTGCAGCCGGTAACCCCGGGAAGGGTCGATGGGCGAATCCGACTCCAGCCTCGAAAAGGAAATTCCCGGCAGCAACAGGCGACTGCTGCCCGATTCCGAGTCGCCGATGTCGTAACGCTCCCGTTCCCAGCGCAGCGACACCACCCGGCTCCAGTCGTTATCCATCAGGTGGCGCCACTGGGAGCCAAAGGTCAGGCGGTCTGACTGCACATCCTCGATATCCTGCCGCTGGTAGCCGGCGCCAAATCGCATGGAGTCTGTCATGGGCGGGTCCAGCGGTATTTCATACCAGCCGGTGAGGTTCTGCCGGGGTACGGAGAGTTCAGTATCCGCGCCCCGCCGGTGCCCCTGGGGATTAATCCAGTGCTCCTCCCAGGTGCCCCGGAAGCGGGGCCCGACATCGGTGGAGAAGCCAACGCCGACACCCAGCGAACGGGGTTCCCGCTCACTGACCCGGGCAGAGACCGGAATCTCCTTATCCGAGGCTTCGCCGGGGGGAGCAGTCACCAGTGCCTGGGAAAAGTAGCCGCTGTTGCTCAGGTCGGAGCTCAGTTTCGCAACCTTGTCGGCATGGTAAGGCGTGCCCGGTTCAAACTGCACGAAACGGTCGAGAAACGACTGGTCGAAGACCTGATCCTCATTGAAGGTCACGTCGCCAAGGCGGTAACGCTCGCCACTTGCAAAACGCAGCAGGATGTCCGCTTCACGGGTTTCCGGGTTCACCGCCAGCCGGCGCTGCTCGAAGCTGCCGTCAAAATAACCGAGGCGCGAGGCGCGGCTGCTGATGGTCTGGCGTAACGACTCGTACTGGCCATGGTTCAGCACGGCGCCCACGGCCGGTTGCTCCGGTAAGGTGGTGTTGAATTCGGGGTCGTCCCCGGCCGGACCGGTAATGGTGACCTGCCGCGACGCCACCCGCACCGGCTCGCCCGGGGTCACCTCCATGATCAACACCGGAGGGTCACCCTCCTTGATGCGGCGGCTGATGGCCGGGTCATAATAGCCCAGCGCCCGCACAGCCTGGCGAATATCCTCCTCCACGGTATCGCCGTAGCGGCGCAGGGACGAGAGGCTGCGGCCTTCCACCTCACCGACAAATGCCCGGGCATTGTCCAGTAAGCCGGGATAGTCGCCCTTTATACGAATATCCACCTGGTTGGCAAGACTGGCGGTCGGCGCCAGCGACAGTGTTGCCCATGCCAGCAGCCGAAGGAGTCTGTTGCAGGCCCGATATCGTCCTGATGCTTGTCTGATTTGCAAATTCCACTCCGGCCGACGACGCCCTGAAGGGGTGGGTTTCCCCGGGGAGCCTGATGCCCCACCTCCTACAGGTTCGTCGTGAACGTCCAAATACGCTAATCTGTTACGAAATCTCCGGCACGCGGATGATTCATCTGGTGTCCCGTCTGGGTAAGTCGTTAGTCTGCTGCGCACCTCGGGCGCTTTTGGGCCCGCGTTGTCAGCGGTGCCCGGAGAAAACAAACAAGGTGCCACCCTGACCTTCCTGAACACACTCAAGCGGTTCACGCCCGGTCAGGAGCTCCGTCAATACAGTGGTTAAACAAACAGGCCATTACGGGAGTTGCAACCAGCGAATGTTCGCCATAAATCGGGAGAATCTCAAGAAAAGCCACCAGACGATCTGGTTTGTCATCGACTTCCTGATGCTTGGCTTGCTGATCTTCAACCTGGCCCTGATAATTTTCGATTCCGCCTATGGATTTGCAGGCGTTCAGGATTTCTTCCAGCAGTCCGTGCCGGCATTTTACAACTTCTATCAGCCGATTCACCGCAATTTCATCTTCTATGATCTGATTTTTGTCAGCATCTTCCTGACCGAGTTTTTTGTGCGCTGGGCTGAAGCCGTATGGCACAAAACCTACCAGCGCTGGTACTTCTACCCCTTTATCCACTGGTACGACCTTCTCGGCTGCATTCCGACCAGCGGCATGCGTTTCCTGAGGGTGCTGCGTGTTATCAGCATTGTCTACCGCCTGCACCGTTACGGCATCATAGACTTTACTCGCACCCGCCTGTATCGGTTTATCGCCTTTTATTACGACGCGTTCATGGAGGAGTTGTCCGACCGTATCGTGCTGAAGGTGCTGTCAGGCATTCAGGAAGAGGTGCGCCGGGGCTCGCCGCTGCTGGAGAGCGTTCACAAAAACATCATCTATCCCCGCAAGGACATCCTCGTTGGCTGGATTTCCGACCGGGTCGCCGACCTGGCTTCCCAGGGGTATGCCCCCAACCGTGACGCCCTGCGGCGATATCTTGAACGCTGCGTTGCCGAGGCAGTTCATCAGAACCCGGAACTGGCCCGCCTGAAGCTGCTGCCCATTTTCGGCAAGCAGGTGCGGGGCACCATGGAAGAAGCCGTCGGAGACATCACCAGTCATGTCATCAACCAGGTCATGGAAGATCTGTCCAGCAGCCGCAACCACGACTTCATCGATGACCTGGTGGACGTATTCCTTCCGGATCACCAGAAAAAACTGGTGTACAAGGGTACCGACGATACCGAATTGGCCCAGCGCCAGGACAACGAGGTATTGATCAACCTGACGCTCGAGATCATTGACGCTATAAAGGAGCAGGTACACAAGAAGCGCTGGCGAGAACAGCTCTAGTGTGCCGTTGCCTGCGCCCTATACAGCCGAGAGAGTTTGATGAAACAACCGTTGCACTACTGTACCGCTGACGAGCTGGTACGGATGATGGACGCTGGCGAGCTGACCAGCGAAGACCTGACCCGGGCGTTGCTGGACCGCATAAAGGCCTGCAACCCGCCGCTGAATGCCGTGGTAACGGTCAACGAGGAGCAGGCCATGGCCCAGGCCAGGGAAGCTGACCGCCAGCGACGGGCGGGCGGCCCCGGGGGCAGCCTGCTGGGTCTGCCACTGACCCTGAAAGACACCTGGGAAGTGCCGGGCATGGCCTGCACCTCGGGGGCACCACTGCTGGCCAGCCACCGGCCCGAGCGGCCAGCGGATATCGTGCGGCGCCTGCAGGATGCCGGCGCTATCATAATCGGCAAGACCAACGTGCCCTATTACGCGTCGGACCTGCAAACCTATAACAGGGTCTTCGGCACCACCAACAACCCCTGGAACCGGGACCATACCCCGGGCGGCTCGTCTGGCGGCTCGGCGGCAGCCCTGGCAGCAGGCCTGACGCCACTGGAAGTGGGCAGCGACCTGGCCGGCTCCATCCGCACCCCGGCCCATTTCTGCGGCGTTTTCGGCCACAAGCCCAGCCGTACCCTGGTTTCCTTTCGCGGGCACATACCGGGCCCGCCCGGCACCATCAGCCAACCGGACCTTGCCGACGGTGGTCCCATGGCCCGTTCCGCCCGCGACCTGGAAACCCTGCTGAAGGTGATCGTCGGCCCACGCCCGCACCACGCACGGAGCTGGCAGCTTGCCATGGAGCCCCCGCAGCTCGGGTCTCTGGAACAGGCCCGGGTTGGCCTGTGGCTGGACGACCCGGACTGCCCGGTGGACCATGAGATGATCAACGGCCTGCGCCGATTGTCCGACCAACTGGCCGAGCACGGCAGCCTGGTCACCCCGTTGCGCCATCCCCTGCTGTCCCTGGAACACATCATGCCGGTCTATTTCAACCTGCTTGGCAGCCTGCTGAGCAGTGGCATGAGCCGCCGGCAAAAACGGCGCCTGAAGCTCTTCGCCCTGGCCGAAAGACCGCTGCGAAAAATGGGCCCCATGACCATCGGCATGTCGGAATTCGCCCGCGGCACCAGCCAGAGCATCAGCCGCTGGATGCGGTGGAACGAAACCCGCGAGAAAATGCGCGAACAGGTGGAAGAGATATTCCGGGAAGTGGACGTGATACTGGCGCCGGTCAACCCGGTAACGGCCATTCCTCATGACCAGCGTGACCCGCAGTATCGCCGCCAGATCCAGGTCAATGGCGAGGCACGGGCCTACCATGACCAGTTCTGCTGGATCGCCCTGGCCACGTTGCTGGGCTTGCCGGCCACCTCGGTACCCATCGGCGTCACCCGGCAGGGCCTGCCCTACAACATCCAGGTCATCGGTGCTCCGGGGCGAGACCTGACCACGCTGGCGTTTGCCGGGTTGCTGGAAGATGAAGGGCTGGCGGGATTCAGGGTACCGCCAGGTTACTGAAAGAAAACGGGACCGATCAGGTAGCAAGCTACCTGGTAAAGAGGGGCCGGTCCTTGGCCCCGATTGCTATTTACAGACCGTACTGTGTGGCATCCACTTGGGAGAACACGTGCTCCCAGTAAAGTTTCGCCAGCTCGTCACCGCTCTCGATACCATCGATGCGATCACGCCACTCGGCCAGCAGCTCCCGAAACCGGGCAATCTTTTCGTCGGCCTGCTCGATCCCATAACGCTCCTCGTAGGCAGAGGCGATGGTTTTCAGGTCCTCACGAATGAATTCGCGGTTCTTTTGCAACATGGCTTCGGTCGGCTGGGTCAGGCCAATGCCCTGTTCCTCGGCAGTGCGCTCGTTGTCCACAGCTCCCTTCTCGTAGCCCCAGCTGAACTCCGCCGAGAGCACTGCGGTGGCCTCCAGCAGAGACCGGCGCTGCTCGTCGCTCAGAGAGCGCCAGCTGTCCAGGTTGATATTGGCGGAACCCACACCACTGAACGTGCCGCTGGGGTAATTCACGGTGATGTCATCCACCACCTCAAACAGGTTGAAAACGGACAACTCCGAGGTGGACTGAACCGAGCAATCGACAACGCCTTGACTCAGGCCTTCGTAGATTTCATTAACGGACATGGTGATGGGGTTGGCGCCTACTGACTCGGCCCAACGTGCCCATTGAGCCCCGGATGTTCTCAGATTCTTGCCTTCCAGAGCTTCCAGGCTGTCCACCTTTTCACGGCACAGTAGCGAATAAGGGGGCGTGGCAGCACTACCGAGAAACAACTGATTCTGGGCGGCGAACTCGTCACGACACTCCCCACATTCCGTGAAAATGAACTCCGACATGGCGCCGGTGTAGACCAGGCCAGCCTGGGACGAGCCGCCCTCAGTCAGTTCGATCGACATGGACACCTCAGCCACCATGTTGGTGTGAGGATAATCTGCCGGAAAATAGGGTGTCAGAACCACCCCCATATCCGCCATGCCATCGCGGATACCGGACGGAGTCTCGCGAAGATTGAGCAGCGACAGCTCGTACACCTGAACTCCGAGATCACCACCGGATACCTCGTCAAGACGCTCGGTAAATACGCCCAGGGCATCACTGGTGATACTGCCCTGGGGATAACCCGACGCATACCGCAGCTCGGTCGCCTGAAGGGTAAGGGGGCTCAGGGCCAGCAGGCCCATCGCCATTGCAAGTGGGTATTTATGCATGGGGGAACTCCACAGTTATTGTTGTTTCATAAAGAAACCAGATTGGTTCGATTTCCACTATACGGATCCCATGTTGTGGAATCCATTTCCCTGACTAAAGCCCGCCGTTAAATGGATACCTGGCTCTGATTTCCTTCAGCCGGGCCTGAACCGGAATCCGGGCGAGCCATCCGATTCGTCCATTGCGACGATGGTAAGAACAGCTTGCACCGCCAGACTCGTCGCAGTATCGGGCTTATTCGCACGCTTGCCCGGAAGTGACTCCATTCAACAGATATAACGGAGATGCACAGATGAACAACAACGACACCAACACGGGCGCAATCGCTGACGACAGTTTCCCCGACCGAGCAAAGGCTGAAGAAATCGCTGCAAACGTAGAGCGCTTTGTTCGTGAGGTCATCATGCCCTATGAACATGACTTCCGGCGAGACCATCATGACTGCCCTACTGACGAACTGACCCTGGAGCTGCGTCAGAAAGCACGGCAGGCGGGCGTTCTGACGCCACATATCTTCCCCGATGGAGGACACCTCAGCCAGCGCGGGACCGCCCTGGTTCTGATCAAGAGCGGCCTGTCTCCGCTTGGCCCTCTGGCCTGTAACACCGCAGCACCTGACGAGGGCAACATGTATCTGCTGGGCAAGATGGGCAGTCCGATGATTCAGGAGCGGTTCCTGACGCCGATCGTTGAAGGCAAGAAGCGGTCAGCGTTCTTCATGACCGAGCCGGCTGACGAGGGAGGCGCAGGCTCTGATCCGTCAATGATGATCACCAGATGCCACAAGGAGGGTAATGAATGGGTGATCAATGGTCGTAAGGCATTCATTACCGGTGCCGAAGGAGCGGGAGTTGGAATCATCATGGCCAAGGCCGAGGAAGGCGCCTGCATGTTCCTGACAGATCTCCCGAACCCCGCAATCCGCATTGACCAGGTGCCCCGCACTATCGACAGTTCCATGCCGGGAGGTCATGCCACCGTCACCATCAAAGACCTCCGTGTACCTGACGAGCAGATGCTCGGTGCTGCGGGTGACGGCTTCCGCTACGCCCAGGTGCGCCTTGCACCTGCCCGGCTGTCCCATTGCATGCGCTGGCTGGGCGCGTGCATCAGGGCCAACGAGATTGCCTCGGACTATGCCAATCGTCGCATGGCATTTGGCAAGCCGCTGGTTGACCACGAGGGCGTGGGCTTCATGCTGGCGGAGAACCTGATCGACCTGCAGCAGTGTCACCTGATGATCGACTGGTGCGCCGCTGTGCTGGATCGCGGTGAAAAGGGTGGTACCGAGAGCTCAATGGCCAAGGTCGCCGTCAGCGAGGCCCTGATGCGCATTGCCGACCGATGTGTCCAGGTGATGGGCGGCAACGGCCTCACCGAGCACACCATCGTAGAGCAGGTGTTCCGTGAAATCCGGGCCTTCCGGGTATATGACGGCCCCACCGAGGTGCACAAGTGGTCCCTGGCCAAGAAAATCAAGCGCGACTGGAAGCAGAACAACGCCTGAAACCAAAGCCGTGAGGTCACGTGCCTGGCGTTGCCTGCCTGACTGGCCCAGAGTCAGTTATCTGCGAGCACAGGCCAGGCTACAACAAGGGAATGCCGAATCGCTTCATGACCAGGGCAAGCAAGCCAAAGGACACAATCGTGACAATGGCACTCATGGCCAGCGACACCCAGAAACCGAACCGTGGCAAAAGCAGGGGAAAAACAAGGAACATCGGCAGAGTCGGCAGTACGTACCAGAAGGTAAACCAGGCATGGTTGCTGATCTTATCTGCTGGCTGATGTTCCAGGTAAAGCCAGATCATCGCCAACACCGACACCATTGGCAGCGCAGCAATCAGCGCCCCCACCTTGTCGCTACGTTTGGCAACTTCGGACACCAGAACCACCAGTGCGGCGGTAATGGCGTATTTGGTGATCAACCATGCCATCGGTAAGTCCTCCGGGCGCCCGCCCAGGCAGGCTGACCGGGCGCGATTGCGATATTCATCACACAGCCTTTACCGCCTCCGACAGCTTGTCCCTGACCTCTCCGGCAACCTGTTTGAGCTCGTCGTTTTCAATCGCTGACATGGACACAACAGGGTCGATTGCACTGATCTCGACGCCCTCCGGAATCTCCCGGAGAATGACGTTGCAAGGCAGCATGGCACCCACACGAGGTTCCAGACCAATGGCCTCCCAGGCCATTGCGGGGTTGCAGGCCCCGAGGATCCGGTAGGCAGACATGTCCTTGTCCAGCTTCTTCTTCATGGTGGCCTTGACGTCGATTTCCGTCAGCACGCCAAAACCATGGTCCGCCAGCACCTGACGGACCCGTTTGTCCACGTCTTCAAAATCCCCACCCGGGATGACTCGATCAATCGTGTAAGACATAAATACCTCCGATGATTCAGAAAATCAGCTGTTCTGCTTCAGTTTGATCACTCGCAAACGGAGCGCGTTAACA
Organism: Marinobacter zhanjiangensis; assembly: GCF_014651935.1. Lineage (GTDB taxonomy): Bacteria > Pseudomonadota > Gammaproteobacteria > Pseudomonadales > Oleiphilaceae > Marinobacter > Marinobacter zhanjiangensis. The sequence goes on along the minus strand of NZ_BMXV01000002.1, from coordinate 59,263 downwards.
ATCACGCTGACCGAAGAGAGTGACATGGCCGCCGCGGCAAAGATGGGTGACAGCAGTATGCCGAAAAACGGATACAGCACGCCCGCAGCAATGGGTACGCCGGCAGAGTTGTAGACAAAGGCAAAAAACAGGTTCTGCCGGATATTGCGCATAGTCGCCAGAGACAACCGGCGGGCTTCCACAATGCCCATCAGATCGCCTCGCAACAATGTAATACCGGCGCTTTCGATGGCCACATCGGTTCCCGTCCCCATGGCCACGCCAACATCCGCCGTTGCCAGGGCCGGTGCATCATTAACGCCGTCACCGGCCATCACCACAATACGACCTTCGTCCTTCAGGCGCTGAACAACCTTGCCCTTGTCTTCAGGCAGTACTTCCGCCTCCACTTCATCGATATGCAGTTTACGGGCAACCGCCTCTGCGGACGTACGGTTATCGCCGGTCAGCATAACTACCCGTATGCCGTCTTTCTGCAGGGCTGAAATGGCGGTTTCCGTGGTTTCCTTGACCGGGTCCGCAATGGCGAGCAAACCGGCGACTTTTCCGTCAACAGCCGCGAAAATAACCGTTGCCCCGTCCTTGCGGAGCTGATCGGCGTCGGCGTCAAAGCCTGAAGTGTCAACGCCTTCCGCCTCCATCAACAGCCGGTTGCCAAGCAGAACGCCCTGACCATCAATGGTACCGGTGACCCCTTTCCCGTTGGGGGAATCAAAGTCTTCCGCGTCCGGCAGTTTCAGGTCCATGGCCCGGGCTTTATCGAGAATGGCATGGGCCAGCGGGTGCTCACTGCCCTTCTCCAGACCGGCGGCAAAACGCATCAGCTGTTCCTCGCTGAATCCACCGGCCGGAACGAGCGAGGTAACCTGAGGCTTGCCCTCGGTCAGCGTGCCGGTTTTGTCCACCACCACCGTGTCCACCTTTTCCATGCGTTCCAGGGCTTCCGCGTCACGAATCAGCACACCACTCTGGGCGCCCCTGCCAACACCAACCATAATAGACATGGGGGTCGCCAGGCCAAGGGCGCAGGGGCAGGCAATAATCAGCACGCTGACCGCTGCAATCAGACCGAATGCCATGGGCGGTGTCGGCCCGAAGAACGACCAGGCTATAAACGCAATAATGGCGATCAGGATCACCGCCGGCACAAAGTAACTCGCGACCTTGTCGGCCAGACCCTGGATCGGTGCACGGCTGCGCTGGGCGTTGGCCACCATCTGCACGATCTGGGACAGCATGGTATCCCGGCCAACCTTGTCGGCCTGCATGATAAAGCTGCCCTGCTGGTTAATGCTGCCGCCGATCACCTGGTCACCGGTCTTCTTGCTGACCGCCAGGGGCTCACCGGTTACCATGGACTCGTCCACATTGGAACTGCCCTCCAGCACCTCGCCGTCCAGCGGCACCTTGTCGCCAGGGCGCACCCGCAGACGGTCGCCAACCTTGACCTGATCAAGAGAGACATCAGACTCGCCACCCTCGTCGTCCAGCTTCCTCGCGGTGGCCGGGGCCAGATCCAGCAGCGCCTTGATGGCACCGGAGGTTTTCTCGCGGGCCCGTAGCTCCAGCACCTGACCAAGCAGAACCAGTACCACAATGACTGCGGCCGCCTCGAAATACACCGCCACCGAGCCGTCGTTCTGCCGGAAGGCATCCGGAAAGATCTGCGGCGCCAGCGTCGCCACCAGGCTATAGACCAGCGACACGCCGGTACCTATGGCAATCAGCGTAAACATGTTCAGGTTACGGCTGACCACGGATTTCCAGCCCCTGACAAAGAACGGCCAGCCACACCAGAGCACAACGGGCGTGGCAAATAACAGCTGTATCCAGTTGGACGTTTGCGGGGCAATAATCTGGTCGAGCCCGATCAGATGACCACCCATTTCCAGCACCAGCACGGGCAGCGCCAGCACCAGCCCGATCCAGAACCGGCGGGTCATGTCCGTGAGCTCTCCGGACGGCCCGTCATCCAGGCTCACCTGCTCCGGCTCCAGAGCCATACCACAGATGGGGCAATCGCCGGGGCCCTGCTGGCGAATTTCCGGGTGCATGGGGCAGGTATACATGGTGCCCGGCGCTACCGGCTCTTCCTGCGCCTGTTCTTCGCCGAGGTATTGCTCCGGATTCTCATCGAACCGGGACTGGCACCTTGAAGAACAGAAATACCAGGTTTTTCCGCCGTGCTGGCTACGGTGTTCCGCCGTGTGCGGGTCCACCGACATGCCGCAGACCGGATCCTTGACGGTGTGTTCGCCAGCATCCTCATGTTGGTGTTCATGCCCATGGTGTTGGTGCTCAGCCATTACGATCTCCAGCCTTGTCTGCAGGCCAGTCTGCAAACGCAATGAAATAAAGCAGAACGAGGTTGACGATGGGAATCAGTATCAGAACCCCCATCCACCCGGGGTACCCTGTGCGCTGGCAAATACGGCAGGCCGGAATCACCACAATAATGGCAATCACCAGCATCCACAGCCAGTGCCCTGCCCACATGGTGTGACCAAACATAGTGTTTCCCATCATGACAGTGTTCTCCACATCGAATATCGGTTACTGGTGATGATGGGCATGAGAGTCCTCATGCCCTGATTGCCTGGCGCCCCGGGACTTCTTCAGGAACATCAGCTCCGCCACTGCGATGGCAATCATCGTGACGACAGCCACGCCGATAACGAACGGATCCGTATTCAGCTTGACCCAGACAAAGCCCCCCAGCGCTAACAAATCCAGCACAATGGCCGTGGCCGGCACCCAGGCTTTGGCTTTCACGTCGTCACGCAGGTAACGAAGCACGCCCCAGTGGATGGCCACGTCCATAATCAGGTAAAACACGATGCCCAGCGCAGCAATCCGGGAGAGATCAAAGAACGCTGTCAGCACCACCCCCAGAACCACAGTGTAGACCAGGGTGTGCTTCTGGATGCTGCCCGGCATGTGAAAGTGGCGGTGGGGCACCAGTTTCATTTCGGTAAGCATGGCGAGCATGCGCGAGACGGCAAAGATACTTGCCAGAATGCCGCCGGCGGTGGCCATCATGGCAATGGCCACCGTGAACCAGACACCATATTCGCCAAGTGCAGGCCGCGCGGCAGCGGCGAGGGAGTAATCCTGGGTCTTGATGATTTCAGCCAGCGACAGATTGCTGGCGACGGCAAACCCGACCAGAGTGTAGATCACCACGCAGACCGCGATGGAAATAACGATGGCGCGCCCCACATTGCGGCGGGGGTCTTTCACCTCGGAGCCGCTGTTGGTGATGGTGGTGAAGCCCTTGAAAGCCAGTATCCCCAGAGCGGTGGCACCGAGGAAATTACCAACGGTTCCCGCTTCCCCCGGGCGAGAGAAGTCAACCGAAATGCTGTCGGCAATCCAGACACCCACAATCCCGAAGATCAGTATGCCCCCGATTTTCAGGATCCCGATAAAGGATGCCACGCCCTGAATCATCCGATTGCCCAGCAGATTGATCACGAAAGCGGCCAGAATCAGCGACACACCGAGAATCGGCACCATGCGACCGCTTTCGTCGCCGCCGAAAAGCTGCATGGTGTAGGAGCCGAAGGTTCGGGCCAGAAAGCTCTGGGCGATGACCATCGAAAAGTACATCAACAAGGCGTTGAACGCCGTCGGCAGCCGGTCACCATAGGCCTTGTGCAGGTACATACCGATGCCACCGGCCGAGGGCCAGGCGTTGGAAATCACGATGTAGGAATAGGCGCTGAAACTGACAATCACCGCAGCGGCCAGAAACGCCAACGGAAACAGAACACCGGTCATCTGCGCCATTTGCCCGGTCAAGGCGAAGATACCGGCACCAATCATGACACCGGTGCCCAACATGACGGTCCCCGGTAACGACAGGCTGCCTTCCTCGTAGCGAGTCGTTCTGTCCTGATCCTCGCGCATTCAACCTCCGGCTATTTCTTCATCGGCGGAATTTTCGAACAGCAGAATGGCTCGTGCTTCGCGTTTGCCCTGACATTGTCGTCGGTAAACCGGTACCACGCGAGCTTCCGGCGAACCCACCAGCCCGTTTCAAGGCGGCCGCCACTGGCTTCAATCAGTTCAAGCAGTGCGTCGGTGGACCAATGGGCACCATCATAGGTGACCCAAAGGCGATTGCCCGGTTTACGCTCGGCAAAATCAACGCTCGGGTGATGGTTGAGTTCGTGGATCAAATCGTCCCACTGATTGTCGTCCAGGTCTTCAACAGCCAGTTTCCGACGTAGCAGAAACGGCACCTGGCTTGTCGGTTTGTGCGCTTTCATGGTGATAGCCCTCTCAGCCAGCCTGCTTCGGGGTCATCACACCATGCCAACCTGAATTGCGGCTGAAAAAAAGCGCCCAAGGTTCTCGCTGTTCCGGGAACAATTGACCCGTATCAAAACCTGAGAAGGGAAACGGCGCCGGAGCGGGATAGCTACACGAAGCCGATCGGCTGCCGGTTGAAGGTGCCGGCCTGCATCGACTGCTCCTCTCGCAGGGCCTTCAACAACGGCGCAGTGCGGGGGCGCAGGCCCATCATGCCAAGCTGCTGCACGGCGGTGCGAACCAGCCCCGGGGTCAGGGCGTCCAGTTCCGTCCAGGTGCCGGCCGGCAGGTCTTCCACCTTCTCCGGGTCCAGCACGCAGGCTTTCAGCAGATTCTTCAGCTGCTTGCTATCCAGATAGCCGAAACGCACCTTGAGGTGGAAACGACGCATCACCGCACTGTCCAGTGAATCAAAGCGGTTGGTTGTCGCCAGGAACACCCCGGAGAAGCGCTCCATGCGCACCATGAATTCGTTGGTAGCGCTGACCTCCCAGGACTGGCGGGCGGTTTCCCGGCTGAACAGGAAGGTATCCGCCTCATCCAGCAACAGCACCGCACCAGACGACTCCGCCTTCTGGAACATGGCGGCAATATTGGCTTCGGTTTCTCCCACCAGGCATGACTGCAGATCACTGCCGGAGACAAGCTCGAACGGACGCTTCAGGCGCTCCGCCAGCTCGCTGGCATAGGCGGTCTTGCCGGCCCCCGGCGGGCCAAACAGGCACAGGCGGCCCGGCTTGTCGCCCTGCAGCATGCGCTCCACATTGCGCAGGCTCGGGTAGGTCGTCAGCCAACGGGTCTGGAACCTGGGGAAGTCCGTCTCATGCTTTTTGGGCAGAACCGAGATCGATACCGGCTCATGGCGCAGGGCCGACAGTCGCTCCTCCAGCAACCGCTCCAGCTTCTGCTGATTGCGCACCACCTGATTGACAGGCAGGAACTGGCCGATATCCGCCAGGTTGCGGGCCAGCGCAGGCGTCATCCACGCTTTCTGCTGCACAGACGTCATCCACGGCTCGGTGACCGGCAGATGCCGGAGGTGCTCGGTAATGGCCGGATTGGGGCCAAGACGGGCGCCCTTCATCTCGATAATCAGATCAAAACGGCGCAGGAAGGCCGGGTCCACCTGGCCGATCTCGTTGCTTACCCATAGGGTGGGAATGGGATTGCGCTCCAGCAGCTGGTTGAACCAGCCCTTGGCCAGGTCCGACTCCTTGCGGAAGGCATCTTCCATTTCATCGAACACCAGCAGCGAGCCGGTGTGATCCTCCAGAAAACGCTGGGCCAGGAAGGCAGACTCCAGCCGCGCCTTGCCAGTTACCGAGCCGGCATCCCTGCTCTGGGTGGGTACCTCATACAGGGGTGCCCCCAGGTGACCGGCCAGTGCATAGACCAGCTGACTCTTGCCGGTGCCCGGAGGCCCGTAAAGCAGAATATTGCGGCCGCGCCTGCCCTCGGCGATGGCCTTGCCCAGATACTTCAGCATCAACTGCAGGTCCGCCACACCGGAAAAATCCGCAATGGAAAAGTCCGACGCGGGCGCCGGCGGGCACAGGCTGGCGAAGATCAGCTCATCCATCTGCCGGCCGGAGATATCGCTGGTTATGGTCAGCAGCAACAGCCTTTGCAACAGGGCCCCCGGGAACACAATGTCATCCAGGTCATCCGTCGGGCAGACCCGGGTAATCAGGCCGGCAGCATGCAGGGTGCTGCTCGGCTCCAGCGCTTCTGAAATAGACCCGGCGGATTCCTGCAGGGCGTACGCCAGGGCACGAATCGTCACCGACACCTCACGGCAGACCAGCTCCGACAACATGTTGCGCATCCAGGGGCAGCGGGCGCCCAGCACGGCGAACACCAACAGCTTGGTTTCCGCCGAGTCCAGCTGCAACCGGGCCTTAAGGGCTTCCACCAGGCTGGTGAACGAGAAATCCGCCTCGCCGGACAGGGTCGGCAGCAACTCGGCCTCCCGCTCTCGCATGACTTTCCTCAGCTGCGACTCGGTCGGAGGCACCTGATCGCCGTCATCATCCAGACGGGTCTCCAGCCGGATCTCCAGATCGTCCGCGAACTGGTCGATCTCCCGGTCGTTCAGAATGAACTGCATCCCCGGCACATTGTACAACCGGCACACATACACCTGCGCCAGGTAACGGTCGTGTTCCGTTTCCGGGCTTTGCAGTTGTGAGCTTTCCGGGCGATCAATCAGGTCATTCCACTTCATAGGCGATAGGCACTCCTCTCAGGTTGCCGGACCAGTGTACGCGATCCATGCGACAGGCGGTGACGCACACGGCAATTCAAACCTTCGCCAAATGCGAATCGAGCACAGTGGAAAGGTCACCCAGGTCCAACAGGCAAACCTGAACACCGCCAATGACCCGCGCCAGAACAACCAACACTTCCAAAAAAACCGCCTCGCTAAACCCGTGTCAGGCGAAATTAGAGCAATTTCGGGCGAGGAAGTACTCAGAAAGATCACCAGTAAAATCAGAGACGAGAAATGTCTTGGTAGTTACCGTCCGGGAAAGGATTATCAAAGTATCCGGCGAAAGAGTTCACTCGTACCCCATCCCCAAGTCCTGATCCAGGCTGCTCAGTTCATCCAGTGCCGCCATGCGCTCCTCTTCAAGCCGTTTCTTATAGGCCTGAAGTTCCGAAAACAGTATTTTGCGACGGTTACCGACGCGGTGATACGCCAGCGCGCCTTCGTCCAAAAGCTTGATCAGGGTTGGACGTGAAATATTGAGCAGATCTGCCGCCTCCTGGGTAGTCAGCTCAGCATGGATAGGCACCAACTTCACCATATTGCCTTCTCCCAACTGGGTCAGCAGCTCCACAAACAGACGTAGCGCACTGACGGGGATGGACACTGTATGGGCCACTCCCTTGCGATCGGTGAGAGTCATCTCTTGCGCCTCAGACCGGGTATCAATAACTGCAGACAGCCCCTGGCTACACGCCCGGGCAAGCAAAGCCTCTTCGCGAGACGGAAGTTTTTCCTTTACAGAGTTCATTACGGGCAACCTCTCAACACAACATACTTTCGAATTATTCGAAATTATTAGCCCACTGTCAATATTCGAATTTTCCGAAAAATTCTGGGCCAGTCAAAGCATCAACACCGGGCCCGTGTCGACCACCCACCAGACCGAGTCGCCAGACAACCCGACACATCATGGTTATAGACGTAAACCCAGGCATCTCCATAGGGGGTATCCAACAGCACACGGTCATACAGCCCCGACTTCGGCGCACGGGCATTATAGCCCTCTAACTGGTCCAGCCGGGTGAAGGTGCGCGGGTCCACCGCGTACACCTCGACCAGAACACCGCCACTTCTTCCGAGCTTTGCGCCCGGGTATGGGCCAAGGTCATAGAGGACAATGGACGACAGCGAGCATGTGCCCAGAAAATCGGAGCTGGCGAGGATGTGATGGTTTGGCTCGCTGTGTTTCAGGGTGCCGTAGACGGCTACGCGGTGACAATGCCGGGTCATAAGCGGCTCCTGTGATTGAAAAGCATCTGAACTTCATCCGAACACATGAGAACAGAGGAGCCCCACTATTTCGAGATCTACGGTATTCTGGCTGGCGATGAATAGGGGAGAAAAATCCTCCGGAAGTCGCTATTATGGAGCCATAGTTAAAGGGCTATACTCTGGCTTGGGAGATGACCACCATGCGCATTCAAGAACTGATAGACGAAGCAAGCGCCCTGCCGGTTGATGAGCGGGCGCATGTCGTTGAGTCACTGCTGCAAAGCCTTAACCCGACCGACAGTGCTATCGACGACAAATGGGCAGCCGTTGCCAAAGCCCGCCTTGCCGAATTGGAGTCAGGGGAAGCGGAAGCCGTGTCCGGTGAAGATGTTTTCAGGAAGATCAGGAGCCGGGCTCAGCGATGCCAGCATGTCAAACCGCTCTGATGACCTCTGCAAGATGGTCCACAGTGTCCGACAATTGTTGCTCATCCGTATACCGCCCAATACTGAAGCGAATCGACGAAGCGACGCTGCCCTCAGGCATGCCAAGCGCATCCAAGACGTAGGAGGATTGGATAAAACCGCTGTTACACGCCGACCCGGTTGAGGCACAGACCCATGGTTGGAGCGAGTTTAACAATGATTCAGCATCGCGCCCCGGAAACTCGAGATTGAGATTCCCCGGATGCCTCTGCTTCGGGTCTCCATTAATACGAAAATCAACACCCGCCGTCTTTAAACTGTCTAGAAAATAGCCTGCCAAAACTTCGAGCCTTGCCCTATTGGCTTTACCTTCGGAGCGAACAATTGACGCAGCTACACCAAAACCAACGCAGAGAGGCGTCGGCACGGTGCCTGATCTCAGGCCGCCCTGCTGTCCACCACCATGCACGAACGCAGGAAGTTCACCCTGTAACGAAGCTTCAATGAAAAGTGCACCAACTCCCTTTGGACCGTACACTTTGTGAGCAGACAGACTGAGTAGGTCCACCCCCCATTCGATCACGTCTACATCGAGAGCTTCTGGTGCCTGTGCTGCATCACAGTGGAACAGCGCACCCGCTTCATGAGCCAACCTGACAAGTTCCGGGGTGTCCTGAATCGTCCCTACCTCATTATTGACAGCCATGATGCTCACGAGCAGAACGTCGTCCGACAGCAACTCTTTGTAAACATCAATATCTATACGCCCTGAGGAAAGAACCGGCACTTCAACCACCTGATAGCCAAGCTGCTCAGAAAAGAACTGCGCAGCCTCCTTCACGCACTTGTGCTCAATCGAACTTACCAATACCTTTCTACGGCTGCTTCGGTTGGCGGTCAGCACGCTTGAAATGGCGTGGTTGTTAGATTCGGTTGCTCCAGAAGTGAAGATCAGCTCCTCGGGCAAAGCGCCTATCAAGGAAGCGACCTCAGCTCTTGCTGTCTCTACCGCATCCGCCGACCTCCACCCGAGAATATGGTTAGACGAATGCGGGTTAGCAAAAACCGCCCTATAATAGGGCATCATCGCCTCAACAACGCGCTCATCGGTTGGCGTAGATGATTGATAGTCAAGATAAATCGACTCACCGACCCGCACAACCACCTCCTAGATCAATCATTAAACTGGAAGGACTTTCCAGTGGGATTTTCCGTTGACCTTAACTCCGACGATCGTTATTGTCGAGACTGGAGCGACAATCCAGGGGAAACGATGTTTAATAGTCCACTGTTTAAGGCCGGATACCAACCGCAATTTTCAGGCCACGAAACCTTCCCAATGCGCTACGGATGGCTAAAGAAGGCGTACGATGCGGTAAAAGAATCACAGGAAAGCAGTAACGACCACTCCGTCTTCAACGATGAGGGGGCAATCGCTCGGTTAGGCGTGGGCAAAAACATGGTTGCCTCAATACGCCATTGGGCAACGCAATGTGACGTGATTAAACCTGGCAATAAAGGCAACCAGGCTGAAGTAAGCGAAATCGGAAAAAAAATATTTGATGACAATGGGTTAGATCCATTCATGGAATACCCCTCAACTCCTTGGTTACTGCATTGGAAACTCGCTTCCAACAAGAAGTTGACGACATGGTTTTGGGTTTTTAGCCACTTCCCCACGGATAGCTTTGAGCGAGATAACATTGTTCAGGCACTCGATAAGCTGGGCAATGAGCAAGCATGGTCCAGAATGTCGAAATCTACTATCAAGCGTGACGTAGAGTGTTTTGTCCGCACCTACGCAGCTAAGCCGGCAACAGGGAAGCAAACACACGAGGACACAATGGAGTCTCCGCTTACTGAACTCGGCCTTCTCAAGGCTATTGGCAAGAAGGATGGATTCCGCGTTGTTCGTGGTCCGAAAGCGACACTAGGTGACGGAGTATTCGCATATGCTGTTATTAATTTTTGGAACGGTTTTTCCACGGCAAATACGATCTCTCTTGAGGCGCTGGCACATCAACCCGGTTCACCCGGCAAAGTCTTTCAGTTAAGCGAAGATGATCTCACTGATCGACTCACGCGCATCGAAATGGCGACAAATGGGAGATTGAAGTGGTCTGAAACGGCTGGCCTCAAACAGCTAGTCCGATCCGAAAAGATTCAGGACCAAGATGCACTTCAATTAATCGACATTGACTATCAAGGCGAATACGAAGGAAAGGTTGCCTAATGCCGCTATCAGATACTGTTTACGTTGAGAGGCGTTTCCAGCGCTCAATTCGGATCGACACGGACTTACAAAACCCGGACGCCCTAACGGGGTTCATTTGCCCAGAATCTTCTGCCGTTGTTCTATCCACCATGGCTACCCATATTGCCGAGAGCGGCCAGGCGGCATTCACTTGGACCGGCCCTTACGGAAGCGGAAAATCCAGTCTTGTCATTGCTCTGAGCGCCCTCACGGCCAAAAGTAAGGCCCAGCGCGATCAAGCGAAACATGCAGTCGGTGAAGCAACCGCCCAGAAAGTATGGAGCGCCTTACCCCCTGGCAAACAAGGCTGGACTGTAATCCCCGTGGTGGGACAACGAGCCTCCGCTCGAAAAGTAATCGGAGAAGCGCTCATCCAGAATGGCTTAGCGTACCTGGAACCGGACGAGGGCTGGAATGATACAAACATCGTCCAAACACTCCTTAATGCAGCGAACAATATACCAGGTAAAGCTGGTCTCATTTTATTCATTGATGAGATGGGCAAGTTCCTCGAAGCCGCGGCCCGTGATGGTTCTGATCTCTATCTTTTCCAGCAACTAGCAGAGATTGCATCTCGCTCAAATGGCAAGCTTGTAGTCATTGGTATTCTCCACCAGGCATTTGAAGAATACGCCAACCGGCTTTCTCGTGATGCTCGGGATGAGTGGTCAAAGATTCAGGGGCGCTTTGTAGACCTTGCTGTCAATACCGCTGGAGAAGAACAAGTTGACCTGCTCGCCCGGGCAATTCACTCCGACCATGACTCCAACACTGTTGGTCATCAGTCTTCCGTTACTGCAGAGACGATACGCTCCCATAAACCGGGCGTTAGTGAAAACCTTGCGCTTCTGCTCGAAAACACCTGGCCTTTGCATCCGGTGGTTGCCGCCCTACTCGGCCCAATTTCACGCCGGCGTTTTGGACAAAACCAAAGGAGTCTTTTCGGGTTTCTAAATTCCGCAGAACCGAACGGTTTCCAGGACTTTCTCAGAACATCAGATGGCCAGGAGACATATAGCCCTGGTCGTCTATGGGATTACCTGAGAGTGAATCTAGAGCCGTCCATCATTGCATCACCCGATGGTCATCGCTGGGCCATGGCCGCTGAAGCACTTGATCGTTGTGAAGCGAACGGAGCCAGCCCAGTTCATATTCAGCTCCTCAAAACGATTGCAGTGCTCGATCTTTTCCGTGAACGTTCTGGGCTTTATCCCGGCAAAGAGCTCCTGTATACGACAACGCAAGCTCCAACGGAGGCGGTAGATGCCGCTCTTGAAGACCTTAGACGATGGTCCTTCATAATCTACCGAAAACACCTTTCCTCCTATGCAATCTATGCCGGGAGCGACTTTGATATTGAGTCGGCCATCGAGCAAGCTTTGCAGGAAGTCCGCGACGTAAATTTCGAAACCTTGCAACGCATGGCCGGAATGCAACCCATTCTTGCCAAGCGACATTATTTTGAAACTGGCGCCCTACGTTGGTTTGACGTCCAGCTTGGCTCGCTGACCGCGGCAACTTCAAATGCCACACAGTTCATTGCCCACCAAGGGACTATCGGTCTCTACTTGCTAGCACTGCCCACCGAGGGAGAAGACACTCAATCCGCTCGCTCTCGTTGCAAAGAGGCTTCAAAGAAAGCGTCAAAGGAAGATCTAAACGTAATCGTAGGTTTTCCACTGCAAGCTTGGACCATTATAGAACTTGCCAAGGAACTAAAAGCTCTGGAGAAAGTCCGTGAGGAGCACACTGAAATTCAGGGTGATCTCGTTGCTCACAGAGAAGTAAACAGTCGCCTCATTGCATTACAAAACCAGCTAGAAGCGGAGCTGCAACAGGCAATGTTGAATGCTGTTTGGTTTGAAAACGGGCAAGAGCTAAAACGCATGACCATAAGGTCTCTTAACAACAAAGCGTCCGATGTTGCAGAAGAACTTTATCCAGAGACTCCGCGGATCAAAAACGAGCTCCTCAATAGGACAAAACCCTCAAGTAGCGCCATTGCTGCACAAAATTCGCTCCTTAAAGCGATGGCGAACAACCTAGGCGAAAGCCGGCTAGGTATCAGTGGGTACCCGGCTGAAGGCGGTTTGTTCGAATCTCTCCTGGAATACACCAAACTCTATGGCAGTAATAAGGAAGTGCTCGACTTTCTTAAGCCAAGCTGGGAAGAAGACCCCGCCCGACTTTATACAGCATGGAGAAAGGCCGCAGAGCACTTGGAAGCGAACTCCGATCGTTCTATTGGCATCGATGAGCTATACGAAATTTGGGAAGACAAACCGATCGGCTTAAAACGAGGCTTAATGCCTATTCTAGCAGTTGCGTTTATCTTGTCTCAGCGCAGCAACCTTGCTTTTTACCGCGAAGGGATCTTTCAACCCCTATTCACCGATCTCGATGTTGATTACCTGGCGAAAGACCCAGCTTCAATCCAAGTTAGGTGGATGGACCTAAATCACCTATCAAAAACCCTTCTTTCGGGTTTGGCTGAGGTTGTACGTGAGCTAGATACAGCGAATCCGTTGAAAGAACTAGAGCCAATCGATGTCGCTCGCGGGTTGGTCGCGATCTTTGACCGACTGCCAAATTGGACCAAACGCACTCAAAGGCTCTCTGCTACGGCGATGAAAGTGCGAACCATATTCAAGCACGCGAGTGACCCTAACCAGCTGCTTTTTTCAGACCTTCCCGGCGTGTACCAAGCAAACGCGGATATCCAAAAGAGTGAGGTGGCAAATGCGGTCATCACGACCATACGAGAGGCAATGAAAGAGCTCGATGACGCCTATCCGAAGATGCTTGAGCGCATGTCCAGTATTCTTTTGACGGAGCTCCAGGTTCCCAGCGATTCACCGCAGGCCCTCACTGAACTCCGAGATCGCGCCGAGAATATCAAGCAAATGTCGGGAGATTTTAGGCTTGACGCCTTTACCAATCGCATTGCGGTGCTCGATGGCACCAATGAATCGATTGAGGGTGTCGGGAGCCTTGCCGCAAATAAGCCGCCGAGGGACTGGGTCGACGCAGACCTAGATGCTGCATTTATCGAGACCGCCGCATTGGCACAAAAGTTCGTACGGACCGAATCCTATGCCCGAGTCCAAGGCCGAAAAGACAAACGCCATGCTATGGCAGTAATTATCTCCAGAGATGGGCAACCCAAACCTATGGAGGCCGATTTTCAGATTACAGAGAGAGATCGCCCAAAAGTTGATGAGTTGGTATCACGACTCAAGGAATCTGTGCAATCAGATAGTTCCAACAAAAAGGCCGTAATACTAGCCGCTCTTGCTGAGTTGAGCAGTGAATATATGAGCCTAGAGACCGACACCGAACAATTGAGCTTTCTGGAGGAAACCGATGTCACATCATGAGAAACACGTGCTCGGCTTGTCAGGCGGGAAGGACAGTGCCGCACTAGCAATATACATGCGCCAAAATTATCCGGAACTAGACATCGACTATTTTTTTACGGACACCGGTAAAGAGCTTCCGGAAGTCTATGAGTTTCTTGGCAAACTTGAAGGTTTCCTGGGGAAACCAATTTTAAGACTCAATCCTAATCGTGATTTCGATTACTGGTTGAAACAATACAACAATTTTTTGCCATCGGCTCAGACCCGCTGGTGCACGCGCCAACTTAAGTTAAAACCGTTCGAGGATTGGATTAAGCCATTCCTTGCCGAAGGCATAATGGTGCACAGCTATGTAGCGATTCGGGCTGACGAGCCCTATCGCGAAGGTTATAACGCCAAGCAAGATAACCTTAAAATCCACCTACCATTTAAACACGATGGGATCGACAAGCCCGGCGTAGCTGAAATCTTGGAGAGCTCGGGCCTAGGCTGGCCCAAATATTATGAGTGGAGATCAAGAAGTGGCTGCACCTTCTGCTTCTACCAACAGAAGATCGAATGGGTGCGACTACAAGAACGCCACCCTGAAGCCTTTGAGGAGGCCAAAGCATACGAAAAGGATGCCCTTGAAAATGGCTCGCCTTTTACCTGGAGCCAAGGAGAGTCACTTGATGAATTAACTCAGCCCAAGCGTATTCGTCAGATCAAAGACGATTACGAAAAACGTCTTTTAAAGATCAAAGCGAAAAAACGACAAAACCCTTTGCGGCCGGATGCCGAACTGATCGACATAGATGATGTTTATGGACAGCCAAAGTTTTGCGTGGCTTGTCACAAATAGGGCTATGCATAAAATCCCAGAGAACCGCCAAAGGCAACTGTAGGGCATCAGTGCAGCCGCCGGGTACACCTGGCGGTCCATCTATTCTATCCATCATCCTTGATATTTTACTGCAATATTAAATAAATAAATTAAATGCTCCTTTCTTTTCTGGAAGAATTCTTTAGTCGGCTTATCACCTGATTTGTGATCTTCAAAAAGCTTTAAGGCTGAGTCATATAAGTGATGACCAGGACCAATTCCCGCTTCCTGATAAAACCCAAACGATTCACTCATGGGTTTATTAGACTTCTTAATGTTTTCCGCAGACGGTAATGGCATCATGTTTCCAAGCCCCTGGATGTAAACCTCGCGATCATCATCATCAAAATATTTTTCAGCATGAGACGGATCAGGGCGTTTCGCCTCAATGTGGTCTAGCTGTAGCTTCGAAACCTCTGAAACTCCCAAAGAGATGGTCTTTTTAGTTAAAGCCTCTCCAGATTGATCAGGGCTTAGCGAAATCAATCTAGCAAAGAGCAGCCTTACTTTCAGATGCTGTGAGTTATATGTCCAATTAGATACCCAAGCTTTAAATTCCAGATTCGCCTTCTCTCTATCTCCAGAATCTCTTAAATCGATGGAATCAGAGGAAAGATTATTATGTTTAATGAGACCTACCGCGAAATCTCTGGGGATATCTGCAGAGCTAGAGAGCATCGAAATCTGCCACACTCTACGGGCTTGCTTCTCAACTTTCTCTGACAAACCAGAAAACATATATTCATTAGCAATTTGTCGAACCGCATCAGGCACAAACTTAGATAGAGACTCACGTTGCGCGGTATTTTCTCCAGCCTCTTTTTCTATATACTTCAATGTGAAATTAATCAAACCAGACAACACACCTTCCTGATTTAGCGCCATCAATAAGGTAATCGTCTTTTTTAGAGTGGAGCTCTGTTGGTCAAACTCATTCTCTAGTGCGACCAAATCCTTTGACCTAAACTTCACGCCGGCTAGATCAACGATAATCCTGCAGGACTCAAAAATATTAAAGTGCTTTTCAATATCATCTTCTGAATAGACCGAAAGACCCTCCAGATAATTTTGAATAGAACGACGATATCCATCCCCTCGATTATAAACAATGCTTTCATCACCTGTAATAAAAACAATGGCAAGGTAGGCTATTAGTTTTCTTTTTTGATCGGGTTGATTCCCAAATATATTATCGACCCACCGATCATCCAGGTTTTGAAGAATTCTATCGACTTCAGTTTCCTGAAGAACCTTATTTTTTAACACAAAGTTTTTGTAAAACTGGTTTTTTATGAGATCCAGATCATCAAGCGCCAGAGACCTGTCGTTCAGAACCTCAAAAAGAGTGTAGGCATCCTCAGCATTTCCAGTCTGTACCACGCAAAGAGAAAGACCATGAAGAAATTTTCCAATTTTTTCTACAATAGCTTTGGCACGATCAAAAGGTTTATCGAAACCATCACCTAAGATATCGTCAAACTTAATAAATATTGTTTTTAGCGCATCAATATAACGTTGCTCGTGCTCCGAATATACGTCATCCAAACCATAAAAATCTATAGCAGGCTTTCTATGTTCGTGGAGATAAATACAGCAACGTTTCAAGCTCAATGAAATTGCTGAATCAAAAGATGATCGATCGTATGACAAAGCCAGCTTTTTGTGATCCAGAAAAGATTCTAGACTAACAAAATGTTCCTTTAAGTACTCATCTGATCCTTCAAATGAGTCTGGAAGACCAACAAAGTTAAGCAATTTAGCTTTAGTCTCTGCGAACTTATTTTCATCTTCGAAATATTCCAGCTCAGAATTCACCATTTCTTGGAGATCATCGAGCTCTTTCTGTAAAGAATAATCGTCTCCTGGCTGATTTAAGAAAAGAAATCGGGCTGACTCTGAATAGCTTTCAACCAACTTTCCTACATGCACAATTTTAGTCGTCTCAGATATTGCTTGACGAAGCGCAACTCGAGAAACCAAGAACCTCAGAAAGTTTGCTAGGTAGATTGTAGTGTATCTCTGCTGTCCATCTATTAACTCGTGTAATTCTCTTTTTTCGTTGTTAACGGTTACAATAGATCCTGCAAAATACTGATCGCCTTGCTCGGAACGCCAATCATCAATAAGCTTTTCAATGTTTTCAGATTCCCATTTATATGGGCGCTGATAATGAGGAATTTTTACTTTTTTAGGAAATTTCAAAGCCGATCCACCACTAGGCATGTCAGCAGTCAATCTATAAAAATCTCTAATTTCAGCGCCTTTCAACTCCATAAGCTACCCTTAATATTTTGAATTTTACTTTTAAATACCAGCCGAACAAAAATTCAATAGTACAATGAGACCATTCCAAAATTCTTTAGCCCGCCCCGCTGGCGCAAGGCCCCAAGATTGTCGATACCCCGTTCATTTACCCCCCCCCCCTTCTCGGGAAGCGCATTGCCGTTAGTAAAGATTTGACTCAATGGTCTCGGTGACAATTCGCTGACTCCTTTCAACGCCCTAGATATTCACTAACGTGCCTCATCAAATCTCGTAATACATCAGGTTTCATTCGCTTAATCCGAGCCAAAATGTCCGTCAGATCGAGCTCATCGAGACGTGCCTCTACAAGGGAAATCAACCTCCCCAACGTTTCCTTCTCTTCCGGTAACAAGCCTTCCGGAGCCGCTCTCAGTTCGCGCAGCTGTTTCTCGCATTCCGAACGAGGAAGCTGAGTCGCCTCACGTTGAAGATCCGCAAACTGTTTCAACCATATTTCTGCCTCCTCTCGCGCTCTAATCTGTTGCAGTTTGACAATCCGGTTTGATATGGATTGGCGGGCAGCGTTAACGGCATCGAGCTCTGGCTGACCCAGATAAGAGGGCGGCTCTTTTTCCAAGACCCTGAGCTTCTGCTGAGCTTCGTCCATAGGAAGCATCCGAATGTCTTCCTCATAAGGGATAGAGCTTCGAACCCAAAGTGCCGCTCTCTCCCGCACGGCGGCAACACGTTCACATGCAAAGCTATCGTAGATCTCTTGAAAGCTCCAGAGCGGTTCAACTTCTTCTTGCTCGCACCAGCGCTCTAGCTCGTCACAACGTTCGGTAATTGCCCGGGCCAACGTCGCCTCGATCTCCTCAGGCCCCCCTGGAATCTCAGTCCACGCCTCGAAATCCGCACAGACCTTATCCAGCTGCCGGCGCGCATCTTCGATGTCACCGTAGTCTCGTTGTTCTGCGAACACATCGCGCAGGCGCTGCACTTGGGACCGAAGCTGGTAAGCTGAATCCAGAGAATGAATATATGCTTCGTACAGTTGCGCCAGTGTTCTTCGGTGCTCACTCACCATCTCTGAAGCCTCCGCGTCGAGGCTTTTGAGACGGTCTGTAAGGTCCTCGAGTTCAGGATCTTTAAGGATCCGGCTGCCTTCCTCGAGGACGTCGATGAACCGCTTCGCTTTGCCTCGGTAGTTTTCTAATTCGAGAATGGTAGATTGCGACGATATGGAGGTAACCTCGACCAATTGCTTCGCTTCGGTCAAGGCACTTTGGTACTTAAAGCGCTCTTCCACATGGGCGATGGAGTGGGTCTTCTGCTGTTCAACAGCAGCGGCCAGTTTCGGCAGTTCCAACTTTTTAAGGGTGGTTTCGGCCTTCTCCATTTGCTTCCGGAAGTCAGCCACCTGTTGGGGCGAGCGACACACCGATCGTTCAATCCAGCGGGCGCCCTCCTGGGCTACCCACTGTTGAACAACCTGCAATAAACTCTCGACTTCTTCGATGTGGGACTCTTCCCATTCGCCGTTGTTCACAAGTTCATGGAAGCCGAGAACTCGATCGCAAACCGATAGGCCTCCAATTGAGTTTTCTTTCTGTAACCGTCGTTCAAGCTCCCGCTGGATTTCTTCCGAGCGACGCTCAAACGCGGATAACTGCGTTTGAGATTCGCGAGCCTCATCAACGAGCTTTTCAAATTTGTAGAGAAGCTCGTCTGGCACGGGGTCCTCTTTCTCCATTAATTTGGCCTGCCGATAAAACTCGAGGCGTTGTCGGTGCCGAGGCACACTCTGCCAGCGATCGATCAAGCTCTGCCAGCGCTCAAGCGCACCTTCACTGATTGCTTGAACGGTCGACTGCGCCAGAGCCTTCGCATCAAAGTCTGAGATCTTTAGCGCATGGCCCAGCCAGGAAGACACGTCGTAGGTCTGCCCGGCAACCGAGATCCGCCAACGAGGGACCCGGCGCCCCAAAAATAGCCCCAATAACAGGCCAGCGGATGCGACGTTCAAGCCAAACGGCGGCGAAAACAGTGTTTGTCGGGTCTGCTCTAAAGAGCGCTCTGGATCATCCTTATGCCACGCATCCATCTGCTCCAGAACCGCTTTGACTTTTGGATGTGCCGGAACGCTCGAAACGTTGCCGCTCTGGTCCAAAATGCTCCAAGCATTCGCGAGCACGTGGGCTGCACGGTTACGGAGTCTTGAAGGGCGCGACTGAATCCATTCGTCGTTCAGTTCGCCTTTTACCAGTGCGCGAACCAACTCCAAAACGTCTTTCTTGGCCTGACTGCCAGCGCCTGACGCCGTCGCGAAGCCGTCGAACGGGAAGGGAATGACGCTCGGGTAACAAGCTGCGAAGATCTCTTGCCCAGCTTTTGTTAATCGCCTTGCATTGCCTTCACCGATTCCTGCGACTTGGCGATGTCCTTCTGACAAAGAGGCCGCAGTCACTTCCTGCGCAACACTTTGAGCACGAGACAGCTCTGCAACCACGAATCGACGGTATCGCTCCCTATCCTCAACCGATAAGCCACGTTCCAATACCCAATAGCGCTTTAGAGTTTCTGCTAAACGATCTTTAGAATCAGGAAGATAGACAACCCATATGGGCGCCTGCGTAACCCCCTTTCGCTCCAGCTCATTACTGAATATGCCAGCCACTGCTTCACGGAGCTCCTCCAGCGACTCATCAGAGGACACAAAGGTGTAAATGATACGGCCTTTAGCCTCATTTACATCGACGGCACGCGACCAATCTCTGAAGGCATTTGCAATTGTTTCAGTGACAGACTTAGATGATGCAAACAGAGGATCGAACTTCCAGTCCTGCGTGGTGATTAAATTTTCGTTTGCAAAACTGGTATCAACGTAAGAAAGGTTGCAGAGAATTCGGCCAAAATTAACAAACAGGTTCCCAGCATCACCAATATTGGGGTCACTGCAGCGGCTTCGCATGAGGCGCATAAATTGGCCACGTGTGGCCGCATCCTGCACCAGCTCGTACTGCCCGAAATCTGGGTTCCACTCCAAGACGCCCAGGTCTTCGGTCAGATTGGCTAATGTCTCATCTAATACCGTTTCGTTAACCCCCGCAGTGAGACGCAAGAAGTAGTTGTACAACTCTCTACTTGGGAGACGCACACCAAGCTTCAGGCCAACGGCGGAAGCGGCTAACACTTTTCGGTCAGGATGACTAAGCAGCGCTTTACGTTCTTCCAGAATTCCCTGCAGTGTCTCTGCGACGCTCCCCCCACGAGCCTGCTCTGCCGCCACGAATTCGGGCAGCATCCCGTTTAGCAGCAGGTCCGCAGCCGATATCGTTGTAGGTACTCCGTTAGCCGAGGTGATCGGTTGCTCTCCGAGCCTCTCGATGGCCTCTTTCGCAATATTTAGGGCTGAGCGCGACTGAACCACATCCTGCTGTCGGGTCAAAAACCAAACCGCGAAGGGATGTAACGGCCAGCACCCCAAGGCGATGACTTGCTTGAATTTATCGAACTCTTTCCAGACCGGGAAGCGACTGGCCTCGGGCACGGCCTGCAATAACAGACCATGTTCGGCTTCAACATGTTCGAGCTGAAGGACATCCCGCTCGACGAAGCCAGCTTGTTTTTTTTCGATTAAGTGAGCAAAAAGGGTTTCAAGATTGGTGGAAAGATAGGATTTTTTCGCAGCCTCAAAGCGCGTGATATAGCGTTGCAGGTGCATTAGATCCCGGCGGTCTAAACGGCTAACATAGGCTTTCAGGTCGTACTGAATAAAGCCCAAGAAACGTGCCCGGCCGCTGGCGTCTTGTATACCTTGAAATAATTGTTGGAGCGCCGAGTCGCCTGCGAGATGGGGGTGCTCTGCAGCATACTCCAAAAAACGCCCGAATTCGTCGAATAAGATAAACAAGCCACTGAAGGGTCCCTCAGCGTGGCAGAATTGGGTAGTAACTGCAGCAATGAGGTCTTGGACCGACTCATTTCCTTCGACCGGAATATGGGCACCGTTCGCGCTTTCGTATATACCGTCAACAGCTGTGTACGTTTGTTCATCGTGCTCATTGAGCTGCTCGATAATAGTCGCTTCATCCAAACCCTGCAGCGCATCTGCGAAATCGGATTGGCGCAGAGAAAAGTTGCGCAGCACGAAATTCGCAGCGATTTTGAACCTTGGCGATAATTCCTCGATGACCGATAGGTCACAACCTGCGTCCCTCAACTGCAAAATAATCTGGCGAGCAATTTCCGAGCCTAGATTGAAATTTGCCATGCCATCGAGCGGAACCACTAGAACCGGTTTATCTAACTGAGTCAGCGACTCAGATAATTTCCGCCCAACTTCGTCATCCGCGCGTGCCACACTCTCACGAATGGCGGTCGCATTAGGTGCAGTGGGGTTGGAAAGCAACTCGGCCAAGGTCACGGCAAGGTGGGACTTGCCGGAACCATAACCGGCAATGGCCAGTGAAAAGGGGTTTCCCTGTTTTTCGCTTCCTTGCGCGATTTCTTCTACGAGATTGGTAACGAACGTAGCGGTATCCTTCAGGACATAGCCATCTGCAGCGCTACTCGAATGAACCGCGTGATACCGTGGGCCATGAAACACGAAATTTGTTGCGGCTCTCTCAGCTCGCTCCGGGTTGTCCTTTACCCAGCGGAGTTGGACAGCACCCTCGAAAAACAAATCATCGCGAAAATGAACGATATCTCGGACAAGAATTCCGTCGTTATTATTAGATAAGCCGGTCATACATAACCTCTAACACATCATCCGTATTCATAAGACGGGTGAGAATCGGTGCCCCGGTTTGCCGATCCACGCGGAATAATCCGGCGTTTTCGCCAACGGCTAAGAAATCACTCTGTTCCTCATCGTTCCAACCAGTGGCAGCGATCAAGCCGCTTTCACTTTCAAGCTCACGCAGGGACACTTGACCTTCTTCAGGGCAAACGGCGTCCCACACCAAAAACAAAAGCGCTCCAAGCATATCGAAAAATGCCGGCTGCAACGGCATCTTGCGCAGTTGAATACGTCCATCTTCTTTTTGAATAGCCGCAGCTTTGCCAAACGCCGCAGGATCGGCATAGCTGCGCACCAACGGGCCAACGGCATCTCGGCTACTACCATATTTGTTTTCTAGATAGGCGTCGAACTGGGCTTCGTCCAGATTCCGTCCGAGCGCTTTCGCCACCTCTACAAACACAGCGTGCCACGCTTCTGCGCCACCACGAGCCCGGCACAGCATCAAGTGCAATGCCCATTGGGTAGTTTCTTCAATTAGGTGGCCATCCTCTTCAATGACAGTCTTTCCGAGCGGCGTCATGTGGAGCTGAACGCCTTTGCCGGCCTTATTGGTGGTTTCAATCAACCCCATGCCGCGTGCGTACTGCAAAAGAGGCCGAACCTTTCCAGAGCTGCTTCCGGTTGGGATGCCCGTTTGCTGCGAAATAGCGTCGATACTCAATGGGCCAAAACTCCCTTGAGCAAACGTCAACAACGCACTGAGATAGTGTCGCTCAGGCTGAAACGTCATATGGAAGCTAAGAGGCAAGCGTTCTTTTGCAGCGTTCACGACACCTCTCCCAATCTGTCACTCAGCGCGGTCACCGCCACCTTGCGAACCGTTACACGCAGATCCCCATTTGGACGCCGTTCATAGCCGGCCGATAGGCACTCACCCTTTTTCAGTGCGGACAGTTGTGTGGCCCAGTCCTCAGCCGAGCTGTTTGGAATCATATTCTTCAAAATCGTGGCATAGGTCCTTAGCTCCGTTGAGGCAGGCCCGAAGAACAGCTTGTGTGCCGCTTGGAACAGTCGATCTCGCTCATCACTACTGAAGTTACTCAACGTTTGGGTGGCCAGGATCATTGACGCACCAAACTTCCGACCTTCCCTGAGGTATTTCTCCAAGGGGGATCCGCTGCGGTGGTTAAGGTTTTGAACTTCGTCAAGCACAACCGGTAGTGGACGATCTTTTGAGCCCGTGCGCTTCATGAAATCCCAAAGATCCCAAAGAACAAACTCGATGATGAGGCGTTGGATTTCCGAAGGAATACTGACGAGTTGGAGAATCTTCACCAAGCTCTGTGCATCCCCGAATATCTCCGGCCAGGCACTCTCACTGGCGCTGGCAAAAGGCTCCGTGCGAGCCAGAGGCATGATTTTATTTGCCAGCAGGTCCTCCTCATCATCCTTCAGCTGGTCAAAAAGGCTTTCTAGTGTAAGGTGGCCTGTTTTCACACCCTGCTCGATACTATCAACCAAATTCGCTTTCTGCTGCTCGCCCAAGGAGCTGTAAACTGCGGTAAAAATACTTGCGACGCGCTTTGCCACGTCGAAGGGTTTTTCCATGATCGCCCCAATACCCTCAATCTCATCAGACTGCGGTTTAAATGGATCCAAGGGCAATTTTGTGCCCGCGGCCACGGCATAGCTTTGGGGCTGAGCCACGGTCAAGAGTTCGCTTTCAAGCTGCCGCGGTAGAAATCCATCTGTGTAATCAATAACCAGGGAGCTTTGCTTGGCCTTCGCCATTTCAAGCAGCAACGCTTGAATTGCGTAAGTCTTACCATTGCCTGACCCGCCAAAGACGAGCAAGTGTCTATTGGGCAGCTGTTTGTGGCCAAACTCCCAATAAACAGGCTGGCCTTCCCCGCCGTGTGCGGTTATCTCCTGTCCGATCAAGAGGCGATCCGGAACGCCCGACGATGGATCTTTAGGGGGATCAGCTGGTGACGTCTCTTGAGGACGCATACCCGTTGTCGTTTGCTCGGCCGCGGGCTCAGAGGCTTTCGTGACCGGCATCTCTGCCACCGGTTGTTGAGTCTCTTCTCGAGGCGTCGTTGGCGAATAATCATGCGTACTTGGAGCTGAAGGCTGCAGCGGGTTGGCCAAGGCTGGTGTCGAGTCACCCGGCGCTTCGCGGCTGTCAGGCAAGTCTCCGACCTGGACTGCGGTCAAAGGCCATATCTGATGCTTTACGTCATTCCTATCGTTGAGCAGGGCGTTGAGCGCCGCATTTTGGCCAATGGCCGCATGGTAAACCTCAAGCGCCTCTTTGTGCCCGTTCAACGACAAGTAGCCCGCTGAACGCGCTCTTCGCAACTCGAGCCCGTCCTCGGCCGAACGTTGATCGTTGGTCCAAAAAGTCGCGCCGACCGCGCGCCAATTTATAACAAAGTGACCTTCCGCCATCTGTTCAAGGGCATGTTCGACCATTTCCTTGTCGGACGGTTTGATCGACATGACATTGCGCACTACGAGTGCGCGATGAAGCTGCGCCCACCAGTAGCGTCGATCAAACGCAGCCGGCGGGGCCTCAGCCCTGACGGGAAGGAACAAACTGCTTAGGTGGGTTAGTCCGGCGGCCGCCTGGGCCACCGACTCTTCCACATGATAATTAGACTCTTGGCCGACCTTGCATTCAACGACGGTTGCATCGATCACCAGCGTTTCCTGCTGTACGCTGGCCTCAAGCAGCAGCAGGTCCGGTCTGAGTCCGTCGGACGCACCGTCGAACCAATGAACAAAAGAGTCCAAAGGCAAAGCGGCAGACACCAAGGAAGCAGAGCGGTCCAGGTACAGGCGATTAGCCATGGCGTAACCGATGACATCCCGCATCACCCCTTCGTTCCCCAATGCACTGACGAGCGAAAGTCCGGTGACGGACTGCGCCTCGTCCATGAGCGTATGAGCAACGGTATCACATTGTTCGGCGGGCCACTCGCGATAGATCTGGCCCAGCCGTCGGCTGACACCTCGCGCCAACTCTCCGGTGGTGTTGCTTTCCGTGGACAGGGTCAGGTTGAGTTCGCCATACGAGCCAACGCCAGAGGCAAAGCCAACCAGCTTTCGCTGATCCTGAGCTTTTTCCCCTTCATTCAAGATCAGCGTCTTATCAACGAACCGATCGACACAGGTCACCCACCGACAACAGCGATGCATTTCCTGGGTGAATTTCTGCTCTAAGTTGCCATATTCGACCTGATTAAAGATCACATGATGGCTACCTGGATAGTCTGGATTTTTGAGACGGGCCGTCATTTCTGCATGGCGCGCAGCCACTTTAAACCTTCGATTGCTCACCAAACCTCGGCGCAGATTAGGATCGGTTGAACTCGCTAGCCTTGGATGCTCGCAGATAGGGAATTTGCCCACTTGGCCCGCCGCCCAATCAATTTCGAAGGGTTGGGTTGGGACAACGGAGTCGCCTCCGCATTGATCATTGAGAAAGTCAAACAGGAACCCTACGTCATAAGCACCGTTCACGGATTCCAATAAGCTTTGCACCTCTTCACGGGTGCGGGCTGGACGGTAGGCAATTCTCAGCTTACACGGGCGGTTGCGATTTTCCTCTCTCCCATTCCAACGCTCTTGCCAGCGAAGCAAGACCTCCTGGGCTCGGGTTGCGGAGGGCCCGCGCCCAACCAAACGTACGCTTACGACAAAGGGAACGTCTGTTGCCCCCGATTGCTCTTTGGTTACTTCGGTAACGAAGCTATCAATGCCGGCGATGATGGGACGTAGATCTTCGACATTGGCCGCAAAAATGGAGAGGCGGTCGGCCGCATATGGATGAATCTTACTGAACGCCTTGAGGGTGCGTTGGATCATTGTAGATTCCGGCGTGATCCGCAAATACGCCGACAACCCCTCTTCGGACGACGCATCTTCAGATCGCATTTCCGCCTGAGCAGCCAAAGTAGGCGTCCTCTTCGGTTTCTCGCCCAAACGGTGAATCAAACCGAACGATCGAAGATTAGTCGTGAGCGTCCGCGAAGCATCAAATACCAGGCCGTAAAGTGGGCGACGCAACTCGACCAACCCCAGCAAACGATCAAAGGCAGCTTTACCGGCTTTTGCATCCTTCTGTAGTAGGGTCCGAAGCGTTTCACCAAGCCCATCGCGTAGGAACACTTCTCTTGCCTGCACCGTTTCCGCGATGGCGGGTGTGATGCCAGTAGCCACTAAGGCGGGGACAAACGCATTTGTCGGAGACAGGTTCTCAGGAACGCAGACGAAGGCCTGATAGAGGCGCCTTAGTAGATCAGCTCCTAGTGCACAACGGTCCTCGTCTCGTTTTAATGCCAAGTCCACCGTTTCGCTGTAGCTTTTCACAAGATCAATCAGTGGTTTATCGATCGCCGCAAAATAGCCTTCGTTAGCTAGCGCTGAAATAAACCCCCTATAAGCACTCGAAAGTTGATCAAAAGCGTCACGCGTCTTAGTGTCCAAATCCTCTTCCGGAATTCCTTCTAAGACATCCCTGACAGACGCTTCCCACATCCCGGTTGAAAGCAGCCGATTAGCTTCTTCGTCGTCAATTGCGAAATACAGCTCATCAAGGGCCGATCCCATGTGGATAACTGGCAATCGCAACGTGGGCTCTTTCTCCAGCGTTTCAAGCATGAATTGGGCAAAACTATGCCTAACACGTTCCTCGTGGTTGGGCGGTATGATCCAAATGAACGACCGGTCCACCGACAACCGGCTGACTTCGGCTTCGGCGGTGACACGAAAAGTCAACCGACTTTCCTTAATCCCCTTCGAAAAAATATCGACCGGTCGCTCATCTCGACCAAAAGCAACGGATAGAGGGACGGCCTTTTTCTCGACATCGTCATCATTAGGGTCGGAATCTAGTTCCAATTCAAAGTCGCTAAGAAAGCCGTCAATCCCACCGATCAGTCCACGATAGGCTTCCTCAGCGATACTCGAATCCTCTCCCTGCTTGGGAGTATCAAACTCGAACCGTTCGATAGTCACTCGAATCTGTTTGAGGTGTAAGGGGGCCCAATCGGTCCCACAACCCTTGGCGAATTCCTCAACAGTCGAAAAGATGGCGTTAGCCAAGGTTGAAAACGCCGGCCCTCGGAGACGCGTTGGCGTGTTACGACGATTTGACGTTTTCTTCGTCTTGGTCTTCAGGATCTTTATGACGGGTGCAAAATCTGTGTGCAGAAGCCGCTTTTCTGATTCACGCGTTCCCTGCTGGACGAACGTCTCAAGCGTATCGAGAAAATCGTCAGTAGAGTCATAAGGAGTGTGATTGATCACCTCAGGTGCGACCGCCAAGTCCTTCCTAGCCTGCTCGATATTCTGTAGAGCCTTCTTTCGACCGCTGGCTTCCCGATACGCATCCCTCTTAAACAAGCGTGCGGCGTCATCGAGCAAGGTCAATCGCTTGGCAGGATTGGCCGGGGAAAAAATAGGCGGGATGCCCCAAACTGGCAGATTTTCATAAGCCAGAGCCAAAGTTTCACTGGCATTGTTACAGTTGATGGCCTTGGGAAGCAGATTTTTTTCAAGGAACTCCGATAGCTGGAACAAATTCCTAGGCCGAATTTTAAATAGCTGTTCAAAAAACGCATTAAATTTATGAACAACACCGCCGTCGATATCGGGCAGATTGGCCTCGTGCAAAAATCTTTGAGCCCAATCCGTGTAATCGCTGTTCAGCCGTTCCCTGAAAAGCACAGTCTCGTTTACGACATTGAAATCAGCTAAGCCACCTCGGTCCGTAGCATGGTCGATACCCGCCAGCACCACCAACAGGAGATCTTGCCCCTTCGATGCGGTTAAGTTGCGGTAATGAGTAAGGCGATCTTCCGTATCCACCCATCCTTTGTTTTGGAGCCGAATTGCCTCTTCAGAATCGGTTTGCAATCCACTACTTAACCAATGTTGATTAAGCCCAAAAGCCACTTTCATGTGGTATTCAATCTTAGCGTTTTTAGAAGCCACATAATCCAATAGTTGTTCGAAGATAGCGTGGATGGCTTGTGGTGGCATGGACTGAGTAAACACGCGGAGTTCTGCCGGCTCACCCGGGGTTATATCCGCAAGCTCTCGCTCAACCTGCTCTTTTACATAGTCGACGACGGTCTGGGTATAAAATTTCATGTTTTCTTCTTAGCCGGGTTTTTAACAAGAGGCGTTGCATCAGAAAGGGGGATTAAGAACCCCCCACGCTTCAGCTCATCTTCAAGCCAAGCGGCACAGTCATTGGGGACTGCTGGTCGAATGCCGGCGCCGAGCGTGGAGAGCGCCTCCTGGATTTGAGTCGCACCCGCAGCGATACCGAAGTGACGGTATAAACGCTGCAAGAATTCGTCAAAAGGAAGACGCTCGCCCGGTTCCAGCAATACCGCAACCAAGGTTTCTACCAACGACGAAGGGAGCGTGAAACGCATGGGGCCTTTGGGTGGAACGATCAGCCCAATTTGTTTTCCAAGCGACCGAAAGAGCTTGAAGCCATGGGCATCCGCATTCCTGAAACTTTTATCGTCATCGGTTTGGGCCGAGAGGGTCGGTAGCTTTGTCGAGCGCACCGCGCCGTACAATAGTTCCTCGGTAGCACTGACGGATGCGCTAGATGCTTTCCCAAGGTCTGTACCTACTCCAGCATTGGGGCCGACGGTCACCCAGCTGTACCCACCCTCAAACTGTTTCTTGCCACCACTAGATCGTTCGCCAACCCACCGCACAGACTGGAAGCAGACACTGCGCAAAACGTGCAAACAGCAAAGGTCTTGAAGCACGCGCATTTTTTTGAGGGCATCTTGATTGGACAGGACAACATTGCTCAATTCCCAGGCAAACAGTGCTGCCTCACGCCAGCTTGCGGTATGTACCCATCCAAACGCCTGATGCGAGAGTTTTTCGTTAATGGCCGGGGTCTCCCCTGCGGCGTGTTCAATCACCGCACCCAATTGCGAAATCGGCCCATCGATCGCAAACAAAGTGTCGCTTAGCCCGTCGGCCAATTGACCACGGACAGCCGCCCAATCCACGTAACTGTATTCATCATTCAGCCACTGAGAGGCCTGTCCGCATCGCGCTTCCTGTAACACGTGCCAAAGCTGCAAAAACAAGACTTCGCCACCACGCGCCATAAAGTTATGGCTGCCCGTTGAAAAGTGCCTCTCAGCGGCGGGCCAATCCTCGACATTGGCCCCTTTCGCGTCGGTATGGCGCCAGTCAATCTCACGTGCAAGTAGAAAGTTCGAAGCCGGAATGAAACTGTGGGTGACCCAAGTCCGCTCCCCAGCAACGCCCACGAAACCTGAGAACAACTGTTGCAGAACCCGAACCGCTCGTTCACTGCCTTCCCCACTGTCGCTCTCGATGTTGGATTGCATGTCCTTGACCAACTGTGAAAATCGCTCAACATGTGTCTTGTGGCGGGTTTCGAGTTTCGATGACGGGAAGAAGGAGAACAGCTTCACGGCAAGCCGACTCTCGGGCAAGTACTCCAATCCGCCTTTGAGATCTTCAGGTAGATCAGGAAAGCCTCTTCCTATCTCACCAGCCTCGCTTTCCTTCTCAGAGCTAAAACACAATAGAAACTCTGCCAGGTACTCCAACGGGGTCTGATCTTTGTAGAATCGACGTCCGAACGCCCTCACGGCAGGGTTACTATCCGTTTGCTTTTCAATAGAGATATTTGGAAATCGTGTCGTGTTCATTATTGGTAAACCAACTTCTGGCCGCCGTCGACCGGCGTGAATTTGTGGATCCGAAGATCACCTTGGGCATCGATCTCAAGGAGTTTAACGTTATCGGCCGAGGCCCGTATCCGCTCCAACAAGTCGCTACGGAACTGTTCCAAGCTCGCCCCGTGGATGGCGTCTAAGTCACTCGTTAACTCGCCCAGGTCTTTACTGATGATGTAATCAAGTAACGGCAAACTCAGCTCCAGGCTTGCTTCCGTGAGGTGATGCTTCAGTACCGGCAAGCCACTGACCTCGTCGAGGTCGACGGTGAATTCATCAAACGGAATCTTCCCAAGCACGATTTGAACAGACTGGAACACCTTCTCATCGGGGCGCTTAAGCGTGATGTATAAGCTTTCACGTTTATTTCTGGGCACTGAGGCGCCGATGTACTCTTCCATTAACACTCCCAACACTTGTTTCACAAAGCGCTGTTTTTCCATACCCGACAAATTGTGGTTTTCGGACCAGGCCCGGAGTTTTCGGAGCATTGGAGACTGCAGAAAATCATCGAGGAAAACCTCAGCTGATGCGTGATATTCCTCACGAGGCGAACCGAACATGTAGGTGAGGCGCCGAATTTCCCGCCGAGCGTTCCCGTCGTTCGAACTGCCAAAGCGCGAAGCAAAGTGCGCCCTCACTTCACCGAGTTGGATGGGATAAAGCCAAGCGTCTTCAAGCTTGCCTTCGTGCATCTGTTGGTCGAAGGTCGGCGACGCAGCAATGCCAAAATGAAGGTCTGCCATTTGGCGTAGACAAGACAATGCGTCCACCGCCTGAAGACTATGTTGGCTACCATGGCCAAAGAAGGTCTCGCTGAACACGCCCCGGAATTTGGTTTGCGGATCTTGCCGGATCTGTTCACACGACAGCCCACCCGTGAGACTGAAGCTCAAATGGGCCGCTATCTGACGCATGGTCATACGCCGGCCATATGCATCGAGTCGACGGTAGACGTCTCCGACTCGTTCGCCAACGGTGTCAGCGCACTTATTCATCACTTCAACGTTGCGCCGTATCGGGCAGCGATCTTTCGCTTCGCAGCCACTACACCAGTCCCAGCCGGGATGGGAGACGAGCTTTGACAGCAGTCGTTCAGCGGTGTTGACGTTACTGAGCATGCTAAGGTTGGCCACATACACCCGTTTCGTACCATCAAGTTGCAGCAAGTTCGCGTCCGAGACTTTGTCCTTTAGGAGCGGCTGGTTCAGGCACTCTAGGATCTTTTGCTGAGCGTCTCTCTGGCCATGCCCTGCTTTCGCCATCAGTTCCGTAAACGAACTTAGGAGGGGTCCGGTATTACTCACGATTAAAGCACTGCCGGGTTGGTTGCATGCACTGTCTAGCTTTTGTGCTCGACTTTGTGCTGACAACTCACTCATGTCCTTCACAATCGTAAGCTTATGCCCCTCGAGAGCGACGATCTCTTCTTCTTCAGGCGATTTCGGTGCCGGCTCGTTGCCCGGGACGCCCAGGGCGCGCTTCCAGATATCCACAGCCACGGTTGACTTGCCATCGCCTGCATGCCCGGTCAATACAACCACGACATCACTCTGATTGGCCAGCAACTCCCGAATGCTTGAAACAAGATCAAGCTCAACATGTAGGTCAGTAAAGTAGGGACTGATCGCCTGAGCTTCCGCCAGCGCATACCGATTGTCGGCGGAGATATTATGTATGCTGTTCAGATATCGAACAAAACCATCAGCTGCTCGAGCGTGCTCTTTTCCAAGCTCCCCTCCAGAGACACCCGCTTCCTCATCTGTTAGAGGATTCGGCTCGTCTTTCGGTGTGTCACCGGCAGAATCTACGTCCTCTGCGCCTCTGTCCTCATCAACGAGTAGACTAGAGAATTCCCGTCGAATCATCGATGCAGATACCGAATCGTCTTTGGCCTCAAGCATGGACTGCAAGATTTGTTTAAGACGCTCGGATTGGTGCGGAGTCAAACCAGACTCGAACAGCAGTGGCACCTCTTCGGAGCCGGTAGGCCGTTTTCCGGTCGCCCATTCAATCAGGGTAACCGCCAGGGAATAGAGATCTCCCGTAGGTGACGCGAGGTAGCCTTCTTTGGTCATCAGGGCGTCAGAGGCATAACCAGGGGTGCCTCCAAGGACTTTGTCACCGCTGTAGCTTGCCAAGCCGAAATCAATCAATTTGGCGAGCTCTGTCTGGGCGTTAAAGACAATGTTCCCAGGCGTGACATCATTATGGGTGATGCTGCTCCGCGCGTCAGCGTCCCCTTCACTTGGCGGCGGCTCCAGCTCATGCAAACCCGCCAGACCCTGCAAAATCTGATCTGCCACCAACAGGAAGGGTTTGGAATTGGGTCGATCGCCCTTAGAGATAAGGCTTTTGAGCGTGTCGCCTTCAACGTACTCCTCGACGATACACCAATAGGCGCTATTCCACTGAAGAAACGAGCGATATCTGGCGACAAAAAGATTGTGCTTTGCCGCCCGTAGAAAATCTCGTTCCGCAAGGACCTTGTCTCTGGGCACATCGGCGTTGAAGATCTTCAATGCGGCCAAATCGCCAAGGCTGTCTCCTAGAAAGACATCACTAGTGCCACCAGAGCCAAGACTCTCTTTAAGAATCCAGATATTGTGTTCATCTCCCACTTGGGGTTTTCTTGGGTTCTCCTCAGGTATAGCGTTTTGGATTTCAGCAGGGCTTTCTCCAAGCCAGTCAGTGAGCTCACTAAAAACTTCCTGGGCACTTGGCCGATCGGCGATATCTACCGCTGTCATTCGTTGGGCGAGCTCGTTCAGCTGAACTTTATCTTCGTCTGTTGTTCTCTCCAGCAGTTCGCTAAACGTCTGCCCCAGGCTATAAACGTCGAAACCGTAATCCGCTTTCCCGGCTAGTGCCTCTGGCGGAAAGAAACGCTTTTCATAGTCCGAAAGGCTATCCGCCATGACTGTATAATCAGCGACGGGATCGAACACCAAGTCAAAATCCGTGAGCTCAACATGATCGTCTCGCCCGACAATAATGCTTCGCGGCGTCACGTTACGGTGAATAAGGCTCGCCTCGGAGTCATGAAGATGAACAAGCGCTCCGGCGATGTCGCGCACCACCCGCACACCGAACTCTAGGCTCACGTTAGTGTTAGTTTCCAAGACCTGATCGAGAGTTTTAACATCTCCCCACCGACAAACTTCCACAACGAGCCCCTTCTCGTTCGGCTGTTTTTTGACAGGTCTGATATGTGGATGCGGTGGCAAACGTTCGAGTACGTCGAGACTGCGAAATTGGCGCTCTTGCTGGTCCGGCGCCTCCGCTGCAATACCAAATACTCGTAATCGATAGAGTGCGTCACCGCGCTTTGGGCTTTCCTCGGCGAGATAGCTGACATAGCGATCGTTGTGCTCAAGGTCATGCAGAATTCGATATCCATGGATCTGATCCGCGTAGTCTTCTCGGCGACACCCTACCTCGAAGTTCTCATCCCAGACTCTGCGCAACTTGCGGAAATTTGGGGTGCTAAGCACCGACCTGCCGTTTTCCAGATCGCGCTTGACCCTCTCACGCAGATACTTCGCCAGTTCTGCCATCCCGACGAACGTTAGGTGGTCAGGCAAACGCTTGTTCTGGTCAAGCTGTCGGATGATTTCGAAGGCGCTATCTGCGCCCTCGACGGAGGATTTTTCAGATGTCAGTACGACGATCGACTGCACAAAGGGCGATCGTACAGCAGGTAAAACTTTCTCTATAAGGGATTTAAACACCTTTGCCTTAGGCAAATTTACGTTATGCGGATTGGGGACTGCCTGATTATTTCGAAACCACGAGTTTGGCGCGACATCGACTTCCCCGCGCCAATCCTTGAGTTCAATCACTGCCGCAAAGCTCTCAGAGATAAAGAGCGCATCGCATTCGCATACCCTACGCCCGGGATCCGTGATGTGGATACTCGGGTAAAATTCATGATGTTCTGAGGGAAGAAGTAGCGGTTTTAGTTCAGCAAAAGCGCGACGCTCATGCGCAAACTCAGAGTGGTCGAACGGCTTCATACTCGCACCTAAATATAAAAAGTGAAAACCTGATATTTTTTAGTCACTGCACTGTTTTATAAATTCTTAAGAAAAATCATGAAACCGCGCTGAACTACACACCTCATGCTTTCTGAAACTGACTGCCACATATTTTGAGAGGTTATCCCCACAAACTCTAGCTCCACACGAGACATAAAAATCTGACTTTAGCAGTCCGGTCTCCCTCCCAAAAACCATCTATGGCCTCAAAAATTTACTGCTGCTCCGGGGCTACAGGCCCTTAAGGTGTCACCCAAGCCTATCGCCTGCTCCTAAGAAGCAGCAACCCAATCCCCTCCGTCGGCTCAATTAGCCAGTGCTGTGTTAGGGCTTCAAGAAATACGCTGAGGCTGACCACCTGAGAAACCGTAGTGTTTCGTCTGTTGAGGGCATATTGAACGTCCACGTCACATCCCTGTTTAGTGTGTGCATGAAGGGTCTGGATGCATTCCGTTATTTTCTGTTATATCTTCCGGAGACACATGGGGCAATTAGCTTGCTGTTATGAAATGTAAAACCATGAAAAATCATATCAAATTGCCGACTTCTTACTCAGAAACTCCCGAATCGGCGCCACAATCTCGTCCACCTTCTCAAACTGATGGGCCCCACCAGAAAACTGTATAACCGGGAAATGGGGTGACAATGTCTCGACGGTACGCCGTGAATCGATCACCTCGTCACCGAGCTCCACAATCACCATGCCTCGCCCTTTTACCGGAAATGGACCATAACTGCTCACCGCTTCATGGGACAGTTTGCCCTGTAGGTCCTTGCCCACGTATTTATCCAGGGTCAGGTGGGGCTCAATACTCGGGTTGAGGGCGACAAAGGGCAGCCCTTCCTGCTCACCGATCTGCGCAGCCAGCCAGCCGCCCATGGAGGTGCCGACCAGCAGGTCGATATCGAGTTCCTTGACCGTTCGGGTTGCCAGCTCAACGGCTGCTGCCCTGCCCTCGGCGTAGTCCGGCGCGATGGCCGTGACCTTTCCCAGTTCTGCGAGAGCATCGTATTTGGGGCTCTGGGCTTTGACGGAGGAGTCAAAGCCGTGAATATAGAGAATGTTCATTGCTCAGCCTTCTATCGGGTGATGACGAATCAGGCATTGGCCCCTACACGGGTTCCGGAACCCGATCCAGAACCAGATGAACCATGCTTTGACCCGCTTTCCATTGGTGCTATATTCCAGTCAGCAAAAGCGAACTCCATGGATGAAGTTACGCTTCGCCAGAGAGCTTTGGCTCTCGGCGAGGCCAGCCAAAAAGGAATTGACCATGCCAGAAATCCTGCTCTCCAGCACTTCCTCTGACGCCCGTGCGGCACTCGGCCAATGCAGCCTGACAGACGATTCACTGTATAACCGGCACTGCCACTAAACCAATAGCGCAGGTTTCGCGCCGATCTGTTCACCAAGGCTCGTGCCGGGGAGTGGTACGACGCGATCATGGACTGGCTAGGCAATGACTTTATCCACTCAATTATTGGGCATCACTGCAGGTTTCATGTTTCTTGCGGCCCTGCTTTACGTGATATTTGGGCAGGTCACCGTAAGAAGACTGCGCAAGAACCCGGAGGTCCGCGACAAACTGGGAATGGAGTTGGCTAGTGGCTGGGACATACTCAATGTTGCGGGCGCGCTCTCTCGCCCTCACTGGCTGAGCCTTAGATTGCGAAAGTCCCGGCTCAGTTTTACAGCAGCGGATGAGCGGCCCATTTATGCGCATACGAATTGGTTCGATCGATTCTTGGGGCGCCTCTTTTTCTATACCTGGATTGGTTCCGTTATAGCTTTTCTGTTCATTGGAACCATTGCCCACTTCGGACTCATTGAGTAAGTGCCCAGCACCGGGGCAGCCCTCTTTTCTGGCCCGGTCGCAGGGACACTACCGCCCCAACTCAACCACCACCGGCGGGTTAACCGGCTCATACCGCACATTGCACGTACTGGCGTTGATAAACCGGGTACTGCCCTCGACGTATTCGCCGTAGCCTTCGTGGATGTGCCCGAAGATATGGGCCTTCAGTTTCAGCTGGCGCACCCTTGCCAGCAGATCCCTGCATCCCACGTTTTCGAACTCGAGGCCCGTATCCACCCGATCTGCGATCCCGTGGGGCGGCGAGTGGGTGATCAGCACATCGGTATTGTCAGGTATGCGCTGCCAGTACTGGTTGATCGGCTCGCCCCGGTCCTGCATGAACGCCCAGTCCATGAAAGTGGGTGACCACGGAGAGCCCCAGAAGCGCACCCCGTCGATCTCGATACCGCTGTCTTCAAGGTAGGTCGCGTTGCTCAACCTGTCCCTGGCCTGCTCCGGCGCTTCCTGGAACACCCAGTCATGATTGCCGGCAATGAGGATCTTGTGAGGATGAGGGAGGCGTCGAAACCAGCTGTTCAGTTCGGCGACATCCTCAATGGTGCCGGAACCAAGGCAGTCGCCGGCATGGATCAGCACGTCCCCGTCCGGAACCTCGGGAATCTGGCGATGCAGGCTGTGGGTGTCAGAGATACAGACGAGTTTCATGAAACTGCCTCATCAAAAATAATGTTAAATCTTTCAGAATGTTATCGCTCTACTGACAAGCGGCATACATACTGCCTGGCCGGATTTTCATTTATCTCCCCAGAGACCCGAATCATGTCCCAGGTCCGTTCTTCCAGCAACAACCGTGTCGAGCATATTGAACAGGCTTTGATGGCTGCACACCAGCACGCAATGGATGCCTGCGGCAGACCTCTTAGTGATATGCCGGAATACTTTATGTGCACCAGTGTTGCAGCGCACTTTGATCATCAGTTCTCCAACTTCCGATATCGCCTGGAGGGTTCTGTTTCGCAAATTATCAGGAGTTTGTCGATACCCGGCGAAAAATCACTCCTCAAGAAGAAAGAGACCCGCGCCTCCGGCCGGTTTGATGTGGTGCTGTTCACCAAAAAATCCGGAAAAGCAGCCCACATTATCGAGTTCAAGAAAGGCAGCAAGTTCACCTCACTGAGGTATGATATCGACCGTATTGCTCTGCTCGCCGACAGTGTCGGTGCCCGAAGCCGTCTTGAAACCAACTACCTGGTTTTCATCACCAAGCGTAAATCCGAGCGGGATCAGGAAAGCTGGCAGCAAAGGCTGGATGAGATTGTGGAAGACAGCCTGATCAGCAGGAAGAAATTCAGAAAAACAATGACCTGCAAGGTAAAATCGGTCTGGAGAGAGGAATCCGCCCTGCCCCAAATGTTTGCCGACGACAAGAAAAGCGGTAAAAAAACCAAGCCTTTCTCGGTTGTGATCGTGGAGCTACGCACCCGGACCTGAATATCGGTCCTCAGTCTGTCGCACGTAGCCAGTATTCCAGGGTTTCGTCCCGAACGTACCCGCGAGTCCTGGCGAGTCCGATGATTGCCGTCTTGAGGCCCTCAGCCAGGTCGTGCTGATGGCAGCAGTGCAGGCTCCGGATCATACGAGTCAGGCGCAAATGGTTGTGCCCACCTCTTTTCAACCAGATATGGTCCCGGGGATTGAGCTCGGGGCCCGCTTCTATAGTGGTTTCCTGTCGGACCAATCCGAGGAACCGCAGCATGCGATCCAGGGCGCGGCGCTGCTGTGCCTGCATCACCGGGTCATTGGCAAACCGCTCCCGCACTGTTTGGTCCAGCACCGGCGCAAACCCGTTGAACCGCCCCGCCTCGGGAATAGGGAACAGCCACTGGATGTAGTCGTGGGTATGCTCCAGCCAGAAGTCGTCCAGGGCCAGAATGTCCTCGATGGTGCGGCCCTTGTGATCGGTGCCGGTGCCGAGGGTAAACGCTATCAACGGATTCTGGTCAGGCATGGCTACAGGGTGGCCTGCGCTATCGCATTGCAGATATCAATTGGTAACCAGAGCTTGAGCCCGGTGTCGTCGATCACTTCAAAATCCTCACCGCCTTGGTCCAGGTAAAACGACTTTGCCTTTTGATCCTTGGCGTCTACCACAAGACCGACACCGCCGACCTGGTTGGATACTTCTGCCGCTTGCTTGATCGCAAAGGTCAGAAGGTGCTTGCCGTATCCCTGGCCCTTGTGCTGTTTCGAGACCCCCATTTTGGCAAGAAGCAAGGCGGGCACCGGGCTTTTCAGGTTCCTGCCGGGCCGGCACTCGTCCGGAATCTCGATGCTGGTATAAGTCAGGGTCACAAATCCAATGACTGTGTCGGGGTCCTGCGAGGCTTCCAGCACGTAGGTCCGGGTCATTCTTTTGTCGCTGGATGTTCTGGCGCTTCGGGCCAGAAACTGGTTCAGCGCCTGGTATCCGCAATCAAAGTTCTTCCGGTCATGCCTCTTCTGGATGACCACCAGTTTCAGTGTCATTCACGGCTTCCTTGTAGCTGGTCGCGTTACGCAGCAATTTGCTCGACGGCTTCCCTGGCTTCCGATCCAGAATATCCAGCATGCGGTTGCCTGTTTCGGCAGAAACCTGAATACGTGTGGCCCGGTCAACAACCTCCTCGGCTCTGGATCGGGCAGCGTCCACCAGGAACTGGCTGACACTCATGCCG
Organism: Marinobacter zhanjiangensis; assembly: GCF_014651935.1. GTDB lineage: Bacteria > Pseudomonadota > Gammaproteobacteria > Pseudomonadales > Oleiphilaceae > Marinobacter > Marinobacter zhanjiangensis. Next base: position 21,258 of record NZ_BMXV01000002.1, on the reverse strand, counting down.
GCCAGCTCAGCAGCCTGGGCAATAAATTGTTGGGTCTCCTGATCCACGCGGGCCACAACCCGGGTGTCTTTGGACCTTTCGGCAGCAACGGTCATTGCTTGCTCCTTCCGAGGATGACTGTCTCGCGGATAGTATAGGCGCTCAACATCAGGCCGTAAATGTGTATGCCATAATGGCACACATTTAATAGAATTGCTTGCCGAACGTTTCGTCGGCGATAACATACGCGCTATCACAGTCTTTTGAGGTTTATCCATGAGCAACGCCGGCAACGACCAACGCAACCGTGACACCCCCGGTACTGATGAGGCCTCCTCCCTGGAGACGTCCGGCCCGTCCGGCGAATGGGTCAGTGTCTACTCGGTGCCAAAGATGGACTGTCCCTCGGAGGAGCGGATGATCCGCATGGCACTGGGCGGGCTCGAAGGTATTCAGGGGCTCTCGTTCGACCTGTCTGGCCGCACTCTGGAGGTGCTTCATGATGGCGGGGCCGAGCCCATTACCGGCAAGCTGACACCATTGGGCCTGGGTGCCTCGCTCCGGGAAACCCGTCCGGCAGACCCGGAGACTGTGCGGGCTGCGGCTTCTTCCAGGGCCGGTGAAGCCGAAGAGTCCGGCACCTTGTGGATTCTGCTGGCCATCAACGGTCTGATGTTTGTGGTCGAGATGACCATGGGGCTGATTGCCCAGTCGACCGGCCTGATTGCCGACTCGCTGGATATGTTTGCCGATGCGGCGGTGTACGGCCTTGCCCTCTATGCCGTCGGCCACGGTGTAAAAATGCAGTTGCGGGCAGCCCGGGTAGCGGGCGTGCTTCAGCTGATTCTGGCACTGGGGGTGCTGGTGGAAGTGGGCCGGCGATTTGTGTTCGGCAGCGAGCCGGAATCGGTGATGATGATGGCCATCGCCACCCTGGCATTGATCGCCAATACCGCCTGTTTGCTGCTGATCTTCAAACACCGGGAAGGTGGCGCCCACATGAAGGCCAGCTGGATATTTTCCGCCAATGATGTGGTGATCAACCTGGGCGTCATTCTGGCCGGGGCACTGGTTGCCTGGACCGGCTCGAACTACCCGGACCTGGTGATCGGCACCGTCGTCGGGATCATTGTGCTCACCGGCGCCAGGCGGATTCTGGCACTCAAGGAGTGAGGCCGGTTTGACGCCAGGCCCGTCGACCTTCTGGCGGATTGCTTTTCAGGCAATGACCTGCTCCACCGGTCGGCGCAGTGATCGTGGTGCATCAGGCCCACGGCCGATTCTTACCACAAGATCTGGCCGTTGGTTTCCGGCCCCGAGAAAACGGGCAAATTCCGCCCGCAATGGAGTCACCTCAACCGGCTGGTTAATGAAGGCTGTCTTCAGCTCCAGCGCCGTTGCCTGCAAAGCGAGCCGCTCATAGCACCGGCCGGCCTCAATCCAGTGAGGTTTGTCGTCCGTTTCAGACACCAGTACGGCAATGGCAGATGAGCTCCGGATGAGCCTGAGGTCTTTCTGGTTCTGCTTCTTCGCCGAGAACCCGAAGTGCATCGCCAATAGGCCAAGCCATCGGGGTACGGCCGGGTTGCCCATCAGCGGCCCATACAAACCATCACTTTTGGCCACTGCCTCACGCCCATTGAAGCGAACCCAGGATTTCAGCTCACGGATCCATGCAGCGTCGCCAATTTGGGCGCTGTTGCCCTCTGCCACATATCGGGCAATCTGCTCTTTTTCATCATCAGTCGTGAACAACAGGATGGAAACCCCATCGCCCTGCCCGGCCTTTTCTAACAACTGCAGCTGGTCAGCAGTCAGCTCTGATCCATCGTATTCGACCCGGCTACACTGTCTTTCAGGAATGGCCTCGAACAAAGGCGACCGATAAGGGGGTGCTTCCTGCAGATCAATCTGCACACCCGAGGTCTCTGGGTCATAGCAGAGGCGGCCCTTCAACCCCGCCGCTTCCGCCGCCAGCAGAAGATTCTCGGCGGCACAGCCGAGGCTCGCATACAGGTGGTGGTCGTCAGGATCGACCGCCGGGCAACGCCGTGAAAGATCCGGAAGAATTCTGATCCGGTTTTCTTCCAGCTTGAATAGCCAGGGCTGTGTATTGTGACTGGATGCCGCCAGCGTCGCATAATGCACGAGCACGGAATAATCGTGCGCTGCGTTATCCAGCGACAGGTGACGCCACGTATTCATTGCCTGCTCTGAGTAGTTCATCTCGCCCTCACATAATAATCCGGTTATTCAATGCTTCACGGGGGGACAGACTGTTGCTGGCTTAGTTTATTTTATGTGAATCCTGTCGTTTCTCACAGGAAAAACCCCGTTGATCGTCAGCGCCAGCGGCTCACCTCCGAGGGGCGCGGCTTCCGGAAGCCCCCGCTGGGCATGAACGTGAAGGTGGGGTTCCGAGCTGTTCCCGGAGTTGCCCATCTCGCCCAATGGCTGGCCGGACTCAACTTTGTCTCCGGTTTGTACGCGGATACTGCCCTGCTTCAGGTGAGCCAGGATCACAAAGAAGCGCTCACAGTCCACGGCCAGATAGTTCCCGGCCCTGTTGCCCGGGTCCATCACCGGGACCGGCATGTCGGGCAGGCCGTCCACCACTTTGGCAATGGTACCGTCGCAAGGTGCCAACACCGGGGTTCCAAAGGTTGCTTAGCGGGCCGGGTCGGAAGGCTCCCACCCGCTCTTGTGCAGGCCAGCGGACGATATGCGGAAAATATCCAGGGCCCGGCTCTGCCCCCGCCAGGGCCTGAAACGTTCGACAGCCGGGCCCAGGGTTTTCAGGTGTACATTCACCATGTCGGTGGAGCCACCATGGGCAACAAGGTAGGTACCCGGTCCGAAAGGTGGGTCAATGTCGACCGTTTCCACCGGCGGCAAGGCTCTGCCCTGATAGGCCAGAGAAGCCATGTACACACCAATGCAACCCAGCCCGAACGCCATCAGGATAAGTATTGTGGCCCCACCGCCTGCGCGCCAGAAGCCGCTCCCGGAGAAACGCCCCCGGAACAGATGCCACGCCACGATCAGCACGAACACGCTGTAATACAGGTAGGGCACCCAGAAAGGAGGCATGGTCCACAAAGCCGCCTGCCCGATACCCAGCAGCACAGCGCCGACAGAAAGTACCTGCAACCCCAGCGCCAGCAACCCGACCGCTGGAAACCACGCCAGCCAGATCAGCAGGAGGACCGGCAGAACAATCTGGGTAATCAGAACCATCAAGGGCATGAGTCAGGTATCCACAGTTTCGAGAAGGTTTACACCATTCTTGGCCAGCCAGTTCTGATGAACGTCAAAAAAGCTCATGCTATCTTCGAATGGAATAACCTCAAGGCCCCAGTTATGGGCACCCATGGCGACGCCGCCCTCCTCGGGCCAGGCTTTACCGGACCGTTCATTATCTTCACCCACCATAATGAGCGAGCCGGTGTGGAAAAGCACCACGTCGTCTTCCTGAATCTCGACACCCTGTGCCTCGGCAACTGCCGTGATCTCGTCGCTGTTTCAGGCACGTCAACACGATCATTCTCTTCGCCAGATTCTACCAGCGAGTAACACCAGGCCACCCTGTTCTGGTCGGGAGCGCATGATGGCTCCCGGCCGTGCGCGAGGCTCTGAACAATTCCTTAAGTTACAACGTGTACCAGGTGGCAGTTACGTCACCAACCGCCCCGTCAAACCAAGAGCCTGAAGTGCGCCCAAAAGATCTTCCGACTGCTCTTGGCTCAGTGATTGTTCCGGTCGTATCTCGATCTCTTTTGCCTGGGGATCTCTGGCAACGACCTCACCTTTAATTCCCTTCTGTTCCAGAATCTCCAGTGCTGCTCTTTCCGCCGCCAGCTGACGAAGTCGATATCGCGCGATCTTGCCAACCGGGGTATAGGGGAATTCGTCCAGGGGAAGGACAAGCTTCGGGCGGGCAGGCGGCTCATTGATCTGCCTCGCGATAAACGCCTCAAGCTCTGCGTCAGTTACCGACTCACCTTCGTGATATCGCACATACAGGACCGGAAGCTCCCCAGCATAGGCATCAGGCATGGCAATCGCGGCTGTCTCGGCAACGGCCGGATGGCTCATGGCGACTTCCTCGATGACTAACGGGTCAATGTTATGGCCACTACGAATGATAATTTCCTTCGAGCGGCCTGTGAGCCGGATGTCACCGGTCTCCTCTACTACTGCAAGATCGCCGGAGCTTATCCAGCCATCCAGATCCTCTTTGTGATACCCGTTTTCTGTCAGATAGCCTGCAAAAACCTGTGGACCTCTGACATAGAGCTCACCGGAGGCACCGGGTTCAAGCGGAGCCCCGGGTTTGCCCAGTGAAATTTCCGCAAGTGGTACCGGTTTACCCGCACAGGGAGAGCGAAACACGCCGTCGATAAACTGATTGCAGGCGATACCTGCCGTTTCTGTCATGCCATAAAGCTGATAAACCGGGCAGCCGGTGGCTTTTTCAACACGTTTGGCCAGATCCAGTGGCAGCGGTGACCCGCCGGTCACAGAAGCGCGAAGCGTGGGAACACTCAGATCGTTTCGTGGGACATCGCTGATCGCAGACAACATGGTGGGCACACCACCAATAATCGTACCTTCAACCTGGTTAAGAACAGGCCAGAAGTTCTTGATGACCTCAGGGTTTCGCAGGCCCAACGCGGTCGGGAAAACAATCGTTGCCTCGGCAGCAATAGAAGCCAAAAGCACATCAACCAGACCGCCAACGTGGAATAGCGGCAGGCCACTAACGATCCGGTCATCGAAGCTGTAGCCAAAACCTGCCGCTGCCATCAGACCGCCTGCGGCCAGATTTCTTTGAGTAAGGCCGGCCAGTTTGGGCTCGCTCGTGGTGCCTCCAGTGTGAATAAGTGCAGCCACTCTGTCCGTATCCTGATCGGCCCCTGAGCTGGCCAGGTCACCCTGAGACAGAAAGTCTGCCCAGCTCACACTATCTGGCGATACCTCTCCTGCCAACGGGAGTTCCACCAGCTTGATGTCGCCGGTAGCCTTCACCGCCTTGCCAACGCGATCCCGCACGTCCAGGGCAGGATGGGCGCCCATGGTAATAACCAACCGTGTCCTGGCCAGACGGAATTGCGAAGCCAACGCTTCCGCCGACAACAAAAGGTTTACCGGAAATGCCACCGCAGCGCTGGATGCTGCAATCAGGGCAGAAATGGCCTGAGGCAATAGCGGCAGGAACACCGCAACGCTCTCGTCCGGCTTGATATCACTGGACTGAATCGCTGCCATCACCTTTTCCGTTTCTGCCAGCAACTGGCTGTATGTCACCGACAGAGGCTCAGCACCATCGGCAGATGGCAGGTAGACCACGGCCGACTTATCAGGATGACGACTGGCTGCGCGCCGAAGCAATTGCAGAGGGGTGGGGTTTTCGTTCAAAAGCTCACGGACATGTTCGTTATTGTTTTCAATTGCAGGTTTCATCATTGCTCTCCTTGTTAACGGCTTTTGTAGTTATCTGGAGACATCGGGCGCAATGGGATCGCCCGAATCACGCTCTTGCACGGCCTGTTTGAAGCCAACTTCCTCCGCCCTTTCCTTGAACCAGACGCCTTCAGGAGAATGCCGCGCAACACCATCGAACAGGGATGCAAACATCTGAGTGGTCTTCAGCCCCATGTTGTCGAACGCGGAGTTGATCATCAGCTTGCTCATCATCAACTGGTTTCTGGGCACACCCTTGATGCGATCCGCCAGCTGATCCACGATTTCATCCAACTGATCCGCAGGAACCGAATCGAGAACAAGCCCCATGTCTTTGGCGGTTTGGCCATTGATCAGGTCACCTGTGAACAGCATCCGTTTCGCTTTCTCCGCGCCCAGGCGGAAGACCCACATGGCAGGTGTCGGGATACCCCATACCCGTGCAGGTGGATACCCGATCTTGCCTTCATCGGTCATGACCACCAGATCACAGCACAGCGCGATATCGCTGCCGCCAGCCACGGCATATCCGTTCACCTTGGCAATGGTGGGCTTGTTGGAGCGCCAAAGAGACATGAATTTCTCGGTATTACCGTACATTAGGTCGAAATCGACCATCGGGTCCCAGGGCATCTCCTGCTGCCCCTCATTGGCACCCGGCGTTTGCGCGTAATGCTTCAGGTCGTAACCACTGCAGAAGGAGCGCCCTGCTCCGGTCAGAACAACCACGTGTACATTCTTGTCCCGGTTCGCCATATCGACAGCCTGTGCCAACTCCGACGGCATATTCGCGTCGATGGCGTTTAATGACTCCGGTCGATTCAGCATAATGGTGGCAACACGGTCAGCGACCGAGTAGGAAATACTTTCAAAAGCCATGCCTTGATCCTTTTGTTACGTTTTTGTTCATCTATTGCATTTAAGTGTAACTTTACCACCGTGAGTGTCAACTTGAAAAAACTCGATCTACCGGAAATGACTCCCAGGCTGGTCATCCTGGATGTACTGTCGGTTGCCGCCGATATTGCCCTTACGTCTCCCATGCTGGCCCGAAGCGGCGAAATCATGGGCTTCAAGTCGGGCTCCATGCGGGTTGCCACAAGCCGTCTGGCCACAGATGGGTTAATCGAAAGTCCACGAAGGGGTGAATGGCACTTGGCGAAGACAGGCACCTGGATCAATGAACAGTCCCGATGGACGCGTCTGGAAGAATTGGTCAAGTCGTGGCAGAAAGACTGGTGGGTGGCGTCAACGCAGTTGGTGTCCCGGTCCAATCGTTCGGATTGGCGCTCACACGAAAACGCGCTTTGGCATCGAGGCTTTGTAGAAGCGCGGAGAGATTATTTTGTGCGTCCGGCAAACCTTAATCTTTCTTTTCCGCAATTGCTCAACGAGTTGGGCGCGCTTGGCATGGCAAACGAATCACTGGTTTTCCATGCAACAGACCTCTCTGTCATGCCTGAGAAACAGCTCTGGGGAACGTCGATTCGCAATGATCTTTTCCAGGCTCTCGCACGCGAGATTGAAGTTCTAATAAGCTCGACACCAACCGATGGGAACACCGAACGGGAAGCCTGCCGCCACTTCCTTCGTGTTGGCCGAAAAGCAGTATGGGCGTTAAATACGGATCCGCTGCTACCCGAAGAGTGGGACGGCCCTGAGGACCGGCATTATTTGCTCAGCCTCATGCCGCGCTTTATTGCAAGCGGGAAGAAGCTTTGGTTTGAGCAACTAGGGGTGGCTTAAAATAAGGTCATTGATAGTGAGGCTCTCCTCACGATGACCGTTTCTGCTCCGTCTGCCATGTTGAATCCGGATCTTCCGCATACGGATCCGAGGATGCTGACGCCTCGATGGACTGTGCTGCTTTAGTGGCACAGTCCATTCCGGCTTTACCCTCTACCCGCCTTCTCGCGGTTGCCTCCCGCAAGAAGGCGGCCGGCCCACCAATGTCTGTGTGTGCTATGGTTACTGTTAGTGGTATCCGACGATGCAGCACGTGTTAGCGAGACCCTTCAACTGACCAGTAAGTCGCCGGACTCAATGATCCGGGTGGAGGAAATGGCAGTGTCGAAAAAGAACATATTTGTTTTGGCCATGGATGACTTTAACCAGGCCATGCTTGAGAGGCTTCGGGGCAGTGAGGAGATGGTCTTCCGTCCCGTACTTGATATGAAGACGGCTGTCGACACAACAGAATATGATATGGCAGAGCTTCTGGACCGTGCCCGGCAGACGCTGAAGAATTTTCCCGGGACGGTGGATGCCATCGTTGGATACTGGGACTTCCCCACTGCCAGCATGCTACCCGTCCTGCGGCGAGAGTGGAACCTGCGGGGCCCCTCCCTGGAAGCCACCTTGCGCTGCGAGCACAAGTACTGGGCGCGGGTGGAAGAAAGACGGGTGGCGCCACGGCAGACACCCAGTTTCGCGGGCGTGAACCCATTCGACGAGAGCGTGCTGGACAAGCCGCCACTACCTTACCCCTTCTGGATCAAACCTGTGCGGGCGCATTCCTCGCAATTGGGTTTTCATGTCGATAACCGGCAGGACTTTGAACATGCCATCAGGCAGACCCGTGATCGTATCCATGTGTTTGCCGAACCCTTCAACCATATCCTGGCAATGGCTGAGATTCCGGACGATATCGCGCCTGTCGACGGTTGGCACTGTATCGCCGAAGAAATCGTCTCTGCGGGAGTGCAGTGCACCCTGGAAGGTTATGTGCTCAATGGAGAGGTCACAATCTACGGGGTAGTGGACTCGCTGCGCGAGGGTGCGGTCGGTTCTTCCTTCTCTCGCTATCAGTATCCTTCCGGCATGCCGGCATCGATTCAGGACATCATGTTCGAAGATTGTCAACGCTTTATGGAGCAGACGGGCTTCGACAACTCGCCGTTCAATATCGAGTTTTTTTATAACGAGGAAGACGGCTCCGTGTGGATGCTGGAAGTGAATACCCGTTGCTCCAAATCGCATAGTCCGCTATTCGAAATGGTGGACGGAAGCTCCAACCTTCAGGCCATGGTGGACGTCGCGTTGGGGCGCGAGCCGAATTTTCCTCCGGAAGGCGGCAAGTACCAATATGCTGCCAAGATCATGCTGCGTGAACATCAGGACGGCGTGGTCGAGCGGGTGCCCGATGCGGATGAGGTTCGTGCCATTGAGAACGATATGCCGGGGTGCCAAATTCAGGTGGAGGCGGAACAGGGCAGCAGGCTCAGCGACATGCTCCACCAGGACAGCTACAGCTTCGAGTACGCCGTGCTGTTCGTGGGCGGCGACAGTGTGGAAGACATCGACCAAAAGGCAGACCAGATAAAGGCACGACTGGATTTCCGGTTTCGTCACGGCCACCAGGAGGACGGATGAGCTCACCCCAGGTAGCAAACGACCTGCCTTATAATGTTCGTGAGATGGAGCATGTACGCATCCCCATGCCTGATGGCGTGGAGCTTGCCGCCCGCATCTGGCTGCCTGAGGGGGCAGAGGATGCGCCGGTTCCGGCGATACTGGAATACATCCCCTATCGTCGCCGGGACATGACCCGTCCGCGAGACGCCGTGATGCACCCCTACTTTGCCGGCCACGGCTATGCGGCTGTGCGCGTGGATATGCGAGGCAGCGGCGACTCCGATGGTGCGCTGACGGATGAATATGTCCAGCTGGAGCTGGATGACGGCTGCGAAATCCTGCGCTGGCTGGCACAACAACCCTGGTGCAATGGCAATGCCGGGATGATAGGTATCTCCTGGGGGGGCTTCAATGGCCTGCAGATCGCCGCCATGCAGCCGCCGGAACTGAAGGCGGTAGTCTCCGTTTGCGCCACCGACGACCGTTACGCCGACGATGTGCATTACATGGGTGGCTGCCTGCTAGGGGATAATCTGTCCTGGGCCTCCACCATGTTCGCTTTCAACTCTCTGCCACCGGATCCCGAGATGGTCGGCGAGCAGTGGCGCGCCCTCTGGTTCGAGCGCCTGCGCGCCAATGAACCCTGGGTGGTCGAGTGGCTGCGTCATCCCCATCGCACCGACTACTGGAAGCATGGCTCCGTGTGCGAGGACTGGAACGATATCCAGTGCCCGGTGATGGCGGTGAGCGGCTGGGCGGACGGTTATTCCAATGCGGTTTTCCGCCTGATGGAAAACCTGAAGGTACCGCGCCAGGGCCTGATTGGCCCGTGGAGCCACATGTATCCCCATGAGGGCGTGCCCGGCCCCGCCATCGGATTCCTGCAGGAGGCGGTGCGCTGGTGGGACCACTGGCTCAAGGGCAAGGACAACGGTATGGACCGCGAGCCGGTGCTGCGCGCCTGGCTGCAAGACAGTCTTCCGCCCTTTACCCGTTATCAGGAAAGGCCGGGACGCTGGCTGGCGGAACCGGAGTGGCCCAGCCGCCATGTGGTCATGCAGACGCTACAACTGGACAGTGGCAACCGCCTGCTGCCAGAAGGTGAGGTAACGAACGATAAGCCGCGAACCGTACAATCGCCACTGAGCGTGGGGCTGTTCGCGGGCAAATGGTGTTCCTACGCGGCTACCCCGGACCTGCCCCATGATCAACGTGAAGAGGATGGCGGCGCCCTGATATTCGAATCCGAGCCGTTGGAGCAGCCGCTGGAACTGCTGGGTTCACCGGTATTGGAGGTGGAGCTGTCTTCGGACCGCCCCGTGGCCATGCTGGCCGCGCGGCTGTCAGACATGGCGCCCGATGACAAGACCACACGGGTGACCTATGGTGTCCTCAACCTCTGCCATCGGGACAGCCACGAGTCCCCGGAAGAGTTGGTTCCCGGCAAGCGTTACCGGATCCGGCTGACACTCAATGGCTGCGGTCAGCATTTTCCCGCGGGACACCGGCTTCGCCTGTCATTGTCTACCTCCTATTTCCCGCTCGCCTGGGCCGCTCCCGAACCGGCCAGGCTGACCATTTTCCCGTCGGGCAGCCGCTTCATCATTCCTGCCCATCAACCTCATGACCAGCCGCCGGAACCCGAGTTTGAAAAACCGGAGGGTGCCCCCCCGATCAGTCAGGTGGCGCTGGAAAGGGCGCACAACAACTGGTGGGTAAAACGCGACCTGGCCAACGACATATCAACGCTTGAGGTGGTCAATGATCCAGGCTGGACCCGTCTGACCGACGTGGACCTGGAAATAAAGCGCAGTACCCGTGAGTGGTACACCTACTGTAACGACGAGTTCAGCTCATTGCGTGGCGAAACCCTGTGCGAATGGGGTTTTCGTCGTGGCGACTGGCACGTGGAAACCGTCACCCGTACGGTGATGACCTGCGATGCCGAGCACTTCTACATCCATGCACAACTGGATGCCTGGGAGGGAGAGACGCGCGTGTTTTCAAGAAACTGGAATGAAACCATTCCACGGGACATGGTCTGACCCCGCCCTGTCCGCGAGCGCGCCGGTCTCACCGGGAACACCGTGTTATGCGCCGCCTGAAGGTTCATACCGTAAAGCGTAGCTACGCCGGCACCGGCTCATAACGCTGCAACGGCCTGAACCTTCAGGCTCTGTAGGTCGATGGGTGGAACACCAAGGTCATTCCAGTTCTGAGGATGGCAGGTAAACAACAGGATCTGGTGCCGACTGGCCGCGTCGAACAGGATGCGTTTCATATCCTCAAGCCGATCACTGTCACTGTGTACCAGCGTATCGTCCAGGATCACCAGAGTGGGTCTTCCCGCTTCCCGCAACAGATCCGCATAGGCGAGACGACTGATCAGCCCCATTTGCTCCCTGGCCCCGAAGCTCAATTCGACAATCTGACCCAGCTCAGTGCCCCGGCTGAACGTTCCGGGTTTCAGCTGCTCATCCACTTCAAGTGAGGCGTCGGGAAACAGTAACGATAAATAGTGATTGAGGTGTTTCTGCAGCGGTGCCTGTAGGCGGCGTGTCAGTGCCTGGCGCTTTTCCGTCAATAACGACAGCAACAGGTCCAGGGCGAGGGCCCGGCGATGCAGCTCCTGATAGCGGCGCTCGCATTGCTCCAGCTTTGCCCGCTGTTCATTCAGTTGTTCTTCCAGGCCTTCCGCACCCCAGGCTTCCAGCCTGACCCTGATATCCCTCAGCTCGCGCCCCCGGGTTTCCTGTGCCTGCCGAAGATGGCTGATGCTTTTCTGGTAGCGTTCGATATCCTGCCGGAGCATGTTCGGGCGGGCTTCCCGGATTTCCTGCTCACGGTTTCTGAGGCGGGTTTCCAGTTCCGTCTTCCGGGCTTCGTTGTCGGCCAGATCGTCGGCCAGCTGCCGGAGTTGTTGCTGGCGCTCCGGGCTTTGTTCTTCCTCGGCCAGGCGCTGCCACTCTGCGCTGGCACTGTCCCGTGCCTGTTTTCTGGTCAGCAAATCCGCCCGATGCTTTTGTTCCTCGGTTTCGGCCTTTTCAAGTCTGCCTGCTGCCCGGGTAAAGGCCGCTTCGGCCTCGGCCATGTCAGGCACTCCCTGGGACGTATCCGGTTCGGGTGTCGCCTGCAGCTGGGCTCTGGCCTTATCCAGTCCAACCTCGATGTCCTTCTGCTCGGACGCCAACGGATCGATACCGGCCGGCGCGACCGATTTGAACAACTCTTCGGCGTGCTGCAGCGTGCGCCGGGCCGTTTCATAAGCCGCCAGCCGGGTCTCCGCCTGCTCAACCGAATTCACACCCAGAGTCTTGATCTGTTCAGCCAGGGTCTGCTGCAACGCATTCAGTTTGCGACGGGTGCTGGCCAGTTCCTCGCCCCCGGGGGTGATGCCCAGAGTACCCACACCGGGAATGGCCAGGCTGGATTCCTCCAGCAGTTGCTTCTCTCCCTGCTCATCAATTGGTGCACCGTTCAGGGTGACCGATACACCCGGTTCCAGTTGCCAGCTCAGGCGGGTGGCAATGGTCTGTGAGCGTATGGTTTCTTCGTTCAGCTGCTGTTCGGTGCGTTTCAGCGTTTTTACTGCGCTGGCATCGATCTGATTCACCCGGGCTTCGGCCCTGGCCTCGTCAAGCTGTTTCTGGTGGTCACGAGCCTTGTCCAGGTTCTGGCACAGCGTCCGGTTCTGCTGCTCAAGGCGGCGAATGTCCTGTTCCAGTCTGGTGCGGGTTTCCAGCAGGCGGGCCATTTCAAGCTGCTTTTCAGCGGTCTCGTAGGCGGACGTTGCATCAGCCAGACCACTGGTAATGGCCGCAGTGCTTGCCTGCGTTTGCTCGAACTCACGCTGTGCCCTGTCAAGCTCGGCTTTTCGCCCCTCAAGCTGGCGGGTCAGGTTTTCAAGATGGTCCCTGTTCTGCTTCAGCAGATGTTGGTGCCGTAGCAATTGCTCGAGCGCAGCCTCGTCCTGCTTCTGATCCTGCTCCAGACGCTCTACCTGCTGGTATCGTTCTCTGGCCTGATCCAGTTGCCGTTGGGCGTCTTCCCAGGGGCGTTCTTCCTCGGCTTGCTCGTACTCCCGGGTCAGCTCCTGTAGTCGGTCAACCTGGTCCTGGTAATTGCGGATCCGCTCCTCGAGCGCTTCGATGTCCTGTTGATACTGATCACGATCTCTCTCCAGCTGCAGGTAATCACCACGGGGTTTGCCGGTTGAGGTGAGCAGGGTATCTCGTCGGGAACGCACGGATTCAATGAGTTCGTCGCCACCGGAGCTGGCCACTTCCCCCACCAGTGAATTAAGGGCGGACTTCAGATGGTCTCCGGCGTGCTCTACGGCCTGCTCGATATCCTGGCCGGTACCCTGCTCGACCCAGAGCAATCCCGGGATACCCCAGTGTTCCGCCTTGCTGACACCGCGTTTCGGGTACTGGTAGCCAAGCAGTTCTGCGAGCTTTTCTTCCGCCTCGTCTTCACTGTAACTGTCTGTACCAACTTTCAGGTTGCACCGTTTTCGTTTCAGGAAACTCTTGGTCAAGTGCCAGCTCTTCTCCTGATGCTCGAAGTCCAGCTCGATGGTGGGTGCTGCCGCTGAATCGCCCCAGGGGGCGAGGTCGTCTACCGTTGTTGAACGATAACGCTCGAAAAACGCGGCGCGAATGGCCCGTACCAGGGTGCTTTTGCCGGATTCATTGGGACCATGGATCAGGTTCAGACCCGGCTGCAGGCTGTCCAGAACCAGTGGCTTGCGGAACTGACGCACCTGCTCGATGCGCACACGTTGCAGCTTCATTGGTCGGCCTCCTGTTCTTTGTCCCGCAACAGCCCCGCGAGGATGGCCAGTGCCTCCCTGGCAACATCACTGTCATCGTCCTGCTGTTGGTTGCGCAAAGCTTCAACAACCTCTCCCACATAGCCATCGGCTTTCAGCTCGGCAATGTCATCTTCGGTGGGTTCGAGATGCAGTTCACTCCGGTCACACTGGGTGCTCCGGAATCTTGCTTCTGCCACTGACAGGGCCCGCAGCAGTTTTTCCTCGCCGGCAAGGGTAACCGACCCTTCCAGGCGCAGGTCGATAACCGACGATTCGGGCAGGGCCTGCAGCCGTTCCAACAGTTGAGCAAGGTCGGATTCGACAGCCAGCGTTTCACGCCACTGGTGCCACTGGTAACGACCGGTTCGGATCGGGGTTACTTCCGGCTTTTCACCCGACCCGGCGATATCCACCACCAGCGCCTGTCCGGCCTCGTTATTCCGGAACCGTTCCGGCTCCGGCGTCCCGGAGTACCAGGTACGCTCATCAATCCGCTTTGTGCCGTGCCAATCCCCCAGGGCGAGATAATCCAGCCGGGCAACCTCTGAACGTTCAGGGGCAATGGGATTCGTGGCATCGATATCTTCGGACAACAAGCCCTGCACGCCGCCATGGGCAAGGCCAACCCTGACCAGGCCTTCCGGGGTTTCCAGGGAGTTGAACGGCTCAGTCAGATCGCTATAGGTATGCCTCTGCGTCAGTGGAGCGCAAAGCACTGCCAGACCCGCCTGTTCCAGTTCGATCACGCCGGGTTCGAGGGCGAGGTGGACGTTCCCGGGCACGGCCTCCAGGCGCCGGGCTCTGGTCCAGACGCTTTCCACAAGTGCCGCATCATGGTTGCCGGAAAGCATGACCCAGGGGCCGGAGAAACCTCTGGTTGCGTTAAACACCCGGCGAATGGTGCGGTCGGATACGGTTTGAGCATCAAACACATCGCCGGCCACCAACACCGCGTCACACTCATATTCGTTCGCCAGCCCGGCGAGCTTCTCAATAGCCTGAAACCTCGCCTCAACCAGAGCGGCCGCATCCTCTGCCTCAAAGCGGCTGTATGACCGCCCCATTTGCCAGTCCGCCGTGTGCAGAAACCTCGGCATCTATTAACCCTCAACCAGTCAGAAATTCATCAGTTAGCGTGCCGGCGAACCCCGAATCCTTGTTTGCCGGGACCATAGCGCCCCAATACCACATCGTGTCGGACCTGCGGCGTCACATGGGAGTCCGCTGACATTATCAGACGACGATCAGAATGATACACCGGGTGGCAAACGATGGAGATATTGCCCCCCGGCGCCGGTGAAGAACAGCACCAAGGAACAGACCACTAATCCGGTTACGACAAAACCATAGTGAAGGTCGACCGACCCACTCCAGGCGTTTGAGGACCCGACTTTCGTTTTAACCTGATCTTTTTGAAAATACCCGTTGACAGTCCACCAACGAATCCTTAATATACGCACACGTTGAAGGGAGCAGCAAAGCAAAAACGCTTCCAAAACAGAAAGTTAACCAGAACTTTTTGTTGCAACGACAAGTTTGATGCGGGGTGGAGCAGTCTGGTAGCTCGTCGGGCTCATAACCCGAAGGTCGTTGGTTCGAATCCAGCCCCCGCTACCATATTAAAAAAAGCCAGCTGGAAAGCTGGCTTTTTTTGTGTGTGCAGGGGGCTATTTGTGTCAGCACCTTCTATCCGCACTGCGTGCGGCTATGTTGCTGCCGCAGGCGCTCAGCCGCCCCTGCTCCCCGCTACCATATAAAAGAAAGGCAGATCAGTAACTTACTGGTCTGCCTTTTTTCGTTTAGCTCTCCGGAATTTCCTCCGTGCCCTGAGCGTGCCCCACCCGTGCCATTTACGGCCAGGTCCTTGTTAGACTCCGATGGAATTTGACCGTAAGGCTTTTCAGGGCACGACGGAAATTTGCCAGTACCGTCACCCACGACCATTTTTGTAGCCAATACCGAAACAGATTTTCGACCAGTTGACGGATAGACGGATCCGTTCGCGGCGCGTCATTCCCCCCTTTCATCAACTGCCCGCCAGTCAGCCAGGCCACAAAAATCCAAGGGCCTCCAAGCCCAACCAGGCCATGGCCTTGACAAAATTAAGTGAGGCCCCTAACTGGGCCAGGATCACCCGCAACGCACCCAAGCCGCCAAGGAAACGGGCACCGCTACGCACTTGTGGGAACAACGGTCTTTCTTGCCCGTTGCTTACAAATCACCAGTCGGACCCCGCCTACCGACAACAAACAAGCCCCGGAAAAAATCCGAGGTAGAGGACTGAGATTAGCAGTTGGCTGAGCACCTGAGCCAAAACCTCGCCCGATCCCACATCCTCCCCGGCCAGGACTTGCAGAGCATCTTGCAATGTTTTATCTCGGTTGTTCGGCCACAGCCACAGTGAATGTCTCAGCCATAGGCTCGTTACTCGGTTCGAAGTCAGTCAAATTGTGAATCCGATGAAGATTCACATGGCTTTTCTACCAAGACAGTTTAAAAATAAAACTTTCCCGGTTTTCCTGATTTGACAGGACCTAAGGCTACTGCTAAGTGGTTAATAATTGTTCAATAAATATTCAAGGCCTGTCGACCAGATTGTCCTGGCAATTGATGAAGCATCCAGGCATCAGGTGCAGTGATAAAGTTGTAGTAACAATAACAAGGAATCGAATGATGGCTGACAATAACCGCACTGACGGGCAGATAGAGAGGCGACAATTTCTCAAACGCACCCTGGGGGCGGTCGGGGTAGCCAGTTTGCCTTTACCGATCAGCCAGGCATTGGCGGCCAGCAATGGCAGCGGAAACCTTGCACCTAATGTTCCGAAATGGACCCTGACACAAGGCGAGCCTATTCTGTCGCCGCCCTATGGTCACCCCTCCAGGTTTGAAGACGGCGTAGTCCGCACACCCACGGATCTGACACCCACCAAAACCTCGTCCTGGAGCTTTACTCCCTTACAGGATATGAATGGCACCATTACACCCAATGGCCTGGTCTTCGAACGTCATCACGGTGGAGTTCCGGATATTGATCCTGATCAGCACCAATTGATGCTGCACGGTATGGTCGAGAAGCCGATAATCTTCGATATGGCCGAGATAAAGCGCTTCCCCCAAGTATCAATGAAGCGCTTCCTGGAATGTTCGGGCAACACTCTGACCGAATGGAAACAGCCAACCGGCAAGACTGTTCAGGACACGCATGGTCTGCTCAGTTGCTGTGAATGGACAGGCGTACGCCTGTCTACCCTGCTGCGGGCAGCGGGCGTCAGGGATAAGGCCAAATGGATTCTGGCAGAGGGAGCCGATGCCGCCGCAATGACCCGCAGCATTCCTATGGAAAAGGCACTGGACGATGCGCTGGTGGTCTACGCCCAGAATGGAGAGGCTTTGCGGCCCGAGCAGGGCTACCCTTTGCGTCTCATCTTGCCAGGCTTTGAGGGCAACACCCAGATCAAGTGGCTGCGCCGGCTCGAAGTCAGTGACGCGCCCTATATGACCCGGGAAGAAACGTCCAAATACACCGACCTGATGCCAGATGGAAGCGCCCGTCAGTTTACCTACGTGATGGAAGCAAAGTCGGTAATCACCTTTCCGTCAGGGGGGCACACACTTCCGGAAAAGGGCTTTTACGAAATACGGGGGCTTGCGTGGTCTGGCCGCGGCAAGGTTACCCGGGTCGACGTCTCCGTCGACGGGGGCCGTAACTGGACACAGGCGAAGCTCGAAGGCCCGGTGGAGCCTAAGGCACTGACTGCATTCAGACTTCCATGGCGGTGGAAAGGTGGGAGCGCACTACTCCAGAGCCGTGCCATTGATGAAACCGGATACGTTCAGCCCACCCTTCAGGCGTTAATTGACGTGCGAGGGCTGAATTCGGTCTATCACCTGAATGCCATACAAACATGGGAAGTCAGCTCTGATGGAGGGGTCAGCAATGTTCATGTATAAAACCATCGCATCCATTATGTTTTTGTTCCTGGTTGGGACTGTCACGGTTATGGCTCAGGATGAAGATTACGGGTTGGGCCGGGAAGCCACCGATAAGGAAATCGCGGGCTGGAACATTGATGTGCCGCCCAGCGGTGAAGGTCTGCCCGATGGTTCCGGAAGCGTGCCTGAAGGTAAGGAGGTTTACCAGGCTCAATGCCAGAGCTGCCACGGCGCTGACGGTAAAAGTGGCCAGATGGACCGACTTGTAGGCGGTAAAGGTACGTTG
This sequence comes from Marinobacter zhanjiangensis, assembly GCF_014651935.1. Taxonomy (GTDB): domain Bacteria; phylum Pseudomonadota; class Gammaproteobacteria; order Pseudomonadales; family Oleiphilaceae; genus Marinobacter; species Marinobacter zhanjiangensis. The sequence goes on along the minus strand of NZ_BMXV01000002.1, from coordinate 3,427 downwards.
GCAAGTGACTCTCCGGTCAAGACTGTGGGAAGTTACTGGCCTTATGCCACCACACTTTACGACTACGTCCACCGTGCCATGCCATTCCACTCACCACAAAGCCTCTCACCGGATCAAACCTATGCCGTCACCGCCTATGTTCTTCATCTCAACGGCATTGTGGACGAAGGCACAACCCTCGACGCCAACTCACTTCCAAAAATCAAAATGCCCAACCGGGATGGCTTCGTTCGACCAGACCCACGGCCGGATGTCGATGCCGAGGCGTGTATGAGTGACTGTAAAAGTGGGAAGTAAGAAACGAGGTGAACAGTAGGCCTATTACAGGGCACCACCTCAAATCTGAACGCTGTTAAAATGGTTACATGAAAATACCCGCCAGAAAGGCCGGTTCGCCTAGTCGTCGGAGATCGGACTATCGTTTTTTGGTGTTGATCAACGATCCCTATTGAAATGAAAAATCGAGCTGCCTGGCCCCTCCCGGAATGCAAGAGTATTGCCTGGCGGGCATTTTATTCTGCGGAGCTCGCGCGGAGGCCAGCCCCCCCCCGACGTGCACCTGTCATGGAACGCTTGAGAGTTGGGGTGACAGCGTCAGTTGGCAAGTAGGAGAGATAAACGCAGGGTCAGTCGGAATCCAGGACTTCGGCGTCTCCGACCAACGTCAAGTCCTTCGTGCCCCTGACCGGCTCACAAACCAACGGCGCCGGAATATGGGTTTTCATCAGATGCGCAAACGCATCCGTATGATGAAAATCCGGATCCAGCCACAGATCAAAATCGTCCGGTCGCAACATGAGCGGAAGGCTTTTCGAATGGATATGACTGAACCGGGGGTGTGGTGGCAGGGTGATCACAGTGAACGAACTGACCTGCTCCTCTCCGAAATGCCAGGACTGCCATAATCCCGCCAGCGCAGTGGCTTCGTTTTGAGGATGGATGTTGTAGACCTGTTTACCTTTCCATTCATGGAAAGCACTGACCGGGATGACACAGCGCTTACAGGGATAGACTTTCTTCCATAATGGGCTGGAGGAGAGTCGATCACTTTTGGCGTTGAAGGTGTGGAATTTGGGGTTCGGGCGGTAGCCATGGCCGTCAGGATGAGGCTCGATCAGCAGCGACCAGATGCCAGGTTCCAGGTAACGATCACCACCAGCCTCTACTACAAACTCCCCGGTCCCGCCGGGTGGAACATTCAATTGAGGGCGGGGCGCTGATCCGGGCATGCCCAGCTCAGCCATCAAATCCTGAATCTCTGGCGAGTCGGTTACGTTGTAACGGCCACACATAAAGCACCTCCCGGATTGAGACAGTCAGTATAGTTCAGTGGTCGCACTGTCCCTTGTGGATGCTCTCATGTCACCCGGGGCAGCTGCTTCCAATCGGTGGTGTACGCCGGCGACAAGTGTTCCCGACGCATGGCGTAGGCTGCCGGTCCGCTCTGGCGGGCAGTCCGGATTGAGGCCCGGGATTTGCGGTTGATGTCGTCCATCAACGACATGAGCCGAGTCGAGCGGTCATCACTGAACTGGTCTTTGGTAGAGGCTTCAAACAGGTCGGCCTGCAGACCGGTTTCGTCGGTCAGCTCACCCAGCATCACACCCGCTTTGGCGTAGTCGTAGCCAGAGCGATACATGGGCCGGAGCAGGTTCAGCGCCTGCCGGACTACCTCCCGGGAATCTTGTGTGGGTGTCACCAATCGCACTGAGCTGCTTCTGGAATACTGAGGGGCCGTCGCCTTGAACGGATTGGTACGGACAAAGACCATCAGCTCCCCGGCATACTGCCCTCCACCACGCAACTTTTCGGTCGCCCGGGTGGCGAAGTGGGCCACCGCCTCTTCCAGGCCCGCAAGCGCCTGTACGGGTTTGCCAAAGGAGCGGGAACACAGGATCTGCTTTTTGGGTGCAGGAGCGTCTTCCCAGGGAATGCATGGGATGCCGTTGAGCTCACGGGCGGTGCGCTCCAGAACCACCGAAAACCGTTCGCGCACGGTCGCCGAATCGGCATCGGCCAGCTGCAGTGCCGTGGTGATGCCCATCGCCTGCAATTTGCCAGCGATCTTGCGCCCTACCCCCCACACTTCGTCCACGGGCACTTTCGCCATCAGTCGCCTTTGCCGGGCGGTCTCGGTGAGGCCCACGACACCTCCGGTGGCCGGATACTTCTTGGCGGCATAGTTGGCAAGCTTTGCCAGTGTGCGTGTCGGTGCAAATCCCACACACACGGGCAGTCCGACGTTACGGGCGACGGTGTCTCTGACCTGACCGCCAAATGCCTCGAAACTCATCACCCTATTGATTCCGGTAACGTCCAGGAAGGCCTCATCGATGGAATAGACGTCCACCTGCGGTGCGAGGGTTTCCAGAGTGGTCATGACCCGACGACTGAGGTCGCCATACAGAGCATAGTTGGATGAGAAGGCCTGAATGCCGTAGCGGCGCATCTCCGCTTTAATGTGGTGTACCGGTACACCCATTTTGATATCCAGGGCCTTGGCCTCCCGGGAGCGGGCGACAACGCAGCCATCGTTATTGGACAGCACCACGACCGGCCTATCCCGCAGATCCGGCCGGAACAGTTTTTCGCAGGAAGCGTAGAAGTTGTTGCAGTCAACCAGTGCGAACATCGACCTCACCCGGCCCTGGCCTGTTCCCGATAGAGTGCTGCCCCCAGTGCAGCGAAGTACGCCGTAAAAGCCTGCCGGATATGCTGTCGGTGTTCTCCCTGAGGATATAACCCGGCCCGCGCTTCATCCGAAGATCGGGTTCCTCGCACCAGAAAGCTGTTGGCCGGCTGAGAGTCTTCCACAAACGCCTCAAAGGCACGGGCACAGACCTCTTCCGGGCGGGCGTAATAAAGCACACCCAAACCATGATCGGCTTTCTGGGAACAACGGAACAGCTCACTGGGCGCCGCACCATCGTCACTCAGCAGGATGGTTCGGAAGCAGTAATGCAACTTCTGATTAAGGGGATGATGCCGGGCGTTGGCACTATTCAACCACGCGCTGGTTTCTCGATCATGGCGATCCTCAATCAGGTCTTTCAGTAAACGGGCCAGTCGATCTCGCTTTCAGATGATCAGCGCATCGCTCTTCCGAAGTTTACGAAGACACTGCGACAACTCAGGTCGCTCTCAGAGCTTGCCAGTAAAATTCTCCTGGCAGATTTGATCACACACTGCTTCTTCAAGAGTATCGACCTGAAATTCAGGATTCTGATCCTGGGTGCTGACTGGCGCATGAGGCCCGATCAAGCAGGATAGAAAACGACCGTTTTATGGCACATGCATAGCTAGACAAAGGATGTGACCTCAGCCCGGATTTCTCATAGGCCGCCAACAAGTCTCGCAGACGGGTCGACCTATCGCCATACCGGTTCAGGTCAGGGTCTAACCGCTTAATATTTAATCAGTAGCGGTC
>NZ_BMXV01000001.1 GCF_014651935.1 Marinobacter zhanjiangensis | reverse complement strand
GTACCATTTTGGAAGCGGCTGTTGGTGCTTGGTGGATTGGTTAGGCTCTTGAAACCATAGCACTTTCAGCCGCTTTCTTTTATCCCCAGTGAGAAATCCGGGCTAGACTGTATTCATGGTGGAGGACTAACGATGCAGACTGATATGCGACTGGCAGACTTCATCCGGGCCGAAATAGAGCCGATTCTTGAGAATTGGGAGGCCTTTGCCGAAACCCTCCTTCATGCCAGCCACATGGACAAAACCGGGCTGCGAGACCACGCCAGGGATATGCTCCTGGTGATTGCCGACGACCTCGATACGCACCAGAGTGACGCCCAGCAGCACGCCAAATCCGAAGGCCATGGCCCGGACGATGTCGAGGAATCCTGGGCTGAAGTGCACGGCGAGGAACGGCAGACCAGCGGCTTCAGCGTCATGGAGACAGTGTCCGAGTTCCGGGCCCTGCGGGCGAGCGTGGTATCACTCTGGACGAAAGCGCACCCAACCATTGCCGGTGAGCAGCTTGAAGACCTGACCCGGTTCCATGAAGCCATCGATCAGGCCGTCGCGGAATCGCTGGAACAGTATACGATGGTAAAGGAAATGGAGACCCGGCTGTTCGGCGCCATCCTGGTGGCATCGCCTGATCCGATTTATGTGCTGGATATCAACGGCCGATTCGTTTATGCCAATCAGGCGACTGCCGATCTTTTTGCGGTGGAGGTGAGCACGATCATCGGGAACTCCATGCTCGATCTCGGTTTCCCGTTTGCCCCGGACTTCCAGCGTAAACTGGAAAAGGTGATTGCGAACCAGTCCACCTACCGGGGCAAGTTAACCCACACGTTCGCGTCTGGCCAGGGTGAACGGTTCGAGTATCTGCTTGCGCCGGTGCTGGACGAGCACGGTAGCACGGAAGCGACTGTCTGCATTTTCCGGGATATTACCGAACAGGCGCTCGCTGAAGAAAAAATATGGCACCATGCCCACCATGACCTTCTGACCGGGCTGCCGAACCGACGACTTTTTCTGGATCGCCTGGAACAGGAAGTCAAACATGCCAGGCGCAGCGGCCTGCCGCTTGCGGTACTGTTCATGGACCTTGATGGCTTCAAGGAGGTCAATGATTCTTTTGGCCACGAAGCAGGGGACCGCGTGCTGTGTGACGTGGCGGAACGCCTGGGTGACTGTGTGAGGGAAGACGATACCGTTGCCCGTCTGGGCGGCGATGAATTTACCCTGATCCTCACCGGCATCAGGCAACGTAACGATGTTGAACGTGTGGCTCAGTCTATTATCGACTCACTCGCAATGCCGTTCGAGGCCGGGCCACAGGCTGTCAGGATCTCCGCCAGCATTGGCATCGCCTTCTACCCCCGGGACGAATCCTCTCCCGTCGCATTGGTCGAAGCCGCGGACAAGGCCATGTACAAAGCCAAGAAATCCGGGTCGAACCAGATGTATTTTTACAATACGACGTCGCACTGACCAAATACCTTCTACCGCACCGCACCATGCCGTATATTGGAATTTCACCCCAGTCTATCTCATTGGCCACTGACTCATGCACAAGAGGCACCGCTATGACCGCAGCAACCCCGGAACGGGAAAGTCCCTGTGCCTCCGACAGCGCACAGGAAGATAGCCCTGTCTCCCACCCGACCAGATCCGCGACCCTGGTCGGCACCAGCCGCCTGATTCTCGATGGCTTCGACGGGGTTACCAACATCGTCGAGAGCATGCATCGCAATATTTCGGGGCTGGCCCCGATTGTGGGTGAATCGCGCAAAGGTCGGACCCGGGGTATCTCCGGTATGGTCTATCGTAATATACGACGGGTGTCATCGTTTGTGGGGCTGAGCCTCGATGTCTCTCTGAAACACCTGTCGCCACTGCTATCAGACCAGCAAACCTCCCAGGGCCGTGAAGCGGCGGTATCGGTGCTCAACGGGGTGCTGGGCGACTACCTGGTAGCAACGGACAATCCGCTGGCCATACCCACCCAGCTCCGGTCCGACGGTGTGCCAGTGTCCCTGGAGCGAGAGGCACTGAAAGCGTTCTTCCCGCAGCCGTCGAACCGTGTGGTGGTGCTGGTCCACGGCCTCTGCAGGAATGACCTGCAGTGGCAAAGGAATGAGATTAATTACGGCAAGGCACTGGAGCGCGATCTCGGCTATACACCGCTATACCTGCGTTACAACAGCGGCCTCCCGGTGTCGGACAGCGGTCGCGAATTTGCCGACCTGCTGGAGCAGCTGGTCAGCCAGTGGCCGGTAACGCTCGATGAACTGGTCCTTGTCGGTCACAGCATGGGCGGGCTGGTGTCACGCAGCGCCTGCCGCTGGGCAGAGAAAGAAGGGCAACACTGGCCAGCCCACGTCAAGAAGATGGTTTTTCTCGGTACGCCCCACCACGGGTCGGCACTGGAACGGGTGGGCAACAGCTTTGAGAATTTCCTGGGCATCAGCCCCTACAGCGCCCCATTTGGCCGTATCGGCAAGATTCGTAGTGCCGGTATCAAGGATCTTCGTGAGGGTAATATTGGTGGTGAGGAACAGCCGGCTGACGGGGGCAACGTTGAACCGGTGCCCCTGCCCGCCGGCATCCGCTGCTATGCGATGGCAGCTTGCACGGGGTCGGCCCTGGCCAAGCTTCCCGCCTTCGAACACGGCGATGGTCTCGTGCGGATCACAAGCGCCCTTGGCCAGCACGAAGACGACGCTCACTCCCTGGGGATTCCGCCGTCCCGACAGGCGGTCTTCCACGGCATGAATCACTTCGACCTGCTGGGGCATCAAGAGGTCTACGACCGTCTTGTGCAGTGGCTGGGTGACGAGGAGCAGTAAGCTTCAGGGCACTATCACTATGCCAGTGAAAATACCCCGGTGACCTACAACGAATTCAATGACTATTGCCGCTCAATGCCGATAGCGGATTTTAAGCCAGGTCACACCGGCAAAGGCGCCGGCGTTGAGCACAAAGACCACCAGGGCCTGGTACCCCTGCACCGGTGCGTATTCCTGATTGGGAATCAGCGGCGCCAATAGCTGCAGGATGACCAGAAAGACGATGGCGCAGAATCCGGCAAGGAGGGAGAAACCTACCCTCGTCGGCATTCCAGGGCGTCGGCTCTGCCACCGGTACCAGACCAGATAGAACGCGGCCAGAATCGTGGCCAGAAGATTGCTGATCAACCCGTGAGCCGTGCCTGAGAACAGGTGGATCATCAGAATGACCAGCGACAGGCCGCCAAACACAAGCACGTACGCGATCACATCCTGAATCGTATTGTTTCCGGCCATGTCAGTCATGTCAGCCTCTATACCCCGATATCTTCATTCCAGAGTTCGGGGTTGTCGCGGATAAACCCTTCCAGCATGTCGATGCAGGACGGCTCGTTGAGCACTTCCAGCTCCACACCACGGCTCCGGAGGAGATCTTCCTCCCCCTGAAAGGTTCTGTTCTCGCCAATAATGACATGGGGAATGCCATACAACAGGATGGCACCTGAGCACATGGCGCAGGGCGAGAGAGTGGTGTACAGGGTCGAGCGGGCATAGACGTCCGACGGGTGACGGCCGGCGTTTTCCAGGGCGTCCATTTCGCCATGGCGGATGCAGCTACCCTGCTGTACCCGCTGGTTGCGCCCCGACCCCAGTACCTTGCCATCGCACACCAGCACGGAACCAATGGGAATACCGCCTTCCGCCAGCCCTTTCTCGGCCTCGGCCATCGCCAGCTCCATAAACCGATCCATGCTGCCTCCGTAACATAAAGGATTTATATTGAAGATAGCACAGGCCGGGTCAGAGTCAGGACCCCGAGGCCTCCACCCGGTCACGGCCAAGTTCCTTGGCCCGGTAGAGAGCCTTATCCGCCCGGTGGGCTAACTGCTTCCTGGATTCCCTGGGGCGACGTTCCACCACGCCAATACTGACAGTGATCGGTCCCAGGGGCGATTTCACGTCGGTGGCGATGGCTTTTCTGAGCCGCTCGCCCAGCTCGGTGGCTTCCGCGAGTCCGGTTTCCGGTACCAGCACGGCAAACTCCTCGCCACCCCACCGGCAGACGGTGTCACTTTCCCGGGCCAGCCCCATCAACAGGCTCGCAACCTTCTGCAATATCCTGTCGCCGACCGCGTGGCCGCACTGGTCGTTAACCGGCTTGAAATTATCAATATCCAGGAACAGCAGAGAAAGCGGGCGACCGTATCGACTGGCGGTGGCAAATGCGGTCTCCATGTGCTGATCGAAACCGCGACGATTATAGGCCCGGGTCAGATAGTCCCGTTCCGCGCTTTTACGCTCGCTGATATCCCGCACCAGAGCGTAGAACCCCGACACGTGGCCTTCGCCGTCCCGCACCGGAATGTACTCCGCCTCCACCGGTCGGGTGCCACCAAGGGCATAGGGCACCGTGGTTTCGAACCGGACCTGATCTCCGGCCAATGCGGCCGACATGTAGCCGCGAATATTGTCGAACGCCTCCTGGCCCAGCACGTCAACAACCTTCTGGCCAAGCAACCTGTCGGGTTCAAGGCCGAACCAGCGCGTGTAGGCCGCGTTGATCTCCCGGTAGCGGTAGTCGTCGTCGATAAAGGAGATAAGCAGGGGCAGGGAGTCCACCAGCAGCGTGCGTCGTTCCTGTTCACGCTTGAATTGACGGGCATCATGGAGCGAGGCAGTCAGCACCTGGCTGGCCATTTCCAGCAGTTCCAGCTGATCCTGCCGGAAGGCATGCGGCCAGCTGGAGTACACTTTCAGGGCACCAAAGCAATGCCCCTCATGCAGCAATGGCACCAGCAGGCCAGAGCGGAACCCGATCTCTTCGGCTGTCGACCGGGCCACTCGCGGATCCTGGTGCGTATCCGGACATAAAAGGGGCACTTGCTCCCGGTAGCAGATACCGGACAGGCTTGCGTCAATCGGTAACCTCAGGCCCATGACCGGGCGCGCCGTGCCGGCGACGGCGGTATAGACCATGTCGTCCCCAATGGCTTCTTCGACCACGGCCGCTTCCGCGCCCGTCGCTTCCAGGGCGACGTCCGCCACCTTCTGCCGTAATACTCGCAGGTCGAGACCGGCGGTGCTGACCAGCTTCTGCATCTGGGCAAGGACCTGCAGCTGCAAGTGATGCCGCTCGAGATCCCGCAGCCCGGTCACATCCCGTTGCACGGCGATCAGGTACTGGGCGGGCTTGCCGGCGGGCCAGGAACTGACCGACCATTCCAGCTGTCGCGGTGTGCCATCCTTGTGGTAGTTGGTGATCTCGACGGGAGCGTCACTTGCGGAAGAGGCCGGTTGCCGGAAGATATCCAGCCAGTCTGGCGGAGTATTACTGCCTTGCAGCAGCGCTGGCGTTTTGCCGATGACTTCCGGTGGGGTGTAGCCGGTCAGGCCGTAGAACGCGGCATTGGCAAACGTAATGACGGGGTCCGGATACGGCTCGGTAATCAGAACCGCATCTCTGATGGTGTCCAGGGTGGCTTCAAGCACCCCTTTATCCGGTACCTCGGGACTCACGGTTTCATCGCCATCGCAGTCAGAACAAGTGTTAACCCGTATATATCATATACATTACTGTTCAGAATAACACATGGCATCGGCGCAATTACCAGCCAATGGCAGTTTTGTACGGACTGTCCCGAAGACACCAGAGCCCCCTTTACCGGTCTCGCTTTTCAGGCTAGTGTCCCGTTTGACTAATGGGGGAACACCATGAGTTTTGCTGCAATCCACGAACGGGCCGCTATACGCAAGGGCGGGCCAGCGGGCCTGAAAGCCCTGTTGCCACAGGTGGCGACACCGGACCAACTGATCGGACAGGGTGACGACCGCTATCTGGCGGAGCTCACCCGTTGCGTGTTCCGCGCCGGCTTTGTCTGGCGGGTAATCGACAATAAGTGGCCCGGGTTCGAAGCCGCCTTTGACGGCTTCGTACCCCTTTACTGGCAGCAGGTTCCGCCGGAGGTACTCGAGGATCTGGCCGGCGACGAGCGCATCGTTCGCAACCTTCAGAAGATCCGCACAGTGCCCGAGAACGCCCGCATGATTGTTGAGGCCGCGCGGAAATATGGCAGTTTCGGCATCATGCTGGCCCAGTGGCCGTCAGACGACCAGGCTGGACTGCTGCTGTGGCTGAAGCGACATGGCGCCCGCCTGGGTGGCAATACCGCCCAGTACTTCCTGCGCATAGTGGGCTGGGACGGCTTTATCCTGTCGCAGGATGTTATTGCTGTGTTACGCCTGGAAGGCTTGCTGGATGCCTCCCCGGGTAGCAAAAAGGGGTTGTTGCAGGCCCAGGCGGCGTTCAATGACTGGCACCGGGAAACCGGCCTGCCCTACAGCCACCTGTCGAAAATCGTGTCCTGCAGTATCGAACGCTGAAACCGGCACCCTGGCTCGTGAAAACCGGATGGTTCCCGGATACCCTGAAGGAGACACTGTGTGAAATACTGGCTGTTCCTGGCATTGGCCATTGTCGCTGAAGTCATTGGAACCTCGGCCCTGAAAGGCAGTAACGGCTTTACCCGCCTCTGGCCGACCCTGATCGTGGTGACCAGCTACTCGGTGGCCTTCTACTTCCTGGCCCTGTCGCTGAAGGCTATCCCGGTGGGCATTGCCTACGCCATCTGGGCCGGGCTGGGGGTGGTACTGATCACCCTGGTGGGCTGGCTGGCTCTTGACCAGAAACTGGATGGCGCCGCCATCGCGGGTGTGAGCCTGATTGTGGCGGGCGTCGCGGTGATCAACCTGTTCTCCGGCGCAGGCGGCCACTGAACCGGACCTGACACTCAAAATGCCCGGCCAGGGCCGCTAGCGGACCGACCGGCTAATCCCCGAGGCTTCGGTATAGGCAAACAGCCAGCCCCGGTGGATGGCATCGGCCAGATCATTCACCAGAAGATTCAGGTTGGGTGGCCGGGTCCAGGGCTTCTGGTGGACCAGCTGCCAGGCGTCATAAAGGGCGTAGTTAAACGGATCCTGCCGGCTGTTACGGGCTATACGGCGAAGGGTTTCAACGGCATAGGCGCGATCATGGGGAAAAGCCTCGGCACCGGATTCAGCGCCATGCCGGGGCCAGCGGGTAAGCTCGTACACCTGGTTGAAAATATCCTGGACCAGAACCGGATCCTTCCTGATCATCCCTGTCTCCTGAGTGTGCCTGGTTCGTTATAGGGTAGGCGTGGTCGCATCCTGGGCCAACCGACGGTATTCGACCATGGGGCCGGTGGTTTTTCAAGCGAGAGGTCGTACAAACCGGACCGGTGTCGCAGTAGCCTGATCGAGCTTTCCGCCGATTCCCGACCCGTCTGGTCGCGTACCTGATCAGAGAATGGCTGGAGGAGGAGCAACCCCCTCACACACACTGAGCCTCAGTCGCTGGCCGGTGCTTCTTCGTTGAGTAACTGAGGTTTCTTCAGGGCCTTCTGGAACAGGTCCCGGTTTTCAGCAATGGCCAGGGCGCAGCGGTCTGCGGTCTCCTCGTCCAGCCCCTCCACCTTGCGGGACAGGAACTCACGGATTTCCTCGGAAAGTTCCAGCACCTTGTCACGGGCATCCGCATCGGACTTGTTCGTGAACAGCAGGGTTTCCGGGTGCTTCAGTGCCATGTCCAGCCCATCCTTATCGGAGAAGTAGACTGCTTGTACCGCCATGGTAGTGCCTCGCAGTATTGATTTATGAATGCTGTATGAATTTACAGTATTTATCGTGATACCTCAAGGCGGACGTCCGAGTGGCAGGTGCCAGAGCCTGCTTCAGCCAATAATCACCATGGGGTTACCCACCACGATGGTGCCACCATGAGCGGTCTTGTCTCCCACCCTGGCGGCGGCCTGGCCATTGATGGAAACGGACGAGGAACCCCTGGCGATGGTATCCGCGGGGCCGCGGCATGCGAGTTTGTCGCCAACCCGGGCAGCTGGCAGGGCACCCACCATGACGTTGGACGATCCGGCGATAACCGGGCCACCGACATGATCTTTCTTGCCGGTTTTATCGGGGCAGGTGTGATAGCAACTGAGTGTAGCGGCGGGCTTGCCCATCCTGGGGAACCTCTCTTTGTCGTCCGTGAATGTGGAAATGGTAACAGCAGCAGTATATACGGGGACACATGCACGGCCAATGTCCGGGTTGGCAAACCTGCCCATCGGAATGGGCAGCGGTCTCAGTCCCGGGTATCGTCCGGAGCCGCGGCCTGTCGTTCCACAGCCGGCAGGATGTGCCGCTCCATCAGGTCGTCCAACCGCTGTGTGAATGATGGCGACGACGGTGGTGACGGATCGGACGTCATCACCACCGTCACCGAAAGCGATGGCACTACGTAGAGCATCTGCCCGCCATAGCCCCGTCCGTAATAGGCATCGTGCCCGTTGAGCTGAGTCACGAACCAGCCATAGCCGTAGTGGTCATCCGTGTAACGGGATACGCCACGGGGCTGCCATGAAGTATCAACCCAATCCTGCGGAAGTACCTGCTCTCCGTCATGGCGGCCGTCATTGCGATACAGCTCGCCAATAGCCAGCAGTGCCAGCGGCGACAGGCGCATGTCGTTGCCACCGAAGTAAATGCCCTGGGGATCCCTGGGCCATCGCGGTATGGTGATATTCAGGGGCTCACCAAGCCAGGAGCGGGCGAGTGCCAGGGTACTCCGGCCTGTGGTTTCGGTCAGTGCCGCCGACAGGATGTGATAGTTACCGGTGGAGTAGAGCATCTCGCCGCCAGGCTCGGCCACGAAGGGGCGGGTCAGGGCATGATTGACCCAGTGGTTGCTATTGACCCAGATACCATAATATTCCCCGGACGTCCGTTGCAGGCCGGCCTGCATGGAGAGCAGGTTGCCCACAGTGATTTCCCTCACGCCATCGTCCGCATTAGGCGGTATGGAGACCACCTCTGCGATGGATTGCTCCGTACCCTCGAACACGCCCCTCTCGATAGCAACGCCCACCAGCGCCGCCATAATAGTCTTGGACAGGGACTTGATGTTGGCTGGCTGGTCCAGATCCGGCCCTCGCAGTACCTCCGCCAGCACCGGCTCGCCGCCCACTGCCACCAGCACACTATGCAACCGGTCCAGGCTCCGGGCCTGCCCGGCAAAGCCCTCGATGTCCAGCCGGTTCTCGGGTGCAACCACGGCCCGGGCAAGCGGAGACAGCAGGGGCGCCAGCACAAGAAGCAGTATTATCGGGAGTCGTCGGCCTGGGGTCATGGGCTATTATCCTGTCTGTCGAACTGTTCGGGTTACGACCGCGTCCGGTTTATGGATGTTCCCGGTGCTGAACGCCCTGCCCTTTGACACTCAGGATGTTGCCAGCAGGAGATCCTCCACCCGCCGCGCCAGTTCGAACACATGCTCATCCTCGGCACCCAGGTCCTTCAGTGCCTTGGCCAGGTGCACCAGATAATCCGCATTGGCCCCACTGGGCCCATGAGAGCGGGCGATATGTTCCGCCATCTTGTCCAGCGGTGCGGAGCCGAGAAAGGCCGCGTTGTCGGGGCCAGCCACGTAGACCAGCCCTTCCGCATGGCCCTTGTCGGCAAATGTCATGGGGGTGAAAAAGCGCAGGTAGCCATTCTTTTCCCGGTGGTCCAGATGCTCGAAGGTGTCCGGTGATACCCGGTAGGCCATGCCGACGCAGGTTTGCCCCGGGGCTTCAGTCAGGGTGGCCACGCGGCCGGGGGCTTCCGGGGTGCCCCGGTGGTCGTGGGAGCCCTGCCAGAAACGCCGGGCCCAGCCATCAATGCTCGCCACCCGGCGTTCCCGGTAGGGAAAGTCCACCTTGTAGATCAGCGAGCCATAACCAAACAGCCAGACATCATCAAGGTGGTCCAGGCGGTGGTTCTGGCGGTTCAGTTCGGTGGTGTCCTGGGCCATGGGGGTCGCGTTTTCTCCCGGTATTCGTGGGTATTCTGCCATTCTCCGTGGCGGGACCTGTTTCGTCCAGCAGGTCCATGTCCGAAAATGACCAGACAAGATTGCCTGCCGGCGTTAAGCTCTTTCCATGACTCAGTCCAGGCCCCTTGCCATGAAGCTCTCGGACGACCAGTGCTATCAGATCGTCCACGCCCGGGATGCCCGCTACGATGGGCAGCTGTACGTGGGTGTGCGCAGCACCGGCATATACTGCCGCCCGGTGTGCCCGGCGATCCGGCCCCGGCCCGGCAACTGCCGGTTCTTTGCCAGTGCCGCGTTGGCGGAGCATTGCGGATTCCGGCCCTGTCTTCGCTGCCGGCCCGAGCTGGCCCCCGGGCTGGCCCCCATGGACGGCACCCGGCGGCTGGCACGGGCCCTGGTGGACCGTATTCACGGCGGCGCCCTGGAAGAGGCCGGGCTGGACGCCCTTGCGAACGAGTTCCACCTCAGCAGCCGGCAGGTGCGGCGGGTGATCATGGCGGAGTTCGGGGTATCGCCCCTGGCCATCGCCCGCACCCGCCGGCTGCTGCTAGCCAAGCAATTGCTGACAGACAGCGACCTGCGGCTGGTGGACGTGGCCTTTGCCAGCGGATTTGCCAGTGTCCGCCAGTTCAACCGGGTGTTCCGCAAGACCTATGGGCTGACGCCCTCCAACCTGCGCCGGTCGCGGGCGTTTCCGGCGGAGGAAGGTATCCCGCTGCGGCTGGGCTTTCGGCCACCGCTGGCCTGGGAAGCGTTGACGATGTTTCTTGTCAGCCGGTCGGATGGTCACACTCAGGGGCTGGTGGACGGCCACTACGTCCGCACCCTGCGTGTTGGCGGGGCAACCGGCTGGCTGGCGGCACGGCCAGTGGCGGATAACGTGCTGCAGGTGCGGCTCTCCTCGTCCCTGCTCCACTGCCTGCCGGCGCTACAGCAACCGCTGCGGCAGCTGTTCGATCTGGATGCGGATCCCCGGGGCATTGTCCGCTGCCTGGAAGGGGATGAACAGCTCGCGCCCCTGGTGCGGCAAACACCCGGGCTGCGACTGCCCGGCACCCTGGACGGTTTTGAGCTGGCACTGAGGGCGATCCTGGGCCAGCAGATTTCCGTGAAGGCAGCTACCACCGTGTTCCGGCGTATCGTGGAACGCTTCGGGGAGCCCATGGACACCCCCTTTCCGGGCCTGGATCGATTGTCGCCCACGGCGGAGCGTATCGCCGGCCTGTCGCAGCAGGATCTGCTGGACTGTGGACTCACACGCCGGCGGGCTGACACCGTGCTTGCCCTGGCACGGGCAGCGGCTGATGACTCACTGCGCCTGACCGCTTCCGCGGATCGGGAGAAGACCCGGCAACAGTTGCTGGCGTTGCCGGGCATCGGCCCCTGGACTACTGAGTACATTGCCATGCGAGCCCTGGGCGACCCTGATGCGTTTCCGGGGTCAGACCTGGGGCTGCTCAGGGGCACCGGCGTTGACAAACCGGCGGAGCTGGAAAAGCGCTCACAACAATGGCGGCCCTGGCGCGCCTATGTCGCATGCCACGTTTGGCACGGCCTGGGCCAGGGCGGATAGTCGGATCAAACAGGATGGAGGACCACACCATGCACCCACAGACAGGCACGGTCTACTACACCGAGCTGGACTCACCCATCGGTACCCTGCTGATCACCGGCGATGGTGTCGCCATTACCGGATTGCACATGGAACAGCAGGCCACTCGGCCCACCATCGGTGATGACTGGCTTCGTGACGATCAGTGCTTTCGGGAGGCCCTGGAACAGTTGACCGCCTATTTCCGAGGAGAACGACAGCAGTTCGACCTGCCCCTGGCGGGGGCCGGAACCCGGTTCCAGAAAACGGTCTGGGCAGCCCTGCAGGAGATTCCTTACGGCCAGACGCAGACCTATGGCCAACTGGCCAGGCGGATTGGCAACCAGAACGCTTCCCGGGCCGTGGGGCTGGCCAATGGCCGCAATCCTATCGGTATTATTGTGCCCTGCCACCGGGTGATCGGCGCCAACGGCTCGCTGACCGGTTACGCCGGTGGCGTTGAGCGGAAGCAGTGGCTGCTGGCCCATGAGCAGGCGCACATGGACCGGTGACGGTCTGCCCCGCTCTGCTCAGTCCCAGTCGGGGGCGAAGTCCGGGTTGGCGATACGCTCGTTCCGGTCCAGAGCGTTGATGGCGCGGACCTCGTCGTCCGTCAGCTCGATCTTCAGGGCGTCCAGGTTCTGTGTCTGGTGTCTGGGCCGCGTAGACGATGGAATCGGCACCACTCCGCGGGCTACGCACCAGGCAATGGCAATCTGGGCCGGCGTGGCGTTGTGGGCCCTGCCGATCTGCTGCAGGGTGTCATCCTCCATCACTTTGCCGACGGCCAGTGGCATGTAACCGGTGACCGGAATGCCCAGACGTTGGGCATGGTCCACCACCTTGAGGTTGGTGAGGAACGGATGCACTTCCACCTGGTTGGTGAATATGGGGGTATCCCCCAGGATGTCGCGGGCCTGGTCCATCTGGGCACAGGTGAAGTTGGATATGCCGATGTGGTCGGTCAGCCCTTCCCGTTGGGCGTCCCGCAACGCGGTCAGGTACTCTTCCATGGGCACTTCATCGCCCGGTGAGGGCCAGTGGATCAGTGCCAGGTCCACGTGATCCGTCTTCAGCTTCTGCAGGCTGGCCTGCAGGCTGTTGATCAGTTCACTGCGACCGAGGCGGTCAAACCAGATCTTGGTGGTAATAAAAATATCGCGACGGGGAATGCCGCTGGTGGTAATGCCATCGCCAACGGCGGCCTCGTTACCATACATCTGCGCCGTATCGATATGACGATAGCCCAGGGACAGGGCGCTGCGAACCGCCTCCCGGGCATCATCGCCCTTCAGACGAAATGTGCCCATGCCAATGGGGGGTAATGCGTCGAACGCCATGGTGTCCTCCTGTCGCTGAAACCGGTTGATTCTGCAGAATCGCTGGACTAGTGTCTCGTTTGGTGAATTCGCTGACCCTCAAACCTACGATGGGGCACACCGATCAGTTCTGCAAGGCCAGCCTGTCAGGACACATCCGGCTTACGGACGACCCGACACCCGAGACATCAGACGATAATGAAGACAGACATGAAGCAGGGAATGATCCGTATCGGCACACTCTGTGTGATCTCCCTGGCATTGCAGGGTTGTGCAAGCAACGGGGACGACGCCGAGGCTGAGGCCGACGACGACTTTGCCAGTTGCGACACGGTTTTCCACTGCCCTGCCGGCGCGGAAGACGTCCGCATCTGCCGGGATCAGGCGCAGCTGACTGTGCACTGGCAGGCGCCGGGCATCGACGCCTACCAGCTGACAGGGGCACTGGGCGACACCTTCACGGCGGGGTACAGCCAGCGCTTCCAGGTGATCGAAAACACTCTGAGCTGGCAGCACAGGGGCATCCACTACACCGCCTTCCACTACCTGGACGAAAGCCGCCCGGAAACCCTGGAGGAAATCGGCATCACCCTCGAAAGCCGGGGCCGGAGCCGCACCATCTCCTGCAACGACAATGCGGTCAGCAGGCTTGTCCGGTTACACCGGGCCTCCGGTCTGGAAGAAACAGGGCCCCCCGCCGGGGAAGAGTAGACCTCTGCGGCCAGGATGCCTTCGGCGGCGTCATGGGCAGAGCAAATCCGGCCCCGGACAGCAGTCAGTAGAACAGCAGCAACACCCCGCCAATGTACAGCACCAGCACCGCCATGCTCTCGGCCCCAATGTGCCCGATGCCATGGCGTTCACGGCGGATCAGGCCCATGATCAGTATGCCGGACATCAGCAGCGTTAACGCCACCCAGAACTCGGCATCTTCACTCATGGCGTGGTAAATGGAGCCTTTGCGGTAGGCGATGTCCGAGGCGGCGGTAAACAGCGTATCGAAAGCGTTGCCACCAATAATGCCACCCACTGCCAGGGTTAGAGCACCGCGCCGGACCGCCGCTACGGAAGTCACCAGCTCCGGGATCGACGTGCTGATCGCTGTCAGCAGAACACCAATGACCGTCTGACCCAGTCCGCTTTCCTGTGCGATGACAGTGGCCGAAGGCTCCAGCGCCCAGCCGGCAAACCCGAGAATGGCCATCATGATGAGGAATTCTCCCCATAGACGGACCATGGAAGGCATGGTGGCGGTGTCGTCGTCGGGGACATCCTCCCGGGTTTCCCGGGTCTGGAAGGGCCGCCACATGGGCGACTCAGAGCTCTTGTGCACCAGGTTTATGCCGTACAGGTAGAACCCGAACAGCAATGGCGTCACGGGGTGGATGCCCCATATCGTGATGTCCGGGGTCAACGGCGCCAGCATGATCATGGCCAGCAGACAGATCAGCAGGCCATTCTGCATCAGGTTGGGAACCGATGCAGCCGCGTGCTCAAGGTTGGCCCGACGGTAAAACATATCGGCCACCGCCAGGAAGAACGTCTGTACCGCGATGCCGCCGAGCGCATTACTGACCGACAGTTCCGGGTGATTATTCCAGGCCGCCGTCACCGACAGCACCGAGCCACCGACGGAGGTGGCCGCCCCCAGCAGAACGGCCCCGGCAGCGGCCTCACCAATACCGGTCCGGTCCGCCAGCTGGTCCACCACACCGGTGATGCGGGTACCAACGATGGCGATGACAGCGGCACACACGCCGAAAACGATCAGCGCGTGGGTCAGGCTCCAGACTGCGGGATCCAGCGGTATCAAAATCGTTTCCTACTGCCCACGTTGACGACGATGGGTTACCTGTTCGCCGCCAATGCCCCAGTTGTCGGTATTCACTTCGTCGATAACCACCACGGTGGTGGCCGGGTTCTTGCCGAGCACGTCCTGTAACAGCTGCGTTGCCCCCTCGATCAGCGCTTTCTTGTCTTCCGCTGACACATTCTCGTCGGTGATCTTGATGTTAACGTATGGCACGGATCCGCTCCCTCGTCTTGGTGGTAAGGCCTCATATCGTGCCCCCTTGCCCGGTTATAGGCAACCGATCATCAGCGACGACAAAGGGGCATCAGAGAAACCAGCCCCAGCACGGGACCGATGACCAGTAACCAGGTGACGCCGGTTCCCAGTTCACTCCATAAGCCGGCGGTCAGTTGTATGGAAAACACCGTCAGCAGGAAGCCAATGCTGTTCATGATGGCCAGGGAGCTGCCCACGGACTCACCGGGGGCGGCTTCCGCCGCCAGCGCAGAGAACTGGGGCGAGTCGGCAATAACCGCCATGCCCCAGATGAAAAGCAGCGACAGCGACAGCCAGGTTGGCAATGCCGCCAGCCAGGGCCAGACCAGGCACATCAGGCCCGACACCGACAGGGCGATGAAGGCCACCCGGGCACTGCCTATACGGCGACTGAGCATGCCCCCGAGCACACAGCCCAGGGTGCCGGCAGCGATAAAGGCGAAACTGGCGGCGGGCACCAACGGTGAGTCCACCGCCACCTGCCCCAGGCTGTGAGCCACCAGCAGGGGCGCCAGCGCCCACACCGCATAGAGCTCCCACATGTGACCAAAATAGCCCAGCGCTGCAGCCCGGAACCGGGGCTGGCGAAACGCTCTCAACACACCGCCCCAATCAAAGCGGCCGGTGGCCGGCAGGCCAGGGCCATCGCCCAGGATCGCTATCATCACGCCCGCCAGCACCGCCAGTACCGAGGATGCCAACACTACTGGCTGCCAGCCCCAGCCCAGGCTCAGCGACCGCATCAGGTGCGGAAAGGCGGTTCCCAGCGTCAGCATGCCCACCAGCCAGCCCAGGGCCAGGCCCTTTCGCTCCGGTGCCCAGCTGGCAACCAGTTTCATGCCCACCGGGTAGATGCCGGCCAGACTGAGTCCGGTCACGAAACGCCACACCATTCCGGCATCCGGCCCATCGGACAACACGAACAGACCATTGGCCATGGCACCGGCCAGGGCACTGGCCAGGAAAATACGACTGGCCCGCCAGCGGTCCGCTAGCCCCGACAAAGCGAAAAGCAGGGTGCCCAGGATAAACCCCAGCTGCACGGCACTGGTCAGTGCACCGATTTCCCCGGTGGTTGCCGACCAGGCCGCCATCAGGCCGGGCATAACCGCATTGGGGGTAAACCAGAGGGAGGTTGCCATGAACTGGGCCAGTACAATGGCGATCAGGGCCCGGTTCTGAAGCCTCACAGGGCCTTTCATTCCGGCAGACTGGCAATCATGAACGGTATATTGATCATGCCAACACTATTGGTAGGCCGGCAAAATTTGTCAATTCCGGCGCCGATGCGGAACCATCGCCATCCGGAGGTTTCGCCACTGAAGGCTGCCGTTGCCAGTAGCCGAATGACACTGCTGACCGTAGACTCTGACAAAACCAACTCCCGAAAACCCGTCACAAGGCAGAGAGGCCATCGATGACCGGAAAACACAGTGTCGACAACATACGCCTGGAACACGTCGCCATAGATGGCCTCAACACACGCGTAGCCACGCTGGGCACTGGTCCGGCCATATTGCTCATTCACGGCTGGCCGGAGTGCTGGTATTCCTGGCGCTCGCAGATGGTGGCGCTGGCGGATGCCGGCTACCAGGCCATAGCTCCCGACATGCCAGGGTTTGGCGAAACGGATCCGTTGCCCGCCATGGAAGACTATAATGCGCTACGCATCAGCGAGTTCCTGCTGGCCCTGAGCAATCGCTTTGGCGGCACACCCGCCACGATCATTGCGCACGACTGGGGCGCCATCAACACCTGGAATTTTGCCCTGCAATACCCCGATGCCGTGCAGCGGCTGGTGATCCTCAGCGTGCCGCTCCGCCCCCGCACAACCATTGCTCCCACCAAGGCGCTCAGGCAACAATTCGGCGAACGCTTCTTCTATCAGCTCTACTTCCAGGCGCCAGGCAAGGCGGAGGCGGCCTTCGACAATGACCCGCGCGCGATTCTGGAGCGCCTCTATTGCTCACCGGAAACACCCCGTGAGAAGCCCAAGCTCGGTAAGACTCTGGAAGGGGGCGGCGGTTGGCTGGAGCGGCTGGGCAGACCCTTGCAAGCGCCCGACTGGCTGACTGACGCCGACCTGGATTATGTCGAGCAGACCTTTCGCCGCAGTGGCTTTGCCGGCGGCCTGAATTACTATCGCAATATCGACCGCAACTGGGAGCTGATGG
The DNA here is from genome assembly GCF_014651935.1 of Marinobacter zhanjiangensis. Lineage (GTDB taxonomy): Bacteria > Pseudomonadota > Gammaproteobacteria > Pseudomonadales > Oleiphilaceae > Marinobacter > Marinobacter zhanjiangensis. The sequence goes on along the minus strand of NZ_BMXV01000001.1, from coordinate 747,323 downwards.
CGCCCTACGCAGACCACATGGTCCGGTGCCCCACCCTGTTCCTTGCGGGCACACGGGATAACGCCCTGGCGAGGGCAGACCGTGAAGAGCTGGAACGGATGATGGCGCCACGGGTTCCGGACCTGAGGATGGAACTGCTGGATGACTACGGCCACTGGATTCAGCAGGAAGCGCCGGAGGCCGTCAACGAAGCCATTCTCAACTTTCTCGCAGACACCACACCCCGGGCCGATGATGGGATCTTCTAGAGCACATTGACCAGAATCAGCGTGGCAATGGCCGCAGTGAACATCAGCCCCAGCAAGGCCAGAAGCCCGTCCAGCGAAATCATGGCAAGACCGAACACCGCCAGCGCGAAGCCGGCAGCGGTGGCGGAAAAGGGGATGATTTCCATCAGCGGCATGGCACAGGCAATCACCATACAGACACTACCCAGCAAATAGCTGCCCGGGCCCCGCACCACCGGCGTCAGCCGGGCATGCAGCCGGGCGTCGATAAAATGGGCGGCCGGCTCCAGAAAGCGGATGCCTTTGAGCAGTTTATCGCTGGGCAGAGGGCGCTCCAGAATCCAGGCAGGCAGCCAGAAGCCTTCATTGAGAATCAGGATCTGCGCGGAAATGAACAGGATCAACAGGCCGCTCAGGGTAGGCACACCGGGTATGCCACTGATTGGCGACAGCAGCAGAATTCCGATCGTCATCAGCACCGGGCCGAATGAACGGCTGCCGACAGTATCGATGATATCGCCAAAAGTGACCCGGCGATGCCCGAGAGCTGACTGGCTGATGCGGTCCAGAACCTGTTGCAGGTTGGCGGGGTCACTCATTGGTCTGGCACTTGAGAAGTCCGAACATGCATGAAAGGTTACGATACCGGCAAGGGTCGGGCAATGCACCTTGAAACACGGGTCGCCTGCCCGGGATTCTGGCGGAGCATGATTGCACGCTGGCGTTCGTTGGGGCCATGGCAGATTTGTCGACCTTTCCCTGCAAAACCGTAATCTTGCTTGCCCCTCACTCCCACTGTTGTGTGCTAATCCTGATCAGAGGTACATGAACATCATCAGGAGACTCCCATGTTCATCAACAAGATCAAATCGGAAGGACTTTCCCATCTCTCGTATCTGGTAGGGAATGACGGCCACGCCTTTGTGGTGGACCCTCGCAGGGACTGCGAGATCTACGTGGAAGAGGCCGTCAAAGCCGGTTGCCGTATAACCCATATATTCGAGACCCACCGTAATGAGGATCTGATCTCCGGCGCTCCCGTGCTGGCGAAGCTGACCGGGGCGCGGGTGCTCCACGGTCCCAACGCGGCCGGTAATGTGGCCTATGCAGACACCACTCACGAAGGGGACACCTTCGAGTTCGGCAACCTCAGGGTGGAGGTGCTGGAAACGCCCGGCCATACTGACGACAGCCTTTCCTTCGCCGTGTTCGATACCGATTTCGGTGATGATGCCGTCGGCGTATTCACCGGTGATGCAATGTTCATCGGCGATGTGGGTCGGACCGATTTCTATCCGGACCGGGCCGAGGAAGTGGCTGGCCTGCTCTACGACAGCCTTCGCAAAATCCTGGCCCTGGGTGACCAGGCACTGCTCTACCCCGCTCACGGTGCCGGTTCCGTATGTGGTGACAGTATGGCTGACCGGGAATTCTCGTCGCTTGGGTATGAGCGCAAGTACAACGACAAGCTCCGAATCAGTTCAAGAGAGCAGTTTATCAAGGCGAAAATCGCCGAGCATCATTACCAGCCACCCTACTTCCGGCTGATGGAGAAGCTGAACCTGACGGGCGCAGACCCTGCGCCCCGGATCACCACCCCGGTCCCGCTTTCTCCTGACGAATTCCGCAGCCTTCCGGAAAAGACAGTGATTGTGGATACCCGTACCGTCAGTGCTTTTCTCGGTTCCCACCTGCCCGGCAGCCTGGCAATCCCGGCCCCCATGATCCCCGCCTTCGCCGGTTGGTATATCGAACCCGGGCAACCGGTGGTGTTGGTGGCCGCTGATCCCGCCCAGGCCCGGGTTGCTTCACAACACCTGATCCGGATTGGCGTGGACAACCTGGAGGGGTTTCTTACCACCGACATGCCCGAATGGTCTGCCGGAGGGCTGCCCTTCCATTCACTTCCGGTCATGCACGTGGACGACATCCGGGAACGCTTCCGGAATCCTCCGGACGACTGGCAGATTCTGGATGTGCGGAGCATAAAGGAATACCGGCAAGAGTCCATTGAAGGCTCTGTTCATGCCTATGTGGGCGAGCTTCCTCAAACGCTGGATCAGCTCGACCGGAATCGGCATTACACGGTGATGTGCGCCAGTGGTGCCCGGGCAACCATTGCTGCCTCGGTACTGGAGAGGGCCGGATTCAGCCGGGTGGACGTCTTCCTTGGTTCCTTCGGGGCCTGGAAGGCCACTGACTGAGCCGTCCATCGGTGCGCTGCGGGCATAAGCCTGACCCGGAAAGCAGGAAAGTGCTAGAGTTCCCGGTAATAGTTTGTTTTTGAAGGGAAGCGTCTGGCCATGGTGACTGATCGTCCGGGTTGGGTATTCTATTGCTCGCTGGTGCTGTTGGGTGCATTCGTTGGCCTCGGCGTCTGGTATCCGGATTACCTGGCATCCGGCGCCGGCCAGGCCCTGACCTTTACCACTGAACACTTTGGCTGGCTGTACCTGTTCGTTACCACCGCCTTCCTGTTGTTCTGCATTGGTGTCGGGCTGTCTGACTACGGGCACATACGTCTGGGCGCCGATGGCGAAAGCCCCGAGTTCCCCTACCCGGCATGGCTGGGGATGATCTTTTCCGCCGGCATGGGCGTGGGCCTGGTGTTCTGGGGCGTTGCCGAACCGATGACCCATTACAACCTGCCTCCCCTGGGCCTGGCCACGCCACAGACACCTGAAGCCGCCAGCCTGGGCATGCGCTATTCGCTGTTTCACTGGGGTTTTCACCAGTGGGCCAACTTCGCCCTGGTGGGTCTGGCCATTGCCTACGTCCGTTTTCGTCAGCAGCGCCCCGGCCTGATCAGCGAGGCATTCCGGTCTACGATGGGGAACCGGGTGGATGGCGGCTTTGGTCACGCCATCAATATTCTGGCGGTGGTTTCCACCGTGTTTGGCGTTGCCACCACCCTCGGCCTGGGGATCATCCAGATCAACAGCGGCCTGGGCTCGGTAGCTGGAGTCGGGTTTGGCACCACCCAGCAGCTGACCATCCTGGGTGGCATCTCGGTCATCTTCCTGCTGTGCGCGCTGATGCCCCTGGAGAGCGGTGTACGCTATGTCAGTGACGCCAACATGCTGCTGGCGGCTGCCCTGCTCGGCTTTGTTTTCTTCGCCGGACCCACCGATTTTATTACCGCCTCCATGACCAATGCCATTGGCGAGTATTTCGGCAATGTCATTGGCATGAGCCTGGTCATGACACCCTATACCGGCGAGGACTGGGTGGAACGGTGGACCATCTTCTACTGGGCCTGGGGGCTTTCCTGGGCCCCGTTCGTGGGCAGCTTTATTGCCCGTATCTCCCGCGGCCGCACCATCCGCGAGTTCATCCTTGGCGTTATCGGCATGCCGGTTCTGCTGAGCATTGTGTGGTTTGCTACCTTTGGCGGCTCGGCGTTGTATTTCGAGCTGTTCGAACAAGGGGGCATTGCCGCTTCGGTCAGCCAGGAAATCAGTTCCGGCCTGTTCCATATGCTCGAGTTCCTGCCGTTCAACGGTATTGTCGGCCCTCTGGTGCTATTGCTGATCATCCTGTTCGTCATTACCTCCGCCAACTCCGCAACCTTTGTGCTGGGCATGTTCACCAGCCAGGGAACCCTGAGCCCGAAACGCTGGATGCGGGTGTTATGGGGCGTGATCCAGGTACTGGTGGCGGGGGTGCTGCTGATGAGCGGCGGGCTGGCGGCCTTGCAGACCATATCCATCGTGGCCGCATTTCCGTTCATGGTACTGATGGTTTTCATGGCGGCGGCCCTGCTCAAGTCCCTGCGTAACGAGCAACGCCAGGAAGAGCTCCACCAGGCACTGTTGCGTGAGCGGATCCAGCGCATGCTGGAAGAACACGAACACCGAAGGGGCCTGCAAGACGATGTGGACGACACCCGGTACTGAGACGCCGGGATCCCTCAGACGCTGGCCTTGGCCTGATCATCCACCGCGGGAAGTGGTTCCGCCCAGGCCTCCATCAGACGGCAGGCCACCAGATCGCCGGTAACGTTGATGGACGTCCGGCACATGTCCAGAATGCGGTCCACGCCCATGATCAGTGCGATGCCGCTGGCCGGAATACCCACCGTATCCAGCACCATGGCCAGGATCACAATACCGACCCCCGGCGTCGCCGGCGAACCGATGGATGCTCCCACCGCCATCGCCACCACCAGGGCCATGCTGGCAAGGCTCAGGTCAATGCCATAGACCTGGGCCAGAAACACCGTGGCAACCGCCTGATACAACGCCGTGCCATTCATGTTGATGGTCGCCCCCAGGGGGATAACGAACTGGGAAATGGAAGGGCGCACATGGAGCTTGGTTTCCGCGGTACGGATCGACAGGGGCATGACGGCGGCGGAACTGGAGGTGGAAAAGGCCAGCAGCAGGACATCGCGGGAATCGCGGAGAAATTCCCGGGGCCGAACCCCGCCAAAGGTGCGCAGCAACACCAGATAGACCACCAGCATCAGCAACAGGCCAATGATCACCGTAATCACATAGGAAGCCATGCCCAGCAAGGCGCCGAAGCCGATGGTGGTGGTCAGTTTGGCCATCAGCCCGAACACCGCATAGGGCGCCAGGCGCATGGCCCAGCGCACCACGGTCATACAGATCTGCTGCAGTGAATCCAGCAAATCCAGCATCGGCCGCGCCTGCGCCGGCGCCATGGTTACCAGGGCAATGCCGATAATCACCGAGAAGATGACGACCTGGAGCATCTGGCCCTGCACCATGGCCCCGAGCGGATTACCCGGCAGCAGGCCGATCAGCGTTTGCGGCCAGTCACCGACCGCCGGCAGTGCGGCAGCGCCCTGAGGCGCACCTGCCTCCGCCACCAGCATGCCTTCCATCAGCCGTCCGGGGTTGATCACGCCACCAATCCACAGCCCGATAGCGGCGGCCAGCGCCGTGGTCACCACAAAGAACAGCGTTACCCGCACGCCCAGTTTGCGCAGTTGCTCCAGGTTTTCACTGGCCGCCAGGCCCCGTACCACCGAGGCGACCACCAGCGGGATAACGATCATCTGAATGGTGGCAATAAACAATTGCCCCGGGAATGCCAGCCAGCTGCCGATGGTGGCGCCGGTTTCCGGCTCAACCAGACCGACCGAGGGCCCCAGAATGACCCCGGTGATCAGGCCAAGAAACATGCCGATCAGCACCTTGAGCCAGAGTCGCTCCTGTACCAGACCGTTGAGATAGCCACTCAGGTAGCGCAGCGGACGTGGGCTGAAGAGGCTGTCGGAATCGGGGTTCTGCTCAGGCATAACGGTTCCATTCCGTAGAGTATGTCTCATCCCTGATGTGCCGTTCTCGCCCGGCACTAACGGGAACACTGCTTTTCAGTATACAAAATACCGGGGTTGGTGCACGACTGGCGGAAAACCGGCCGGGAATCAGCTATCAAGAGGCAAGAGCAGGGACAGGCGGGAACAGAGAGGAATATCATGGGGGGCCGCTACCGGCGCCAGGTCCGGTAGCGGCAAGACAGATCAGTAAAGCTCGCCCAGGGATGCCTTGGCGAACGGCTTGAACTCACCGGTGCGGCCTTCCTTCACCTTGGTCAGCCATTCCGGGTCCTGTAGCAGGGCGCGGCCAACAGCGATCAGGTCAAACTCATCGTTGTTCATCCGCTCAACCAGCTCGTCGATGCCCGACTGGGAGACGGCTTCCTGCTTGCTGGCAAAGGTGCCGCTGATAAAGTCCTCGGTCAGACCGACACTACCCACGGACATGGTGGGTACACCGGTGAGTTTCTTGACCCAGCCCGCCAGGTTCAGGCTGGACCCCTCGAATTCCGGCTCCCAGAAACGGCGGGTGGAGGCATGGAAGATATCCACGCCGGCGTCGACCAGAGGCTTGAGGAAGGCATCCAGTTCTTCCGGGGTCTGGCACAACCTGGCGTCGAAATCCTGCATCTTCCACTGGGAGAAGCGCAGCATGACGGGAAAGTCCGGGCCGACACGTTCGCGGATGGCCTTGATGATCTCAATGGCAAAGCGCTCGCGGTTGGCCATGCTGCCGCCGTACTCGTCATCACGCTGGTTGGTGCCTTCCCAGAAGAACTGGTCGATCAGGTAACCATGGGCGCCATGCACTTCCACGCCGTCGCAGCCAATGGCCTTGGCGTCGGCAGCCGCATCGGCGAAAGCCTTGATGACGTCCTGGATGTCCTCCTTGGTCATCACGTGGCAGACCACCCTGCCCGGCTTGTTCATGCCGGAAGGCGCGTAGCCCGGCACGCTCGGGTCCGGCTCCATGCCTTCCTTGCGAACCGCGCCCACGTGCCACAGCTGTGGGAAGATCTTGCCGCCAGCTTCATGAACCGCATCCACCACTTTCTTCCAGCCCGCCAGGGCTTCTTCGCCGTGGAAGAAGGGTACGTTCTCGTAGCCGTTGGCGGCCGGATGGTTAACGGTCGTGCCCTCGGTAATCAACAGGCCAACGCCACCCTCGGCACGACGCTTGTAGTAGGCCACCACATCGTCGTTGGGTACATTGCCCGGAGAGAAGTTACGGGTCATGGGAGCCATGGCCACACGGTTGGCGAGTTTGAGGGACTTCATTGCAAACGGCTCGAAAATGGGGCCGAGATTCACGGACATCGGGGATTCTCCTGCTGGATTCGTATTAACGTCGGGCGGGCATGACGGCAGCGATAAATCACTGTCCTTTTTATCGGGGGTAACCTTGTTTTATCGGGGTAACCTTGTTGCCTGCCTTAATCTGGTTTCGTTATGCAACTCTATTGGATCCACTTTCCCGTTGCAAGAGATAACAGAGCAGACGCTCGCTCTTCCATGGACCCGCAAATTCTCTGCCCATGACGCCCTGATAACATTCCGCGTTTCCTAAAGTGGCCCCCGTTGGGTACACTTTGATCATGGCAAGAAAACGTTTTGATGATTCAAGTTGTTCCGTTGCCCGTGCCCTGAACGAAGTTGGTGACTGGTGGTCGCTGCTGATTGTGCTCCAGGCCATGTATGGCACCCGTCGCTTTGTCGACTTCCAGCAGGAGCTGGGTATTGCCCGTAATATCCTGGGTGATCGCCTCAATCGCCTGGTGGACAATGACGTATTACGCAAGGTGGACGTGGGCGAACATGGCCCCCGCTTCGAATACCGCCTGACCGACAAGGGCCGCGACCTGTTCCCGGTGGTGATAGCCCTGCGCCAGTGGGGCGACCGCTACAACCCCTGCCCGGATCAGCCTTCCCTGGATCTCCGCGACCGCCGCACCGGCCAGCCCATCCGCCAACTGGAAGTGCTGGATGCCGATGGCAACCCCGTTTCCGTCCGCGATGTGATGGTGCCCGAGGATTCGGAAAAGCAGGAGCCCGGAGCCACCCGCCGGGCCTGAATCCTGCTGGCCGGCCGGCTCATTCCAATTGGTCAGATTGGTACCTATTGAGTTGAATCAATCTTTCCTCAGCAACGCCGATTGCGGCGAAACACCCTTGTCATAGATCAATTCTCTGCGGCACCACCGGTGTAGCCTTGTCCCGTCAACAACTTATGGTCAAGGAGTCATTTCTATGTCCCGTAAACTCTCTCTGGGCATCCTGGCAGCCAGCATCCTCGCAGCAGGCTCCGCACAGGCCTATCAGGCCGGTGATATTATCGTCAGAGCAGGCGCTGTGACTGTCGATCCGAACGAATCCAGCAGCAATGTCAGCCTGAATATCGACCCGACGCTCGTTCAAGAAGAGTGGAAGGTTGGTGTGGACTCCGACACTCAGTTGGGCTTGTCCGGCACCTGGATGATGACCGATTCCTTAGGCCTCAGCCTGCTGGCGGCCACTCCGTTCGAGCATGACCTTTATGGGTCCGGAAGCCTGCCAAAATCAGCCGACCTGGGTAGCACCAAGCACCTGCCCCCCACACTGACCCTTCAGTACTACCCTCTGCACAGCAGCTCCATGATTCAGCCCTACGTGGGTGTGGGCGTGAACTATACGGTTTTCTTTGAGGAAAAGACGACAGAAACGCTCAATGGGGCACTTAACAATCACCTCAACACTACCGCGGTCCAATCCACTGACATGGATCTGGACGACAGCGTCGGACTTGCTGCCGAAGTCGGTGTGGACATCCGCCTGGATGAGCGCTTTGGCATCAACGCCGGTATCTGGTACGCCGACATCGACACCACGGCCGATATCGATGCTTTCGATGCCAACGGCGCCAAACTCGGCACCGCGAAAGTCGACGTGGAAATCGACCCCATGGTCTACATGGTCGGCTTTACCTACAACTTCTGAGACGACCGCATCCCGGCATCCCCGGACGGGTGGGTGCCAGACGCTTCCTCCCTTGCGGGGCCTTCGGGCCCCGTTTTTTGTCCCGCCCAGAACGAGAAAAGCCGCTTCCAATGAATCCGGAAGCGGCTTTTTCAGTTTTGCCGGGGCTGGCAGATCAGATCAGGCCGACTGGCGCTGACCTGAACGTCCCTGCCCGCGCCCACGTCCACGGCCACCCGCACCGGGGCTGGCCTGGCTGCGACCATCAGAGCGGCCCCCGCCGTTGCGGGCATTGCCGCCACCGCCGCCATTGCCAGCGTTACGACCACGGGCGCGGCTCGGGTCGGCCTTGGCTTTCGGCTTCAGGGGCAGGTTGTTGGACGGCTCGAAACCTTCCACCTCTTTGCGGGGCAGCTGCTTCTTGATCAGCTTCTCGATATCCGCCAGCATTTTGCCCTCATCGGCGCTGACCAGCGACATGGCATGGCCACTTTCGCCGGCACGACCGGTGCGGCCGATACGGTGAACATAGTCCTCTGCCACCTGCGGCAGTTCAAAGTTGACCACCTGGGGCAACTGCTTGATATCCAGCCCACGGGCGGCGATATCGGTGGCCACCAGCACACGGATGTCACCCTGCTTGAACTCCGCCAGGGCCCGGGTCCTGGCGCCCTGTGACTTGTTGCCGTGGATGGCGGCGGCGGTGATGCCGTCGCCTTCCAGCTTCTTGGTCAGGCGGTTGGCGCCGTGCTTGGTGCGGGTAAACACCAGCACCTGCTCCCAGTCATTGTCACGCACCAGCTTGCTGAGCAGGGCCGTTTTCTGGCTCTGGTCCACCGGGTAGACCGTCTGATCCACCCCTTCCGCCGTTTTATTGCGGGTCGCCACTTCCACCAGCACCGGGTTGTCCAGCAACCCCTGGGTCAGCTTGCGGATCTCGTTGGAGAAGGTCGCGGAAAACAGCAGGTTCTGACGCTTCGCCGGCAGCAATGCCAGAATCTTGCGGATGTCGCGGATAAAGCCCATGTCCAGCATGCGGTCGGCTTCATCCAGTACCAGAATCTCGATCTCGTTGAACTTCACCGCGCCCTGTTGATACAGATCCAGCAGCCGGCCCGGTGTTGCCACCAGCACGTCCAGACCTTTGCGGAGCTTCATCATCTGCGGGTTGATCTTGACGCCCCCGAAGACAACTGCTGCCTTGGTGGGGACATACTTGCTGTAAAGGTTCACGCTATCGTGCACCTGGGCCGCCAGTTCACGGGTCGGCGTCAGGATCAGCGCGCGTGGGCCCTTGCCCTCGCGGGGGTTTTCACCAAGGCGCTGCAGCAGCGGCAGGGTGAAGCCGGCGGTCTTGCCGGTGCCGGTCTGGGCGGCGGCCATGACGTCTCTGCCGGAGAGCACGGCCGGAATAGCCTGTGCCTGGATCGGGGACGGGGTGTCATAGCCCTGGTCGTTGGTTGCACGAACCAGTGCCTCGGAAAGGCCGAGTGAAGAAAAACTCATATTGGATAAACTCTTGATTGTGCTGCCTCCACGAAAGCCGGGGTTACCGGTAGTCAACGCGGGCAGATGCCATGACAGTGCATGGAAATAAGACGACTACAGTCGCTCACCGGTAACGGGAGGACGTCCTCTGGCGGGTCGTATGAAGTAGTTGCAAGACGGCTTCTGGGCCGGTAACTGCAGATCCTTAGAGGCAGGATGCGGCGAAGGTAACAGAGCCCCCGGCAAATAGCCATAAGTGTTTGGCACACACAATGCTATATTACCGGTTTGACAGGGTTACCTTAAATGGGGAGCCTACAAAGGCGCTTCAACGCCACCGGGATTCGTACATGACACCTAAACTGTCGATCAAGAACGTATTCAAGATTTTCGGGGACCACCCGGAAGATGCCTTCCGGCTTTTGGAAAAAGGCTTCGAAAAAGACACCATTTTCGAGAAAACCGGCCAGACCATCGGTGTTCACGACGCCTCTTTTGACATTCAGGAGGGCGAGATTTTCGTGATCATGGGGCTGTCCGGCTCGGGCAAGTCCACTATGGTGCGCCTGCTGAATCGACTGATCGAACCCACCTCTGGCCAGATTCTGTTTAATGGCAAGGACATTGCCAAGATGTCCCCTGAAGCCTTGCGAGAGGTGCGACGCAAACAGATCAGTATGGTGTTCCAGTCCTTTGCCCTGATGCCTCACATAACCGTACTGCAGAACGCGGCCTTCGGCCTGGAGCTGGCCGGCATGAACGTGGACGAGCGTGAAAAAAGGGCCAGAACCGCACTGGCCCAGGTGGGTCTGGAGCCGGTGGCCAACAGCTATCCGGACGAGCTCTCCGGCGGCATGCAGCAACGCGTTGGCTTGGCCCGGGCCTTGGCCAATGACCCGGAAGTGATGCTGATGGACGAAGCGTTCTCTGCCCTTGATCCGCTGATCCGTACCGAGATGCAGGACGAGCTGCTCAAGCTGCAGGAGGAGGCCAGGCGTACCGTGGTATTTATCTCCCACGATCTGGATGAAGCCATGCGCATCGGTGATCGAATAGCGATCATGGAGGGGGGCAAGGTGGTCCAGGTTGGTGCACCGGACGAGATCCTGAAGAACCCGGCCAATGACTATGTGCGCTCGTTCTTCCGCAACGTGGATATCACCGCCATCTATACCGCCGGCGACATCGCCCACAAGAAGACCGTCACCGTATTCGAGCGGGAAGGCGCTGGCGTCGCTTCAGCCCTGGAGCGCCTGCGAGGCAACGATCAGGACTACGGTTATGTGGTCACCTCCGACCAGCACTTCCGGGGCGTGGTGTCCATCGAGTCACTGTTGGCTGCCGAAAAACAGGGCGGCGGCATCGGCGATGCCTTTATCGAGGCAACGCCACTGAACGACAGCACACCGCTCAGCGAGCTGATCGGCCAGGTGGCCGCGTCCGGCTTCAGCCTGCCGGTAATCAATGACGATGGCCGTTACATGGGCGTGATCTCCCGCGCCATCCTTCTCAAGGCACTGGACAGGGACAAAGAGGCCGCATGACTGATTCATCCAATCCCTGGGCGAGCGATAATGCCCAGGAGAGCGAAGCAGAGAACGGCAACACCTTCGACCCACAGGGCAGCTCAGACAGTTCCGGGGCGCAGGGTGATGCCGGCAGCAGCCCCTGGGGTGACCGCTCACCGTCACCCGATGGCGCAGAAAACGGCAGCAGCTGGCTGCAGAGCAGTGAGCCGATTCCCGAGAAAAGCTTTGATATCCTGGAGCCTTTCGCTGATGCCTGGATACCACTGGGTAGCTGGGTCGAGACCGGGCTGAACTGGCTGGTAAGCAACTTCCGGCCCGCGTTCCAGGCTGTACGCGTACCGGTGGATGCCGTGCTCTCCAGCGTTGAGTCAACCCTGCTGGCGATACCGTCGCTGCTGGTCATCCTGATCTTCGGGCTGGTTGCCTGGCAGGTAGCCAGCCGCACGCTGGCCATCGGCACCATCATTTCGCTGTTCGTGGTAGGCGCCATAGGCGCCTGGGAAGAGGCCATGGTGACCCTGGCCCTGGTGCTCACCGCCGTCCTCTTCTGCATGCTTATTGGCCTGCCCACCGGGGTCTGGCTGGCGCGCAATGATCGCGTGGCCACTACCATGCGCCCGGTGCTGGACGCCATGCAGACCACCCCCGCCTTCGTCTACCTGGTGCCGATCGTCATGCTGTTCGGTATCGGTAACGTGCCTGGCGTGGTGGTTACCATTATCTTCGCGCTGCCGCCGCTGATCCGCCTGACCAACCTGGGCATCCGGCAGGTACCGTCCGACCTGGTGGAAGCCTCCCGCTCATTCGGGGCCAGCCCACGCCAGCTGCTGTTCAAGGTGCAACTGCCGCTGGCCATGCCCACCATCATGGCAGGCGTAAACCAGACCCTGATGCTGGCCCTGTCCATGGTGGTGATCGCGTCCATGATTGCCGTGGGCGGCCTCGGTCAGATGGTGCTTCGTGGTATCGGCCGCCTCGACATGGGGCTGGCCACTATCGGCGGGCTGGGTATTGTCCTGCTCGCCATCATTCTCGACCGCCTCACCCAGTCTCTGGGGCAGGATTCACGCAGTCGCGGGACCCGTCGCTGGTACGATCACGGGCCCGCAGCCCTCATAAGAAAACTCATCCCAAGGAGAACATCCCGATGAAAACCTCCCTTACCAAACGACTGGCAGTCGCCGTCGCCGCTACCTCCCTGACTGCGAGCTTTGCGCTCAACGCCCAGGAAAAGCCCGGCGAAGGCATTGATGTGCAACCCCTGAAAAGCTCCATTGCCGAGGAAACCTTCCAGACCCTGCTGGTGTCCCGGGCCCTGGAAGAGCTGGGCTATGACGTCAGCGAGATCAAGGAAATCGAGTACGCCTCCGCTCACGTGGCCATTGCCAACGGCGACGGCACCTTTATGGCGGACCACTGGGACCCGTTGCACACCAACTTTTACAACCGTGCCGGCGGCGACGAGGAAATCTACCGTGAAGGCGTCTATTCATCCGGTGCCCTGCAGGGTTACCTGATCGACAAGGAAACCGCCGAGGAATACAACATCACCAATATCGAACAGTTCCAGGATCCCGAGATCGCGGCGCTTTTCGACACCAATGACGACGGCAAGGCGGATCTGACCGGCTGCACACCGGGCTGGGGCTGCGAGGAAGTCATCGAGCATCACATGGATGCCTACGACCTGCGTGATACCGTCGTCCACAATCAGGGTTCCTATTCGGCCATTATCGCCGATACCATTGCCCGTTTCGAACAGGGCGAGCCGGTGTTCTACTACACCTGGACCCCTTACTGGGTCAGTGGCGTCATGGTGCCCAACGAAGACGTGGTATGGCTGGAAGTGCCCTTCTCATCCCTGCCGGGTGACCGGGAAGGCGTGGATACCGCGCTGGAAGATGGCACCAACTACGGCTTCCAGGCCAACGATCAGCGCATCATCGCCAACCAGGACTTTGCCGACAACAACCCGGCAGCCGCCAAACTGTTTGCCATCATGAAACTGTCCGCCAATGACATCAGCGCCCAGAACCTGGCCATGCGTGATGGCGAAGACAGCATGGAAGACATCCAGCGCCACACTGACCTGTGGATCAAAGCCAACCGCGACACCTTCGACAGCTGGCTCGAAGAAGCCCGCGCCGCTGCCGAATAAACCGCACGGTTTCCCACCCCGGCGCCCGCCGGGGTGGGAGTTCCTCTCACTCCGGGACTGATCCCTTCAGCCGGCCAGAGACCAGGTCAGCACCGCCGCCAGAATTCCCCCCGCCAGCAGACTGATCACCGAGTGGACAAGGTTCCAGCGATAGGAGGCCACCTTGGCGGAATAGCCGGTCACCCGCTCCATCAGCAACGAATTGGCGGAATAGGGCGTGCCCCCGGTGGTAATACCCCAGCCAGATACCATACCGATGCCCAGCCCCAGTACCGCCTCCAAGGGCCAGATCGGCCCCAGCACGCCCCCTGTCAGGGTACCGATCACGATCGGGTTGAGCCCCACCATGCCACCGGCAAAGAAAATCCATGGCACCAGGGCGGCCACCACCGGGTAACCCCAGCCCGGCAGACTGAAACCGGCGCCCAGCCATTTCAGGGCGAAGGCGCTGATCAATGCCCCCAGAAATGCCGAACCGCCCACAATGACCAGCTCGTTGCTCACCGACGCCATGGAAGGCAGGGCAGCACGCTCGCCGGCCGGTGAGTTGATCAGCCCGTGCATCCACAAGAAGCCCACCGCACCCAGGCAGCTGAGGGTCACCGCCTTGGAATAGCTCAGCTGCCCTGGCCCACTGAGCAGGAAGGCACCCAGGCAAATGACGCCGATAATAGCCATGAACCTGAGCCACGGCAGATACTTCTGCAGGCCGGTGGCCGTGACGTTGTCCCTGGCCGGCGCGTGGGATTCCCGCTCGGTGAAGATCAGCCCGCTGAGCAGGTACACCGTGGCCAGGGGCAGACTGAACGCAATCAGCTGCCAGCTGTGCAGCCCAGGCAGGAAGGTGACGGTCATGACCACCGAGATGGAAAGCGGCGAACAGGTGGGCGAGGCTCCAAACCCCCGCAGGGTGCCCCGGGAGGCATTTCGCGCCATGGCCGATTCACCCTGGCGGCGTACCTGCCCGGCAATCATCGAAGACACCACCCCCACCGAACCGAAGTTCAGGGGCACCGCCAGCACCAGGGTGCCAAAGGTCACGCTGAGGTACCGCACGGTGGGGCGACCGGCGAACAGGCTTGCGGAGATCCGCTCCAGATCGTTGGAGCGACCCAGCAGGGTCGACAGCAGCATGACCGTGAGAATCAGTGCGGTCAGCCGGGTCATGTTCACCGCCCCGTCCATCAGGGCGCCGGGCTCGTCCACCAGTGCCAGCAGTGACATGGCGACCAGCAGGCCGAAGATGATTCTGGCCACCAGGCGCAGGTCTCGCCAGCCCAGCAGGATGGCGAGCACAATGGCGGAGGCGCCCACCACTGCCATGCCGGGGATGAGCGAGAGTACACCGCAAAACAATGCCAGGTAGGCCAGCGCGGACCGCGTCAGGTCCAGCGGTCCGGCGGGAGATGTCTGTGTCATTGAAGGCTCTTTGGTGACCGGGGTGCTACTGACTATCTGCAGCAGACTCCGCCCGGGTCACGACATCGGTACGGATCAGGATTCCGGGGGCAGCAACGGTGCTCCGGTGACCGCCTGCACCTGTTCAAGGGTATTATCGCCAACCAGCTCCACCACTCGCAGGCCCGAGTCAGTCACATCGAGCACCGCCAGATCGGTATAGATCCGGTTCACCACACCCTTGCCGGTGAGTGGGTACTCACACTCGGGCAGGATCTTGGGTTCGCCATCACGGGTGCAGTGCTTCATCAGCACGCAGAGGCGCCGGGCGCCCACCGCCAGGTCCATGGCGCCGCCAACCGCGGGCGGCTCGCTGAGATCGTTGGTGGCCCAGCTGGCCAGGTCGCCACTGGCCGATACCTGAAACGCCCCCAGCACCGCGATGTCCAGGTGGCCGCCCCGCATCATGGCGAAGGAATCCGCGTTGTCGAAATAGCAGCCTCCGGGCAGCAGGGTCACAAACTGCTTGCCGGCATTGATCAGATCCGGGTTTTCCTCACCGGGTGCCGGCGCTGGCCCCACGCCGAGAATGCCATTCTCGCTATGGTATATAACATGCCGGTCGTCGGATACATAGTTTGCTACCTGCGTTGGCATGCCGATGCCCAGATTCACATAGGCGCCATCGGGAATATCCCGTGCAACCCGGCGGGCCATATCTTCTTTACTAAGCGCTTGCATCGAGCAACCCCTCCTGCAGAACCACGGTATCCACGAAAATCCCTGGCGTCACCACCGCCTCCGGGTCCAGATCGCCCACCTCGACGATCTGTTTTACTTCGGCAATGGTGGTCCTGGCAGCCGTGGCCATGGACGGATTGAAGTTACGACCGGCGGTGTTGTACGTCAGGTTGCCCCAGGCATCGCCCTTCTCGCCACGGATCAGCGCCACGTCGGCGTGCAGAGCCGTTTCCAGTACATAGCCTCTGCCGTTGAACTCGCGGGTTTCCTTGCCCTCGGCCAGCAGAGTGCCGTAGGCGGTGGGGGTATAGAAGGCGGCCAGACCGGCACCGGCGGCGCGGATCCGCTCCCCCAGTGTGCCCTGGGGTACCAGCTCAAACTCAATGGAGCCTTCCTTGTAACGCTTCTGCAGCCACACCGACCCCTTGGACCGGGGAAACGAACACATCATCTTGCGTACCAGTCCATCCCTCAGCAGGGAGGCAATGCCCTCTTCCGCCACGCCGGCGTTGTTGGAAATAATGGTCAGATCCTTCGGGGCATGACGGCGCAGGGCCTCGATCAGTTCCAGCGGTATGCCGGAACTGCCAAAGCCGCCGATCATGACGACATCGCCATCCTTGACCACGGAGACAGCCTCCGCCATGGAACTACCGATTTTGTTGATCACGATGACTCACCCCGTGCGTTGCGTCGGTTTTACCGGAATGCGGCCAACGGTTACCGCAGGAAAGTTCAGCAGCCGGCTGCTCAGGTAAATGGCGGCGACAAGACCAAAGCCGACCAGATCTGTCATCAGCTCCGGATAGATCAGCATGCCGCCGGCCACCAGCACCAGAATCCGGGCTGGCCATCCCAGGGCACCGATCTTGTAGAGGTAGCCTTCCATCGCCGCGGACAGCAGCCAGATAGCGGTAATGGCGGTAAAGGTGGACGTCAGGATTTTGCTCAACTCCCCCTGGAGGATCAGTGACGGATTGATCACGAACAGGAACGGCAGAATGAACAGAATGCCACCCAGGCGCATGGCGTAGAGACCGGTGCGACCCGCATTGGAACCGGCCACGCCGGCCGCCGTGATGGCCGCCAGGGAGACCGGTGGCGTGATATAGGACAGCATGCCCCAGTAAAGAATGAACAGGTGACTGGCCAGCGGGTTCAGGCCCGCATTCACCAGCGCGGGAGCCAGCAGGATCGACAGGAAGATATAACAGGCGCTGACCGTCATCCCCATGCCCAGCACGAAGCTGGTAATGGCGCCGGCAATCAGCATCAGTGGAACGCTGCCGTCGGCGTAAAGCAGCAGCTCACGGGAAAAAGCCCCCGCCACCCCGGTGTAGGAAAGGCCCCCGACCACCAGGCCGATGCCAGCCAGAATGGCCACCAGATTGGCGACACTGGTCGTCAGGTCCTGCAGGAACGCCAGCGCCCGTTTCAGGTTCAGCCGGTGATTGCGCTTGAACATGGAAATACCCAGCAGGACCACCGTGGCGTAGTAAGGCGCGTAGGCCTCCAGGCGCATCACGATCAGCATGTAGATAAGCATGCCCAGCGCCAGCAGATAGGGCCAGCCGTCCTTGAGGGTTTCCTTCAGGCTCGGGATTTCCTCCGGCGGCAACCCCTTCAGTCCCCGGCGGGCGGCGTAGATGTCCACCTGGAACAGCAGCGCCAGATAGAACAGCAATGCCGGCAGGAACGCCGCAATGACAATCTCGGCGTAGGGCACACCCAGAAACGACGCCATGATAAACGCCACCGCCCCCATCACCGGCGGCATCAGGGTACCCCCGGTCGAGGCACAGGCTTCCACGGCACCCGCGTAGTGGGGCGGGTAGCCGGTCTTTTTCATGGTGGGAATGGTGATAGGCCCGGTGGTCAGGATATTGGAAATCACACTGCCGGACAGGCTGCCCATGATGCCGCTGGACAGTACCGACACCTTGGCCGGACCACCCCGGCTTTTCCCCATCAGGGCCGTGGCGAAGTTCATGAAAAACTCACCGCCACCCGTGGCGGTCAGGGCCGCGCCAAAGACCACGAAACCGATGACCAGCTGGGCCACCACCTGCATGGGAATGCCGATGATGCTCTCCGCGCCGATGACGTGGGCCCGGATTATTTCCGGCAGGGTGTACTGGTTACCCCACAGGAAGCCGGGCATGGAATCGGCGTACAGCGGATAGGTCCCGAAAAACAGCGCCACGAACAGCAGTGGCCAGCCTCCGCAGCGGCGAACCCCTTCCAGGATCAATACCAGCAGTATGCCGGACAGCACGGTGGCTTCGGGGGGCGCTTCAAACTCCCAGCCAAAGTTGATCATTGTCAGGCCGTGGTAGCCGAGGTAACCGGCGCATACCATCGCCATGGCGGCCAGCGGCCAGTCATACCAGGGCACCCTGTTGGCGGCCCCTTTCCAGGCGGGAAACGCGATGAAAGCGGCCGCCAGGAAAATGCCAATCAGGTAATAGAGGTAGGCATTGCCCAGGGGTTTGAACCCGAGAATTTCCAGGTTGAAGGTCTGGTTGATCGCCATCAGCAAACCCAGGGTTCCCAGGACGATAACGGTCCAGTAACCAATGCCCTGCAGACGGCCTTCCCTCTGCTCAGGCCCGGTCGGTGCGGCACTCTCCGCAGCGGTGGAAACGCTCATGGGTGTGATACTCCAGGGCACATGGCGGTGTTATTCCGAAAATGAACAAGGGGCCCTGGCGGGCCCCGATCATAAGGTACTGTCGAGTCTCAGTTGACGGATTCCAGCGCCTGGGTGCGGTGCTTTTCCCAGATCTCTGCGAATTCCTCGTCACTCTTGCCTTCGGCGGCGTCCAGAGCTTCCGGCCAGGCGTCCAGCAACGCGTTCAGGCGGGCGGTACGCTGGTCGTTCCAGTCCTGATGCTCCTCGGTCCAGATGCCTTTTTCCTCCAGATAGCGGATGGCGCCGGCGTGGAAAGGCACATCAATGGCCGGCGTACCCGCCTCGTTCAGGTCCCAGCGGTGCATGACAGCGGTAGCATCCTTGTACATGTCATAGGTCTCGTCCAGAGCCTTGATGTAGTTGTAAACCGCTTCCTCATCCATATCGGCACGAACAGTCAGAACCGGATAGCGGTATGCCAGGATGTCCACCGGATTCTCTTCACTGATGCCGGCACCCACGGTTTCCGTGTAGGGCTGGAAGAAAGGCGCCACTTCCCGCAGGCGTTTCCAGCCTTCTTCATCGTCTTTCGGCACTTCCAGCCAGCGAATGCCCCGGGGCGATTCGGCCAGTTCGTAGACATGGCTCGGAGTTGTGGTGGTACAGGAGGCATCGGCCTCGCCACGGGCCAGTGAACTCATGGTGTTGGCATAGGTGGGAAACATGATGGCTTCCACGTCATCCCGGCTCAGCCCGGCAAAGGCCAGAAAAGCATCACATTTCACGTTGATGGACGGGTTGCCGGCGACATAGGCGAAACGGGTGCCCTTCAGGTCTTCCAGGGTTTCAATGTTGGCGTCCGCCGCCGTGAAGATACCGAACGATGACGGGCGGCCAGCCACGGCCCGGAGATCCTGCGGGCCCCAGCGACGGGTGGAAAAGTCATGAATGCCTTCAGCGGCAAAGAAAGTTTCCGTGGCCAGGAAGGCAAAGTCCGCACGTCCGCTGAGCAATGGCTGCAGCCGGCCAATGGCGGAACCCGAAGGCTGGATGCGGATCCGGGTGCCATATTCACGGCCAAAGGCATCGGCAATGGCGGAGGCTTCCGCGTATCCGGCAGAGCCGACGTCGTAGGACGACCAGGTCATGGTGTCAGGCAGCTCCTGGGCGGCGGCGGAGCCGGCAAAGAGGAGCGACGCACCAAGGGCGGTGGCGAACAGGGTTTTTGTCAGAAAGGTGTTGGCGTAGGGCATGAGATTCTCCGATAGCTTTTTATTGTTTGGTTCGTTTTTAAACATAGTTCACATTTCAGACCCGCAGAACAAATTAGCTCCTGCTCCATCCTCCGTCAAATTTTTCCCACCATGCTGAATATTATTCTCACATAGTGATAAAACTCCAGAGATCTCCTCATGGTCACGCCCTTTGTAGCGTCCAGTGCCGCACTTCCTCACGGACGATTTCAAGCACTTCCTGGCGCCGCTCCTGATTCATCCGGGAAGCCACCGAGGCCACGCTGATGGCGGCATGCTCGCCAGAGGCCGGCACCCGGAAGGCAAGACCGACGGCGGAAACCTCCGGCACGATACGACCTTCGTTCACCGAATAACCATGTTCCCGGGCCTGGTCCAGCCACTGCTCCACCTCATCACGGGTAATGCCCGAGTAGCGTGGATAACGGGGTGCATTGAGCTCCAGAATCCGCCGAGCCTCCTGCTCCGGCAAGGCTGCCAGCAGGGCCATGGCGGCGGCACCAATGCCCAGCGGCCGGCGGGCCCCGGCCTCCAGGGTGTTGGCGGTTACCGGGTAGGTCCCCTCCGCCACGTCGATGCAGACCGCGTCGCGGTTCGCACGGATACTCAGGTAGGTGTAATCTTCAGTACGAATGGCGATGCGGCCCAGTACCGGCTGCAGGGCGTGCCGCAACTTGAGATCCGGCGCCACCTCCTGGGCCGACTCCGCCATGCGCAGCAGGTCAAACCCCACATGATAGGTCTTGGCATAGGGATCGAAGGTGAGCAACCCCTCGCCGGCCAGTCCCGTCAGCAGGCGATGGGCGGTCGCGGTGTTCATCCCCACCTCGCGGGCAATGTGGGACAGACTGCCACCAGTGGGAAAAACGGTGGCCACCGCACGCAGCAGGGTGCAGGCCTTGGTGAGCGTGGTACTGCCGCCGGAGGACTTGCGGGATGGCACCGGAGTGCCTCCTGGGGTGGACATGGACTATTCCTCAGATTTCTTGACATGTATAAAAATTTTATCGTATTTCAATAACAATAACGATGAGACCATTCATGAAACCCCGTTTCAGCCTGGTAGGAAGATACTCGCTGCTCTCGCTGACTCTGATTGTCGGCGCTGTCGCGGTACTCAGCAGCCTGTATGCCACAGTGGCAGACTCGGTCACCGAGCGTCTTGCCGGCGAGCGGCTGGACGCCCAGGTGGCCGGTACCGCCAACCGGCTCACCAATTTTATCGAGAACCGCATCTACCAGCTGGAAACCCTGTCCACCCACCCTTCCATGCCCCTCTATCTCAACTACACCGACGCCGTGCCGGAGGGGATCCGGGAACTGGTGCGGGTGGAGGCGGACTCCCCGGACCTGTACGGCATCCTGTTCTTCAATGAACAGAATGAACTGACCGAAGTGATACCCGGGCAGGCCGCCTCCGGTAAACCCTACTGGGGCCGCCAGGGCTGGAGCACCAACGGCCTGCCCCTGGTGATGGTGGCCAACAGCGAGATTATCGGCCCACGGGTTGGCAGCGGTGCGGAACCTGGCTGGCTGCTGATCCGCCAGCCCCTGCGGGATACCGGGGAACAGGCCATATCCGGTTCAATCGCGCTGCACGTGCGGCTGGCGTCGCTGACCGAGCTGATGCGCACCGAGAACCTTGCCGGCGTCCTGCGCCCCTACCTCAGAACCCCGGCCGGCACGTTACTGGAGCCCACCGGCAACCGGCTGGATACGGCACCGGCGGACCTGCGCAACGGCCCGGAGGTGCTGCCCGGCTGGCGCATCGACTACCAGGTGGCCGCCGGCGATATCCTCAGCCCCCTGCGCAGCGCCCAGCTCGGGCTCTACGCCCTGGCCGGAGTGATGGCGCTGGGCACGGTGGTGCTGTTCTGGGCCCTGGCCCGCAGCCTGCGCCGCCGGGTCACGCGGCTGGTTCAGGGCGCGGAGACCCTGGCCAGTGGTGACCTCAACTTCCGCCTGCAGGCACCCAAAAACGACAAGGACGAGATCGACGTTCTGGCCCATGCCTTCAACGCCATGGCCGACCGCCTGCAGGAACTGATTGGCCGCACCGTACAGGCGGAAAAGATGGCCGTGCTGGGGGAATTTGCCACTGGCGTGGCCCACGAGGTACGCAACCCCCTGGCCACCATCAAACTCACCGTGCAGGCACTGGAAAAAGGCGAGCCCGACCACCAGCGCCGCGACCTGCTGGTGTCGGTGGAAACGGAAATCGATCGCCTGAACCGGGTAGTAGGCGACCTGCTCGACTATGGCCGGCCGGTGCCCGGCGAGCCCCAGCGGGTGGAGATCCGTCGGGTATTCCGCCACGCCACGGTGCTCACCTCCGGGCTGGCGGACCAGCGCCAGGTGACCGTGTCCGCCACTGGCGATTCCCGCCTGGCCGTCTACGCCAGCCCGGACCAGACCATACAATGCCTGGTCAACCTGCTGGCCAACGCCATCGAGGCCTGCGCACCCGGCGGGGCGGTTCATCTGCGGGCCTTCCGCAACGGCGACCGGATTCATGTGGATATAACCGACAACGGCTGTGGCATGGATTCCGATACCCTGCAGCAGGTCACCGACCCCTTCTTTACCACCCGCCAGGAGGGCACAGGCCTGGGCCTGAGCATTTCCCGCCAGCTGATCGAGCTCAACGGTGGCGACCTGCATATTCACAGCATCAGCGGCGAGGGCACCACGGTATCGGTCACCCTTCCGGCGGCAAACAGTGATAACCTTGGTGAAAACGCAATATCACAAGAACAAACACCAGAACCTCACCACCATGCGCTCACAGATCCTGATCGTTGATGACGAGAAAAGCTTTGTCCGCTCCATGGGCTTTGCCCTGAGCGAGGCCGGTTTCCGCACCCTCAACGCCCATACCGGCGAGGAGGCCCTGACCCTGCTCACGGAGCACACCCCGGACCTGATGCTGCTGGACCTGCGCCTGCCCGGTATGAGCGGCATGGACGTACTGGCGGAAACCGCTTGCCTGTATCCCGAACTGCCGGTGGTGATGATTTCCGCTCATGGCGACACCCGTGCCGCGGTGCAGGCGGTCAAGGCCGGTGCCACCGACTACCTCACCAAGCCCTTTGCCCTGGACGAGCTGCTGCACCTGATCGGCGCGGTCACCGAGCGCCGGCAGATGCGGGATGAACTCAGCTACCACCGCAGCCGCAGCGCCAATGCCTCTGGCCTGGTCGGCTCCAGCGAGGCCATGAACAGCCTGTGGGAAACCGTACAGCGGGTAGCCGCCAGCAGCACCGGCCGCATCCTGCTGATGGGCGAGTCCGGTACCGGCAAGGCGGTGGTGGCCAGGGCCATTCACCAGCATAGCCCGCGCACCGGCAATGCCTTTGTGGAAATCAACTGCGCCGCCCTGCCGGAGCAGCTGATCGAGGCCGAGCTCTTCGGTGCCGAGAAAGGCGCCTACACCGGTGCCCACCAGAAACGAGCCGGACTGGTGAGCCTGGCCCATGGTGGCACCCTGTTCCTGGACGAGATCGGCGAGCTGCCCCTGTCACTGCAGGCCAAGTTCCTGCATTTCCTGGAAAACGGCGACTACCGGCCAGTGGGTGGCACTGCCAGCCATACCGCCGACGTGCGGGTGGTGGCCGCCACCAACCGATCGCTGGAAGAAGAGGTGCGCGCGGGCCGGTTCCGGGAAGACCTGTTCTTCCGCCTCAACGTGATTGAGCTGGTCATCCCGCCGCTGCGGGAACGGGGTGAGGATCTGCGGGAGCTGCTGGACGTGTTCATCGAATCCCGGGCCCGGGAGGAAGGCTGCCGGCCCATCAGCGTTCCGCCGGAAACCCTCGACCGCCTGGTGGCCTACCACTGGCCGGGCAACGTGCGCGAACTGCGCAACCTGGTGGAACGGCTGACCATTCTCCACCCCGGCCAGCGCATCCGCCCCGCACAACTGCCCGCCGAGTTCCAGCCCGCCACCCCCGGCGGTCAGCCCTCCAGACACGCCTCCCTTGAGGAACAGCTGGAGGAAACCGAGCGGGAGATGATTCAGCAGGCCCTGGACCAGACCGGGGGTCACAAGGGGCGGGCGGCAGAGCAACTGGGGATGTCCCGACACGCGTTCAAGCGTCGCCTGCACCGACTCGGCCTGACCCGATCCCATTGAGCGGTTACCGCCCGCAATCGATCACCTTTTGAGCGGTATCCGCTCATGAAGTGGCTTCTCGTCATTCCGGACCGTCACCATGCACGCCCGTAGCAGCAGTGTTCCGGGCACAGGGGGTTGGTTGGCCCCCGGCTTGCTACAGATTACAGCAAAGACATAACAACAAATCATCACAGGATACCGGCTCTTGCCGGATCGGGAGGCAGACGTGCGGGGACCCCGGAACCGTCATCGCCAGCCACAAGCCATGCCTGTAACAGCGAGCACTGCGACCCGCCGCTGGATGCGGCGTCTGTCCATCCTGCTGCTCTATGTCTGTGTTGTTCCCCTGCTGCATGCCCTGCCCGATGCACCGCCGGTTGGCCGTGTTGAACTGGGCGCGCCGGCGCAACAGGCCGATGCCACGGTTGCCTGTATGTACCCCATGACCGGGCGTTCCGCCAGCTATGGCCGCGACAGCATCGTCGGCATTCGCCTGGCGCTCGAGGAGCTGGCGCAAGACCCGGACGCCCCCAGGCTGCGGGTCATCGTTGACGACTCCCGCTCGAAGGCCTCGTTCGCGGTGCGCATGGCCGAAGACTTCATCAGCCAGGACGACGCCAATATCCTGTGCGGCATGGTCAGCTCTGGCGTCGGCATGGCGGTCAGCCGGCTGGCGCGGCAACAACAGGTAATCATGGTGGGTACCGACCATGCCTCTTCCCGGGCCACCCTGGAGGAGGGTCACGACTACTACTTCCGCGTGTCCAGCGATACCTGGACTTCCCATGCCGCCGGCGCCCGCTATCTCAAGGACCTGCAGGCCCGCACCGGCTGGCGCAAACTGGCATTCCTGGGGCCTGACTACGAATACGGCCGGGTGGCCTGGCGCGACCTGAAACAGGCACTGGCACAACATGACGTGCAGTTCGAGCAGACCGGCACCTACTGGCCGCGCCTGTACGAACCGGACTATTCACTCTACATCCAGTCGCTACTGGAAAGCCCGCCGGACGTGCTGGTGGTGGCCCTGTGGGGCGGTGACTTCACCGCTTTCCTGGAACAGGCCCGGACCACCCGGCTGTTCGAACAGATGCGGGTGGCCAATTTCGATACCGGGGGCGATTACGAAACCCTGGTCGCCCTGGGCGACAACCCGCCCCCGGGGCTGATCCTGTCTGCCCGGCACCATGTGAACTGGCCGGATACCGAACTGAACCGGTCCTTCGTGGCGCGTTTCCACGCCATGTCCGGGCGTTATCCCAGCTATTCCGCCCAGGGGGCCTATGCCGGTGTACTGGCCATTGCCCGTGCCATTCGCCAGGCCGGTGATGTCACCGATACCCGGGCCATGATTTCCGCACTGGAGGGTCTGGAAATCCGTCTGCCCAAGGATCCCGACGGCTTTACGTCCTATATTGATCCGGACACCCACCAGATCGTCCAGGCCCAGGCCATCGGCACACCGGTGCCCAACGACCGTTTTCCGCCTGCCAGCGTCCTGCTGGGTAACTGGCGGGTCTACGATGCCGAATCCCTGAAACCATCCGTCGCCCTGATCCGGGAGCGACGGGGTAGCCCCGGTGGCTAAGCGCCACCGTTTTCA
This sequence comes from Marinobacter zhanjiangensis, assembly GCF_014651935.1. Taxonomy (GTDB): domain Bacteria; phylum Pseudomonadota; class Gammaproteobacteria; order Pseudomonadales; family Oleiphilaceae; genus Marinobacter; species Marinobacter zhanjiangensis. The sequence goes on along the minus strand of NZ_BMXV01000001.1, from coordinate 721,941 downwards.
CTCAGTGCAGCATCCGAACCGAGCACAACAACAACCAAGGAGCACGCAATGACAACCCAACAACCCCGGTTACTGAAAAGAACGCTGCTGTCGGTCGCCCTCGCGTCCGTCGGCGTGATGGGCCTGGCCGGAGCCGCCAATGCCCAGGATGACACCTTCAAGGTGGGCTTCGTCACCTTCCTGTCCGGGGGCGCCTCCGGGCCCTTCGGCGTACCCGCAGCCCAGGGTGCGGAAATCGTGATCGACGCCATTAACGAGGGCACTCTGCCCGCCCCCTACGACAGCAAGGGCGTCAACGGCCTGATGCTGGAGTCCGTGGTGGTGGACGAGGCCGGCGGCCCCACCAAGCAGGTGGAGGAATACCGCAACCTGGTTCAGCGGCAGAACGTGGATGCCGTGATCGGTTACATTTCCTCCGGCGACTGCCTGGCCATCGGCCCGGTGGCGGAAGAAATGGAGATGTTCACCATCGCCTTTGACTGCGGCACCTCCCGCCTGTTTGCCGAGCTTGACGACCCGCAATACATGTTCCGCACCGGCCTGGATGCTGTCGCCGACAACGTCGGCGCGGCCCGTTACCTTGCGGAAACCCGTCCGGACGCCGAGCGCATTGCCGGCATCCAGCAGAACTACGCCTGGGGTCAGGATTCCTGGCAGGACTTCACGCTGGCCATGGAACAGCTGATGCCCGAGGCGGAGATCATCGCCAACCAGACCCCTCAGATCTTCCAGGGCAGCTACGGTACCGAGATCTCGGCGCTGCAAACCGAGCGCCCGGAGATCATCCACTCGTCCATGTGGGGCGGTGACATGGAGTCCTTCGTGCTCCAGGCCAACGCCCGCGGTCTGCTGGCCCAGGCCGACGCACTGCTGACCACCGGCGAGTCCGGCCTGCACCGGTTTGACGGACAGGCCCCCAACGGCACCATCCTGGGTGGACGCGGGCCCTTCGGTGCGTTCATGCCGGACAACGAGCTGAGTGAGTGGTTCCGCGAAGCCTATGAGGCCGAGCATGGCACACCACCAAGCTACCCCGCCTCCAAGGCCGCCCAGGCCATCCTCGCGCTGAAGTACGCTGCCGATAATTCCGGTGCCGAAGGCGTGCCAAGTTCTGAACAACTGGCCGCCACCCTCAAGGGCGCCGAGTTCCCGTCCGTTTCCGGTACGGTCCGAATGGATCTGGCGAATGGTCACCAGGCGGTTCAGCCGATGTACTACGGCGAGTACCACTACGAGGATGGCGAGGCGGAACTGCGTAACGTCCGCTCCTATCCGGGCGAGTGCGTATCTGCCCCGGACGGCTACAACGCCCAGCAATGGATCAAGGAAGGTTTCCCCGGCGTCGACTGCGACTGATCCATTCACCTGCCTGACCGCCGGTGAGCCCCTGGGAGTCTGCGTGGTAATGCCGCGCAGGCTCCCAGGCCACCGGCGCGTTCCATCATGGGAGAAGTAACCGATGTTAACGGTCTGGGCGATCCTGATTGACGGGTTCATCTACGCCTCGTGGCTGTTCCTGGTAGCGGCGGGGCTTACCGTCATCTACGGCGTGATGAGAATTCTGAACATGGCCCACGGCAGCCTCTATGCCCTGGGTGCCTATGCGGCCGCTTCGGCCCTTGGCTGGTACTACGCCCAGGGCGGTGACCAGCTATGGATAGCGTTCGCCATTATTGCGGTCTCGGCGATACTGATCGGCGCCATCAGCGGCCTGATCATCGAGCGCGGCCTGCTGCGGCTGATGTACGGCCGCGACGAGATTCTGATGCTGATTATCACCTTTGCGGTGCTGCTGATCCTTGAGGATGTGATGAAACTGGTCTGGGGCACCACGCCCTACTTTGCCTGGCAGCCCTACGCTGCCATGGGCCGGTTCAATATCGATGTATTGACGGTGTCCCAATACGACCTGCTGGTCATGGCATTGTCGGTGGTCATTGGCCTGGGCCTGTGGTTCTGGCTGGAGCGCACCAATATGGGCAAGATCCTGCGTTCCATCATCCATGACCGGGAAGTATCCGAGGCCATGGGCGTGAACGTGCGCCGCATGTTCACCATCACCTTCATGATCGGGGCCACTCTCGGGGCCATTGCCGGTGGCGTCACTGCACCGATCATATCCGTGGTGCCGGGTATCGGCGTTGAAGTCATCGTGCTGGCCTTTGCGGTGGTGGTCACCGGTGGCCTGGGCAGCATCACCGGTGCCGCTGTGGGGGCCGTGATTGTGGGACTGGCCCGGGCCACATCGATTCATACCATGCCCGAGCTGGAGTTGTTCATCATCTACGCGGTCATGGCCACAGTGCTGGTGTTCCGTCCCCATGGCCTGTTTGGCCTGGCCGCTGCGAGGAAAATCTGATGAAGCTGGAAAGAACCGAACTGTCTCTGATCGGCGTTGCCATCGCCATCGCGATTCTTGCCCAGTTCAGTCCCAACTGGCTGGTATTCACCCTGACCCTGGCCATTTCCACCGCACTGGTGGTAATGGGTGTGGTCATGCTGATGCGGGCCGGGCTGGTATCCTTCGGCCAGGGCCTGTTCTACTGCCTGGGCGGCTATGCCGTCGGCCTGGGCGGGCGTTTTCTGGGCATCACCGATGCGCTGGTACTGGTAGGCCTCGGGGTGGTGGTCACCACGGTAGTCGCCATGATCCTGGGACTGCTGATGACCCGCTACCGGGAAATCTTCTTCGCCATGCTGTCGCTGGCCTTTTCCATGATTTTGTACGGCATTCTGGTCAAGAGTCATGGCCTGGGCAGTACCGACGGCTTTGGCGTCGTCGACTGGACCCTGCTGGGGTTCACGCCGGGAGACGGCCAGGCCACCACCACGGCCCTGATGCTGGCGCTCGTGCTGGCCCTGGCCATTGCCCTGTTCCTCAACCGCTACTTCAAATCCAGCATCGGCCTGGCCTGTGAGGCTATCCGTGAAAACGAGGTGCGGGTGGAATACATGGGCATATCCCATCGCAAGGTGCTGTACATCAACTATGTACTGGCCGCCGCCGTGGGCTCCGTAGGTGGATCCATGACCGCCCTCGCCGCCGGTCACGTGGACCCGACCATGGCCTACTGGACCATATCCGGGGAGTTCGTGTTCATCGCCATCCTCGGTGGTACCGGCCATGTGGCGGCGCCGTTCATTGCCGCACTGATCTTCACCCTGGTGCGTACCTACGCTGTGGAACTGGCCCCCAATGCCTGGCAGATGATCCTCGGTATCGTCCTGCTACTGATCATCCTGTTCCTGCCTAAAGGCATCTGGAGTCTGTTCACCCGCAAGAAAGGGGCCGCCTCATGACCGAGATACTCAGAACCGAGGGGCTGTCCCGCTACTTTGGCGCGGTGACAGCGGCAGAAGACATCAACGTGACCATCTCCGAAGGGGAGATCGTCGGCGTTATCGGCGCCAACGGCGCCGGCAAGACCACCTTTATCAACATGGTGACCGGCTACCTGCCCCCCTCCCAGGGCACCATTGCCTTCGATGGGTCACCGATCAAGGGAATGGGACCCCGCAAGCTGATGCGCAAGGGTCTGGCCCGGTCGTTCCAGATTCCCCAACTGTTTCTGGAGCTGCCGGTGATCGACAACCTGGCCATCGCCCTCTCTGCCGCCGAGCATCGGCAGTTCCAGATGATCCGCCCGGTGCGAACGCCGGAACGCATCAAGGCTGCCGACGAGATTCTGGAACAGATGAACATCAACCACTACCGGGACGAGATGGTCACCGCCATGCCCCAGGGCGCCCGCAAGCTGCTGGACATCGCCATTGCCATGCTGGGCAACCCACGCATGCTGCTACTGGACGAGCCTACCAGCGGTGTCAGCATGGAGGAAAAGTACACCCTCATGGACACGGTAATGGAGGCGGTGCGCCAGCGTGGCCTGACCGTACTCTTCGTGGAACACGATATGGAGATCGTCCAGCGTTACGTAAGCCGGATTCTGGCGTTCGCCAGTGGCGAGGTGATCAAGGATGGTCCGGTGGACGAGGTGCTGGCCGATGCCAAAGTGCAGGAGCTGGTCACCGGCAAGCACCACAGGACACCAGAGAAAGAGGGAGATGCCTGACATGAGCCTGGAAATTACCAACCTGGATGTCTCGATTGAAGGCATCAGCATCCTCAGGGATGTGAACCTGACCATTGCCACCGGCGAAATGTCCGGCCTGATCGGCCACAACGGCGCCGGCAAAACCACCCTGATCCGGGCCATCATGGGTCTGCTGCCGGCAGATCGTGGCACCATCAGTTTCAAGGGCCGGGACATCACCCACAAGCCAGCCTGGAGCCGGGCCGGGATGCGCATCAGCTACATGCCGGAGGACCGGCGCCTGATTCCGGAGCTGACAGTGACCGAAAACATGCTGATGCCCGCCTGGGCCAACAACATCCGTGATGGCGAACAACGCCTGAAGTGGGTGTATGAACTCATGCCGGAAATTGCCGACTTCGGCAAACGCAAGGCGCTGCAATTGTCCGGAGGCCAGCAGAAGCTGGTGGCGTTGGGCCGGGCGCTGATTCCCGGTCGTGAGATGATCCTGCTGGACGAGCCCTTCGAAGGTGTGGCACCGGTGCTGGCCAAGCGCCTGTCGTCGGTCATTGCCGATCTGCGCGGCGAAGGCCTGACAGTGCTGATTGGAGAATCCGATGACAGCCACTCCGCCGACCTGGTGGATGCCACCTGGCGCATCGAGCGGGGAGAAGTTTCACAGGGGCGCCGGGATCGTTCAGAATCGTCGGGTCTGACCGATTATTGAGATTGAGCACCCCGAACAAGGAGAGCAACCATGAAAGTCCGAGCTGCCGTATTACAGGCCATCGGGGCAGAGCGCCCCTTCGACGAAACCAGACCACTGGTGATCGAGGAACTGGAGCTGGACCCGCCAGGGGATAACGAAGTATTGGTGGAAATCAGGGCCGCCGGCCTGTGCCACTCTGACCTGTCAGTGATCGACGGCAATCGCCCGCGCCCGGTACCCATGGCGCTGGGTCACGAAGCCGCCGGTATCGTGAAGGAGGTGGGCAATGGCGTCCGCGACCTGCAGCCCGGTGACCACGTAGTAGCGGTATTCGTACCCAGCTGCGGCCACTGCGAGCCCTGCGCCGAGGGCCGCCCGGCCCTGTGCGAACCCGCGGCCAAAGCCAACAACGCCGGCTCCCTGGTCAGCGGTGAACACCGGCTGCACCGGGCCGACGGCACGGCCATCAACCACCACCTGGGTGTATCCGCCTTTGCCGACCACGCCGTCGTAGCCCGCGACTCCCTGGTGAAGGTGGATCCGGAACTGCCGTTACATCACGCGGCCCTGTTCGGCTGCGCGGTGCTGACCGGCGTTGGTGCCTCCATCAACTCCGCCGACATCAAGGCCGGCCAGACGGTGGCGGTCGTGGGCCTGGGCGGGGTCGGCCTCAACAGTGTGCTGGGCGCCCTGGTGGCCGGCGCCGGTGAGGTTATTGCTATTGACCTGGACGACAGCAAGCTGGCCCTGGCAAAGGAACTGGGTGCCACCCACACCTTCAATTCCGGTGAGGAAGGCTGCGTTGACAGGATCAAGGCACTGACCAATGGCGGGGTCAACTGCGCCATTGAAATGGCCGGCTCCGAAAAGGCTCTGGAATTTGCCTACCAGATCACCCGCCGCGGCGGCACCACGGTCACCGGCGGTCTGGCGCACCCGGAGAAAAAGGTGGCCATCCAGCAGGTCAGCCTGGTGGCGGAGGAGCGCACCCTCAAGGGCAGCTATGTGGGCAGTTGTGTACCGGTCAGGGACGTGGCCCGGTATGTCAGCCTGTTCCGCCAGGGCAAGCTGCCCGTGGACAAGTTACTGACAGACACCCTGACCCTGGACCAGATCAACGAAGGCTTCGAGAAACTGGCGGCTGGCAAGGCCGTGCGTCAGGTGATTCTGTTTGACTGAAAATCCGTAGATACCAACTACACTCAGATCAGATTTCTTCTCCCTTGCAACACCCCACCGGCATCGCCGGTGGGCCATCACAACAACAATCAAGGCAACAAGGAGAAACACCATGCCCTTCAAACCTTCCATCCTGGCCCTGTGCACAGGCAGCCTGATCGCGGGTCTGTCCACCGTCGCAGTGGCCCAGCAGACCCCCATGGACAAGCTGCAGAACGATGCTCCCACCAACTGGGGCAAATGGGGTGACGACGATCAGGTCGGCGCCCTCAACTACCTTGGGCAAACGCAGGTAAAAGAGGGTGCCGCAGCCATCCAGAGTGGCAAGACCTTCACCCTGCAGATCCCCATGACCTCCGGCTCCGGCCCGGTATTCCCGGGGCGGGTGCCAACCCAGCACTTCATGGCCACCGATGCCGGTGTCTACATGGCCGGCAAGGCCGAACCCGCACCAGGCGGCATGAAGTACTCCGATGACGTGGCCTTCATGTACCTGCAGGGCACCACCCACGTGGACGGTCTGGCCCACGCCTGGTACGGCGACCAGATCTATGGCGGCAAGAGCGAGGCAACCTCGGTACACGGCCATAGCCATGCGGATGTGGGCGAGATCGGCGAGAAGGGCATTGTTGGACGTGCGGTGCTGCTGGACGTGGGCCGGCATATGGGCAGCGACGACCTGCACCGGCTGCCCACCAATACCTGCATCAACCTGGAGGATCTGGAGGCAACCGCCGAAGCTCAGGGCACCACCATCAACAAGCGCGACATCCTGGTGATCCGCACCGGCTCCATTGCCCGGTTCTGGGAGGAGGAGCCCGACGAGCAGTGGAATGCCATGAACGAGCCCGGCCTGTGCCACAGCCAGGAGCTGCTGAGCTGGCTGGACCGCATGGAAACGCCGATGATTGCCACCGACAACATCGCCGTGGAAAAGGTGGTGCAGGAAATCGACGGCCAGCAGTACATCATACCGCTGCACGGCGCCCTGATGCGGGACATGGGTGTGGTGCTGTCGGAAATCTGGTGGCTGGATGATCTGGCGGCAGACAGCGCCGAAGACGGTCAGTACAGCTTCATGCTGGTGGCGGCGCCGCTGAAGATGGAACAGGGAACCGGTTCACCAGTGAACCCGGTCGCCATCAAGTAGCATAACGGCTACCTCGCCCTGGCCTCCGGGCCGGGGCAATCCGGATCAGACGGAAGTCAGTCATTCTGCCCCTGACTTCCGCGTTCCTTTCCCTCCCCATTCTGGTCGTCCTCATCCTTCCAGCGTTCATCACCGTGAGGATCCTTCTTTCCCTGGCTGTGCTGATCCCTCATCTGCTCTCCCTGTTTTTTCATGTCTTCGTTACCGTACTGGCCGTCCTGGTGACGTTCCCTCATTTGGTCAGCCTGCTCGGTTGGCGACGGATCCGGCATGTTGCCGCCCATGGGCCGGACGGCCTGACCCTGTGGCGTGGCCCAGGCTGAAGACGTGATCAGCAGCATGGTGGTTATTGCGGCGGACAGTGACTTGTTCATGGCTCCTCCTTACTGAGTTCAGAGTGAGCCCGGGCTCTGGCAAAACAGATCACCAGCACCCGGGCCGTATCCACTAGTGTATATGGCACCGGACAGGCGGTTTATAAAGCCCGTAGAATTACCGATCAGACAAGCAGTCCGCCGGCGGCCTGTTCGCTCTCACTACCGAAGCACCGGGTCAGAACACCGGGGAGCCTGAGGATTGGCCGCGATTTAACATCATTTTTCCAGAAGATTTATCATAAATCCATTATATCTGCCTATACTGGAGCACCAGATCTCCTACACCAGGGGAATCCGGTGCCACCCCCGGATTGTAGTGGAAACAGGCTGTATTACTCATGTCCGCCAAGCAGATTTCCCACCACCTCCAGCCCCATTGGGTTGTCCATATGAACCGCCGTATCCGGAGCCAGTCCTTCGCGGTGGCTTTCCTGATCCTGGCAACCCATGTATTTTTCACGGAGCTCTCGCCCTGGCTCTATCCGGCGCTGGCCTTCAGCTTCCTGCTGTGGCCCCAGCTTGCCTATCTGCGGGCGCGCAAGTCGGTCAATTCGATGTATTCAGAATTCAACAATCTGATCATCGACTCCGTGATATTCGGAATGTGGATCTCGGGGCTCGGCTACCCGGTATGGATTGCCTTCATACTCAGCATCAGTATCGCCGTCAATCTGATGGTCTTTCGGGGCCCACAGGGATTAATGCAGGCTTTGGCCGGGCTCGCAGCGGGGATAGTGACCGGCAGCCTGTTCGCCGGTTTGCGATTCATGCCCGACACTCACTGGATTACCACCACGCTGGCCATTTCAGGCATTTCCTTTCACCTGCTGCTGGTGAGTTATATTGCCTTCACCCGGAATGAGGTCCTTCATCAGTCACGCAAGCAACAGCAGTTGATCGAGAAGGAACTCAAACAGCAAATCGAGGAAAACCGCCTGCTGCAGGAGCAGCTGCAGGAACAGGCCAACCGCGACCCACTGACCGGCCTCTACAACCGCCGGTACCTGGATGACAGCCTGCACCGGGAGATGGCCCGTTGCCTGCGACAGGGGGAGCCCCTCAGCCTGGTGCTTATCGACCTGGACCACTTCAAGAAGGTGAACGATGAATACGGTCACAGCGCTGGCGACTATGTAATCAACCAGCTGGCCGCGATCCTGACCTCCCTGTCCCGGGCCAGCGACATCGTGTGCCGTTTCGGCGGCGAGGAATTCCTGGTGGTATTGCCGGGCACCGGTCTGGAAGCCGCAGTAGCTCGCGCCGAGGAATACCGGCGCATGTTCGAGGAAACAACGATGACAATAGAGGGGATTAACCTCACAGTCACCCTGTCGGCCGGGGTCGCATGCAGCTCTCGTGAGGTACTGCCACACGACCTGATCCGTCAGGCCGATCAGGCGCTTTACCGAGCCAAGGAGTCAGGTCGCAATCGGGTCTGCAGCCAGGCGCCCTCGACGGATCAGGCGCAGAAGGCCTGACCGAAAGCGGTTAGTCCGCCTTTGACTCCCCCACGGCCCACCCCCTGGGAAAGCGGCGAATTCTCAGGGTCAGGTAGGCACCGGCAAGCAGCACTACAAAAGTAAAACCGAAAGCCACCCGGAAACCGCCGCCCATCTCGATCAGCCAGCCCGCCACCGCCGGCCCGATCAACTGACCTGTCGCGAAGAATACGGTCACGAAACTGAAGGCGATAGGGATATACCGGGGCGCCACCTGATCCGTGGCGCTGGCCTGGATCAGGGCGAACATGCCGTTCACCGACAGGCCCATGATCAGGAAATGCAGGAAAAACAGCAGCAACGACTGATCCAGCAGGGGCAGCCCCATAGCCAGGGTGACCAGGCCCATGGCACTGGCCAGTGAATTGCCCCGCCCCCAGTGATCCGACAACCAGCCCCAGAGGGGACCCGCCGCTATGGAGAGCAGGCCCATCATGGCCATGAAGGCCCCGGCGGTGGTCTCGCTGTGGCCTTCTTCCACCATGAAGCTGACCATGAAGATGGCCTGCACGATGTAGGTTACCCCGATGATGGCGTACACCGTGGCTACGGTTACCACCCGTCCGTTCCGGTAGATCAGCCATTTGTCATCGGACGGCGGCGACTCGTGCGCGCCGGTGGCCAGCCGGGGCGGGTCCTTGGCAAAGACAGTGATCAGTACCGCCACCACCACCGCCACGACACAGAAGATGCCCCAGCTGACCCGCCAACCATCATCACCGAACAGGCTGGTCATCCACGGCACCAGTGCGCCCACCAGCAGCACCCCCAGCCCCACACCGCTGGTCATCAGACCAATGACCAGGCCCCGCTTTTCCGGGTACCATGTGGCCAGCAACGAGACCATGGGCGCAAAGCTGAAGGCGGTACCGAAGCCCAGCAGCGCCATCAGCGCCAACAACAGCCAATAGTGGGAGGCCATGGTCAGACCGGCAAACCCGAGGGCCACCGACACCAGCCCGAACACGATGGTTATGCGGGCCCCGAAACGCGCGGCGGCGATGCCCCCGGCCAGCACGAAACCAAGGTAGCCGAGGGCGGTAATGGTGCCGAGAACCCCCGCCTGCTGGTAGCTCAGCCCCAGGTCGGCGCGCATGGGGGGCAGAATCAGGCCATAGGCCATGCGGGCAAAGGCAATAACCACCAGGCTGGTGAGCAGGCCACAGGTCACCATAATCAGCAGGTTGGGCCGTTCTTGAGTTGAAGACATCATTACTTCCAATACAAATGGTCATCGTCAGCCCCACCAGCACCTGCGGTGGGGTCCGAGCATTATCGCTAACTGCGGGACACTAATGGCTGGCGGCAGAGCCGTCGTGGCCGCCATGCACCGGGCCGGCACGGCGGTCAACTTCCTGCTGCAAAGACTTGCAGAGCCCGAACCCGAAGGCTGCCTCTGCCACCACAAACAATGGGCCAATCAACAACCCGACAATATCGTCCACGAAGGCGGGTTTGCGGCCCTCGTAGTAATGGCCGATGAACTGTGCCACCCAGCCCACCACGAAAAGACCGATACCCCAGGCCAGCCAGGCGGTCGTGGAGAGTGCGGCCACCTCCATGCCGACCCAGACAGCCAGCGCCATGAGCACAGCCATGACCAGGCCAAAGCGCAGGTCGAGCACCAGGTAGTAGATAACACTGGCCAGAGCGATAAACCATATGGGGGCCATGGTGATTCCCGCCACCTGGAAGCCCGGGCGGGACAGCAGGATGGCAATGGCCACCACGATCATCGGGATGCCGATGAAGTGAGTAATGATATTGCGACGGTCACGATGGTAGCTGGCGTAGTTGGCCAGCTGGTCGGTTATTGTTTTCATGAGGTTACTCCTGATCAGCAGGCCCGCCAGACAGGTTCCGACGGGCACGACCATCTGTGAAGATAGCTGCCTACAGGAATAAATGCCAGAGGTTTGCCAGTGCCCCGCCCGGGTAATTTGCTGGCCTGCTACTTACGCACCCAGCGATCATTCACCTGGATGTACTGGCCCGGGGGCGTCTTCTCCATGGCCTTCTTGCCAGCAACGGCTTCCACCTGGGTGACAGGAATGTCGTGTTTATCGGCGATGCGGGCGTATTCATCACGCCGGGCCTGGTTGATCGCATCGACGATGGCCTTCGCGTTGCCACCGGCCGATACCACGCCCAGATAGCCAGTGGGCATTTCCCCCACCTGGCCCTCACTCTTGGCGGTGTCCAGCTGGCTCTTGGCCTCGTCCAGGGACAGGGCCATGGCCGGTAATGCCAGCGCCATGGCCATCAGCAATGCAGTCGCGTATTTAAGCAGTGTCATCATGCAGCTCCTTGAAACCGTGCGTATCAGGCTCAGAACAGGCCCTGGTCGGTGAAGAGTTCTTCCACTTCCCGGTCCACCTTGACGTAAATCTCATGCTGGATCTTCACGTTCAGGTTGACGGTGATGGGCTCCTTTGGAGCCGCCATCTGTACGGTTGGGGTACAGGCAGCCACCAGACTACCCAGCAATATCGCGACTATCGCTATCCCCGCGCGGGTTCTGACCATTGTGACCTCTCCTTGCGTGTATTGGCCCGGCAAGCCAGGCATTGGACCGGCGCCTTGCGTCCATCCGGACATTACTGGGTTTCGACCCTGTTCTGCTGAAACCGTTCCCGGACCCGTTCGGTGACGGCATCGTTCACTCGCCCGCTCAGCTGCAGGCTGGTAAGCAGTGCCGGTATGTCTTCCTGCAGGTTGATATTGAGCACCACCGGGCGGTCGCTGTCCACCCCCGGGCTTGAGCCCCTCAGTTTCAGGTCCAGCAGCAGCGTACCGTCCTCGGCATAGTTGATGCCACTCTCCAGCAACCGGTAATGAAAATTCTCCATGGCCCTGGCTACCAGGGCCATGGCCTGATTGGACTGGGCCATGCCACCGAGCTTGTCCGCCGGCAACTGCAGGCGTCCGCCTGGCGGCAGGGCGGAAATCCGGCCATCCTCGATCCGCACGCCGCCTGGCCCGACAATCACTGGCAGCTGGCCCTCCAGCGTACCCTCGCCGGCAAGCCCTTCCGTGGGGTAGAGGTTCATCAATGCCGACAGTTTGACGCCGCGGGCATCCACCGGAATCCGCCAGGATTCTTCGCTCAGATCCCAGCTGGTGCCGTCCGCGACACTCAGGGTGCCTTCAGCAAAGCCCGCCGAGGCGTTCTCCAGATGCACTGTACCCCGGGCCGGTGCATCCGTTTCTGCCCGATAGCTGGCACTGACGCGGATCGGCCCGATGGGGATGCCGGGGTTGAGCTGCGCCAGCTCCAGGGCATCGGTGGACGCTACCAGCTCCCCGTCACGCCACTGCCCCTGCACTGTGCCTGTCAGGGTCTGCCAGGCCATGGTCTGGTAGAGCCCCGAGGCTTCATCGAACGTCACGTCGGCGAATATCTCCGGCTGTCCACCCTGTGGCAATCGAAGCGTCGCTTCAGCCTCAACCTGCCCGCTTTCCAGAGCCAGGGTTTCAGGCCAGGCGTCCACCGTCGCTGCCAGATGGTTGGCTTCGTTGTCTGGCGTCAGTTGCATGGAGAGCCTCGCATCCAGACTGCCCGCCGGGTGGACATCAACCCGGAAGGGCAGGCTCGCACCAGCGGCATTGGTCAGCTCTCCCTCGGCTGTCAGGGCCTGCTGCCACTGCACATCCGCCTCGGCTTGCCAGGCCTGGGTCACCAGACCAGGGTAGCGAACCTCTCCGGCGGACAGGGCCACAGGGCCGTTTACCTGGAACTGGCCATCGCGATACAGCACGGTCGTGCCCCCCGGTGACAGCGCGACCTGGTCCAGCCACATCAGCTGTTCCGGCCCGAACGCATCCATATGACGCACCGAGACTGCGGCCCCCTGAGAGAACGTCAGCCGGGACTCATTCGCTGTTACCGTTCCCCTTATTGGCAGATCAGCCTGAAGTGTGTTGAACAGCCATCCCGCCTGCTGCCACCGTTCCAGCGTTGCCGTAATCTGCCCCTGGGTGATGTCCAGGCGCCAGGGGTCACCGGTATGCAGAATCACCCTTCCTTTGAACGCCGGCTGTGCCCCGCCCTCAGTGGTCAGCTCTACCCTGATCGGCCACTGGCCGGGAGCCGGCTCTCCACCGGGGGAGAACCGCACCGTGGCCCCGGCGGGCATCGACCGCCGGAGATCCGCAGCCAGTGCCTGCGGCAGCCAGGGCCGGATGCCACTGATCTGCAGTTCACCATCGGTGACACTCTGGGGGTCGGCCCCCGAGCCGAGACGGACATTGCCCCGAATGGCCAGTGTTTTCTGCTCTCGGGTCAGCGTGGCATCCACCCTGGCGGTGGCAGACTCCGCCTGCCGGTCGAATCGGACATGGCCCTGGAAGCGGCATTGCATCCCCTGGCAAGGGAATGACGCCTGCAGAGACTCGATCTCAAGATGGCGGGGCAGCCAGAAGGGCATGGACTCCGGCAAGGTCAGCTCAAGGGCGTTGCCACCGCCGGGGGAAGGTGGAGGCGACGATAACTGAGCTGCATCAACGGTGCTGGCGTGAGTAATTCGCGTCTGACCTGCCACCAGCTGGTCCAGCTGCCAGTCAAGCCAGTCCAGGGTGAGGCGGGGGTTATCTGTCTCTACGGAGAGGGAACGGCCATCGCCCGTCCACGTCAGGCTCACCGAGCGGAAGCCAAGACGGCTCCAGCCAAGATCCGGGCCGGAAAACCGTACCTGCTCGATACCAAGCTCCGCCAGCCGGGCATGGACCAGTGACCAGCCACCCCAGAGGGCGCCAGCCAGAAGCAGCAGGACGATCAGTAACACGCGCAGACTACGACGGATGGCCAATCAGTCTCCCTTCAGGATGGTTTCCGGATACTAGTGTCCCGTCTGGCTAGTTCCTTAACCTACTGAGCTTCTGAAAAGCCGAAGAGCTAGGCGTGCTGTTGAAGGTTTGGTGGTTCCAAATCGAGACAGCACAACAACGCTATTCGGCTTTTCAGAAGCTCCCGAAGGGCTTGCCTCTGAGGACTCTGAGCCTGTGTTGCCAGTCTTTGATGTGGAACCACCACACCTGCAGACTGGCGCCTTGGTCAGAGTCCTCAGAGTCAAGCAGTAGATTAAGGAACTAGCCAGACGGGACACTAGCATAGCGATAGCGGTATTGCCTTGAAAATGGTTTATGGTGAAAGTGGTGTAAAGACACACTCACGGGTCAAAGGAGTACGAATGGAGATTCAACAAACCAGCAATACCCACAGCGTGGTGATTGGCTACCTGCTGTGGATTTTCGGGTTTCTGGGCTCGCACCGCTTCTATTACGGCAAGCCGGTCACCGGCACCATCTGGTTCTTCACGCTGGGGCTGTTCTTTATCGGCTGGATCATCGATCTGTTCCTGATCCCGGGGATGGACCGCGAAGCGGATATCCGCTACCAGCCGGGCCCCGTCGACTACAACATCACCTGGATACTGCTGACCTTCCTGGGCGCCTTCGGCATCCACCGGATGTACCTGGGCAAGTGGATCACCGGCATTATCTACCTGTTCACCCTGGGGGTGTTCGGTCTGGGGGTTATCTACGATTTCTGGACCCTGAACGAGCAGATCACGCTGAAGAACAACGAGGGCATCTGAAGCCCCTGCCCCGGGCCAGACAGGGCCCGGGATAATCCGCACCTACTGGGTGGCCACACTGGCGAGATTTTCCAGCGCCTTGCTGATGTTCTCAAGCGGCTTGTCACAGCCTTCGATGCCGTGGCGCTCTTTCAGGTATTCGGGGTCGTTGTAACCCACCCAGCCCCGCTGTCTGACGGCACCGGGGCTTTTTTCAGGAATAGCCTGACAGCTTCCCAGGGACTGCTTACTGCTTTTCCGGAGATAGCCGGAAACCATACCGCGGAAAGTGCACGTGCAACTCTCCGGCACGGTCATCCTCCCGACGGACGACGATCTCCTCCGCGTCCTGATAGACGAGAGTTCCTGTAACCGGATCCACGCCGTAATCCACCGCCGAAACCGATACGGTCTGGCCGACCTCGATGCCGTTGTGATCCCGGAACCCACTTTCCGGCAATGACTCCGGTGTGCTCTTGCGGGCAATCTCGATGGCTTGTGCAGAATCCAGATCGGTCGGTTCACCATGGCCGCAGGCCGCCACTGCATCCAGCCAGGCCTGAACCTGCGGATAGGGGTCCAGCATGCTGCTGACCGCCTTGTTGCTGCGGACAAACCACAGGGGATGATAGTAGGCAAAATCGACGATACAGGGTTCCTCACCCAGCAGGAAGGTGCCGCTGTCTTCCAGCTGCTGCTCCAGACGGCCCAGCAGGGTCGGCCACTGGGACAGAGCCTGGGCCGGATGCAATGGTGAGGCACTGCCGCCTTCAAACAGCTTCTTGCGGTCCGCCAGGAAAGCTTTCATGACATTTTCCGGGGCTTTTCCGAAACGTTCTGCCACCGCATGGGGCTGGAAATTCAGGGCCACGCCGTGCTGGAACATGACCTGATCGGCAAACTGCGCGGCGCTGGCGGCCACCGCCTCCCGGCCTTCCGGATACAGGGACGGCAACGGCTGGATGCGATCCAGCTGGCGGGCGATCGTGGCGGTGTCACAGTAGATATCAGCTCCCACCTGCATGACCGGCGTCTTGCGGTAACCACCGGTCAGGGCGGTCAGGTCCGGCTTGGGCATGATCGGCGGAATGTCCACCGACTGCCAGGCCAGCCCCTTGAAACCCAGCATCATGCGGGCCTTTTCAGCAAAGGGTGAACCGGCGTAGTGGTGAAGGATAATCTCGCTCATGGGGGCTCCTGATCAGGTTATATGGTTGCATCACGCAACCACTCTAACTGGACCGGGACCTGACAGCCAGCGCAGGCGCCATTCCGGGCCGGTTCAGAAGACGCGTCGCTATCAGGACCACTTGCGCTCCGGGGGCTGATAACGCATCAGGGCCTGCAGCAATGATTCCGGCTGGTCTTCCACCACCAGCATCTGGCGATGGTGTGGCTTCATGAAACCGGAATCGACCATGGTGTTCAGGAAGTACAGCAGCTGGTCGTAGTAACCAAAAGCGTTATAGATGGCACAGGGCTTGTCGTGGTAACCAAGCTGCGCCCAGGTCCAGGCCTCGAACAGTTCGTCCATGGTACCGGGCCCGCCCGGCATGGCAACGAAAGCATCCGCCTGTGCCGCCATCATGGCCTTGCGTTCGTGCATACCGGTGACCACCGTCAACTCTGTCAGCCCCTGATGAGCCAGTTCCCGGTCCCGCAGCGATTCCGGGATAACACCGTAAACCCGGCCGCCACCCGCCAGCACGGCGTCGGCCACCTCGCCCATCAGGCCGACCTTGCCACCGCCATAGACCAGATCAACACCCTGGCTGGCAAAGTAGCGGCCAAGTTCACGGGCGCTTTGGGCAAACCGGTCATGGTTGCCCTGGCTGGATCCACAGAACACAGCGATTTTCATGGTGAAGACTCCGGACCGGTTAACAGCGACAAGTCATCATGTTGCCATGGCGTCAGTGCCTTCACAAACGCTCGTACCCGCCCGGACAGCGGCTCCATACGCCTACACCCATTTTGATAGTGCCCGGGGTCTGTTCAATAGATTGGGTTGAAGTTTGTCCGCTCGCGGCGGTGAACTGCGGTGCGAGCTGAGGGGTAGCCGGGTGGCAATCGCGGGGCAGGCGGCATTTTATATGGAAGGCGAAGTATTACTGCCCTGATGTCCCTCAGGACAAAAGGGCAATCCTCAGGACAAAACCACCAGGTGATTGGGCAACTGGTTGCGTTCGTGGGTGGCCGGGATCTGTTCCTTCAGGTGCGTGCCACAGGCTTCGATACAGTCGAGGAAGCCCTGGCAGGTATTGCCCTGGCGGACCTGGTTGGTGAAGTTCTCCACGATCTCTTCCCACACCTTGTTGTCCACCCGGGAGGAAACGCCCTGGTCCACCAGGATTTCCACATAGCGTTCCGCTTCCGAGACAAAGATCAGTACACCGGTGCCATCCTTCGTATGGTGCAGGTTCTGCTCCAGAAAATGGCGGCGGGCGAGGTTGGCGGCACGCCAGTATCGCACCTGGCGAGGGATCAGCATGGTGTTGATCTGCGGAATGCGGAACAGTGCACCCAGTACCAGGAAGACACCCCACTGCACCAGCAGCAGTGTATGGGCACCAAACCACTCGGTGAAGTAGTTGATCAGCCCCGGCACCAGCAGCGCCAGGATCCCGGCCCATACCAGGGGAATATAGGCGTAATTGTCGGCCTGGCGGGCCAGCACCGTGACCAGTTCGGCATCGGTCTCCCGCTCGACTGCGTTGATGGCAGCGGCTACCTGGTCCTGTTCAGTCGTGGTTAATAGCGTCATAGATCGCTCTTGCTCTCAGGATAATGTGTCAGCATGGGGTTACCATCCACCGGAAGCACCGCCGCCGCCGAAGCCGCCGCCACCGCCGCCAAAACCACCACCGCCAAGGCCGCCACCGCGACCGCCCATGCTGGCACCCAGCAAGGCGCCGGCAATCAGCGCACCTCTGCCGCGACCGCCACGGCCGCCGCCACCGACCAGGGAAATGAACGAGACAATGATGACGAAGAAGAAAACCACCGCCAGCAGGTTCGGCTTTTCGGCAGGACCCTGCCCTGTCTGGCCCTCCGGCACGGCCAGTGGCTCGCCACCCAGCACCTGGATCATGGCCTCGGCGCCGGCGACAATGCCCTGGGAAAACTCGCCCTGTCGAAAGGCCGGGGTAATGATCCGGTTGATAATGGTGGACGAGGCGGCATCCGTCAGTTGACCTTCAAGGCCGTATCCCACCTCGATGCGGATCGCGCGCTCTTCCTCGGCGACAATCAGCAGTGCGCCGTTGTCCTCGCCCTCCTGGCCAATACCCCAATGGCGACCGAGCTGGTACCCGAAATCTTCAATGGGATAGCCCTGCAGATCCGGCAGTGTGACCACCACCACCTGATTGGTGGTGGCTTCCTCATGGGCCGCCAGCATGTTGCTCAGCCTGGATTCGGCGTCCGTGGACAGCATCCCGGCCTGATCCACCACTCGCCCGGTCAGTTCCGGAAAGTCGGGCATGGACTGCCCCCAGGCCGGGGCCTGGAGCAACAGTAATGCGACGAACGCAATGCAGGGGCGCAGAAAAACCTTCATCAGAACTCCACCTCTGGCGCGTCTTCGGCGTTTTCGGTGGTTGCCTCAAAATTTGCACGCAGCTCCATGTCGTCGTAAAGCAGGCTGTGCCAGATTCGTCCCGGGAAGGTGCGGATCTCGGTATTGTACCGCTCCACCGCCTGAATAAAGTCACGCCGCGCAACGGCAATCCGGTTCTCGGTACCCTCGAGCTGGGATTGCAGCGCCAGGAAGTTCTGGTTGGATTTCAGGTCGGGATAGCGTTCGGAAACCGCCATCAGCCGGCTCAGGGCGCTGCTCAGCTCCCCCTGGGCCTGCTGGAACTGCTGAAGCTTCTCAGGGTTGTTGAGGATGCTCTCGTCCACCTGGATGGAGGTGGCCTTCGACCGCGCCTCGATCACCGCCGTGAGCGTATCCTGCTCCTGGTCAGCGAAGCCTTTCACGGTTTCCACCAGGTTGGGCACCAGGTCAGCACGACGTTGGTACTGGTTCTCGACCTGGGACCACGCGGATTTCACCTGCTCGTCGTAACTGGGAATATTATTAATGCCGCAACCGGTCAGCAGCGACGCCAAGGCCACCAGTGCGACCAGTTGCCAGAGGGCCCGGGGTCCGGACCACCTTATCGGATCTGTCATGGTTCTGTGCATCCTTTGCAGGAGGTAAGGCCGGAGACACTGTAAGCCAGCCGGCTTTAACGTGGAGATGGCCTCACCATAACACCTAGGCCCACCTTGGGTCGCGAATTCCCTGCTACGACTGCTTCTGTCGAAAATCCGGATCCGTCCAGCACTGGGGCAGGGGTTCGCCGGAGGGAAAGGCCAGTTCGGTCTTGGCAATGGGCTCCGGGTCCTGAGCCTCTTCGCCGTAGTGGACGCTACCCGTCACTGCCGACTCATTGGGATCGTAAAGGGCCTTGATATCACTGATTTCCACCAAATGACCGGTGGACTTTTCTGCCAGCAGCATAGTTGCCTCCTCGGGGCCTTATCCATGGACACTGATTATTAATGTGGTCATCAGACATGGGTTCTGCAACCCCACCCGTCGAATGGAGCTATGCTGGAAGCAGACCAGCCATCCGGTATCGGGAAGGTTTACCACCGCGCCCGGTTTAAACCCGGGGGGCTCCGTCACAATATCCGTCACATGAGTAACCCTGACCATACGCCGGTCGCTGACCGGCTCACCAGGAGGTTCTGACATGAGCACATCACTGAAGGGCAAGAAAATCGCGTTCCTCGCCACCGACGGTGTCGAGCAGGTGGAACTGACCGATCCCCGCGAGGCTCTGGAAAAGGCCGGCGCCGACATCGAGCTGTTGTCGATCAGGGAAGGCCGTATCGACGGTTACCATCATCTGGACAAAGGCGGTTCGTTCCAGGTGGACAAACTGGTGGGCGATGCTGAGTCCAGCGACTATGACGCGCTGGTACTGCCCGGTGGCGTGGCCAATCCAGATGCCCTGCGACAGGATCACGCGGCCGTCGCCTTTGTTCGCGACTTCGTGGAAGCTGGCAAACCCGTGGCGGCTATCTGCCACGCCGCCTGGCTGCTGGTGGAAGCCAATGTGGTGCGGGGTCGCAACCTGACCTCCTTCCCCAGTGTCAAAACCGATATCGTCAACGCTGGCGGCCACTGGGTGGATGAGCAGGTCTGCCACGATGCACCGCTGATCACCAGCCGCAATCCGGGTGACCTGGAAGCCTTTTCAGGCAAGATTATCGAGGTGGTCGGTCGCTAGTATCAACCGGGCCGGTTTCGTCCACCGGTACGCCCGGGTAGCGCTGTCTGGCCCGGGCCATGCGAATGATGGTGATCACATTGGTCACGAAGATCATGCCTTCGGCCAGGGTGCCGCCGATTGACCCGATGGCGAGATTGTTCAGCATCCAGGCCAGGGCCGCCAGGCCCAGCATGATGCGCATGGCAATGCCCCGTAACAGGAACATGGCAATGGTGCCCAGGGTGGCTGCCGTCAATGGCAGCACATCCACCCAGTCACGCCAGGTCAGCGCCGCGGCCACCAGGTTGGCCACCAGTACCATCCACATCACCCACTGACTGCCCACATAGCGCCGGGCCAGCACAATACGGGCGATCACCAGAACCGTCAGTGCCGCAGCCGTCCAGCTGCTGAAAAAGGCAAACTGCAGCGCAAAGGCGACATTGGCGGAAATCAGCAACACCAGCAGCCGGTCATCGTTCTTGCTGGCGAAAGCCACCAGGCAGATGGCAAGCGCCACCAGACCAAAGAACTGGCCGGCCAGGGCCGTATGGGACAGACTTTCCAGTTCGGGCATGGCGTTTTCCATTACGACGTTAGCAGGACAGGCTGTACTGTCCCGGTCTGAGTAGCCTGACGGACACCGACACAGCAACGGGTGAAGTTAACATTATTCCGGTTACCGGCATCATCCCCCCATCAGATGATGCCCTTTCATTGCACATCTGTCATGGTTTGGCAGGACGCTATCAAGTCGATTACTGCTACGCTTTTCACCAACCCGGCAACGTATGGAATGATTCACCCCGGACGTTGCGAACATCAATGGACACCTATTACACAAGGAGACCGCGCATGCGTTCCCGTGTTATTTCCCTTCTGCTTTTCGGTGTTTTGGTCACCGGTTGCGCCACTGACCCGGGCCCCAAGCCCGAAGAGGAACGTGAGGCCGCGTACAGTGCCGTTCGATCCGCTGACGACGCCGGGGCGATGGACGTTGAGCCTTCCATCATGAACACCGCCCGTGAAAAACTCGAGGCAGCGCAGGTACTGATCGAGGAGCAGCGTTACGCGGAAGCCCGGCAGTTGCTGGAGGAAGCCACCCTGGACGCCAGACTGGCGGCGTCCCGTACCAGTACCCAGCAGGTGCGCAACGAACTGGGCGACATTCAGGCCAGTATCGATTCGCTGCGCAACAACCTCGAGAACCAGCAGTAACCTCACCGGATTCTGACCCACAGGGAGACGACATGAACAAGCAATGGTTTACCTCAGGCTCGGTGATCACCCTGGCAGCACTGTTATCCGCCTGTGCCAGCGCCCCCGAACAACATCAGGGAATGCTGGACACCCGCGCCGCCTATGATACCGCCGTCGACAACCCGGAGGTCGCCCGCAATGGCCTGTCGCACCTCAGGGACGCCGACCAGGCCCTGGACCGCGCAGAAGCACTGTTTGAGGAAGGCGCCGCCACCGACCTCATCGATCACCACGTCTACAGGGCCAACCGTCATATCGAGATCGCCCGGGAAAATGCCCTGCGGGCCGGACTGGAGGAAGAGCTGGCCGCCGCCGAGCGACAGCGGGATGATCTGCGCATCCGCATCGGCGAACGACGGGCCCAGGTTGCCGAAATGGAAGCCCGCATGCTGAGGGAGCAGATGGACCGGCTTCAGGCCGAGCAGACCGAGCGGGGTATGGTCATGACCCTGGGCGATGTGCTGTTCGATATCAACGAGGCACAACTCAAGCCCGCCGGCGAGCGGACCGTGAACCGGCTTGCCGAGTTCATGAAGGAGTTCGAGAACTATCGTGTCCGCGTGGAAGGCTACACCGACAGCATAGGCGAGGCAGACTACAACCAGATGTTGTCCCTGGAACGGGCGGAATCGGTCAGGGCTGAATTGCTGGCGGCCGGGATCGCCCCGAACCGGATCCTGGTACAGGGGTTTGGTGAACAGTACCCCAAGGCCAGTAACAATACCGCGGCCGGGCGTCAGGAGAATCGCCGGGTGGAGATCGTGATTTCCGACAGGGACGGCAATATCGGTTCCCGCTGATCCCGTACCATGAGCCCAGCACAAAAAAACCCCGCAGCCTTGGCGGGGTTTTTTCTCATCAGAAGCCGTCGGATCAGGCCGCGGCTTCTTCCTCTTCGCTTTCCGGTACCTCGTGACGGATGAGGAAATCAAAGGCGCTCAATGCCGCCTTGGAACCATCACCCATTGAGATCACGATCTGCTTGTAGGGCACCGTGGTGGCATCGCCGGCGGCAAATATGCCGGGGATCGAGGTTTCACCACGCTCGTCGATCACAATCTCACCGTGCTGGCTCAGCTCGATGTCACCCTTGAGCCACTCGGTGTTCGGCACCAGGCCGATCTGCACGAAGACACCTTCCAGGGCCACATGGTGCTCTTCACCACTGCTGCGGTCCTTATAGGTCAGGCCGTTCACCTTGCCACCCTCACCGGTGATCTCGGTGGTCTGAGCGGATGTCAGGATTTCCACGTTCTTCAGGCTGCGCAGTTTCTTCTGCAGCACATCGTCCGCTTTCATGTCATCCGCGAATTCCAGCAGGGTGACGTGGCCGACGATACCCGCCAGATCGATGGCAGCCTCGACACCGGAGTTACCACCGCCAATCACCGCCACACGCTTGCCCTTGAACAGCGGGCCATCACAGTGCGGGCAGTAGGCAACGCCCTTGTTGCGGTACTCTTCCTCACCCGGCACCCCGATGTGGCGCCAGCGAGCCCCGGTGGAAAGAACCAGGCTGCGGGCCTTGAGGGAAGCGCCGTTTTCCAGGCGGATCTCATGGTAGCCGCCGGTCTGTGATGCTGGAATCAGCTTCTCGGCACGCTGCATGTTCATGATGTCCACGTCATATTCCTTGACGTGCTGCTCCATGGCGGCCACCAATTTCGGGCCTTCGGTGTAGGGTACGGAGATCAGGTTCTCGATGCCCATGGTGTCTGCCACCTGACCACCGAAACGCTCGGCGGCAATACCGGTGCGGATGCCCTTGCGCGCCGAATAGATAGCGGCAGATGCACCGGCCGGGCCGCCACCGATCACCAGCACCTCGTAGGCTTCTTTCTGGTTGATCTTCTCGGCTTCCTTCGCGCTGGCATTGGAGTCCAGCCTGGACACGATCTCTTCCAGGGTCATACGGCCCTGACCCCACGGCTCACCGTTCAGCCATACCGCCGGAACGGCCATGATTTCCTTCTGCTCGACCTCATCCTGGAACAGCGCACCGTCAATGGACGTGTGACGGATCTTCGGGTTGATGATACTCAGCAAGTTAAGCGCCTGCACCACGTCCGGACAGTTCTGGCAGGACAGGGAGAAGAAGGTCTCGAATTCCAGCTCTTCGTCCAGGGACTGGATCTGCTCAATCACTTCCTGGGACGCCTTGGACGGATGACCACCCACCTGCAACAGGGCCAGCACCAGTGAGGTGAACTCATGGCCCATGGGAATGCCGGCGAAGCGCACGCCAATGTCGGAGTTGACCCGGTTAATGGCGAACGACGGACGACGAACGCTTTGATCGTCCTCGGTGCGCAGGGCTATCTTGTCGGACAGCGGCTCGATTTCTTCCAGAAGCTCTTTCAGCTCCCCGGATTTTTTGCTGTCGTTATAGGCGGCTACCAGCTCGATAGGCTCCCTGACGTTTTCCAGGTAAGCCTTGAGCTGATCCCTGAGATTGGCATCCAACATATTCTGTTTCCTCTCTGGACAAGATGTATGGACTGAAACCGAAACCGGTCAGTCAATCTGATTATCAGGATATGGATTACGATAAGGCCTCAAGCCAAAAAGCTCAAATTAATTGACCTTAAACGATTAATAGGCGTTTGCTATGAATACACCCGGTCAGCCATCCTGGCACCTGCCAGATACGACAAACCCCGGCGAGGCCGGGGTCTGAAGAAAGCATGAGGCCTGCCGGGGCAGGCTCTCAATCGTCCTGGGTACTGGTTCAGATCTTGCCAACCAGGTCCAGGGACGGAGACAGGGTCTCTTCGCCTTCTTTCCACTTCGCCGGGCATACTTCACCCGGGTGCTTGCGAACGTACTGCGCAGCTTTGACCTTGCGCATCAGGTCGTCAGCATCACGGCCGATGCCTTCGGCAGTGATTTCCATGGCCTGAATAACGCCATCCGGGTCCACCAGGAAGGTGGCACGGTCTGCCAGGCCCTGGCCTTCACGCATCACACCGAAGTTGTTGGTGATGGTGCCGGTCTGGTCGCCTACCATGTAGTACTGGATCTTGCCGATGGTCTCGGAACTGTCGTGCCACGCCTTATGGGTGAAGTGGGTGTCGGTGGACACTGAGAATACTTCAACGCCCAGCTTCTGCAGCTCGTCGTACTTGTCGGCAACGTCGCCCAGCTCGGTCGGGCAGACGAAGGTGAAGTCGGCCGGATAGAAGAAGAAAACGGCCCACTTGCCTTTTACGTCTGCGTCGGAAACTTCAACGAATTCGCCTTGTTTGAAAGCGGTTGCGTTGAACGGTTTGATCTCGGTGTTGACCAGAGTCGTCATTGATTTAATCTCCTTCAAGTTGATTGAGGTGACCAAGATAAACTCTCTATCTTTATTCCTCAAATTGATTAACTTTAATTGGCTCATAGGTACCGCCTATAAACCACAGCCACCGGGTGTCATGTCCATGGCTCCCGGTACGAGATAAGCGTTTACTGCCCGTCCAAAATGGGGTGAGCCCCCGCTGATTTCAATGCGACGGGATTACCAGGCTGTCAGGTATCCTCGCCTGCCATCTGTTCCCGGTTTCACTGTCGTCTCCATATTCGCTAACCTGTATGACCGTTCTGAGTCACCCCCGGGAGCTGTCTGACCATGTATGAATTCCCCATCAACTACGTCGAACCTGTGTTTCGCCCGCCCAGCGAGGCCAACTCACTGATTTTGCCGGTGACCAACGGCTGTTCCTGGAACAAGTGCACCTTCTGCGAGATGTACACCGACCCCCAGAAGAAATTCCGCGCCCGGGATGAAGACGAGGTGCTGGAGGAAATCCGCAAGTGCGGAGAGCGCCTGATCGTCCAGCGGGTCTTCCTTGCCGATGGTGATGCAATGATCCTGCCTACCAAGCGTCTGCTGCGGATTCTGGAGGCCATCCGCGAACATCTGCCGGATGTTCATCGGGTTACCTCCTACTGCCTGCCCCGCAACCTGAAGCGTAAATCGGTGGCGGAACTGAAGGAATTGCACGATGCCGGGCTGCACATGCTCTATATTGGTGCCGAATCCGGTGACGATGAGGTGCTGCGGCGGGTCAACAAGGGCGAAACCTACGAGTCCACCAGGGACGCCCTGCTCAAAATCGGCGAGGCCGGTATCAAGCGCTCGGTAATGGTTCTCAACGGCCTGGGCGGCAAAAGCCTGAGTGAACAGCACGCCGTCAACTCGGCGAAGCTGATGAACGACACTCAGCCGGAATTCCTCTCCACCCTGGTGGTCAGCTTTCCCCAGGGCATGGAACGCTACAAGGAGCAGTTCCCGGACTTCGAACCCCTGGACCAGCATGAGCTGTTCCTGGAGGCGCAAAAGCTGCTGGAGAACCTGGAGCTGGACCACACCATCTTCCGCAGCGACCATGCCTCCAACTACCTGGTTCTCAAGGGCACCCTGGGGCGGGACAAGGAACGCATGCTGGAGCAGGTGCGTACCGCTATCAGCACGCCGGAACGCGCCCGCCTGCGGCCGGAATGGGTGCGGGGGTTGTGAAGCCGGCCCCGCCATTGGCCGTGGCTGAAACCCACGGCTGAGCCCTTCCTGCAGCCTTTCCCCGCCCTCACCTGCTCACTTGTTGCCCACAAACCTTGCAAGACCGTCGTGCGTTCGGTAGCCTTTATTTTAATTGAACGTTCAATTAATAAAGGTTGCCGAGGAAAGCAATGCCGATTGTTGGGGTGAAAGACACAAGAAAACAGCAACTTATCGAGGCGACCATGGCGTCCATCGCCGAGCTTGGCATGCAGAACACCACGATTGTCAGCATCAGCAAACGGGCAGGCATGTCCTCGGGCATTATCAGCCACTACTTCGGCGGCAAGCAGGGGCTGATCGAGGCGGCACTACGCTATCTGCTGGAACAGCTGGGCCGGGAACTGCGGGAACGCATGGCCCATACCGATGGCTCACCTGAGCAACGGCTGGCCTGCATTGTCGAGGCCAACTTCTCCGATTTCCAGCGCTCGGCACTGGCCGCCAAGACCTGGCTCAGCTTCTGGGCCCGCTCCATGCACGAGCCCGGTCTCAAGCGCCTGCAGCAGATCAACAACGCCCGGTTGTACAGCAACCTGCGCTATTCCTTTGTTCAGGTACTGCCGCCAGAACAGGCGACCGAGGCTGCGCGGCAGACGGCGGCGATGATTGATGGCTTCTGGCTGCGAAGCGCCCTGAGCCTCGACCCAACTGAAAGCTTCGAGGCCGGCGAGCGGCTGATCAAACAGTTTATCGAACAGACCCTGGCCGACGCCGGGGCTACGAATTCAACGAATTAGGGATACCGATCACCATGCCCAGCGCCATTCCTGTTTACCAGAACTATGTTCATGGCCGTTTCCTGGCCAATGCCAGTGGCGAGACCTTCCCGGTGGTCAACCCTGCCACCGGCAAGGTGATCTACGAGGTAGAGGTAGCGGACGAATCCATCCAGCGGGCGGCCATCGAAAGCGCCCGCGCCGGCTTTGCGGACTGGTCCGCCATGCCGGCGGTGGAGCGCAGCCGCATTCTGCTGCGGGCCGTGGCTCTGCTGCGGGAGCGTAACAACGACCTGGCCCGCACCGAAGTACTGGACACCGGCAAGCCCTGGCAGGAAGCGGAAGCGGTGGACGTGGTCACCGGCGCCGACACCCTCGAGTTCTTTGCCGGCCTGGTGCCTTCCATGGAGGGTAACCAGCAGGATCTGGGCGGCGACTTCTACTACACCCGCCGGGAACCCCTGGGGATCTGCGCCGGCATTGGTGCCTGGAACTACCCGATCCAGATCGCCTGCTGGAAGTCCGCGCCCGCCCTGGCCACCGGCAATGCCATGATCTTCAAGCCGTCGGAAGAAACGCCCATGGGCGCCATGCGCCTGGCTGAGATCTACACCGAGGCCGGCGTGCCGGCCGGCGTCTTTAACGTGGTCCATGGTGCTGCCGAGGTAGGCAGCTGGCTGACCCATCATCCGGACATCGCCAAGGTCTCCTTCACCGGCGAAGTGGGTACCGGCCGGAAGGTCATGGCGGCCGCAGCCACTACTCTCAAGGACGTCACCATGGAGCTGGGTGGCAAGTCACCGCTGATTATCTTCAACGACGCCGACCTGGAAAACGCCGTGTCCGCCGCCATGATGGGTAATTTCTACACCCAGGGAGAGATCTGCACCAATGGTACCCGGGTGTTTGTGCATGAGGACATCTACCCCCGCTTCATGGAGCGGCTGCTGGCGCGCACCCGTAACAACATCCTGCCCGGCGACCCCATGAACCCGGACACCAACTACGGCGCGCTGATCTCCGCCGGCCACCGGGACCTGGTGCTGGATTACATCGCCAGAGGCCAGGCGGAAGGCGCCACCCTGAGCCACGGCGGCAGGGCCTTCGAACCGGAAGACTCCAAAGGTGGCTACTTCGTGGAGCCCACCATCTTCACCGACTGCACCGACGATATGACCATTGTGAAGGAAGAGATCTTCGGACCGGTGATGTCAGTGCTGACCTTCTCCGACGAAGACGAAGTCATCACCCGCGCCAACAATGTCGATACCGGCCTGGCCGCCGGCGTGTTCACCAATGATATCCGCCGGGCCCACCGGGTGACCCACCGTATACAGGCCGGCATCTGCTGGATTAACAGCTACGGCGCCTCTCCGGCGGAAATGCCGGTCGGTGGCTACAAGCTCTCCGGCGTGGGCCGCGAGAACGGCCGCGAAACCCTGGCCCACTACACCCAGCTGAAGGCGGTGTACGTGGGAATGGAAGATCTCGACGCTCCCTTCTGAAGCCTGATTTCCAGCCCGCAGGCACGGACGCCAACCACACCGGTTTACATCGGTGCTGGTTGAGATACGCCTGCGGGACGCCGCTCAACAGCGAGTGAGGATTTGTATGAAAGAAAACCAATACGACTACATCATTGTGGGCGCGGGTTCCGCCGGCTGCGTGCTGGCCAACCGCCTCACCGAGGACAGCGATAAAAAGGTATTGCTGCTGGAAACCGGCGGCAGCGACAAGAGCATCTTCATCCAGATGCCCACCGCCCTGTCCATTCCCATGAACACCAAAAAATACGCCTGGCAGTTTGAGACCGAGCCCGAGCCCTGGCTGGATAACCGCCGCATGCACTGCCCCCGGGGCAAGGTGCTTGGCGGGTCCTCCTCCATCAATGGCATGGTCTATGTGCGGGGCCACGCCCGGGACTTCGACGAGTGGCACGCTGGCGGCGCGGACGGCTGGCACTATCGCAATGTGCTGCCGTACTTCAGGAAGTCCGAAACCTGGGCCTTCGGCGGTGACGATTACCGAGGCGACCAGGGCCCACTGGGCGTAAACAACGGCAACAATATGCAGAACCCGTTGTACTCGGCATTTGTTCGCTCCGGCGTCGACGCCGGCTACTTCGAGACTGATGACTATAACGGCGCCCGCCAGGAAGGCTTCGGGGCCATGCACATGACCGTGAAGAACGGTCGTCGCTGGTCCACCGCCAACGCCTACCTGCGCCCGGCCATGGCCCGCCCCAACCTGACCGTGGTCACCCACGCCCTGGTGCACAGGGTGCTGCTCGACGGCAAGACCGCCACCGGCGTTCGCTACGAGCAGGGCGGCAAGGTCCACGATGTGACAGCAACCGGGGAAGTCATCCTCTGCGCTGGTTCCATCGGCTCCCCGCACCTGCTGCAACTGTCCGGCATTGGCAATCGGGAAGTGCTGGAACAGGCGGGTATCGGGGTGAACCATGAACTGCCTGGCGTGGGAGAGAACCTGCAGGACCACCTGGAGTTCTATTTCCAGTTCCGCTGCAAGCAGCCGGTGTCCCTCAACCGCAGGCTGGACTGGTGGAACAAGCTCAAGATCGGCGTGCGCTGGATCCTCAAGAAGGACGGTCTGGGTGCCACCAACCACTTCGAATCCTGCGGCTTTATCCGCTCGAAAGCGGGCATCGAATGGCCGGACCTGCAGTACCACTTCCTGCCAGCGGCCATGCGCTATGATGGCAAGGAGGCCTTCGAGGGTGACGGCTTCCAGCTGCATGTCGGCCACAACAAGCCGAAAAGCCGCGGTTTTGTGCACGTGCAATCCGCCGACCCGAAACAGCCGCCAAGCATCCGCTTCAACTACCTGCAGCAAGAGGCAGACCGGGAAGGCTTCCGCGACTGTGTGCGCCTGACCCGGGAAATCATCAGTCAGCCCGCCATGGACGAGTACCGGGGTGCGGAAATCCAGCCCGGGGAACAGGTACAGAGCGACGAGGAAATCGACGCCTTTGTCCGCCAGGCGGTGGAAAGCGCCTACCATCCGTCCTGCTCCTGCAAGATGGGCACCGACGAGCTGGCGGTGGTGGACCCGGAAACACGGGTTCACGGTATCAGCAACCTCAGGGTGGTGGACTCATCCATCTTCCCGACCATTCCCAACGGCAACCTGAACGCCCCCACCATCATGGTGGCGGAACGGGCCGCCGACCTGATCCGGGGCAGGGAGCCCCTGCAATCTGCGGACGTGCCGGTCGTCATGGACGAGCAGTGGCAGGCACGCCAACGTCCCGGAAACGCCAGGCGGGCGGTCACTTAACGCCCGCAGCCCCGGTCCGGGCGAGCAACTCGCCCGGTTTATAGCAAGCCCTCAGGATTTCCCTATCAGCGCGACGGCATCCCGCCGTTTTCGGGCGCCGGATAGGAAAGTCCCGGGTTTGTGTCCGATTCGAACGAAGCATCGCTTACCAAGTAGAGGAGGAACACCCATGCTGTTCATGATAATGATGACCCACAACCGGAGGTGCAGCGCATGACACTCTGGTTATCCACAGGCCTGATTTTTACCTTCGCCGCCATTGCGTTGATCCTGTACAAATGGTGGGACATCCGGTGCATCGGCGTCACGCCGGTACACACCCTGACGTTCATTGCCATCCTGTTCACCTCGGGACTCGACGTAGGGCTTATCATGTTCCCGCTGACGGAATTCGCAGGTTACGGGGATACGGCGGCTAACCCCGAGTACGGCTTCGCCAACCCGCTGGCCATCGAATTTGGCTTCTGGGCCTTCCTGATATGGGGGTTCTACTTTCTCACCTGCTTCTATTTCGCCATTATCGAGCCCAGGGTAGGGTTCTTCGAGATTCCTGTGGTGAAGGTGATCAACAACGTGGTCATCATCGGCACCTGCGCCTTCACGGCATTTCTGCTGCTCTCGAATCTGCCCTGGTACCTGCCACAATTGGGTGATGGTGAAACCGTTGTGCCGGCATTTTATGCCATTGTGCTCGCCTCCATTGCCCTGGCGGTGTATTCCAGCTCCAAAATCAAGTACGTACGGATACTGAGCGTGGGTTCCAGCGTACTGTTTATCGCCCTGATCGTGGGCATGTGGTTCCGGGCCTTCGTGCTTGGCCAGGGCTCACCGTCAGACTTTTTCGGCACCGCCAGTATGCTGGGCGGTTACTTCACCAACCTCCAGCATTTCGTCCTGCCCATCAATGACTACCACGAGTTCTATCTTTTCTGGTGGTTCTCCTGGAGCATCATGATCGGCCAGTTCACCGCACGGTTTGTCAGCGGCATCCGGACCTGGCAGCTGCTGATTGCCATGCTGGCGATACCATCTATTGCCATTGGCGTCTGGTTCAGTGTGCTCTACTACTACCATGCTGAAGGTCTGCAGGTGGCGGCATTTACCAACATCGCGATGATATCGGTGGGTGTGCTGATGGTAGTGAACTCGCTGGATTCACTGATTCGACTGTACACGGACAACCTGAACCTGACCGCTCAGCGGCTTGGCCGGATCAACTATGTGATTTTCAACCTTGTTGCTCTGGTGGGCCTGACCATGCTCTTCCAGCTCGACTTCCTGCGCATCCAGTGGGTAGGAGCCCTGGTCATCGCCCTGTACTTCGGCTGCTTTGCCTACATTCTGCTGAGAAGGCGCAGTGAGGTCGCCGCCATCGACAGCTCTCCTGAGGGAAATGTCCTGGATTTCCACAAGGTCGAAATGGCGGACTGATTCCCGGCCCCCGCTACCGCGGGGTGCCCGACGAGACAAACCCGGGGCCCGCCCCGGGTTTTTTCTGTCTGCGGATCCAGTGCTTTCCCCAGTCAGTTTTCCTGAAAGGAATCACTAATAAAAAATCAGCCGCACCAGGATCGCCACTACCATGGCCAGGGTCAGCCACTTGATCCATTGGGCGCCCCTGGCACTCAGGTTGACCCGCACCGCCATCATGGCACCGGCCATGTTGCCCAGAGCTAGTATCACGCCCGTGGCCCACAACACCTGCCCCTTGAGGGCGAAAATGGCCAGCGCCGGCAGAGTGTAGACCAGGATGATGAACACCTTGATCACGTTCACCTGGGGCAGATCGATTTTCAGCATACGGTAGAGCACCACGATGAACAGGGCGCCTACCCCCACCTGGATAAACCCACCGTACAACCCGATCAGGAACAACGCGCAGTATTCCACGACGCCCAGCCGGTCCGGTGTCAGTGGCCGCGTGTCCAGCCCCGGCTGGGGCAAAAGCATGAATACCGAGGAGCCGATCATGGCGGCGATCAGCACTCCCTCGAAGATGGCCTGGGGAATCCAGGTGGCGGTCCAGGCACCCAGCAGGGAACCGGCCACGGCGGGAATGGCCAGACGAATACTCACCGCCAGGTTGCTGTGCCCGGCGCGGAAAAAACTGCCCACGGCGGTCACGCTCTGCAGGGTGATGGCCACCCGGTTGGTGCCGTTGGCCACCTGTGCCGGCAGGCCCAGGAACATCAGCATGGGCAGCGTCAGCATGGAGCCGCCTGCGGAAAGCACGTTGATGAAACCGGCCAGGCCGCCAATGGCCACCAGGGCCGCCATTTCCAACATCGTCATAGTCGCTGCTCCCCTCCTCCATGCAGGTAGGTACCACGAGCTCGGGTACCTCCGGTGCTATCAGAAGCCGTGCCCGAGCCGACAAAGAAGCGCGTGATCGCCCTTCATGGGATATAAAGACTATCATGTGATATCCCGACACCAACGAAACGCAACCAGGAAACCTTCATGTGGAGTAGCCTCAAGGACCAGCTTTCAGGCAACTTGCGCGATACCGCCAATGCGCTTGGTATCACCGAAATGGACTGGCAGCATGCGCTGGTGTGGGTGTCAGGCCAGCTATTGGTCACACTGATACTGGTCGCTATTGCCTCACTGATCTACGTACTGCTCAGCCTGGTCCTGAAAGCCACGCTGGGTCGGCAGCAACGGTTGAACAACCTCTACCTGTCAGTAAGAACGTCGCTTCAGTACCTTGTCGCGCTTGCCATAATGGTCGCCGTTGTCGCCCAGTATGGCGGTGATGCCGTCCTCCTGAAGAGCATCGCCCGGGGCGGCCTCATGGCATTGGGCTTCTACGTGGGCTGGGTATTGGTGGCCCGGACCATTGTGGGGGCCCTTGACCGGCATCGTATTGACCCATCCCTGGAACAGCTGCTCAAGAACTCCGTCTCGGTGTTATTTCTGGTACTGGGCGCCGTCACTGTGATGGCACAGTTCGGCTTCGATGTATGGTCCATCATTGCCGGCCTTGGCATTGTCGGCATCGCCGTAGGCTTTGCCGCCCAGTCCACGCTGTCGAACTTTATCGCTGGCGTGACCCTGCTGATCGAGCGGCCCTTCCGCATCGGCGACTGGGTGCGCATCAACGACCAGGAAGGCAAGGTGCAGAAGATCGCCTTCCGCACCACCTGGCTGCGGACCCGGGACAACATCTTCACCATGATCCCCAACGACAACGGAGCGGCCGCCAACGAGACCTGATTTCCTGCGCCCTACGCCGGCGCAGCCACGCCTGGGCCGGATGTGCGGCGCGCGCTCCACACCAGCAAGGCGACAAAGATTACCAGCCCCGCCAGATCAATCAGGATCATGCCGTGGGGCCATAACATCAAGGCGCCGACAGGGAACATCAGCACACGAAGCCACCACTTCAGCGGGTGTTCCAGATAGCCTTCCAGGCCCGCAATAATGGCGTAGAGGCCGAACAGGGCAAAGGTGAACACCTTGAGCATCTCCAGCGGTGTGCCCGAAATCAGCGGGGAATAGGCAAACAGCAGCGGCACGATGTACAGACCCTTGGCGATTTTCCACGCCGTCAGCCCGGTGCGCATGGCCGGGGTGCCGGCAATGGCGGCCGCGGCAAAGGCGGTCAGGCAGACCGGCGGAGTCACGTTAGAGTCCTGGGACAGCCAGAAGATGATCATGTGGGCGGCCACCAGCGCCATGGTAATGGCGTGGGGCGACAACGCCTGCTCCAGCAGCTGCCCGCTGAAGTTCGCCGGCACCTCCGCCAGCATGGCAACGGCCTGCGCCCTTTCCATGGGCGCGCTGAGCAGTTCCGCCGCCTCGGGGGAGGCCAGCATGAACACCGCCCGGGCCTGCTCCGGCAGGTTGCCGCTGGCCATCAGGTCAATCAGCTGGCTCTGGGCAATCAACTGGTAGATGGCCGGGGCCGACAGGGTCGCCAGCACGATATACGCCGCCGTCACCGGCAGCCCCATGCCCAGGATCAGCGAGGCCAGCGCCACCAGCACGATGGTTATCAGCAGACTGCCACCGGCCCATTCGGTGATCATCAGCGAGAAAGTGTTACCGATACCGGTGGTGGAAATCACCATCACGATCAGCCCCACCGTGATCAGCAGGATCGCCGTGGTCATGATGTTGCGGGTACCCTGGGCCAGGGCCTCGAGGATATCGGTGAGGGTCATCGGCTTGCGGGCAATCCAGGACGCCACCACCACGGAGACAATCGCAATACCCGCCGCATAGGTGGGCGTGAAGCCGTAAATCAGTGACGCCACCAGCACCACCAGGGGCAGCAGGTAATGCCAGCCACCCTTGAGCACCTGGCCAAACGTCTCTGCGTCCTCGTCCTCCAACTTCACCGCATGACTGCGCTTGGCCTCGATGCGAACGAACATGGCCACGGACAGGAAGTACAGCAACGCCGGCAGCGCCGCGACGCCGATGATGGTGAGGTAGGACACCTGGGTGTAGGAGGCCATGATAAACGCCCCGGCCCCCATCACCGGCGGCATCAGCTGGCCACCGGTGGACGCGGCAGCCTCGACACCCGCGGCAAAACGGGCCGGAAACCCGGCCTTGCGCATCAGCGGGATGGTAATGACGCCGGTGGACACGGTATTGGCAACGCTGGAGCCGGATACTGAGCCCATCAGCCCGGAGGAGAACACCGCCACGAACCCGGGCCCGCCGATGAAACGACCGGCGGCACAACGAGCCAGATCGATGATGAAATCCCCCGCCCCCGACTTAACCAGGAAGGCGCCGAACAGGATGAACATGAATACGTAGGTCCAGGAAATGCGGGCAATGGAACCCAGCATGCCCTGCCCCCCGATAAAGGATCGGAAGAGCACCGTCTCCCAGGTCAGTCCCGGAAAGTTGAACATCCCCTCGACATATTGTCCCCACCAGGCCACATAGGTGAGCGCGACAATGCACAGGCAGGGAATGAACCAGCCGGTGGTGCGGCGGGCGAACTCCAGTACCAGAACCACGGCGGTGACCGACACCACCCAGTCCGCGGTGGAGAAGGTGACGCCCCGATCATAGAGCGCATCCTCGAACCCCATGAGGTATAGCGCGCATCCCAAAGCAGCCAGCCCCAGCACCAGGTCCAGCCAGAACACCGCTCTTTGCACCCCGGGCCGCTCGCTGCGGATCAGGGGCATGGCCAGGGCACAGAGCAGGCCGAACAGGCCAAAGTGCAGAGCCGAGGTCCATAGCGTTGACAGGGTCGAGAAGGTGTTGAACCAGAGGTGGACCAGGGCAATGCCAATCGCCAGCACGAAGATCACCCGGCCAATGACCGGGTGATCCAGGCGCTCGGCTGCCTCCCTGGGGCTTTCCTCGCGGATCTTGTCCAGCCGGGCCTCCGACCCGGCGTTATCACTGCGCGGTTCCGTCACTTACGGCTTCCTTTCATGCCGGCAGGTTTGCTGTCACATTCACCGATTTACTGAGCTTTCAGGCGATCCGGTATGTCGATGCCCTGCTCCTCATAAAAACGCTGGGCGCCCGGGTGCAGGGGCATGGGCAGACCCACGATGGCCTTTTCCAGGGCCATGGCTTTGGTCGCCGCGTGGATATTGTTCAGGAACGGCAGGTTCTCGTAGATAGTCTTTGTAATCTGATAGACATCTTCCTCGGAGACGTCTTCCCGCACCGCCAGAATGTTCGGCTGGGCGATAGTGTTGATTACTTCGTCCTGGTTCGGGTAGGTGTCGGCAGGGATCTCGTAAGCGGACCACAGGTCGAAGTTACTGTTCACTTCGGCCAGCTGTTCCTCAGTGAAATTGAGGGTGACAATCTCGTCGCCCATATTGGCGTAGGCCCGGGTAACCGCTGACGCCGGCACGCCGGCGGGAATGTTCATGCCGTTGATGGTCCCATTCTGCAAGGCCTCAGCACTGGGACCATAGCCCATGTAGGCCATGTCCAACTTATCCAGGTTGATGCCGACATTACCGAGGATGAACCGGCCCGAGCCCTCGGTGCCGGAATTACGGGCGCCAATGGAGAAGCTCTCCCCGTAGAGGTTTTCCATATCGGAAATGGTGCCGGAATCGGCCATCTCACTGCGGATCACGAAGTGCTCCACGTTCTGCCACAGCATGGAGACTGACCGCATGTTCTTGTAGGCCTTGGGCACCGGGCCGCTGCCATCCCACGCCCAGGCGCCATAGAGCCCCTGGAGGATGCCGAACTGGGCCTGGTCCTCGTCCATCAGCTTGAGGTTCTCGCCGGACCCGGCGGAGCTGATGGCGGACAGGGAGATGTTTTCGGTTGGTTCCAGTTTGACCTTGATCAGCGTGGAGATGGCCACGCCCACCGGGTAATAGGTACCACCAGTGGTGGCGGTGCCCATGATGTACTGGCCTTCGGCCTGTGCAGAGAGCGAAATGCCAAGAGATGAGGAAACAAGCAGGCTGGTGGCGAACTTCAGGAGAGAGCGCTTTCGCATGGGAACATCCTTATTGCTGGTCTGAGCGATTTTACGGGTGTTGTTATCCAGATAAATCTAGACCAGACAGGTTCGGACTTCCATTTCGGGATCTTAGACTTTAGGCGGGTATCAATGAATTATTTAATAAGGAAAGAGAAGAAAGAGGCTGAAAGCGCCCCGAGGGGCGCTTCGGCAGATCAGTTGGTGATGTTGTACCAGGCTGAAGACGTAGCCTGCTTGGTGTTTTCCCAGGCGCTCTCACTGACTTCCTTGGTATTCTCCCAGGCCTGGGCCAGGGCTTCACTGGTCTCGTTCCACCAGCTTTCGTCGTATTCCGGTAGCTCTTTGATCTCTTCCTGGGTTGCTTCCAGGTGGACTTCGTACTCCCGGTCATCGAAATCGTCGTCATCGTTCTCCCGGAGTACCCTAAAAGTGCCTCGCTCCGCGACGATTTCAGTACCACCCAGGCCCAGCACCTCACCGGTCTCGATCACCAGTGAGTGTACCGACATACCGTCATCCATGAGGATGTCCTCTACCTCACCGATTTCCTCACCGGTGCTGTCGTGGACATCCGAATCCAGCAGATCGTCTGCCGAATAAAGACCCTGTGTAGCAGCGTGAGCCGACATGGCGAATGCCATGGAACCGGTCACCAGGGAAATACCCATTGCTCGAACCAAACGTGTGCGCATCATAGTGAACTCCTGCATTTCTGAATTCCTTTCGAGTGCCCCGTCGCCTGTGGCACCGGGACGCTTGTCCGTGATGTGACAGCGATCACGTTATTAATAAAACTAACAGGGCTCAGGCAGGTCACCAAGTGACGGTATGGCAATGGGCAGGCGGGAAAATTGTCGGGGCGACAGCCCCGGGCGCGGGGCATAGCTTCGTACCAAAGAAGATCTTCGCCCGTCAGGCTCGCAATCTGAGACGACCACCTTGTCGTCGCGCGCGCCCGCCGAGCCAAAGCAGCACCGGCACCAGGGCACGCAACAGGGCTGCCAGCGGGATCAGCAGCCAGCGGGCGAGCACCAGCAACGGTAGCAGGATCAACGTCCAGCCTGCCCATTGCATGAGCCAGCCCGGCACCCCCACCAGATCAGCCATTTCCGCCAGTACATCACTGATCACCGCCGGGTGACGAACCACCAGATAACCGACCCCGATGACCGCCGGCCATCTCGCGTAACGGGCACTGCGGAGCACCAGGCGGCCGGCACCGGTGACACGAGCCGCCAGGGCCGCGGATCGGGTCGATATACCCGCCCCCCGGGTAGTCGTCGCCACCGCTCGCCCCGCCCGCAGCACTTTCACCGCACTGGCAAACACCAGCACATCCACCGAGGCCCAGCCGATATCCGACAGGCGGATTTCCTCACCCGTGCGCTGCCGGGTTTCCAGGCGCCGGATACCACTGGTGAAAAAGTCGGTCACCCCCTCCGTGATGCGTTCGGTCTGGATCCAGTGCACGGTACCATCCTCGCCCACCTCGAACTGGCCCAGAAAGCCATGCCCCTCGGTGTCAATGAAGTTCACGGCGTACCAGCCCCGCTGTTCGGGGGTAAGCGGGCCGGAGTCGACGCCGGCCTCGTCCGAGGCGGTGGACTGGCTGGCTTCATCGTCGCTGTCACCCTGTAAACCCTGCATATAGTCCCGCACCTGGTCATAGTGACGGGCCAGAGTATTCATGGACTCGATGGTGCCCACCGGATTCTGCAGGAAGTAGTCGATCGCCGGCAGCACCGACTCGCCGTAACGACGCAGAATATCCTGAAACTCCGGCTCCGGAGCAAAGAGGGGAAACACACGGGCAGCCATGTCCGGATACCGGAGTACTGCTGCCCGGGCCTTGAGAGATACCAGCGGATCCTCCGACAGGTCCAGCAGCGCCGCCTGGAGTTCCAGGTTCAGCTCCCCGACATCCTCCACGTCCGGGAATGCTTCTTCTGCCTGTACGCGAATCAGCCGGTGCTCCAGGGGTTGCGGGTCATGGATGCCGGCCGTGATCGCCGCCAGCAACATGGCCAGTACGAGCAGGATGGCTGCGGTTTTCAACAGGGAACCTCGCTCATAAAGTCAGAGTGGAGAACAGTGTTCTTCAGCTTATAGCACTCGCCCGCGGTTCTCCTACGGATACTGCCCGAAAACCGTCAGGCGTCACCCGGGGTGCGTCAGTCATGTGGAAGCCGTTCACGCAGTCCACACGGGAATGGTCCGTGTCATTTCAGGACTTCGTGGCATCCGGCAAATGGGGCGCCAGGATCTCGTAGAGCGCCGGGCGGTTGTCGCGGATTTCCTCCGGAGTCAGCCCTTCCATGGAATGGGGGTACTTCAGCCAGGCGTCGGTTTCATGAAGGTAGAAATCCGGTGCCCAGCCCACTTCGTTGCGGCCCGGCTTGTAGTAGGGCACCGCCACGCGGATGTCGTGGGGGGTGTTGAGCCGGGCACGCTGTTTCAGCTCGTCGATGATGGCCTGCACCGAACGTCCGGTGTCGAACACATCATCCACAATCAGCAACGCGTCTTCCCGGGTCACGTGCTTGACCAGGTAATTGAGCCCGTGAACGCGAACCTCCTTGCTCTGCCGGTCAATACCCTCGTAGGAAGAGGTGCGGATGGCAATGTGGTCCGTGTGCAGGCCGTGGTAATCCAGGAATTCCTGCACGGCGATGCCAACGGGGGCGCCGCCGCGCCAAACGGCGATCATGAAGGTAGGCCGGAACCCGGAATTCATGATGCGGACACCCAACTCGAAGGCATCTTCCAGCAGGCCCTGGGCAGTGAGGTATTGTTTCGCGGCCATGACTCTCTTACTGTTTGTGGATTGGTACCATATTCCCACCATCGCCGGCCAGCTTCAAACCGCAGGCGCCGAATGACAGGCAGACCATGATGACGACCACCTCCGTCCCCACCGACAACCGTCGCCAGCGCCGCTTTCTGGAGGAAGAATCCCTGATCGAAGACGCCTTCCGCCTTGGCGTGCAGGTCTACGAGAGCGGTTTCCGGCCCAACTTCATTGTCGGGCTCTGGCGGGGCGGCAGCACCATTGGCATCTACGTGCAGGAATGCCTGCAGACCCTGGGGGTGGCCACCGACCACATCGCCCTGCGGACCTCCTACCGGGGTATGCAGGCCTATGACGAGATGGTCGCCTCGCCGGAACGGAATATCCGGGTTCATGGCACCCACTACCTGCTGGATAACCTCAACCATGATGACCGGCTACTGATAGTGGACGATGTCTTCAGCACCGGCTATAGCGTTGCGGCGGTTCTTGACCGGCTCAACCGCCAGCTCAAACGCAACATGCCCGCGGATACCCGCATCGCCACGCTCTATCAGCGCCCCGACGCCGGCAAGACCGGTGTATCGCCGGACTACTGCCTGCACCAGACCGGTGAGTGGCTGGTGTTTCCCTATGAGATCAATGGTCTGACGCGGGCGGAGATCGACGAGCACAAACCCTATCTGGGTCCGCTTCTCGATCAGGTAAAGTCGTAGTGCGAGAAAGCCCCAGGAATGCCTGCAATCGCAAAGCCGGAAAGAAAAGGTTGCGCCACTGTCGCTACTCAGGTTAGATTTTAGCCATATCGTCAATTCAGTCAGCGAATGTATACGCAATGAACCTGAACGCCGTTGTTGTCATCGTAAAGCTGGTCCTGGTGGTCGTGGTGCCGCCCGGGGGCTTTTGCGTGGACAGACGGTTGACTGACTGACAGACCGAAAGACACCAGAAGCCCCCGGCACCGAAAGGTCCCGGGGGCTTTTTTTTGCAGCCAGAAAAACGAAAGGGAAATATCATGAACGGCGCACAGCACATACTGGAGGCGTTTCGCCGCCATCATATCGACACCGTATTCGGCTACCCCGGCGGCTGTATCATGCCGCTGTACGATGCCCTGGTAGATGATGTGGGCGTGGAGCATGTGCTGTGCCGCCACGAGCAGGCCTGCGCCCTGGCCGCCGATGGCTACGCCCGGGCCAGTGGCAAGGTGGGCGTATGCATCGCCACCTCCGGCCCCGGCGCCACCAACCTGATCACCGGCGTGGCCAACGCCCACCGGGACTCCGTCCCCATGCTGGTCATCACCGGACAGGTACCCTCCGCCCTGATCGGCACCGACGCCTTCCAGGAAACCGACGTGCTGGGCATGACCCTGGGCATCGTCAAGCACAGCTACCTGGTGGAGGACGCCGCCGACCTGCCCGGCATCATGGAGGAGGCTTTCCGGCTGGCCGCCAGCGGTCGTCCCGGGCCGGTATGGATCGATATTCCCAAGGATATCCAGCTCGCCGAGATTGATACCCGGGGCATTTCGGGCCCGTCAGCCGAGCCGGAAGCCCCGGTGGATATCAGCGAAGCCCTGGCCATGCTGCGAAGCGCCCGTCAGCCTCTGCTCTACAGCGGGGGTGGCGTCTCCCTCGCTAATGCCGAGGAGGCCTTCCGGGCCTTTGCGGAAAGTTCCGGCCTGCCCGCCGTCGCCACCCTCAAGGGGCTGGGCAACACCGGGCCCAGCCATCCCGGCGACCTGGGCATGCTGGGGATGCACGGCTCCCGCGCCGCCAATCGGGCGGTGGAGGAATGCGACCTGTTGCTGGTGATCGGCGCCCGCCTGGACGACCGTGCCACCGGCAGGCTGGACGGTTTTGCCCCCAATGCCCGGATGATCCATATCGACGCCGATGCCGCCGAACTCAACAAGCTGCGCCAGGCGGATATTGCCCTGCGCGGGGAGCTGAACAGCACTCTTGCGGCGTTTACCCAGGCCATGGAGGCGCAGCCGCTGGACATCGAACAATGGCAGCACCAGTGCCGCACCTGGCACACCACCGGCGGCTTCCACGCGGCGGACAACGAAGATCCCTACGCCCCCATCATCGGCCCAGCCTTTATCAGCCAGCTTTCGCGAATCACCCCGGACGACACGGTCATCGCCTGCGATGTAGGCCAGCACCAGATGTGGGTGGCCCAGCACTACCGCTTCGCCAGCCCCCGCCATCACCTGACCAGTGGCGGCCTGGGCACCATGGGCTTCGGCCTGCCGGCGGCCATCGGCGCACAGTTCGCCGACCGCAGCAGCACAGTTATCAACGTGACCGGGGATGGCTCCTTTATGATGAACGCCCAGGAACTGGCCACCATCCGCCGCTACAACCTGCCAGTGAAGCTGATCATTCTCGACAACCAGTGCCTGGGCATGGTCCGCCAGCAACAGGAGCTGTTCTACAGCAACCGGGAAAGCCAGATCGACCTGGACGACAACCCGGACTTCCTCACCATGGCCAAGGCGTTCGGCATCCACGCCCTGCACATCAACCGCAACGACCAGATCCGCCGGGGCATTGAAACCCTGCTCGCCTACCAGGGCCCGATGCTGCTGCACGTGGCCATCGCCCGTGAGGAAAACGTCTGGCCCATCGTAAAGCCCGGCGCCAGCAACACCGACATCATCGACGAATCACAGCGCAAACGAACCGCAAACAAGGAGCACATGGCATGAACGCCAACACCCAGGACACACCCAGCTACCAGATATACTGCCGCATGACCCATGAGGCTGCCGCCCTGGAACGTCTGTGCCAGGTGGTACGCATTCGCGGCTTCCGGATTGCGAAAATGACCATGGAAAGCAGCGGCGAAGCGCTGAATATCGCCCTGACCCTGGAGGGCTCACGGCCTATCGGGATGTTGCAGAGTCAGCTGGAGAAATTGCAGACGGTTGTTGCGGTGGTGCTGGACAATGAACTGGCTGAAAAGAGGGATATCGCGTGATGCGGCCTTATTGGTCGATCAGAACGGGATAGCCGAAAATGCGGGACCACCTCCCACTGTGGTCCCGCGCCCCGAAGACCGGGTTTATTTGCTGCTGACCTTACGCTGCTTCGGCCGCTCCGCCACCGGCCACATGATGTGGGCGTAGGGGGAGTCCGGCCACATGACGTAGGGGCCCTCCGTATCCGGCGTTGTCGGCAGATTCTCTAGCAACGCCGCATCCGGAACGATCACCATGACGTGTGGACCTTCCACCACCCAGTGGTTGTCGGCGGTGGGTGTCCGCGCCGCCGGGTCGGTGTTGCTTGCGCCACCGTCCGGCGAGTCACCGGCAAGCATGTAGGAGGTGCCCACTGCGGTTGTCGGTGGCTCTTCCTCGCCGTTCATCATGGCCTGCATCCATTTCATGAACTGTTCATCATTGCACATGGGGCCGGCAAATCCCGGAGGGCCTGGCAGGCAGGTATATTCACCCTCCCCTTCCCGTATGACGTTGCCCTCCAGGTCGATCACGGTAGCCGTCTCGGCCACCTGGGGCGGGGCCGCGCTCAGTGCTTCACGAATCATTGCCTGATCCGCCATGGCATGGAACGACAGTCCCAGCCCGCAAACCAGGGCGACCATCCCGCCGACCAGGTTGCGGCCGTGTACCGGGTTCCTGAATGTATTCGACATGAGTTTCAT
The DNA here is from genome assembly GCF_014651935.1 of Marinobacter zhanjiangensis. Lineage (GTDB taxonomy): Bacteria > Pseudomonadota > Gammaproteobacteria > Pseudomonadales > Oleiphilaceae > Marinobacter > Marinobacter zhanjiangensis. The sequence continues at coordinate 679,447 of NZ_BMXV01000001.1, read as the reverse complement.
GACGACTCTCCTTTTCCAGCTTTTCCACGGGGTAGCCCTCGATTGGCATACCCTTCCGCCGGTTCATCCCCGGCTCAGGTTCTGTTTTAACCGGGTGGCAGCTGACAGGAGTGATGATTCGATGAAAACATCGTGAGGATTGCAGGCAGGGCAGATAGCTCTCTGACGGAACTAGGATTTCAACCGGTACCCGACCCCGGTCACCGTCTCGATACGGCGGGCCTGGGGTCCCAGCTTGCGACGGAGGGTACGAACCACGGCATCGACCACGTTGCTGCCGCCTTCGTAGGTGGTGCCCCACACGTCCCGCAGCAGGTCGCTGCGGGAGACCGCCTTGCCCTGGCGCAATTCAAGGTGATGCATGACACCGAACTCCAGTGGCGTCAGCGCCACGCGGCCCTCGTCCAGGACCAACTCCCGGGCTTCGGTGTCCAGCAACTGACGTGGGCGCTCAACGCCCAGTTCGGCGGCGGCAAGATCCGCCAGCCACCCATCCACCGACGATGGCCCGAAATCCAGAACAGCGCTGTGGTACACCAGGCCATCCATGGTCGCCTGGTGATCCTCCAGTACCTCGAATCCCAATCGCAGGGCGACCGACTGATAGGCGGGCAGGTCCCGGACCGTCAGGTAGACACGGCGAAGCCGGGGGCGCAGCTCCATATAGGTTCGCTTGAGATCGATCCACGCCGCCGCCTGCGGTGCACTGGGTAACTCGCCCTCCTCCCGGCTCAGCCAGCGCCGGCAAAACAGGGCAATCTCCCCCCGGGGCATGGGCCGGTGCCTGAGGTGCTCGAACCATTGTTCGGTGATCGGGTCTTCCAACAGCCAGGCCGGTTCGACCTGATCCGAACGCAGCTTGCAACAGAATCCGGCAACCTCACCGTGCTGATCCCGAACCACTGAAAAACACTGCGGCAGGCGCTGAAGCCAACGCTTTATGGCGCCAGCGGTGGTGTCGCCCTCATGGGCGCGGGTAATGTCCATGAGTGCCGAATGATCCTCCGGCCTGGCCAGCTCCACGGTGTACTCTGCGGTATCAGAGGGAAAGAATGCCTCCCGCACGACCGGGTTTTCGATCAGATACAGCATGTCCGCCGTGTAGCGCCAAAGGTCGGTGCTGCCGGCGGTCTCGGCTTCGGAGGTCAGCTGCCGCCAGGCGGTGCGCCGGTATTCCAGATGCCGGCTGGGATCGCTGGCATGGAGTGAACGCGCGATGGGATCGCGTACGGCATCGTGGACGATCAAACCGTCCTCGGCCACATCCACAAACGGCAGCGAACGAAGGCGTTGATAGGCGTCCTGAGGTGCCAGATCCGGAAACAGCACTCGTAACAGGGAGACGGTGGCCCTGCGGGTCAGGGCAACGCCTTCCAGAACCCGACGGGTCACCGGGTCACCGACATCGGCCAGGAAGGTCCGGGTCAGTTCGTCCAGCACATGGAGCAGGGAACTGTCCCGCAACAGGGGCCCCTCGGGCTGCTCCCGAACCGCCTCGGCCGCCAGCCTCAGTGCCAGTGGATGGCCATGGGTCAGGCGCGCGATACGTTGCGCCACTTCCGGTTCACTGCCAAGGCGGACCAGCAGCTCCGCGGCCTCGTCAGTGCTGAGGGGCGACATGGGCACCGACAGCAGCAGACTTCCCCAGCCGGGCATGGCCAGCCACGGTGCGCCTGGCGGTTCACGCCCCAGGAAAACCACCCGCACGTTGTCAGGCAATGACGGCACAAAGACCTGCCGTAGAAAGCTGTCCAGCAGACGGAACACCTCGAAGGTATCGAACGTGATAACAACGGTCTCCCCCAGCCCCCCGAGGCGGTCCGCCAGGGCCATGGCATCCGTTGGCACCCGCCCAATGGCGTCACCCAACGCCTTGAGCAACCCGGACTCGGTAGGCTCGATACCACGACAGTCCAGCTGAATGACCGTCGCTCCTGAGCCGCGGGCCTCGGTGGCAAACCGCTCCAGGAGCGCGGTCTTGCCGATACCGGCAATCCCGTGCACGTGGGCTACCCGGGGACCTTGTGCCGACAGCATGGTCCGCAGTAACTCCATTTCCGCGCAACGGCCTATAAAGGCCTGCTGCGCCTGACTGGCCATCAGGTCGGATATCCTTTGTGCCATGAAGAGTCCCTCCCTGTCTGACAGGATAATCCCCCATTGCCGGCTCTGCAGCCCTTGTCAATGCCGAGTCCATGGCGGTTGCTGCAATTCTCACGACATTCTCATCCGACCATCACGCCCGCTGACGGCATGGCTTTTATAAAGACAGTGAAGACACAAAGTCATTACAGCTGGGAGCCACACCATGACAACCCAATGGAAAATCGACGGTGAGTATCTGGAAAGTTGCACATGCCGGGGGGCCTGCCCCTGCATATATACCGGTGACCCGACGGAGGGTGATTGCACAGACCTGGTCGGGTGGCATATATCCACCGGTCGCTATGATGACATTCAGCTGGACGGTCTGAATGTGGCCCTGGCAATTTACTCCCCCGGCGCTATGCACGAGGGCAACTGGAGCGTGGTGCTCTATCTTGACCAACGCGCGGATGAACGACAGCAGGAGGCCCTGGGTGCCATATTCGGCGGCCAGGCCGGCGGTCATCCGGAACTGCTGGCATCGTTTATCGGCGAAGTGAAAGGTATCGAACGGCTACCTCTGGACTTCGTCAGCGAGCCAGGCCGACGGCACCTGAAGGTAGGGGAGCAGTCCGGGGCGGATGTCGCCGCTGTGGAAGGCCAGGAGGATAACGAAGTCACGATCCGCAACCACCCGTTTGCCGTGGCGCCGGGCGAGACGCTGGTCGTGGCGGAATCCCGTTCCCTGCGGCACCAATCCCACGATATCAATATCGAACACAGTGGGCGTACCGCTTTTTACTCCCCGTTCGCTTATGCCGGACCCTGAGGGAGACACGACCATGGAGATGACCCTGTCGCGAATGCGCCAGCTGGAAAGGGCAAGCCTGCTGGCTGCCCTCTCACTGCTGACCCTGCTGGCATGGTGGTACCTGGTCCATCCACCGCATCTTGCCCTCGGGGGAGCCAGCGGCGCCATCGCCGTTAACGCTGCGATGTGGAGCGTGATGATGGTGGCCATGATGCTGCCCAGCGCCAGCCCGATGATACTGACCTATTCCCGGATCCGTCAGTCCCGATCGGGCAGGGGTAAAGCCACCGCACCGGCCTGGCTTTTCACCTCAGGCTATCTGCTGGTATGGACCGGCTTCGCGGTGGCAGCGGCCATAGCTCAATGGGCACTGTATCAGAGCCAGTTACTGAGCTCCGGTATGGGGCACGTCGGCTTATTGCCCGGTGGGGCCTTGCTGGTGCTGGCCGGAGCCTTCCAGTTCAGCCCGCTGAAACAGGCCTGCCTGGACCAGTGCCGTTCGCCCATCGGGTTCATCATGACCGAATGGCGCGAGGGTGCCACCGGCACCCTGGTGATGGGCATGCGTCTGGGCGCCTTTTGCACCGGGTGCTGCTGGGCGCTGATGCTGCTGATGTTTGTAGGTGGTGTGATGAGCCTGGCATGGATGGCGGCCCTGGCCGTCTTCTTCCTGGCCGAGAAGCTGCTGCCCCTGGCCCTGTCCCGGCGATTGCGGTATATCAGTGGCATTCCTCTGGTCGCCGGGGGTACTTTGATGATGGCATCCGCTGTGTTGTGATCAGGAAGGCAGAGCTTACCCCTCCGCCCCTGGCGCCCTCATGGTAATGACAGACTGCAGGATTTTACCCACGGGTCCCTGGCTGTCGAACAGTGTGGTCTCCACCAGACCAACCCCGGTATCCTGCATATGGCTGTGGGCATCCAGCCCCAGCCACTCGCCAACCGGACTCCGGTGGAGGTAGAGGCTGACATCCGTGTTGATACAGCCCAGGTCGTCGGACAGGTTGAGTTGACCCACACCATTACCAAAATCACAGAGCGTGGCCGCCGTAACCGCAGGGCTCGTCTTCACCCCCTGAACCAGCGGCAGTGGCAGTTTCAGCCAGGCAATCCCCTTCCCGCCGCCATCGACGCCCTCAATAACCACGGCTTTGGCCGTGGTGTGCAGACCCACCGGGGTGTACCGGCTCTGCCAGCCGCCAGCCTCGGCAATACTTGCTTCCACCGGCCAGGAGGGCGGCTCGAGCCCGATTGCCGGGAAGCGGCCATGCTCCGGTACCGTTACCGGTCTGTTCTCAAGGAAAAGGGCACTTGCCCGGGCAACTTCGGTTTCCTCAGCGAACAACGAAGCCTCAAGAACCTGGAGCCGCTTACCGCCACGTACCAGTCGGGTGGTCACGCTCAACGGTGAGCTGGGGACTGGTCGCAGCAGATCCACGGTGAGCCTCGCCAGGTGCAGGCCAGCGTTGTCCGACGCCTGCTCCACGGCGTGGGCCATTAGCCCCACTACTGGCCCGCCGTGCAGTTGCCGGGGGCTCCAGGGGCCACCGCACGCGGGCGTGGGCACATACAAAGCGCCATCTCGCTGGAAGAGTGCATCATTCATGAGCTGTCCTTGTTTTTATCGGAAGTCGGGAAGCCACAGATTACCAGTTGTCACCCAATCACCTTCACTTCCTGGCCATGGACTCCAGCATCCGGTTGACCGCCTCCAGGTGCTCCGGCTCGTTATGGCACATGCCCTGGAATACCGCGCACACATCGAGGAAGTCCTTCAGCTCCATACGCTGGGCCATCTTCATCAGGCGCTTGGTGAGGCGGGTGGCCTTCGGCGGCTGGCTGGCGATGCGGGTGGCCAGCTTCATGGTGTTAGGCAGCAGTTCGTCCGCCGGCACCACCTCCATCACGATACCCAGTTCTTTAGCCTCGCCGGCTTCCACCACGCGACCACTCAGGGTCATCTCGAAAGCCCTCTGGTAGCCGATCAGGCGCTGCATGAACCAGGCGCCGCCGTCGCCGGGGATGATGCCCAGGTTGAGGAAGGTCTCGCCGAACTTCGCCTTCTCGGACGCAATGCGAATGTCCGCCATATTGGCCAGATCAAAGCCGGCACCGATGGCCGGGCCGTTGACCGCCGCAATAATGGGCACTTCCACGTCCTGCAGCGCCAGGGGGATACGCTGGATACCTTTGCGGTAGCGGTCCGCGCACTCGGCCACGTCACCGGCAAAATCGCCGCCCCGCTCCGCCATGTCACGTATGTTACCGCCGGCACTGAATGCGGAACCGGCGCCGGTGATCACCAGCACGGAGACGTCATCACAGTGATTGACCCAGTCAGCAGTGGTGACAATATCGTCGATCAGGCTGGAGCCGGTCAGGGCGTTGCGAAGGTCGTGTCGGTTCAGGGTCAGTACCGCTACCCGGTTTTCCAGGGTAAGCAGGGCATCGGTAAGCTGGGGGACATTGGTCATAAGGGGGCTCCTGAATTATCGCGCTTCACCCGGCGGACCGGGCATGTTTTGCGACAAGGATAAACCACTCATTACGAATTATCTTTCCATAAAGAACTTATCGATTACGGCTGGATGTCGGATACAGCTACCGCATTCTTAGCTGAAGCCCCCGGTTTCCTCTTAACTCCGCTCAGGCGACAACGGACACAAGCCCCCGGCACCCGACAATGGATCGATTATTCAATGCTTATGGTCCCGTTTGTCCAGAATCCCTCTGATCTGATCCCGGACCTACTGCTGCCCCAACTCTCATTCTTTGCCCTGCGGGCGCCTCGACACCACTTGAACTATAGCCGCAGCAATAGCATTCTCCGATAGACATCCCATCAACCAGGTCTACGGGATTACCCCATGCACTTACCCTTCTGGCTGGCCACCGCTGGTCTGTCACCATTGCTGATCCACCAGGGGCGGCGAGCCCGCCGGACCACCATCCGCCTTCCTGAGGCCGGTGGCGATCCTTTCGGGGAGTATGGTGAGGGCATTCCGGATCGGCGGATACTGGTCATCGGTGAGTCCACCGCCGCCGGTGTTGGTGTGCAACGCCATGACCAGGGCCTGGCCAGCCAGCTCGCCCGGCTGTTGCACAAGCAAAGTGGTCAGACCGTTGCCTGGCATACCTTCGGCATCAACGGTGCCACCCTCGCTGAACTGCTCGCTGAACTGAACGACAAGCTGCCGCTGGACTCCCTTCCAGACGCTGACCTGGTCCTGCTCAGCATGGGCGTCAACGACACCACCAATTTCACGCCACGCCACCGCTTTCGCCAGCAGCTTCTGATATTGAGAGAAATCCTGAAAGACCGTTATCCAACCCCAATCCACCTGCTCAGCGTACCACCCATGCACCTGTTTACCGCTCTGCCCGAACCGCTGCGGCAAATGATGGGCTGGCGGGCCCGACAGCTGGATGACGTCTACAGGAAACTGGCCCGAAGTAAACCGGACGACTTTATCCACCTACGCTACAGGACGGTCACGGACGCCTCCTTGCTGGCAGAAGATGGATACCATCCAGGCGAAACCGGCTATAAATTGATGGCCGAATCCATCAGACATCAGATCGACTGAATTCCGCTCAGGAGCCCCCATGCTCTGCTTCACCTACGGCTCCAACATGTCTCGGGCAAGGCTTCAGGCCCGGGTACCGTCGGCCCGGTTCGTGGCCGTCGCCACTCTTGCCAGGCACCGGCTGCGCTTCCACAAGAAGGCGGGTGACGGCTCCGCCAAGTGCGATGCCGAGGAAACCGACAGCCCCCGGGATCAGGTGATTGGCGTGATCTACGAGATCGACGATGGCGAAAAGCCTGATCTGGACCGGCACGAGGCCCTGGGCTTTGGCTATGAGCAAAAGATGGTGGAACTGGAAACGCCCTGGGGGCACGCGCAGGCCTGGATGTACTATGCCACCCGCCTGACAAGCACCCTGAAACCCTACCACTGGTACAAGCACCACGTGGTCGCCGGTGCCCGGGAAAACGACCTGCCCTCCGACTACATTGCCTGGATCGAGGCGACCGAATCCGTAGCCGATCCCAACGTCAAACGAAGCCGGCGGGAGTTGGCCATCTACCGTGACTAGTGTGCCGTCAGGTTCTCAATCCTGATCAACGACAGAGACCGAACCCACTGGTATCCAGGTGGAAGTGGTTTTCGTGGGGCTGGTTGTAATCGGGGCCCAGCACGGTACCAAAATAGTCACAGGCGGCGCTGTGTACCGCTCTCAGAAACTGTCGGCGGGCCGGCTCGTCCTGGTTGTCCCAATCCTCCAGTACGGTTATGCGACGGCCATCGGCAAGGTGAAAGCCTGCCAGGTCGAATGCGGCGGCACTGGCGTGTTCGCTGCGCCGGGCATCCTCGCGGTTGTAGATATTACGGCAGGCAAAGGTGCCGTAGTGGTCAAGCTGCACCACCTCGCTGCCCAGGTGTTCCCTGGCCAGGGGCTGCAGCTGCTGCTGTTCAAACATCACCCAGGCGGCGACCAGCGGGCAGGTGGCGGTAAAGGTGGTACTGAGCTCTGCGCTGGTGCGGCTGACGCGCACCACGTTGCTAAGCGGGCAGCTCTCCACCGGTGTGTAATCCTCCAGCGGCAGGTGATCCAGCCAGGCATCCGGTGCGGTGGCCAGCACGTCGATGCACTGTTGCTGGTTGTCCTGTAGACCATTGAGCTTCCAGCGGGTCACCGGGGTCATCCGGTGATCCAGTGCCACCGGGGCCCACGGGCTCCATTCATCTGGCACATACTGCCAGGCGCGGATGTAGTCCAGTGCCGCGACAACCACGATGATCAGTATCCAGATCAACCACGCCTTTCTCGACAAGGGCATTGCTCCGACATTACCAGTTCATTGGGCTGCCAGATGACACCTGGAAGCCAGAGGACCCGAAACCTTTCCGGGTGTCGCCCGGGACCACACCTTCACAGATAATCGGCTTTTGGCAGGATCAGCCCGTGAAGCACACTAAGCGAGCTGGCGGGAAAACACTATTATCGGGTGTATTAATAATCGGTCAGCATGGACGGTAGGATAAGATTCAGTCAGAGCGGGACGTTGCCCTTGCTGGCAACGTCCCGGCAGGAAAACACTGGTTACTGGGCGTCCAACTTGTCCTGGGTCTTCAGTTCAAAGTCACTGGCGTCGTGACGCTCGGGAAGCTGGCCAGCCGGGTCGCCCCATACGCGGTTGACCATCCGTCCGCGCTGCAGGCCCGGGCGGGCTTCCAGTTCCTTACTCCAACGGGCGACGTTGGTATAGGTATGCGCCTGGATAAACTCCTGGGCATCGTAGATGGTGCCGGTCACCAGCTGGCCGTACCAGGGCCAGATCGCCATATCGGCGATGGTGTACTCATCCCCTGCCACAAACTTGTTGTCGGCAAGCTGGCGATCCAGAACGTCGAGCTGGCGCTTGACCTCCATGGTAAAGCGGTCGATGGGATACTGGAACTTTTCCGGGGCGTAGGCGTAGAAGTGACCAAATCCGCCACCCAGGAAGGGCGCGCTGCCCATCTGCCAGAACAGCCAGTTGAGGGTTTCCGTGCGGCCGGCAATGTCCTTTGGCAGGAACTCGCCGAATTTCTCGGCCAGGTACAGCAGCATGGAACCGGATTCGAACAGCCGCAGGGCAGGTTCAACGCTGTGGTCCACCATGGCCGGAATCTTGGAGTTGGGGTTCACTTTCACAAAGCCACTGCTGAACTGGTCGCCATCCATGATCTTGACCAGCCAGGCGTCGTATTCCGCTTCCTTGATGCCCTTCTCCAGCAACTCCTCCAGCATGATGCTGACCTTCGCGCCGTTGGGCGTAGCCAGGGAGTACAGCTGTATCGGGTGCTTGCCAACCGGCAGCTCCTTGTCATGGGTGGGGCCTGCGATGGGGCGGTTGATGCTGGTGAACTTGCCACCGCCTTGCTGTTCCCATTTCCAGACTTTCGGGGGGGTATAGGTATCGTCAGACATTCACGGATCCTTTCTCGGTGTAACCGGATGAAGGTGGTGGGCCGTCCTGGCGGGAGATAGATTATCTTTGAGCTAAAAGACAGCTTCTCACAGAGAAACTGATGCACCACCGGAAATCATTTACGCTTCCACATCCTAAAGGACAGGGATGACAAAGAGAACATACCCCGCGGCCAACAGGTATGGATCACCTTCGTGAGTATCGACCCGATACCCTGCTTGCACAATCCGCCAGCCCGGACGAAGATAAGTCTATAAAAACAACAGTAACCTACTCATCAAAGTGATCCTGCCATGACATCTCATGACAATACCGGCCACAATTCCGGAACCGGGACCACCGGAGAAGCAGGTCGCCCACCTCTGTTCTACGGCTGGTACGTGGTGGCCGCCGCCTTTGCCGTGACCTTCGTAGGCTTTGGTGCGGCCTACAGCTTCAGCGCCTTCGTGGAAGCCCTGCAGCAGGAGTTCAGTGCCTCCCGCGGGGCTGTGTCGCTGGTGTTCTCGCTGGCGGGCTTTCTCTATTTCGGGCTGGGCGTTGTCACCGGACCGCTGGCAGACCGGTTTGGCTCAAAACCCATGGCAGTGATCGGTATGGTACTGGTCGCAACCGGGCTGGTGCTGGCCGGTTTCGCGCAAAGCCTGACCCAGGTCTACCTGGCCTACGGGCTGGGCGTGGGCCTGGGGGTGGGTTGCTCCTATGTGCCTTCAGTGGGCACGGTGCAGCGCTGGTTTGCGCGCCGGCGCGGCTTTGCCTCAGGCCTGGCAGTGAGCGGGATCGGCTTTGGTACCCTGATCATGCCACTACTGGCGGCCCTGCTGATCGGTACCCTGGGCTGGCGTAATGCCTATATCTCCCTGGGCGCCCTCTCCGCCGTGCTGGGCATCAGCATGGCCCTGCTGATCGTCAACGATCCCCGCAGCCGTGGCCTGGGGCCGGACGGCGGGCCGCCCTTGCCACCCACCAGCTCCGGCGCCTCCGAGGGCATCGAACTGAAAAAGGCGATACGCAGTCGGCCCTTCCTGACCCTGTATTTCGCCGGACTGATTGCCTCCTTTGGCCTGTTCGTGCCCTTTGTTCACCTGGTGCCGTTTGCCACGGACCAGGGCATGACGGCGGGTGAAGGCGCCTTCCTGCTGGGCATGGTGGGGGTGGGCAGTACCATCGGGCGTTTTCTGCTGGGCAATGTGGCCGATATTATCGGGCGGCGTACCGCGCTGGTGCTGGCATTCGCCGGCATGGCCGCCACCCTGGTGATCTGGGCGGTGTCCACCAGCCTGCTGCCGCTGGCCATCTTCGGCCTCACCTTCGGCACCTTCTATGGCGGCTTCGTGGCCCTGATGCCGGCGCTGGTGATGGACTATTTCGGCGGCCGCCACGTCAGCAGCATTATCGGTGTGCTTTATACCAGTGTTGCCCTGGGCACCCTCATCGGCCCGACGGCGGCCGGTTACGCCTACGACCTGACCCAGGACTACACCCTGGCCATCCTGGGTAGTATTGTGGTCAACCTGGTGGCGGCCATTGCCGTGGCCACGCTGCGTAAGCCGGAAAGTGCAGCGGCGTAGATTCCTGAGGCACCGAAGCGAAGGGAATCCCCGCTGTGGCCGGCAGACATCATGGTCACCGCCCGTTGCCTCTCACACCGAGGCGATCCAGGTAGGCGTGCAGCTCTTCCTCACTGATATTGACGTACTCGAGCACCCGTCCGTAAAGCATGATCGTGGGTACGTTGCGTCCGTCCCGCTCCTTTCGGGTTTCGTTCAGCACATGCAGGATCAGACGCTCAGTGCGGGTCAGTCCGTCGCGGACGTCGGGGATGACTTCGAGTATGGCCTGATGTTCGGTTTCATTCATCGCTGGGACCCCTGGGTAGTATCTGCCGGCGGGCACAGTCACAGATGAGCCTCGTTCTAGCCCCATGGTAGCGGCCATCTGTTGCTATCCACCAGGCAATTTGCCGGTAGCAGAGAATCGTGTCCGATTATTCCACAGGGTGCCCACAACAGCCCGGTAACCGGGTATGCTCAGGTTAGTTGATCCACAGGCTCAGGAGGGGCGACAGCTTGTCCATCGCACGCTATTTCGACGGTTACCAGGATATACGGATTCCCGCCGGCCACCCGATGCTGCATCAGGGTGACGAATGCCTTCACTATTTCGTGCTGACGTCGGGCTCAGTGCGTCTGTTCACCCGCTCCGCCAGCGGCCGTGAGGTGACTCTCTACCATGTACGGCCCGACGACATCTGCGTACTGACCACCAGCTGCCTGCTCGGAGGCCGCCGCTTTCCCGCCGAGGCGGTGGCGGACTCGGAGCTTACCGTAAGGATGATGCCAAAGGTTCGCTTTGATGACCTGATGGAAAACGCCCCCGGCTTCCGCAATGCCGTCTTCCAGAGCCTGTCGCAGCGTATGGACAGCCTGATCCAGACCATCGAGAAGCTGGCCCTGCAGCCTATCGATGTGCGTATTGCCAACTACCTGCTGTCGTTTGATAGCGACCTGGTACGCACCACTCACCAACTGATTGCCTCCGAAGTCGGCACCGCCCGTGAGGTGGTCAGCCGTCATCTGAAGCAGCTGGCCAGCCGGGGCATGATCCAGCCGGAACGGTCTGCCATCCGCATTCTGGATCCGGACGCGCTGGCAAAACTGACCTGAATCAATCGAGCCGACAACTTCACACAACTTGGTGACTTAGTTACAGACCTGTGAGCACCAACCATTCCAGAATAGGACTCGTGGCAACTGACCGGGAGGATATTCCCATGATGACAAATGAAGGCAAGATTGATCGCACACTGCGCGTAGTGGTGGGACTGGTACTGCTGAGCCTGGTGTTTATCGGACCCGAGAGTTTGTGGGGTCTGGTTGGCCTGGTGCCGCTGATCACCGGCCTGGTGGGCTTTTGTCCGCTGTACCGGGTGCTGGGCCTCAACACCTGTCCGGCAAACAACCGGTAGTTACCCCCTGGCGGGGCAACTCTGCCCCGCCATTACCTACCCGGGCACATTTTCAGGATGCCCCGCTCCGGTAAAGCGTGCGCCCGGCACTTTTCGGGATTCCCGCTGTCTTCCGTGTACGCCCAACCAGCGAGCCAACACCATGACACACCACGCACGTCACACCCTTGCTTTCGTTCTGGCCCTTGGCCTGGCTGGCTCTCCCCTGATGGCCCGGGAAAACCTGGTCACGCCGTTCTCCGGCCTCACGAATTTACCGGGATCGGCCTGGGAAAGCCTCGAGTTTCCCGATATTGACCAGCACAGTCAGTACCAGCTGGTTCAGCAGGATGGACAGCAGGTAGTGCTGGCGACATCCAGTGACAGTGCCTCCGGCTTGATTCATCGGGTGGCCGTGGAACCCGGCGATTCGCTGATCCTGCGATGGCGCTGGAAGGTGGCCAATGTGCTGGAGGAAGGGGACGCCCGTCGCAAGTCCGGTGATGACTACCCGGCCCGAATCTACGTAGCCTTCGAGTTCGAACCGGACAAGGCCAGCTGGTTCGAGCGGGCAAAGCGCAAGACCGTCAGCGCGCTCTTTGGCGAGGAATTGCCCGGCAAGGCCCTGAACTACATCTGGGCCAACCGCCTGCCCCAAGGCGATATGATTGCCAATCCGTTCACCGGGGACACCATGATGATTGCGGTCAATTCCGGTCAGGACCAGCTGGGCCAGTGGGTGACGGTGGAACGGGACATTGTGGCGGACTACCGCCGTGCTTTCGGTGACGATCCCCCCGAACTGACCGGCGTGGCCATCATGACCGATACCGACAATACCGGTGGCACTGCCAGAGCCTGGTACGGTGACATTACCCTGCTTACACCAGATAAATGACGCAGAGCAGTCCGACCGTTCCCATCACGATCGTGTAGGGAAACGCCATCACCACCATGCGCCCGTAGGATAGCCGTACCAGCGGCGCAATGGCGGATGTCAGCAGAAACAGGAAGGCCGCCTGGCCGTTGGGCGTCGCCACACTGGGCAGGTTGGTGCCGGTGTTGATGGAGATAGCCAGGGTCTGGAAGTGCTCGTTACTGATGGCACCGGCATCCAGGGCCTGCTTGATCTCGCTGATATAGACGGTGGCCACAAAGACATTGTCACTGATCATCGACAGCAGCCCATTGGCGACAAAGAACATACCTGGCTGCTGATCTTTCGGCAGGCTGAGTACGAACTCGATGACCGGCTTGAACAGGTGCTGTTCGTGAATCACGGCCACCACCGCAAAGAACACCACCAGCAGTGAGGTAAAGGGCAGCGATTCCTGGAACGCCTTGCCAATCTGGTGCTCGTCGGTGATCCCGGTAAACGAGGTGATGATAATAATCACCAACAGCCCGATCAGTCCCACCTCCGCCAGATGGAAAGCAAGCCCGATGACCAGAATGCCCGCTGCGAAGGCCTGAACCCAGAGGGCTGCCTGATCCGCCTTGGTCCGCTTGGCCTTCTCGTTATCGGCAAACTCCTCCAGCACCCGCCGTACCGGCTTGGGCAGGCGAGTACCGTAACCAAACCAGCGCGTCTTCTCCAGAGCCCAGCAGGTAAACAGGCCTGCAGCCAACACCGGCAGACTGACCGGTGCCATATGCTCGAAGAAGCTCTTGAAATCCCAGCCCACGGTCTTGGCAATCAACAGGTTCTGAGGCTCGCCCACCATGGTGGCAACGCCACCCAGGGCGGTCCCTATAGCGCCATGCATCAACAGGCTGCGCAGAAAGCCCTGGAAATTGACCAGGTCTTCCCGGTGCAGCTCGATGACATCGTCATCGCTCGCGGCATTGTGATCCTTGTGCTGGTATCCCTTACCGGAAGCAACCTTGTGATAAACCGAGTAAAAGCCCACCGCCACACTGATGATCACCGCCGTTACCGTCAGGGCATCCAGAAACGCTGACAGCAGTGCCGCCGCCACGCAAAACAGAACGGAAAGCGCCGATTTGGACCTGACCCCCACCAGAATCTGGGTGAAGGTGACCAGCAGCAGCTCCTTCATGAAGTAGATGCCTGCCACCATGAACATCAGCAGCAGAATGACCGGGAAGTTGGTGAGCAGCTCGTGGTATACCGCCTCCGGGCTGGTCATACCGATCAGCAGCGCCTCCACTGCCAGCAAGCCTCCCGGCAACAGGGGGTAGCACTTGAGCGCCATCGCCAGGGTAAAGATGAACTCCCCCACCAGCAGCCAGCCGGCTACCGCCGGACCAAACATAACGACCACAATGGGATTGATCACCAGGAAAAGCAGGATCAGCTGCTTGTACCAGACAGGGGCCTTGCCCAGAAAATTGGCGGCGAATCCGCCGAATACGGTTGATGGCATGTATCTATCACTTCTATAGAGCGAGTCTTTTACGAGGCGGTCGCATATTACCAGAAGCGATAAAAAATGTGCTTGATATCGGTGAATTTCACGCTACCGACCTCTCATTCCCGGGAAAGTACGCACCAAAAAAATCGACGCGCACCATATCGATGCAAATCCCGGCCCCGAACTGACGCGACCATCGTTCGCCATAAGCCTTTTTTCAGTGAAATCAAAATAGAGGGAAGCATGGCATGGAACTTGTTGGGTAGTTTCTACGCAGCGAGACGTTGGTTGCCAGAACCACCCATCAACGCGAAACAATCTGACAAAGAGGTCAACTAGGGTTCCGGCCTGTGGCAAAAGCACGCAGGTGACTGGTCCGAGAGTTGACGACCTTTTCCAAAGGTTACACGGCGGGACAAAAGCCCGGGAGGATCGTTCAGTGACTGACGCCTCTCGTATTTTGAACCCCGAACCAGGAGGAAAAGGTGATGCTCGCAACCGCAGCTCCCCTCTACGACGATCTGTTTCCCGGCGGATCCCACTGGTCTTTTGTCATGCGCCGTGGCCATGTATTGCGCCTGATTGACGAAACCGGCGGCGCCAACGTCGGCATGCTGATGTACAACCCCGAGAACCCCCTCGAGCGGTACAACATGCCGGATACCCTCAAGAATCAGCACACCTTCAAGCTCACCAAAGGCCACGTGCTGCTCTCCGACATGGGCCGGGTGTTCGCCTCCATCATCCGCGACGACCTGGGCTGGCACGACACCGTCAGCGGCACCTGCAACGCCGATCTGGTGGAGGCGCGCTGGGGCCGTAAGACCTATCAGGACGCCCACAACCACTACCATCGCAACGGCGTTACCAGCTTCCTCAATGAGCTGGCCAAGTACGGCCTGGGCAAGAAAGACCTGACGGCCAACCTCAACTGGTTCAGCCGGGTGAAAACCGATGACAACGGCAACATGAGCTATGTGAGCGACCACTCACAGGCCGGTGCCACCGTGGACCTGCGCTTCGAGATGGACACCATCGTGGTGCTGCACACCTGCCCGCACCCGCTCAATCCGGCCAGTGAATACCCCAGCCACCCCCTGCGGTACCAGCTCTTCAGGGCGGCGCCGGTAACCGATGCCGACCCCTGCAGAATCTCGTCGCCGGAGGCCACCCGCGCCTTCGCCAATACCGCCCTGTATCACATGATGCAGTAAACGGAGGCCGGACATGATCAAGCAAAGCACCCTGAATCCCGACAACGCCGCCTTCCGCGAAACCGTCCCGGCAGGCGAGTACTTCCTGAAGGTGGTAAAGGCCGGTGAGACCGTGCGCATCCTCGACCTGGAAGGCAACCAGGCCGCCGATACCCTGTTCTACAACGCCCATAACCCCACCGAACGCTACAGCGCCACAGACACCATCCGCGCCCAGGGCAACGTCTACCTCACCGCCGGTTCGAAACTGATGTCGTCGGAAAACAACGAGATGCTGGAGATCACCGCCGACACCTGTGGCCGCCACGACACCCTCGGTGGCGCCTGTGCGGCGGAGAGCAACACCACCCGTTATGCCCTGGAGAAAAAGTGCATGCACGCCTGCCGCGACAGCTGGCTGGTAGCCGTCACCGAGCACGAGGAACTGGGCATGGGCAAGCGGGACATCACCCACAACATCAACTTCTTCATGAACGTACCGGTGACCGCCGACGGCGGCCTGACCTTTGCCGACGGCATCTCCGACGCCGGCAAGTACGTGGAGCTGGAAGCAAAGATGGACGTGCTGGTGATGATTTCCAACTGCCCGCAGCTGAACAACCCCTGCAACGGCTGGAACCCCACACCCATCGAGGTGCTGGTATGGAACTGAAGAACGGCCTCGACAAGGTCCTGATTGCCAACCGGGGTGCCATTGCCTGTCGGGTCATCCGCACCCTGCAGGCCATGGGCATCACCTCGGTCGCCGTGTATGCGGAGGCAGACGCCGATTCACTGCATGTACGCCAGGCGGACGAGGCCTGGCCACTGGGCGAGGGCTCAGCGGCGGCTACCTACCTGGATCAGGACCGCCTGTTTGAGATTGTGAAAGCCAGCGGCGTCCGGGCCATCCACCCCGGTTACGGCTTCCTCAGCGAGAACGCGGACTTTGCCCGTCGCTGCGACGACGAAGGCGTGGTGTTCCTGGGCCCCACCCCGGAGCAGATGGAGCAGTTTGGCCTCAAGCACACTGCCCGGGACCTGGCAACCAAGGCCGGTGTACCCCTGCTGCCCGGTACCGACCTGCTGGAAAGCCTGGACGATGCACTGGCGGAGGCCAAGCGCATCGGCTACCCGGTAATGCTAAAGAGTACCGCCGGCGGTGGCGGCATCGGCATGTCCCTCAATCATGGTCCGGAAGACCTGAAGCACAGCTTCGCCTCGGTCCAGCGCCTGAGCCGGAACAACTTCAGCAACAGCGGCGTGTTCCTGGAAAAGTTTGTCGAGCGCGCCCGCCATATCGAGGTACAGCTGTTCGGCGACGGCCAGGGCACGGTGGTGGCCCTGGGGGAACGGGATTGTTCCGCCCAGCGCCGCAACCAGAAGGTGATTGAGGAAGCACCGGCACCGGGCCTGTCCGATGACGTCCGCCAGCGCATGCACGCCACTGCCCGGGCACTGGGCGAGAGCATCGCCTACCGCAGTGCCGGCACCGTGGAGTTCATCTACGACCCGGACACCGCGGAGTTTTACTTCCTGGAAGTGAACACCCGCTTACAGGTGGAGCACGGCGTGACCGAGGAAGTCTACGGCGTGGACATTGTGCGCTGGATGGTGGAACTGGGCGCCGGCACGCTCGCCAACCTCAGCGAACAGTCCGCCAGCCTGAAACCGAACGGCCACGCCATCCAGGCGCGGATCTACGCGGAAGACCCCAACAAGGACTTCCAGCCCGCTGCCGGCCTGCTCACCAACGTGGCCTGGCCACAGGAGGATGGCCTGCGTATTGACAGCTGGATCCAGCCCGGGACGGAAGTCTCGCCCCTGTTCGATCCCATGCTGGCCAAGGTGATCGTGCACGAGGCGGACCGGGAATCCGCCCGGCTCCGTCTGATGCAGGCACTGGACGACAGCCAGCTCTATGGCATCCAGACCAACCGGGACTATGTGAGCCAGGTACTGGCCGATGACCAGTTTGTTGAAGGCCGCCTGACCACCCGCTCCCTGAACGAGTTCGACTACCGCCCTGCCACCGTGGATGTCATCACCGGAGGTACCCTCACCACCGTGCAGGATTATCCGGGCCGAATCGGCTACTGGGAAGTGGGCGTGCCCCCCTCCGGCCCCTTCGACAGCTACTCCTTCCGCCTGGGCAACCGCCTGCTGGGGAACGACGAAGGTGCGGCAGGGCTGGAGATCACCCTCAAGGGGCCGACCCTGCGCTTCAATCACACCACGCAGGTAGTGCTCACCGGCACCGACCTTCAGGCCACCCTGGATGACGCCCCCATGGCCCTCTGGGAAGTGGTGGATGTGCCAGCCGGTGCCACCCTGACACTGGGCGCCACCACCGGCGAAGGGGCCCGGGCCTACCTGCTGTTTCGGGGCGGGCTGGACTGCCCGGCCTACCTGGAGTCCCGTAGCACTTTTACCCTGGGCCAGTTCGGCGGCCACGGCGGTCGTGCCCTGCGGGCCGGTGACGTGCTGCAATTGACCGATGCCGAACCGGTCAGCGGTACCCGCCTGGAGGGCAGCCTGAAACCGGCCATCGGCAAGACCTGGAACCTCCATGTCACCTATGGCCCCCATGGCGCCCCGGACTATTTCACCCGGGCCGATATCGACACCTTTTTCGCCAGCGAGTGGGAGATCCACTACAACTCCAGCCGCACCGGCGTGCGCCTGATCGGCCCCAAGCCGGAGTGGGCCCGCAGCGACGGCGGCGAGGCCGGCATGCACCCCTCCAATATCCACGACAACGCCTACGCCGTCGGCACCGTGGACTTTACCGGAGACATGCCGGTGATCCTGGGGCCCGACGGTCCCAGCCTGGGGGGCTTCGTGTGCCCGGTAACCGTGATCAGCGCGGACCTGTGGAAGCTCGGTCAGCTCAAGGCCGGGGACAAGGTGCAGTTCGTGCCGGTCAGCCAGGACCAGGCGGTCGCCCTGCGTGAAGCCCTGGACGAGACCGTAGCCACGCTCACTTCAGCCACCGCCCATATCGCACCGATCAAGCCGGAAAGCCCGATCCTCCATGCCCTGGGCACGAATGAACACGAAACCGGCGTGGTCTACCGGGCCGCGGGCGATAACTACGTGCTGGTGGAATACGGCCCCATGGAGCTGGACATCCGCCTGCGCTTTCGCGCCCACGCCCTGATGCAGTGGCTGCGGGACAAGGCCCATCCGGCGATTCTGGAACTGACCCCCGGTATCCGCTCACTGCAGGTGCATTACGACAGCCAGCGCCTCAGTCAACAGGACCTTCTGGCCCTGCTGACCGGTGCCGAGCAGGCACTGGAGAAACAGCCGGAGTGGGACGTGCCCGCGCGCATCGTGCACCTGCCCCTGTCCTGGAACGACGAGGCCTGTCATCAGGCCATTGCCAAGTACATGCAGTCGGTGCGCAAGGACGCCCCCTGGTGTCCCAGCAACCTGGAATTCATCCGCCGCATCAATGGCCTGGACAGCATCGACGAGGTCAAGAAAACGGTGTTCGAGGCCAGCTATCTGGTCATGGGGCTGGGGGATGTGTACCTGGGCGCACCGGTGGCGACGCCACTGGACCCGCGCCATCGGCTGGTAACCACCAAGTACAACCCGGCCCGCACCTGGACCGCGGAAAACTCCGTGGGCATCGGCGGCGCCTACCTGTGCGTCTACGGCATGGAAGGCCCCGGCGGCTACCAGTTCGTCGGCCGCACCCTGCAGATGTGGAACCGCTACCGCACCACGGACTACTTCGAGCCGGGCAAGCCCTGGCTGCTGCGGTTCTTCGATCAGGTGCGTTTCTACGAAGTCAGCGCCGACGAACTCAAGCAGATCCGCCGGGACTTCCCCAATGGCGATTACCCCATCCGCATCGAGGAAACCCGCTTCAACCTGAAGGACTACGAGGCCTTCCTGGCGGACCACGATAAAGACATCCGCGATTTTACCGCCCACCGCCAGCAGGCCTTCGACGAGGAGCTGCAGCGCTGGATCGAGTCCGGCCAGATCAATTTCAGCTCGGAAGCACCCCTGGAGGAGACCGGCGAGGATGACATCACCAACCTGCCCGCCGGTCAGCATGCGGTGGAAAGCCATGTTGCCGGCAATCTGTGGGAATGCCTGGTAAAGCCGGGCGACACCATCGAGGCCCAGCGCCCGGTGGCGGTGGTGGAATCCATGAAGATGGAGATCGAACTGCTCAGCCCGGTCAGCGGGCGAGTGGTGGAGGTCCGCCGCGAGGCGGGCCAGGCAGTCTCGCCGGGCACACCGGTGGTGATTGTGGAAGAGATCAGCAACTGAAACCTGACAGACGTTCAATAACGGGCAAAGCCCGGGGAGCACACCATGAAAACACGTGAACTGAGCAAACGCATGGGCGCCGTATTCGGTGCCGGCCTGCTGGCCGCCAGCCTGTCCTTCGGCGCCACCGCCCAGGAGCGGGATTCCTTCTCCCTGGCCTGGACCATCTACGTGGGCTGGATGCCGTGGCAGTACGCCGAAGACAGCGGCATCATGAAGAAATGGGCCGACAAGTACGATATCGAGGTGGATATCGTGCAGGTCAACGACTACATCGAGTCCATCAACCAGTACACCGCCGGCCAGTTTGATGGGGTGGTGGCCACCAGCATGGACGCCCTTTCCATTCCCGCCGCCTCCGGCATTGATACCACGGCCCTGATCGTCGGCGACTATTCCGACGGCAACGACGGCGTGGTGGCCAAGGACGCCGAGTCCATCGAAGACCTGGAAGGCACCACCGTGCACCTGGTGGAGCTGTCGGTGTCCCACTACCTTCTGGTGCGGGCGCTGGACAGCGTCGGTCTGGAAGAACGGGACCTCAACGTGGTCAACATCTCGGACGCCGATCTGGTATCCGCCTTCCAAACTGACGATGTGCGCACGGTGGTCACCTGGAACCCGCTGCTGGGCGAAGTGAAGGACTACCCCGGCGCCACGGAACTGTTCAACTCCAGCCAGGTGCCCGGCCATATCAAGGACCTGGCTCTGGTCAGGACCGAGGTACTGGAAGCCAACCCGGAGTTGGGCAAGGCACTGGTCGGCGCCTGGTATGAGGTGATGGGCATCCTGCAGTCCGACACCGAGGAAGGTCGCGAAGCCCGGGCCGCCCTGGGACAGGCCTCAGGCACCGATCGTGAAGGCTACGAGGCCCAACTGGCCGCCACCCGCATGTTCTGGGAACCTGCAAGCGCGGTCGAGTTCATCAACAGCGACCAGGCCCGCGAAGCCATGGACAGCGTACGCCAGTTCTCCTTCGACAAGGGTCTGCTGGGCCAGGGTGCCATGAGCCCGGACTTCGTCGGTATCGAATTCCCGGATGGCTCGATCATGGGCAACGAGGGCAATGTCACGTTCCGCTTCAACGATACCTACATGCAGATGGCGGCAGACGGCGAGCTGTAACGCCGGCGACCGCCCGCTGGTACTGGATGGGAGAGCTTCATGCGTCTGATCAATCGTCATCCCGGTGGTGCCGTTGCCTTGCTGCTGGGACTGGCACCGTTCCTGGTGCTTATTCTGATTTATGGCGCGGCTTCCCAGCAGCGCCTGGCAGAAAACCCCAACGACAAGCTGTTGCCGGGGCTGGAACAGATGACCAGCGCCGTCAACCGCATGGCGTTCCAGGAAGACCGGCGCAGCGGTGACTACCTGATGTGGCAGGACACCAAGGCCAGTCTGCAGCGACTGGGGATTGGTATGGGCATTGCCGCCTCACTGGCGCTGGTGGTGGGCTTGCTCAATGGCATCCTGCCGCTGGCGCGGGCCGGGCTGGCGCCGCTGGTATCAACCCTGTCGATGATACCGCCACTGGCGATACTGCCCATCCTGTTCATCGTGTTTGGCCTGGGCGAGCTATCGAAGGTGATGCTGATCGTCATCGGCACCGCCCCCATCATGATGCGGGACGTGGCCCAGCGGGTGCGGGAGTTGCCTCAGGAGCAGCTGATCAAGATCCAGACCCTGGGTGCCAATACCTGGCAGGTGATCACCCGCATGGCCCTGCCCCAGGTGCTGCCACGGCTGATCGATGCGGTACGCCTGAGCCTGGGGCCCGCCTGGCTCTTCCTGATTGCCGCTGAAGCCATTGCCTCGGAAGAGGGCCTGGGCTACCGCATCTTCCTGGTGCGGCGCTACCTGGCCATGGACGTCATCATTCCCTACGTCATCTGGATTACCCTGCTCGCCATTGTCATCGACCAGCTGCTGCGACTGACTAACCGCCGCCTGTTCCCCTGGTACAACGCCGGAGGCCACTGATGAGCTTTATCACCGTCAACCGACTGTGGAAGGAGTACGGCTCCACCATCGTGCTGGAAAACCTCAACCTGGAAGTGGAACAGGGGGAGTTCTGCACCCTGGTGGGCGCCTCCGGCTGCGGCAAGTCCACCTTCCTGAAGATGCTGCTGGGGCAGGAGGGCCCAACCCGGGGGGAACTGGCCCTGGAAGGCGAGGAATTCCCCGGCGAGCCGGACCGTAACCGGGGCATCGTGTTCCAGCGGTATTCTGTATTCCCCCACCTGACCGTGCGCCAGAACGTGCTGATGGGCCTGGAACTGGAACAGAAGCCGTTTCTCGGCAAGCTGTTCGGTCAAGCCCGTCGGCAAGCCCTGGAAAAAGTCGACGCCATGATCGAGTCGGTAGGCCTCGCCCACGCCACCGACAAGTGGCCCCACGAACTCTCCGGCGGCATGCAGCAGCGCCTCGCCATTGCCCAGTCGTTCATCATGCGGCCCCGGGTACTGCTGCTGGACGAGCCCTTCGGCGCCCTGGATCCGGGCATCCGCGGCGACATGCACGAGCTGATCCTCAAGCTCTGGCGCGAAACCGGCACCACCATTTTCATGGTCACCCATGACCTGCAGGAAGGTTTCTACCTGGGTACCCGCCTGCTGGTGTTCGACAAGGTCCGCAACGACCCACAGCAGCCGGAAGCCTACGGCGCCACCATTACCTATGACCTGCCCATCGGCGAGACCAACGGGCAGCTCTACGACTCCATTGAATCGTCCGTGTCGAAAACGGCACGCAATCTGTCAGCGTGAGGCAACCGTGAAAACCACCACCATCAATCTCGATATCCCGTCGCTGCACCAGGCTTACCAAAGTGGTGAACTCACCCCGGCCATGGTCACCTCACATCTGCTGGAGCGTGCCCGGGACTTCCGGGACCACAATATCTGGATCCACCTGGCGACCGAAGAGGAACTGACTCCTTTCCTGGAGCGATTACAGAACAAAAGTCCTGACGAAATGCCCCTGTATGGCGTGCCCTTCGCGGTCAAGGACAATATCGACATCGCCGGTATGCCCACCACCGCTGCCTGCGAAGCCTTCCGCTATCAGCCGGAACAGCATGCTACCGTGGTGGAGGCCCTGGTGGAGGCGGGTGCCATCCCCATCGGCAAGACCAACCTGGACCAGTTTGCCACCGGGCTGGTGGGTACCCGCTCGCCGGAGCCCTGGGGCGCCTGCCGCAACAGCTTTGATCCGGATTATATCTCCGGCGGTTCTTCCTCCGGTTCCGCCGTTGCTACGGCCCTGGGACTGGTGAGTTTTGCACTGGGCACCGATACCGCGGGCTCCGGGCGGGTGCCGGCGGCGTTCAATAACCTGATCGGGCTCAAACCAACCCTCGGGCGGCTGAGTGTTCGCGGAGTAGTACCTGCGTGCCAGAGCCTTGATTGTGTCTCCATTTTTGCCCGGTCTGCGGATCAGGCGCAGACCGTTCTTGAGGCGGCCTCGAAAGCCGATCCCGACGACCCTTGGCAGCGCCCGGCACCCATAGGACGCAAGCCTCTGCCAGAAAAGTTCCGGTGTGGCGTACCCATGGCCAACCAACTGGATTTTGACGGTGACGAGGGAGCCAAAGCCCTGTTTGCCGAGTCCGTACGGCAACTGGAATCCCTTGGGGGCGAAGCGGTGACACTGGACTTCCAGCCGTTCCTCGACGCTGCGAAGCTGCTGTACGAAGGGCCCTGGGTGGCGGAACGCTACCTGGCCACCAGCCCGCTGATCCAGGACCAGCCCGACGCCCTGCTGGAGGTTACCCGGGGCATTATCAGCCAGGGCGCCAAAGGCAGTGCCGTCGATGCCTTCAGCGCCCGCTACCGGCTGCAGGCCCTCAAGAAACAGGCGGACCAGATCTGGGATCAGGTGGACGTCATGCTTACACCGACGACACCCACCATCTACACCATCGAACAGCTGGAACAGGAGCCCGTGGCCCGCAACAGCCGCCTGGGCACCTACACCAACTTCATGAACCTGCTGGACTACAGCGCTGTGGCGGTGCCCTCGGGCTTCCTCGACAATGGCCTGCCCCTGGGCGGCACCCTGTTCGCGCCCGCGTTCCAGGACGAGGCCCTGCTGGCCCTGGCCAGTCGCCTGCATCCGTTGGCCACGAGCACTGTCGGCGCCCTGGAAGATCCGCTTCACAGCCCGGCGATGGAGGGGTCGGAAGGCACCATCGATGTGCTGGTCTGTGGGGCTCACCTGTCCGGGTTGCCCCTGAACCACCAGCTCACCAGCCGCAACGCCGTTCTGGCGGAAACTACGGAAACCGCCGCCTGCTACCGCATGTATCTGCTCGCCGGCGGCCCGCCCCTGCGGCCCGGCTTGATCCGCGACGAGGATGGCGTCAGCCTGCCGGTGGAAATCTGGCGAGTACCGGCGGACCAGTTCGGCAGTTTCGTAGCCGGCATTCCGGCGCCTCTGGGCATCGGCAAGGTGGAGCTGGCGGACGGCCGCTGGGTGCCCGGCTTTATCTGCGAACCCATTGGCCTGGAAGGCGCGGAAGAGATCACCCACCTGGGCGGCTGGCGGGGCTTTCTCGCGTCCAGGTGACTACATATTGATCCAGCCAAACGTAAGCAGCGCGGTGATGATGTAACGCCCGCCCTTGGCAATGGTGACGATCATCACAAAGGTCCAGAAGCGCTCCCGCATGATCCCGGCGATGAGGGTCAGCGGGTCGCCGATAAACGGTGCCCAGCTCATCAGCAGACTCCACTTACCCCACCGGTGATAATGGACCTGGGCCTTTTCCAGGCTCTCCGCCTTGAACGGAAACCAGCGCTTGTAGCGGAAGGTTTCGATATACAGCCCCAGGTACCAGTTCACCACCGAGCCCAGCACATTGCCCACCGTGGCAACCACCAGCAGACCGACAATGGAATAGGCGTCCATCGCCAGCAAGCCGACCAGCAGGGCTTCCGACTGGAACGGAAAGAAGGTGGCAGCAGCAAACGCCGCGAAGAACAGGCTGAGATAAGCCATGGGATTACCGACACTCCGCCCGCAGGTGGGACAAGGATTGGTTCACCACCATAATCAGGACGGCCGGGAAACACCAGCAGGCGGGTGATCCGCTACTGACATTCCCCGGACAGATCCCGGACGGGGAATCCGGCCTATTCGGATGAGGCAATAAGGCTCGCATTACCCCCTGCAGCCGTGGTGTCGATACACAGGTGCCGCTCGATCACGAAACGCTGATCCAGGGTGTGCTCGTTGATCAGCGGCAGCAGGGCGCCGTCCCGGGTGGCCAGGGCCTGACGATACTGCTTGAGCAGCTCCGTTTCGGCGCAGCTCACGACCGCCTGGAAGCCATCCACCGAGGCCAGTGCCTCCGGATCCAGCAAGCCATCGCGACCCACCACCGGCAGACCCGCATCAGCGGCCTTTTTCAGGGTTTCCTCTACCCCCGGCGCAATCACCACGACCCGGTTCCCCTGGGACAGCGCCGTGGCCGCCTGCTCCAGGGCGGTTTCCCGGTCCGGGCCCAGGCACAGTACCAGACCACGGGGGTGGTTGGTCAGCCGGTTCAGTTCCCCGGTGGGACCCGGCAGTTCCTCGGCTTCGTCATCCAGGGGATGCGGAGCCTCACCCAGGATCGGCACCAGGTGTGCCATTCGGTCGCCGGGGGCGGGTACCTTGACTTTATCCAGGGCCCCGATCAGCGTCTTGAGGGCCTTGGCATCCACTTTGGTTGCGTCCGCATCTGCCGGGCGCTGCTTGACGTCAGCCTGCAGGAACCGGCGCACATATTGCGGGCCACCGGCCTTGGGACCGGTGCCGGACAGGCCCTCGCCCCCAAAGGGCTGCGAGCCGACGATGGCGCCGATCTGATTGCGGTTGACGTAGGTGTTACCAACATGGATGCGGTCGGCAATCCGGTCCACCCGGTGGTCGACCCGGCTGTGGATACCGAACGTCAGGCCGTAACCCTTGGCGTTGACGTTATCCACTACCTTGTCGATGTCCTTGGCCTCGAAGGTGGCCACGTGGAGCACGGGGCCAAAGACCTCCTCTTCCATTTCCTCGATGCCACTGACCTTGAGCACCGTCGGCGCTACAAACAGGCCGCCATCAGGCAACGATACCTTCTTCAACAACCGGCCCTGCTGCTCGAATTTGTCGCAGTGGTCCTGGATATTCTTGCGGGCATCTTCGTCGATCACCGGCCCCACATCGGTGGACAGCTGCCAGGGGTCGCCGATGCCCAGCTCATCCATGGCACCGAAGAGCATTTCCAGCAGGTGATCGGCAATGTCCTTCTGTACATAGAGCATGCGCAGGGCGGAACAGCGCTGGCCGGCGCTCTGGAAGGACGACGCCAGCACATCCCGCACCACCTGTTCCGGCAGGGCGGTGGAGTCCACAATCATGGCATTGAGGCCGCCGGTTTCCGCCACCAGCGCCGCGTCCGGAGCCATGTTATCGGTCATCGCCTGATTGATACGCTGGGCCGTGGCCGTGGAGCCGGTAAAGCAGACACCGGAAACCCGTGAGTCAGACGTCAGCCCCGCGCCCACGGTAGCACCGGTGCCCGGCAGCAGCTGGATCGCCGCTTTGGGGATACCCGCCTCATGCATCAGTTCCACCGCACGACAGGCGAGCAACGATGTCTGTTCCGCCGGCTTGGCCACCACGGTATTGCCAGCCGCCAGGTTGGCCAGGATCTGCCCGGTGAAGATGGCCAGCGGGAAGTTCCAGGGCGAGATACAGCACATTACGCCCCGGGCATCGCCACTGCCCTCATAACGTTCCGCCTCATTGGCATAGAACTGGGAGAAGTCCACCGCCTCGCGGATCTCGGCAACAGCATCCGGCAACGACTTGCCCGCCTCCCGGGTGGTGAGGGCAAACAGCTCGTGGGCATGTTCCTCATACAGGTCGCCGACCCGGCGTACGCAGGCCGCCCGTTCCGCAACCGGCATTGCGGACCAGTGGCTGAATTCTGCCTCGGCGGCGCTGATGGCTGCATTAATGTCGTCCTCGGAAGCCTGGGTCACATAGCCCACCAGGTCCTCCGGGTTGGCGGGGTTGCGAACCACCTCCACCTCAGTGCCGATCACATCCGCCACAATCAGTGGACCGCCCTTCCAGCGGTGTTCCCGGTATTGCCCGCGGCCTTGCTCGATCTCGTCGATGGTCACCGGATCGGTGAGATCCCAGCCCTTGGAGTTGCGGCGCTGGTCGCCGAACAGGTTGGCCGGCTTGACGATGACCTGGCTGGACACTTTATGACCCAGGGATTCCACCGTCTCGATGGGATCCCGGGCAATTTCCTCCGGAGTGATACTGGTGTCGACAATCTGGTTAACGAAGGAACTGTTGGCGCCATTCTCCAGCAGCCGACGCACCAGGTAGGCCAGCAGGTCGCTGTGCTTACCCACCGGGGCATAGATACGGCAGGGCACGCCGCTGTCTTCCATCACCTGGTTATGCAGTGACTCCCCCATGCCGTGCAGGCGCTGGAACTCGTAGTTCTCCAGCCCGGCCGTACGGGTCATTTCCAGCACCGCGGACACGGAATGGGCGTTGTGGGTGGCGAACTGCGGGTAGATACGGTCCGCCATGTTGACCAGCTTGCGAGCACAGGAGAGAAAGGCCACATCACTGCAGGCCTTGCGGGTGAACACCGGGAAGTCGCTCAGGCCCATCACCTGGGCCCGCTTGATCTCGGCATCCCAGTAGGCGCCTTTCACCAGCCGCACCATGATGCGGCGGTCGAGCTTTCCCGCCAGGGCATAGAGCCAGTCCAGGGTTTTTGCGGAGCGTTTGCCGAAGGCCTGCACCACCACGCCGAAACCTTCCCACTCCGCCAGCTGCGGGTCGGAGAGGATGGCTTCGATCACGTCCATGGACAGGTCCAGCCGGTCCTGCTCCTCGGCATCGATATTGAAGCCCATATTGGCGGCAGCCGCCTTTTTCGCCAGCTTCAGGGCCCGGGGCATCAGCTCCTTCATCACCCGGTCACGCTGGCCGTATTCGTAACGGGCCAGCAGGGCGGACAGCTTGACGGAAATACCCGGGTTCTTGCGCACGTCGCCATCGCAGGACTTGGCCAGGTGGTCGATGGCGTGTTCGTAGGCCTCGTAATAGCGCAGGGCATCGGCATCGGTTCTGGCCGCCTCGCCCAACATGTCATAGGAATAGGTGTAGCCACGGGCCACGTAGTCCTTGCCTTCCTGCTGGGCTTCCTCGATATCGCGCCCCAGTACGAACTGGCGCCCCATCTCCTTCATGGCCTGGCCGGCAACGGTACGAACCACCGGCTCGCCCATGCGCTTCACCATTTTGCGCAGGGTGTCGCCCACACTCTGACGCTCGGAATCCTTCAGCAGGTTGCTGGTCATCAGCAACGCCACGGTGGTGGAATTGATAAAGGATGACGACGCCTTGCCCACATGGGCGCTCCAGTTGCCGGAGGTGATCTTGTCCTCGATCAGAGCGTGGATGGTCATATTATCCGGCACCCGCAACAGGGCTTCCGCCAGGCACATCAGCGCCACGCCCTCCTTGGTGGTCAGACCGTACTCCGCCAGGAATTTTTCCATAATGGTAGAGCGGGCATTGGAGCGGACGTCCCGCACCAGGTCGGCGGCCCGGGCGGAAATCGCGCTGCGCTCCTCCGAGGACAGGCCGGCATCCGCGATCAGCTCCAGGATCGTCTCGTACTCGTCCGCAAGATAGTAATCGCGGACGGCCTGGCGGATTTCGGTCAATGTCTGTGTTTCTGACTGCTGCGGTTTCATAACGGTAACCTCGTCGTCAACTGTCTCTGACAGGCATTCTACCGGGACACATACAGACGGTTTTCCTGTATAGCCTGACATTTGTAGATGAACGTCCCTTTCTAACGATGAAAACATCCTTTATGTCCTGCAAAATATGATAAAAACAGGACATATAATCTGATCAGGGTAACCAGGCATGACCAACATGCCCCTAACACGTACACATGGGCAGCCTGTTTCCCTTTCAGTCTAGAACCCTATTTCGGGTTACGCAGAAATTGCGTAACCGGTTTCAAATCCCGGCGGGAGAACCTGATGGCCGAACCAGATCGAATTGACCATTCCATCATGCGCGAGTTGCAGAAGAATGCCCGCATCACCGTGACCGAGCTGGCCTCCCGGGTGGGCCTGTCAAAGACCCCGTGCCAGGTTCGCATGCGTCGGTTGGAGGAACAGGGTTACATCACCGGCTACACCGCCCTGCTGAACCAGACCCGGCTGGGCCTGAACCACATTGCCTTCGCCCAGCTCACCCTGGACGACACCAGCAGCAAGGCCCTGGCCGCCTTCAACGAATCGGTCCAGCAAATTGCCGCTGTCGAGCAGTGCCATATGATTGCGGGCAACTTCGACTACCTGCTGAAGGTGCGCACCCGCAACATGGCCGAATACCGGCAGGTGCTGGGCGAACAGATCTCGGCACTGCCCCATGTGCTGCAGACCAGTACCTTTGTGGTGATGGAGAATGTGCGGGATGTGGGTAGATAGGCTCGGGGCCGGCCCGGTGGAACAAAGCTCAAGTAGACAAGCGTGGGGCGCCCGGTGTGCGACCATCAGGCCAGAACGGACTTGGCCGCCTGTGTTATTTCGTCGGCGTTGACCATGACCTGCTAGAAATCAAAGAGCTCTCCCAGCAGACCACCCTTCTTCTTTTTGTGGTAGCCATGACTACCGGATTGCCTGGGCGGCTCACGGTAGTCCCCTCTGGCCTGGGGCTGGGATTGCGGTTGTTGCGGGACCGAACTCCGCTCAATGATCTTGTCCAGTTCTCCACGGTCCAGCCAAACACCCCGGCATTTCGGGCAATAGTCGATTTCTATGCCCTGGCGATCAGCCATTACCAGATTTTCGTCAGTACATATTGGACACTTCATTGCTTCTCCTCGCATCTGAAAGCTCAGCCGCACCGGTCTTTGGCAACGGCTTGAGTGACTTTACCGGGCTGGCCTTCTGGCCAGCCACGGCTTCGGGCACCTGCAGTGGACAGCAATAACGCGATGGATATGAGGCGTCAACAGTCGGCCAGGTGATGTTTACTATACCTCTGGGTTAGTCAGAGAATTGCCGCCACAATCTGAATGCTCATTACGGCCATACACACCACACCGACCGCAAACGCCACCGTTCGCCATGGCTGAAGGGCGCAGAGGTAGAATACTGTGTGCAGGTAGCGGGCTGCCGTAAACACCAGGAAGAGCCAGGGAGCCAGACCCTGAGACGCGCCAACCAGAACGTAAGCAACCCCCAGCCCCAGAAAAATGGGAATATTCTCGAGATCATTCAACCAGGCTTTCGCCGCCCTCTGAACTTGAGGCAGTTCCTCTCTGGCGGGCTCACGACCCACGAAAGCGGCATCTTCCGGGGACTTAAAGGTCAGCTTCGTGATTCGATGAAAGCCCTGATAGGCCGAGGTGGCAAACATCTTCAAAAACAGCAGTACTGAAGCTACTGCGTACCAATAAACGGCCTCATCCATAACTCCTCCTTGATTCCTCACCAGGCTGTGGCAACAGGTCTGTTTCGACCAGGGGCTATTACCCGATATTTTTCTTTTTCAGTTCGCTGAAGGCAGGTTGCCTCCCAGCATGTTTTCTACCACTGCCGCATTATAGAAGGCTTCAACCGTCTGAATCCTGCCGTTCCGGACCCGAAACCAGACGGCAAGTCGCACATCCCCGATCGGTTCGAAGTTGGTCCGGTAATCCAGGATCGCGAACACGTGCTCGCCGTCGGCACTGAGCTGACGGAGGATAAGATCTTTCTGAATGGCCGCCATTCCGAACTGGTAGGAGAGCATGTCATCCCGATCAAGGAAACGCATATTCGGCCCCACAAACTCGAACCCCTCCTCAACCAGCAAGGCCTTTGCCTCATCAAAACGATGGGCATGGGTATCGGCGATGAACTGCGCCACCGTGTCTTTTGGCTGCATGAATAGACTCCATTTTTGAGATGGGGGCGATTTAAAAACCTGGGACCGCATAAATACCATAAAAAAAGGTGCGTACCCATTTCACAGTACAACTCTCTGCTTTTCCTTTCACCAGGCGACAGACTTTCAGGATGCGGGCTCTGTTGCAGACGGCGTTGCAAGTCGCATACAGTCAGTGCACCAGTCTGGAAGATCGCTCGTACTCTGACTCGCCCACCGGTTGTCTGCTGAATGGATAACCCCCGTGCAAGCAAAATTCCGTCATCTAAAAAGGTGCCCTTGTGTCCACCAGCGTCCAGATGAGCGATATTCACCTCGCCTACCCGACAGAGTCAGGTACCGTTGCGGTGCTCAACAACGCCTCACTCAAGGTTCCACCTGGTGAGACCCTGGCCATTACCGGCCCGTCTGGCAGCGGGAAAACCTCCCTGCTGCTATTACTCTCTGGCCTCCAGCGCCCGGACAAGGGCGAGATCCTGGTTGGCAGCCAGCGCCTTGGCGACATGGATGCCAATACCCTGGCCGACTGGCGCAGTGAACACCTTGGCATCATTTTCCAGTCATTCCATTTGCTGCCCGGTCTGACCGCGCTGGGTAACGTCAGCCTGCCACTTGAAATTGCCGGGCAGGCGAGCGCCCGCGAGCAGGCCTTTGCAATGCTGGACGCCGTGGGCCTGAGCCATCGGCTGCAGCATTACCCGGGACAGCTCTCCGGCGGCGAGCAGCAGCGTGTCGCCATTGCCAGGGCTCTTGTCCACCAGCCTAGCCTGCTGCTGGGCGATGAGCCGACCGGCAACCTGGACCAGGAAACCGGCGAAAAAGTACTGACACTGCTATTCGATCTCCACCAGGAAAGCAAGTCCACGCTGGTCCTGGTGACCCATGACGAGCGTGTTGCGGGGCGCTGCCAGCACCGGGTCAGGATGGAGGGCGGGCGCCTTTATGAAGTCTGACACCGCTGCCAGGTCGCTTTGGATGCTGCAATTCGCGGTCACCGACCTGCGATCGCGCATCTCCGCGCTCAAGGTCTTTCTCGCCTGCCTCATCCTTGGCGTCACCCTGGTGGCGGCTACGGCCAGCCTCTACCGGGTCATCGGGCAGAGCCTGCTGGCAGATACCCGCATGCTGCTTGGTGGCGACGTCGAGCTTGACGCCAGTGAGCCCCTGCCTGATGAGGTGCTTGAGTGGGTTGGTCGTACCGGTAGCATCTCGCTGGTGCGGGAGCTCGACACCATGGTCAGTGGCAGCAACGGCGAAGGCTTTTTCAGTGCCGAGATACTGATTCCGGACGCGGCCTACCCACTTTACGGCGAGCTGAAGCTGACGCCGGACCAATCACGTGCCGAGCTCAATGCCCGCAAGAACGGTCTCTGGGGCGCCATCATCGACCCCATGCTTGCGGAGCGTCTGGGCCAGTCCGTTGGCGACCAGATTCAGATCGGCGCAGCAACCTTTCGCATCAGCGGCCTTATTGAGGCCCAGCCGGATCGCCGCCTGAATGCCAACTGGCGCGGCCTGCCGATCATGATTTCCGAGCAGGCGCTGGATGCAACGGAACTGATCCGGCCGGGCAGCCGCGTCGACTTCGAGTACCGGGTGAAGACTGACCGTGATCTGGACGTCTGGCTGGAAGAATTCGAACAGGCTTTTCCCGATACCAACTGGGACACCACCACTTTCGCGGAGCGCAGCGAACGGATTGCCGAGCGGCTTGATCAGATTGCCACGGCGCTCATCCTGATCGCCTTCACCACGCTGTTCATTGGCGGCCTGGGTGTGGCCAACAGCATCCATGCCTATCTGGACGAAAAACTGGGCACCATTGCCACGCTGCAGACCCTGGGCCTGCGTCGTAAGCCCCTGGTGGGCATCTACCTTTTGCAGATCGGCATGTTGGGCAGCCTGGCTGGCCTCATCGGCGGTGGAGTCGGGCTGGGGCTCTCCGCCGTGGCGATAAGCGTGGCCGGCGATGCCTTTGCGATGTCCGGGGCTGGAAACTGGGTGGGGCTGTGGTTTATACCCTTGCTCCTGAGCTGGCTGTTTGCCGTGCTGACGGCCTATGTCTTCGCGCTACCGGCGCTGGCCCGGGCACTGGCTGCGTCACCGGCCGGGCTGTTCAGGGGCCAGGTGCAGGCCGCCAGCCATGAGCCTCGCAGCTGGCGGATAGCCAGCTACCTGCTATTGGCAGTTTATATCGGTGCCACCCTGTTCTGGTTGCCCTCACCGCAACTGGGATTCCTGTTCCTGCTGGCGGTTGTTGTGCTCTGGGGTTTGCTGGAAGGTCTGATCAAGGGGCTTCGCCGTGGTGCCAGAGCGGCGGAGAATGGCGGCTTTGCCGATCGTCACTTTGCCCGCAGGCTGGCGCTGGCCAATATCCACAGGCCGGACTCGCCGTTGCGGGCAACCCTGCTTTCCCTGGGCACAGCGCTGACCCTGGTGGTGGCTTGCACCCTGATCGTGGCCACCCTGCTGCGAGCGCTGGAAACGACCATACCGGCCGAATCACCTGCGCTGATTCTGTACGAGGTTTTCCCCGATCAGATGGAATCGCTCGAGTCCGGCCTTGAATCCCTTGATCCCGCCAGCAGGACAGAACTCTTGCCCCTGGTTCGTGCCCGCCTGGCAACCATCAACCAGGAACCGATCGCAGACGTTCTCGCCGACAATGCGCAAGCCAGGCGCGAGGCCATGGGTGATGAATACAAGCTCACGTATCTGTCCGGCAATCCGGAAGGTCTGGAACTGGTCGAAGGCAACTGGTGGACGTCACCAGCGCCAGCGGGCGAGCCAGCCTTCATGGCTATGGAGGATCGGGAGGCCTATCAGCTCGGCCTGGGTGTCGGCGACCAGATAGCGTTTACTGCTCAGAACCAGACCATTGCCGTCGAAATAAAGGCCATCTACCGGCAGAAAGGCCTTCAGACCCGGTTCTGGTTCGAAGGTGTTCTCCAGGTCGGCGCGCTGGACGGACTGATAGGGCGTTACGTAGGCGCGGTCTATCAAAGCGATGCCGCCGCAAAAGAATCGCAACAATGGCTGGCAAGAAACATCCCCAACGTGATCACGCTGCGCACCGCCGACTGGCTCGAGACAGCCGGTAATCTGCTCAACAAGGCGGCGGCCGGTCTTTCCGCAGTTGCTACCGTCAGCCTTTTGGCCAGCCTGCTGGTGCTGTCCAGCGTGGTGAGTGTCAGCCGCCGGCGACAACTGTATGAGGCCAATCTGCTGCACTGCCTCGGTGCCAGGCATCAGGCCATCCGGCTATCCATGCTGCTTGAAACGGGGTTGCTGACCTTACTCGCAACAATTTTCGCGACGGCACTCGGGTCGCTGATCGCTCTGCCATTGGCGGCCCTCGCACTGAAGCTGCCAGCAGGCGATCTGTGGTGGCTGGGCGCGCTGGTTGCGGGCACCGTCAGTTTACTCGCCCTGCTGGGTGGCCTGGTGCCAACACTGAGAGCAATGCGGCTTGATCCCGCCCTTCTACTGCGGGATGGTTGAGATGACAGAGACTTACCCGCTTTGCCCGGCGGATGTTCGGACGTTTGCGAACGCGTTCGCCTGATTCCGGTTCTCAGTCGTCCGTGCGCTGTAATGCCCGACCAAGATTGCAGAAGTAATCCAGGAACGCACTCTTGACCGCCTCCCGCTGTTCGCCCTGTGGATACAGTCCCATCCTGGCTTCTTCAGATTCCCGGGTGCCCTTCACCAGGAATTCGTTCTTGCAGTTTGCATCCTGCACAAACGCTTCGAAAGCCCGGGCGCAGAGTTCCTCGGGTCTGCTGAAATACTGCACACCCGCTGCCTTGTCAGCTTTGGCGGACTGGCGGAACAGTTCACTGGGAGCGGTATCAGCTTCATTCAGCAGGATGGTCTTGTAGCAGGCTTGCAGACGATCGTTCAGTGGGTGGCTGATGGCATTGTCGCGAGTCAGCCATAGGGTGGAGCCAAACTCGCCCTTGCGGGTGTCTTCAAACAGCTTGTCGGCGATGTAGTGGTCGAAAGCGTGGAACCATTCGTGGGCAATACTGCCCGGTCCGGCATTCTTGGCCAGGGCGAAGCTGCGGGTGGCCGGTGTGTAGTGGGCAGACACACCCGGCTGACCGCCGATGCCATATTGCAGGGCGAGGTTGCCGCGCAGGGAAATCAGGGTTTCCGTGCCCCCCAGGATGGTCATCAGGTCGCACAGGGCGTCGTAGAACAGGGTCGCGCTGCGCTGTTTTTCCGGTTCGGTCACCCAGCGGCCGATCTCGACGGTACGGAACTGGAACCGACGGCGCACATCCAGGAAGGTCACGGTGGCACCGCCGCGATGGTCCGGCCCGCTGCGGTAGAAGGATCTGGGCATGGGGTCTCACGCAGTGAATTCAGGGAGGTAGTGTTACCACAGATTCCCGTTCGCCAGAACCCTTAAACCACCGGGCCCTTGTTAACCACTTGGCCCCGTTGCGTCCGTTCACCACTCCAACTGCGTGCCGGTCTGGTACTCGATCACCCGCGTCTCAAAGAAGTTCTTTTCCTTGCGCATCGTCGCCTGCTCATCCAGCCAGGGGGAAACGTTTTTCGCTCCCGGAAAGGGCTCTTCCAGGCCTACGGTTCTGGCCCGGCGATTGGCCACGAAGCGGAACTGTTCGCTGTGGTATTCGGCCGAGTAGCCCAGGATGGGGTCCCGCAGGATGTAGTTGGCGTAGGCAGTTTCGGCGGCCTCGGATTCGTCCCACATTTCCCGCACGGCTTTGGGATCCAGGGTGATGTCTTCCTCTTCCAGAATCTGGTTGACCACTTTCAGGCCGAAGGAGAAATGCATGGCTTCGTCCCGCAAGATGTACTGAAGCTGTTCGCCGGTACCGCGCATCAGGCCCCGGCGCTGCAGGGCGAAGATGGGGCTGAAGCCGTTGTAGAACCAGGCACCTTCGAACACGGCAGCGAAGAACAGGTAGGACATGACGAATTCGTGCAGGTCGTCCCGGTTGCGCAGGTTCAGGTCGGAGCGCATGGCGGCGTCCAGGCGGCGGTTGGCCACCTGGATCTTGCCGTTGATTGCCGGCACCACGCGGTAGCGGTTGTAGATTTCGCTCTGGTCG
Source organism: Marinobacter zhanjiangensis (assembly GCF_014651935.1). GTDB lineage: Bacteria > Pseudomonadota > Gammaproteobacteria > Pseudomonadales > Oleiphilaceae > Marinobacter > Marinobacter zhanjiangensis. The sequence continues at coordinate 643,732 of NZ_BMXV01000001.1, read as the reverse complement.
AGGTTGAGGGTTTCGATGCAGTGCTGGTAGGCCCAGGTGTGCATGGCTTCCTCGTAGACCTGCCGGGCCTGGTAGATCTGCAGTTCCGGGGCGCTCATCTTTTCCATCACCGCCAGGCCGATGTTGCGCATGGCGAGGATGTCGGAGGTGGTGAGGTAGGCCAGCACGTTCTCGTAGACATGTTTTTCCGCCGGGTTGAGGCGGTGATGGTAGTCGTGGACGTCCTGGGCCATGTTGACGTCCAGTGGCGTCCAGTGGTTCTTGTTGGCGTTCATGAAGTACTCCCAGGCCCAGGGGTACTTGAATGGCGCCAACTGGTTGATGTCGGTTTCGCCATTGATGACGCGTTTATCGTCGACGTTAACCGGGGCGGGGCCTTCGGTCTGGGTGGTCGCTGATTTGGTGTTCGGTTCGTCGTCCCAATTGAGCATTTTTCTTTGCCTCTTTATATCGTGCCTGATAGTCCGTGCAGGAATCGGTCTGCGGTGCGCCTTTCCGAGAAACGCCCGTGAATACATCCATGTAGGGCTCGACTGCAGCCATCCCTGGCTGCAGACGTTCTCGGAAAGGCGCCCCCCAGCCCGTTTCTCCAAGCATTGGGTTATCGATGCCAGCTTTTCCGGATATGTCAGTGTTTACTGACACGCCTCGCAGTCAGGCTCGTCGATGGAACACACCTGCGGCTGTGGAGCAGCTACCGGGGCGGTTTTCTCGGCACCGGTAGCCCCCAGAGATCGCAGGTAGTAAGTGGTTTTCAGGCCCCGTTCCCAGGCCAGCTGGTACAGGTCGTCCAGCTTGCGGCCGTTGGGTTCGGCCATGTAGAGGTTGAGGCTCTGGGCCTGGTCGAGCCATTTCTGGCGTCGGGCGGCGGCTTCCACCAGCCATCTCGCATCGATTTCGAAGGCGGTGGCGTAGCGGGCCTTGAGTTCGGCCGGTATGCGGTCGATCTGCTGGACGCTGCCGTCGAAGTACTTGAGGTCGTTGACCATGACGTTGTCCCACAGACCTTCGGCCTTGAGGTCACGAACCAGGGACGGGTTGACCACGGTGAACTCGCCGGAGAGGTTCGATTTGACGAACAGGTTCTGGTACGCCGGTTCGATGGACTGGGACACGCCCACGATGTTGGAGATGGTGGCCGTCGGTGCGATGGCCATGACGTTGCTGTTGCGCATGCCGTTTTGTGCGATGAGTTCACGCACCGGGGTCCAGTCCAGTCGGGTGCGGGTGTCGACGCTGAAGTTGCCTTCGTTGCGGTGCTCCTTGAGCAGGTTCAGGGAGTCGATGGGCAGGATGCCCTGGTGCCACAGGGAGCCCTCGTAGCTCTCATATGCGCCCCGCTCGCCGGCCAGGGTGGCAGAGGCGCGGAGGGCGAAGTAGCTGAGTTGTTCCATGGCCACGTCGGCGAATTCCACGGCTTCCGGGCTGGCGTAGGGGGTGCCCAGTTTGTAGAGGGCATCCTGGAAACCCATCAGGCCGAGGCCTACCGGGCGGTGCCTTCCGTTGGAATTTCGGGCCTGGGGCACGGCGTAATAGTTGATGTCGATAACGTTGTCGAGCATGCGTACGGCGGTGGTGACGGTGCGTTCCAGCCTTTGTACATCCAGCTTGCCATCCTGCACATGGGCGGCCAGGTTGACGGAGCCCAGGTTGCACACGGCGATTTCGTCCTCTCGGGTGTTGAGGGTGATTTCGGTGCACAGGTTGGAGCTGTGGACCACGCCCCGATGCTTCTGGGGCGAGCGCAGGTTGCAGGGGTCCTTGAAGGTGATCCAGGGGTGGCCGGTTTCGAACAGTACAGTGAGCATCTTGCGCCACAGCTGCTTGGCGGAGACGGTCTTGTAGAGGGTGATTTCGCCCTGTGCCGCCAGCTCTTCGTAATGCTCGTAGCGTTCCCGGAAGGCGTTGCCGTACAGGTCGTGCAGGTCGATGACGTCGCTGGGGGAGAACAGGGTCCAGTCCCGGTCTTCCCGCATGCGTTCGATCAGCAGGTCCGGCACCCAGTTGGCAGTGTTCATGTCGTGGGTGCGGCGGCGTTCGTCGCCGGTGTTCTTGCGCAGTTCCAGGAACTCTTCGATATCCAGGTGCCAGCTTTCCAGATAAGCGCACACCGCGCCCTTGCGTTTGCCGCCCTGGTTAACCGCTACCGCAGTGTCGTTGACCACCTTCAGGAAGGGCACCACGCCCTGGCTCTGGCCGTTGGTGCCCTTGATGTGGGAACCCAGGGCCCGCACCGGGGTCCAGTCGTTGCCCAGGCCGCCGGCCCACTTGGATAGCATGGCGTTGTCGCGGATAGCACCGTAGATGCTCTCCAAGTCGTCCTGCACCGTGGTCAGGTAGCAGGAGGACAGCTGGGAGTGCCGGGTGCCGCTGTTGAACAGCGTCGGTGTGCTGGCCATGTAGTCGAAGCTGGAGAGCAGGTTGTAGAACTCGATAGCCCGTTCATTAGGGTCGTCCTCACGCAACGCCAGGCCCATGGCCACACGCATGAAGAACACCTGGGGCAGCTCCAGCCGGGCGTGATTCCAGTGCAGGAAATAACGGTCGTACAGGGTCTGCAGCCCGAGGAAACCGAACTGGAGGTCCTGCTCCGGTTTCAGGGCCTCGCCGAGGAGGTCCAGGTCAAAGGCGGCCAGGGCTTCGTCCAGCAATTCATAATGGATGCCTTCGTGGATAAACGCCTTGAGAGCCCGAGGGTAAACCTCGGCCAACGAAAGGTCAGTAGGCAGATTAAGAGCCCCAGCGGTTTCCAGCCGGATCTGTTCCAGCAAAAGGCGGGCGGTGACGGCGCTGTAGTCCGGCTCCTGCTCGATGCGGCCGCGGGCGGTCATGACCAGGGCAGAGAGTACACCGGTCTCCTCGATGCCGTCGTATAGGTTGCGCAGGGCGTCCTCCACCAGGGACTCGCCGTCGATGCCTTCAAGGCTATGGGCCGCCTGCTCCACCTGCAGTTTCATCAGGCCCAGGTCCAGGGGGGCCAGCTCGCCGTTGGCCTTTTTCACGGTCAGGTGGGGGTGGGCTTCCACCGGCTCGTCCTGTGCCCGCTGGCGGGCGTGTTCTTCCCGGTAGAGGACGTAGGCCCGGGCTACCTTCTGTTCACCGCCCCGCATCAGGGCCAGCTCCACCTGGTCCTGGATGTCCTCGATATGCACCTTGCCGCCGGCCTTCAGGCGACGGCTGATGGCCTGCAGGACCTGATCGGTGACCTGTTTCACGGCATGATTGATATGAGCAGAACCGGCGGCCTGATCGCCTTCCACAGCGAGGAAGGCCCTGGTGACGGCAACGCTTATCTTGGAAGGGTCAAAGCCGACCAGGGTGCCGTTTCGTTTGATGACCTGGAGGGATGCGGTGGTGGCCTGGGGTGCTTCGGCCAGGGCTGTGGACATGGGTGTTCTCCTTTACAACGCGTTGGGATTGCTGGCTTCGCGTTGCAGGAGATTCCAGGGCAGGATCGAACTACCGATCACCAAAGCTTGCGGATGCATTTCCCCCTCTCCCCTGGCGGGAGAGGGCCGGGGTGAGGGGGGGAGACTTCAACGCCGGAGTACGACGCTTTCCCCCTCACCCTAACCCTCTCCCGCCAGGGGAGAGGGGATAAACAACAGTGGCCCGCAAGCTGTCGCCATCGACATTGAGCAGTCGCAGCATCAAGAATCTGTCTGCTTACCTTTAAGACGCGAAGGCACAGCACTCTGTCCAGGGCAGGTCTTCGGACTCAGGGGCGTGAACCTTTCGGTTCGGCCTTGCGGGCGACTTCCCGGCGTGTGCCAGTGTCGTGATGCCCGCTCGTTCCCCAATACCGCTGCGCGTCAGTTCCGGATTCTCACCGGATTCCCGTTACCAGGCTGATCATGGATTAATCACTATATCTGGTAGTGCGCCAAGGACAACAACACTATATACAGAGAAACCTTCCCTAACAACCGGGATATTTCAGAAGGCGGAAGTGATCACGCCGGGGGGCTCTCTGCCGCTATCCCGATAAAGGCGCGGGTATGCTGGTCGTGGAGGTCGGCGGTTCTGACGCCCAGGTTGATGTGCTTGTGGATACCCTGCTCCCCGAGTCGCACCGGGACAATGGGCAGGGTCTCGGCGTATTCCTCCACCAGCCACAGGGGCAGCGTGGCGACTCCACGCCCGGCAGCGACCATCTGCAGCATCATTTCGGTGGCTTCCAGTACCTTGTGCTTCCGGGGCAGGCAGTTGGCGGGCAGCAGAAACTGCTGGAAGATGTCCAGGCGCTCGACAGCTACCGGGTAGGTATACAGAGTCTGGGCTGCTACCTGGTCCGGGGTGACCCGGTCCAGACCGGCCAGGGGACTGTCGCGGCTGACCACCAGCACCTGCTCGTAGGGAAACACCGGTTCGAAGTGGATGCCTTCCCGGCGGATGGGGTCCGGGGTCACCAGCAGGTCGATGTCGTGGTTGAACAGCGCCGCCATACCACCGAACTGGAACTTCTGGGTCACGTCCACATCCACCCCCGGCCAGCGGGACAGGAAGGGGTCCACCACCTTCAGCAGCCACTGATAGCAGGGGTGACATTCCATGCCGATGTTGAGGGCACCGCGCTCACCCCGGGCGAACTGCAGCAGGCGTTCATCCACCCGTTCCAACTGGGGCAACAGGCGGTTCGCCTCCTGCAGCAGGTATTCCCCGGCCTGGGTCAGCTTCAGGCCCCGGCCTTCCTTCAGCCATAACGGCGTGCCCAGCAACTGTTCCAGCCGGGTGATCTTGTGGCTGAGGGCGGACTGGGTCAGGTTCAGGGCACTGGCGGCGGCCGTCAGGGATCCCTGGCGTTCGATTTCCCGCAGGATCTTGAGGTGGCTTCGTTCGATCATGGCTTCTCATGAATTAATGTCATGGTTTGTTGACATTTAACCATTTTTCGTCATGAATTGCAGTCGCTATGCTCCCGGTCACTTATTGATCCACAGGGAGCAACACCATGGCACTGACACACAACCTCGGGTTTCCCCGCATCGGTACCCGCCGGGAACTGAAGTTCGCACTGGAAGACTACTGGAAGCAGAACACCAACACCGACGAACTGCTAGCCACCGCAAAATCCCTGCGGGAGCAGAACTGGCAGACCCAGGTAGACCTGGACCTGGCGCCGGTGGGGGACTTTTCCCTTTACGACCATGTACTGGACATGAGCTTCACCCTGGGCCATCTGCCGGAGCGGGTACAGGGGCTGAAAGGCAGCGAGCTGGACCACTACTTCCGCGTGGCCCGCGGCCGTTCCCCGGCGGATTGCGGCTGTTCCGGCGTGGCGGCCGGAGAGATGACCAAGTGGTTCGATACCAACTATCACTACATCGTCCCGGAAGTGTCCGAAGACACGGTCTTCTCCCTCAACAGTCAGCGCCTGGTGGACCAGATTGCCGAAGCCCGCAGCGCTGGCGTCACCCCCAAGCCGGTGATCATCGGCCCGGTCACCTACCTGTGGTTGTGCAAGGCCCGGGACGGGTACCAGCGGCTGGAACTGCTGGAGCACCTGCTGCCAGTGTATGGTCAGCTGCTGGATCAACTGGCGGACCTGGGCGTGGACTGGGTACAGGTGGACGAACCCATCCTGGTCACCGAGCTGGACGCCGACTGGAAACTGGCCTTCGAGACCGCCTACCACCAACTGAAATCCAGCCGCGCAAAACTGCTGCTGACCACCTACTTTGGCACCCTGGGGGAAAACCTTCAGCAGGCCTGCAAGCTGCCGGTGGCCGGGCTGCATGTGGATGCCGTTCGCGGCTGCCAGGAAGTAAACGCTGTGGTCGACTGGCTGCCGCCCCATAAGGTGCTGTCCCTGGGGGTGATCAATGGCCGCAACATCTGGAAGACGGATCTGGGTGCATTGCTGGAATGGCTGACGCCGATCCATGACAAGCTGGGGGATCGCCTGTGGTTAGCGCCCTCCTGCTCTCTGCTGCATGTTCCGGTGGACCTGGAGCCGGAGACAGAGCTGGATCCGGAAGTCCGCAGCTGGCTGGCCTTCGCCACCCAGAAGCTGGACGAACTCCGGGTGCTCAGGATTGCCCTCAACGAAGGGACCGACGCAGTGGCCGCTCCGTTGGCGGACAACGCCCGGGCCATTGCCAGACGCCGGAACTCCACCCGGGTCCATAACCCCACCGTGAAGCAGCAGGTTCAGGGCATCACCCCGGAACTGGGCGAGCGTCAGAGTCCCTACCCCGTTCGGGCGGAACAACAGGCAGTCGCCCTGAAGCTGCCCCGCTACCCGACCACCACCATCGGCTCTTTTCCCCAGACGACAGGCATCCGCAAGACCCGGTTGGCCTGGCGCAAACAGGAGATCAGCCGCGAGCTTTATGTCACTACCATGAAGGCGGAAATCGAGCGGGCCGTACGTGAACAGGAAAAACTCGGGCTGGACGTACTGGTCCATGGCGAGGCGGAGCGCAATGACATGGTGGAATACTTCGGCGAACAGCTGGAAGGCTATCTGTTCACCCGCTTTGGCTGGGTACAGTCCTACGGCTCCCGGTGCGTGAAGCCACCGATTCTGTACGGCGACATCCAGCGCCCCGGGCCCATGACCGTGGAATGGATCGCCTACGCCCGCTCCCTCACCGACAAGCCGCTGAAGGGCATGCTGACCGGGCCAGTGACCATTCTCAACTGGTCCTTCGTGCGGGACGACCAGCCCAGGCGCGATACAGCGTTCCAGCTGGCCCTGGCCATCCGCCAGGAGGTGCTGGACCTGGAGGCCGCCGGCGTCAACATCATCCAGATCGACGAAGCCGCCCTGCGGGAAGGTCTGCCCCTGCGACGTTCGCAATGGCAGGAGTATCTGGACTGGGCCGTGGACGCCTTCCGCATTACGGCCAATGGCGTCAGCGATACCACCCAGATCCATACCCATATGTGCTATTCGGAGTTCAACGACATCATCAAGGACATCGCCCGCATGGACGCCGACGTGATCACCATCGAAACCTCCCGCTCCGCCATGGAACTGCTGGATGTGTTCGAGGAATTCCACTACCCCAACGAAATCGGCCCCGGCGTCTACGACATCCACTCGCCGAACATTCCATCCCGGGAGCAGATCGTCACCCTGATGAGCAAGGCGGCGGAACGGGTGCCGGCGGAACGCCTGTGGATAAACCCGGACTGCGGCCTGAAGACCCGCCAGTGGGAAGAGGTGATTCCGGCGCTGGAGAATATGGTGGCAGCCGCGCGGGAGCTGCGGGAGGCCGCCGGCTGACCGGCAGCTTTCGAAACGTCACATCGTGAGGCAGCGTCGGCCTACACGAGGAAAAACTGGGCAGCCAGCCCAATAATAAGGGTGGCTGCAAACGCTGTTATCACCACAACTCCGAGCCATGGGTCCGGTGCAGCGGGTGCCATATTTCCGGCCCTGTACATCGGCACGATAATGCGCAGATACACCGCCAGCGAGAGTACGGTGTTCACGATCGCCACGACTGCCAGCCAGGTAAACTGCGCATCTATGGCGGCTGCAAAGAGCAGGAACTTGCCGACGAAGCCGGCCAGTGGTGGTATGCCGACCAGCGACAGCAGGAAGATCACCATGGCAATTCCCATGAGCGGCCGCGCGCGCCCCAGCCCACTGAAATCGTTCAGGGTACGACCGGTTGCGGCGGCAACGGCGAACGCACCCAGGTTCATGGCCGCATAGGCAGCAGCGAACAGGATGATTGATGTCAAGGCAAGCTCACTGGCGCCCACCGCCACGATGCCCAGAAGGAAATAGCCGGATTGGGCAATCGACGAATAGGCCAGCAGCCGGATAACGTTATCCTGCACCAGCGCAGCGAGATAGCCATAGGTCATGCTCAGCACGGCCAGGCCCGCGATAACGACCGTCCAGCCGGTTTCCGGGGGCAGGTCGCGAACCACCTGCGTCAGCGCGAACAGCGCCCCGACCTTGGGCACGACGGACAGGTAGGCCGCAATGGACAAGGGTGCGCCCTCGTAGGCGTCGGGTGCCCAGAAATGAAACGGAACCAGCGACGCCTTGTAGCCCAGACCCACGACGACAGCCACGAACCCGAGAATGACAGCCAACGGCATCTTGTCCATCGCTGGCAGATCGGCGATCAGCGTGGAACCGGCGGCGCCGAACCAGTAGCTCAGGCCGAAGATCATGATTGCCGTGGTGACCGAAGCGAACACAAAGAATTTCATGGCGGCTTCGGTCGCCGGGTCGGTGTCCGGATAGGCGACCAGGGCGAAGGTCGCCAGACCGGTCAGCAATGTACCCAGCACCAGGAACATGGTATCCCCGGCCCCCGCCAGCACCAGGGCGCCGACGGTGGCAAAGCACAGCAGGCTGTAGACCGTGCCCTCACGTGCGCTTCCCCCAACATCCACCCGCGCCAACAGCATCGTAAGCACGGTGGCAGGCAGCAGTATGAGCTTGGCCCAGATGCTCAGTGTGTCGATCCGGAAGCTGCCGCCGAACACCGTTGTGTCTGTGCCCACCAGGCGCAGGGTCAACCCCGTGGCCACGAACAGACCGATGACGGCAACGACCAGCGCAATTCGGGGCCGACGCAGCATCTCCGCAATCAGCGCACCGACAGCCGTCAACAGGACGGCAATTTCCGGAATGATTAATGCGAGATCACGACCCATTACAGCACCAGTGCCGATGTGGTCCGGTGAATGACGTCAAGAACCCAGGACGGGGCAACGCCTGTGGCGACGGTGAGCAGCAGCAATGGCACCACGACAAGCAGCTCCCGCATACCCAGATCCGGCATGGCGTGCCAGCGCTTCAGGGGCTCACCCATAAAGGTTTCACGGAGCGCCTTGAGAAAGGTTCCGGCGATAATGGCAATACCCAGAACCACAACAACAGCGATAGGCGTGGTACCCAGGGTGGCGAGAAATATCTGGAACTCAGCCGGGAAGTGCGCCAGGCCCGGGAGACCCAGAGAGGCGAAAGCAGCCAGCACGAAGAACCAGCCAAGCAGCGGAACTGTTTTGAGTAAGCCGCCAAACTCGCCCATTTCGCGGGTATCGGCGCGCTCCTGGATCATGCCCACCAGAAAGAACAGGGCGCCGGTGACCAGACCGTGACTGAACATCTGCAGCACCGCGCCATCCAGAGCGGTGGCGCGTATCGCCGGGTCCAGAGTCAACGCTGCCACGGCAACACCGACAATCACATAGCCCATGTGGTTGACTGACGTATAGGCAACCAGGCGTTTGAGATCCGTCTGTGCCAGGGCCGCGAAGGCGCCGTAAATCGCGCTGACCACACCGAAGACCAGAACCACAATGCCGGCTTCGCGGAACGCCTCGGGGGTCATTTGCAGGGCGAAGCGCACCAGACCGTAAGTGCCGAACTTCAGCATGATGCCGGCCAGAATGACACTGCCGACGGTCGGCGCCTGAACGTGGGCAGCGGGCAACCAGGTATGCAACGGCACCGCGGGAATCTTGACCGCAAAGGTAATCAGCATGGCGATCAGCGCCCACATGGCCGCCGCCCCCTCCAGTGGCGGATTGGCAATCCAGGCCCGCATATCGAAGGTAGGCTCAGGGCTGCCCAGGTAAAGCCCCAGAATAGCGAGCAACAATGGCAGGCTGCCCAGCAGGGTGTAGATAAAGAACATCAGCGCTGCACGTTGGCGGTCCTCGTGCCCCCACCCGGCGATCATGAAATACATCGACACCAGGGAGACTTCGAAGAAGACATAGAAAAGGATCCCATCGAGGGCGCTAAAGGTACCGATGGCCGTGGTCTCCAGAAGCAGGACCAGGGCCACGTAGGCTCGCGGACGATCGCGAAGCGACGAAGCGTAGATCAGGGCCACCAGGAAAAGCACGGCACTCAGCAGCACCAGCGGCAGGCTGATGCCATCAACCCCGACTCGATAGGCCGCGCCGATGGCCGGGATCCATTCCAGCTCTTCGACCTGGGAAAAGCCCTCACCACTCACACCCTGCAGCCACATGGCCAGAGCGCCGACCAGGGTCAGGGCGGCACTGGCTATCGCTATACCGTGCACCGTGCGCGCCGTCGGCTTCGGCAAACACAGAATCAGCACGGCGCCGGCGAGTGGCAGGAACAGGGTAAGAGAGACAAGTGGTAGCATGAGTACGGGTTTCCTCTAGAAACTCAATGAAGCCATAAACAGGATGACAAGTGTCACGGCGGCGGCTACGGCGCTGATGGCCAGGCTGTGGTGGATCAGGCCGCTTTGCAGGGTTCGCGCTCGCGCGCCCAGGGCGCGCACACCGGCCACCAGGGCGAATATCAGGCCGTCGATTCGGCGCTCATCCCCCACCCGCACCCAATCAGCCACGGCCAGACTGGCACGGCCAGAAACAAGCACGGCCATATACAGACCCTGTTCCAGGCGTTCGCCCCCACGGGCAACGATGAGAGCCGCCCGGCCAACGCGAAGCGCAGCGGTATAAAGATGACCATCCAAACGTTCACACCCCCGGGCAACGGCCATTGCGGGCCGACCTATCCAGACCGTCAGCCCTCCCGCAACCACCAGCCCCGATTCCGCCCATGGGTGGACAGGGCCAAGCAGGCGCTGGACCGGTACCAGCCAGCCCAGCGCCAGGCCACCCGCCGCGGCGATCAGTCCGAACAGCATGGCGCCAGTGCCTTCGGCTTCCGCGGCCGGCAGATCAAGCATTGCCTCGATGGGACCAAAGGCCAGACCCAGGACAGCGGCCGGGATCACCAGACCCCAAATGCCGATGCGCATCCAGGCACTACCGTCTACCGGCCGGGTCTCGCCCGAGCCTTGCCATAGCAGGCGCAAAGCCCGGGCCATATAGGCGCCGGTCAGCAATGTGCCCGCCAGTGCCAGCGGGCCAAGCCACGCAATGCCTGGCGAGGACAGGGCGGCGGCAATTACCGCATCCTTGGAGAAGAATCCGCTCAGCGGCGGGATGCCCGCCAGCGCCAGCGCCGCCAGTGCAAATCCGGCAAAGGCCCAGGGCCTGGCCCGGCCAACGCCCTCGAGCTGATCAAAAGCGGTACCGTCGCGGGCATGCTGGAAGTCGCCGGCAGCCAGAAACAGAGTGCTCTTGATGGCGGCATGGGCGATCAGGTGCAAAAACGCAGCCATCGGGAACCCGGCGCCGACCGCAATCAGCATCAGGCCATATTGGCTGGCCGTGGAAGCCGCGAGCAGGCGTTTGAGATCACACTCGGCAAGAGCAATGATCCCCGCAGCAACCGTGGTAATGCCACCGACAAGCCCGACGGCGAAAAGCACCTCGGGCGTCAGCAGCGGGGTCGACCGGATCAGCAGGATCGCGCCCGCCGCCACCAGCGTGGCCGAGTGCAGCAATGCCGAGACCGGTGTCGGGCCCGCCATGGCGCGCATGAGCCAGTCCTGCAGGGGAACCTGCGCTGACTTGCCCATGGCGGCCAGCAGCAACAGAAGCCCGGCGGCAGTTGATGCGCTACTGCCAGCGTCGAGGGAGGCGGCAATCTCACTGGTGCCTGACGACCCGATAAGCATGAATACCGCAACGTAAAGCCCGAGATCGGCGCTGCGGGTGTAGAGGAAGGCACGGCTGGCAGCGTTCACTGCTTCGGGCCGCTGAAACCAGAAGCCGATCAACAGGTAACTGCACAGGCCGATCAGCTCCCAGGCCGCCAGCAGCAGAACCCAGTCACCAGCCAGCACCAGCGCCTGCATGGCGGCCAGGAACAGAGACATCACGGCATAAAAGCGCGCCTGACCGGACTCTCGCTTCATATAGCCGACGGCATATATCAGCACGAAGGTTCCGACCGTCGCCACCGCCACGCTCAGCATTGCCGTCAGCGACCCGGCGACCAGTCGCAGCAGCATGTCCGGCAGACCGGGCAGAAGCAGGGTTTCGTTCTGGCCACCAGCGACCCGGGCCAGGAGCCAGAGGCTTCCCGCCAGGCTGAGCGTTGCGCCAACCAGGGCCAGCGCAGCTCCACCCCGGCGCATTATCAACACGACCAGAGCGGCGATCAGCGGCGGTAATATCGGCAGGACCACTCCACTCATCCTTTCAGGTCCTCCGCCTCTTCCATCTCTACCGAGCCCTTTGCCCGGAACCGTGCGATGGCAACGCCGAAGCCGACCGCCATTTCCAGCGCCATCACGGTCATCACCACCAGCACAAACATCTGGCCGGAATAGGCTTCAGGATGCAGAAAACGCCAGAAAGCGACCAGGTTCACCATTGCGCCCGCCAGCATCAGCTCCACGCCCATCATGATCATTACCAGGTTGGTCTGGGACAGCGCACCATAGATGCCGATACCGAACAGGATGGCACCGGTCAGAAGCGCCACGATCAGAACTGCGGTCATTCCGATGCCTCCTTGTCGTCTTTACTCGCCAGGTTCTGCACCGGGATTGCCACCGCCGTGGCCGCGATCATCGCGGTCAGGATAGTGATGCCGGCGGTTTCGAAGATCATCATCGAGCGCCCGAGCAGCTCCATGCCCAGCGCCCGTGTCTGTGCTTCCGCGTCCGCTACCTGCTCCGCCACGGGGCCCCAGTCGGACAGCAGTGCAACGGCAATGGCAACAGCGGCAGCACTCACTCCGGCACCAATGGAAAAGCGCTTCTGGTGGCTCATGTCCATGCCGCCGAGACCACCGGGATCCATCATGAACATCACCATGAAGATGGCCATAATGCTCATCTCCGTGGCCATCATCATGATCTGCAGCACACCCAGAAACTCGGTCTGCATCGCCAGAAACATGCAGCCAACGGCCGTCTGCGAAAACAACAGCGCCAGCGCGGAGCGAACCATGGACGATGTGCGGAACACCACCACGCCAAAGCCGATGGCGGCCAGCCCGAAAACGGCAACGAAAAACGCCTGTGCGTACATTATGGAACCACCAGTATCAGTACACCGACAATAATGATATTCAGCAGTGCCAGGGGAATCCCCAGAGTCCAGCACCACCTCATCAGATCCGCCTCACGAATGCGCGGCAGATAACGACCGGCCAGGAGCATCAATACGGCTACGGCTAGGGTTTTGATAAGGCTCCAGGCCCAGGGCGGCAGCAGCGGCCCGTGCCAGCCGCCGAGGTAAAACACCGTCGCCGCGGAAGCCAGCGTGACCACAAGCATCAGGCGCGCCAGGCGCAGAACCGCCAGGCGCACGCCGGTGTATTCGGCGTCCACACCTCCGGCAAGTTCCCCCTCCGCAGTGGGCAGATCGAACGGCGAGCGGAAGGCAAGCGCCATGGCGGCGATGATAAACAGCACGAAACCCAGCGGCTGGTAGACGATGTTCCACAAGCTGGTCTGGGAGCCAACGATCGCGGTGTTCACCAGGGACTCAGCGCGCATGGCCACAGCCGTGATCGGCATGACAATCAGCATGGAATAGGCGATAAGCTGACCGAGAAAACGCCAGCCCCCGATCATCGCGTAGGCGCCATCCGGCCCCCAGCCCGCCATGATCAGCGCGACCAGCACGTAGGCCAGGGCGGCGTTGACGAACAGTGCACCGGTGCCCAGATCCGCGATGATCAGGTCCGGCGCCAGCGGGAGCACCGCCGCGCCAAGCACTGCGACTACCAGAAGCAGCACCGGCGCCGCCTCGAAAAAGACCCGGTCGGGCGAGCGCGGCACAATGGATTCACGACCGAGGTACGCCAGGCCACTGAGCATTGGCGCGCCCGGACGCAGGCGACCGGTTGTCACCCAGCCCTCGATCACGGCAAGCAGCCAGGCGCCGCCAAGCAACGCGAGCAAAACGATAGCGACGGTCACGAGATCACCTCCCAGGGCGAAAGGTCCAGTGAGCCGACCGCCAACAGCGCATCGCCCAGCTCCTGGCCCTCGGCGAGCTTCGCGACCAGGTCGATATGGTGACGACAGGCGGTGTCCAGCTGGTAGGACTTCACCTTCCCACGCTCCAGTTTCAGACTTAGCCTGGCCTCGCCGCGCGGAGTGTCAACGGTCGCCTCACCGGTTCCTGATACATCGCCAATGTCGCGCAGAACCGGCAGCTCCGGTTCCCCACCCGACTTGATAAGGTCGAGGCTGGCCGATATCTCGGTCAGGCGCTGCCACAATCGTGCCCAGGCATCTCCGCCTTCCTTGACAGCACGCGCTACGGGGCCGCGTAGATCAGAAGATTCCGATGGCAGTACGCCGATACCCTTCAGTCGTGATTTAAGCAAAGGCGTTCGCTCGAGACGGGTACCCAATGTGCGAAATGCTGGCTCCAGAGCAGCAATTCTGTCCCGATTGGCATCTCTGATTTCCAGTTGCAGGGTCGAAGCCCGTTGCGCCAACCATGCGAAGCCGAGCTGACGACCCAGCTGAGCCAACCAGCCAAGATGACTGCCGATGCGCTCGCGCTCAAGGGCAACCTCCCGCGCCCGGGAAATTTCCGGATCGTCCTCCAGTCCAGCCGCCTGCTCGATTGCCCGGCATGCCAACAGGCGGTAGCTCACGGGCGCCAGCGGCATTGCCGTCGACAGATGCTCGATGAAGGTATCGGCATCCATCGCTTCATCTTCTTTGCCTTCCGTGGTCATGCCCACCAGGGATGTCGCCTGCCCTTCGGTCACGCCGTCACCATCAAGCGTCAGCGTCAATTTCAGACCACCTGGCAGACCGGAGAAAACCGGCCCGAACGGCACCTCAAGCCAGTCCATCTGCAGGCCATCGGCGCTGCGCGGCAGGTCTTTGGTCACTTCGATCATGGACATGAATCCCGAGCCACCGTGATCGTGTTCACCATGATCATGCCCACTGTGATCGTGTCCACCGTGATCATGGCCGGACTGCTCATGCTCTGAGTGGTCGTCAGATTCATCGTGCTGATGTTCGTGATCATGGTGATGTTCATGATCGTGGCCGTGCCCGGAAGCCCCTTCTCCGGTGTCCTCATCTTCCCCGTCGTCGCGGGCTACCAGATCCATGCCGCACTTTGGGCAACTGCCGGGCTCGTGCTGGATTATTTCCGGGTGCATGGGGCAGGTATATTCGGTCCCGGCTTTTTCGTGAGCATGGCCCTGTTGCTGCTCATCACCATGGTCCTGATCGTGCCCATCGTCCTGGTGATGCTCATGATCGTGCTCCTGCTCATGGTCCTGTTGGTGATCATGGTGGCTGTGATGCTCGTGATCATGGCCATGCTCGTGCTCGTGGTGTTCATGACCATAGTGGTGGGCTTCAGGTTCAGATTCGGATTCGGATTCGGATTCGGATTCGGATTCGGATTCATGATCATGGTGATGTTCATGATCGTGCTCGTGCTCGTGCTCGTGCTCGTGCTCGGAGGCTGAGTCCCCGGCCTCGTGGGCCACCAGATCCATGCCACACTTGGGGCAGCTGCCCGGCTCGTCTTCGACAACTTCCGGATGCATGGGACAGACATACTCGATCCTGGTATGGAGCACAGAGGCGTCGAAATCCTCGGTTGAGTCTGTAAAGGCGCCCTCCGCCAGTGCATGCTTCAGCCGGTCAGCCGCATCAATAAGCTCCGCTTGCGAAAGACCTGCGCAAATATCGGCATCGGGTAAGGATGACGGTGTCTGTCCGCCCAGCATAAGGATGGCTCGCGGCCGGGGCATCTGCGCATAGAGTACCGCCACGGCATCGCTCATTTTCTCTGACAACTCCCCGACAATCAGGAGTACGCCGGCATCGCGAGGCGTAGCGGTGATGCGCATTCCCGCCGCCGTTACATCCAGGCCATGGGCGAGGGCCACTTCCGGTCCCGGAACAACCAGGCAGCTCAGGTTGCGCGCCAACGCCCGGGAGACCAGCTTCTGAAGCAATGAGGGCCGCTTCTGGCGGGCGCCTGTAATGGTCAGTGTTGGATCAGGTGTCATTGGCGCCTCAGGGCCCCCTGACTCCATCCATACAACAGGCCGAGAAAGAGAATGGCAAGAAACACGCCCATATCAAGCAGAGCAACCAACCCTACTTCCTTGTACACGACCGCCCACGGGTACATGAAAGCCATCTCCATATCAAAGGCCAGAAACAGCAACGCGTATCCGTAGTAACGGGCGTGATAGCGCCCCCATACCGGGTCCCGCGACAGTACCCCGGAGCTCGCCGGCACATCCTTGCCTGGCTCCTTTTGTGTCAGGCCCAGGCTTCGGGCAAGGCAATAAAGGCTCAGAACCACACCCACGGTGCCAAGCGCTATCCCCAGCAATAGAACGTAATGTTGCGTAGCGCTCATGGTCCCCCACCCTCCAGGTTTACTTTTTACGCATCCGTAAAATACTGATCCGCTATCCAGCGCGATCGATGGCAAATCCATCGACAGGTGCCTGGCAAAGATAAGTTGCGGAAATCAAAGTGTAGTCGCAGGTAAAACGGCTGGGCAAGAAACTGTTGGATGAGCTCACTGACGACAGGGAGTGAAACAAAGTGGGGGCGCAAAGCTGGTTACGGTGCTGAAGCAGTTAATTAAGGCGACGTGGCCGGAGCTGATTGCCTGGAGAATGCCTGGATTTTTCAATTTTCTAGACACGTGACCTGTCATATGCAAAGAAAAACGCCGTTTCCTTTGCATATCGATCCAGACAGGAACGTATCAGTTTTGCTTCAGAACGTTCGTTGGAAGACTTACTCCACCGTCACACTTTTCGCCAGATTCCGCGGCTGGTCCACATCCGTGCCCTTGAGCACCGCCACATGGTACGCCAGCAGCTGCAGCGGCACGGTAAATACAATGGGTGCGGTGATGGGGTGTACCGACGGGATCTGCATGACGTGGATGCCGTCCTCGGCAGTTACGCCGGCGTCGCGGTCAGCGAAAACGAATAGCTCGCCGCCGCGGGCGCGGACCTCTTCCAGGTTGGACTTGAGTTTTTCCACCAGGTCGTTGTTGGGGGCCACGGTGACCACCGGCATTTCGCTGTCCACCAGGGCCAGGGGACCGTGTTTTAATTCGCCTGCCGGGTAGGCTTCGGCATGGATGTAGGAAATTTCCTTGAGCTTGAGGGCGCCTTCCAGGGCCACCGGGAACTGGGAGCCGCGGCCCAGGAACAGGCTGTGGTGCTTGTCCACAAAGGCTTCGCTGAGCTCGGCGATGTCGCCATCGAGGGCCAGCACGTCCGCTACCTGGCCAGGCACCTTACGCAGGGCCTGGACAATTTCCGCTTCCTTTTCTTCCGGCAGGCCGTTGTGGCGGGCCAGGGCCAGGGTGAACAGGAGCAGGGCGGTAAGCTGGGTGGTGAAAGCCTTGGTGGAAGCGACACCGATTTCCGGACCGGCCTGGGTCATCACCACCAGGTCGGATTCCCGTACCAGCGAGCTGCCCGCCACGTTGCAGATGGCCAGGGCGGCACGGAAACCGGCCTTTTTGGCCTGGCGCAGGGCGGCCAGGGTGTCGGCGGTCTCGCCGGACTGGGAGATACACAGGAACAGGGTATCCGGCTGGATCACGTGCTTGCGGTAGCGAAATTCCGACGCCACTTCCACGGAACAGGGCACACCGGCGAGCTCCTCGATCCAGTATCGGGCCACCATGCCGGCGTGGTAGCTGGTGCCACAGGCGATGATCTGCACGTGGCGAACATCCTCCAGCAGCTTGCCGGCTTCGGTACCCAAGGCCTGTTCCAGCACACGGCTGTCGGTGATGCGGCCTTCCATGGTGGCCTTGATGACCGCTGGCTGCTCGTAGATTTCCTTGAGCATGTAATGGCGGTATTCGCCCTTGTCGGCAGCGTCGTGGCCATGTTCAAAGCGGGTGACTTCCCGCTCCACCGTCTGGCCTTCCCGGTCGATGATGTCGACTCGGTCCTGGCGGATATCGGCAATGTCGCCTTCCTCCAGGAACATGAAGCGGTCGGTAACCGGGAGCAGGGCCAGCTGATCCGAGGCGGCGAAATTCTCGCCGATACCCACACCGACCACCAGCGGGCTGCCTTCCCGGCAGGCCACCAGGTGGTCGGGCTCATCGGCATGGAGCACGGCCAGGGCAAAGGCACCACGCACCTGACTGATAGCGGCGCGAACGGCGCTGAACAGGCCTTCTCCCTTGCGGTAGTGCTTTTCGATCAGGTGGGCGACGACTTCGGTGTCGGTCTGGGAGGTAAACTCGTAGCCCTCTGCCCGCAGTGCGTCACGCAACTCCTGATAGTTCTCGATAATGCCATTGTGGACCACGGCCAGGCGTTCCCCGGACATGTGGGGGTGGGCATTGACCTGGGAAGGCTCACCATGGGTTGCCCAGCGTGTATGAGCGATACCGACGTTACCCGGCGCCGGTTGCGCGGCCACTGCATCAGCCAGGGCTGCAACCTTGCCCAGCTCACGGGCCCGGTTGAGCTGGCCACGGCTGTCCAGGATGGCCAGGCCAGCGGAATCATAGCCCCGGTACTCCAGGCGCCTCAGGCCTTCCATCAGTATGCCTTCCACATCCCTCTGGGAAACTGCTCCAACAATGCCACACATATTGCTTCCGTCCTGTTGCCCGTGGGTCAGTCTTTCTTTTCCGGCCGTTTCCAGCCCTTGATATTGCGCTGGCGGCTGCGAGCAACCGCCAGGTCCTTTTTATCAACATGGGCGGTAATGGTAGAGCCCGCACCAATCACGGCGTCATTATCCACGGTCACCGGTGCCACGAGAGCGGTATTGGAGCCCACGAAGACATTGTCACCCAACACCGTCTGAAATTTATTCACCCCATCATAGTTACAGGTAATGGTACCCGCACCTACATTCACATTACGACCCAAGGTGGCATCGCCCACGTAACTCAGGTGGTTGATCTTGCTGCCTTCGCCCACGTCGGCTTTCTTGGTTTCCACGAAATTGCCCACCTTGGCGGAGCGGGCAAGACGAGTGCCCGGGCGCAGACGGGCAAAGGGGCCGACCTGACACCGCTCCGCGACCACCGCCCCGTCGATTATCGAGTTGGCCTCTACGGTAACATCATCCGCAAGATCAGCATCGCGGATCACGCAATTGGGTCCGATAGACACATGGTTGCCGAGCGTCACGTTGCCCTCGAACACCACGTTCACGTCGATCAGCACGTCCTGACCGATGGTCAGGTTGCCCCTGACATCCACCCGGGCCGGATCCGCCAGGGTTGCCCCCTCGGTCATCAGGCGCTGCGCTTCGCATTGCTGGTACCAGCGCTCCAGTTCGGCCAGTTGCACACGGTTGTTCACGCCCTGGACTTCTTCTTCATGGCTCGGCTGGGCGACTTCGATGCTCAGCCCCTCGTCCGACGCCATGGCGATGATGTCGGTCAGGTAGTATTCACCCTGGGCATTGCTGTTGGACAGTTCCGGCAACCACCGCTTGAGGTGATCGGAGGAGACCGCGAGTATGCCGGTGTTTACTTCCCGGATCGCCTTCTGCGAATCGGTCGCATCCTTCTGCTCGACAATGGCGGTCACCTGGCCATGTTCATTGCGGAGGATCCGGCCATAGCCATCCGGGTTGTCGAGGTCCACGGTCAGCAGACCAAGGCTCTGGTCGTTGACCCGCGACACCAGTGCCACCAGGGTTTCCGGGTTGATCAGGGGCACGTCGCCATACAGCACAAGCACCACTACACCGTCCGGAACCGCGGGTAACGCCTGGGCCACCGCGTGTCCGGTACCTAACTGCTGTTCCTGCAGAGCCCAGGCAACGTCATCCGCCGGGGTAACCGCCCTTACCTGATCCGCACCGTGCCCGATGACACCGTGAATTCCGTCTGCGCCAAGACGGCGGGCGGTATCCATAACATGGTGCAGCATGGACTTTCCGGCCACCTTGTGGAGTACCTTCGGTAGCGAGGATTTCATGCGGGAGCCCTGACCGGCGGCCAGGATGATGACGTGGAGGGGGGCTGTCATGGCCGGTTCCTGATTCCTCGGGTAGATATGGAATCCCCTTATCGGAGACTTTTTTCAACAAAAAAGCCGCAACCCTCATGATAACGCTTGCCAGACCTGGAATCTGATAGCGCCACCAGTCGGGATGCGGCTTCGGTGAGCACACATTCCACAGAAACTGCTTAACGCACCTTGTTGCGCAGTTTCTGCAGGGTGCGGAGCTGTGCCACGGCTTCTGCCAGTTCGGCAGCGGCCCTGGAGTACTCGAACTCACCGGTCTTGTTTACCAGTGCCTTCTCGGCCTCCCGCTGGGCTTCCAGCGCTGCGGCTTCATCCACGTCCTTGGCCCGGACAGCGGTGTCGGCCAGCAGGGTGACGATGGAGGGCTGAACCTCCAGGTAGCCACCAGAGACATAGAGGATCTCTTCTTCGCCGCCCTGCTTCAGAATCCGGACCGGGCCGGGCTTCAGAGCAGTCAGCAGCGGGGCGTGACCAGGCTTGATGCCCAGTTCGCCCTCGGAACCGGTGGCAATCAACATTTCCACCAGACCGGAGTAGATTTTTTCCTCGGCACTTACGACGTCACAATGTACGGTCATAGCCATCTCAGTTGCCTCTCAGGTCGGTCAGCGAAGGGAAGGTGACTTATTTGTCACCCTTGGATTTCAGTTCCTTCGCTTTTTCGACCGCTTCTTCAATGGTACCGCACATATAGAAGGCCTGCTCCGGCAGGTCATCATAGTCGCCATTGAGAATGCCCTTGAAGCTGCTAATGGTTTCCTTCAGGGAAACATACTTACCGGGAGAACCGGTGAATACCTCGGCAACGTGGAACGGCTGGGACAGGAAACGCTCGATCTTACGGGCACGGGCAACGGTCAGCTTGTCGTCTTCTGACAGTTCGTCCATACCCAGGATGGCGATGATGTCCTTCAGTTCCTTGTAGCGCTGCAGGTTGGTCTGTACCCCACGGGCCACTTCGTAGTGCTCTTCACCGATGACCAGCGGATCCAGCTGGCGGGAGGTGGAGTCCAGCGGATCGATCGCCGGGTAGATACCCTTGGAAGCGATGTCACGGCTCAGTACCACGGTCGCGTCCAGGTGAGAGAAGGTGGTCGCGGGTGACGGATCCGTCAAATCGTCCGCCGGTACGTAGACCGCCTGGATGGAGGTGATCGAACCGTCCTTGGTGGACGTGATCCGTTCCTGCAGTTCACCCATCTCCTGGGCCAGGGTCGGCTGGTAGCCTACCGCGGAGGGCATCCGGCCCAGCAGTGCCGATACCTCGGTACCCGCCAGGGTATAACGGTAGATGTTGTCGATGAACAACAGTACGTCACGGCCTTCGTCACGGAACTTCTCGGCAATGGTCAGACCGGTCAGGGCCACACGCAGACGGTTGCCAGGGGGCTCGTTCATCTGGCCGTATACCATGGCAACTTTCTCAAGGACGTTGGAGTCCTTCATTTCGTAGTAGAAGTCGTTACCTTCCCGGGTACGCTCACCAACACCGGCGAATACGGAAAGACCGGCGTGCTCTTTCGCGATGTTGTTGATCAGTTCCATCATGTTAACGGTCTTGCCCAC
Organism: Marinobacter zhanjiangensis; assembly: GCF_014651935.1. GTDB lineage: Bacteria > Pseudomonadota > Gammaproteobacteria > Pseudomonadales > Oleiphilaceae > Marinobacter > Marinobacter zhanjiangensis. The sequence continues at coordinate 622,368 of NZ_BMXV01000001.1, read as the reverse complement.
GCCGGCGCCGCCGAACAGGCCGACCTTGCCACCCTTGGCGAACGGGCAGATCAGGTCGATAACCTTGATGCCGGTTTCCAGCAGGTCTGCGGACGCTGCCTGGTCGGCATAGCCCGGTGCCTTGCGGTGGATGCCCCAGCGCTCTTCCTCACCGATCTCGCCCTGCTCATCGATGGGACGACCCAGTACGTCCATGATGCGACCCAGAGTCTGGGTGCCCACGGGAACGGAAATCGCCTTGCCGGTATTTTCTGCTTTCAGGCCCCGCTTGAGGCCCTCGGTGCTGCCCATGGCGATAGTACGAACAATGCCGTCACCCAGCTGCTGCTGGACTTCCAGAGTTGTTTCGCCACCTTCAAGCAGCAGTGCGTCATAAACGTTGGGTACGGATTCACGCGGAAATTCCACGTCGATAACCGCGCCAATGATCTGAACGATGTGTCCGCTACTCATGCTCGGTTCCTCGTTATCTCAATAGTCTTCAAAACCAGTTGGATCATGATCTGCATCAGACCGAAGCCGCGCCGCTCACAATCTCCGAAATTTCCTGGGTGATGGCTGCCTGACGGGCCTTGTTGTAGGCCAGCTGCAGGTCATCGATGATGTCGCCTGCGTTGTCAGTCGCACTCTTCATGGCAATCATCCGGGCCGCTTGCTCGCAGGCCAGGTTTTCCACCACGCCCTGGTATACCTGGGATTCGATATAGCGTGGCAGGAGTCCATCCAGGATGGTTGCCGCAGCCGGCTCGTAGAGATAATCCCACTGATTTCTGATCTCTTCGTCTTCGCTGGGCGGCAGGGGCAGCAGCTGTTCCACAGACGGCTGTTGGGTCATGGTGTTCACAAACTCGTTGTGCACCACGTACAGCCGGTCGATGCGACCTTCCTCGAACGCGTCCAGCATCACCTTGACGTTACCGATGAGCTTTTCCGCGCTGGGGTTGTCGCCCAGGTGGGTCAGTGCCGCGACAACATTGCCGCCATAGTTGCGGAAAAACGAGGCGCCTTTCTGACCGATTGCACAGAGGTCGGCTTCGACACCCTTGTTTTTCCAGTCACGCATGTCACGGACCAGCTTCCTGAACAGGTTGCTGTTCAAACCACCACACAGTCCACGGTCAGAGGAAATCACGATGTAACCAACCCGGTTTACCTCACGCTCCACCATGAAGCTGTGACGGTAATCCTGGTTGGCCAGCGCGATGTGCCCAATAACCTGACGCATCTTCTCGGCATACGGGCGCGTCGCCTGCATGCGTTCCTGAGCCTTGCGCATCTTGCTCGCCGCCACCATTTCCATGGCGGAGGTGATCTTCTGCGTGCTCTTGATGCTTCCGATCTGGTTACGTATTTCTTTTCCGACGGCCATAAGTCACTGCCTTTTCAAGTTAGACACTCATAGGAACCAGCTGGCCCGCTACGGAGCGGGCCAGAGGATTTACCAGCTTTGAGTGGTCTTGAATTTCTCCAGAGCAGCTTTCAGGCCGGCCATGACATCATCGTCGTACTTGCCTTCAGCGCCGATCTTGTCGAGCACTTCCTTCTGCTCGGAGCGCATCCAGTCCAGAAGCTGCGCCTCGAACTTGACGACCTTCTCGACATCGACGTCATCCAGGAAGCCTTCGTTAGCTGCGAACAGTACGGTGCCCATTTCCGCAACGGTCATCGGGCTGTACTGGTTCTGCTTCATCAGCTCGGTAACGCGCTGACCATGCTCCAGCTGCTTGCGGGTTGCTTCGTCAAGATCGGAAGCAAACTGGGCAAACGCTGCCAGTTCCCGGTACTGGGCCAGTGCCAGACGGATGTTACCGCCGAGCTTCTTCATGATCTTGGTCTGGGCGGAACCACCGACCCGGGATACCGAAACACCGGCGTTCATCGCCGGACGGATACCGGAGTTGAACAGGTTGGTTTCCAGGAAGATCTGACCGTCGGTGATGGAGATCACGTTGGTCGGTACGAACGCGGAAACGTCGCCGGCCTGGGTTTCGATGATCGGCAGCGCGGTCAGCGAGCCGGTTTTGCCTTTCACTTCACCATTGGTCAGTTTCTCGACCTCATCGGCGTTGATCCGGGACGCCCGCTCCAGCAAACGGGAGTGCAGGTAGAAAACGTCACCCGGATAGGCTTCACGACCTGGCGGACGACGCAGCAGCAGGGAGATCTGGCGATAGGCCACCGCCTGCTTGGACAGATCGTCATAAATGATCAGAGCGTCTTCGCCACGGTCCCGGAAATACTCACCCATGGACGTACCGGAGTAGGGGGCCAGGAACTGCATGGACGCCGGATCGGCGGCACCGGCGGCAACCACGATGGTGTGGTCCATGGCGCCGTGCTCTTCCAGCTTGCGTACCACGGCAGCGATGGAGGACTGCTTCTGGCCGACGGCCACGTAGATACACTTGATGCCGGTGTTCTTCTGGTTGATGATCGCGTCGATGGCGACAGCGGTCTTACCGATCTGACGGTCACCGATGATCAGCTCCCGCTGGCCACGGCCGATCGGCACCATGGTGTCGATGGCCTTGAGACCGGTCTGGACCGGCTCGTCAACCGACTGGCGGGCGATAACGCCCGGTGCGACTTTCTCGACCGGGGAGGTCAGGGAAGTACCCAGATCACCCTTGCCGTCGACCGCGTTACCCAGACCGTCAACCACACGACCCATCAGTTCCGGTCCTACCGGTACTTCCAGGATGCGGCCGGTACAACGAACCTTCTGGCCTTCCGCCAGCTCTTCGTAGTCACCCAGCACAACCGCACCAACAGAATCACGCTCCAGGTTCAGAGCCATCCCGAAGGTGCCGTTGGCAAATTCGATCATCTCACCGTACATGACGTCGGCAAGACCATGGATCAGCACGATACCGTCGGAAACCGACAGGATCGTACCTTCGTTTTTTGCTTCCGAAGAGATATCGAGCTTTTCGATTCTCTTCTTGATGATGTCACTGATCTCGGATGGATTCAGTTGCTGCATGCCTTTGTCCTCAAACCTTGTGCTGAAATCAGGCGCCCAGTGTGTCGGCGAGTTTACTCAGCTTTCCGCGTACAGAGGCGTCGATCACCATGTCGCCGGTGCGTACAACCACACCGCCAATCAGGGCCTTGTCCGCCTGGGTGGAAAGCGTTACCTGCCGGTCAAGTTTCTTCGACAGGGCCTCGGCCAGCTTCTGCTGCTGTTCTTCCGTCAGCTCGAAGGCTGCGGTGACGTCAATCTCGACAGTGCGTTCCAGATCCGAGCGGAACTTGCGGAACAGTTCGGAGATCTCCGGAAGCATTGCCAGACGGCCTCTTTCAGCGAGAATGGCGAAGAAGTTGCGGACCGTTTCGGAAACCTCGGTGCCGGCAAACTCCAGAATAATGTCTGCCTTGGTGGACCGGTCGACACCGGGATGCGTGAGAAGCTTTTTCACGTCGCTGTTAGCCGCAACCCGACCTGCCATGGTCAGCACTTCAGACCACTGGTCCAGGGAGTCCTGGCCCTTGGCGGTCTCGAAGGCTGCCCGGGCGTAGGGGCGTGCCAGCGTTGTCATTACTGCCATGATGAACCTCGCTTAGAGTTCGGCAGCGAGCTTGTCCAGCATCTCGCTGTGTGCGTTGGCATCGACAGATTTTTCCAGGATCTTCTCGGCGCCGGCGACGGCCAGAGCAGCCACTTCGGCCCGCAGGTCATCACGCGCCTTGACGCGCTCCTGCTCGATTTCGGCATGAGCCTGGTCGATCAGCTTCTTGCCCTCTTGCCGGGCCTCGCCCTTGGAGTCTTCCACAATCTGGCTTGCCCGCTTGTTGGCCTGTTCGATCAGGGCAGCGGCTTCTTCTTTCGCTGTACGCATTTCCTGGGCGGCCTTTTCCTGTGCCAGCTCAAGATCCAGGGAAGCGCGGTCTGCAGCGGAAAGACCATCCGCTATTTTCTTCTGGCGTGCGCTCATGGCCTCGGTAATCGGAGGCCACACGTACTTGACGCAGAACCAGACGAAAATAGCGAAGGCAATCGTTTGCCCTATCAACGTAAGGTTTATATTCACGGCGATATACCTCTAGCTATTCGTTGCGTCCTGGTGTCCGTAAAACCGGGCGCTTTTTTCAGGAGCGCCCGCCCTTGGCAGTCGGATTAACCAGCAACAACGAAGATCAGGTACATCGCAATACCAACACCGATCATGGGAACGGCGTCCAGCAGACCCGCCATGATGAAGGTTTTGGTTTGCAGCTGGTTAGCCATTTCCGGCTGACGTGCAGTGGACTCAAGCAGCTTACCGCCAAGCAGACCAAAGCCGATGCCGGCACCCAGGGCGCCCAGACCGATGATCAGTGCAGCTGCCATAATTACCATTTCCATGAATGACTCCTCAGTTTTTCAGATGGTTAAGGGTTGTTGAATGTCGTTATCAGTGATCTTCGTGTGCCGCGCTGAGGTAAACCACAGCCAGCGTTGTAAAGATAAAGGCCTGCAGGACTATCACCAGAATGTGGAAGATCGCCCAGGGTACGCCCAGCGTCCACTGAATCCACAGTGGTAACAGAGCAATAAGGATGAACACAACCTCGCCGGCATACATGTTGCCAAACAGCCGCAGTGCCAGGCTGACGGGCTTGATGATCAGCGCCAGGATCTCCAGCACCAGGTTGAACGGTATCAGCGACCAGTGATTGAAAGGCGTGAACGACAGCTCCTTGAGGAAGCCGCCCGGCCCCTTGACCTTGAAGCTGTAGAACAGAATCAGCAGGAACACACCGATGGAGATACCGAAGGTACCATTGGGATCGGTGGTGGGAACAATCTTGAAGTACTCGAGCCCCATGGCATGGGCAACGGTGGGAATGTAGTCAACCGGAATCAGCTTCAGGGTGTTCATCAGCAGGATCCAGACGAACATGGTCAGCGCCAGCGGCGCGATGATCGGGTTCTTGCCGTGGAACACGTCGCGGACAATGCCCTGTACGAATTCAACGGTCATTTCCACCATGTTCTGCAGGCCGCCCGGCTGCCCGGTGGTGGCGTGCTTGGCCGCAAAACGGAACAGACCAAGGAAGAGCACACCCATGGCAATGGACCAGCCCATGGTATCCACATGAACGGCCATGAAGCCCATGTCGGCGGCTTCCTGAGCGGTTCGGGCCATGGTCCAGGTGGTTTCTTCCACCACGGAACCGTCCGCCCGCTCATAGCCTTCCGGCAACTTGCCGTAGGTCAGGTTGGTCAGGTGGTGTCTTATATACTCTACTGGGGTATCAGCTGCCATACTGCATCTCGTCCAGTCATCGCTGTGGTCTGGGTCGTATGAACCAGCGCAGGGCTGCACCCATCACAACCATCACAGCAAAAGTGAATAACAGAGCCGGTACGTATATCGGCTCCATCAAGTTGAAAACGGCCGCAAAAAACACTGCGGTAAGGGCGAGTTTCACGGATTCCGCCCTGAACAGATTGCCTATCATGCGGGACATGTTTCGTGCCCCTTCCACCTTGTAGACCTGGTAGGCAAACCAGGTGTTTGGCACCAGAAAAATAAGACCGCCCACCAGGGCGGAATAACCGGCCAAACGGCTGTGCATGGCCCATAACAGGGCCATTACCACGATGGCTGTACATTCAATGACCAGCCAGCGGAGCAGCGGCACCCGGTTGATACGATGTCCGGACCTTGCCATGCCTAAAAACCTGCCGCTATTCCAAGCGCGGGAATTATATGTGTTAACCGAAAGCTGTTCAACTCGGCCGGAGCGAAATTGCGGCGGTTTTTTGGTCACTTCAGGCACCAATGCGGCACCAGGTACACAGGTAGTGCCTCGTTTTGGATCACATCACGACATGTGGTAGATCCGGTGAATTCCTGTCGCAATGGGGAATTTTTCCGGGATTCCGGAAAAGTGACCATCAGCGGATGTGACCGAGGATACCGTCAAGCTCGTCCAGGGAAGTGTACTCGATTACCAGTTTGCCCTTGCCTCGCTGGCCATGGTCGATGGACACCCGGGCACCCAGGCGTTCCGCCAGGTCATCCTGGAGGGCACGGATGTTGGGATCGACTTCGCCTTTGGTTTTTTTCCGTTGTGGGTTTTCGCTCTGGACCCGGCGCACCAGGGCTTCGGTCTGGCGCACCGAAAGCGATTTGGCCACCACCTGGCGGGCCACCTGCAGCTGCAGTTCCGGCGGCAGGGACAGCATGGCCCGGCCATGCCCCATTTCCAGATCGCCATGCTCCAGCATGATGCGTACGTCTTCCGACAGGCCGATCAGGCGTAGCAGGTTGGTAATGGTGGTGCGGGACTTGCCCACAGATTCCGCCACCTCGGCCTGGGTCAGGCCAAACTCGTCCTGCAAACGCTGTAGCGCGAAGGCCTCCTCGATAGGGTTGAGATTCTCACGCTGGATATTCTCGATCAGCGCCATGGCAATGGCGGCTTCGTCCGGCACGTCGCGGACGATGGCGGGCAGGCCGTCCAGCTCCGCCATCTGGGCGGCACGCCAGCGGCGCTCGCCGGCGATCAGTTCGTAACGACCTTCATGGATCGGCCGTACCACCACCGGCTGCATCACCCCCTGCTGCCGGATCGAATCCGCCAGTTCCTGCAGAGCCGCCGGGTCCATGTCGCGGCGTGGCTGGTAGCGGCCACGCTGGATCAGGTCGATGGGGATCACCCGCAGTTCGCCATCATGGCTGTGGGGCTCCTCATCCAGGTTTACCCGGGAGTTCGCCAGCAGGGCTCCCAGGCCCCGTTCACCCAATCCTCGTTTCTTTGCCGCCATGGTCGTTGTCATTTATCCACAATAAAGAATTCGTCGGTTGTCCGGCGGTTATGTTACACCGTCGCCACGCTACCACAAACGGATCAGACTGCCACGCTGCCGGTGGTCTTCTGGCTGCTGTGGCGGCGGACCATTTCCCCGGCCAGGGCCAGGTAGGCTACCGCGCCCTTGGAGGCGCGATCGTATTTCAGCGCCGGCAGGCCATAGCTGGGCGCCTCCGCCAGGCGCACATTGCGGGGAATCACCGCCTTGTAGACCTTGTCACCGAAGTATTGCGACAGCTGCCCGGACACATCCAGGGTCAGGCTGTTGCGGGGGTCGTACATGGTGCGCAGTATGCCCTCGACCTGCAGGTTGGCGTTCACCGTTTCCTGGATCTGCTCGATGGTGTTCATCAGTGCCGCCAGACCTTCCAGTGCGTAGTACTCGCACTGCATGGGAATCAGCACGGCGTCGGCTGCCGACAGGGCGTTCACGGTCAGCAGGTTGAGGGACGGCGGGCAGTCGATCAGAATATAATCATAGTTCTCGCGAATGGCATTGAGGCACAGCCGCAGGCGGTGTTCGCGGCCGATTTCGTTCATCAGCTCCACTTCCGCCGCAGTCAGGTCGCCGTTCGCCGGCAGCAGGTCAAAACCCGAGTTTTCCACCGATACGATGACCTCATCGGCCCGGGCCCGTTTCGTGAGCACATCATACCCGGACAAGGCGACCCCGTTCTTGTCGACACCGCTGCCCATGGTGGCGTTGCCCTGTGGGTCCATATCCACCAGCAGTACCCGCCGCTTGGTCGCAGAGAGCGATGCCGCCAGATTGACGCAGGTGGTGGTCTTGCCCACTCCACCTTTCTGGTTGGTCACGGCAATGACGCGAGCCATGGCTAGCCTCCTGTAATGGAATCCTGTCGCGGAGAAACCCGGTTGATGATCAGCAGATGCCGCTCACCGTCGCAGCCGGGGTAGTCGAGCCGGTGGCGGGCACCGACCTGCCAGTCTGACGGCAGCTCAGACACTTCATCATCCGGGAACTGACCTTTCATGGCAAGGAACTGACCCTCATCCGCCAGCAGGCTGCCACACCAGGCCACCAGGTTCGTCAGGGCAGTGAAGGCGCGGCTGGTAATCTGCGTGAAGGGCTGGTCCGGCTGGCAGTCCTCGGCGCGGCCGTGGATAACCTCGACATTGTCCAGCCGAAGCTCCAGCACGCACTGGGTCAGGAACCGGGTCTTCTTGCTGTTGCTGTCCAGCAGGGTGAAGGCGATATCCGGCCGGGCAATGGCCAGGGGAATGCCCGGCAGGCCACCACCGGCGCCCACGTCCAGCACCCGGTCGGCAGTCAGATAAGGCAACAGGGTGAGGCTGTCCAGCAACTGCCTTGGCACCATCTGCCGGGGCTCACGCACCGCAGTCAGGTTGTAGGCCCGGTTCCATTTGTTCAGCAGTACCAGAAAGGCCAGCAGTTTTTCCTGCTGGCCAGCATCCAGCCCGGCACCCATCGCTGTCAGACCGTCGGATAACTGCCGCTGCCAGAGTGATTCGCTCATGGCCGGCTCCGTCAGGCGGATTGCTTGCGCAGCAGGTCCCGCTTTTTCAGATGCACCAGCAACTGGGACACCGCCGCCGGGGTCACGCCCTGGATGCGGGAGGCCTGGGCGATGGTTTCCGGCCGCACCTCCTTGAGCTTCTGGCGGATCTCGTTGGACAGGCCACCCACGGCGTCATAGTCGAAGTCATCCGGCAGGCGGGTTTCCTCGTTGCGGCGAAGACGGTCGATCTCATCCGCCTGGCGGGAGATATAGCCCTCGTACTTGATCTCGATCTCCACCTGCTGTTCAACGGCATCGGCACCGGCCCGGTCGCCGCCGATCTCGGCAATTTCGGCGTAGGAGATTTCCGGCCGCCGCAGCAGTTCGGCCAAGGTGTTGTCCCGGGCCATGGGCTGCTTGAGATAGCCATCGGCAATGGCGGACTGGTCGGTCTTCGGATGGATCCGGGTGGTTTCCAGCCGCTGCCGCTCGGTGACAATGGCCTCCCGCTTGTCGTTGAAACGGCGCCAGCGTTCATCATCCACTAGCCCCAGGTGATGGCCTGCTTCGGTGAGGCGCAGGTCGGCGTTGTCCTCCCGCAGGATCAGCCGGTATTCAGCGCGGCTGGTGAACATGCGGTAGGGCTCGGAAGTGCCCATGGTGATCAGGTCGTCCACCAGCACACCGATATAGGCCTCGTCCCGGCGCGGGTACCAGGGTTCCTTGTCCTGGGCCTGCAGGGACGCGTTCAGCCCGGCCAGCAGGCCTTGGGCGCCGGCTTCCTCGTAGCCGGTGGTGCCGTTGATCTGGCCGGCAAAATAGAGCCCGCCGATAAACTTGGTTTCCAGGGTATGACGGAGATCCTGCGGGTTCAGGTAATCATACTCGATGGCATAGCCCGGCCGGGTGATGTGAGCGTTCTCGAACCCCGGAATGGACCGCACCGCAGCGATCTGAATATCGAACGGCAGGCTGGTGGAGATGCCGTTGGGGTAGAGCTCATGGGTATTCAGCCCTTCCGGCTCCACGAAGATCTGGTGGGAATCCTTGTCGGCAAAGCGATTCACCTTGTCCTCGATGGAAGGGCAGTAGCGTGGACCAATGCCCTCGATGTCACCGGCAAACATGGGTGAACGATCGAAACCACTGCGAATGATATCGTGGGTCTCGGCGGTGGTACGGGTAACGTAACAGCACACCTGCTGCGGATGCTCATCCCGGGAGCCCATGAACGACATCACCGGCGTGGGATCGTCGCCCCATTGCTGGTCCATCACCGAAAAGTCCACCGAACGGGCATCGATACGCGGCGGCGTACCGGTCTTCAACCGGCCGACATTGAACGGCAGTTCCCGTAACCGTTTTGCCAGCGCGTTGGCAGGCGCGTCGCCGGCACGGCCACCGGCGTGATTCTGCATGCCGATGTGGATAACGCCGCCGAGGAAGGTACCGGTGGTCAGCACCACGGTTTTCGCGTTGAAACGGATACCGGTATTGGTGACCACACCGGTCACCCGGTCGTTGTCCACAATCAGGTCATCCGCCGCCTGCTGGAACAGCATCAGGTTGGGCTGGTTCTCCAGGATCTCGCGAATGGCCTCCTTGTACAGCACCCGATCCGCCTGGGCGCGGGTGGCACGCACCGCCGGGCCCTTACGGCTGTTGAGCACACGGAACTGGATGCCGGCGTGATCGGTGGCCTTGGCCATGGCGCCGCCGAGGGCATCGATTTCCTTGACCAGATGACTCTTGCCGATGCCGCCAATGGCCGGATTGCAGGACATCTGGCCCAGGGTCTCGATGTTGTGGGTCAGCAGCAGGGTCTGCGAGCCCATACGGGCCGCTGCCAGTGCGGCCTCGGTACCGGCATGGCCACCACCAATGACAATCACGTCGAAACGCGTCGGATAATCCACGGAATCACCTCAGGACAGGAAAATAAAATAGCGGGGCAGTATACCTGCTAGAGCGGGTGCTTTGCAGTGCCAGTGAGTAAATTTTAACCAGATATCGGGAGCTTGAGGTGATGGCGCTGACAGCTCTGACGGAAAAATACCAGATTATCCCGGGATTTCATGGGGTTGATCGGAATACTTCAGATGATTTTTAAAGAAAGTTATCCACAGAAAAAGCGCAACTCACAGGCATCAAAAAAATACTTATCTATTTGTTTTAATTAACACTTTCTAAAAATACCCAAAACTCTTTCGCAAATTATCCCAGACCTTATCCACAGAAGACGGGAGAAAACGGGACGCCGTCCACCTCCGGGCAGGCGAGGCCCCTGAAACCCCGGGCAGAAACACAGGACTGACCAGTCCGGGGGCCGTTCAGGGCCCTGCAACAGTGCGAGCCTGGCCGCGGCCGGCGTCTGCCTCTGCCCGGACTTCCCGCTCCAGTTCCCGCTCCACGGTGTTGGCGGACCTGGCAAAGCGGGCCAGCAGGTTGTAAAGCACCGGAATCAGGAACAGGGTCAGGGTGGTGGCGAACACCAGCCCGCCAAGGATCACTACACCGATGGCCGCGCGACTCTCGGCGCCTGCTCCGGTGGCAACCACCAGCGGCACAGCCCCGAATACCGTGGAAATGGTGGTCATCAGCACCGGACGAAAACGCAGCACGGCCCCTTCCAGAATGGCATCACGGACACTGTAACCCTGGTCCCGCAACTGATTGGCAAACTCCACGATGAGGATGCCGTTTTTCGCCATCAGCCCCAACAGCATGACAATGCCGATCTGACTGTAGATATTCAGGCTGATGCCCGACCACAACAGCGCCACCAAGGCACCCGTCACCGCCAGGGGTACGGTGAGCATGATGATCAGTGGATGGATCCAGCTTTCAAACTGGGCCGCGAGCACCAGGAACACAATGACAAAGGCCAGCCCGAAGGTGATGTAAATGGCATTGGTGGATTCCTGGAACTCCTGGCTCATGCCCTGGTAGCTGATGCGGGCTTCCGGCGGCAGAGTGTCCGCCGCCAGGTTGTTCAGGTAACTCAGGGCCGCGCCCAGGTCATATCCGTCCGCCAGTGAGGCACTCATAACCACCGCCGGCAACCGGTCGATTCGCCGCAGATCGGGATTGGCGCCAATCTCCTCCAGGCTGACCAGAGCCGCCAGGGGAATCAGCTCGCCCCCCTGCCGCGGACGCAGGAATATCCGGCTCAGATCCGAGGGCGTGGCACGGTCCTGGTCCCGGGCCTGCACAATAACGTCGTATTCCTGCCCGCGATCCAGGTAGGTGGTTACCTGCCGTGAGGCCAACATGGTCTGCAGCGTCAGGCCGACATCCTCCACGGTAATATCCAGGTCCGCCGCCCGCTCACGGTCAATGGAGACCAGCAGTTCCGGGCGGGTCAGCTCGAAATCCGTATCCACGTTCAGCAGATTCGGGTTCTCCTTTGCCTTCTCCACCAGCTCTTCACTCCACTGCTGGACCGTTTCATAGTCCGACCCCGCGATGACAAACTCCACCGGCTGACTGAAGCTGCTCTGACCCAGGCCCGCCGGATTCACCGCGATAACCCGTACGCCGGACATATCGGAGAGCTTGTCGCGGATTTCACTGGTGATCTGCTGCTGTTTGACGTCCCGCTGATCCCATTCTTTCAGACCCAGAATCATGAAGGCGTTATCTTCTTCACCCCGGAAACCGACAATGGACAGCATCCGGTTGGCGATACCTTCATCGAGATAGGGCAACAGAACCTCTTCGGCCTGTTGCACATAGTGGTCGGTGTATTCCACGGTCGCGCCCCGGGGCGCACTGGTGGGCATGATGATAACGCCACGGTCTTCCTGGGGCGCCAGTTCCTGGGGCAGACTGGGAAAAATCACCACGGCAATCACCAGTCCGGCGATGCCCAGGCCAATCAGCAGCCCCGGCTGTCGCAGGGAGAAATCCAGCGCACGACCATAGCCGCTGGTGAGACCGTTGAGCACCTTCTCACTCGCCGCCCACAAGCGATGGCCCTCCTCGGTTTCCGGACTGTGTTTCAGCCATTTGGAACACAGCATGGGCGCCAGAGTCAGGGCCACGAAGCTGGAGAACACCACCGCCGCCGCCAGGGTAAAGCCGAACTCGGCAAACAGCCGGCCGATATTACCGCCCATGAAGGAGATGGGTACGAACACTGCCACCAGCGTCAGGGTCGTGGCAATAATCGCAAAGGCCACCTGCCGCGCACCCCGGTAGGCGGCCAGCAACGGCGGTTCACCATTGTCGATGCGGCGCTGGATGTTCTCCATCATCACGATGGCATCGTCCACCACCAGACCAATGGCCAGGATAATCGCCAGCAGAGTCAGCACGTTGATGGAAAAGCCCAGCAGACCCAGACCGATAAAGGCCCCGATAACCGCCACCGGAATGGTCACCGCCGGAATCAGCGTCGCTCGCCAGGAACGCAGGAACAGGAAAATCACCAGGATCACCAGTGACACCGCAATCGCCAGGGTGATGATCACCTCACGAATGGAGGCCCGGATGAAGATGGACTCGTCGTAACTCTCGGCAATGGTGACTTCCGGCGGCAGGGTCTTGCGGATTTCTGCCAGCTCCGCCTGCACAGCGTCGGACACCGCCACGGTATTAGCCTTGGACTGACGAATCACCCCCATACCGATGGCGGTTTCACCGTTGGCCCGCAGGCGGCTGACATCCGATTCCACGCCCATCTGTACATCGGCCACCTCGCCCAGACGCAGCAGGTCGTTGCCATCCCGGCGCACCACCAGGTTGCGGAACTGTTCCACATTGCTCAGCCGCCCTTCGGCCCGCACGGTGAAGTTGCGGGTAGAGGAATCCACGGAACCGGCCGGCAGTTCCACATTATTGGACCGCAGCGCCTGCTCCACTTCCGCCACAGTGATGTTGCGGGCCGCCAGACGATCCCGGTCCAGCCAGACGCGGATGGCGTAGCGGCGTTCGCCTCCAATGCGCACATCGGCGACGCCATCCAGAACAGACAGCCGATCCACCAGCACCCGGTCGGCAAAGTCACTGAGCTCGGCGCTGTCCCAGACGTCACTTCGCAAGGTCACCCACATCATTGGCCGGGCGTCGGAATCCGCCTTCTGCACGACCGGGGCATTCGCCTCGTCCGGCAGCTGGTCCGCCACACGGGAAACCGCATCACGCACATCGTTGGCGGCGATATCCACATTGCGGGAGATATTGAATTCGATACTGGTGCGGGATTCGCCCTGCTCGGTGGACGATTCTATAGACCTTATGCCTTCAATACCGCTGATGGCACCTTCGATTACCTGGGTGATCTGGCTGTCCACCACTTCAGCCGCCGCCCCGGTGTAATTGGTGGCAATGGAAACCACCGGCGGGTCGATATCCGGGTACTCGCGAACCGGCAGGTCCATCAGGGCGGCAACACCGAAAACCACGATCAGCAGACTCAGGACCGTAGCGAATACCGGTCGCTTGATGGAAATGTCCGACAGCACCATGGTCAGGACTCCGGGGACTGCGCGAACCGGTTGTCCGGAACCGCGCCTTCCCCATTCTTGACCTCCACCCGGTCACCGCTGCTGAGACGATCCTGCCCCGTCACAATGACCTGATCGGATTCAGCAATCCCACTGACCACTTCCACCAGTCCCGGCATGCGTGTACCCAGATCAACCGACACGCGCCTGGCAACACCATCCTCAGCGATGAACACATACTTGTTGTCGCCACGAAGCAGCACTGCCTGCTCCGGAATCACCAGGGCCTGCCGTTCCCTCAGGGTGAGACTGGCAGACATGAACTGCCCCGGGCGCAGACGCCCCTGCGAGTTGTTGATCAGTGCCCGCACCGGCAACGAGCGGCTCAGCTCGCTGACTCGTGTGCCCAGTTCCACCAGTTCGCCTTCGAAAACGTCGTCGCGGTAGGCCGGCGAGGAACCGCGAACCATCTGCCCCAGGGAAACCTGGCCCAGGAAACGCTCGGGTACCGAGAAGTTCAGCTCCATACGCTCAGTGGCATCCAGTGAGGTCAGGATGGTGCCAGGGGTGACATAGGCTCCCACGCTGATATCGGAGAGCCCGATAACCCCGGAAAACGGTGCCACAATGCGGTGATTCTCCAGCCGTATTCTGGCCGCCTGACGCTGGGCAACAGCCACATCCACGGCAGTGCGCAGTTCATCCACCTGGGCCTGGGAAATGCTATTATTGGTACGCAGGCGGCTCGCCCGTTGCAGCTGACGGCGGGCATCAGCCAGCTGAGATTCGATGACCTGCAGGTCGGCCGCGGCCTGACGGTCGTCCAGGCGGACCAGCAGATCACCCTGTTGCACACGCTCACCAGCGTTCAGGCGCACATCCACCACCCGGCCGCTGAGCTCTGTGGTCAGCTCTACCGCTTCCAGTGCCTGCAGGCTGCCTACGGCAGTGACCTCGTCGCGCACCGTATCAACCCGTGGTTTTACGGTATCCACACGGCTGGCAGACGCCTGCTGGTCCTGCTCCTGTGCTGGGGTGATATCCAGGTGACGCCAGAACATGGCACCACCGACGGCGATAGCCACCAGAAGGACTGCCGTAAGCCATTGTTTCCACATAGGAACTGTTACCTGTTTTCGCTGAGGTGCTGGTTTTACCGGTCGTTGCTGCGCCGGATCACCAGGACCACTTCACCAACGCCTATGCCCCATTTGCTCATGGCAGTCTCGTTGATCAGGGTATCCGGCGTGACCAGGTACATCCAGTCATCCATGCGCACATTAATGGTGCCATCACCGTAGGGCACCTCCAGCACATAGTTCATGTGGATGGCGTTGCCACGCCACTCCATGAAGCCCGGTTCGACCACGTCACCGGCTTCGGCCCGATAGCCGTCTTGCTCTGGTGTCAGGGTCCAGACCCGGGTGTCCACCTCGCCGTCGTCGAATCGGAACACCTCATCCAGGGTGCCGGTGCCATCGTCACTCCAGCTGGCTTCGATGTCGGCCTCGAAGGCTCTTATGACCTCTCCCGACAGGTTCTTGACCACACCATGGGCGGTAAGCGAACCCTGAAAGAACTGGTCCGGTACCAGAACCGGTGTCCGGGACTGGTAATCATCGAGGGAAGGACCCGCACAGCCAGCCAGTAGCAATACCGACAAAAATACCCAGATACGGTTCCTGAGACCAGCAACAACCATCGCTATAGCAGGGGTTTGCATAACCTTTACACTCCTGTCCGGTGGGGACAGAAACATACGCCGGCTGACCGGACCCGGTTCTGTTTTCGATATCGGCCTTGAATTCCGGCAACCCCGGCCATAGTCTACTGACGCTGCGTTGAAAAATTACTAACGCACTATTTTCAAAGAGAAATTCCTGAAACCTTTTTGAGTTGATTAATCGAGTCCCACTGGAAGGAGGTTCGAATATGACTACTCGATCTGAAGATTTTTATCCCAGTCGCCTTGAACGCCCGACCCCATCCTTTGAGCGCCTGGATCCGGTTGTTCACAGCACCGGTTCCGACCGGTCCGAAGGCCCGCTGAGTGAGACCGAGCTGGCCCGTTACGAGCGGGATGGTTTCCTGGGTTTCCCCAATTTTCTGGACCAGGACACGGTGGCCCGCTTTCGTCAGGACCTGCGGGACTATGAAAATGACAGCGACATTCTCAGGGCAGAGGGCACCATTACCGAGCCTGGCAAGCCGGAGATCCGGTCAGTTTTTGGTGTGCACGAGTTATCCGAGCGTTTTGATCGGCTAACCCGGGACCCCAGAATTCTGGCCATGGTGCATCAGCTGTTGGGCAGCGATGCCTACATCCACCAGTCACGTATCAACTTCAAGCCCGGCTTCCACGGCAAGGGGTTCGACTGGCATTCGGATTTCGAAACCTGGCACGCCGAGGATGGCATGCCCCGCATGCGGGCGGTCAGCTTTTCCATTGCCCTGACCGACAACACCCCGTTCAACGGGCCGCTGATGCTGATCCCCGGTTCCCACAAACGGTTTGTGCCCTGCGTTGGTCGCACTCCGGAAGACAATTACCAGTCCTCCCTGAAGAAACAGGAACTGGGCGTTCCCAACGATCAGGACCTGGCACAACTGGCAGATCAGGGCGGCATCCAGGCGCCCACCGGCCCGGCCGGATCGCTGATCATCTTCGAGTGCAATACGCTCCACGCCTCCAACGCCAATATGTCGCCCTGGCCAAGGAGCAACTTGTTCTTCGTGTTCAACAGTGTGGAAAACCAGCTGGTGGAGCCATACTGCGGTAACAAGCCACGGCCCGGTTTTCTGGGCAACCGTACCAACACGGAAGCTCTGCAGCCGATAGGCCGTGACGACGACCTGAGGCGGACGGGTTGAGTCTGCCGCAGAGGCAAGTCCTGCAACGCAACAGGGGAAGCCCGCAGGCCTCCCCTTTTTTGTGGTTCCGCCCTCTGTTCAGTCGAGCTTTGACATGGGCTCGGGACGTCACCGGAGCGGAAACAGGAGCGGTGAGTTGGATGTTCCTGAGCGGCGCGATGGCCTTTGCGTTGAGGTTGCTTTAAATGATAGTCAGTACTTACTTACCAATGCAGAAGCTGCTAAAAATCTTGCCCAGCAGGTCGTCGGAGGTCATCACCCCGGTAATCTCACCAAGGGCGTCCTGTGCGGCCCTGAGATCCTCGGCCAGCAATTCCCCGGCGCCATAGCCCTGAAGCTGGTCCTGGCCCTGGTGCAAGGATGACAGCGCCCGCTGCAGGGCATCCAGGTGACGGCGACGGGCGAGGAAACCGCCTTCGGTGGTGGTGGCAAAGCCCATGCACTGCTTGAGGTGATCCCGCAGTATTTCCAGGCCATCGGCGGACTTGGCCGCCAGGCGAATCACCGGCGCGGCCTGACCGGGTTCGGCGGTGATGCCGACCGGTTCATCGGACAGGTCCACCTTGTTGCGGATCACCGTGACCGGCGCCTGTTCCGGCAACTGGTCGATAAAGTCCGGCCAGATAGTATGGGCTTCCACTTCGGCGGTGGTTGTGGCGTCCACCATCAGCAGGATACGGTCGGCGTGGCGGATCTCATCCCAGGCCCGGGCAATGCCGATCTGTTCCACTTCGTCAGGGCTGTCCCGAAGGCCGGCGGTATCGATGATGTGCAGGGGCATGCCGTCAATGTGGATATGTTCCCGCAGCACGTCCCGGGTAGTGCCTTCAACCGCAGTGACAATGGCGGCTTCCCGGCCAGCCAGGGCATTGAGCAGGCTGGACTTGCCGGCATTGGGCCGGCCGGCGATGACCACCTTCATGCCGTCCCGCAGCAGACTGCCCTGATGCGCTTCGACGATAATCCGATCCAGATCGGCAACGATCCTGCGCAGGTCCTCGGCCACCTTGCCATCAGCCAGGAAATCGATCTCCTCTTCCGGAAAGTCGATGGCGGCTTCCACGTAGATCCTCAGTTGGGTGACCGCTTCCACCAGTTCATTGATACGGCGGGAAAACACCCCCTGCAGCGAATGCACGGCAGAACGGGCAGCCTGCTCGGAGCTGCTCTCGATAAGGTCAGCTATCGCTTCCGCCTGGGTCAGATCCAGTTTGTCGTTCAGAAATGCTCGTTCGGAAAACTCTCCCGGCCGGGCCAGGCGGGCACCCAGCTGGCAGACCCGGCGCAGCAGCATATCCAGGATCACCGTGCCGCCATGGCCCTGAAGTTCCAGCACATCCTCACCGGTAAAGGAGTGAGGGTTGGGAAAGAACAGCCCGATGCCTTCATCAATCAGATCGCCATTCCCATCCAGAAAGGCACCGTAGTGGGCATGTCGCGGTCTGGGTTCGAAACCCAGCATGGAGCGGGCGATATCTCTGGCGATGGGGCCGGACACCCGCACGATACCAACGCCCGCCTGGCCGGGGGCCGTCGCTATGGCAGCGATGGAATCAGTGACTGGTTGCATGGGAACCTCCGCAGCACCCCTGGCTGCTACTTGAAAACAAAACGGGGCTCCCGAAGGAGCCCCGCATGACCTGAGACAGACAGGTTGGCTGTTACGACTTTCGGGCAGCCATTTCTTTTTCGATCTTGCTGGTAATGTACCACTGCTGCGCAATGGACAGAACGTTGTTGGTCAGCCAGTACAGCACCAGACCCGCCGGGAACCACAGGAAGAACACGGTGAAGACGATGGGCATCATCTTCATGATCTTGGCCTGCATGGGATCCGGTGGAGTCGGGTTCAGGTGCATCTGCAGCATCATGCTGGCGCCCATCAGGATCGGCAGAATGAAGTAGGGGTCCATCTGGGACAGATCCTGAATCCACAGCATGAAAGGCGCGTGGCGCAATTGCACACTTTCGAACAATACCCAGTACAGGGCGATGAAAACCGGCATCTGTACCAGGATGGGCAGACACCCGCCCAATGGATTGATCTTCTCCTTCTTGTACAGCGCCATCATTTCCTGGGACATGCGCTGACGGTCGTCGCCGTACAGCTCCTTGAGCCGGGTTAGTTGCGGCGCTACAGCACGCATCCGCGCCATGGAACGATAGCTGGTCGCTGACAGTTTGAAGAATACCGCCTTGACGACCACAGTCAGCAGGATGATGGAAACGCCCCAGTTACCCACCAGGCTGTGAATCCAGTCCATGAACAGGAACAGTGGCAGGGAAAGGAAGAACAGGAACCCGAAGTCGACGGTGCGGTCGAGGTTGGGAGCAATGTTTTCCAACCGATCGATGACTTTCGGGCCCACATAAACGCGGGCGCCCGTGCTGGCAGTTTCACCCGGTTCGACCACAGTGGCGGGGCTGACAAAGCCCATCACGTTGAGGTTGCCACGGGTGGTTGTCTGGAACTGATGAGTCTGGTCCCGGGGTGGAATCCACGCGGAAATGAAATAGTGCTGCAGGAACGCCAGCCAGCCGTTGGTCACCGGCTGGTTGATGCGGTCGTCTTCCAGGTCTGAGAAGTCAAACTTGTCGTAGGGATCCTCCGGAGTACTGATGACCAGGCCCAGAAACGCGCGCATGCCCATGCTGTTCTGGGCAGTGGGATCGGGCGCTTCGTCACGAATGATCTTGCCGGTGAAGTTACCCTGCCAGGCGTTGTCGGACTGATTGTCGATCAGATAACTGACATCGATTTCATAGCTGTTGCGCTCGAGAGTATACCGCTTGATGACTGAGACGCCCTGGCCGGTCTCATAGCGGAGGTCGACCTGTATCGAATCCTGACCTTCGGACAATTCAACCTGCGGATCAGACACCTCATAGACCGGTGGTTCATTATTCTTGCGGCTATCAAAACCGTCGCGGCCGATCATCCCGCTTTCCAGGAAATAGGTGCGCCGGTCGGTGGTTTGCAGCAGACGCAGGGGTTCGTCACCGTCCAGTTTACGGTCGTAGTCCAGTAGTGAAGCTTCCACCAGATTACCACCGACACGGTCGATTTTGAGCTCCAGCACATCGGTGCGAACGGTGACCAGCCGGTCGGAGGTGGACACGTCTGCGCTGCTCTGACGATCGTCATCCCCGGGCGCGGAAAAGTCGCCGGCAGTATCCGACGCCTGTTGATCACCAGAATCGGGGAGACTCAGTTCATCATCTGCCACGGCTTCCGGGTCAGCAGATTGCTCCTGAACGGTCGGGGTTACCACAGGCTGGTTATAGTCCTCGTTCCAGGCCAGGACCATCAGGTAACTGACTATGGCAAGACCGGCAAATAATACGATGCGCTGAATGTCCATAAACTTAGTCTGCAGTTTGGTTGGCTTTTGCCCGGGTATCTGACCGGTCAGTGCCGGGTACCGGATCGTATCCGTGGGTTCCCCAGGGATGACAGCGGGACAGCCGTCGTGCTGCCAGCCATGAGCCCCGCAGGGCACCATGGGTATCAATGGCTTCCAGTGCGTAGGCGGAGCAGCTCGGGATATGACGGCAGTGGCTGGCCATCATCGGACTGATGGCATAGCGGTAGACATGGATGGGAACTACCAGGAGAGATCGCATGCTGCCTATCCTGAAGGGTCGCTGGCGGTTTCGGACCCCGGTGATTTTCTGGCAAGTTTCTGCCAGAGGCCGTCAAGAGACCGGTGTAGCGCCTGATTGTCCTGGGAAGCCAGGTTCTGTCGCCCGAGAACGACAATATCCAGTGACCCCAGGTCATTGTGATGGCGAAAGGTTTCCCGGACCAACCGTTTCACGCGATTTCTCTGTACGGCGTGTTTCAGGTTGCGCTTCGAGAAAATCAGGCCAAGTCTGGGCCGCCCAAGGCCATTAGGCGACGCCAGAATCAGGAAGTGCCGGTGGGGAATACGCACCTGTACGTCGTCAAAAACGCCGGAATAATCAGCCGGTCGCAATAAACGGGACGTTTTGGGAAACGAGTGATCCCCCACGCTGCAATCCGTATCAGGCTGACAGGCGTGCGCGGCCTTTGGCACGACGGCGTGAGATGACCTTGCGACCGTTGGCAGTGGCCATGCGGGCACGGAAACCGTGGACACGCTTACGCTTCAGTACGCTTGGTTGAAACGTTCTTTTCATGATTACGCTCTCGTTGATCGTGAGGTGGTTTGAAGCCAGCGGCTGGCTGCAAAATGAACAGTCAAAACAGGTGCGGCATTCTAAGCAAATCATGGGGGGATTTCAATGCTTTCTCGGAGTGCGCGGCAGGGACTGGAAGTGCGGTGCGGGAAAGTCCCGAGGCAGGGTATGGGGACGCCCGGATAATAACATCATTAGGTTTATCTGATTCTTTTAAATCTTTTCTGTTATTACTGTTATTACGCAGGCCAAATTCTGTGGAAAGGTCTTTTTATTAGCAGGAAATTATAGGGTTACGTGCTTGGTAAGGTTGTGCTGAAGTGCCGGTGAGGGCTGTGGATAGCGCATGCACCGATTGGGGAGAAGTCTCGTTTCAGCCAGATATGAAGGTTATCCCGGATTCATCAAGCGCTCGTGAACAGGGTTGCAGGCAGGTTATTGACAACCCTCTGTGGATAACTTTCTTGCCCGAATTTTCTGTACACAACGATGTGTGTAAAATTGTAAAATAATGAAAAAAAAGGGAAAACTTTTCCACAGGCTGTTTACGGGTTCCGTTTTGAGGCTTTTCCTGAAGGCCTTCGGGCGGTAGAATTTCCGGTTCTTGCGGCTCCGTGCGTAACGGGTTGCGGGTTCCATTCGTGTTTTTTCAGTATCGGAGGCAAGTGGACGTGCCGCAGCAGATCTGGCATCAGTGTCTTGAAGTACTCCGGGATGAGTTTCCGGCACAGCAGTTCAACACCTGGCTACGGCCCCTTCAGCCGGAACTGAGCGAGGGCAACCTGGTGCTGTTTGCGCCCAACCGTTTTGTCATGGACTGGGTAAATCAGAAATACCTGCGCCGGATTGAGGAAGTGATCAAGGACCTGGAGGGGGGACATGCTCCGCGGGTGAACATGAAGGTAGGTTCGGCCAGCCGGCCTTCGCAACCGTCCAGCGAGGGGGCAAGGTCGTCCACCGCCGAAGCCCACCGCCGGATCAATGGCAATCATTCATCCGGGCTGGAACGCCGTAAGCGACCTTCGGTGCCGGATACCGAGGAGACCGGCAAGGTCACCGAGGAGGAAAAAGGGGTTGCGGCGTCCGTGCCTCCGGCCGCGTCCAGGCGGTCATCGGTCCAGGTAGAAGGGGACATCCGGCATCAGTCGTTCCTTAACGAAGGGTTTACCTTCGATACGTTTGTGGAAGGTAAGTCCAACCAGCTGGCGCGGGCGGCTTCCATGCAGGTGGCGGAAAACCCTGGTGGGTCCTACAACCCGCTGTTTCTTTATGGTGGGGTTGGTCTTGGCAAGACCCACCTGATGCATGCCATCGGCAATGAGATCGTGGCCCGCAATCCTAACGCCAAGGTGGCTTACCTGCGTTCGGAACGGTTCGTGGCGGATATGGTCAAGGCGTTGCAACTGAATGCCATCAATGAGTTCAAGCGCTATTACCGCTCCGTGGATGCGCTGTTGATTGATGACATCCAGTTCTTCGCACGTAAGGAGCGGTCCCAGGAGGAGTTTTTCCACACCTTCAACGCCTTGTTGGAGGGTGGCCAGCAGGTTATTGTTACCTGTGACCGCTTCCCCAAGGAAATCACCGATATGGAGGAGCGGCTGAAGTCCCGTTTCGGCTGGGGGCTGACGGTTATGGTGGAGCCCCCCGAGCTGGAGACGCGGGTGGCCATCCTGATGAAAAAAGCGGAGCAGGCGAATGTTCGCCTGAGCAGCGAGGCGGCCTTTTTTATCGCCCAGAAAATTCGCTCCAACGTGCGTGAGCTGGAAGGCGCACTCAGGCTGGTGATAGCCAATGCCCATTTTACCGGATCCGAGATTACGCCGCCGTTTATCCGTGAAAGCCTGAAAGATCTGCTGGCGCTGCATGAGAAGCAGGTGAGCATGGACAACATCCAGCGCACGGTGGCGGAGTACTACAAGATCAAGGTATCGGATCTGTTGTCGAAGCGTCGTACGCGAACCGTGACCCGGCCCAGGCAGATGGCCATGGCCCTGTCCAAGGAGCTGACCAATCACAGCCTGCCGGAAATTGGCGATGCCTTCGGCGGGCGGGATCATACGACGGTCCTGCATGCCTGCAAGAAGATTGTTGAACTTCAGGAAAGTGATCCCGGGATTCGTGAGGACTATCAGAATTTCATGCGTCTGCTGACCAGTTGACGCCGGCAAGCCGACAAGAAACTATCCACAGGAACGTCGAGTGACATGAAACTGACTATCAGCCGAGAATCTCTGCTCACACCGCTTCAGTCCATTGCCGGTGTGGTAGAGCGCAAACAGACCATGCCGGTACTGTCCAACGTACTGTTGGTAGCGGAGGAAAACCACCTGACCCTCACCGGCACCAACATGGAAGTGGAACTGGTGGCCCGGGTGGCGCCGGTTCATGTGGATCAGCCTGGCGCCATCACGGTGCCTGCCCGCAAGCTTTCGGACATCTGCCGTGCGCTGGGAGACGAGGCACCTATTGAGCTGGTTCTGGAAGGGGATCGTCTTCATCTTCGTTGCGGAGCGAGTCACTTCACTCTGTCGACCTTGCCGGCTCAGCACTTTCCCAATGTGGAAGACGAAGAGGCCAGCATCCGGCTGGAGGTACCGCAAAAAGAGCTTGGCCGAATGCTGGAGGCGACCGCCTTTGCTATGGCCCAGCAGGATGTGCG
Source organism: Marinobacter zhanjiangensis (assembly GCF_014651935.1). Classification (GTDB taxonomy): domain Bacteria; phylum Pseudomonadota; class Gammaproteobacteria; order Pseudomonadales; family Oleiphilaceae; genus Marinobacter; species Marinobacter zhanjiangensis. The sequence goes on along the minus strand of NZ_BMXV01000001.1, from coordinate 598,945 downwards.
TTATTATCTCAACGGTCTGCTACTCGAGGTGGCGCCGGACTACCTGCGTACCGTGGCTACCGATGGCCACCGACTGGCAATGGCCCATTTTGACATGGGAACCGGGGTGGAGGATGTGCGCCAGGTAATCGTTCCCCGCAAGGGTGTGCTGGAACTGACGCGATTGCTGGATGATGTGGAAACCCCGGCAACCCTGGTGATTGGTGATAACCACCTCCGGGTAACGGTAGGATCCTATACGTTCACTTCCAAATTGATCGAAGGCAAGTTCCCCGACTACAACCGGGTAATTCCCCGGGGTGGTGACAAAGTGGTCCTGGCGGACCGCGCTACCATGAAGAACACGCTGCAGCGCGCCGGCATCCTGTCCCATGAGAATATTCGCGGTGTGCGCCTGAATCTGTCGTCCGGCAAACTGGAAGTGTTTGCCAACAACCCGGATCAGGAGCAGGCCGAGGATGCGCTGGCTGTGGATTATCAGGGTGAAGAGCTCCAGATCGGATTCAACGTTGGCTATCTTGTGGATGTCATGAATGCGCTGGATGATGATCAGGTGAGGATTACCCTGTCGAACCCCAACAGCAGTGCGCTGATCGAATCAGACAGCGAAACCCGCAGTCTGTATGTGGTCATGCCCATGAGGCTGTAGGCGGGATCGCGGCACGTCGGTTCCGGTTCACGGAACAGGTTGATACTGAAAGGAGAAGGCAATGGCACGGGTAACGGTAAGCCAGGGGCTCAAGGGAGCCTTTCGGATTGGTCAGACCATGACGGTTCTTGGTCGTACCGGCCTGGGCTGGGTGCGGGGGCATCGTCCGCCCGCACCCCGGTTGCTGCGGGAGACCTTCGAGTCCCTGGGGGCGACCTATATCAAGCTGGGGCAGTTCATTGCCAGTTCTCCCACCTTCTTCCCCCGTGAATACGTGGACGAGTTCCAGGGATGTCTGGATCGTACCCCCAGCATCCCCTACAGCGATATTCGACGAATCCTGCGGGAGGAATTGGGTCGTCCGCTCGAGGAAGTCTATAGCGAAATCAATCCGGTGGCTCTGGCTTCCGCGTCCATCGCCCAAGTGCATGCGGCGACCCTGGTCAGCGGCGAGGAAGTGGTGATCAAGGTCCAGAAGCCCGGGGTAGAAACCGTGCTTCTGACCGATCTGAATTTTCTGTATTTCTCGTCCCGTTTGGTGGAAGCGCTGGCTCCTAAGCTGTCCTGGACCTCCCTGTCCGGTATTGTTGAGGAAATCCAGCAAACCATGATGGAGGAGTGCGACTTTATCCAGGAAGCGCGAAACCTGGATACCTTCCGTCGTTTCCTCGAAGATACCCACAATGACGAGGTGGTAGTGCCCCGGGTCCATCACGAATTCAGTACCCGTCGTGTGCTGACCATGGAGCGCTTCCATGGTGTGTCGCTGACGGATCTGGAAACCATTCGCCGGGTTACCAATGATCCGGAACGTACCCTGATTACGGCCATGAACACCTGGTTCGCCAGTCTGACCCAGTGTGAGTTTTTCCATGCCGATGTTCACGCCGGCAACCTGATGGTACTCGACGACGGTCGTATTGGTTTTATCGACTTCGGGATTGTGGGGCGGATTCGTCCACAGACGTGGCAGGCGGTGTCCGAATTTATTGCTGCGGTCATGGCGGGTAATTTTGATGGAATGGCTGACGCCATGATCCGCATCGGCATCACTCGGGAATCCGTAGACGCCTCGGCGCTTGCCCGGGACTTGCGGAATCTTTACCAGAGCATGGATCGGGTGGTGCCGGATGAGTCTGCATTACCCGGTCAAGGGGATGACACAGAGGATGAGGTAAACAACATCCTGATGGAAGTGGTTCGTATCGGTGAGGACCATGGTCTTCATTTCCCCCGGGAGTTTGCCCTGCTGCTCAAACAGTTTCTCTATTTCGATCGTTACGTTCACATTCTTGCTCCGGAGATGGATGTGTTCATGGATGATCGCCTGACCATGCTGCACTGATGGCCCTGCTGTCCCTTCAGATTGATCATTTCCGTAACCTGTCTCCCGCCTCGCTCGAATTCTCTCCGTCGGTCAACCTGATCTACGGCGCCAATGGCAGTGGTAAAACCAGCTTGCTTGAGGCGATCGGCTATCTCGGGCTGGGCCGTTCCTTTCGGCAGCATCGTCACAAAGCGGTTTGCCAGGAAGGTGAGCAACGCTTTGTTATTTTTGGTCAGGTCCAACCAACCCGGAATTCCGATGAGGGTAAAGTGTCAGTCTCGCGTCTGGGGTTTTCCCGGGATATACAGACCCAGGAAACCCGGCTCCGGGTTGATGGGGAGAATGTCTACAGCCTGTCAGTGTTAGCGTCTCTGTTTCCTGTGTCAGTCATCGATCCTGGTGTGTTTGATATTGTGGCCGGTGGCCCGGGTAAACGGCGACAGTTTCTTGATTGGCTGGTGTTCCACGTGGAACCTTCTTTCGGGCCCCTGTGGCAACAGTGTCAGCGCAGCATATCCCAGCGCAATCAGGTGCTCAGAAGTGGTACAATAGATGATCATCTGCTGCAGGTATGGGACAGACAGTTTGTAGACCTGTCGGAGCAGGTAGACCGGCTCAGGGAGTCGGTCTTTCGAGAGTTCGAATCCCGGTTACGGCGCACCCTGGCTGAAGTACACGGTGAATGGGCTGATAACCTGAAGGTGGACTATTACCCGGGCTGGGATCGCAAGAAAGGTCTTGCGGAAACGCTGGCCGAACATCGAGACCAGGAACGGAAGGTCGGACATACACTCTACGGCCCCAACCGTGCTGATGTCCGCCTCCGTTATCATGGCAGGACCGTAGCCGAGATTTTTTCCCGCGGGCAACAAAAGACCTTGGTAATACTGATGAAGCTGACCCAGGGTGAAGTGCTCGCAGGTCATCACAAACAGGTGACCTTTCTGCTCGACGATATCAACGCAGAGCTGGACCAGACCCACCGGCGGTTGCTGGCCCAGAGGCTGACCCGCTTGGGTAGCCAGGTATTTTTAACCGCTATTGAAAGACCGGATCCCACCGATCTATGGGACAGTCCGCCCCCGCAACACAAAATGTTCCACGTGGAACATGGGCGGCTAACGGAAGAACAAACCAGCGCTTCAGGAGCGTCCGAATGAGCGAACAGAGTTACAACTCCTCCAGTATCAAGGTTCTTAAAGGTCTGGATGCCGTGCGTAAACGCCCCGGCATGTACATCGGCGACACAGACGATGGCACGGGCCTGCACCATATGGTGTTCGAACTGGTGGATAACTCCATCGACGAAGCGTTGGCAGGGTTCTGCTCTGAGATTGGTGTCGTTATTCACGCCGATGAGTCCGTTACTGTCCGGGACAATGGTCGGGGTATCCCGGTAGATCTACACGAAGGCGAAGGCGTTTCAGCCGCCGAAGTTATCATGACCGTGCTCCACGCCGGCGGTAAATTCGATGACAACTCCTATAAGGTGTCCGGTGGTCTCCATGGTGTGGGCGTTTCAGTGGTCAATGCGCTGTCCTCTACCCTCAAGCTGACCATTCGCCGGGAGAACAAGGTCTACGAACAGACTTATAGCCACGGTGTGCCTAACAGCCCCCTGGGTGCTGTCGGCGATACCGACCGCAGTGGCACGGAAGTGCACTTTGTGCCCTCGCCAGACACCTTCACCAGTATCGAGTTCCATTACGACATCCTGGCCAAACGTCTCCGGGAGTTGGCCTTTCTGAATTCCGGCGTCCGTATCCGCCTGCAGGACGAGCGTAGTGGCAAAGAGGATATTTTCGAGTACGAAGGTGGTCTACGCGCCTTCGTTGAGCATCTGAACCATAGCAAGACGCCACTGAACCGTGTATTCCACTTCAATACGGAGCGTGAGGATGGAATCGCCGTGGAAGTGGCGATGCAGTGGAATGACGCTTTTCAGGAAAACATCTATACCTTCACCAACAACATCCCCCAGCGGGATGGCGGTGCTCACCTGGCAGGATTCCGGGCGGCTCTCACGCGCTCGCTGAACAATTACATCGAGCACGAAGGACTGGGTAAAAAGTCCAAGGTCAGCACATCCGGCGATGATGCCCGGGAGGGCCTGACCGCCATTGTCAGCGTCAAGGTGCCGGATCCGAAGTTCTCCTCCCAGACCAAGGACAAACTGGTGTCTTCCGAAGTGAAGACCGCGGTGGAGCAGGAGCTGTATCAGAGCTTTTCCGATTACCTGCAGGAGCAGCCCAACGAAGCCAAGACCATCGTCAACAAGATGATTGAAGCCGCCCGTGCCCGAGAGGCCGCCCGCAAGGCCAGGGACATGACCCGCCGCAAGGGCGCTCTGGATATCGCCGGCCTGCCGGGCAAGCTGGCCGACTGCCAGGAAAAGGATCCTGCCCTGTCGGAACTGTTCATTGTGGAGGGTGATTCTGCCGGTGGTTCCGCCAAGCAGGGTCGTGAGCGCCGCACCCAGGCAATACTTCCCCTGAAAGGCAAGATTCTGAACGTCGAGAAAGCGCGTTTCGACAAGATGCTGTCCTCAGTGGAAGTGGGCACATTGATCACCGCCCTCGGTTGCGGTATCGGCCGGGAAGAGTTTGATCCTGACAAGCTGCGCTATCATTCCATCATTATCATGACCGACGCGGACGTGGACGGCTCCCACATTCGTACCCTGCTGCTGACCTTCCTGTTCCGCCAGATGCGGGAAATTATCGAGCGTGGTCATGTATTTATCGCCATGCCGCCGCTGTACAAGGTGAAGCGGGGCAAGCAGGAACAGTATCTGAAGGATGAGAAGGCCAAGGAAGCCTACCTGACCCAGACAGCCCTGGAGAATGCCCAGCTGTTCGTGAACCCGGAAGCCCCTGCCATCAAGGATTCCGCACTGGAAACCATGGTCAAGGACTACCAGGCGGTGATGGCCATGATTGAGCGCCTGTCACGGGCCTATCCGGACATGGTGCTGAAACAGATGATTCAGAACAGCACCCTGAGCCCGGAGGACCTGACATCAGAAGAAGCGGTTACCCGCTGGGTGGGGCGACTGGGTGAAGGGCTGGACCTGGATACCAAAACCGGTACCAAGTACACCTTCTCGGTGGAGCGGGATACCGAACGAAACCTGTTCCTTCCCAAGGTGACTATCTATGTCCATGGCATTCCCTATACTCATGTATTCAGTCACGATTTCTTTGAGTCATCTTCCTACAAGGCCATTGCGCGCCTGGGTGAGACCCTCGACGGTCTGATCGAGGATGGCGCCTATATACAGCGCGGCGAACGCAAACAGGTTGTTCTCAGTTTCGAGGGTGCCCTGGCCTGGTTGATGAAGGAAGCCCAACGGGGCCTCAATATCCAGCGTTACAAGGGGCTGGGTGAAATGAACCCGGAGCAGCTGTGGGAAACCACCATGGATCCGGAAACCCGCCGGATGATGAAGGTGACGATCGAGGACGCCATTGCTGCGGACCAGATCTTCACGACACTGATGGGCGATGATGTTGAGCCCCGGAGGAACTTCATCCAGACCAACGCACTGTCGGTGACCAATCTGGACGTATAGCGTCCAACGCACAAAAAAGCCCCGGCAGGTGCTTACCCGCCGGGGCTTTTTTTCGTCCGGGATTATTGTCCGTCAGGTAGACGAAGTAGCCTCAGCAACCCGGGGGTAACCCACCCCCGCTTCCCTGTCCAACGGCAGCAGATAGCACTGCAGCAACTCCCGGATCTGCTCTGCAAACGCTTCCACCGACACGCCCTGATCGCGATACTTGCGACGCTTGAGATACCAGTCCTGCATCATGGCCTTGATCAGGGATGACAGCAGGCGGGGATTAATGTCACGGAATACGCCCTGCTCGATTCCCTCGGTCACTATGTTGCAGAAGATGGTCTCTATCTCCCGCTCTGTGGCAATGGCGTTCTGCTTCTCTATCGGAGGAAGGCTCTTTGCTTCCATATACGAAAAATAGAACCAGGGCCGGATCAGTTCACTCAGATAAACATGGGCCCTGATGGCCTGGGACAGTTTTTCTGCCGGATCTTCGATTCCGTCGATATAATGCAGCAGCGTCCGGCGGGTCAGTTTGAAACCATGGCTCTGGATAAGATGGATCAGGTCGTCCTTGTTGCGAATATAGGCGTATAGCCCGCCCATGCTGAGCCCGGAGTCTGCGCACAGATCCCTGAGGGTCATCGCATGGAAGCCCTGGGAATTAGCCAGCCGAAGGGTGGAATCGATAATACGGGCCAGGTTTCGGGTCGCCGTGGCCTCCTTCTTGATGCGAATCCTGTCGGTATTTTCCTGGAACAGCTCACGGCAGATCTCTTCCTTGGAAAGACTCAATTCCCCCTTGAATGCTTCAAAATCCTGAATCATAGTCTGCTTGCCTGCTTGCGAAGTGAGCAGTATACGACAGCCAATGGGCATCTGCCGAGTTGACCTTCGTAGGATGAGAGTTGGGTCCCGGTCAGGCCACTGACAGATAGCGTTCCTGGGTATCCGGATCATTCCGCAAATTTTCACTGGTGGCCTCGTGTACCACCTTTCCCCGCTCCAGAATAAAAGCCCGCTGGGCATGCTTGAGAGCGAATTGCACACTCTGGTCGGTGAATACCATCGTGGTACTCTGGCTGAGTTCATCAATCAACCGCCCGATCTGTTGCACGATCACCGGCGCCAGACCTTCATTGGGCTCGTCCAGCAACAGCAGCCGCGGCTGGATCATCAGCGACCGGGCCACCGTGAGCATCTGTTGCTGGCCCCCGGACAAGGTGTCACCATCCTGGCCTGCCAGTTCTGCCAGCATGGGATATTCGTCGAATATTCGTTCAACGGTCCAGGCCGGGGCTTCACCGGAGCGCCGGTATTCAGCCACTTCCAGATTTTCCCGGACCGACAGACCCGGAAAAATTCGCCTATCTTCAGGCACATAGCCGATACCGAGTCTGGCTATGCGATGGGCGGGTTTACCGGAAATGGTGTCGCCGGCGAAGACGATGCTGCCTTTTCGTGGCGGTGTCAGTCCGATGATGCTCTTCAGGGTAGTGCTTTTGCCGGCGCCATTGCGTCCAAGCAGACAGACTGTCTCACCTTCGTTAACGGAAAAACTCAGCCCTTGCAGGGCGAGGCTTTCGCCGTAATAGGTATGAATGTCGTTAACCTCGAGGATCATGCGCTGGCCTCCTCTTCCTCGTCCTCACCCAGATACGCACGGCGGACCTCCGGATGGTTTTTGACTTCCTCAGGCGTGCCGAAGAACAGATTCTCGCCCCGGTGCATCACCAGAATCCGATCCGCCAGGCCAAACACCACATCCATATCGTGTTCGGTGATGAGAAAGGTATAGTCGCCGGTCTCGGCGAGTTGTCGAATCAGCGCCGTTGTACGCCTGGTTTCGTCGGGGGTCATGCCGGCCGTGGGTTCGTCCAGGAGCACCAGATGGGGCCGGGTAGCCAGTACGACGGCAATCTCCAGTAGCCGTTTGTCACCGTAGCTGATGACCTCGGCGCGTCGGCTGGCTAGGTCGAGGATATGCAGTTTGTCCAGAAGCTGCCGGGCCTCTTCCTGTACTGCCCGGTTTCGGCTGGCGAAGTTGAACAGTCGGCGGCTGTGACCGTGCAATGCAGTGAGAGCGACCTCGACGTTCTCCTGCACGGTCATCTCCGGAAAGATGTTGTTGAGCTGGAATGACCGGGAGACACCCATGCGACTGATCTTGTGGGGTGGCAATCCGGTGATGTCCTTCCCTTCCAGTTCGACAGAGCCATTCGATGGGGTCATGCGGCCGGACACCATATTGTAGAATGTGGTCTTGCCTGCGCCGTTGGGCCCGATAATGGCTATGGTTTCCCGGGGCATCACCTCCAGATTGATTGCGGAGACGGCGGTATTGCCCCCGAACCGTTTGGTCAGATTGCTGATCTTGAGGATAGGGTCAGTCATTTTTGTTCATCCACCAGTCCAGAAAGGTTCCGAGCACACCCTTGCGAAAGAACATCACCATCAGGGCCAGCACGATGCCCAGAAACAGCATCCAGGCGCCGGTATAGCTGGTGATCCAGGTCTCCAGCAGCACAAACAGGGCAGCGCCAACAAATGGCCCCATGAAATAGCCGGTACCGCCGAGTATCGACATGAGTACCGGCTCTGCCGACAGTGACCAGTGCATCAGCTCGGGGCTCGCTACCCGCAGGAAAGGCGCCATCAGTGCGCCGGCGAGACCGGCAAAAATACCGGCAATGACAAAGGATGCCAGCCGGTAGCTGCGAACGTTCAACCCGCAGAACGCTACTCGCTCCGGGTTCTGTCGGATCGCCTTGAGGATCAATCCGAAGGAACTGCGGCTGATCACATAGAGCACCAGTGCCGCAATGACCACAATGGCCAGCGTGACGTGGTAGTACACCGCCGGGTTACCCATTACCAGGTCCAGCCCCAGGCCAAACTCCGAGATGCGGAAACCGGCAATGCCGTCGCTGCCATTGGTCACATCCCGCCAGGAATGAGCGATGGTAAACACCATCATGCCAAAGGCGAGGGTGAGCATGGCGAAATAGACCTCACTGAGCCGTACACAGAAAAAACCGATCACCAGCGCCAGCAGCCCCGACAGGGCCATGGCGGCAACCAGGGTATACAGCAACGGCCAGTCCAGGTGCAGCAGCAACATGGCGGTGGTATAGGCACCCATGCCGAAGTAGGCAGCGTGGCCAAAGCTGAGCATGCCGGTAAAACCGAAGATCAGATTGAAGCTCACCGCAAACAGCCCGAGAATCAGAATCTCGGTAAAGACGAAGATATAGAAGTACGGGGCAAACCAGGGCAATGCCACCAGCAGCGCGATGACTGCCAGCAGCACACCGGTGAGAATGTTCTGTTTCATGCGTTGGCCCCCTTGCCCATGATGCCCGTAGGCTTGAACAACAGCACCAGGGCCATGCCCAGGAACGGCAGCAACAGATTGAACTCCGGAAAGTAACGCCCCCCGAAACCGTAAATCGCGCCGAGGATCAGCGCGCCGATGAGTGCACCCGGAAAGCTGCCCAGTCCACCGATGACCACGATAATGAACGACTCGATGATGATTTTTTCACCCATCCCCGGATCGATGGTACGCATCGGAGCGGCGATGACCCCGCCGACACCGGCGAGCCAGGCGCCGAAGGCGAACACACCGGTCACCACCATTCGGGTATTGATGCACAGGGCTTCGGCCATATCACGATCCAGGGCTGCCGCCCGCATGATCTTCCCAACCCGGGTGCGGTTGAACAGATACCACAGACCCGCGAGGATGATCAGTCCCATGGCAATTACGAACAGGCTGTAGATCGGATACGGACTACCCAGTAGCGAAACCGTGCCATCCAGTATCGCTGGTGGATAGACGGCTTGTATGTTGGACCCATAAATACTGCGTACACTTTCACTGATGATCAGCATGATGGCGAAGGTCAGTAGCAGACTGTCAGCGATATCCCGATCGTAGATAAAGCGCAGCATCAACCGGTCAATCAGTACGGCGATGATGGCCACCCCCAGCGGCGCCGTCAGCAGTGCGATCCAGAATGGCAGTCCAAGAATGGATATCAGCGTGTAGCCGAAGTAGGCACCCAGCATGTAGAGGGCGCCATGGGCGAAATTGATTATGTTCAGAACCCCGAAGACAATGTTCAGACCCACTGCGATGACGAACAGCAGCAGGCCCATCTCCAGGCTATTGAGTAAGGCAGGACCCAGGCCAGACATAGAATACCTCGCGACAAGGAAAGCCGGGTCAGCGGGCTTCCCTGCCCCGCTGACGGTTGGTGAGTCTTGAAAAGGTGACTACAGGGTGCAACCGGTCTCTTCGACCGGACGTGCCACTTCCTCAGGATCAAATACGCGGATATCGGTCAAGGTACGGATGCCATGCTCCGGGTGCATGGGGCCGGAAATGCCCCAGTTGGGGCTGACCATGGCCTGGTGATCACCCGGGCGGAAGGTTACGGTACCGTTGGGTGCTTCCATGGTCATGCCGGAGAGGGCTTTGGCCACGGCCGGGCCATCGGTTGTGCCGGCGGCTTCCATTGCCTGCTTATAGGCATAGATAGCGGCATAGGCGCCTTCGGAGTTGTAGCTTGGTGCACTGCCGTACTCGTCCAGGTAGGCCTCGACGAACCTGGTGTTGGCCTCATTGTCATAGGCGTCATACCAGTAACGGGTGGACAACCAGACCCCCTCGGGCATCTGGTCGCCGAGGGCGTCCAGTACCTCGGTGGCAGCGCCGACTGTAAACATCACTTCGTAGCCCTGATCAAAGAAACCCAGGTTGTTGGCCTGGCGGATAAAGTTCACCAGATCGCCACCCCAGGTGGAGATGATGATTCCCTCCGGGTCGGCATCCATAATGCCGTTAATAAACGGCGTAAAGTCCTCGGCGCCGAAGCGGGGGAACGCGGTTTGCTCCATCAGCTCCACCTCGGGCTTCATCTCTTTCAGATAATTGCCGAAGTATTCCCAGGTCTGATGACCGAAGGCGTAGTCAGGACCAATAGTGGTCCAGCGCTTGGCGTCGGTTTCTGCTGCGATCATGGCCGCGGCTTTCTGGTTCTGTGGCACGTTGACGCTGATGCGGTAGGTGAACTCATTGCACAGGTTACCGGTAACGTCTGGCGTTGCTGCGTGAGTAATGATGAAGGGTTTCTGAAGCTCGGGCACCGTCGGCACCATGCCTTGCGCGACACCGGAGCTGTCCAGCCCCAGCAAGGCGTCAACATTGTCCTGATAGGCCAGCTTGCGGGCGGCCTGGATCGCGGTGGCCGCCTTGCCCTGACTGTCCTCGTACAGAACTTCCACCTGGCGTTGGAGAATACCTCCGGAGTCGTTGATTTCCTCGACTGCGAGGTCAATACCCCGCTGGGCGAATTCGCCATAGGTGGCGGCACTGCCTGAGAGGATATAAATCGCACCGAAGCGGATTGGCTCCTCTGCCATAGCGTTACCGGTGCCCAGGGACAGGGTGGCGGCGGTGACCGTCGACACCATCAGATTCTTGGCATTGAACTGTTTCATTGGGAATTGCTCCTCGAATTCTTGTCATTGTTGTCGTTGGAACAGTCTTTCCGGATACAGCTCCCTGTGATTTATTGCCGTCTTCCGTGATGCTTGCTTAGAGGCCGGGTTATTTCCGGCTTCGTCTTCAGTCGTTTTGCGCGACCGGGGAGATTGTTATTTTTGATCCCTTTAAAAATTAGAGCGAGCGTTCGGAATATACAATGTTGCTGCCTATTGAATTTAACTATGATCAAGTCTAGTGGGATATCAAATCGGCGGAGACACCCTTCCCTGAAGGCTATTACGAGAAGTGAACACTCACATTCATACTTTGGTCGCAATACGCCAACCGGATCCCGGCGCAGTGAACCAGTTCATCTCACGGGTGGCCGGCAGTACGTACCATCGGAGTCTGGCGCTATTGAGGAAATGCATCAGCCAGCCGTCGATTAATTCCCACAGCCCTTCGCAGTAACCGGATTATCCCAACACCATTCCAAACCCGGATCGACAACAGGAGGTCGATGTGACTGTACCTATACGTAAAACCCTGCTGGCAACCGCCCTGGCGCTGGCGACCAGTACCGCCCTGGCAGGCAACGGGCCAATCGGCTTTGCCACTATGAACGGCGGTACCACCGGTGGCGCTGGCGGCGAGACGGTTACCGTCTCTACCGGCGCCGAGCTTTACCAGGTGCTCAAGGACAAGCGGGGCGACGACACTCCCCTGAGGATTGTTGTTAATGGGCGCATTACACCGGCAAATACCGGCGAGTCCAAGATCGACGTCAAGGATACCCGCAACGTCACGATTATCGGGGCGACGGGCGGCGCCGAATTTGATGGCATCGGCATCAAGCTGAATCGTGCTCACAACGTTATCGTGCGTAACCTGATCATTCACGAGGTGGATACCGGCGACAAGGACGCCATCGGTATCGAGGGTGAGAGCACCAACATCTGGATCGACCACAATGAACTCTATGCATCACTGGACGTGGGCAAGGATCATTACGATGGTCTTCTGGATACCAAGCGGGGATCGGAGTACATCACGATTTCCTACAATTACCTGCACGATAGCTGGAAAGCGAGCCTTCACGGTTCAAGCGACAGTGACGAGGGCCGGCGATTCATCACCTTCCACCACAACCGCTGGGAAAACCTCAATTCCCGGACGCCCCTGTTTCGATTTGGCGAGGGCCACCTGTTCAACAACTACTACTACAATGTGATCGATTCCGGTATTAACAGCCGCATGGGCGCCCGCCTGCGGATCGAGAACAACCATTTCGAAAGCAGTAACAATCCGGTGGTCTCTTTCTATAGTGATGAGATCGGCTTCTGGGACCTGCAGGACAACTTCCTGGACGGCGTCTACTGGGATGACGACAGCGGCCCGGTGGCCGGCGATGCCATGACCTCCACGGTCCGGTATCAACCACCCTACGCCTACAGCCTGGATGATATTGCCTGTGTGCGGGATATCGTGGTGGCCACTGCAGGCGCCGGTAACGGTCTGAAGACGTCTGATGGTACCTGCCAGGTGACAGTGCCGGACCCGGAACCGCCAACACCGGATCCGGAGCAGCCTGATCCAGTGGAGCCCCCGGAACCTGAAGAACCCGGTCAGCCGGAAGAGCCCCGGGACCCGGTCGACGGTGGTACAGGTGAAAACCTGGCGTTGGACGCAGGCGCGGATGGCAGCAGCAAGGCCAATGGTTCGAGCTACGGCAACGTCAACGACGACGACATCAGCAGCTTCTGGCAACCGGGTTCGGCCTCCGGCGAGCGTATCTCCGTCAAGCGCATGGCGCCATTCAACACCGTGGTGATCCGTGAACTGAACGACGCCACCCGGGCCTGGCAACTGGTCAACCATGATACCGGCGAGGTGCTGGCTTCCGGTAATCGTCTGGGTCCGGAAACCGTGGTCGCAGGCCTGGGTACACAGGATATCTACAAAGTGAACCTGGAAATACTGGATGCGACCGCCCCACCCCGGATTGCGGAATTCGAACTCTATCTGGGCTCGACCGGCACTGACCAGGGTGATGATGCTGGTAACGATCCCGGCGACAAGCAGCATCCGGAGCAGTCTGGAGACCCGGTCTTCTGTGCCGACGAAGGGGATGTCTGCCATTTCTCCGGCACCCGTGAGGTGATCTACGGCGCTGATGGCCAGTACGTCCGCCAGAGCCTGACCGGTGGCACCCTGTGCACCAACGAGGTTTTCGATGACCCGGTTCGCGGCACCTTCAAGGCCTGTTATCTGGCTTCCGACAGCGAGGATAGCGGAGCCGCAGAGCCCCTGGCCCTACAGGAAAACGCGACGGGGTTCTGTAACGTGGACGGCGTGGTGGAAAGCGAACACGGGGGCTTCACCGGCTCTGGGTACGCCAACACGGACAACCTGTTTGGTACCAGCATCGACTGGGCGGTAAATGCTGAACAGGCTGGTAACAGTGACCTGGTGATCCGCTTCGCCAACGGCGCGTCGGACCGTCCGGCGTCACTGTACGTCAATAGTCAGTGGGTTACGGCAGTGAACCTGCCGGCTACCGGCGAGTGGACGGACTACGAGGAATCGGGCACGGTCTCTGCCTACCTCAATGCGGGGGAGAACCGCATCAGCCTGCGTGCCACCAATGACGCCGGCTTGCCCAACGTGGACCGGGTCGTCGTCAGCGGCGGCAATCTCGGCGCCGTACCCTGCCAGTAAACCTGCCAACCACCCCCGGTCTTTGCCGGGGGCTACTTCTTCTGCTCTGCCTTCTCATGCAGGTGGGGCGCCATCACTTCTTCCAGGGTATGACCGGTAAGTCGCCGGATGGTCTTCCACAGATAGAAAAAGATCGCGATCATCATCACCATGGAGGGAATGGCAATCATCGGGTAGCTCACCAGGGTCATACGGCCGAGTTCTTCATTGAATGCCTGGGTGCCGGACGGGCTGGTGACAATCCATCGGGCCAGGATGTAGTTCATGATGGCGGAGAACAGGAAGGTACCGGCAAAAAAATAGCTGGCCCTCGTCAAGCGATTATCGAACTCCCCCTCGCATCCGCGCTCCCGCAAAGACTCCTGGATCTTGTCCACATCCAGCACTGTGGGATTGTAAAGCAGGGTGCGTACCAGCGGATATCTGGTGCGGGTGGAGATAAGCACCGCCAGACCAATCACCAGCGGCACAGCTGCTTCCTTGATCGCCAGCCAGCGGGCGTCGATTTCCATCAGGCCAATACCGCCGGTCAGCCCGACACTGATCACGCCCAGCACCGCGATAAAGTTCTTCTTGTGATAGCGGACCAGCTCAAACAGACCCCAGCCCATGGGAAACGCCAGACCGATCAGCAGGGCCCAGGTGTTGCCCAGGTAGTCGTCGCCGCTCAGTTTCATCAGAATCACCGAGGGGATGATGATACTGACCAGCAGGTCGACCCAGGGGCGGGGTTTGTGGTCGGGGATGTTTGCGTTCTGATCGGACATAAACCTATAGCCTGCGCTGTCTCCTGATTGGTTTTGATGATAACACGAGCCACCAATAAGGGTTGCGACAGGGGTGGAAAACGGCTGTCGTTCCCTTTCAGGACGTTCTGCCTCGTGCTGCTGTGAGACAGGCAGGGCCGCACCGGTATTGCTGGCGCCGGCGGGGTGTCGCTGAGCCACAAGATTCCGGCACCGACACTAAAGCGGTGCTTTGGCGGGTTATTGCTGCTGGTGGCGGGGCGGATGCTGGTTAATGCGTTGTGAGTGTTTGCTGATCGTCAACCTATAAGTTGCCTTGTCTGAAAAAAGAAACTAATATGTTTCATTACGTCGGAAAAGCAACATATCTGTTTCCTATGGCAACTCTGCTTGAACAACTCAAAAAGCGCCGAACGCAACTGGGGCTCAAACAAAGCGACATGATGATGCGTGTCGGCATGTCCCGTCAGCAATACCAGCGTCTGGAGTCGCACGGCAATCCTCGGCTGGACACTCTCGAGTTGGTGGCCGAGGGCCTCAACAGCGAACTGGTTCTGGTGCCCCGGGAAAAGCTGGAAGCTGTCAGAGCAATTCTGAATGACAAACCTCCGGAAGAACCACGTGGCCCCGAAAGCCCGGATGATCAAAAGCCAATCTCTGAAGATCCCTGGCAAGGACTGCTTGAGGATACGGAATGACCACACGTCTGATTGACGAAGCCAACGTCCTTGAACTGACGCTTCACGGGAGACTGGTGGGGTATCTGGCGGGCTTTCGGAACGGGCGCAATGTGCTGAGCTTTGCCGACACCTTCAGGACAGATCCGAACCGCCCGACTTTCAGCCTGATTACCCATCCGCGCTTTCCAAATGCCGCCAGACTGCTCGCTGAGCCCTGGTCAAGAAACCAGAGACTTCATCCCACCCTTTCCAATCTTCTGCCCGAAGGGGCCCTCCGGGAGTTGCTGGCACAGGGGCTGAAAATCCATGTTGATAACGAATTTCAGTTGTTGTCCTATCTTGGCCGTGACCTGCCGGGAGCTCTCGTTGCGACTCCAATGGAACCGGATGATGTGCCCGTTGATGTGCTGGCTACCCACGGCCCTGCGAAAGCTGTGAGCTTCAGTGGTACGGATTATGAAGACCGGTTTTCTCTCGCCGGTGTTCAGATGAAGTTTTCAATGAAGGAGAGAGACAGCCGATACAATCTGTCCACAGGCGATGAACTCGGCGACTGGATTGTTAAAACCCCGTCCACGCGGCATCGGCATGTACCGCTGAATGAGTTCACGGCGATGTCTCTGGCGGCCTTGGCGGGTGTCGATATCCCCGAGACCCGACTTGTTGATATGGATCGCCTTGATAACCTCCCTCCGATCAATCTGCCCGATGACGAGCGCCAGGCGTTTGCAATAAAACGGTTTGACCGATCAGAAAAGGGCCGGGTCCACATGGAGGACTTTGCCCAGATCCTGGTGAAATATCCCCATGAAAAATACAACTCGGCCAGTTACGAGCAGATTGGAAGAGTGGTCCATCAATTTTCCGGCGATGGCCTGAAAGATGCCCAACAGCTCGCCAGACGGCTTCTGGTGAATATCCTGCTTGCCAACGGGGATGCTCATCTCAAGAACTGGAGCCTGGTATACCCGGACCGGATTACGCCAAGGCTTTCTCCTGCGTACGATATCGTTACCACCCGGGTCTACATCGAGAATGAGCAAGAAATTGCGCTTAATCTGAAGAGAACCAGACAGTGGTATGCCATTACGCTGAACCACTTCGAACACTGGGCGAATAATGCAGGCATTCCTTGGCGTGCGATACAGCCCCACCTGCTGGACACGGTCGAACGTGCGAGGACTTTATGGCCGAAGGCACTTCAAGATCTGCCGATGGCAGCTCCACAAAAGTCAGTTCTGAAAGCGCATTGGCGCCAGCTTACCGATGACTTCAGGATTGATCCCTGAGAGACCGCCTGTTTAGTCGCTTGCCATCAGAATCAACTGGCTCCCCCGTCCAGTAATCTGACATGTGCTGCGGCCTTGTTGCTGCTACCCGACAGGTTGAGTCAGATCAACCTGCTCAGAGCCGGACCCGTCAGGCTGTCCATGACTTCTGGTCAGCGAGTAGTTGGCGCCAAACGGCTTCGGGTACCGGGCGGCTGTAGTGATAACCCTGGCCCTTGGTGCAGCCAAGCGCCTGCACGGCCGTGATCTGGCTCTCAAGCTCAAGCCCCTCGGCCACAACGTCCGCGTCAATCGCTGCGGCGATAACGATAACCGATTTGACGATGGCCTGGGGATAACGGCCTTTGTTCAGTTGGCAGACAAAACTCTTGTCGATCTTGATCTCGTCGAAAGAATAGTCGTTCAGGTGACCCAGCGACGAATAGCCTGTCCCGAAGTCGTCCAGGGACAGGCGAACCCCCATGGCGCTGAGGGCTTCCAGATCCT
Organism: Marinobacter zhanjiangensis; assembly: GCF_014651935.1. Classification (GTDB taxonomy): domain Bacteria; phylum Pseudomonadota; class Gammaproteobacteria; order Pseudomonadales; family Oleiphilaceae; genus Marinobacter; species Marinobacter zhanjiangensis. The sequence goes on along the minus strand of NZ_BMXV01000001.1, from coordinate 582,000 downwards.
GCTTCAAAGCCTGTCCCGGTTGCTCGAAGATGCTTTCCGTGATTTCCAGGGTCAGCTCTTCGGGGGCAATGTTATAGTCGGTCAGTGCCTGGCGAACCTTGTCCGGAACAGACCCGAGTTCGAACTGTATCAGGGACACATTGATTGATACCGGGGTGACCGGGAGCCCGGCGTCACGCCAGGCCCGGAGGTCGCGGCAGGCCTGGTGTAACACCCAGTCTCCTATGGGCCCGATGAGCTGACTTTGCTCCGCCAGCGGGATAAACCGGCCCGGCGGGATAAAGCCTGCCTGCGGGTGATTCCAGCGCAGCAGGGCTTCCGCCGAGATGATGCGGCCGCTCGCCAGATCCACCTGGGGCTGGTAGTACAGCTCCAGTTGACCGGCTTCCAGGGCATGGCGCAGCTTCGTAGTCAGGTCCACGGTTTCGCGCGTTTGCTGCTCGAGCGCCTTGGTATACTGGGTCCAGGTGACCGCCGGATTGTGCTGGCTTCGATGCATTGCCAGTGCTGCATCGGTCATCAGTTTGCGGGCATCGCCTGCACTGCTTCGGACCCGTGCGTAGCCGAACGACGCCTCAACGTGGAAGGAAAACCCTCTGAATTCGAACGGTACATCAAAGACAGCTGCCATACACTCACGCAATTGACGCGGCGTGCGCTGGTTGTCGAGCGGCGCGAGCACGGTGAACTCGTCGCCACCGGTGCGCGCTATCAGGCCACTTTCACCCACCTCGGCCGTCAAGCGACGGGCGACCTCCCGTAGTACCTCATCGCCGACATCATAGCCCTGGGTGTTGTTGATTTCCCTGAGCGCCTTGATGTCGACCACGACCACCGGGCTTGCCGGATGCAGGCTCCTTTCCTTTAGGCGCTGGTCCAGGCGCTGGGCGAAGCCTTCCGGGGACAGAACGCCGGTCAACCGGTCCTCATAGGCCGCACGCTCGATGTCCTTCTCGGCGCGCTTCAGCTGGGTGATTTCCTGAGAGGCCGCAATCCACTCGAGGAGCGTGTTGTCGTCATCCAGCACCGGCGTGACACGATCCAGAAACCACCTGGGAGGGTGGCCCCGGGCCGGTAACTGATAGATCACTTCAAAGGGAGCCACGTTCCTGAGGGCCTCGATCCACCCGTCACGGAATGCGGCCGCAGCCTCCGGCGCCAAAGTGCTGCGGATCGCCGCCCGATCCGGCGGGCCGTCCGATGCGGACAGGCCGGCGACCTCCAGCCATTTCCGGGGCACGTCAATGAGTTCGCCATCCGCATTCATGAGCCAGATGTAGCCTGATTGCGCTTCGATCAGGCTCTCATAGCGACGCTTTTGCCGGGCCAGCGACTCCAGGGCCGCCTGCTCTCTTGAGACATCAAGCTGAATGCCAATGATGTGGGAGAGGGTGCCATCATGTGTGCGAATGGCCCGAAGCTTGATCCGGTTTTCGAAAGGCTCACCGTCGCGACGAAAATTGGTTACCACAGCGGTACAGTCGGTACCGCGAGCGAGAGCGTTGCGAATAATCTGAACACCGGGCTGATCACGTCGATCCCCCTGCAGGAAGCGGCAGTTGCGACCCAGTAATTCCGCTCTTGGGTAACCCGTTATGCGCTCAAAGGCGGCATTTGCATAGACCAGAGGGGAGTCGGCAATATTCGGATCAGCAATGGTTACACCACATTCAACTTCCGCAAACGCCGCCGCCAGAAAAGGCGTTTGCCGTAGAAACAGCAGTTCACTGGCGGTTTCTGTCGCCAGGGAGTGCACGAGTGCCACCGTACGCTCGAAATCTTCCCGGTGCTTACCGGCGAAGGCAATGACCGTCGCGTGTGTCTGCTGGTGGGGGGTGCTCAGGGGCTCGACAGCGATGAAGGCGGCTGCGGCCAGAGCCGTGCCGGGTGGTGGTATTTCGGTGCGGGGAATCCCGTCGGCCAGGGTTGCCTGGACACTGTCGAGCGTCATTAGCAGCCTGGCCGCGTCGGGATCGCCGACAAGATGGTCCGGAGAATCTCTGCCTTCGACAATAACCGTTGCGCAAACCGCAGAGCAGGCCATGGCCAGCGCTTCGGTCAGGTCAGTGAACAGTTCGTTGTTATCCGGCTTCCCTGTCATGGATCGCTCCTGCGAGTCGCTTCTGGTCAATCGCCATAGTTTTTTCGTGGACGAAACCGTTTGTGTGGGTCGGCTGGGATTCTTCCCTACTTTTTATCTTCATCATAGTCGCTGGATGCAAGCCTGGTCAGGCTATCTCTGCCTGACTTCATAACGCCCTGACTCCAGGCCCTCTGCTCTTTCGTCCAGACATTCATCGGAACCCATTTCAAATTCCCGACAGATCCAGGGGCGGTTTTCATAAATGGTGCACATGAAGGTTTCCCGGTCTACCGCGGAGCACCAGCCATCTGCCAGGCGCCGCATGGTCTCGGCACCCCATTTGTCCCGGGCGATGTGTTTTTCAGGAACACCAGTATCGGTAATAAGCATGACTTCCAGGCGGCAGCAGCAGGCCTGGCAATTTGAGCAGGAAACCTCAGGAACGGTCAGGTCTTTAACGGGAATAGTCATGAATCATCAACCAAGCCTGGTTGCGGCATAATAACGGAACATTGACCAATCATACGGATTTCGGGTGCCTGGTGTGGCGATACCTCGAAAACCGCAATTGGAAGCTGCCCGAAATCCGGGCTGCGATGTGCCGGAGAGCGCTACCTGCCGGGGATTCATGCCATGGCTCCCTGCGGCGAAAACCGGCGGTCCCAGGTCCTTTCAAGTGCTTCAAACAGGCTGTCGGTGGTGAGTGCGAGCAATCCGATCAGGATCGCCCCCTGCAACACGTAAGCGGTATTGCCATTTACCAGCCCGGCGATGACCGGGTCGCCCAGTGTGCGCGCACCGATGGTTGAGCCGATGGCGGCGGTGGCGATATTGATGGTCACGGAGGTGCGGATGCCGGCGAGAATGATCCGGCCCGCCAATGGCAGCTCGACCCGCACCAATACCTGTAATGGCGACATGCCCATGCCCGTTGCAGCCTCCCGCACGGCCGGGTTGATGCCCTCCAGGCCCGCCAGGGTGTTGCGCAGTATGGGCAGCAGGCCATAGAGAATCAGCGCAAACAGAATGGGCGCTTCGCCGAAGCCGAGTACCGGCACCGCCAGCGCAAGCACGGCCACCGGTGGGAAGGTCTGGCCGATGGAGGCTACCTGGCTGACCAGAGGCAGGAAATCACGGCCCGCCGGGCGGGTGGCCAGGATGCCACCGGCGACGGCAGCAAACGTACCAACAGCCGCCGAGATCACCACCAGCAGCAGGTGGTTCTGCAGCAGGAACAGAAAGCTCCCCCTGTCATAGATCACCTGCTGTTTGTCCGGCTGTATCCATCGAAACAGCGGCTCCAGTACTGGCATAGCAGCACTCAGTCCGCACAGGACAACCGCCAGCAGCGCAGGTGGTAACCACAGTCGCATCAGGCGCCTTCCTGAATAATGCGTTCGCGGGTAATCACACCGGTCTCCTCCCCGCGGGCGTTAAACACCGCAACCTGCGGCAGATCCTGCCAGAGCATGACTGACAGGGCCAGACGCAGGTTGTCGTCCTCACGTAGTACGTCCGCCCCGGGTCTTGATGGCTTCGGTGAGCCATGGGGCGTCATCAGGTCACGTACCGGCCGCAGGCTCATCAGTTTCAGGCCGCGATCCTGTTTGCCGACCAGGCTTTCAACAAAGTCAGAGGCGGGACGGCGGAGGATATTCTCGGGCGTGTCATGCTGGATGATGCGGCCCTGATCCATCACCGCAATCCGGCTGGCCAGTTTCAGGGCTTCGTCGATATCGTGGGTCACGAAAACGGTTGTCTTGCGAACCTGCCTCTGAATTCGCAGCATCTCCAGCTGCAGGTTTTCCCGGGTGATCGCATCCACGGCCCCGAAGGGTTCATCCATCAGCAGAATATTGGGGTCCGCCGCCAGGGCCCGGGCAACACCCACCCGCTGGGCCTGGCCACCGGACAGTTGCTGGGGGTATTTATGGGCGTGGGTGGCCGGGTCGAGATCCAGTAACTTCATCAGTTCGTCGACCCGTGCGTCAATCCGCTGCCTGGGCCACTTCAACAGCCGGGGCACCATGGCGATATTGCGTGCCACCGTCCAGTGTGGAAACAGCCCCGTGCCCTGGATTACATACCCCATGTTCAGCCGCAACTGCTGCGGATTCATGGCGGTTGTATCCTCGCCATCCACCAGAATCTCGCCCGCGCTGTGAGGCAACAGGTGGTTGATCATGCGCAGTGTGGTGGATTTGCCACAGCCGGAACTGCCCACCAGCACGCACACCTCGCCGGTTTCAATGGTCAGGTTGACTCGGTCCACCGCGACCGTGTCACCGAAGCGCCGGGTTACGTTTCTCAGTTCGATCATCCGGGCAGTTCCTTTTCCATATCAGCTTCTCGCCGATGTCGGTTTCAGGCTGGCCGCCAGCATTGTCAGTAACGCATCGGCCAGCAGCGCGAGCGCAATGGTGGGCAGGGCTCCGAGCAATACCAGATCCATCGCCGCCTGCCCCAACCCCTGGAAAATAAAACTCCCAAAACCACCGGCGCCGATCAGCGCAGCGACGGCGGTCAGACCGATTGCCTGAATGGTTGTGATGCGTACACCCTCGATGATCACCGGCAGCGCCAATGGTAGCTTGACCTGGAAAAACACCTGCCCTTCCGTCATCCCCATACCCCGGCCGGCATCGGCCAGGCTTTCGGGCACTTCCGTCAGCGCGACAAAGGTGTTGCGCACCATGGGCAGCAAACTGTAGGCAATCAGTGCCAGCAGGGCCGGCGCCCAGCCGATGCCACGGATACCCAGGCTCTGCAGAACCGGAAACGCCGAGGACAGGGCACTGAGGGGCGCTATCAGCAAACCGAAAACCGCCAGACTGGGAATGGTCTGCAGAAAACTGACGGCGCCAAGGACGGGCCGCCGCCAGGCCGTGTTGCGGATCATCTTGAGAGCAAGAACGAAAGCCAGAACAGCACTGATGGATACGGCGCCAAAGGCCAGCGCCAGATGCGTCCAGAGTGCCTGCCGGAACTGGCCGCCTTGCCCGTTGAACTCCCGCACCAGCGACAGGCTCTCCAGGCCGTCGCTGCGCAACAGCGTCAGCCAGCTACCACAGACAAACACCAACAGCATGAGCTGCAGGCTGCGCCGGGTCTTCAGGCGCCCAAGGATCTCGATCAACATCAGGGAAAGCAGGAACAACAGGCACCAGAACCCTGCCCCCATCGACGAGCGCGCATAGGGCGAATCCTCGGGCAGGTGACGGCTGGCAAACACCTCCAGCAACAGAGGTAACGCCGCCAGCGACAAGCCGGTCAGGCCGAGCAGAAGCAGGTATCGCCTGGCCAGCGGCACCATGGACAGCACAATCGAGGCCGCCAGAACCGCCGTGACCAGCCCGGCCCCGATCCAGCCCAGGGACGACAGCAGGCCATGGCCAGTGCCCGCTACGATGCGGTTCGGCTGGATGGTGCCAAGGTCCAGAAGCCAGACCAGCACCAGGGCAGACAGCGCCAGGGCCGGAATCACACGGTTCGGCGGAATCCGGCTTGCAACAGGCCCGGTAACGGACAAACCTCAGTCCCGGGCCATGGAATCCAGATAATCCCGGGCCACCTGCTCGGCCGGCACGCCGTTCACTGCCACCTGTCCGTTCAGTCGTTGCAGGGTCTCCAGGTCCAGGGATTCGAACACCGGTTCAAGAATCTCCGGGATCTGCGGATAGGCTTCCAGCACCTCGGATCGCACGATGGGCGCCGGCTGGTAGACCGGTTGCACACCCAGGGTGTCCTTCATTACCTTCAGGTCAAGCGCGTCAAGGCCGCCATCGGTGCCGTAGGTCATGGCGCCATTGACCTTGTTGTCGTTCAGCGCGGCAGCCCGGAGCGTCGCGGCGGTGTTGCCGCCGGAAAGAACCAGCAGCTGGTCAGAGGTCAGCTTGAAGCCGTAGGCCTCCTGAAACGCTGGCAAGGCGCTGGCGGATTCGACAAACTCGGCACTGGCCGCGAATTTGAAGGCGCCACCGCCGTTGATATAGTCCGCCAGGTCTTCAAGCGTATCCAGCCCGTTCTCCTGCGCCAGATCCCCCCGCACACTCATGGCCCAGGTATTGTTGGCTTCCGCCGGCTCCAGCCAGACGATGTCGTGAGCCTGCTTATCCAGACGGGCCGCCTGCTGGTAGGCCTTGTCAGCGTCCTTCCAGATATCCCGGTCGGCCTGGTCATGGAAGAAGGCGGCATTGCCGGTGTATTCCGGATAGAGGTCGATCTCACCGGCCTTGATGGCATTGCGCACGATGTTGGTCGCGCCCAGCTGGAGGCGGTTCTCCACCGGGATACCGGCCTCTTCCAGGGACTGTAATATCATCTGGCCCAACACGGCGCCTTCCGTATCGATCTTGGACGAGACCACGACAGGATCGGCGGCCATTGCCGGCCCGGAGATCAGCATAAGGGTCAAAGCCGCGGCGCGGCGAAAGCGGGAGATTGGTGACACGGCCATTCCTCTCGGTTGTTGGCTCATTTTTTTCTGGCTTTAGGCTGCCTCGATCGCATCATTTGTGTTGCTGACAGCCTTTACCAGTCTATTGGACGTCAGTACGAAGGCAAGACGAGATTGGGCCGTTCTGGCTGCTCTCTACTCTGGCAACAAGGCGATGTTCACCCCACTTCTTCGCTGTGAAAATCCGTGTCGGTTGCCTTCAGCATAGCGCGAATGCGGTCAATGTGAACCTGAGAGTCGTTTGCCCGCTGGGAGATCGATGAGGGAGATTGTTTGCTTTCATTTTTGCTCATGGTTACCAGAAGATTCTGGCGCTCCTCAAACATTCTTAGCGCAACCCACAGAGTTTCTTCAATTTTTACAGTCTGTTGCGTGATAAGTGCCGAGGAAGTAAACGCATGGCCCGTATGGCAGCGATACCTGAGCATATCGCCTTCCGCTATTTTCCATAACACCCCACCACAGTCCGGACAGTTATACGGCACCTGATCACCGAGCGCCTCGACAGAGGGCAAATCGCTCAACACCCGATGTGCGATTTTGGCTTCAATCACGATGTCTTCCGGGACCGGCCCGCTCTCCGGCAGCTCTCTCCTGAGAAGATCCGATAGCAACGCGCCCATCCCGGCGATTGGCATACAATAATCGGCTCCGACATTCGTTATGACCGACTGCGGCATGTCCGGATAAGACGCATCCTCGGGATCCTGTGCAATACAGACGCCTCCGCACCGTTTGATGGCCATCATGCCACTGGTGCCGTCATCCAGATAACCGGTCAGGATAATTCCGATTACCCGGTTCCCGTAGGCGACTGCTGCGGAACGGAACAGGGGATCAATAGCCGGCCGTGAGCGATTTTCCCGGGCGCCTTTGGTAATGAGGATCTTTCCTTTCCCGATCAGCATGTGTTGATCTGACGGCGCCAGATAAATATGGCCGTTTTCGAAGGTCTGGTTATCGTGTGCATGAACGCAGGTAAGAAGGCTGCTCTCATTCAGAACTCTGACAAGCGCTTCTCCGGTGGTATGCGGGCTCATGTGATTGACAATAAAAACCGGGGCGGGAAAATCGGCAGGAAACTGCGCGACCAGTTCCTTTAATGCGGCCATGCCACCGGCGGACGCGCCGATAACAACGGGCATTGGATTAGTCATCATGTTCATCACCACCTCCATCCATGAAGCAGGTACGAAAAGTCGGTCTCGACAATGCAGCATCGAAATGCGGCCGCCAATCCATACACTGATCCTGTTCAATATAGCCTTGGGCACCCGTCTTCGCTACCTTGCCTGGAGCTTACAAACCACCGGCGAAGGGCGGGTGCTCTTCCCGAAAAAAGGAGAGGTGTTGGCGGCTATCACGGGACCGGCCGAGCGCACGGCGAATTCCAGACGAAAGACGCAGCCGAAAAGCAGGTAGTTTTCCGGGCTGCCGAACACGTGTTACAGGCGTTTGGCACTGCTGGCCAGCGCTATCATCCAGATACCGGTGAAAATAAAATCGACACCCACCAGCAGGCCTAGAACCCAGGTATAGGCTTCACTGAGCCAGAAGAGAATCAACAGCCCAAGGGCAAGAGATAACAAACCCCCGATCAGTAGCAGGCCCCAGCCAATGGCGGGCTTCAACTGAAGCGCAAAGGCCGTTTTGAAGGTGCCGGTAACCACAAAGAATGCAGCGACCAGTGTGGTCAGGGTTATAACGCCCGCCAAGGGGTAGAACAACATCAGCAAACCGACAATCAGTGCCAGTGCCGAAAGCCCCAGGCTGGGAAAGAAGCCTGCCCAACGCGGAACGGAAAAGGAATGCACCGCCTGTGCAACGCCCGCCACGACAAACAGGATGCCTATGGCGATTTCCAGGGACAGGGCGGCAATAAAGGGAAAGGCGATAGCGGCAATGCCGAGGACCAGAAAGACGATGCCCAGCCCTGTGAACCAACGGGTGTGGTGCCTGATATCATTGAGCAGGTTGCTCTCCACGCTCACCTCATAATGCCTGGTTTCCATGAGAGACTCCTTTTGGGTAAGAGAATGACGACCAAACGGCCTGGTCGTCAGCTTATAAATGGGACTCGCTAACCAGCGATTCCAGATAGAACTCATCGAACCCCGCTACTGCTTCAAGGCCCTTGATGTCCATGAGCTCCAGATGTGCGTTAGCGGTCTTCAGTAGCCCCTCCTCCCGGAATTCCTTGAATGTCCGGCTCACATGTACAGCACTGAGCCCGAGTGCATCCGCCAGCACACTTTGAGTCAGGGGCAGCGACAGGTGATTCTCCACAAAGGTATTGGTGCGCTGCAGGCGGTATGAAATTTCAGCCAGAAAGTGGGCCAGTTTCTGCCGGGCGGAGCGGCGACCGAGATTGACCAACCTCTCCAGCAAAATGGCCTGGTCCCTTGAGGTGATCATGAACATGACGCTGCAAAGCACCAACGAACTGGAAAAAATATGGTCAAGATGCGTCCTCGGGAAGGCGCACAGTTCGGCATCGCTGAGCATGACGACGCTGGTGATGCGCTTGCGGAAGGAGAATTCCCGCAGCCCCACGATATCTCCGGGCACATAGATATCCAGCACCTGGCGTGTGCCGTCTTCCAGGTCACGGAAGGAGCAGGCCCAACCCTTGCTGAGGGTGTAGAAGCTGTCGGATGGATCACCCTGTTGCCAGAGAGGAGTGTTTTTGGGCCACTCGCGCGGTCCCTCTTCCAGCGAAAGTAAAAGCTGCTGGTCTTTCTCGTCGAGGGCCGCATAGGACTCGAAGTGCTTGACGATACAACTACCGTCGGAATTGTCGCTCATATTTTTTCCTTGATTGAACACAGCTTGAACGCCCCGTTCGCCGGGCAGTGTGAATACTTCCGTACTCGGCCCCCATAACCTGGGTTATCTCTTGCCGAAAATCCTCATGGTAGCGTTATTTAAACATTGAACATAACGACCTTAAGGAGGATTGAGCAGCAATGCTACAGACAACGGAGTTCTATCCGACCCGTGAACGCTATACCGAAGGACGTTTTCCCCGGAATGAGCCGGTCATCCATGCAAGCCCGGTACAACGTGCTGAAGGACCGCTGAGCGAATACGAGCTGGAAAAATACGAAAGGGACGGTTTCCTGTCTATGGAAGGCTACTTTTCACCGGAGGAAGTTGCGCCTTTCTTTGATGAACTGGACCAGATCGAAAAGGATCCGGTTATGTGTGAAAAGGACCAGGTGATCATGGACCCGAACCAGCAAAAGGTCCGTTCAGTCTTTGATATGCATAACATTTCCAGCGCTTTCGATCGAATGACCCGCCATCCCCACCTGCTGTCCATGGTGCAGCAACTGCTTGGCAGTGAAGTGTATATCCATCAGTCCCGTATCAACGACAAGTCCGGCTTCTGCGGCAATGGCTTTGAATGGCATTCAGATTTCGAGACCTGGCACAGTGAGGACGGCATGCCGGCCATGAGGGCAGTCAGTGCCTCCATCATGCTGACCGACAACAACGCTTTCAACGGGCCTCTTATGTTGATTCCGGGTTCACACCAATCCTTCGTGCCATGCCCGGGCGAAACCCCGGACAACAATTGGACCGAGTCCCTCAAGACACAGACCGTTGGCGTTCCTCCCCGTGAGGCCCTCGCCGACCTGGCAAACGCCGGGGGCATCGAACAACCTCTCGGGCCAGCCGGGTCATTGCTGCTGTTCGAGTGCAACACCCTGCATGCGTCCAATGCCAATATGTCGCCATGGCCGCGGTCGAACCTGTTCTTTGTCTACAACAGTGTCGATAACCGCCTTCAGCAGCCATTCTCGGGAAAGGCCCCGCGTCCGGGATTCCTGGGTGCGCGGGAAAATACCCGACCGCTTACGGCGGTTCGTCCCTGATCGCGGAACGTCCCTGAAAGGAGCGGAGCAGTGTTTCTCACTGCTCCTGGGAGGCTGTCATAGTGCGCGTGTATGTCCCTGTTGTCCTTCTCGATAGTCGTGCAGGACGATAGCCGCACAGGACAGTTACCACCTCATTTGTTGCCTTGATACACACATATCGAGACACATGCCCTGTACTGCTGGTGTTTTCCGGTCTATTACTTGAATCCAGGGAAGGAGGAAAGTTATGGATATGCCCACGTTCGACGAGCTCAGGGATCTGGCCCAGCGTGACCCGGAAGGCTTTGAGGTATTGCGCGCGCAATTGATCGAGGACTGTATTTGCCGCAGTTCAGGGAGCAATCAACACCGGCTGCGGGGTATTCAGTTTGTCATCGACGCCCGGCGCCGGGTAGCCGGCAGTCCCATGAAGGCCCTGCTGGATATTCAGGCCATGATGTACGATTCGTTTCTCGACCTGAAACAGGCGCTGCTGGTTCGGCGGCCTCCCTCCGGGTCTCCTGCGCCAACTGGCGCACGAATCCTGGAGTTCCGGCGGTCCTTGCCATTCGTGGATTAGCCTCTGTCCTGGCCCTGATATCTCCACCGATCCGGCCGCCCCGTACGTGAATCCCGGGGGTTTGGCAATGCAATACTCTGAGTTAGGCTGGCTTTAATTCACCGGTTGAGGCCAGTCACGACTATGGCAAAGACATCAGAAAAGTTCAGCAACAAGTCACCAACAATCCCTGATCTGGACGGTCACCGTGTTTCGTTGATTGAAAAGGAAGGTCTGACAGTCAAGCAACTGGAGCCTCTGGGCGTTGAAGTCTATGGCGCTGACGTTCGTCACAGGCTCCCCGGGCCGGTTATCGAGGCGTTGGCCGTGGAAATGGCGAACCGGGGCTTCGTCGTGTTCAAGCATCAGACGGATCTCTCAGCGGATGAGCTGGTTGAGGCGAGCAAATGGTGGGGCGCTGGCGAAATCCACTCTACCCATGGTGTTCATCCTGCAACCCCCGGAATGAACAGAGACATCTTTCGCTGCTCCAACGACAACCGCCATGGCATTCTGGGGGTTGGCCCGCAATGGCATAACGACGGCAGCTTTGAAGCCGGGACTTTCTCCCATTCCGCCTACTACATGGCTCGCGCGCCTGAACACGGGGGCGGTACACACTTCGCCCATCAGGGGGCAGCCTTCGATGTTCTTCCCGAGGCAAAGCAGGAATTCTGGCAACGCCTTGTCTCTGTCAATTCCACTACCGGAGTGACTCACCCTTTGGTTCACACGCACGCTGTGTCCGGGCGAAAAAGCGTATGGCTTCATCTGGGAATGACCGGTGCTGTTATCGAAAGGCTGCCGGAGCACGGCGTCCCTGTCGAACAACTGCAGAAACAACCGGCAACCACTGACCAGCTCCGACTGCTGAACGAAGATGAAATGAAGCAACTTTTCAATGACTATAACGATCTGATGAATGCGTCGTTCGAAAAGGGATACGGCATACGTTATCACTACGACAACGGCGATCTGCTATACATCGATAACTGGGCACTGGCCCACAGGGCGGCGCCTGAAGCTCATCTGCCTGCCGAAAAGCAGGGTTTGAGAATCATGGATCGTGTCACTATCAAGTCGAAGCAGAATCTGGCGCCCCACTTCGGATTGCCGCAACACATCAATATATCCGGGCCGCACCCGCTCAATAAAGACGGTGTCTGGCAGGCAGGTGGCGTGGGATTCCGATGGAAAAATGACATCCCCATGCAAAACTGATGGTAATCCCAGCGGACAGTAACGGTACTCAGGTATTCAACAGCAGAATATTCCGTGAGTACCGGCAGTGTCTGCACCATTTGTGCCCGCTGCAGGGGTTGGCTGGCCTGGTTGGACCTGGCTAACCCAGCGCCGAGGAAGGCCACCCGGGAAGCATATAGCCAGTTGCCCTTCCGGCTTCAGGATCAAGCAGCGCCATTGCAGTCGTAACCGTGCAACTCAAGCCCTTCACGCAGATGGTCGGCCAGCAGGGGATGATCGATCAGGTATTGAGCTGTTTCCGGCGACCATTGATCCCTCGCCTGCTGCACAATGCTGTCCCACTCATCCAGTACGTAATCCCCTCGCCCCAGCCAGAGCAGGGCAACCACTTCATGCTGCTGATCGGGCTCCAGATCTTTGACGATGGCTTCAAACTCGCTATAGCTGGTGTTGTCTCTGTGATCGGCCAACATTTGCTGGGACCAGTCATCGACCGCGTTGCTACCTTCCTCCGGAATGCTGACAGGTTCACGAACGTTATAGGCCTGGGCCAGCTCGATCAGCCTGCATACGGTGTCTGGATTAACGTTCAACATGTCGTTCCTCCCGGGGTCTGATTTTTGATGTCCTGTTAACTAAAACTTAGTCCGGCCGCGGATAGTTTCAATGGCTGGCACCAATCTGTGGTCGCGCAGGACAGTCACCACCTCTAGAATGCTCTAAAGACGGTGGCTTAAAACCCTTGGCCACTATTGTTTCATTCCTGACCGAGACCGGAGGGCACTTGGCCTTAAGGATACTGACCCTCAATACCCACAAGGGTTTTGGCCATTTTAACCGTAAATTTCTGTTGCCGGAGCTGCGGGAAGCCGTGCGGGCAGTTGCGGCGGACGTTGTGTTCATGCAGGAAGTGCAGGGAGCCCATGAAAAAAAGGCTTTCCGTCATGCGCGATGGCCTGACGCCCCCCATTATGAGTTTCTTGCGGATTCCATCTGGCCCCACCATGCGTATGGCCGTAACGCCGTTTATCCAATGGGGCATCATGGTAATGCCTTGATGTCCAAGTTCCTTATCATCGACTACAGGAATGTTGACGCGTCAATCACAAAGGCCGAGAAGCGCGGCCTGCTTCATTGCCGAATTGACAAGCCTGATGATAGCGACAAACCACTGCATGCTTTTTGTGTGCACCTGGGCCTGCTGGAGAAACATAGACAAACTCAGCTTGAACAGTTGTGCGATCTTGTGAGCTCAATACCGGAGTCCGAGCCGGTTGTTGTCGCCGGCGATTTTAATGATTGGCAGGGAAAAGCACGGAAGGTGATGGCAAGCTGCGGTCTGACAGACGTTTTCGAGGCCAGATGGGGCGGTCCCCCTAAAACCTTTCCGGCGATTTTCCCTTTGTTTCGCCTTGATCGAATCTACGTCCGGGGCGTAAGCGAGCATGAGCCGATCAAACTACCTAACAGGCCCTGGGCACACCTGTCTGACCATGCGCCGCTTGCTGCGGAAATCACGCTATGAACGAGGGGATGGTAAGAGGAAACTCGATCTCTTTGTTGGTGAACGGCGATGAATTTTTCGCCAGGATCCTGGAAGTTATTGATGCCGCTGAACTGGAAATACTGATCGAGACTTTCATGCTTCGGGATGATCTCGTGGGTAGAAAAGTTCAACATGGATTGATAGATGCCGCCCGTCGCGGGGTGTGGGTTTCTGTACTGGCTGATGGGTATGGTACGCACTTTCTCCCACAAAGCTTTATTGATGAAATGAGAGCGGCGGGCATTGTCTTCCGTCTCTACCATCCTCAGCCCCAATGGCTGAGGATAAGAGCGAATATTTTCAAACGGTTACATCGTAAGATTCTGGTGGCGGATGGCCATACCGCGTTCGTGGGAGGGATCAACCTGGAAGCCAATCATTTGTCTGAATTCGATGCAGAGTGCAAACAGGATTACGCTGCTGAGATACAGGGCCCCATAGTCAGGGATATCCAGCAATTCGCCCGTCAAGCCATTCAGGCCCAGTTTGACAAGAAGTTTGACTTTGTCCGCCACGGTGCAAATCCAGGTTCCGAAATACAAAGCCAGGACGCCACCCTGCAGCTCGTTACAAGGGATAACGACAGATTTCGGACAAGCATTGAAGACCAGTATCTGGAAAGAATTCGTGCGGCCGAGCACCGCATCACCATCGCGAACTGTTATTTTTTCCCAGGCTATCGAATTTTAAAAGCCCTCAGGGATGCAGCACGCCGAGGCGTTGAAGTCCGTCTTCTTACTCAAGGCAAACCGGACTCCATAATGGCAAAAAGAGCTGCCTTCACCATTTATGATTTTCTCGTCAAATCAGACATCCAGGTGTATGAATACTGGGAGCGTCGGCTGCATGCCAAAATCGCAGCTTTTGACAATGAATGGGCAACGATCGGATCAAGCAATCTCGACCCTTTGAGTTTTTTCCTGAATCTTGAAGCCAATATCTTTGTTCGGGATTACGACTTCAATCGTCAGACTCAGGAGGCAATAGAGAATCTTATAAACCGCAGTAATGTTATAAAAATCAATGATTCCTGGCTTGAACAACGCACCTTGTTGATGGGGTTCCTCAGTTTTCTCTCTTATCACTTGGTGCGCCATCTTCCCGGTTTGACCGCCTGGGTTCATAAGCGGGAGAGAGCGAGCGAAACTGGCCCGGGTCACCTCCGCTCCCGGAAGCCTGGTTCTGACCGCAGGCGAAACCATGGATAGGCACCGGCGAGGGAATGCAGAAGTTTCTGAAACAAGCCGTGTTCAGGCCTGAAGTGCTGAAACTTTGGGCCCGGCGCCTTGTGACGGCCGGTTTCCTGGCCCTGGTGGTCTGGCTGCTTATAAACCATGCCCAGAAAACGGATTGGGAAGCTGTAAAAACCGCGCTTGCCGGTTACTCCCCATCCGTTATCCTGATGGGTTGCGCTCTGGCTCTGGCCTCTTACCTGGCTTACGCGTCTTACGATCTTTTCGGGCGCTACTATGTAAAGCACGACATTTCCTTACCTGGCACCATGAAAATTGCCTTCATCTGCTGTGCTTTCACGCTCAACCTGGGAGCATTGATCGGAAGTCTGGGTTTTCGCTACAAGCTGTATAGCCAGCGCGGCGTCGGGAAAGGGGATATTGCTCACATTGTGGGCATGAGCCTGACTACAAACTGGCTCGGCTATGGCCTTCTGGCCGGCATCGTATTTGTCACAGGTAATGTGTCGATGCCTTTCGGCTGGCCTGAAAATAACCTTGCCATGACGGGTGTGGGAGCCCTCCTCATTGGGATTATTCTCGGCTACCTGGGCCTCTGCCTGTTTGGGGCCAGGCGCTCCTGGAATATCCGCGGTCAGGTCATTACCTTGCCTTCCATAAAAATCGCGATTCTCCAGATGATGGCGTCCTGCGCCCACTGGCTTTTCATGTGTGCCGTTATCTTCATTTTTCTGAATCCGGAGATCAGCTTTTTTTACCTTCTGGGCGTTCTTCTGATCAGCAGTATTGCAGGTATCATAACCCATGTGCCGGGTGCTCTCGGGGTGCTGGAAGCTGTCTTTCTTGCATTACTCGCAGACAAGGTGGACCCGGCCCGCATACTGGCAGCATTGATCGCCTACCGGGCCGTGTTCTATCTTCTGCCGCTGGCACTAGCGTTGGTGGCTTATCTGGTGAGCGAAATTGCCATCAGACGGTTGGGGAGGGAGAAATAATGTTACGTACGCAAAGTACTTGCGTGCCTTTCCGCGTTTCTTACGTTTCTTTTCTACGTTTCCTCGTCGTGACTTTGCCAAGGGCTATCTGAGCCACAGTCCGCCGGCTCCACACCCGGCACGAAATCGGCGTCGAGCCCGTAATCGTCGAGGATCTTGCAGAGCCGTCCATCCGCCCGGATCTCTGTGATGCCGCGGTCGAACGCCCGGGCAATAGCCTTTGACCGATCAGGGTGTTGCGGGGAAAGCGCCAGGTAACCCGCGTGGCGTTCTTCAAGGCAGCCCGCGTTAACGAGGCCAGCGTGATTTTCCGAGTAATCAAGCAGTAAGCGGTCATCGAGAAGTGCGTCAAACCGTCCCATCCGGACAAGGTCGCGCAGCCGCCTGGGGATATCATCACCCATGATGAGGGTGGCACCCTGGTCCAGATTCGCGGCAATGTAGGCGTCAATGGCTTCGTTATAACTGTAGCCGGATGTCGCCGCGAAGTGGATGCTGTCCAGTGACTCAGGGCCGGCATAACGCCAGGGGCCATCCTCGGAAACGTAAAAGCAGTACTCACTCACCGACACCGCCTGCCGGGGAAAGATGAAACCCGGGGTTTCACCCCTGAACGCGGGTACGATGGCGTCTACATCTCCCCTGGCGGTTTCGACAAGCGCGCGGTCATAGGGCAGATTGCGATAATTGATGCTGTGCCCGGAGGCTTCCAGAGCGATACGGGTAATCTCGACCGCGAATCCCCAACGCGCCTTGTCCGCCTCACAGGCATAGGGGCACCAATAGGCGGGTGCGGCAACGGAGACCGTCAATGATTCCCCGGCTGGTGCCTCAGACTCGTCAGCCCAGGCCGGCAACGACCAGAGCAGCCCTATCAGATTTACAGTCAACGCCCTGAACCAGACGCCATATCCGGGCGACACACGATTCCCGGCCAAGTCATACCCCTTCGGTAAGCGGAACCACACATCTGACAATCCTAGAGTAAGCCAGCCAACTATGCGCGATAACAGGCCCTGGAGCTCGATGTACGGACAGGAAATCGGTTGGTCCCGGTTGATTCCGGGGAACTCAAGAGCAAACGACCTGGTTGCGCCCCCGGTCTTTGGCCCGATAAAGGGCCTGATCGGCACGGTGCATCATGGTATCCGCCGTGTCACCTGGTTGACGGCTTACCAGCCCTGCGGAGGAGGTCTGCCCGTAGGGCACGAGTTCAAGCATACGCTCAAGCACCTTGCGACCCTGTCCCCTGTTGGTATCCGGAAAGATAGCGACAAACTCCTCGCCACCAAACCGGGCCAGCAGGTCGGCTGAGCGCATCTCCTCCTGCCAGGCGGTTACCACTTCCTGCAAAAGAGCGTCTCCGGCCGAGTGCCCATGGGTGTCGTTGAAAGCCTTGAAGTGATCAAGATCCAGAAAGGCCAGACTCAGAGGCGCATCATGGCGCTCGGATCGGGCCATTTCCCTTGCCAATTCGTTGTCCAGCTCTCTCCGGTTGGCAGCACCGGTCAGAGGGTCGAGCTTGGACAGCCGCTCAACTGCCTCGGCTTGCCGTTGAGTTTCCGTCAGCAGGCCCGCCATGCGGTGCATCATAAGCAGAAACAGCAGAATCGAGGCGAAGGCGGCAACTTTCACGGCTTCAGTGTTGGTACCTTCATGGAAAAGAATCACCGTTGGTACGAGTATGGTTGCTATCCCCAGGATGACGATGCGGCGTTGGGATAGTTCCGAGTTCGGTGTACGAGTGCGCGTTCCGACAGAGGCCGAAGGGTGGTGGGCTGCGGCGACAAAGAGTGCATAGGACAGCAGCCAGAGGCTGTCCGTAAATCCGCCTGGAGCGTACCAGCCGACCAGGTTGCCGTGAGCATAAAGCAGGTCAGCGGCCAGATAGGACAGCATGCCGACGAGAAGAAACGAATTGGCGAGGATCCGTTCACGCTGCAGGAACACCAGATACAGGATGAAAGGGAGCAGGATCAGGTCGGCCACGGGGTAGGCCGCCGAGATGAGGAGCTGACTTGTGCTGAGTTCAGGATTGTTCTGATAGGGAACAATCAACAGAATCCAGCCCAGGACCGCCGCCGATGTACCCACGATAAGCGCATCGCTCAGGGCGCCATCGCTATGCCCTTTCCGCCGCCCGAGCACGTACAGGGCGCCCATGAACAGCGGGTAGACCGCCAGGTAGAAGATATCGGCAGCCGATGGGAAGGGTGAAAGACCGAGAAGATCGAGCCAGTACCAGATGCCATGGCCAATGGCGGCCAGAAACAGCGCGCTAGCGATCAGTTTCCAGGCCAGTGGCTGAATCAGCTGGCGGTGGCTATACGCGGCAAATCCGACGGAAAGCGCGGCGATCACGCTGGTGAGAACGTAAACGATGCTGGCCAGCTGTCCATAGGGCAACACAACATACAACAACGCCAGCATTACACAGATCCCCGGCCACCACTGCCAGGCGCGAGTCCGACTGGTTGCGGGGTTGCTGCCGGGATCATCCATGGGCTTTTTCTGAGCGTGGTGTTTGGCCGACAGTCGGTATTCTTTCGGCATCAACGCCTCGAAACATAGAGTGATCCGGCCCCTGTGTGCCTGTATTCATCAAATCAGCAGGGAAAATGGAAGACGGTCCGAAAGTCCCCGGCCTTCGCTTGACTGGTCACCATGATAAAGTTTTTCTGCAGGAATGCCGGAGAAATTCTGTAACTGAATGTTTGAGAGTGACTGTCCCTGTAGCAATACTCTGTCGTAATGACTGGTCCTGGCTATGACCGAAGTGGGCCGGTGTCACTCATTCAGGTTGCGTTCATGACCTCCGCTGCTATATTCGGTATCGAATGTCGGGCCAGTAAAAAGAAAAATTCCGAAAATATCAGGTTCATTAATGCGAACAACAATAACGGGAGAATGAACATGCAAGGAACAGAGTTTCGTGGTTTCCACAGTCTTGCCGGCAAAGTGATGATGGCTGTTCTCGGCGTATTGCTGTCAGGAGGTATGGTAATGGCAGATGCCAATGAATGGCGAGTGATGGAAGCAACCGATGGCACGGATGTTCACTACCAGTACTGGGCAGCCGACTCCCAGCCCCATGCCGTGGTGCAGGTTGTGCACGGGGCTGCGGAACATGGCAGTCGTTATGACCGTTTTGCCCAATTCCTGAACCGTCACGGGTATGCGGTTTATGCCACTGACCATCGTGGTCATGGTCGTACCCTTGTGCGTTCGGAAGAGCTGGGCGACGCTGGCCCCGACGCCTGGAATAACTTCGTCAAGGATGAGATGCAATTGAGCGCCATCATCCGTGATCAACATCCCGATGCAGACCTGGTGCTTTTCGGCCACAGTCTGGGTTCGTTCATGGCGCAGGACTACATTACCCGCCGGCCGGAGCTGATCGACGGCCTGGTGCTGTCCGGCACCGCCTATGGCCCGCCGCCGCCCCAGGATCTGCTTGACGCCGTTGACGCTGCTGCCGAGGAGGCGCCGTTGGCGGATTCGGAGATCTGGGCCGGTATTTTTACCGACTTCAACAAGCCGTTCAGCGAGGAACCAGGCTTCCAGTGGCTGAGCCGTGATGAGGCGGAAGTCCAGAAGTACGTGGATGATCCTCTCTCAGGGTTTGCCTTCAGCAACGAGCTGGTGCGGGATTTCTTCCATGGCATGGCGGAACTTCGGGATCCTGCTCGCGAGCAGGAGATTCCCAAGGATCTGCCGGTACTGGTCATTCAGGGAGAGCTGGACCCGGTAGGCAATAACCTGGAGGCCACCAGGGCACTGTTGGAGCGCTATGAAGAGCTGGGGCTGACCAAAGTTGAACATGAGTTCTATGATAACGCCCGACATGAACTGCTGAACGAAACCAACCGCGAACAGGTCCAGGAGGATGTCCTGGCCTGGCTCAATGAGCTGACCCGCTGATCAGTGTCTTGCCGCGGAGACTCCGGGCGGATTAGCCCGGATCACTGCGGCGGCTCATTGCCTTACCGAGCACCGTTGTTGATTAGTGGCTGTCCCAGTGATGTCGTCCGGGAAACCCCGAATTCGATGTTGGCTACCGCAAATCGACGTCCGATAACCTTCTGGTAGCTGCGGGCGCTGAGTTTGATGCCAGCAATTTGAGGTTTCTTTTGAGAGTGTCTGTCCCTGTGATCCTGATCCGTCCCGTCCCAGTTACCGCCGCCTGCTCCAGTGGACTGCGACCAATCGGGTTGAAGCAACTACCCCCCGGGGTTAAGGTTGGCCGCGAGCCCTTCCAAGATTGACCGGCTCAATGGACGAGTTGAACAAATATACACAAGGAGTCTTTTATGACGCAGGTGATTTCCCTCACATCCAGGTCCTTTACCAGAATTCTGATTATGTGTGCCATGGTCAGCAGCCTGCTGGCGGCTGGAATTGCACAGGCTGAAACGTTGACCAGTACCCGGATACAGTCTTTCCTCGATACGCGGGATGACCTTGCCGGATTTGACGATGACTACCCGGGACTTCAGCAGGCTTCTGAGGAAATAAGGGACATGACCAGTCCCCTGTCCAGCGCCATTCCGGCGCTGGAGCAGTTCCCTGAGGCTCGTAAGCATTTGGAGAAGACTGTCACTGAACACGGTTTCGATAGTGTTGAGGATTGGGCGAACGTTGGAGACCGCATTATCCTGGCGCAAATTGCCATCTCAATGCAGGACATGTCTGCTGAGGAACGTGCAATGAGTGAAGAAATGATGAGTGCTGATTACGGAGAAGACATGCCCGAATACATGAAAGAAAGGGCCAGGGAGATGGCCGCTGGGGCAAGGGCGATGAGGTCAGCGGCAGAAGCAGTACCGCCGGAAGACATTGAAGCGGTTAGGCCGTTCATGAACCAACTGGATCCGGAAGAGTACAAATAGAACTCGCTTGCGGGAGGCCGTTCGTCGAATCAATGCCAGATACCCTGGATCGGTACTGTCGATCCGGGGCAGAACACTTACCGCACTAGTAGCTAATTGGGATAGTTGCTGAAAGCTGAATGGGTTTTATACAGCAATCGTTGCGACCCGCTGAATGTTTTGGGACTGTCTGTCCCGTGGCTCGGTTATCGATCCCAGGTGTTCACAACTCAACCTGTATTTTCGTGAGCTATTCGGTTGGTAGACCGGGGAAGGTGGGGTACTCTCTGCCGTCTTGGTGTGAGCTGAATATGCTTCATACGTGAAGATCTGCTTTTTACAGGATGTAAAAGATGGCCAATGGATTGACGGTTTTTCTCGGTGGCGCCGGGATGAACGGAAGTTATCAGGAAGATATGATCACCAGCCTGCGCCAGGCGGGCATCTCGAACCCGGCCTATGGCAACTACTCTGGTTTATTCAAAGGCGTCGATGAACATCTGCCTTCATCTCTCGATACCTTAGGCGACGCTTCTGCGGTTGTTTTCTACAATCAGGATAAAAACGACCCGATTGCCCTCCAGTTGGTCAACACGAACCAGTGCAAGGTGGAAGGAAAGTACAGTGCCTTGGGATTGGTGGTTCATGAATACTCTGGAAGAAACAGCCTGGGCGAAGAATGCGCCCGGTACGTCCTTCGCTATGAATTGTCCACTCCCAGGGACGTAAACTTCTCGCTCCAGACGATTGGCATCAATAACCAGCGACCGCAGAGAGGACAGTTCAACTTTATTGGATATTCCTGGGGAGCCGTTATTGCTGCCCGTACTGCCCTCTACTATGCCAATCTGCAGGTAGAAGTTGATCACCTGGTCTTGGTCGGCGCCCCGATCAATTTAAGTCTACTCAGGGCCGTTCGGACCCATGCCCACATCAGGAACGTCATCGTCATAGACCTCAAGCAGCATGGAGATCCGATTTACGCTGGCATGAGCGATGCTGAACTGATCACCTCCGTGCCTATCCTAGCCTCACAGATGAGAAGTGGATCGGGCGAGGGGCATTTTTACTACGCGGTTGAAAACGGAGATGGGCAGACTCGTCGCCATCTTCTGGCACGATCTCTGTTCCAGAAGGGGCTACGTTGATGGCAATCCTGCGTACGTTGCTGGTTATTCAGCTTCTTGCCTGTCTTTCGCTTTACAGCGCCAGGACCTTTGATTGGAGACTGATCGACGGGTCGCCGGCGCTGGATTGGGTGTTCATGTTCGCCTATCCAATGGCATACGCCGTTTTCGTTCCGGCCCTGATACTGCTTGTCACGGACATTATTCGTTTTAAGCGCAGAACTCCGATTGTTGCCATAGGGTGGATCAGCTTTGATGTGCTCTTTCCCATACTGAGCTATGTGATTTTCGAGCTGTATTACAATCAGATCGGACAAATGTAACGTTGTTGGGGGCGGCTCCTGACCCCAGTAGCTAGTGTGGATACTTGCTGACGGCAGCACGCTCTGCTTTTATACAGCAATCGTTGCGGCCCGCTAAAGGACGCATGACTCGCCCCAGGGAACAACTCATCTCCGTCGCCGAGACGCCCTACTACCATGTCGTTTCCCGCTGTGTGCGGCGCACCTTCTTATGGGGGTTCGACTCTCATACCGGCATAAGCTACGAGCATCGGCGCCAGTGGATCGAGGAACGGATTCGGTTACTGTCCTCCCTGTTCGCCATCGACCTGTGTGCCTACGCGGTCATGTCCAATCACTATCACCTGGTGGTGAAGCTCTGTCCTGAGCAGACGGAATCGTGGAGCAACGAGGAAGTACTGACTTGCTGGACCAGCCTGTTCAAGGGGCCGCCCATCGTCCAACGTTTTCTCACAGGTGAAGTTTTACATGAAGCAGAGCACCGGTACGTGGAGCGGATGGTGGCTGTCTATCGTCAACGCCTGACGGATCTGAGCTGGTTCATGAAGTGCCTGACCGAATCCATCGCCAAAGAGGCCAATCGGGAAGATGGCTGTACCGGACATTTCTGGGAGTCCCGTTTCAAATCGCAAGCCCTGTTGACCGAGCAAGCATTGCTCAGCTGCATGGCTCACGTGGATCTTAACCCCGTGCGGGCGGCCATGGCGGAAACGCCAGAAACCTCTGATCACACCAGCATCAAGGAGCGATTGGCTCCAACCTTCAATCTGTCCGAGGCAATCCAGGCCCAGACCGAGCAACTGTTCCTGAGGCAGTTTCCCGTGGCCCTGAAGCCGCTGATCAATTTCGAGGAAGCCGTCAGGAACGAGCCCCAACGGGGCATCCTGTTCATCTTTCAGGGGTAGGCGTTACCGAGGACTTCATCGACAGGCAGATTTGACCCCGGGGTGGCGTTCATATTTGTCCCACGTTTCTAGGATTTCAGGATTGATACCTGAATGATCGCTTGGGGAAGCTCGTTACCTGATGAATCGCGATCTGAACACATAGAAGCCGCCTGGGTGCTTGAGCACCTGACTATACCTCTTCACCCATACCCGTATGCTTGCCATCCAGGCTCACCAGGTTATTCTCTTTCCAGTAGTCCTTCACCCCTCCTCTCCCTCTCTTCTCAGCCCAGCTGGTGAGGGTGTTCCGCTCGCCCAGGAAGGTATAGTACGGAACCGCGAAGCCGCAGGACGTCTGTACGAGCTCAATATTAAGGTCAAAGATCTGGCGTGCTCCGGTGTAGCTTGGGAAGTGCTCAATCAGCCCAAGCCAATTGTCGTCTCTCGGATAGATGACGACTGCCTTGCCGTACACCCTCAGAATCAGCGGCTGCTTGTCGAAGGAGCAGAACATGAGAGTCATGCGGTGGTTTTCCAGCACATGGGCTGCGGTTTCGTTGCCACTGCCGGTCAGGTTGAGCCAGATCAGTCTGTCTGGCCCCAGAACTCT
This sequence comes from Marinobacter zhanjiangensis, assembly GCF_014651935.1. Taxonomy (GTDB): domain Bacteria; phylum Pseudomonadota; class Gammaproteobacteria; order Pseudomonadales; family Oleiphilaceae; genus Marinobacter; species Marinobacter zhanjiangensis. The sequence goes on along the minus strand of NZ_BMXV01000001.1, from coordinate 558,311 downwards.
GAGGCTATCCATGCCTTTTGGTGAGATGTTGACCAACCCTTCGGCGCCGGCGGACCCGACAAAGTACAGGTGCTGGGCATTGATGAAATCCGTGTGTTCCGGGAGCAGCTCCCCAAACTTTTTGGCCACCGTATTACCTCCTGTGTAAATAGAACGTTAAAGCTCCCAGAGCCCATGATCATCAAAGCCGGCAACCAGCACACAACCAAGCTCAAGATCAGTGACATGGAGGTGGACGTTCTGCGTCAACGCGCCTGCTTCCATATAGACATACCGCTTTCCACGTTCGCCTAAGGGCGGCTGGAGTCCAAAATGCTCAACGGGAACGGCAAAGTTTGCGGCTACGCCAATCAGGATGGCAGAGTCAGCCAGGGCTGATCGCCAATGCCCACCGCCTGTATGGTTTCAGAGGACGGCAAGTATTGAGAGTGTCAGTATTGAGAGTGCCTGTCCCAGATATTCCGATATTCTGTAGTGACTGCCCCCTTTGTCTCCAGTTTCTTTAGGGCGCAGGCTTGACCGTGGAGTATGCTCCACCGTTTACAGTTCAGATCCTCTCTAACGGATCTGGAGTAAACATGACCAAGAAATCGTCAATCCTCACCACCAAACGACTCGCCTGGTCCGCCGTCGCCGCATGTGTCGGTTGCTGTGCTATACCGGTGATTGCTCTTGCCTTCGGTTTTACAGCAATTGCCGGTTTGGGGGTCTACCTGGAGCAGGCGGCCCTGGGATTTTCCATCGCCGCGTTGATCCTGTTCCTGTATCTGGCCTTCAGGAAAAGACAGCCGAGTTGCCATACCAATTGCTCGTGCAAAGGTACTGCTGCCAAGAAGATCTAAGCTTTCCGTGTGGCAAAGCATGTGGGCAGACCACCGCTGATGCCACAACCAGAATCGCAGGCCTGGCGTACCGAAACCAGTCTCTCCTGGTACTCTTTCAGGAGAGAGATCTTCCGCTGGAGCAGTTCGAGCTTCTGAGCTAACTGCTCCGGCAGATTTCCACAGGGACGGGACACTGTCGCCAACACCTCAAACAGTTCTTTCATCTCAGTCAGCGTGAAGCCCAGCTCCTTTAGCTGTCTAATGTGGTTCAAACGCTCCAGGGCCTGCGGTGGGTAGTCCTTGTAATTGTTCTGCCGTTTGAGATCTTTCCCCGGCGCGAGCAGTCCGAGCTTTTCATAATACCGAATTGTGTCACGGGAAAAACCGGACGATGAGGCGAGCTTTCCTATTAGCATGGTTGTGAGTTTTCTCCCTTTGTCTCACTGCACTCTGAAACGTTACCGTTGGATTTCAGTCAGGCGGCGTCTTGCTACGGACTCCCACCGCAACCGCGGGCATTCAGAATACGGTTCATCGAAGCTGGAAACTTCTCCAGCAGTGCAAAGAGACGAACAGGACGAGGGGCAAAATTGCCGCCGCAATTCGGGCACTGATGGTTCAACACATCGGATGCACAGGACCTGCAAAAGGTGCATTCGAACGTACAGATGACCGCTTCGGTGGAATCCGGCGGCAAATCCTTGTCGCAACACTCGCAATTGGGCCTCAGTTCAAGCATAGAGCTCTCCTTGCTATTGAAACCGGGAAACCAGAGCACAGACGCCATAGCGAACGCCGGCCCGGTACACTTCCAAGCATAGCATCAGACCAGGGGGCTACCGTTGGGAGTTTCTGTCCCAATTACTGCTTAGTTGATATCTCATGTAGAACTCATATCTACCTCCGACTCATCCGGCCAGGTAAGAAGCGGGAGCAAGCCCGTTTTCAGCTCAATGCTCTTCGCAACCCATCGGGCAAATACCCGATAGTTCGGTTGCTCCTGATTTTTAAGCCACAGTATTTGCAAGGTGACTGACGGTGCATCCGGACCTGAAAGAGGGATAACCGAGAGGCCGGGCAAATCATGTCTTGCGATCGACTCTGGTACGATACCCACACCATTGAAAGAACGTACTCCATTGAGCATCGTTTGTAACAGAGCGACCTCCAACTCCACTTGCGGGACAATGCCATAAAGGCTCAATCCTCGCAGTACCGAATCGAACACGGTAGGCGCGTGATTTCGGCTAAAAACCACAAGCCGCTCTTTGTCCAGGTCTTTCAACCCTACCCCTGCCAGACCGGCCAAGCGATGGTCGTTCTGCACCACTATGGCAAGGGATTCTTTGGCGATATTGTTGACCCGAATGTCTTTCGGCCAGATGCCATCCTCTGGATTGCTAACGGCTGCGAAGGCAAGCTCAAGTTCCTCCGCGAACAGAGCTTCATCCGGGGAGCGATCAGTCTGGTCAAGCGGCTCGATTCGAAGTTCCGGTGTTAATCGAGCGAAATCTTCCAGCCCGACAGGAGACATCAGGAAGTAAACGTACTCGATGAAGCCGATTCGCAATCGGTCCGTGTTGCTGGAAAGGGTTCGTGTTTCTTTAAGCGCCTCATCTACTGCTTCCAAAATACCCTGGGCTCGCTCAGATAATGTCTGGCCGGCAGGTGTTAAACGGATCGCTCCTTTTTCTCGCCGAACAAGCGGCACGCCAACGATTTCCTCAAGTCGCCGAATACTTCTGGAAAAAGGTGGTTGAGCAATGTGACAACGGGCGGCGGCACGCGTGAAATGCCGGGTTTCGGCCAAGGCCAGCAGGTGTCGCAGTTGCTCAAGAGACGGACGCATTTTCAGTACCCGCAAGGTATCAAAGGATACCTACAAAGAATTGGTTGTTCTTCCAGCCCACAATATAGCATTCACCTAGCCGATACAGTCTGGTTCGCGGAGGATGGCTCCGGAGTTAACACAATATCGGCCCGGAAAACTAAAAATAAACAACAACATGTTGGAGAACGACGATGTCAGTACAAGAGGTCTCCCATCAAGATAATCAGCAACACGGGTACTGGGATGATGGTTCACTGATCATTCGGGCTTCGCAGGTGCCGTGGACAGAATGGGCACTCCCGGGCACCTGGTTCAAGCTGCTGGATTACGACCGCAACCGCTCTTATAGCGTCATCCTCCTCAAGATTGATCCCACCGCCCCGTCCACCCCGCACAAACACGTTGGCGCCGCAAACGCCTATATCCTCGAAGGCGGCTTCTCATACGAGCACGGCAGCGTACGTGCGGGAGATTTTATGGTCGAAGCAGGAGGCGTCACCCATACCCCGCAGATACATGAAGATGGCTGTATCCTCCTTGGCTTCATGTACGGGGTAGTTGCCGGCTTTAATGAGGACGGATCGCTTGCCGGCATCATAGACGTTGACTGGATGATTGATCAGGCAACCGCGAACAATGCATTTGAGCATCTGAGTAACGTATTGCGTACCTGAAAAGTAGGAAGCTGATATGAGACTGAAGGACAAAATTGCGGTCGTAACAGGTGGTGGTAGTGGCATCGGTCGAGCAGCTTCAATTGCTTTCGCAAAGGAAGGTGCCAAAGTCGTGGTGTCCGATATTGATCTTCAAAGCGCTCAGAGCACTTGCGAAAAAATTGAGAGTCTGGGTGGTGAGTCCATTGCTATCGAGTGCGATGTGGCCAATCACGACCACGTAAACGCATTGGCAGAGAAAACAAAAGATTATTGGCAACGGGTTGATATTCTCTATAACAATGCCGGTATAGCAGGCCCCCCGGGAGGAATCGACGCACTGGATAAAGACGCATGGCAACAGGTGCTGGATACAAACATTAATGGCACCTACTACTGCTGCAAGGCATTCATTCCATTATTTCCTGAGGCCGGGGGATCCATAATCAACCAGTCTTCCGTTGCAGCGCTGGTTGGCGGTGGCCCCCCGCATGTGGGACCAGTCGCGGCTTATACGACGGCCAAATCAGCGATAATAGGGCTGACTCGTTCAATTGCCTACCAGTTCGGAAATCAGGGTATTCGTTGCAATGCCTTGTTACCGGGAACGATCGAAACTGGAATGACCGGACCACTAATGGAATCTGCCAAATACACCGAAGGTGTAAACAGGGCGACGCCTCTCGGTCGATTCGGTCAGGCTGAGGAGGTCGCGAAAGTTGCCTTATTCCTGGCAAGCGATGAATCAAGCTTTGTCACTGGCGAATCAATTGTGGTCGATGGAGGGTTCGTTATTGCTCAAGGTCCCGTATACACGGAAATAGACCTTTGACTCAGGGCAGGGGCGGAGCTTTTTCCTACCGTCCCTGCGCCTACCAGCTCGAGCACCACCCTCAGGAAGTTATCGCCCCAAGCACTTCGAGAGCAATCACCACACCATCTACCTGGAATTACTGGACTACCCTGGTCGAATCGTAAAGCAGGACAAGCAGGGAAGCCTTCCTTTTTGTAATTGACTGCCCCAGTTGCCGCCCAAGTTACTGTTTTTTTATAGTGACTTTCCCGATCTTCGTCTATTACTTGAATCCAGGTGAAGGAGGAAAGTTATGGATACGCCCACGTTCGATGAGCTCAGGGATCTGGCCCAGCGTGACCCGGAAGGCTTTGAGGTATTACGTGCGCAATTGATTGAAGACTGTATTTGCCGCAGCTCGAGCAGCAGTCAGCGCCGGGTAGCCGGAAGTCCCATGAAGGCACTACTGGATATTCAGGCCATGATGTACGACTCGTTTCTCGATCTGAAACAGGTTCTGTTGGTTCGGGAACCCCCTCTGGTCCCTCTGTGCCGACCAGCGCACAAATCCTGGAGTTCCAGCGTTCCCTGGATTAGAGGAGACTGTCGAGGCCTCTCTGTTTTCCAGCGAATGCCGTGCTTGCCCCCTATTCGTCTGGCTGGCCCGGGCTGATGAAGTGCTATACAGAGCCAAGGCCTCCGGCCGGGACCGGATAGTCTTCGCAGATGAGGCGGAGCAGCCCGCTACAGCAACGGCCTGAACGGATCTTTGCTGACCATCTTGCCATTACTCCCGTCGTCACGAAGGTAACGGAATAGCCGCACGGACTGTGCTAGCTGAACGGGCGTCAGTCTGCGGGCACACGGTCGCCCACGAGCTGATCCGCCTGCAGGCGGGTCAGCGAGACGGAGCGCGTCAGCACGGCGGGCCAGGCTCTCGCCAAGGTCACGGCTGCCTTGCGCGCTGCCAGGTACTGCAGGCCATTGCTCAAGAGCCGCGCGCGGCGAACCGGTGAGCGGAAGGCCCGATGGGCCTGGTGCTGATATCGCCGGCTTCCCGATCCGCTCAGGCAGGCCCTGGCGGCGAGAAACCCCGAGTGCAAGGCGATGGCCATGCCATCCCCGGCAAAGGAGGGTATCACTGCGGTCTGATCACCCAGGCGGAATAGCCCCGGGCGCGCCGCACCGGGGGGATGAAGAAAGCCATAGGGCGTCCCGTGAACTGCCAGCGGCCGGCTCCATAAGGACCTGCAACCGACCAGGCGTCGCTCGAGCAAAGGCGACGTGCCACACAACCATTGCAGTATGCCGGGCCAGCTTCCGTTGCAGCTCTTGTACCGGGCTTTGGGCAACAGAAAGCACAGATTGGCTTTACCGTCTTCAACGGGCTCCAGGCCAGCATAGCCACCGTCGTAGAGGAAAACTTCCACATGGCCGCGGAGCTCGCGCTGCTGTTCACGTTGCAGGCGCAGGTGCATTTTCAGCCCGATCAGGTCCCGGTTTTCCGGCTTTACCGGTCGTCGCCACTGCCGCAGGTCGCGTTTTCCGGTGGCCAGGAAGACGTTCCTGGCCACAAAACGGGATTCGGCGGTCGTGATCACCCACCCTTCACTGCCCTCTTGCAGACCGCGAACCGCGACACCGCGGTGAATCTCGGCGCCGCACTGTTCGGCCTGCTCCAGCAATGCCTCGTCCAGCCGTCGGCGGGAAAGACTCCAGGCATTGAACGGCAGCCGGGTTTCAGACTCGGTAGCCCCGGAACAGAGCCGTAGCCGTCGGATTGGCTGTGCGCCCAGGTGCTTCAGATCCACCCCCAGCAGGGCCAGGTAATAAGCGGTATCCCAGCTGATGAACTCGCCACAGACTTTGTCATGGGGGCTCTTTTCCCGCTCGAGCAGGGATACACGCTGCCCGGCACGGGCCAGTTCGATGGCCGCCGCTGCCCCTGCGGGACCGCCGCCAATGACCACCGTGTCATGAAGATTCATGGTCTTTCACGCAGGACAGACAAAGCCGGAACGGAAAGAACCACTGTATGCGCACGTGCTGATCCAAATCGGCCAGGGCCAGCAGCCGCCGCCAGTCCGCGACACTGAAGGCGCGGGCGACGGAAACTGCAGCGTCGTTCCTGATCAGGCGATTGCGGCTCAGGGCTGCCGTGGCAAAGCGGATGAAATGGTAGGGGACGGGATGACGGTGCAGGTCATTGATAAACCACCCTTTGCGGGCCCGGCCGTGCATCCACTTCAGAAAGTCCACCAGCTGGTGGTCGGTCAGATGGTGGGTGAACAGCGAGCTGATCACCAGATCAACGGGACGATCTGGCTCGAAAGCGAACACATCAGCCGTGACATGGCGCGCCCGGGAGCCGGGGGAAGAGCGCTCCGCTGACTGCCTGGACCAGGGGTTGAGGTCGACCCCGATGAGCTCCATGTTGGCGGAGCTCCGGGTTTTCGCTGCCGTGTTTTCGATACGCCGCAGCATGTCGCCGCCGCCACTGCCGGCATCCAGAATGGTTAATGGCTCAGGGCGCTTCAGCCAGGGCCGAAGCCAGCGCAGCGTGGGCCGGTAGGCCAGGGTCAGCTGGTTGATGGTTTCCAGGCTTTGCAGACAATGGTGAAACTCGGCAAAGGAAAGGCCGCCCTGATCCATCAGCTCTGTCTCATTGCTCCGTTGTCCCAGGTTAGCCATTGCATGATCCTTTTCAGCAGGCATTGTCCGCTTACCGGCATCGTTACAGAGCGAAGCGCATGCTCTCCACGGTGAGCCCGGGGCCGAAGGCCATGGCACAGCCGGGCCCGGACCGTGGGTCACGGTTCAGGATATCCTGGAGAACAAACATTATAGTAGCGGACGACATGTTGCCGAACCGGCGGAGCACGTCCCGGGATGAGACAAGCTGCTCTTCGGAGAGCTGAGCGCCACCCCGCACGCCGTCCAGCACTGACCGGCCGCCCGGGTGAATGGCCCAGTGGATGACGTCCGAGCGCGTGAGCCCGTCGAGTATGTCACCCAGATGGTCCGGCAGGCCCCGCGCGATGGCGGCTGGCACCTGCCCGGACAGGTGCATATCAAATCCCTGGTTGCCAATCTGCCAGGTGATGAGCTCGCCGCTGCCCGGTATGACGGTGGTATTGAACCCCTGCAGTGCGATGCCCGCAGGCTCTGCCGTAACGATACCGGCAGCACAGCCATCGGCGAAAATCAGAAACGACAGCATTTCCTCCAGCGTGCCAGTGGACTTGAGGTGAAGTGTGCAGAGCTCAAGGTTCAGTACCAGTACCCGTGCGTTGTTTTCGGAACGGACAATGTGCCTGGCCAGCTTCAGGGCGTTGAGCGCCGCAAAACACCCCATGAATCCCACCATGGTTCGCTCCGTGTCATCGTCGAGACCGTAGTGATCAACAATCTGTTGATCGAGCCCCGGCGCATAGAACCCGGTACAGCTTGTGACAAGAATATGAGTGGTGCCCGCCAGGTCAAGTTGGTCCAGGGCGCGTCGTGCGAGCGTGAAAGCATGACGCTCGTACCATTGCATCCGCTTTCCGGTGTCGGGAAACCCCGCCTCGTCATAGAAGCCCTCGGTGTCCAGGCGCTGGCTGTCGCTGTGGGGCTCGAGGAAGGAATAGCGATGGTCAATCTGAGCACGGCTGGCCATACGACGGAACAGGACCCGGTCCCGCTTGTCTGCAATCAGTTGAGGGCAGTAATCGACGAACTTCTGGTGAACATCGAAGTCCGGCACCGCAGTGGCAATGGTGTTCAGGTACGCTGTGACCATCGGTTTTCCTTAAAGGAATGTCTCAACGCTGTCGTAGTGAGCCTGGTTGCCGCGACCTGGCTTGCAATTTGTAGGGTTAGAACGACTATATCTGAAAAGGCATCGACGACCCGGCCGTTCGTTCATTCATTGCACCACCTGGTCGATTTCACGCTGCATTTCAGGGGTTATCTCGGTGGAACGAGGGGGAAGCGGCGCCCCACCCTGTTCGCCATTCTGCGCAATATCGCTCAGCAGCAATTTCATCTCGGCTATTTCGCGGACCTGAGCCGCAATGATCTGATCCGCGAGCTCGCGAACGCGTGGATCACTAATGCTCGCCCTCCGCGAGTTATTGATGGCAATGGAGTGGTGGGGAATCATGGATTTCATGAAGTCGACATCCCCGATTACCAACTGGCTTCTATTCGCAAACAGCAAAAACACGCCCAACAGGGCAGCCACAACAAGAACCGCGATTTTGGTTCCCACACCTTTGTACATCGACCACATGAATCCCAGCATTACGATAGTCATGACACACCCCATAACCAATGAAGCGATCAGACGGTTGACGCTGAACATGGCGTGGTCGAATGAATAGACGAGCTGATACATCAAGAAGAACATGACGAATACCGACGTCGCGATCATCGCCGCGAATCGGCCCCAGCCCATTCCCATCATCTGTTGCTTTTGTTGTTCCATCCCCTGGCCCTCAGCGTTGGTTCTGTTCCTGCTGGCATCGAACTACTCGACGCCTCTACAAAACAACGTATGCCTGTTTTACCCCTGCCGCAAGAAAGCTACGGGGTGGGTACAGCTGCCAATGATGATGCGGAGTTGTTGGAATAGGGCCCGGAGGGGGCTGGTTGGCGGCTGCCCCCCACGGCGTTAGCCGAGAACCATCAATAGTGACGATCCCTTAATAGTGACGGTTCGCGTCCTCTGGTCTATTACTTGAATCCAGGGAAGGAGGAAAGTTATGGACATGCCCACGTTCGATGAGCTCAGGGATCTGGCCCAGCGTGACCCGGAAGGTTTTGAGGCATTGCGCGCGCAATTGATCGAGGACTGTATTTGTCGCAGTTCGAGGAGTAATCATCGCCGGCTGCGTGGTATTCAGTTTGTCATCGACGCCAGGCGCCGGTCGGCCAGAAGCCCGGTGAAGGCACTACTGGATATCCAGGCCATGATGTATGACTCGTTTCTCGATCTGAAACAGGCCCTGTTGGCTCACCAGTCCTCCTCTGAGCCCTCTGTACCGACCAGCGGACGAATCCTGGAATTCCGGCGATCCGTAGATTAGAGCAGATCGTCGAGCCCCCGCTAGTCACGCTGCTGTCGTTGATTTTCTTCTTGAGAGGACATCTTGAGAGCGCTTGTCCCTGACGACCCTCCACACCAGAAATCATCAACTCAGTGTTCGTCCCCACCATACTCGGAATGCCTTTCCTGGCTGTCCCTCAGGTCGTCCGGAGCCAGACGCCTCGCAAGTGTTTACCCCAATTATGTAGTTTGAGTGTGTCTGTCCCTGCCTGTTTCCCGATAACGGGTGCAGGCGATTGCCGGGCGGCACTTTCAAATCTTCCAACTGTATAGCCAGGTTCACGTATTCAAGTTTTCTGGTGGCTATCGGCGCAACATCCGCAGTCAAATTTCTTTGACTTGCCCTTGGAGTAGAGCTCTTGAGTTCTTTTATCAGCGAAAGATTTGATCATGCACGAAAGCGTATTTCGTCACGTGACACGTGTAAACGTCGAAATCGTCTTTTGAGAGTGGCTGTCCCAGCTTCCGCTTCCTATTTACAGGGGCAGAATTGACGGCCAGAGGCCACGGTTTTCCGTCTCAGGGATGTTTACTATCATGACAACATAGGGGTGAGCCTTGGATGCGGGAATGGGGTCCGACTGACTATGAGTCATCTCCCATTCCCGCTTGTGCAGCAGATGGACGAACCACTCGGTCCCCTATTTGTGAATGATTTCCTCCTTAAGGGAGTAGGCGATACCGAGGACTTCATCACACACCGGGCGTGGATAGTCCATCTCGTTCATGGCCTGCATGATATCGTCAACCACGGCCACATATTCGGCCGAGCTGACGTTCATGCCGGTGTGTGCCTCCAGCATCGACCGGCCCGTGTACTCTACCGGTCCGCCGGAGCCGGCCGCGAGGAATTCCTTGACCTTCTCGCGGGCCCTGGCAGTGGCCTCGTCGGACAGAGCCTGGTATCTGGGGCCGGCAACATCGTTATGGAGGTGGAGATCGACAATGCGGTCTACAAGCTTGTCGATACCAGGTTGGCCGCCGAGTCTGTTGTAAAGGGTGTCGCGCGTAAGGATGTCGTTCATAAGAAATACTCCTTTTTCATAGGGTTTTCGGCAGGTGCACCAGGCACCTACCCAGAGGGGCGTAACAATCCTTGTTACATCGGAACAGGGAGGGCTGAGTAATGGACGAGACGGAACTTTCGCGGATTCACGGGGCGCTGGATGCCGGTGACTTTGCCCGGGCAAGGGAATTGATAACCGCATTGTCTGTGGCGCCGACTGCCGAATTGTTGGAGCTACGGGCCAGGGCAGCGTATGGCAGCGGAGACCTGGAAGAAACGCTGACTGCCTACAGTGAGCTCTACCGCTTTCATCTTGACGCCGGCGACGCCCACGAGGCGGCATTCGCGGCGGTGATGGTGGGCATGTATCTGATGATGGATACGGGGCTGATGGCCACTGTACGGGCCTGGCTATCGCGGGCGGAACGCCTGATGAAAGGGGCACCTGACAGCCCGGTCTGGGCATGGCTCGCGGCAGTACGGACCTATGAGCGTCTGATGTGCGGCGATATGCCGGGTGCGGGGCAGTGGGCCCGAAGGGCGATGGAGCTAGGTCAGAGGCACGGGCTGGCTCCGCCGTCCATCATCGGACAGGTGGCCCTGGCAAGGGTATGGATCTATAACGGTGACGTTGATGAAGGGCTCAGCTCCCTCGACGACGTAGCTGTAGAGCTGAGCGCCGGGAATCTCGACCCCCTGACCACAGGGCAGATGTGGTGTGAGGTGATCTGCGCGATGCAGTGGATCGGGCACCATGATCGCGCCGAGGAATGGACCGAAGCCATGGAACGCTGGCGTCAGGGGGCCGCGTTCGGGGGACTCAATGGCCGCTGCCGGGTGCACCGGGCGGAGATCCTGCGGTTGCGCGGGCCTTGCGACGCCGCCGAGCAGGAGGCGCTGCAGGCGTGTGAAGAGTTGCGCCCGTGGATGCGGCGGGAGTTTGGCTGGCCACTGACCGAACTCGGCAACTCGCGGCTGCGCAAGGGAGACTTCGTGGGCGCCGAAGAAGCCTACCTGGCGGCGCATCAGAACGCCTGGCTGCCCCAACCCGGGCTCGCATTACTGCGACTGGCCCAGGGGCGAGTCGACGAAGCCGTTTCAATGATTGAAACGGCGCTCGAGCATCCGTTTGATATTCCATCGAAGGAACGGCCTCCTTCGGGCAGCCTGCAGCGGGCGCCCCTGCTTGAAGCCCAGGTGGTCATTGCCCTGGCAGCGGACAAGGATGACGATGCCCGTGCCGCGGCAACGGAACTGGCTGCCATCGCGAAAAAATATCAAAGCCGTACGCTGAAAAACTCCTCGCTGGCAGCGGCAGGACGCCTGGCACTCCGTGACGGGCGCGCAAATGACGCCATCCGGCTGCTCACCGAAGCTGTCATGGAATGGTCCGAGTTGCGAATGCCCTTCGATGCGGCAGATCTGCGGATAGTGCTGGCTACCGCTCACCGGGAGGCGGGGGAGGATCGCATCGCAGAGATGGAACTGGATGCCGCCTGCCGGGCCCTTGAAGACCTCAACGCCACACCCTGGGCGGAGCTGGCTCGCCAGCGGGAACCGGTGGTGCCAGTGCGGCCGTGCGCAGAAACCGAGCATTGCCTGTTTTGCTGCGAAGGTGACATGCGAACGGTTACCTTCGGCGGCACCACCGTACGCCTGAAAGACCTCAAGGGCATGCGTTACCTGGAGCGCATGCTGACGGAACCCGGGCGGGAATTCCATGTGCTCGATCTGGTTTCGGTGGAACGTGGGGCGCTCCCCGCCAACGCCTCGTTGGCTGCACCCCGTATTGATGCCCAGTGCGGGCTGGAGGTATTCGACTCGAAGGCCCGTAAGGCCTACCGGCAACGGCTGACCGAGGTGGAGGAGGACATCGCGGAAGCGGAAAGCCAGAACGACTTCCGCCGCGCCGAGCTGGCACGTGCTGATCGCGAGTTTCTGGTCGACGAACTCCGCCGCGGCGTTGGTCTGAATCACCGGGCCCGGACCGTCGGCGACGGCGTGGAGCGTGCACGTACCGGCGCAACCCGCTCATTGCGTTATGCTCTGGACCGGATTGCCCGGCACCACCCCAGTCTTGGCGAGCACCTGGCGCGGACCGTGCGCACCGGCACCTACTTTGCCTATGAACCTGATCCTCGTGCGCCTTTGCATTGGACGACGTAAGCCTGTCCCTGCCAGAGCGGAGGTTTCTTTTGAGAGTGTCTGTCCCAGTTATTCGACCCACTCTGGCACCGAGACTGAGGGGAGAAATCCCAGGGTTTTTCTACCGTTCTCGCCCTGTGGAAGAATATCTAGTGCTCTGGCAACTCTTCACCCGAACCTCCCATCTCCACCGGTACATCCCTGAGCTTTGGCAAGCCGTCCTCGATGGGCAGAACCCGCTCCTGGTAATGCACGTGGACTGCGGGTTGGAACGGGAATTCCTTCAAAAGGGCTGCATACACGTCTATCAGCCCGAGGTCAGGGTGCTCGGTAAACAGGTGGCCACCACACCGGGTACACCACTTTCGGTGGCTTTGAGGTGTTTTGCTGAACCCGGTGATATGGGTTTCGCCCTGTTCAATGGTCAGGGCTTCAGGCCGCCAAAGGGTAAAGGCATTGACGGGCCCGGCGGACCAGAGCCTGCAGGATTCGCAGTGGCAGTACCCCTGGGCCTCCGGTTCCCCCGTTAAAGCCAACTCCACCGAACCGCAGAAACAGCTGGCAGTATAAGTCTGAGTGACGTTCATACCGCATCTCCTTTTTTTCTGGATGGCCGACGAACAACCTCAGTATGTTGGCGTCAGGACTCGTCGGGAAGGGTCGAAAATGACAAGATAAGGAGGTGTTCCTGCCAACACGGAGGTCATCGGATGATCGAGGTTGTGGTTACGCTGGTCGAGGGTGGCATGCCCTCCACGGCAGTAGCACCCGTGGAAATCTTCGGCTGTGCAGGCCGGCTATGGAACGAGATGCGTGGCCTCCCGGCCCAGCCACCGTTCAGGGTCCGAACGGCCGCCCACCTTGGCCGGCCGGTCCGCACTGGTGTGCGCTTGACCCTTACACCCGATTGCGACCTGGTCGATGTGGAAACTGCCGATCTGGTTATTGTTTCCGCCATCGGCGCAAATGTGGAATCGGGTTGCGCAGCGAACCAGGACCTATATCCCTGGCTTCGCCACTGGTACCGGCAAGGGGCTGTTGTAGCTGGAGTTTGTGCAGGGGTTGCGCTGGTTGCCGAAGCAGGTCTGCTTGATGGCCGACCGGCTACCACTCACTGGGGCGTTGCCGAGGCCTGTCGAAGACGTTTTCCACAAGTGGACTGGCACCCGGAGCGATTTCTGACGGAATCAGGCAACGTGTTATGCAGTGGGGGCGTATACGCGTCTGTGGACTTGAGTCTGTACCTGGTGGAGAAATACTGTGGCCATCAGGTGGCCATGGAAACCGCCCAGGCCCTGTTGCTGGAAACTCCAAGGACCTGGCAGTCCGGTTACGCCCTGGACCCGCCAAGAATCAGCCATGAGGATAGCCCAGTTCGGCGGGTTCAGGACTGGCTGTTCCGCCACTTCTGCTCCCCAGTGAAGGTCGAAGATCTTGCCCGGCGGGCTGCAATGACCAAGAGAACCTTTGCCCGGCGGTTCAAGGCTGCAACCGGCGAAACCCCAATGAACTATCTGCATCAACTTCGCATCAATGCAGCCAGACATATGTTGGAGAACAGCTCTCTTACGGTTCAGGAAGTCAGTCAGGCGGTGGGTTATCAGGACCCGGTATTTTTCCGGCAAATCTTCAGGCGCCACACCGACCAGACACCCCGGCAATATCGGGACCATTTCGGTGTAGATGCCCGGGACCAACTGGCAACCGGTGCCCGGTTCCCGCACCGGTAACCGGCGCCCCCCCAAATAGCACCAGGCGGACAAAGCCAATCAGCCAGGACAGCGGACTGAGGACAGTCACCATACCGGTAGCTAGTGTAGATACTTGCTGAAGGCAGCACGTTCTGCTTTTATACAGCAATCGTTGCGACCCGCTAAAGGACTGGCATGACTCGCCCCAGGGAACAACTCATCTCCGTTGCTGATACGCCCTATTACCATGTGGTCTCCCGCTGCGTTCGGCGCACCTTCCTGTGCGGGTTCGACTCTCACACTGGCATAAGCTACGAGCATCGGCGTAAATGGATCGAGGAACGGATTCGGCTACTTTCCTCGCTGTTCGCCATTGACCTGTGCGCCTACGCCGTCATGTCCAACCACTACCACCTGGTGGTGAAGCTCTGCCCGGAGCAGGCGAAACAGTGGAGCGATGGGGAAGTACTGGCACGCTGGACCAGCCTGTTCAAGGGGCCGCCCATCGTCCAACGTTTCCTCGCAGGTGAAGTTTTACATGAGGCAGAGCATCGGTACGTCGAGCGGACGGTTGAGGTCTATCGAAAACGGCTGACAGATCTGAGCTGGTTCATGAAGTGTCTGAACGAATCCATCGCCAACGAGGCCAACCGGGAAGATGACTGTACCGGGCATTTCTGGGAGTCTCGCTTCAAATCGCAAGCCCTGTTGACCGAGCAGGCATTGCTCAGCTGCATGGCCTACGTGGATCTCAACCCCGTGCGGGCCGAGATGGCTGAAAGGCCGGAAACCTCGGATCATACCAGCATCAAGGAGCGGCTTGCTCCAACCTTCAATTTATCCGAAGCCATCCAGGCTCAGACTGAGCAGCTGTTCCTGAGGCAGTTTCCCGTGGCCCTGAAGCCACTTCTCAACTTTGAGGAAGCAGTCAGGAACGAACCCCAACGGGGCATCTTGTTCAGTCTCAACGACTACCTGGAACTGGTGGACTATACCGGTCGAATCATAAAGCCGGGTAAGCGGGGAAGTATCCCTGAACACTTGCCACCAATCCTCAGCCGGCTAGAGCTGACTCCCGACGAATGGCTGGCGGAAGCCACGGAATTCGAAGCCCGCTATCAGGACAACCGCAGAGCTCACCTGGACCGACGACGATCGGCGGCCTGACCTCCCCAAAGACACTTCACTGATTGACGTACGGGCCTTGCCTGGGGCTCCGCTCGGCCGGATTTTGGCTGAATCAACCGAAAAACCTGGAATCCTATGCTGACCACCGGAAATCGGCTTGAGATTAGGTTTCAGAAGCTGCGGGTGCTGAGACTGGCGTTCGCGATCTGAGGTTTCTTTTGAGAGTGACTGTCCCTGTCCGGTCTGACTGTTCCTGAGGCAGTTTCCCGTGGCCCTGAAGCCGCTGCTCAACTTCGAGGAAGCCGTCAGGAACGAGCCCCAACGGGGCATCCTGTTCAGTCTCAATGACTACCTGGAGCTGGTCGACTATACCGGACGAATTGCAAAGCCAGATAAGCGGGGATGCATCCCGGAGCACAAGCCTTTGATCCTCAAGAGACTGGGGCTCACACCTGACGAATGGCTGACGGAAGCTACGGAATTCGAAGTCCGATATCAGGACAACCGCAGAGCCCATCTGGACCGACGACGATCAGCGGCCTGACCTTCCCAAAACACTTCACTGATTAGCGTACGGGCCATGCCTGGGGCTCCGCTTGGCCGGATTTTGGCTGAATCGTCCGCGAAACCCGGAATTCGGTGCTGACTACCGGAAATCGGCTTCAGATAAGCTTCCAGAAGCTGGGGGCGCTGAGTCTAAAACCTGAGATCTCAGGTTTCTTTTGGGAGTGCCTGTCCCAGTTACTCGATCCGAAAAACCCCGGTTTCGATACTGACTACAGGAAATCGACCTCCGACAACCTTCTGGACGCTGCGGTCGTTGAGTATGATGTCAGTAATCTGAGGCTTCTTTTGAGAGTGTCTGTCCCTGCATCGATGTCTGTCCTGGTCAGAGTGTCTGTCCCAGTAACCGAGTAACCGTAACCCACTTGCTGCCACCGGGGGGCGTCCATATATGTCCAAGCTGGTGCCCAAAAGTTGCAATTTCGAGGGGATATCGTAGTTTTAGAGATATTGCCGGGGAATTAGATGCCCCGGCGACGGAGAATAACATCTGCACACATGCGCAATAATGTTTTTCTCCAGAATGGCGCCTTTTAGCATGGTGGCGACAGGGAGGGCTGCTATGTCCGATCAAAAGAATAAGCGGGACCACGATTCCGAAAAGGGATCAAGTTCCTCTTGGAAAGAAATGCTTGCCAGACACCCTTGGGGGGCAGCCGCCTTAATCGTAATTGCCGTGTTCGCCGGCCTTTTCCCTGCGCTGAAGCTGGCCGAGTTGAACCAACTTCAGACGTTTGTCATTGTCTTGAGCATTCTGGGCTTCCTCTTAGCCGTCTTAGTCGCCTTCATCTGGCTAGCCTCTCGCAACCACCCTTTATCCCCCGGCCAGGAACCACCCTCCTCGACTTCGGGCCAGGATCTAGAACCGATTCCCCTCCATGACCGGTTGACGGACATATGGGGGAAACAGCGCCAGCCGGATTTTGAAATGCCCGACGGCGAACACAATGAGACGGCAGCCTACAGCGCGGTCGACGCCATTGGGCGAACCGCTGTGCTATGGTCCCAGTGCTCCCCACAGGGACAGCGATTTATAGCCGACAATGCAGGGCAGCTCATGCTCAGCTGGATGGATTTCCTACACCAGCACGCGATCTCGTTGCCCTCCGGGAAACTGTTGCTTTCTCAAGTCAGTGGCGACAGCCAAAAAATGATTGAGGAGATTCGCCGCCATGGCATCCAAGCGTGAATACAATCGCCCCAAAGACAAGCTTGAATCAGACATTCTCGACCATCTGGACAAAGTCAGATCGCTGCTAGAACGATACAACGAGAATGAGGCGTATGAGGATGGATTCGCTCCAACTAGGCCCTTTGCGGAGAGGATAGGTAGGGATAAAGGGAGCCAGGCCACAGATGTCGACTTTCGTAACCAACTGGTGGATACACTCATAGAAACTCAGCTTCAGGCCATTGTGGGGCTTCCGCCCGATCGCCGTAAGGTGCAATGCCCCGACTGTGGCAGCGAATTTAATCCGCGCAAACGATAAGGGGACAGAACCCCTTTTTGAGCTTCTTGAGGGGTATTTCAAAGTGCCTGTCTATGCTGGCTGCCCACCCGCTTCATCGGCAGGCAGACTTGATCCCGGGGAGGCGTCCATATATGTCCCGGTTACGCCTAGAGTGACTGTCCCAGTTATTGCTCTACTGTCCCAGTTATTGCTCTCTTTTGAGAGTGTCTGTCCCAGTTGTGCTTGAAATCAGGGGCTTTCTTGCGGCTGTTTGGTGGAGACGGCGGGAATTGAGCCCGCCTCTCTGAACAGTTAGGAGTGACTGTCCCTGTTACTCTCCATGCTGCGGGGAGGCGTCCATATATGTCCCAGCTATCCTCGGTTCGCTATTGATCTTGCGATAGGAAGCTAATATCACCCTTTGAGAAGCGATAGCCCCAATAAACCACTACGGGGAGAAAAAACGCTATAAAAGCACCGGGCTTGCCCGTCTGAGCAAAGAGAAAAATGGGCCATAAAGAGTAAACTACTGATACGGCGAGCGCTATTCTGTCTTTTTGATTCATAGGAGAACCCCTCTTCATGGTAAAGAGAGCACGCTATCAAAACGACTGCTAAAAAGATAGGAAGCGTAGCGAAACTTGTCTGAATCGGAATTTTAAGAACGCCTGTCCCCGCTACCGCTCCAGATAAGCTTCCAGAAGCTGCAGACGCAGAGACTGGTGTCCGCAATCTGAGGTTTCTTTTGAGAGTGTGTGTCCCAGTTATCGCTTTGAGAGTGACTGTCCCTGCTGTCCTGTCTCAGAACATGTGTAGTTCATCGCATTACGTCTAACTATGCTACCCACGAATGTCTTTAGGAGTGACTGTCCCAGTTACTCCCTTCAATCTTCTAAACTAACACCAAATTTCATAACCCTACGTTTATTAATTTCGCTCTCGGATGCTATGATTCTTAACGCTGCAGTCGCCCTATCTGCAATTTCCATTTGTTTCTCGTTGGCGTTTGAAAACTGACCAAACCTCAAGCAGGTCGTAACAAACATCGACAAGCGGCGACCGCTCGTACGTTTAAATAACTCAAAGTATTCATCGACACTAGTATTGGAAAGAACCACTAGGTCTCGCTGATTCCAGCTTTTAGTGTGGGAAATACGCTCTAAAACATCATCGACACTTTCCGATTTAATCGATTCTTTGTATACCTTATCGAACCTGTCGACAATCTCTTGATCCCGAAGATCACCGAAAACATCGCTTTTTTCTAAATTAAAAAGCTCTGGCTCATCGCGTCGATTGTCGATGTAGACCTCAATTATCTCTGATGCCCTTTTATCTTCGCCCAACTCTCTGAATAAAGATACAGTACCATTTAGATTGACAAGGGTGATGTAGCTACAGTTCTCCTTGAAACTTCTGTACAGTCGATCAATCACTTCAGCAGCGTTATCATTAAACGTATCATGATACAATCTCCAGGCTTCAGAGAATGATCCTTCGGACTTCGAAGCAATAACCTGTTGGTTTTTGGAAGCTGCCTTGTCTTTTATCTCATTCTCAATATAGAATCCGGTTCTAACTGCCGCAGCAATTAAAAGATCTAGCTCATCTGTCAAGTGATAATTATATGCTTGTAAATTCGTTTGCCATTTCTTTTCTTGATCACCAATTTTGTCGTCTCCTATACCAAGTAGCGCATAGCCTTTTTTGGTGATAAAATCTAAAGGAGGGATGTTATCTTGGGATTCAGAGCAGTAGTAGCTCCAAGAAAAAAGCACAGTTGAGTGTATGATCTGATCAGATATCTCCGGCTCGAATTCTTCTACCAGCGGCAAAGCTAGTTTTACCAACCGCTCAATCTTCTTAAGTATTCTGATGTTTCGAATACCAAGACTTGTCGTTAATTCCTTCAATCTATCTTGGTATGGTGTGCCGTCCGAATACGCAATATCTGCGCATTCCTTAGGTTCTGGTGCGAAAGCTAATTCTATATCAATCACCTTTTCACGATATTTTTCGTAATCTTCAAGTCCCTCCTCTCCATCATTGAGTAAAATAACGACCTGGCATTTTTTTTGTTCTTTTAGCAAGGAAGCGAGCCCCATTACGTCCTTAATAGATAAATTTTTCCCCTTTCGTTCCAGGTCATCAATACAGATCAAATGCTTTTCTAGGGATAAAAATGAGAAAGATTCTATTGCTGGAGCAAAATCTTTCAAAAGTGAAGAGCCTTTTACAAGCTTTACCGTCTTCCTTCCTAAAGACGCGAGTAGGTCTGCTGAGTTTCTCTTGAAAGTATCGACATTGGCTTCCGTTCCAATTAAATTTCGGTCGATAACGTTTTCGAAAATCGAATATTTGAATACATCGAGAGAATTTATCCCAAACAGTGAAATATAGGAGTATTTTTTTAAACTTATTCGATTTTCGTTCCGTGCCTCGACGAGATACTTGTTCCAAGTAAATGTTTTTCCAACTCCCCATTCGCCCTTTATAGCCAACACTCCAGGAACTTCAGAGGCTAGAAATTTGTCTATTTGGTTCTTAATTATTTCTATTGTCATAACTGCGATATTAACTATTCATTATGCTTTTAGTTTCACTATGAAAATAGTGACCATTAGGGCTGACTCGATAATTACTATGTGCTATCTAGTTCTTATACGTAGTATTGCAGTATGGGTGTGTGATCTGGCCGTTATCAGAGTTTCCAATCCCACCATCTTGCTTTTTACTAATATGATCTATTGATATAGAATTTATATGTATATATCCGTTGCATAGTTTGCATCTTGATGCACTCTCAAGCGATGATCTTAAGAAAACCTCTGATTTAGTATTTTGATTGAAGTCGGGGGTTTTCGGCTGATCACCCTTGTAGGAGATGTTGAGATAAGGGTAGTCTTGGGCCAGATGGTTGCCTATACTTTCAATTTCACATCCTTCGATAACTAACTCAATAATTCTTGAATACAAATCCTTAAGCTGCCGGTACCCTTTTAATCCGCTACCATATTTTACCGTAACTTGGTTTGTGAGATATTTGTATACGATAAGAGTCTTCTCTAATTTTTCTCGAATATCAATAAATTCATTGAAACTATGAGACTTTTCAAAATCCTTAATCAACTCTACCCAGGCCATAAAAGCGGTTGGTTGATAGCGACCTTTTTCACTATAAAAGTACACTGCTGGATGTAAGCCTAAGGAAGATGGATGCGTAGTCGTGAATCTTCTTATTATTTTCAACGTATTCTTCAAATGGTCTACTGTAGCTGAGCCATCTTCATCATTATCTACGTTTTTTTCCGCGACGTTATTGGAAAGCTTAACAAGGTCAAATATCAGTGGGAGAGTCCTTGATGAGTAACCCTTTCCTGCCAAAGGAAGGTCTAGGGTCTTTATTGGTGTTTTCATTTCTGGTGTAAACAAATTTTCATTTATTTCTTTGGCTATATTTTCAACATCACTTTGCGCTTTGGCATCGAATTTTTTCCAGTACTTATGACCGGTACCTGACCTTAGAATTGCCCGGGATGCCATTGCATAGGGTTTTTTTCTAGCTTTCAACAGCGAAATTTCAGTATCACTAATTGGTGTGGCTTTTTGATTAATCGTAAAAAATGAGTGCTCTGCTTTTTCGGCGCTACCAGTAACCCACTGAAGCTGAAGTGATAAGAAGCCTAGTTTGTTTGCCATGGCTAATGAGTCTGGGTTAGCTTTATCTGGATCCTTTATTGCTTCCATTAAGCTGGAGTACGAACCGACTTCACGGTCGACGTGGCGTTTTGTCTGCTCTGCGACCTTTTTCTGTTCCGAATCAACGTCATGATTAAAAAACGATTGAGAGATGAATCCATCACCATAATCATCGTTAACCCAAGAGATTAATGCACTTAAACGATGAGCCCCATCAATTACAAAAATATACTGGCCTGCTTGCCAGAGGATAATTGATGGGATTAAATCACCTTCCACGAAACTTTTGACGAAAGAAGCAATCTTGCTTTTGTCCCAGTCCGAAGTTTCTCGTTGGAAATCCGGTTTCCGGAGCGAAGAATAGAAGAAACCTTGTCCCTTTACTAGTTCGCTAACCTTAAGTTTGTCACCTAGGTTCTGAGCCTCAGTTCCTCCGTCTACTTCGAAATCTTCACGTGGGATGAGAGCGTCGAGATTGACTTTTGACATACTGTTTTTTCTCCTAGGTCTGTGTCATTTGTGCAGCGAACGGTTTATTAGATTGAGATCGGTGTTATTGAAATACGTAGAATTGTAGATAACTAAAAGAAAGTTCGCAGTTTGCCCATATTCGAATTTTTTTAAATTAGAGAGATATAAACCATCGATCGCTCACATCGTGAAATATCTCAAGGCGTGGTCCTGCCTCCAATAAATATACGAACTAAAAGGTGGCATAACAATCAGGTCTACGGATTGAGAGGCAGACGGAAGGCCGAACAGACCTAAAAAGGACGACGGCCTCGTGGATCAGGCTGTGCGCCCTGTCTTCAGGAAACTCCAGACAACCCAACAACCCAATCAATAACCGGCCCAGGATAAACCCCAATAACCAAAATCAGCACAGCCACAACCATCAGAGTCAAACCCCCAACCCGACTCCCCCAGTCATGCACAGCATCCCGACGACGCATCCCAGGCTCCGGCATATACAAGGTCACCATTACCCGCAGGTAATAGAACAGTCCGATAGCACTACCAGCAACAATGCTACCAACCAGCCACCACCGGGCATCAGAAACACCTAAAGCAATCACATAAAACTTCCCAATAAACCCGGCCGTCAGCGGAATCCCCGCCAACGACAGAAAGCTAACCGTCATCACGGCAGCCAACCAAGGCCGGCGCCAGAACAGCCCCCGGTAGTGGTGCAGCCCAGCAGCATCTTCACCGCCGAAGGGGCTGGACACCATGGTAACCACACCGAACGCCGCAAGGGTGGTGACCAGGTAGGTGATCAGGTAGACCCCGGTGGTTTCCACGGCGAGTTGTCCGCCAACCACGATGGCCACCAGCAGGTAACCGAAATGGGCGATGGAGGAATAGCCCAGCAGCCGTTTCAGGTTGGGCTGGAACAGGGCCAGCAGGTTGCCGCCGAGCATGGTGATCAGCGCCAGCATGGTGAACAGGGACCGCAACCACTCACTGTCGAAGATGGGCGCGACCATGATCAGCCGCAACAGCACCAGGAACACCGCCAGTTTGCTGACCGTCGCCAGGAAGATGGTGGCCGGTGCCGGGCCGCCCTGGTATACGTCCGGGGTCCATAGATGGAAAGGCACGATGGACAGCTTGAAGCCCAGGCCCACCACCATCAGCACGGCGCCGGCCAGGGTCCAGGGGTCGGGGGTGGCGGCCAGCCCCGCGGCGAGGCCGGCCAGGTCCATGCGCCCGGTGCGGGCGTAGATCAGCGCCATGCCGAATAACAGGAAAGCGGTGGCGGCGGCGGACAGCACCAGGTACTTGATGCCCGCCTCCAGGGACCGTTCCGCCCGGAAGCTGTAGGCCAGCATGCCGTACAGGGGCATGGACAGCAGCTCCAGGCTGATAAACAGGGTGGCCAGGTGGTCGCTGGCCACCAGCCCCAGGGCGCCGGTGACGGCGCACAGCAGTAGCAGGTAGAACTCTTCCCGGGGGCCGATATAGCCGGTCAGGTAGTGGTGGCTCAGGGCTACCGTCACCAGGGCGCACAGCAGCACCAGCACGCTGCCCATGATGGCGAGGCCATCCATGGTCATCAGTGGCGGTGACGACAGGGCCCCGGAGGCCACGGGCACGCTCAGCAGGGCCAGCACCAAGCCGCCGGCGGTTACCAGCGCGGTGACAGCATGGTGCCTTTGCCAGGCGATACCCAGCATCACCACCACGGCAGTGGTGGCCACAATGATCAGCGGCAGTATGGCGATCAGGCTTTCCAGGGTCAGCATCAGTTCACCTCCCCTGCCCGGGCTGCCAGGTCGGCACCACCTGTGAACAGCTCCGCTATCGGAGCGGATACGGCGGCGGTGGTATCCAGCAGCGGTTGCGGGTAAAGCCCCACGGCGATAGTGAGCGCTAACAACGTCAGCATCATGCCGTACTCCCGGGCATCAGGCCCCTTCAGCGGTCCGGTTCGGTACTCGGGGCCGTAGTGCACCCGCTGCATCAGCAGCAGGGAATAGATGGCCGCCAGCACCAGCCCAACGCTGGCGATAACCACCACCACCGGCGCCCCGGGGAAGGTACCGAACAGGATCATGAATTCCCCCACGAAGTTGGCGGTGATTGGCATGCCCAGGGAGGCGGCGACAAAACACAGGGTGAACCCGGGCAGCACCGGTATCCGGCTCCACAGCCCGCCCATCACGCGCATGTCCCGGCTGTGGATGCGCTCATACAGCTGGCCGCTGAGGATGAACAGCCCGGCGCTGGAGAAGGCATGGGCCACCATCAGGATGATGGCTCCCTGGATGGCCAGTTCCGACCCGGAGTACAGGGCGATCAGCACAAAGCCCATGTGGGAGATACTGGTGTAGGCGATCAGCCGCTTGATGTCCTGCTGGCCGCAGGCCAGTACCGCGCCGTAGATAATGCCCACCAGCCCCAGGGTCATGGCCACCGGGGCGAAGGCCTCGGACTGTTCCGGGAACAGCGGCAGGGCGAAGCGGATAATGCCGTAGGCGGCGGTTTTCAGCAGGATGCCCGCCAGGTCGACACTGCCAGCGGTGGGCGCCTGGGCGTGGGCGTCCGGCAGCCAGCCGTGGAAGGGCACCACCGGCAGCTTCACCGCAAAGGCGACGAAGAAGCCCAGCATCAGCCAGAAGGCCAGGGGCTCCGGTACATCGGTACCCCTCAGCGCGTCATAGCTGAAGGACAGCTCGCCGGTGTTGCTGAAATGCACGAACACCAGCGCCAGGATCGCCACCAGCATCAGCAGGCCGCTGGCCTGGGTGTAGATGAAGAAGCGGGTGGCGGCACGGATGCGGGTCTGCCCCGGGGAGCCACTGTGGCCCCACAGGGCAATCAGGAAATACATGGGCACCAGCATCATTTCCCAGAACAGGAAGAACAGGAACAGGTCCAGGGCCAGGAAGACGCCTACTACACCACCGAGGATGAACAGCAGGTTCAGGTGGAAGAAGCCCACCCGTTGCACGATCTCGCGCCAGGAACAGAGCACCGCCAGGGTGCCGAGGAAGCCGGTCAGCGCCACCAGGATCAGTGACAGGCCGTCCAGGGCCAGGTGGATCTCGATGCCAAAGCGGGGAATCCACGGCGCCCGCCATTCCAGCAGCCACTGGCTGTTACCGTCGACGGGGAGGCTGAAGTCGCCGGTCAACCAGAGGAAAATGCTGATCACCAGCACGAACAGCATGGTGCCCAGGGCAATCCAGCGGGGCGCGTGCTCACTCCAGCGTTCTGCCTGCCAGCTCAGCAGGCCCCCCAGGAAGGGAATCAGGATCAGCCACACCAGGATCATGCGCCACCTCCCGGTGCCAGGGCCAGGGCGACCAGTATCAGCGTGGCACCGAATACCATCACCAGGGCGTAGCTGCGGGTACGCCCGTTCTGGGCGCGTACCAGGCCAGCGTTAAACACCCGGGCAACCACCGCCGGCAGATTCATGATCATGTTGATAAAGTCGAATCGCAGCATGCGTACACTCCATTGCCAGGGCCGTACCAGCACACGGTCGAACAGGGCATCAAAGCCCCAGGCGTGGTGCCACAGGGTCCAGAGCCTGGCGCCGGCGCCCTTGCGGGCTATGTCGTCAAGCCATTGCCGGCGCATCAGGAACAGCCACCCGGCCAGGGCAAGGCCAGCGATGGCGGCGCCCATGGCCAGTACCTGCAGCAGGGTGTGACCGGAGTCGGTGGTCTCGCCAGGCGCCTGGGGGAAGAGTTCGCCCAGGCCCGGGTAAATCCAGGCGCCGATAAAGGTGGACAGCACCGCCAGTACCACCAGCGGCAGGTGATGGGTGAACACATTGGTGCCGGGCTCTGGATGGCGGGCGTGGTCACTGCCCGGCTCGCCATGGAAGGTGCCCAGGATCAGCCGCACGGTGTAGAGGCCGGTGAGCACCGCCCCCAGCAGGCCAACGATCAGCAGCCCGGTCTGGTCCGCGGCCATGGCCTGCCACAGGATCTCGTCCTTGCTGAAGAAGCCGGCGGTCACCAGCGGCAGGGCCACCAGTGCCGCGCCGCCCACGATAAAGCCGCCGTAGGCCACCGGCAGCTTGCGCCAGAGTCCGCCCAGCTTGCCCATGTCCTGCTCGTGGTGGCAGCTGATGATCACCGCACCGGCGGAGAGAAACAGCAGGGCCTTGAAGAAGGCGTGGGTGACCAGGTGGAAGATGGCGGCATCAAAGGCCCCTACCCCCAGGGCGAGGAACATGTAGCCGATCTGGCTCATGGTGGAATAGGCCAACACCCGCTTGATATCGGTCTGGGCCAGGGCCGCGAAGGCCGCCAGCAGCAGGGATGCCGCACCGATCACGCCCACCAGCAGCATCACGTCCGGTGCCAGCAGGAACAGCCCGTTCAGGCGGGCGATCAGGTAGACGCCGGCGGTGACCATGGTGGCGGCGTGGATCAGCGCCGACACCGGCGTGGGGCCGGCCATGGCGTCCGGCAGCCAGGTGTGCAGCGGTACCTGGGCGGATTTGCCCAGGGCGCCGCCGAGTACCAGCAGGGCGGCCAGGTTGGCGGTGGTGCTGCCTGGTTCCCAGAGTTCCGGCGCCCGGGCCAGTATGGTGGCGATATCCAGGGTGCCCAGTTCCATGAAGATCAGGAACAGCCCCAGCGCCAGGAACACATCGCCGATGCGGGTCACCACAAAGGCCTTGAAGGCGGCCTGGCCATTGGCGCTGTTCTGGTAGTAGTAGCCAATCAGCCCGTAACTGCACAGGCCGACGCCTTCCCAGCCCAGGAACAGCAACAGCAGGTTGTCCCCCAGCACCAGCAGCAACATGCTGAATACGAACAGATTCATCCAGGCGTAGAAGCGGGTGATGCCGGCCTCGCCAGTCATGTACCAGGCCGCGAACAGGTGGATCAGGAAGCCCACGCCGGTGATCACCGACATCATCACCAGCGTCAGGCCATCCACCGCCAGCCCGATGGTGGGCTGGAAGTCTCCCACCGAGATCCAGTTCCACAGGGTCACGCCCTGACTACCACCGGTATGGGTGAGCACTGCCCACAGGGTTGCCAGTGCCGCCAGCCCTACGCTGCCCACACCGACGGTCGCGCTGGCCCGGGGACCCAGCCGCCCGGCGGAAAAGGCCAGGATCAGAGTGCCCACAAGGGGAAACAGGAACGAGAGTATCACCGCCATTGCCATCATCCGCGCATCCTGCTGGCTACATCGAGATCAAGAGAACGGAAGCGCTGGTACAGCTGGATCATCAGCGCCAGGCCCACGCTGGCTTCCGCCGCCGCGAGTGTAATCACCAGCAGGAACATGGCCTGCCCGTCCGGCTGGTTCCAGGCGGTGGCGCCCACCACGAAGGCCAGCGCCGCCGAGTTGAGCATCACCTCCAGGCTCATCAGCACAAACAGCATGCTGCGCCGGAGCATCAGCCCGGCCAGCCCCAGGCTGAACAGGATGCTGGCCAGGATCAGACCGTGTTCCATGGGGATACCGTTCATGGGGTGCCTCCACGGTTCTCGTTATTACGCAGGGGGTTGCTGCGCCGGCCCACGTGGGACGCGGTCACCAGCGCCGCCAGCAGCAGGATGGCGGACAGTTCCACCACCATCAGCCAGGGGCCGAACAGGGTCATGCCCACGGCTTTGGCGGTGAGCAGTTCGCCGTCAATGGTCTCGCCCACGCCACCCTGGCCGAGCAAGGCCACCAATGCTGCCAGTAGTACCAGGGCCAGCACCGAGGGCCCCAGCCAGTAGCGGGGGTGGGTCCAGGTC
The DNA here is from genome assembly GCF_014651935.1 of Marinobacter zhanjiangensis. GTDB lineage: Bacteria > Pseudomonadota > Gammaproteobacteria > Pseudomonadales > Oleiphilaceae > Marinobacter > Marinobacter zhanjiangensis. Next base: position 531,216 of record NZ_BMXV01000001.1, on the reverse strand, counting down.
TGCTCCCGTTCGGCGTCCGGGTGCAGGTTGAGCATCATCACCACGAACACGAACAGCACCATGATGGCGCCGGCGTAGACGATGATTTCCAGGGCACCGGCAAAGGGCGCCCCCAGGGCAAAGAACACCAGGGCGACGGCAATCAGCGACACGATCAGGTAGACGATGGCATGCACCGGGTTGGTGCCGGTTATTACGCCCACGGTGGCCAGTACCGCCACCAGGGAGCTGAGGTAGAAGGCCAGTTCCATTACGCTTTCCTCCCGGTGTCAGGGCAGCAGGGTTCGCACATCTTCCGGTGCCTCCTCGTTTCTTGCCTCGCCCTTGTCCTTGCCGCCAATGGCCATGCCCGCCACCTTGTAGAAGTGGTAGTCGTGGTCCTTGCCGGGACCATTGATCAGCAGGTCTTCCTTCTCGTATACCAGCTGCTGGCGGTCGTATTCGCCCATCTCGAAATCCGGTGTCAGCTGGATGGCGGAGGTGGGGCAGGCTTCCTCGCACATGCCGCAGAAGATGCAGCGGGAAAAGTTGATGCGGAACCACTCCGGGTACCAGCGGCCGTCGTCCTGCTCTCCTTTTTGCAGGGAAATACAGTCCACGGGGCAGGCGACGGCGCAGAGGTTACAGGCTACGCAGCGCTCCTCGCCGTCCGGGTCGCGGGTCAGCACGATGCGGCCCCGGTAGCGGGGAGGCAGGTAGACCTCTTCCTCCGGGTAGTTCACCGTTTCCCGCTTGCGGAAGCTGTGCATGAACACCATGCCCAGGGTGCGCAGCTGGGTCCAGGTGGCCGGTACCAGCCAGAGCACGGTTCGTATGACTGGGACTTTGGTTTTTTCCATAAGTCCTCCCTATGAGCCGATCAGGAGCATGACGGCCCCTGTGGCCAGTAAGTTGATCAGTGTGAGCGGCAGGCAGACCTTCCAGCCGAAGTTCATTACCCGGTCATACCGGGGCCGGGGCAGCGCCGCCCGCAGCAGGATGAACAGCACCAGGAAAAAGCCGGTCTTGAGAGCGAACCACAGAATCGGTGGCAGCCAGGGGCCATGCCAGCCGCCGAAGAACAGGGTGACGATGAGCGCGGAGATCAGCACCATGCCCACGTACTCGCCGATGAAGAACATGCCGAACTTCATGCCGGAGTATTCCACGTGATAGCCGTCGGCCAGCTCCTGCTCCGCCTCCGGCTGGTCGAAGGGGTGACGGTGTGTCACCGCGACGCCGGCGATGAAGAAGGTGGCAAAGCCGAAGAACTGGGGAATGATGAACCAGAAGCCTTCCTGGGCATTGACGATGTCGCGCATGTTGAAGGAGCCGGCCAGGGCCACCACCCCCATCAGCGACAGGCCCATGAACACCTCGTAGGACAGGGTCTGTGCCGAGGCCCGCATGGCCCCCAGCAGGGCGTACTTGTTGCCGCTGGACCAGCCGCCGAGCAGCACCGCGTACACGTTGACGCCCGCCATGGCGAAGAAAAACAGCAGCCCGATGTGCATGTCCGCCACGCCCCAGCCGGGGGTGATGGGAATGATCACGAACGACAGCAGCAGCGAGGCAAAGGCGATGATCGGCGCCAGCACGAACAGCGGCCGGTCCGCAAAGGGCGGAATCCAGTCTTCCTTGAAGAAGATCTTCAGCATGTCGGCAACCAGCTGCATGGTGCCGAAGGGCCCGACCCGGTTGGGGCCATGGCGGTCCTGCCACAGGCCCAGCAGCCGGCGTTCCACCACGGTCAGGGCCGCGCCCAACAATACCGCACCCAGAAGTATCACCAGGGCCTGGAACATGGCCCAGACGATGGCGGCCAGCTCGGGCGTCCACCAGCTCATGGCTCACCTCCCGTGGTCTTGCTCAGGGTGAGTGCTTCGCCCTGGGCCAGGCCTGGCAGTAACCCGGCAGGCAGGCCGGCCCAGCCGGTGGGCCAGTCATCCTGCTCATGCACGGTCATTGCCGGGCTGTCGCCGAGCACCAGGGTGTCGCCGTGGTGAACGTCCAGCGCCTCGGCATCGATATGGCACAGGATTACCACCGGCGTTGCCATCCGTTGCTGGATGGGCTCGGCCCGGGCGGAGGTTTCGTCGCCGCCGAACAGGCTGGGCAGTACCAGGGCCCGCAGTGTGTTTTCAGCAGTGGCGGCGGCAGGAATACGCAAGGAATAGTCCCGGTGGCCAGGCTGGCGGTGGATCAGCCGTATGCCGGGGTCGCCCCCGCTCAGGTGGCCGCCCACCTCGTCGGTGAACTTGTTCCAGGCCTGGGGCGAGTTCCAGCCCGGGGCCCAGGCGAAGGCGACCTGTTGCCGGGGATGATCGAAGCCACTGTAGCCCTCCATGGAAAAGGCAAAGGGCGTGTCCTCATCCTGCGGGGGCCGGGGTTCGCTGACCGACAGGTTGGCGCGCATGGCGGTACGCCCGCTGTAACGATGGGGTTCCCGGGCCAGGCGCAGGCCTTCGATGCGGTAGCCGGCTCCCGGTGCCGCCTCCACCATGCCGGTCAGGGCCGGGTGGGCTTCGGCGCAGGCGGCAGTGATTTCATCCAGGTTGACGTCGGTGGCGTCTTCCCGCCGCAAGCCGGCAGCCAGGGCGTGCAGCCAGCGCCAGCTCTCGTGGATGCGGGCCTCCGGGCGCAGGTAGCCGGGTTCGTACACCTGGAAGAAGCGCTGGGCACGGCCTTCCAGGTTGACCAGAGTACCGTCGCCCTCGGCGAAGCTGGCGGCGGGCAGGGTAAAGCTGGCCCGTGCCAGCGTGGCTGTACGCTGATGGTCCAGCACCACGCGGATGTCTGCCCGGGCCAGGGCCTGATCCACCCGCTGGGCAGGAAGCCGCTGGTAGAGGTCATTTTCCAGCACCACCACGGCGTCAGCGCGGCCTTCGGTCAGCTCGTCCATGGCCCAGTCCAGAGTCTGGCCGCCCATCAGCGACAGCCCGGTGCTGTTGGCTTCCCGGCGGATCAGTACCAGCCCGCCCTGTCTGGCGCGCCGGGCCAGGGCCTGGGCAATGTTGCCGGCGGCCTGCAGCACTGAGTCCGACACCAGGCTGCCACCGCTGACCACCAGTGGGCGCTCTGCCGCCATCAGGTCGTCGGCGATGCGCTGGGCGGTGTCCCGGGTCGCCGGGTCGAGGTTGTCCACCACCGGTGCCGCCGGGTCGATAATATGGGCGACCGCAAACCCCAGCCGCGCGATCTCCTCCGGTGCCAGGGGGTAACGTGTGGCTACATCATCCAGCTCGGTGGCGGTGGGCCAGGCGATATGCAGCGGGTGGTAAACGTCCTGCCCCAGGGTTTTCAGGGCCTCGGCGTTCCAGGCCGGGATGCCGATCTTCTCGCCCATGGCTTCGCGCCGTGACAGCGCCGCCTGGCGCATGTTCAGGCCGAGGCGGCCGGCGCTCTGCACCGGGTCTTCCCCCAGCACCAGAATGGCGTCGTGGTTTTCGATCTGCCGGGGTGTCGGGGTGTGCAGGCCGGTGGTGCGCTGGAGGTCGTCCATCAGCGCCAGGCAGGCCTGTTCCCGGGCTTCGATGCCGGTGGAGAAGTTGTCGGCGCCCACCAGTTCGCGCAGCTGGTGGTTGCTCTCCAGGCTGGCCCGGGGCGAGCCGATGCCGATCACCCGCTGGCTATGGCGCAGGGTGTCGGTGATGCGGGCCAGGGCCGTGTCCACTTCCAGGGTGGTCGGCTCCTCGTCCGGCTGTTGCCGCCATTCCGGTAACAGGGGACGGTCACTGCGGTTGACGTAGCCGTAGCCGAAACGTCCACGATCACAGAGGAAGTAACCATTCACTTCGCCGTGGTAGCGGTTCTCGATGCGGCGAATGCTGCCATAACGCTCACCGGGGCTGATGTTGCAGCCCATGGAGCACTGGTGGCACACGCTTGGGGCGAACTGCAGGTCCCACTTGCGGGTGTATTGTTCGGAATGGCTCTTGTCGGTGAATACGCCGGTGGGGCATACCTCGGTCAGGTTGCCGGCAAAGGGGCTTTCCAGGGTGCCTTCGGCATAGCGCCCGAAATAGACGTTGTCTTTCGCGCCAAAGGCGCCCAGGTCGGTACCGCCGGCATAGTCGTTGTAGAAGCGCACGCAGCGGTAGCAGGTAATACAGCGGTTCATCTCGTGGGCAATGAACGGGCCCAGCTCCTGGTTGCGCCGGGTGCGCTTGCGGAAACGATAGCGGCGCCGGTCATGGCCGGTCATCACGGTCATGTCCTGCAGGTGACAATGGCCGCCCTCCTCGCACACCGGGCAGTCGTGGGGGTGGTTGATCATCAGCCATTCCACCACGCTGGCGCGGAAGGCTTTCGCTTCCTCATCCTCGATAGAAATACGGGTCTGGTCTGCCGCCGGAGCCATGCAGGACATCACCAGCGAGCCCTTGTCGTCGTCCTCGTCCTTGTACTGACGCACCGCACACTGACGGCAGGCGCCGACACTGCCCATGGCCGGGTGCCAGCAGAAATAGGGGATGTCCAGGCCCAGGGACAGGCAGGCCTGGAGCAGGTTCTGGGCCCCGTTCACCTCGTAGTCTTGTCCGTCCACATGAATAATGGCCATGGTTCAGTCCCGTTGCTGCGTTGTCGTGCTGACAGTCATGCTGTTCATATCTGCGCCCTCACACCTCTGCCCCTATACCTGTCCCACGGGAATCGGATCCTCGTGGGCTTCGCCCCGGGGTTTGCCGACACCCTGCTCGAATTCGTGCCGGAAATGTCTGAGGGCGGTTTCCAGCGGCATGGCCGCGCCGGGGGCATGGGCGCAGAAGGTCAGCCCGGGGCCACAGTCCGCCGCCAGCTTGTCCAGCAGTTCGATATCCCCTTCCTCACCCTGCCCGTGTTCCAGGGCCTGTAGCAGCTTGACGGTCCAGGGCAGGCCGTCGCGGCAGGGGGTGCACCAGCCGCAGGACTCCCGGGCGAAGAACTCCTCCAGGTTGCGCATCAGCGCCACCATGCTCATTTCCTGTGGCACCACCGTCAGCAGGCCGGTGCCCAGACGGCTGCCCTCCTTGCCCACGGTGTCGAAGTCCAGGGGTAGGTCCAGGTGCTCCGGCAGCAGGAAGCCGGTACTGGCACCGCCGGGCAGCCAGGCCTTGAGCTGGCGGTTATCCCGCATGCCCCCGGCCCGTTCGAGGATCTCGGCACCGGTGGTGCCCATGGGCAGTTCCCACAGCCCGGGCTTTTCCACCGGGCCGGACACGCCGTAGAGCTTGGTGCCGCCGTCTTTGGTGCGGTCTCCGGACAGGCCCTGGTACCAGTCGGCGCCGTTGAGGATCACTGCCGGCACGTTGCACAGGGTTTCCACGTTGTTGACCACCGAGGGCTTGCCCCAGGCCCCGGACTGGCCGGGGAACGGAGGCTTGGCCCGGGGATTGGCGCGCTTTCCCTCCAGGGAGTTGATCAGGGCGGTTTCCTCACCACAGATGTAGCGCCCGGCGCCGGTATGCACGGCAATATCGAAGTCGAAGCCGCTGCCGTTGATGTCCGGCCCCAGCCAGCCCGCTTCCCGCGCCTCGTCGATGGCGCGATTCAGCACCCGCGCCGATTCCACATACTCGCCCCGCAGGAAGATGTAGCCATAGAAGGAATTATTGGCGTAGGCCCCCAGGATCATGCCCTCGATGAGCAGGTGGGGCTGCTGCTCCATCAACAGGCGGTCCTTGAAGGTGCCCGGCTCCATCTCGTCGGCGTTGCAGATCAGGTAGCCCCGAGGCATGTCGCCGCCCTGCAGGGTCAGGCTCCACTTGAGGCCGGCGGAGAAGCCGGCGCCACCGCGGCCGCGCACATTGGCCTCTTTCATATTGGCGATAACGGCCTGGGGGTCGCCTTCATTCAACGCCTTGCGCACAGACTGGTAGCCGTCCTTGCGCAGGTACTCATCAAGCCAGACCGCCTCGCCGTCGTCCCGCAGCCGCCAGGTCAGCGGATGGGTGTCGGCACTGCGCTCGGTCTCCGGCTGCAGCAGGCGGCTGCGATACTGCGTTGACTGGCGCTGGCTGGGGATGGACTGGCTCATGGGTAGCCCTCCAGCAGGCGGGGCAGGTCGTCGGGTGTGACCGGCCCGTAGGTGTCGTTATCGATCATCAGTGCCGGGGCGCCGTCACAGGCCCCCAGGCAGCACACCGGCAACAGGGTGAAGCGGTTGTCACTGGTGGTGCCGCCGTAGTCAACGCCCAGCTCATTCACCAGCGCCTGTTTGAGTTCGTCGAACCCGGTCAGGAAGCAGGAGCTGCTGTCGCATACCAGGACTACGTGGCGCCCCACCGGCTGGCGGAAGATCAGGCTGTAGAAGGTGGCCACACCCTCCACGGCACCGGGGCCAATGCCCAGCACCCGGGCAATGGCGGGAATGGCGTCGTCCGGCACCCAGCCATGGCGGCGCTGCACGATCTTGAGGGCGTCGATGCAGGCGGCCTGGGGCTGCTCGTAGTGTTTCAGCTGCTCCAGGATGGCGGTTTCGTCCGCCGGGTGCAGCTCGAAGCCGTCGCTGCCGATCAGTGTGCTGGTGGATACGGGCTCTGCCATGGTTAGCGGTCCACGTCTGCCATTACGAAGTCGATACTGCCCAGGTGGGCAATCAGGTCCGGTACGAAGCCACCGCGCATCACCGCCGGTATCTGCTGCAGGTGCGGAAAGCTGGGCGTGCGGATGCGGGTACGGTAGCTCATGGTGTTGCCGTCACTGGTCAGGTAGTAACTGTTGATGCCCTTGGTGGCTTCCACCATCTGCAGGGACTCGTTGGGTTTCAGCACCGGCCCCCAGGACACCTGCAGGAAATGGGTAATCAGGGTCTCGATGTGCTGCAGCATGCGTTCCCGGGGTGGCGGTGTAGTGAGCGGGTGGTCCGCCTTGTAGTCGCCGGCGGGCATGTGGTTTACGCACTGCTGGATGATACGCAGGCTCTGACGCATCTCGTCGATGCGCAGCTGGCCCCGGTCGAACACGTCGCCGTTTTCTGCCAGGGGGACCTCGAAGTCAAAATTCTCGTAGCCGGAATAGGGCCGCTGCTTGCGCAGGTCGAAATTGCAGCCGGTGGCTCGCAGGTTGGGGCCGGTGACGCCCCACTCCAGGGCTTCGGCGGTGTTGAAGGCGGCCACATGGCGGGTACGCTCGCGCACCAGGGCGTTCTCCATCATCGCCTTTTCATACTCCCTCAGCCGGGGTGGCATCCAGTCGAGGAAGCCCTGCACCAGCTTTTCCCAGCCCTGGGGCAAATCCTGGGCAACACCGCCGATGCGGTACCAGGCCGGGTGCATGCGAAAGCCGGTTATGCCCTCGATGACTTCGTAGGCCCGCTGGCGGTCGCTGAAGGTATAGAACACCGGCGACATGGCCCCCAGGTCCTGCAGGTAGGTGCCCAGGAACAGCAGGTGGCTGTTGATGCGGAACATCTCCGCCATCATCACGCGGATGGTCTTGACCCGGTCCGGCACCTCGATGCCGGCCAGCTTCTCCACCGCCAGCACGTAGGGCAGGTTGTTCATCACCCCGCCGGTGTAGTCGATGCGGTCGGTGTAGGGAATGAAACTGTGCCAGGACTGACGCTCGGCCATTTTTTCGGCACCCCGGTGGTGGTAGCCGATGTCTGGCACGCAGTCGACAACCTCCTCACCGTCGAGCTGCAGCACCAGACGGAACGCGCCGTGAGCCGACGGGTGGTTGGGGCCCAGGTTGAGGAACATGAACTCGGCGCCGTCCCGCTCCCGCTGCATGCCCCAGGCTTCCGGGTCGAAGCGCATCGCTTCCTGCTCCACGTCCTGGCCCTCTACGGTCAGGGTGTAGGGGTCGAACTCGGTGGCCCGGGCGGGGTAGTCCTTGCGCAGGGGGTGGCCGTGCCAGGTTGGTGGCATCAGGATGCGTTGCAGGTGCGGGTGCCCGGAGACACCGACGCCATACATGTCCCAGATTTCCCGCTCATACCAGTTGGCGTTGGCAAACACTGACGTCACGCTTGGTACGGACAGGTCGTCCTCCCTGAGGGCCACCTTGAGGATCAGGTCTTCGTTCCGCTCCACCGACAGCAGGTGGTAGAAAACGGTGAAGTCGGAATCCGGCAGCCCGTGCCGGTGGCTGCGCAGGCGTTCGTCCACCGCCGACAGGTCGTAAAGCATGTTGAAGGGGGCCGGCTGTTCTTTCAGGTGCCGCAGGAGGTCCACAATCCGCTCACGGCGCACCCACAGCACCGGCATGCCCGCGAGCGTCGGCTGCACGTGCACAATGTCCTCCCGGAAGTTGTCCAGCAGGCCCGGTTCGGGGTGACTGCCGGGGTTATCCCGGGGTTGGGTGTCGACGGTGTCTGTGGTCATGGTCCTGGTTCAGCTCCTGGTGCAACGACAATCAACGCGTCAGAGTTTGTCCGGTGTCCGCAGTTCCGTGGTCTGGATGCGGCGGTCCCGCCATTTTTCCCGCTGGGAGGGCATGTCCGCCTTGTAGACGCCCTGGTCGCCTACCACCCAGGACAGCGGCCGGCGCTCCTGCTGGATTCCATCCTGCAACAGCTGCAGCCCCTGCAGGAAGGCCTCGGGCCGGGGCGGGCAGCCGGGTACATAGACATCCACCGGCAAAAACTTGTCTACGCCCTGCACCACCGAATAGATGTCGTACATGCCGCCGGAGTTGGCGCAGGAGCCCATGGAAATCACCCACTTGGGCTCCAGCATCTGATCGTAGAGCTGTTGTATGACCGGTGCCATCTTGATGAAGCAGGTGCCGGCAATCACCATGAAATCCGCCTGCCGTGGGGAGGCGCGGATGACCTCCGAGCCGAATCGGGCAATGTCGTGGGGCGCGGTGAAGGCGGTGGTCATCTCCACGTAGCAGCAGGACAGCCCGAAGTTGTAGGGCCACAGGGAGTTCTTGCGGCCCCAGTTGACGGCGTTGTTGAGCACTTCACTGAGCTTGCCGGTGAACACGTTGCGCTCGAGCTGGCGCTGGACGGGATCCTCCGACGGCTGCTGGCGATCCACCGGGTATCGGCGCTCGCCTTCGGGTTCTGCTCCGGCCCTGGTCAGGGTGTAGGACATGGTTTGCCTCCATGGGCATCCGTCCCGGTGGTCAGCGGACCACCGGCCAATGCAACGATGATGCGTCGGTTCAGTCGACCGGTCTGTTGCCTCGTGACGCCTCCGGTGCCCACTCCAGGGCGCCGGTGCGGCTGTCGTAGAGCAGACCAGCCAGCAGTATCAGAATGAATACGGTCGCGCCCCAGAAACCGGACCAGCCCACCTCGGGGATGACAATGGCCCAGGCAAACAGGAACACGGCTTCAATATCGAAGATCACGAACAGCATCGCGACCAGATAGAATTTGACGGAAAAACGCAGGCGGGCATCGCCGGTACCGACAATGCCGGATTCGAACGGGAGGGCTTTGCTGACACCATGGCTGCGGCCGCCCAGCAGGCTGGAAGCGCCCACCATGAAGGCACACAGGCCCAGAGTGGCGACCACAAAGAAGCCGGTGGCCCAGTAGTTGGCCAACAGGTCGGTAACGGTGTCAGTCATTCGCTCTCCCTGGCAGCGTGACGGCTGCCGTTGAGAAAACCATTAGTGCTTCAGGATGAAGCTATAATTAAAAACTAGCAACCGCTGGTCGAATGAGCAAGCGTGGAACCCGGAAAATCAATGACCTGGATCATGGTGTCCCGGATTGGGTACCAGAACGGAACTGCAGCTCAGCCAGGCGCGCATAGAGCGGATTGCGGCGTAGCAGTTCGTCATGACTGCCGTGGTCCAGCAGCCGGCCTTCATCCAGCACCAGAATGCGGTCGGCATGGCGCACTGTGGCCAGGCGGTGAGCAATGACCAGGGTGGTGCGGTCGGCCATCAGCCCCGGCATGGCCTGTTGCACCAGGTGTTCGCTTTCCGCATCCAGGGCGCTGGTGGCTTCGTCCAGCAGCAGGATCGGGGCGTCTGCCAGTAGCGCCCGGGCAATGGCCAGGCGTTGCTTCTGCCCGCCGGACAGGCCCAGGCCGGTGTCGCCCAGTGGCGTGTCATAGCCCTGGGGCAGGGCCTGGATAAAGTCGTGGGCATGGGCGGTGCGGGCGGCGGCCATGATCTGCTCCAGGCTGGCCTGTGGGCGGGCGTAACGAATATTATCGGCGATGGTGCCGTGGAACAGGGCCGGGGTCTGGGGCACCAGGGCAAAACAGCGGCGCAGTGCCGCCGGGCTGAGCTGGCGGCTGTCGATGCCGTCGATCAGGATCTGCCCCTGTTGCGGGTCGTAGAAGCGCAGTAACAGGTCAAACAGGGTCGACTTGCCGGCGCCGGAGGGCCCCACCAGAGCTACGGTTTCACCGGCGTGGATGGTTACGGACAGGTCCCGGATCACCGTCACGTCGCCCCGGGTCGGGTAGCGGAAGCTAACCTCCCGGAATTCGATGTCACCGTCAACGGTTTCCGGCAGGGACTGGCTGCCGGCGGCTTCCGGGTCGATTTCCGTTGGCGTCTGCAGCAGTTCGAAGATGCGGGCTGCAGCCCCGGCGGCCCGCTGGAGTTCACCGATCACTTCGCTGAGGGCGCCGGCGGACACGCCCACCAGCAGGCTGTAGAACACGAACGCCGCCAGCTCCCCCGGAGTGATGCGCCCGCCAATCACATCGAGGCCGCCGATCCAGATGACAATGCCGACCGCGCCCATCACCAGAGTGATGGCGATGGTCATCAGCCAGGCCCGCTGGCGGATACGGTCGCGGGCGACGGCAAAGGCGTTTTCCGCCACCGCCGCAAAGCGTTCCCGGTCCACCGGCTGGTGGTTGAAGGCCTGTACCGTCTTGATCTGTGCCAGGTTCTCGCCCACGTAGCTGCCCACATCCGCCACCCGGTCCTGGCTCAGCCGTGACAGTTTGCGTACCCGCCGGCCGTAGAACAGGATCGGCACGATCACCACCGGGAAGCCGAAGATGATCACGCTGGCCAGCTTGGGGTTGGTGACAAACAGCAGCACAATGCCGCCGAACAGCATCAGCAGGTTGCGCAGGGCGATGGACACGGTGGAGCCGATCACCGACTGCAACACCGTGGTATCAGCGGTGAACCGGGACTGGATTTCCAGGCTGCGGTTATGCTCGTAGAAACCCGGGTGCAGGTTGATCAGGTGGTTGAACACCTGCTTGCGGATATCCGCCACCACCCGCTCGCCGATCCAGGACACCAGGTAGAAACGGGAGAATGAGCCCACCGCCAGGCCCAGTACCAGCACGAAAAACAGGCCAATGGCTTTGGCCAGCATGTCCGGCGACTGGGTGGCCAGGCCCTGGTCCACCAGGATGCGCAGCCCCTGCCCCAGGGACAGCGTGATGCCGGCGGTGATCACCAGCGCGGTCATGGCGCCGGCAACGGCCTTGCGGTAGGGCAGGATGAAATCCCGGGCGAGGATCAGGGCTCTGCGATTCTTGCTGGCGATGGCGGTTTCTCCTGGGCTGTTCAGGGTTCACGTTCGTAACCCGACATTCTACGGTCTATCATGCCCGATTGATCCACCCCCGAACGGAAGCTGCCCCTTGCGCGCCTACGCCGACAACGATTACCCCGACAACCACAAGCCGGACTGGAAGATCATCGCCGGGCTCTGGCCCTACCTGGCGGAATACCGGGGCCGGGTTGTGCTGGCGGTGGTGCTGCTGGTTGCGGCCAAGCTGGCCACCGTGGCGACGCCAGTGGCGCTCAAGTACATCGTTGACTACCTGGACACCACCAGTGCCGCGGACGTGGTGTTGTGGATTCCGGTGATGCTGGTGGTGGCCTATGGCTCGCTGCGGTTCGGCAGCACCCTGTTCAGTGAGCTGCGGGACGCGGTGTTCGCCCGGGTGGCGGAGCGGGCCATGCGGCGGGTGTCCCTGCGGGTGTTCCGCCATCTCCATAATCTCGCCCTGGGGTTTCATCTGGATCGCAAGACCGGTGGTCTGGCCCGGGACATTGAGCGGGGCACCAATGGCATCAGCTTCCTGCTGCGCTTCACCCTGTTCAATATTGTGCCCACCATTCTCGAGATCCTGATGGTCTCCGCCATCCTGTTGTGGGCGTTCAGCCCCGGTTATGTGGTGGCGATCCTGGTGGCGGTGGTGGTGTACGTGGTCTTCTCGATCCGCGTAACCGAATGGCGTACCCACTTCGTGCGGGAAGCCAACGCCCGCGACAACCAGTCCAACTCCCGGGCAGTGGACAGCCTGCTCAACTACGAGACGGTGAAGTACTTCAACAACGAGGACTTCGAGGCGAAACAGTACGACGAGGACCTGGAGGAGTGGGAGCGCGCGCGGCTCAAGAACCGCCTGTCGCTGGCGGCGCTGAATACGGGGCAGTCGCTGATTATCGGCGTGGCGCTGGTGGTGATCATGGCGATGGCCGTGGCGGAAGTGGCCAGTGGCGCCATCACCCTGGGGGATTTCACCATGATCAACGCCTACCTGATCCAGCTGTTTATTCCGTTGAATGCCCTGGGTTTTGTCTACCGGGAAATCCGCCAGGCGCTGGTCAATGTGGAACGTCTGTTCGGCCTGCTGGGTAAGGCGCCGGCGGTTACCGATGCGCCTGATGCCGGTGAGCTGAACACGGCTGGCGGCACGGTCCGGTTCGAGGGGGTACGGTTCGGCTACCAGCCGGACCGTACCATCCTGCACGATGTCAGCTTCGAGATCCCCGCCGGTCACAAGGTGGCGGTGGTGGGGGCCAGCGGTGCCGGCAAGTCCACCCTGGCGCGGTTGCTGTTCCGGTTTTTCGATGTGGATGCCGGCCGTATCACCATCGACGGCCAGGATATCCGCACCGTTACCCAGGACAGCCTGCGGTCCGCCATCGGTGTGGTGCCCCAGGACACGGTGCTGTTCAACGACACCCTGTACCAGAATCTGGCCTATGGCCGCCCCGGCGCCTCCGAAGAGGAAGTCTATCGGGCAGCACAACTGGCTCACCTGGACCATTTCATCGAGTCACTGCCACAGGGGTATCAGACCCGGGTGGGTGAGCGTGGCCTGAAGCTGTCCGGGGGCGAGAAGCAGCGGGTGGCCATCGCAAGGGTGTTTCTCAAGAACCCGCCGATCCTGATCCTGGATGAGGCCACCTCATCGCTGGATTCCGTATCCGAGCAGGTCATTCTCGAAGCCTTGCGGGAGGTGAGCGAACAGCGCACCACCCTGGTGATTGCCCACCGCCTGTCCACGGTGCGGGACGCGGACACTATCCTGGTCATGGCCGACGGCGGCATGGTGGAGCGGGGCACCCACCGTCAGCTGCTGGCGGCCGGTGGGCGCTATGCGGACCTGTGGCAGCGCCAGCAGGAGGGCAGCGAGCCTGATGCCTCGCCGAAGCAAACGGATTGACCGGACTCAGGCCCCGGCCACGGCGATGCCGCCGAGCTTGGTTTCCAGGTATTCCTCGATACCTTCATGGGCGCCTTCCCGGCCCAGGCCACTTTCCTTCATGCCGCCAAAGGGGGCGGCGGCACTGGTGGGATTGATGTCGTTGATACCAATGATGCCGAAATCCAGCCCCTCGAACACCCGCATGGCCCGTGACAGGTTCTCCGAGTAGATGTAGGCGGCCAGGCCGTAACGGGTGTCGTTGGCCATGGCCAGCGCTTCCTCCTCGGTGTCGAAGGGAATCACTGCCGCCACCGGGCCGAAGGTTTCTTCCCGGTAGATCAGCATCTCCGGAGTGACATCCGCCAGCAGCGTGGGGGCATAGAAGTGGCCGCCTGCCAGCTCCGGGGACTGCAGGCGTTCACCACCGTTCAGCACCCGGGCACCCTTGGCCACGGCATCCTTCACCTGGTTGTCCACCTTGCGCACGGCCAGGTCATTGATCAGAGGGCCGATGCGTACGCCCCCTTCCATACCATCGCCGGCCTTCATGGACCCGATACGCTTGCTCAGCTCCGCCAGGAACGGCTCCATCACCTCCCGCTGGACCAGAATCCGGTTGGGGCTGATGCAGGCCTGGCCGGTGTTGAGGAACTTCACCAGCGACAGACCTTTGGCCGCATGAACCGGGTCGGCGTCGGCAAACACCAGCGCCGGGGCATGGCCGCCGAGCTCCATGGACACACGTTTCATGTGCCGGGCGGCCCGTTCATTGAGCAGTTTGCCCACGGCTGTGGAGCCGGTAAAGGTCAGCTTGCGCACCCGTGGGTCCTCGCATAGCGCCGTGCCTACCGGCACCGGGTCCTGCTTGGTGATCAGGTTGACCACACCTTTGGGAAAGCCCGCCTGCTCGAAAATGCGGAACATGGCCATGGCGCATAGCGGCGTGCTCTCGGCGGGCTTGAGCACCACCGTGCAGCCGGCGGCCAGGGCCGGCCCCACCTTGCGGGTGATCATGGAAATGGGGTAGTTCCAGGGGGTGATGGCACCCACCACCCCTACCGGCTGCTTCTGTACCCAGAAGCGCTGGTCCGGGCGCGCGGAGGGGATGCTGTGGCCATAGAGTCGTTTGGCTTCCTCGGCGAACCACAGCAGGAAGTCGGCACCATACTGGACCTCGTTCAGGGAGGCCTTCAGGGGTTTGCCCTGCTCCCGGGTCATCAGCTCCGCCAGTTCCCGCTTCTGCTCGATCATCAGCTGCCAGGCCCGGTACAGCAGTGCCGAGCGCTCGTAGGCGGTGGTTCTGCGCCAGCTGAAGAAGGCTTCGTGGGCGGCCCCGATGGCCTCGTCGATATGGGCGGAGGTAGCATTCGGCACCTGGCCGATAACGTCGCCGTTGGCGGGGTTGGTCACGTCAAAGGTGTGGCCGGGGTCGGTCCAGCTGCCGTTTATGTACATATTCTCGATACCGTGTTGTTATGGGTCGGGGTTACAGGGCTGTTTCACGCTATCGTAAACATCCTGGTTATTCCTGCAAAGATCAACTGTATCAATGAAGCAGTAACGTGGGAGCAGTAACATGAGTGATCTGCATGGCTATTACCTCGAAGATATAACAGTGGGCATGAGCGCCAGCTACGCCAAAACCATCACCGAAGCGGACGTGGTGCTGTTCGCCGGCATAACCGGCGATGACAACCCGGTTCATATGAATGCTGAATTTGCTGCCGAAACCGCCTTCGGCCAGCGCATCGTTCATGGCATGTTCAGCGCCGGGCTGATCTCCACGGTGCTGGGTACGCGCTTGCCGGGACCGGGGGCGATTTATCTTGATCAACAGGTCAGCTTCAAGGCGCCGGTGCATATCGGCGATACGGTGACGGCGACGGCGACCGTAGAGGAGATCGACGAGCGCCGCCGCCGGGTGAAGCTGAAAACCGTGTGTACGGTGAAGGGAAAAGTGGTGGCGGCAGGCCATGCCACCAATATGGTGGACCGCCGGCCTCAGGACTGAGTGGTCACCACGATCCGGTTCCGACCCTGGTGCTTGGCTTCGTACAGGGAGTGGTCGCACCGGGACAGCAGGTCGCGCATGGAGGACAGGCTGTCTTCCCAGGTGACCACACCGCCGCTTATGGTCACTGTAAAGGACTGGCCTTCGCCATTGTCGAAGTGCTCCCGCTCGGTGGCCTGGCGCAGGTCTTCGGCTACATGGCGAGCCGCCGGCAGGTCGGTATTGGGTAGCAGTATCAGGAATTCCTCGCCCCCGGTACGGGCCACCACGTCGGTGCGCCGGACACGGCTTCGCAGTACCCGGGCAAACTGCTCCAGTACCTGGTCTCCCACCAGGTGGCCCCAGGAGTCATTGATACGCTTGAAGTGGTCGATATCCAGGGCGACCAGCGAGAATACATCACCGTACCGCTCGGCGCGGGCGATCTGCTCTTCAATGGTGCGGAGCATATAGCGCCGGTTGTGGAGGCCGGTCAGTTCGTCGGTGACGGACAGCCGCTCCAGCTCCAGTTCCAGCTGCTTGCGTTCGGTAATGTCCATTACCATGCCATGCCAGACGATGCGCCCGACTTCATCTTCTTCCGGTTGCGCCACCCCTTCCATCCAGCGGATGTCATCGTTGACCCGGATCCGGTACTGGCAACGCCATTCGGTCATGGATCGGGCCGAGCGTCTGATGGTCTCCATCACCTCGCTTATATCATCCTTGATGATAATGTCGAACAGTGCCGATGGATCCTCGAGAGTGTCCTCGGCGGGTATGCCGTAGAAATCCATACTCTTGCGGCTGACATAGGTGAAGCGGTAGGTCCCGTCCCGCTCCAGCACGAAGGTGTAGATCACCCCGGGCAGGGATTCCGCCAGCCGTTGCAGCCGGTGCTGGGTCTCCCGTTCCTCGGAGATGTCGAGGTGGGTGCCGCAGACCCAGTTTGCCGTCAGCTGTTCGTCTTCCAGGCGCTGGCCCCGGGTGTGAATCCAGCGCCAGTGGCCGTCGCGGTGGCGAATGCGGACGACACAATCGAAGTGGGGCACATCGCCCCGCAGGTAGGCCCCCATCCGCTGCTTGGCATTCTCGGCATCGTCCGGATGCGTTATGGACTGCCAGAGCTCATACGTCATCGGCTCCAGCGCTTCAGGCTCGTACCCCAGCATCTGAGCCCAGCGATCATTGACGACCACTTCGCCGGTGTCGAGATTCCACTCCCAGGTACCGGCGCGGGTAGCATCGATGATGGCCTTGAGCCTGGTTTCCGGGGAGAGTTTGGGTCCTTTGGGCATGGACTGATCCGAATTGATGATTTTATGACCACTTATGGTGCAAATAATAACCGCCACAATGGATAGATAACAGTGACAGGGGTCCCTGACCTTTGGAGTTGTGCGGCTCATTCATCCTTGCATGGTGCGTTATCAGCGTTATCCTCGCCCATAATAGACTCGACACTTTGATGTGACGTTGCTTTACGGTTTCAGAGGTTTTGTCACCTCGTTTCGGGAGTAGCCCATCGTTTGAGGGTATTCGAGGATGAAAGCATGGGCACAAGCAAGATTGGGAAGAGCATGCAGCCATGAGCAAGACCGACCTGTTTCGCCAAATGGCGACCTATAATCAATGGATCAATGACAGTCTTTATGAGGCTTCCACCCGTCTTGATGCCGGTGAGTTGGCAAGGGACCGGGGTGCCTTCTTTGGCTCTATCCTGGGCACGCTGAATCATATTGTTGTGGGTGATACCCTGTGGCTCAAGCGTTTCGCTACACACCCTTCCGGAACGGAGACGTTGCGTGCCGTGTCGGCCTTGCCAGCCCCTTCCAGCCTGGACCAGATCCTGTTTGAGGACTTCCGCAAACTCCATGAACATCGCCGCTGGCTGGACGGCGAAATCATCCGCTGGGCCGACGGCCTGACAGAGGCAGACGTGGATCAGGTGCTGGCCTACCGGAACAGCAAGGGCAAGCCCTTCAACAAGCGACTCTCCTATCTGATCCTGCATTTCTTCAATCACCAGACACACCACAGGGGCCAGATCTCCACGTTGCTGTCCCAGGCCGGGGTGGATATTGGTGTAACGGACCTGGTGGCCCTGATACCGGACGAATGATAAAACTGACCAGAACCACGCAAGAGACCCGCCATGGACGAATACCGCGTTAATTTCTTAACCGCTGATGACAAAGCCGAGTGGCAGCCCCTGTTCGAGGGCTATGCCGACTTCTATAAAACCCCCATCACCGATGAGATTGCTGATCGGGTATGGCAATGGCTGCTGGATCCGGCTCACGAGCTTGAAGGATTGATGGTGCGGGACCGGCACGGCAAGGCCCTGGGGATCGTGCACGTGCGTGCCTGCCCCCGGTCCCTGGCTGGCGGATACATCGGTTTTGTCGACGACATGTTCGTGGCCCCGGAAGCGAGGGGAACCGGGGCCGCCGATGCCGTGGTAACCCATCTGAAGGAGCTGGCTGAGCAGCGTGGCTGGTCTGCCCTGCGCTGGATAACCCAGCACTTCAACGAGCGTGGCCGTGGGTTCTACGACCGCCATACTGGCGGCCCCAGCGATTTCATCGTGTACCAGCTGAAGTGTGGTCAATAAGTACCAACGGACAACCTGAGGGAGCCTGATCTGACCTGAACCGGGTGCGGATATGCGGTTTGATGGTTTTTCGCCAGCGACTTATCCGACGATGTGCGAAGAGCTTTGGCAATAAGTCAGGTTGAGTCGGACACTTGTCTGAGGGAACCCTTTTAATAGAACGAAAAGGAATTTATATGGTATTTCAGATCACACAACCAGTATTGGAAGGACAGCACGTCAGGCTGGAGCCTCTTTCGGAGGACCACGTGGATGGCCTGTTTGAGATAGGCCAGCGGCAGGACGACTGGGCATACATGCCGACCGGCGCCTTCACCAGCCGGTCGGAGGCCCAGCAATGGGTGCAACAGGCACTTGATTTTGCCCGTAAGGAGCTGCATTACACCTACGTGCTGGTCGAGCCCTCAACCGGCGCTCTCATGGGCAGCACCCGTTACCTTAACATCCGTGCCCGGGACCATGTCCTGGAGATTGGCTACACCTGGCTGGGTCGTGACTACCAGCGCACGGCGGTGAATACCGAGGCCAAATACCTGCTGCTCCGACATGCCTTCGAGGTGTTGGGAGCCTTCCGGGTGGAGTTGAAGACGGATGCCAGGAACCAGCGGTCGCAAAAGGCCATCGAGCGGCTTGGGGCGCAGAAGGAAGGCGTGCTTCGCCGGCATATGGTGGTTCAGGACGGGTTCGTGAGGGATTCCGTCATGTACGGCATCACCGATCTGGACTGGCCGGATGTCAGGGATGGACTACTGAAGAAATTGGGATAGCGGGAAGGAATGGTCGGCGTGGCAGGATTCGAACCTGCGACCCCTTCGTCCCGAACGAAGTGCGCTACCAAGCTGCGCCACACGCCGAATGTCCGGCGGTATTATACGTATTCTATGGTTGATTGCCAGCCCCCCGCGGCACTGGGAAAGAATCTTTTGGCCCGCTTTCAGGGTTGGACCCTTTGCCGGGTAGAATAGCCGGATACCCTGATCAACAACGGGAGAAGGCTGTGCTTCGACTGTACAGATTTACCAACGGACTCATTCGCGAAGTTCCGGTGACGGACAAGCCGCTGGAGCCCCAGGTCCGGTCGGCCGACTGGATTGACTGCTATGAGGCAAGCGAGGAAGAGAAGGCCATCCTCGAGAAACTGCTGATGACGGATGTGCCGGAACAGGATGAGGTGGACGAGATCGAGGCATCCGCCCGCTGTTTTGTCGATCAGGCCGGCATCCACGTGCATTCATTGTTTCTGACCCAGAGTGAGGGCCGGCACACCACGGTGTCGGTGGCCTGCATTCTCCAGCCCGAACGACTGATCACCATCCGCGATGACGAGATCGCCGACTTCCGCCTGATGCGTATGCGCGCGCGCCGGGGGCAGCTGGAAAGCAACCATCCTTCCGAAGCCCTGGTGACAGTATTTGAACAGAAGATCGAGAATCATGCCGACAACCTGGAGCATATTCACGACCAGCTCGACAAGGTGTCCTACCTGGTGCTGGAGGATGAAGACGCCGAGCTGGAGGAGGCCATCAGTCAGCTGGCCAGGCTGGAGGACAGCAATGGCCGCATTCGCCTTTGCCTGATGGACAGCCAGCGGGACATTTCGTTTCTGGTCAGGCACCTGAGACAACACCCGGAGTTGCGGGAGACCTGTCGTGAAATCGCCCGGGACATTGAGACCCTGATGTCTCACAGCGCCTTCCTGTTCGAGAAGATCAACTTCCTGATGGGCTCCACCCAGGGCTTTATCAACATCGAGCAGAACCAGATCATCAAGACCTTCTCCATCGCCGCCGTGGTGTTCCTGCCGCCCACGCTGATTGCCAGCATCTACGGCATGAACTTCGAGTTCATGCCCGAGCTGGAGTGGCTGCTGGGCTATCCGGGGGCGTTGGTGCTCATGGTGGGATCCGGCTTTGCGCCTTACTGGTACTTCAAGCGCAAGGGTTGGTTGTAACCATAGAGGTCGCCCAACGAAAAAAGGCTTCCCGGTCAGGGGAAGCCTTTTTCATTTCAGACAGATGTCTCAGCTGCCTGGCAGCAACGAGATGTCCGCCACCCGCAGGAACAGGTTGCGCAGACGGTTGAGCAGCGACAGCCGGTTGTTGCGCACGGCCTCGTCGTCCGCCATCACCATCACCTCGTCGAAGAACGCATCTACCGGCGCCCGCAGGCTGGCCAGGGAGCTCAGTGCCGTGGCGTAATCACCTTGATCGAACAGCGGCACGACTTTTTCAGCCTGCTCGCTGACCTGCTCCGACAGGGCAATTTCCGCCTTGTCCTGTAGCAGGGCGTTATCCACATGCTCACCGACAGAGTCACCGCCCTGCTTGGTAAGAATATTGGACACCCGCTTGTTGGCCGCGGCCAGGGCTTCGGCTTCCGGCAGCTTGCGGAACGCATCCACGGCCTTCACACGACGGTCGAAGTCCAGCGGCCTGGTGGGCCGGCGGGCGTGTACTGCCTGGTAGACTTCCGCGGCGATGCCCTGTTCTTCGTAATGGGCCCGGAAACGCTCCAGCATATAGTCCACCACGGTGTTGGCGGTGTTCTGCTCCGTCAGCTGGCTGAAGTTCTTCTCGGCCCATTCACAGCAGGTCTGCAGGTCCAGCGGCAGTTCCCGCTCGATGATAATGCGCAGCACACCCAGCGAGGCCCGGCGCAGGGCAAAGGGGTCACGGGTGCCGGAGGGCGGCTGGTTGATGCCGAACAGGCCCACCAGTGAGTCCAGCCGGTCGGCAATGGCCACGGCACAGCCGGTCAGTGTTGACGGCAGGCTGTCGCCGGCAAAACGGGGCATGTACTGTTCGTTCAGGGCTTTGGCCACGTCTGCATGCTCGCCGTCGTTGGCGGCATAGTACTGCCCCATGATGCCCTGCAGATCGGTGAACTCCAGCACCATTTCAGTAACCAGGTCGGTTTTGCCCAGCATGGCGGCACGCTCGGCCAGGGCCGGGTCGCTGCCGATGGCTTCGGCGATTTTTCCAGACAGGGCCGCGACACGTACCGACTTGTCATGGATGCTGCCCAGCTTGTCCTGGAACACGATGGGCTTGAGCTGTTCGATGCGGTCTTCCAGCCGGGTCTTGCGGTCGGTCTCGTAGAAGAAGGCGGCGTCTGCCAGGCGGGGGCGGATGACCTTCTCGTTACCGGAGATGACCTGCGCCGGGTCCTTGCTTTCCAGGTTGGCCAGGGTGATGAACACCGGCAGCATTTTCCCGTCGCGATCCACCACGTGGAAGTACTTCTGATGCTCCTTCATGGAGGAAATCAGGGCCTCCGCAGGCACTTCCAGGAAGCGCTCCTCGAACCGGCCCAGCAGCGGGACCGGCCATTCGTTGAGGGCGGTGACTTCATCCAGCAGGTCCTCGTCGATCACCGCCTTGCCGCCCACTTCCTTTTCGGCGATTTCTGCCACGCCCTGACGGATAATGTCCCGGCGCTCGGCGAAGTCGGCAATCACGTAGCCTTCCTGCTTGAGCACGATCTCGTAGTCATTTGGCGTGGAGACGATAATGGCACGGGGGCAGTGGAAACGGTGACCACGAGTGGTGTTGCCAGGCTCGAGACCCATGATGGGTGCGTCGATGACGGTGTTGCCGTACATGAACACCAGCCAGTGCACCGGCCGCACGAACTCGGTGCGGTGGGCGCCCCAGCGCATACGCTTGGGAATCGGCAGGCCGGCCAGGGCCTGTTCCACCAGCTGGGGCAGCAGTTCCACGGTGGGCTTGCCCTGCTCCACGGTACGGTGGACCACCCAGGCACCCTTGTCGGTTTCCAGGGTGTCCAGCTGCTCCGGGGTCACGCCCAGGGAACTGGCAAAACCATTGAGAGCCTTGGTGGGGTTGCCGGCGTCATCGAACGCCGCCTTCACCGCCGGACCGCGTTTCTCCACCGGCTTGTCCGGCTGGGCATCTTCCAGCTTGCGGACCCGAACCGCCAGGCGACGGGGCGCGGCAAAGGCCTCCACCCTGTCGAAGGCAATGCCGGCCTCTTCCAGGCCGCCACGGATGCCCTGGGCAAAGGCATCGGACAGGGGTTTCAGGGCCTTGGGAGGAAGCTCCTCGGTGCCCAGCTCAACCAGAAAATCCTGAGTAGCCATGATTATGCGTTCCCCTTGTTGGCCTTGTCGGCGGCCTTCTTGCCTTTCTTGCCCTTGCCGGCATTCTCTTCAGCAGCCAGGACTTCCTTGCGCAGCGACTCCGGCGCCATGGGAAAACCCAGGGCCTTGCGGCTGTCGAAGTAGGCCCGGGCCACCGAGCGCGCCAGGGTACGAACCCGCAGGATGAAACGCTGACGCTCGGTCACGGAAATGGCGTGGCGGGCATCCAGCAGGTTGAAGGTGTGGGAGGCCTTGAGTACCTGCTCGTAGGCGGGCAGTGCCAGGCCCGCGTCGATCAGGCGGGCACTCTCGCGCTCGTAGACATCGAAGCTGTGGAACAGGAAGTCGGTGTCTGCGTGCTCGAAGTTGTAGGTGGACATCTCCACTTCCTGCTGGTGGAACACGTCGCCGTAGGTGACCACGCCGTCCGGGCCTTCGGTCCACACCAGGTCATACACGCTGTCCACGCCCTGCAGGTACATGGCAATGCGTTCCAGGCCGTAGGTCAGCTCGCCGGTGACCGGGTAGCATTCCAGGCCACCCACCTGCTGGAAGTAGGTGAACTGGGTCACTTCCATGCCGTTGAGCCAGATCTCCCAGCCCAGGCCCCAGGCGCCCAGGGTCGGGGATTCCCAGTTGTCTTCCACAAAGCGGATGTCGTGCACCAGCGGATCCAGGCCCAGGGCCCGCAGGGAGTTCAGGTACAGCTCCTGGATGTCGTCCGGCGAGGGCTTGAGCACCACCTGGAACTGGTAGTAATGCTGCAGGCGGTTGGGGTTTTCGCCGTAGCGACCGTCGGTGGGGCGGCGGCTGGGTTGTACGTAGGCAGCATTCCAGGTTTCCGGTCCGATCGAGCGCAGGAAAGTGGCAGGGTGAAAGGTACCGGCCCCCACTTCCATGTCCAGCGGCTGGAGAACCACGCAGCCATGCTGCGCCCAGAAATTCTGCAGTGCCAGGATCAGCCCCTGAAAGGTCTTCAGATCCGGTGTAGACGGTTGTGATGCCATGGTTGTCACGACGCTTGCCTGCTGTTCAGTCTGAGTGTTGCGGGGAGGCTGAAAGACAGGAAACCCGAGCCGGCCCGCATCGAAAGGCCGGTATTATACGCGCCAAGGGCGGGTATTTCTAAGACTGTGACGTTATCTTCGCCAGAATGCAGGTGTCAGCAAGACCAGCAGGGTGAAAACCTCCAGCCGGCCCAGCAGCATGGCGAAGCACAGCACCCACTTGGCGACGTCGTTGATGTTGCCATAGTGATAGGCCACCTCGCCCAGGCCGGGGCCCAGGTTGTTCATGGCGGAGGCGACAGCGGTCCAGGCGGTGACCTGGTCCAGGCCGGTGGCCAGCAGGATGATCAGCATGGCCACGAACATGAACATGTACACCGAGAAGAAACCCCACACCGCCTGCAGTACCCGATCAGATACCGGGCGGTTGCCCAGTTTGACCGGAATCACCGCATTGGGGTGAAGCAGTCGCTTGATCTCCCGGGAGCCCTGGCGGTAGATCAGCAGCACCCGCATGACCTTGAGGCCGCCACCGGTGGAACCGGCGCAGCCACCCATGAAGGCAAGCACGAACAGCATGAATGGCAGCATCAGCGGCCACTGGCTGAAGTCGGCGGCGCCGAAGCCGGTGGTGGTGGCGATGGAGACCACCTCGAAGATGCCCTTGGATATCGCCTTGGTGGGGTCCAGGGTGGCGGTGTATATCAGTACCAGCACAGTGACCACGCTGACCGCCGCCAGAATGCTGAAGTAGAAGCGGAACTCGGAATCCTGCCAGTAGGCCCTGAGACTGCGCTGGCGGAACGCCATGAAGTGCAGTGCGAAGTTGGCCCCGGAAATAACCATGAACACCACCGCGATCATCTCGATCAGCGCGCTGTCGAAGTAGCCGATACTGGCGTCGTGCGTCGAAAAACCGCCAATGGCGATGGTGGAAAAACTGTGGCCGATGGCGTCGAACCAGCTCATACCCGCCAGCCGGTAGGCAATTGCACAGACGGCGGTCAGGGCGACGTAGATATACCAGAGCGCCTTGGCGGTTTCGCCGATGCGGGGGGTGAGCTTGTTGTCCTTAACGGGGCCGGGCACTTCGGCCCGGTACAGCTGCATACCCCCGATGCCCAGCATGGGCATGATGGCCACCGCCAGCACGATGATCCCCATGCCCCCGAGCCACTGCAGTTGCTGGCGATACCAGAGGATGGATTCCGGCAGCGAGTCAATGCCGGTAATAACCGTGGCGCCGGTGGTGGTGAGCCCCGAGACGGCTTCGAAGAGTGAGTCGATATAGGTATAGGGCGCGTTGTTGCTGAGGTAGAAGGGAATGGAGCCGGCCACGCTCAGCACCACCCAGAACAGGGTGGTGATCAGGAAGCCGTCCCGCACCCGCAGGTCACCGGACACGCGCCGAAAGGGCAGCCATACCACCAGGCCACCGATCATGACCATCATCAGGCCATTGGCAAAGCGCTGCCACTGGCCGTCGTCGTAAAGCAGGGAGATGCCCAGGGGCGGCAGCATGGTGAGGCTGAACAGCATCATCAGCAGGCCGAGTACCTTGGCAATCACCGGCAGACGCATTCTAGAGTCCCTTAGCAGCCGTTGCGGTTGGTGTGATCATCAGAAGAAGGTCAGCCCCACCTGGAACAGCTTCTCCACCTCGCGGATGCGGGTCTTGTCCACCAGGAACAGCACCACGTGATCATCCGGCTGCACCCGCAGGTGGTCATGGGCAATCAGTACCTCGTTGTGGCGGACAATGGCGCCGATGGTGGTGCCCTGGGGCAGCTTGATCTCGTCCAGGCGCTTGCCGACGACCCGGGAGGAACGGTGATCGCCGTGGGCGATGGCTTCGATGGCCTCCGCGGCGCCCCGTCGCAGCGAGTGCACGTTAACCACGTCGCCCTTGCGCACGTGGGTAAGCAGGCTGCCGATGGTGGTCTGCTGGGGCGAGATGGCCACGTCGATTTCCCCGCCCTGGATCAGGTCCACGTAGTCCGGGTTGTTGATCAGTGTGAGCACCTTTCGGGCGCCGAGGCGCTTGGCCAGCAGCGAGGCCATGATGTTGGCCTCGTCGTCGTTGGTGACCGCGCAGAATACATCGGTGCTTTCGATGTTCTCTTCCAGCAGGATGTCCTTGTTGGCGGCGTTGCCCTCCAGCACGATGGTCTTGCGCAGGTTCTCCGACAGCATCACGCAGCGGTCCCGGTTCTGCTCCAGCAGCTTGACCTGGTAGCGGCTTTCCAGGGTGTGGGCCAGGCGCTGACCGATGTTACCGCCACCGCAGATAAAGATACGTTTGTAGGGTTTCTCCAGGGGCTGCAGTTCGCTCATGACCGAGCGGATATGGTCGGTGCCGGCGATGAAGAACACCTCGTCGCCATCTTCGATCACGGTGTCGCCCTGGGGGATGATGGGCCGGTCCTTGCGGAAGATGGCGGCCACCCGGGTATCAATGCGCGGCATGTGGGTGCGGAGGTAGGACAGCTCATGGCCCACCAGCGGGCCGCCCTCGGTGGCGCGGATGGCCACCAGCCGTACCAGGCCGTTGGAAAATTCCAGCACCTGCAGGGCACCGGGATACTCGATCAGCCGGGTGATGTGCTGGGTGACCAGATGTTCCGGGCTGATCAGTACATCCACCGGGAAACCGTTTTCTCCGAACAGCTCCTTGCGGGCCAGGTAGGCGTTCGCCCTCACCCGGCTGATCTTGGACGGGGTCCGGAACAGCGAAAACGCCACCTGGCAGGCGACCATGTTGGTTTCATCGGAGTTGGTCACGGCGATCAGCATGTCGGCGTCTTCGGCGCCGGCCTGCCGCAGCACCGTGGGATAGGAGGCAAAGCCCTGAACCGTGCGGATATCCAGCCGGTCCTGAAGCTCCCGCAGGCGCACCCCGTCGCTGTCGATCACGGTGATGTCGTTGGCCTCGTTGGCCAGGTTTTCCGCAAGACTGCCGCCGACCTGACCGGCTCCGAGGATGATGATCTTCACTGGCTCTCCTCCGGCCCGCCTTTCACCAGGCAGGCGTAGAAAAATCCGTCGTGGCTTTCGGGGTCCGGCAGCAGTTGTCGCCCATGGCCGGTGTCCATACCCCAGGTGACTGTTTCGTCGAGCAATCGGGCATCCGCCTGCTGGCCGAGGAATCGCCGGATTATACGGCTGTTTTCCTGTGGAAACACGGAACATGTCGCGTAAACCAGCCGACCGCCAGGCCGCAGGGTCTGCCAGAGGCCCGACAGCAGGCCCATCTGGATGGTGGCGAGGGGGGTGATATCCGTCTCCCGCCGCAACAGTTTGATGTCCGGGTGCCGGCGGATCACGCCGGTGGCGCTGCAGGGCACATCCAGCAGGATCGCATCAAACGGCTGTCCGTCCCACCACTGGTCGATGTCGGCCGCATCGGCTTCTATCAGTCTGGCAGAGAGTTGCAGCCGGTCCAGATTCTCCTGGATCCGGGGCAGGCGATCGGCGGATTCGTCGATCGCCACCACCGTGCCCTGATTGTCGATGGACTCGAGGATGGCGCAGGTCTTGCCACCGGGGGCGGCACAGGCGTCGAGTATGTGCTGGCCCGGCTCGGGCCTGAGCCACCGGGTACACAGCTGGGCGGCCTCGTCCTGAACGCTGACATGGCCGTCAGCAAAGCCCGGCAGCAGGTCGACGGGCACCGGTTTGTCCAACTGGATGCCTTGGCTGGCGAATCTGGTGGCCCGGCCCGGGATGCCCGCTTCCTGCAGCCGGGCCAGGTACTCGTCCCGGCTGCCATGCATCCGGTTGACCCGCAGTGTCATGGGGGCCTGGGCATTGTTGGCGTCCAGTATGCCCTGCCAGTGCTCTGGCCAGTTGTGGCGCAGTTTCTCGATCATCCAGTTCGGGTGGCTGTAGCGAGCCTCGTCGCTGGTGGGATCAGGGGCACCTTCCCGCTCCGCCGCCCGCAGCACACCGTTGACCAGCCCCGCCAGCGGGGTCTTGCCCAGGGCCTTGCAGGCTTCCACGGTTTCGTTGAGCACGGCGTAGGAAGGGTTTTCGCTGAAGCGCAGCTGGAACAGGGCCACCAGCATCAGGTGGTGCACAATACGATCCTGCCTGCGCAGGGGCTTTCGCAGGCGACCGGTCAGTTCACCATCGAGCCGGTGGAACCAGCGGCAGGTGCCGTAGCACAGGGCCTGCAGCTGTGGGCGAAGGTCCGGGTCGAGGGTGTGGGCCTCTGCCGGCAGACACTGGTTCAGGGATTCGCCCTGCTCCACGGCCTGGATGACGCGGGCGGCGACGGCGCGCAGGGGTAGCTCACGGTCCATCAGTGCAGCACCTGGCCGGGCTGCAGCACCGGCTTGCCGCCGTTGATCAGGTCGGACACGGACATGGCCCGGGTCCCCGGCAGCTGCACCCGGGTTACCCGCAGGATGCCATCGCCGCAGGCTACATCGACGCCGGCGCGTTCACGGGTCAGCACAGTACCGGGCGGCTGCGTGGTGGTGTCATCGACAGCAAAGGCTTCGTGGATCCGAACTCGCTGACCGTCCAGCTCGACATCGGTACCCGGCCAGGGGTTGAAGGCGCGGACCTTGCGGGCGATATCGACGGCACTGGCCTGCCAGTCGATATGGGCCTCGTGCTTGCTCAGCTTGTGGGCATAGGTGGCCTGGCTTTCGTCCTGGGGCTCGGCGTCCAGGCCCCGGGTATCCAGCGCCGCCAGGGCTTCCACAATGGCCCGGCCGCCCATGTCCGCCAGCCGGTCATGAAGGCTGCCGCCGGTATCGTCGTCATGAATGGGGGTGCGTTGTTTCAGCAGCATGTCGCCGGTATCGAGGCCGGCCGCCATCTGCATGATGGTGATGCCGGTTTCTGCGTCGCCGGCTTCGATTGCCCGGTGGATGGGGGCGGCACCTCTCCATCGGGGCAGCAGCGAGGCATGGATGTTGAGGCAACCCAGGCGGGGGATGTCCAGCACCGCCCGGGGCAGGATCAGGCCATAGGCGGCCACCACCATGACGTCCGGCTGCAGGTCACGCAGCCGCTGTTGCTCGGATTCGTCCTTCAGGGACTCGGGCTGGTACACGGGAATATCAGACTCCACCGCGGTCTGCTTGACCGGTCCGTACTGCTGTTTACGGCCCCGTCCTGCGGGACGGTCGGGTTGGGTGTAAACCGCGACAATGTCATGATCGGTGGCCAGCAGTGCCCGGAGGGCAACGGCGGCAAAATCGGGGGTTCCGGCAAAAACGATTCTCACAGCGGGTTCCTGTTTCTGGCTGCGTTGGCAAACGAAAAAACCGGGTGCTTTACCCGGTTTTCGTTGTCATGCTCTGGCCTGATGGTGGTATCAGGCGCTTTTCTTGTGAAGCTTCTCGAGCTTCTTGCGGATCCGGTTGCGCTTCAGGGCGCTCAGGTAATCCACAAACAACTTGCCGTTGAGGTGGTCCATCTCGTGCTGAATGCATACGGCCAGCAGGCCGGTGGCCTCCAGCTCATAGGGTTGGCCGTCGTAGCCGATGGCCCTGATGCGAACATGTTCGATGCGATCAACGTCCTCGTAGAACCCCGGCACTGACAGGCAGCCCTCCTGCATGGGCTGGTAGTCGCCGTCGAGCACCTCCACTTCCGGGTTGATGAACACCCGGGGATCGCTCTTGTCCTCGGACAGATCCATCACGATGATCTGCTCATGAACGTTGACCTGAGTCGCTGCCAGGCCAATACCCGGCGCGTCGTACATGGTTTCGAACATGTCGTCGATCAGCTTGCGGTGCCTGTCGGTGACTTCCTCCACCGGTTTGGCAATGGTCCGCAGCCGTGGGTCCGGATATTCAAGAATGTTCAGAATCATAATTGCCTGTGCTTGCCTGAGTTGCCATGATCTCGCAAAGAGGTCTGGCTGGTGTCACAAAATGCGATCGCGTACCGCGACTTTTGCTGTCTACTGGCTATCATAATCGGGACGACAGGTCCGTATTCCCAGGGGAGACAGCGTCCAATATCCATATTATCCCCGGAAGTATCATTGAATACAAACTGATCAGGCGATAGCCAGAATCTACTGCAAGTCAGGAATATAAGGTCACAATTTCGTTACTTTCCTCTATATTAGAGGGAAGTACGCTTTCAAGGCACGCGCGATGAAGGATTTTACAATGAGGAAACTGCTGTACGCTCTGGCAGCCGTGATGTTGCTGTCCACATCCTGGGCACAGGCACAGGGCCCGGAGTTCCGGACCGATCACCCCGAACGGTATGTCGTGAAAAAGGGTGATACCCTCTGGGACATCTCGTCACGGTTCCTGAACAACCCCTGGTACTGGCCAGAGATCTGGCACGTGAACCCGCAGGTGGACAATCCCCACCTGATCTATCCCGGGGATGAACTCGCGCTGGTCTATATCGATGGCAAGCCCTACCTGACGAAGACCAGCAACGGTGTGGTCAAGCTCTCGCCCAAGGTGCGTTCCGAGGCCATCGACACACCGATTCCGGCCATACCCCTGGACGCTATCGACAGTTTCCTGACCAAGACCCGTATTGTCACGGAAGAGGAACTGAACGGGGCACCCTATGTGCTGGAAGGTACCGAAGGCCGGATTATAATGGGCGCTCTTGACCGGCTCTATGCCCGTGGCGAGGCTCCGGCCCGCAGCGTCGGCGTGTTCCGTCGCAGCCGCTCCTATACCGATCCGGACACCGGCGAGTTTCTGGGCCTGGAGGCACGCTCCATCGGCGACGGTAAGGTGGTCGAGGAGAACGACGATATCCTCACTGTGGAACTGATCCGCACTCGCGAAGAAGTGCGCATCGAAGACCGTCTGCTGGCCCGCGAGGATCGTCGCATCAACACGGCGTTCACACCCAGTGCACCGGATGGGCAGATCGAAGGCAAAATGATCGCGGTGGAAAGTGGTGTTAACCAGATCGGTCAGTACAACGTCGTGGTACTGAACCGTGGTAAGCGGGATGGCCTGGAAGTAGGCAACGTGCTGGCCGTGCTGCAAACGGGGAGTATGGCCAGGGATCCTGTGACCGATGAGATGGTGCAGCTCCCCAGTGAACGCGCCGGTTTGCTGATGGTATTCCAGACCTATGAGAAGCTCAGCTATGGTCTGATTCTCCAGGCCACCCGTGCCCTGTCCGTGGGTGATCAGGTGGTGAATCCGTAACGGCCCGCCCGGGCCGTTATTCAATCTGCAATCCATGGGCTGCCAGGACGGCAGCCCGATTGACAGGGAGGTTGCCCTTGCCTACGTCGGTCAAAGCACCCGGCACTGCATTTCTTTCCTCATCGTCAGCCCCCTGGTTGTTGCTGGGCCAGTTGCCCCGTTTCAGTGGCAAGCGCTGGCTGGCAGTCTGCGACGCCTTTGCCGATCCGCTGGAGTTTCTTGACGCTTCTGCCGCCACCCACAAGGCCTTTGGCGCCGGGGCGGAAGCCCGGGCGGTGATGGCCGCCTGGCAACAGGGCGATCTGGATTTTCCTCTGTTGGCCGACATAGCGGCGGTGTTCGACATCTGCCAGCAGCAGTCAATACAGTTGCTGGGCTGGGGTGAAGAGCACTATCCGGAACCCCTGCGCCATATTCAGGATGCCCCGGCGGTGCTCTATTTGCGGGGCCGGGCGGAACTGCTGAGCCGGCCCCAGATCGCCATCGTGGGGTCCCGAAACGCCACCCGCGCCGGCCTGGACCATGCCTGGCAGTTTGCCGGCGCGCTGACGGAAAAAGACTACGCCGTCACCAGCGGGCTGGCTCAGGGCGTGGACGGTGCCGCTCATGCCGGTGCCCTGGCGGCAGGAGGCGATACCGTTGCCGTGGTGGGCACCGGGGCGGATGTGATCTATCCCCGCAGCCACCGGGCGTTGACCGGCCAGATCATCGAGCAGGGGGTGCTGGTGTCCGAATACCCGCCGGGTACCCAACCCAGGTCGCAGCATTTCCCGAAGCGCAACCGCATTATCAGCGGCCTGAGCCGTGGCATCCTGGTGGTGGAGGCGGGATTGCGTTCCGGGTCCCTGATTACCGCACGGCTGGCGCTGGAACAGGGGCGGGAGGTATTCGCCATTCCCGGCTCCATCCACAATCCGCTGGCCCGGGGCTGCCATTCCCTGATCCGCCAGGGTGCCAAGCTGGTGGAAACCGTGGATGATATCGAGGAGGAACTGGCCGCCTGGTGGAACCGGCCGGTGGAGGCGCGAACACCGGAGCCGCCGACAAAACCACCGCCTGCGCCCCAGCCGGAGCTGTTTGCCACGGCGCCCGGGCCGGCACCGGTACCGGATCATCTGGACCCGCGGGAAATCGCGGTACTGAATGCTTTAGGGTATGATCCCTGCTCTACGGATCAACTCTGTGCCGCCACGGGGCTGCCGGCGGACCAGCTGATGCAGTCGCTGCTGTTGCTGGAGATGGAAGGGCTGGTGGAGTCCGCCCCCGGGGGTTACCTGCGGGTGTTCTAGGATTCTGCCGCACTGTGGCGTTCAGACGGGACATTAGTGGAGCATTATGACAACCGCCACAAACCTTGCCACCCCCTGGTCCCGCCAGCGCCTCCGCCATGTCCTGGAGGGGGACGGTGTCATCGCCTATCCCACCGAAGCGGTCTGGGGTCTGGGGTGCAATCCCTGGAGCGAGTTCGCGGTAGACACCATCCTCGCCCTCAAGCAGCGGCCCATGCACAAGGGGCTGATTCTGGTGGCGGCGTCGGTGGAGCAGATCGGCTTCCTGCTGGATCCGCTGCCGCCTGCGGTTCGCCAACGGGCCGAGAGCCACTGGCCCGGGCCGGTGACCTGTGTGGTACCGGACGTGGCCGCACGGATTCCCCACTGGGTACGGGGCGACCATGACACCATTGCCGTGCGGGTCAGCGCCCACCCCCTGGTACAGCGGTTATGCCGGCTGGCGGGCATGCCGCTGGTGTCTACCTCCTGCAATCCGGCGGGTCGTGAGCCCGCCCGGGCCCCCTGGCAGGTACGGCGCTACTTCCCCGATGGTATTGACCTGATGGTATCCGGTAGCCTGGGAGATTCCCGTCAGCCCAGTACCATTATCGATATCACCACAGGCCAGAAGCTGAGATAGGAGGCCCGATGACCGATCCCGCAACGCCGGATTCCGAAGCCGTCCGCACGTATCTGTTGAACCTGCAGGACACCATCTGTCAGCGCCTGCAGGCTCTGGACGGCAAGGCAGAATTCGTGACCGACGCCTGGGACCGTCCCGAAGGTGGTGGTGGCATCAGTCGTGTGATCACCGACGGTGCCGTATTCGAAAAGGGTGGCGTCAACTTTTCACGCGTCATGGGTGAGCAGATGCCGCCCTCGGCCACCGCCCACCGTCCACACCTGGCCGGCGCGCCCTGGCAGGCCATGGGCGTGTCGCTGGTGATGCACCCGAAGAACCCCTATGTGCCCACCTCCCACGCCAATGTGCGGTTCTTCGTTGCCACGCCCAAGGACAGCGAACCGGTGTGGTGGTTTGGCGGTGGCTATGACCTGACCCCCTACTATGGTTTCGACGATGACTGCCGGCACTGGCACGAGACCGCCCGCAATGCCTGCCAGCCGTTCGGGCCTGATATCTACCCCCGCTACAAACGGTGGTGTGACGAATACTTCTACCTCAGGCACCGCCAGGAACCCCGGGGTGTCGGCGGTCTGTTCTTTGATGACCATAACACCGGCAGTTTCGCCGATGACTTCGGCCTGATGCAGTCTGTGGGCTCCAGTTTCATCGCGGCCTACGAGCCCATCGTGCAGCGTCGCATGGACCACCCCTGGGGCGAGCGTGAGCGTGAGTTCCAGCTCTACCGGCGTGGTCGCTACGTGGAGTTCAACCTGGTCTATGACCGTGGCACCCTGTTCGGGCTGCAGTCCGGGGGGCGCACCGAATCCATCCTCATGTCGCTGCCGCCATTGGTGCGCTGGGATTACAACCGAACACCGGAGCCGGGTACCGAAGAGGCGCGGCTGACCGACCATTTCCTGACCGGACGCAACTGGCTGGAGGAAGACGATGCACAATGACCTGTACGCCGTGGTGGGCAACCCTATCAGCCACAGCAAATCCCCCCGTATCCACAGCCTGTTCGCCGCCAACACCGGTGAGGCGTTGGAGTACACCGCCATCCAGGCGCCGCTGGAGGAGCTTGACGAGACGGTGCGGGATTTCTTCGCCAAGGGTGGCAAGGGGCTGAACGTCACGGTGCCGTTCAAGGAGCAGGCCTGGAAAATGGCCGACCAGCGCAGCGAGCGGGCCGCGAAGGCGGGTGCCAGCAATACCCTCTATCAGGATGACGAGGGTCGGCTGATCGCCGATAACACCGATGGTGTGGGCCTGGTGACCGACCTGACGAAGAATAATGGCGTCAACCTGTCGGGCAAGCGGGTACTGATCCTGGGCGCCGGCGGCGCCGTTCGTGGGGTGCTGGGGCCGATCCTGGCGGAACAGCCCGCTGAGCTGGTCATTGCCAACCGCACGCTGGCCCGGGCCGAGGCGCTGGTGGAGCTGTTTACGGATGAGGCCGGCGATACTGCGCTGTCTGCCAAGGGGGTCACCGACGTGGCCGGTGCGTTTGATATCATCATCAATGGCACCAGCGCCAGCCTCCAGGGCGATCTGCCTCCGGTATCCACGGAGGTGGTTACGCCGGATACGGTGGTCTACGACATGATGTATACACCGGGCGTCACCACCTTCAACCAGTGGGCACTGGATAACGGCGCAGTTCAGGTGCTGGACGGGCTGGGCATGCTGGTGGAGCAGGCTGCGGAGTCGTTCCGAATCTGGCGGGGTATTCGCCCTGAAACCGTGCCGGTGATGGACGAGTTGCGTAATAACTGAAGCAGGTCACCGTTTGCCCACCGGGCCTTGGCCCGGGGGCAGCAAACTGGGCTATGCTGTGGGCCACTATTAAACCTTCACCACCGCGTCTTGCTCTCAAGGCCCTCTGTGGCCAGTAGGTTAACGAATTACCCGGACGGGATACTTGCATGGATATTCTGACCCTGGTCGGGCTGGTGGCAGGGGTGGCGATTGTCATAATCGCCATGCTGGCCAATGCCTCCGCACTGACGTTCCTGAACCTTCCCGGGCTGGCCATTGTCCTGGGCGGTACCTTTGCCGTAACCCTGATCCGGTTCCGCATGACCACCGTCAGCAGTGCCTTCAGGCTGGCCCTGAAAACCGCCTTTACCGACCGCCTGGACCGCCCCAGCGACCTGATCCGTGAGGTTGGGGAGCTGGCGCGGGTGGTGCGCAAGGACGGCATTCTCGGCCTGGAGAGCCACGAAACGGAAAACGAATTCCTGCAGAAGGCCATTAACCTGTGCGTGGATGGCCACCCGCCGGAAATGGTGGAAGAGACCCTGGCCCAGGATATCCAGCAGGTGAGCGAACGTTACGAAGTGGCCGAGCGGGTATTTCGTGGTATTGGCGAGTCCGCACCGGCCATCGGCATGCTGGGTACCCTGGTGGGCCTGGTGCAGATGCTCAATACGCTGGATGACCCGTCTTCTATCGGCCCGGCCATGGCCATCGCCCTGCTGACCACCCTATACGGCGCGTTCATTGCCCAGCTTATTGCCCTGCCCCTGGCCGACAAGCTGCAGCTCAAGGCGGACGACGAGCGCCGCAACCAGCTGCTGATCGTCACCAGCATCCAGAATATTCTCCGTGGCCAGAACCCCCGGGTAATTACCGAGATACTGTCGTCGTTTGTCAGCCCGGATCAGCGCCAGGCTCCGGAAGCCGGCCAGGAGGTCTGACCGGTGGCATCCCCGGTGCTCACGCGTCGTACCAGTGTGCGCAGGAAGAAGGGAGGTGCACCTGCCTGGATCGTGACCTTCGCCGACCTGGCAACCCTGCTGCTGACGTTTTTTATCCTGCTGTTGTCCTTTGCTGAAATGGATGCCGAGAAATACCGGGCCATGGCCCAGTCCATGGCGGTGGCTTTTGGCAGTGCCAATGTGGTGGGCGAGGACGTGGGTGGTTCACCGCTGACCCTGATCGAGTCGGATACCGTGTCGTTGCCCGAACCCCCTGACACTCCCCGGGACGAGGCGGAATTCATTGATGACCGGGGGGCCGCACCGGACGTTACCAGGATACCGGAAGGCATTGTCGAGCTGTCCTCGCGGCTGATCAACGAACTGGAACAGCAGGTGGCCAATGAGTCCCTGAGCATCAACTACGATCAACAACAGGTGGTTATCCGTTTCTCGGAGCAGGCCACGTTCAATTCAGGCGAGGCGGAGATCAAGCCGCCGATGCTGCCGATTATCGACCGGGTGGTGGATGTGCTGTCCCGGTGCAGTGGCGATATTATCGTTGCCGGTTATACCGATGATGTGCCCATCACCAGCAGCCGCTTCCGTTCCAACTGGGACCTGTCAGCGGCGCGGGCGGTGTCGGTGGTCCATGAGCTGGTGTTGAACCGGCAGATACCTGCCGAGCGGGTCATTGCCGCCGGCAGAGCAGAGACACAGCCGCTGGCGCCCAATACCAACCCGGACAACCGTGCCCTCAACCGGCGGGTGGAAATTGCCATCCGTGAACCTGAATGCGACGATTCAATGCCCACCCGGGAGCTTCCGGTGGAAGTGCTACCCTGATATCCCCCGGTCCGGGTCGAACATTATAACCTGATAGATAATTCGTCTAGGTCAGGTGAGCCCGGGGCCGTTATACTGCTTCGCCCCATTTTCCTGGCAGCTTTATAACGAGAGAGATCATGAGCGGACCTGAAAAACCGAAAGTCATCGGCGAGGAGTGGAGCGACGAACGGGTAAAGAGCTTCCTGTTTCTGAGCCCCTATGACGCCCGCATCAACCCTGATTATTATGTCCTGATCAGCGCGTATGAGGGCATGCGCGCGGAGGATTTCGAGCGTTTCATCGGTTTCTTCGTGGAGGCGGGCCGGGACCTGAACGCCAAAGACAGTCAGGGCGAGACCATCCTGGACCATGTATCCCGCCACAAGCGCATGACGGCCTATGCCGATATCCTCAAGGCCGCAGGCGCAAAAAAAGCGGCCGAGCTGGAATAACACTCCGGCCCGGCCGCTGGTGTCCCTGGAAGGAGGACGGGAGGTCAGTCGACCTCCACCTCGATGGCTTTGGGTTGCGCCGGTTCCACCTTGGTCAGGGTCAGTGACAGGACACCATCCCTGAAATTGGCCTTGACGCTTTCTTCGTCCACATTGTCCGGCAGGGTAAACCGGCGCAGAAAGCTGCCGTAGACCCGTTCCACACGGTGTTGTTTGTCGTCACCGGTTTCCTCTTCCTGCTTGCGTTCACCCTGAATGGTGAGCACGCCGTCATGGACGGTAACCTTCACGTCTTCTTTCTTCATTCCCGGCAGTTCGGCATCAATCACGAAGGCTTCCTTCGTTTCCTTGATGTCGACAGCCGGAGCCCAGTCGTTACGACGGAACAGGTCCTTGCCTTCACGCTCACCATTGGTGGCAGGCAGCCCGAAGTAGCGGTTGTAACGGTTAATCAGGTCTTCAAACTCGTTGACCGGATTCCAGCGGGTAAGATTGCTCATAATGAAACTCCTCCTGTGAACCTGAATACGATGTCTGGATTCAGCTTCATTCGCGGAACAGCTCCATCACGGTGGCGCCAACCGGATGGTTTATCCGTGAACGTCTGCTGTTTTCGAATGTAAGAACGGGTTGGAGTTTTTCAAGAGGGGCGAATACCATTATTGCTCAGCCAGGTAGTCGTCCTTCAGCTTCACATAGTTCGCAGCGGTGTATGTGAAGAAGGTTTTCTCATCGTCGGTCAGTGCCCTGGCCTTCTTGCAGGGAGAGCCGACATAGAGGTGGCCGGATTCCAGAGTCTTGCCTGGTGTCACCAGGCAGCCGGCGGCGATGATGACGTCGTCTTCCACCACCGCGCCGTCCATGATGATGGCGCCCATGCCCACCAGTACGCGGCTGCCGATGGTGGCGCCGTGGATCAGGGCCTTGTGGCCGACGGTGACGTCGTCGCCCAGTGTGGTGGGCCAGCCACCGGGGTTGAAGTCGGAGGCGTGGGTGATGTGAATCACCGTGCCATCCTGGATGCTGCAACGGTCACCGATACGGATCCGGTGCATGTCGCCCCGCACCACGGTCATGGGCCAGACCGAGCAGTCGTCACCCATTTCCACATCACCAATCACCACCGCTGACTCATCCACCCAGGATCTTTCACCGAATTTTGGTGTGTAACCCTTGTGAGAACGTATATTCGCCATTACATAGACCTAATTAGCCAAGACATTTGCATACCGTTATCTTCACAGATAATCCGGTAAATATCATTGATCCAAATTTGCCATCTGAGACGAGGCCAAATGAACAATCCACTGCTTACCGATGACCTGCTCCCCAGATTCGATCACGTTCGTATCGAACACATGGAGCCCGCCATTGACCAGATTCTCAGTGATAACCGCGTACAGATCCAGGATCTGGCCAGCCAGGACGACCCGTCGTGGGATACCCTGGCCCTGCCCATGGAGGCACTGGAAGATCGCCTCAACAACGCCTGGTCGGTTATCTCGCATCTCAATGGCGTGATGAACAACGAAGACATTCGTGCCGTCCACAAACGTTGCCTGGAAAAGCTGACGGAATACACCACTGAAATCAGCCAGAACGAACAACTCTGTGCGGCCTTCAAGAGAGTGGCTGAACGGGAGGACTTCAAGGACCTCAGTGAAGCCCAGCGCAAGATGGTCAACAACACCCTGCGGGACTTCCACCTGGGCGGTGTTGACCTGCCCGAGGAGAAGAAGAAAACCTTCGCCAACCTGTCCCGGGAGCTGTCCGACCTCTCCAGCCGTTTCAGCGATAACGTCCTGGATGCCACCCAGAACTGGTACAGGCACATTACCGACGAGAGTGAGCTGGCCGGCGTGCCCGACTCCGCCCTGGACGGTGCCCGCCAGGCCGCCAGACAGAAAGATCTGGACGGGTTCGTGATTACCCTCGACTTCCCCAGCTTCTTCCCGGTGCTGACCTATGGCGACAATCGCGAGCTGCGCCGTGAAGTCTACGAGGCCTTTGTTACCCGTGCCTCCGACGTGGGTCCGGACGGCGGCAAATGGGACAACACCCCGATCATGGCGGAGATCCTCAAGCGCCGCCACGCCCAGGCCAAACTGCTGGGCTTCAATAATTACGCCGAGCGCTCCCTGGCCACCAAGATGGCCTCCAGCGTGGACGAGGTGCTGGAGTTCCTGCACGAACTCGGGGCCAAGGCCAAGCCGGTGGCGGAGCAGGAAGTGAGCGAGCTGAAAGCCTTCGCGAAAGAGGAACATGGCGTTGACGACCTGGAAGCCTGGGACATCGGCTACTACAGCGAAAAGCTGCGTCAGAAGCGTTACGACATTTCCCCGGAAACTCTGCGCCCCTGGTTCCCCGCCGAGCGGGTAATCTCCGGCATGTTCCAGGTGACCGAGAAGCTGTTCGGTGTCCAGATCGAGCAAAAACCCGAGGTGGAAACCTGGCACAAGGATGCCACGGCCTATCGCATCTCCCGTGACGGCGAGGAAATCGCCTGGTTCTACCTGGATCCCTTTGCCCGTGAGGGCAAGCGTGGTGGTGCCTGGATGGCCGACTGCCGGGTACGCTGGCGGAACCAGCGCGGCCAGCTGCAGCTGCCGGTGGCCTTCCTTACCTGTAACTTCACCCCGCCCGTGGAAGGTAAGCCCTCGCTGCTGACCCACGACGAGGTCACCACCCTGTTCCACGAGTTCGGCCATGGCCTGCATCATATGCTGACCAAGGTGGACGTGGGGCACGTATCCGGTATCAATGGTGTGGCCTGGGACGCGGTAGAGCTGCCCAGCCAGTTCCTGGAGAACTGGTGCTGGGATCCCGAGTCCCTGGCGCTGATCGCCAGCCACCACGAGACCGGCGAGCCCCTCCCCAAGGATCTGCTGGACAAGATGCTGGCGGCGAAGAACTTCCAGGCCGGCATGCAGATGGTACGGCAGCTGGAGTTCTCGCTGTTCGACCTGCGCATGCACGCGGAATTCAGTGAGCAGGCCCCCACCAATCCGCTGGATATGCACCGGGAGGTCCGCAAGGAGATCGCCGTGGTGCGGACGCCGGAGTTCAACCGTTTCCCCAACTCCTTCTCCCACGTGTTTGCTGGTGGCTACGCGGCCGGTTACTACAGCTACAAGTGGGCGGAAGTGCTGGCGGCCGATGCGTTCTCGCTATTCGAGGAGAACGGCATCTTCGATCCGGAAACCGGGCACTCGTTCCGGCAAAACATCCTCGAGATGGGTGGCTCCCGTGAGCCGGCGGAACTGTTCAAGGCCTTCCGTGGCCGGGAGCCGGATGTGGATGCCCTGCTACGCCAGTCCGGCATCACGGACCACAACCACGCAGCCTGAGGAGTCAGACAATGGCCCGTACACCGAAACGCTTTATCGCCGGGGCCGTCTGCCCCCGGTGCGCGGCCATGGATAGGCTGACCATGTATGCCGATGACGACGGCGTACAGCACCGGGAATGCGTTTCCTGTGGCTTCACCGACAGCCAGGGGGGCGACGGCCCCTCCGGCAACCCGGAACTGGAGACGCGGGTGAACACGCGCTCCAATGAGGAAGATCACACGGTCAAGCAGGTGGTGTTCTTCAAGTCGGATAACACAGACGACTGACTAAAGGGCTAAAAAAGCTGTTTGCTGTTTAAAGCACCATCGCTGCCAGCCACCCGAACACCAGCAACGGCAGGTTGTAGTGCAGGAAGGTGGGCACCACGGTATCCCAGATGTGGTTATGCTGACCGTCGACGTTGAGGCCGGCGGTGGGGCCGAGGGTGGAGTCGGAGGCGGGTGAGCCCGCATCCCCCAGGGCGCCGGCGGTGCCTACCAGGGCCACGATGGCCAGCGGGCTGAAGCCCAGTTCCAGGGCCAGCGGCACGTACAGCGCGGCGATGATGGGGATGGTCGAGAAGGACGAGCCGATACCCATGGTAATCAGCAGGCCCACCACCAGCATCAGGAACGCCGCCAGGGCCTTGTTGTCACCAATGGTCGCTACCGAGCCCTGCACCAGGCTGGCGATGTCGCCGGTTTCCCGCATCACTTCCGCGAAGCCGTTGGCGGCGATCATGATGAAGCCGATCATGGCCAGCATCTTCATGCCTTCGGTGAACAGGTCATCGGACTCCTTCCAGCGCACCACGCCGGACAGGTTGAACAGCACGAAGCCGGTCAGCGCGCCCAGGATCATGGAGCCCAGCCACAGCTGCACCACGAAGGCGGCGGCAATGGCGATGATGGCAATCAATAGGGTCTTGCCGCTGTAGGGGGTGTTGACCCGCTCGGTGCGCTCGATTCTGGTCAGGTCATAGTGGCGTTCACCCCGGTAACTGAACAGCACCGCAATCAGCAGACCCACCAGCATGCCCAGTGCCGGCAGTGCCATGGCCCTGATCACGCTGAGGCCGTCGATGGCAATGCCGTTGTCGGCCACGTTGGCCATCAGGATCTCGTTCAGGTAGATGCCGCCAAAGCCCACCGGCAGGAACATGTACGGGGTGATCAGGCCAAAGGTCAGCACGCAGGCCACCAGGCGCCGGTCCAGGTTCAGCTTTGCCATCACGTACAGTAACGGCGGCACCAGCATCGGGATGAAGGCGATGTGGATTGGCAGGATGTTCTGGGACGACATGGCCACCGCCAGCAGCAGGCCGATGATCAGCCAGCGGACGCCTTTGCTCGCAGCCGCCGGGGCGTCGCCGGCATCCTGGTTGCCCACCATCGCCAGGGCCCGGTCCGCCAGGGCGTGGGCCAGGCCGGATTTGCCGATGGCCACGGCAAAGGCACCCAGGGTGGCGTAGGACAGCGCCACTGTGGCACCGCCGCCCAGGCCGCTGTTGAAGGCGTCAATGGTGGCATCCAGGGACAGACCGCCGAGCAGACCGCCGACCACGGCGCCAATGATCAGGGCAACAACAACATGAATGCGGGCAAGGCTCAGTACGAGCATGACGATAACCGCAGCGACAACGGCGTTCATGGTAAGACTCCGTGAATGGCATCGGCCCTTGTGAGGCCTTTTGCGCTTGATTAAGGATTGGACAGGTTGATTCGAAGGGGCGCTAATGTGCAGGAAAGCCGTAGCGGAGTCAAAGATGCCGGGGACGTCGAGGGCCCCGGCACGGAGGATCAGTCACTTATGCGGGTAAAGCGGGGCACTTCCTCCCCGGCCACGGTCACCGACTCGTTGAACATGTCCAGCGGCCGCACCCACAGGCTCTGGTCGCCGTACAGGCATCGGTACACCACCAGCCATTCTTCCGTCTCGCTGTGGCGGGCGGTGTCAATCACCTGGTAATCCTTGCCCTTGTAGTGGCGGTAGCGACCGGGGAGTACTTTCCGGGGCATGGCGATACCTCAGTTCTTCAGTTTGTAACGGCCCGGCCCCAGAAAGATCAGGGCCAGCGCGGTGAACAGGAAGAAACCCTGCAATTCCAGCGCCCAGCCGCCGTTGCCCCCGAGTTTCATCAACTCGTGGGTGTGCACCAGGGCGATGGCGACCAGCATGTTGAAGACGATCAGCAGGGCGCCGATGCGGGTCTGGTAGCCCACGATTACCATCAGCGGCGCCAGCAGCTCGCCAATCAATACACCATAGGCGAAGAATGCCGGAATGCCATGGCTGACCAGCTGGCCCTCGATAAAACCGACACCATTAAGCAGTTTGCTGATGCCATGAAACAGCAACAGGCCGCCCAGGGTAAGACGCAGGATCAGTTTGCCGAGATCGGGATGGTCCATCGGGGAGGGTACTCCGGTCATGGGACGTTCAGTGAATTGGAAGCCGCCAAGGTTAACGCCCGCGGTTACAAACGCCAAGTGTGATGATCACACCCGGGCTAACGGTGGGTGATCTGTGGGTGCAGCTCCACCAGGCGCTCCAGCAGACGGTTCTGGGCGCTGGTGCTGATGCCGTTGTCCTCCATGGCCAGCACCAGTTGCTCCGCCAGGGCATTGAACTGGGTTTCGGTGACGTTCATGCCGTCATGGACGTCGGTCATCGGGCGTCCGGTGTAGGTGCA
Source organism: Marinobacter zhanjiangensis (assembly GCF_014651935.1). Lineage (GTDB taxonomy): Bacteria > Pseudomonadota > Gammaproteobacteria > Pseudomonadales > Oleiphilaceae > Marinobacter > Marinobacter zhanjiangensis. The sequence continues at coordinate 489,179 of NZ_BMXV01000001.1, read as the reverse complement.
GGGGCCGCCACTGAGTTCGCAGAGCTGATCCGTCAGGTTAGTATGGAACTGCACCACGTCGATGTCCTTGAACTGAAAGGCAATCCTGTCGTCCTCGACAATCCGGTACATCAGGTCTTCAACCATCTCGGCAATGCCGGCACGTTTGCCCAGGTCCTGATAGAGGCTGTCTTCCGATGGGCCGGGGGTGGCACAACCGGCGACCAGGGCCATCACGGATATCAGCACGGACACACGCAGTAAGGTCGTCATCATGGCTCTCCTCAGAAACTGCCCTGCAATGAAAGGTAAAGGCCCCGCTGATCCTCCAGCCCGGCAATATCGCCCAGGTCGGTCCAGGCGGCGGTGACGGAGACACGGCGATCCGGAACCCAGGCGACGAAGGCGTCCCACCAGTCATCCTCGGTGGCAAATCCCAGGTTGTCCGGCTTGTGCCGGTATTCGGCGCCGGCGATCCAGCTGCGGTTTAAAAACAGGCCGACACTGGTTTCCAGCATGGCCTTATAGCTGTCATTACGGTCACCGCCAAAGCCCAGCAGCCCGCCCTGGTTGGCCCTGGTGCCCCGTACCGTGGCGTTCACCAGCAGGTTGCGGTCGGCCACGGCGGCGAAGAACAGCTTGCTGCCGGACAGGTAGACATCGGTGCCCTGGTCATCGTCTGCGCCAATGGCCTCCGGTATATCGAAGTCCCGCTGGCGCTTGTGCTGCAGGCCCAGGGACCACTGGCCATAGTCGCTGTAAAGTACATCGCCGAACAGCCGTGCCTTGATGCCGAAGATATCCTGGGACAGTTCGTCCTCGCCGAGGGTGGCACCCAGGGTGTCCAGGTCCAGGGTCTGGCGGGCGATGCTGACTTCCACACGGTTGTGCCAGTTCAGCGCCGCGCCGGTGACGTTCAGCGTGAAATCGTCCACCTCCGCCCGGGACAGGGTGACAGTACCGCCCCATTCCTGATCACTGGCGTAGCCCGCCAGCAGTGCCCAGGGTACCAGCCCGCCGCCAGCGCTACCCTCGATGGTGGTAACGCCACCGGTGGCCCACAGCCGGCTGCCGGGATCGGCAAGGGCCGGCGTGGCAAGGGTCAGGCCGGCCACCAGTGCCAGCACCGGTGCGCCGTGGTTTGAACAATGGGTCATGAAATATCTCCGGTCATCGGACGCAATGTGGCGGCCTGTTCGCGGAAGTCACCAGCCCAGCCGGGCAGGTCCGCGGGTGGCATGGGCCGCGCCATGTAGAAGCCCTGCCCCTTGTCGCAGCCCCAGCCCTGTAACAGGCGCCAGCTGTCCAGGTTCTCGATGCCTTCCGCCACCACCGTCAGGCCCAGCCCGTGGGCCATGTCGATGGTGGAACGCACGATCAGTTGGTCCTGGGGCTCCTGGTTCAGGCGCAGCACGAAGGACTTGTCGATCTTCAGTTCCTGCACCGGCAGCTGGCGCAGCTGGGACAGTGACGAGTAACCGGTGCCGAAATCGTCCACTGACAGGCTGGCACCCATGGCCCTGAGCTGATCAAGGGTGTGCCGGGCGGACTCGGTATCCGTCATGATCGCGCTTTCCGTGACCTCGAAGGTCAGCCAGTGGACGTCGATGCCCTGCCCGCCGAAGGCCTGGCGGATATCATCGGGCAGACGGGTATTACTCAGGTCCAGGGCAGACAGGTTGATCGCCGCACCGATCATCAGCCCTTCCTGATGCATGACCGCAAGGTCGCGGGCGATACGGGTCAGGATGAAGCGGGTCAGGTTGCGGATCTGGCCGGTCTGTTCCGCCAGCAGGATAAATTCCTCCGGCGAGACAAACCCCAGTTCCGGGTGGTGCCAGCGTGCCAGGGCTTCCACCTGGACCATGCGGGCGCTGTCCATGGCAATTTTGGGCTGGTAGACCAGGTTGAGGCCGTCGTTGGCAATCGCGTGCCGCAGATCCTGGGTCAGGGTCAGCTCCCGCAGGTGCGACTCGTCGCCGCCTGACTCATAGGCAGCCACCTGTTGCGGGCTGTCTTCCGCCCGTTTCAGGGTCAGGCGCAGTCGCCGGCGGATCTCGTCCGGGGTGGTGGCATCCCGGGGCAACTCGAGCCCGGCCACGGCAACGTGCAGGTTGATGGGCGTTTCACCAATGGTGGTGCTGGCCTGCAACTGATCCCTGAGCCTGGTCAGCAGGGTTGCCAGCGGGCCCTGATCCGGGTCGGTCAGGACCACGAATTCGTTGCCGCCGGAGCGGGTCAAAAGCCGGGTCTTATCGGGCAGGCAGGCTCGCAGCCGCTCGGCGGCCAGCACCAGCACCTGGTCACCGAATTCGAAGCCGAGGGTGTCATTGAGGGCCCGGAACCGGGTCAGGGTAATACCGGCCAGTAACAGGGGCTGCTGGTTCGCCAGTGCGTTTTCCAGCGTCTCGTTCAGGGCCTTGCGGTTGGCCAGGCCCGTGAGTTCGTCGTGGAAGGCATTGAACCGGATGCGCTCCTCCCGTTCCCCCACCCGCTTTTGCATGGTGGTCAGGGCGTTCTGGAGGGTGCGCAGTTCGCGGGTTCTGGGCGGTGGTGGTTCGGGGGCGTTTCGGCCATCGCCAATGGCGGTGGCGAAGCGGGCCAGATCCAGTACCGGGCGCCCCAGGGCCCGGGCCGTCAACAGCACCACCATGCCGGACAGGACCACCGCCACTAGCAGGATGAGTGCCAGGTCGGCGGCGCGGTCATAGTAGTTGGCCAGCGCCTGCTCCCGGTCGATGAGCAGTACCGCCTGTACCGGTGAAGGCTGAGCGGAACCCAGCTGCAGGGTCCGCGAGAAGAAGCTGTTGGTCTCCTCCATCTGACCGTTATTCCCCGGGGGCGGCAGCTGGCCCATGCTGTCTGGCGGCCGGCTCGACGCCAGCACCGAAGCGCCGGTACGGTCGCGGAAGACCACCTCGGTGCCGGTCAACCCGGCGAGCCGCCGCGCAAAGTCGTCGTCCAGGGCGAAACCCGCTACCAGCCAGGCCCGCAGGCCTGCTCCCCGTACCGGCACGACAAACATCTGCAGGGCCCGGTTGCCGGTACTGAGGATCTGGTCTGCCTGGCCCTGGTCATTCGCCCGCGCCAGTAATTCCGGCAAAAACCGCTGTATGTCAGCTTCCTGTGTGCCGATGCTGGCCAGGGCGGTGCCTTCGCTGTCCAGTACAATGGCAATATCGGCCCCGGCGCGACCGGCGTGATTGTCCAGGGCGCTTGCCATGGTGGCCTGGTTGTCGCTGGCAATGGCCGAACGGAAGCCGAAATCGTCCACCAGTACCTGCAGGTTGCCGGTGAGCAGTTCGCTGCGTCCGGCAATGATTTCGGTGGTTACCCGTGCCGCCACATCAAGGCTGTCGGCGGCTCGCTGTTCCTCGTCTTCCAGCAGGTACACCATGAAAGAAAGGCCCAGAGCCAGGGCGGTGGCTGCCACCAGGGACAGCATCGCGACCAGCAGGCGGCCACGAAACCCGAGTCCGTCCAGACTCACGGTTACAGGTCCCGGAAACGTTGCTGCAGGCGGTCGAGGGAAGAGTCCGTTTCCGGCGCGGGGCGAACGTCCAGCGCAAGGGGTATCGCTTCGCCGCTGGCCCCGTTGACGGCAACCTCCACCAGATTGGTGTTGTCAGCCAGCCGCGGATGCCATGCGCGGACCTGCCGGGGAAGCGGCTGGTCGTCGGGCCAGTCGAGGGTCAGTTCGCCGGTTTCATTGCTGACACCATGCTGCTGGTCGGTCACCAGGATGAATCCCTGCATCCGGTCATGGATATTGCAGCCCAGCTCCACCACGCCGGTGGTGTCAAAGCGGACCGGTGCTTCGGGAACACCGGCATACAGTTCAATTTCGAAGGTCCTGGCGGGCGAGAACGAGTAAACGTGGTGCTGGGTATTGTCCCGGTTGGGGAAGTTGACCGCGGTGCCGCGCGGCACCACCAGTACGTGGGGAACGAACTGACGATTCTCCTGAATCATGCTGGCGTCGGCTGTGGCACTGTCCGCTGACCGGGGCAGCACAATGACGGCATTGGCCAGCGGCATGCCGCTGTCGGCGCCGGTCACCCGAAACGAGACAGTCCCGGCAGCAGCCAGCAAGGGAGCCACGGTAATACACACTATCAGAGCCAGTCTGAACATCATTAGCGCCAATCGCTCGGTTGGTCGGTCAGGGCATCAGGGTAAACCGGATGTGATTCCGCGTCAGCAGGTTTTCCCAGTATTCCTTCATCCACATCCTGGCCGCTTTCTGCAACTCCTCTACGAACGGATCCAGATTCAGTTCATAGTATTCGGGCGAGCCCGCCAGGTTCAGCGTGGTCAGGTTGATGGATTCGTCCAGCTCATTGGCAAAGGGTTCGCCGATCAGCTGGTGGGCCAGCAGGTTGGCCTGGGTGACCTCCACATCCACCACCTGGCTGCGACGGGTGGACAGGTTGTTCTCGTACATTTCCTCCATCAGCCGGTGGCACAGGTAAGCCTTGATCAGCAGGCCGTCGAGGCCGTCGTACCGGATCAGCATGATGGACGGCTGGGTAAAGTAGCAGATGGCGGTCTGGATGAACGGATCGAACAGCCCGCGCTTGCCGGACTTGCGGGCGCAATCATCGATACAGTCAATCAGGCGGGGAGCCATTTCGATGTACTCGATGGCGAACTGGAACAGGCACATGGCCGGCTGGTAGCCCTCGACGGTCACGCTGGCGGGCAACCGTGATGCCTTCGCTCGCATCTGACGGAGGAATTCGCCAGATCGGGCTTCCTGCCGACGGGCCTGATCGATGATGTTCAATACTGCCTCTGGAGTCATGTCAGACAATGCCGGGTTTGCTTCATCATTGCAGGGAATCCCGCTCCGGGCGCCCTTTGTTGGAGTGTAGTTGAGATTTTTTCCGATGCCGGAGGGATTGGCCCTCACTCATGGCGGAACCATGACCTGTTTCCGGTTCGCACCATGAACACCGTCGCCATGGTGCCGGCTCTGGCCAGCATCAGCATGATCAGGGCAAACCACAGGCCATGGTTACCCCATGACGTGGTCAGCCACCAGGCGGGCAGGAACACCGCCAGTGCGGAGAACAGCATGGTGTTCTGCATGTCCCGCGTACGCGTGGCGCCGATGAAGATACCATCGAACAGGTAGCCCCATACCGCGGTCATCGGCAGCAGCCATAGCCATGGCAGATACTGGCGGGCCGTGGCGCGCACTTCCTCGATGCTGGTGAGCAGGCCGATCAGCCAGTAACCGCCCGCGATGAACAGAACGGTGAACAACACCGAACCGATCAGCGACCAGCGGGCGGCGGTGCGGCAGGCTACCATAAAACGCCGGTGGGAGCGGCGGCCCACCGCCTGCCCCACCAGCGCCTCGGCGGCGTTGGCAAAGCCATCCAGGCCATTGGAAATCACCAGAAGAAAGGTCAGCAACACGGCGTTGGCCGCCAGGATGACCTCGCCCTGTCTGGCGCCCTGGGCGGTGAAGAAAGCCAGCACCAGCAACAGCGCGATGGTTCGCACCAGCAGGTAGCGGTTCACCCGGATCAGTGCCAGATAATCCGGCCACTGACCGAGCAGTTCCCGCAGGGTGGCGCGATGGTCCGGCAGGCGCTGCCAGACCAGCCACAGGCCCAGGGCGGTAGCACCGTATTCGGCGGTGACCGTGGCCATGGCGACGCCCCGGCTGTTCCAGCCCAGAACGGTGACGAAAAGCACATCCAGAACAATGTTCACGCCGTTGGCCACGATCAGCATGATCATTGGCCCGCGGGGAAGCTGGCAGCCAATCAGCCAGCCCACCAGGGTGTACTGGCACAGCACGGCCGGGGCGCTCCAGATGCGGATGGCGGCATATTCGGCGGCCAGTTCCGATACCTCCGGGCCGGGATTCATCAGCGCCAGGCCAGTGGCAATCAGGGGCGTCTGCAGCGCAATCAGTATCAGCGCAATGGCGCACGCCAGTAACAACGAGCGCAGCAGCAGGGCGGTCTGGCCGGTGGTATCCCGGCGCCCGAACGCCTGGGCGGCAAGTCCGGTGGTGCCCATGCGCATGAAGCCGAAGGTCCAGTAAAGGATGCTGAACAGGTTGGCGCCCACGGCGACCGCGCCCAGATACTGCGGGCTTTCCAGGTGGCCCAGTACTGCCGTATCCACCAGCCCCAGAAGCGGTACGGTCAGGTTGGTGAGCATGAGGGGCCAGGCCAGTCGCCAGAGATGACGATCCGAGCGGGTCAGTCTGTACATTCCGGATTCCGTCGTCGGTTGCCATGATATAGGTCAAAAAAGAATAAGCTTATTTCCATAAAATTTTTCAAAATGTGCCCAAGGTTTTGAGTGTGACCTAACTATCTGTCTATACTGCGTTCTGGTTATCCGTGAACAGACTTCCCGACGATTGCCCTGTTGCGTGTGCGAGCGCGACAGGTTCCAATATATTCCGGGGGGCGAACTTCCAACCGACAGCTGGAAGTGTCACGCAGATCCGCCAGACATCATGACAGGCAGCCGTCACGGGAGAGACGAGCGCTCGAAGTGTGTCTGTCATGAACAAGAACAACATTCTGTGGAGACGCGGTATGCACGTGCACGTAAAACGGGCAGGTGCCCTTGTTGCGGGACTTTTATTGTCCGCTCCGGCTCTGGCCGAGTGGACCCTGAACATGTCCCCGGGGGTCACCGAAACGAGTAACCAGGTCTATGGTCTGCACATGACCATCCTGTGGATATGCGTCGCCATCGGCGTCGTGGTCTTCGGGGTCATGTTCTGGTCCATTTTTGCCCACCGGAAATCGAAAGGTCACAAGCCGGCCAACTTCCACGAGAACACTGTCGTGGAAATTCTCTGGACTATCATACCCTTTGCCATCCTGGTCATCATGGCCATTCCCGCCACCGCGACTCTGGTCGACATGTACGATTCCGAGGAAGCAGAGGTCGAGATCAAGGTCACCGGTTATCAGTGGCGCTGGCAGTACGAATACCTCGATATGCAAGGCAACGAGGATAACGAGTTCGGGTATTTTTCCAACCTCGCCACGTCACGTGACGAAATCAACAACCGGATGAACAAGAACGAGAACTACCTTCTGGATGTGGATAACCCTATGGTAGTGCCCGTGGGCAAGCGGGTGCGCCTGCTGATTACCGCCAATGATGTCATTCACTCCTGGTGGGTTCCTGCTTTCAGCATCAAGAAGGATGCGATCCCCGGTTTTATCAACAAGGTCTGGTTCCAGGTGGACGAGCCCGGCACCTATCGTGGCCAGTGCACCGAGCTGTGCGGCAAGGACCACGGTTTCATGCCAGTGGTCGTGGAAGCGGTGCCGGAGGAGGAGTACAACCAGTGGGCGGCGAACCAGCGCGAGGCAGCCGAGAAGGAGCGCCAGCTCACCGAGAAGGACTGGACCCTCGACGAGCTGGTTGAGCGGGGCGAGGGCGTGTATGCCTCCTACTGCGCCGCCTGTCACGGTGACGACGGGTCCGGCGGTGGTGCGTTCCCGTCCTTGCGGGGCACATCTGTAGTGACTGAAGATATGGACGCCCATCTGGATATTGTGGTCAACGGCGTCAGCGGTACGGCGATGCAGGCCTTTGGTGGCCAGCTCAGCGAAGCCGACCTGGCCGCGGTCATTACCTATGAGCGTAATGCCTGGGGCAACAACACCGAAGAAATGGTGACGCCGAAAGAGATTTTCGACTACAAGAATCAGTAACAGATAGCCGATTGGCGGGGCCTGGCCCCGCCATCTTCGCCAGATAACAAGATATCGCCAGCGAGAAAACAGGCGGCAACGGGGGTTTCAAATGAGTGCGGTCGCAGATACCCACGCCCAGGACCACCATCATGGTCCCGCCAAGGGCATAACCCGGTGGCTGTTAACCACCAACCATAAAGATATCGGGACCATGTACCTGATATTCAGCTTCACCATGTTCCTCCTCGGGGGCAGCATGGCGATGGTCATACGGGCGGAACTGTTCCAGCCCGGGCTTCAGATCGTGCAACCGGAATTCTTTAACCAGATGACCACCATGCACGGCCTGATCATGGTGTTCGGCGCGGTCATGCCTGCGTTTGTGGGCCTGGCCAACTGGATGCTGCCACTGATGGTCGGCGCGCCGGATATGGCGCTGCCACGGATGAACAACTGGAGCTTCTGGCTGCTGCCGGCGGCGTTCCTGATGCTGGTGTCCACCCTGTTCATGGAGGGCGGCGCTCCCAACTTTGGCTGGACGTTCTACGCGCCCCTGTCGACTACCTACGGGCCGCCGAGCACTACCTTCTTCATCTTCGCGGTGCACATCATGGGGATTTCCTCGATCATGGGGGCCATCAACGTGATCGCCACCATCCTCAACCTGCGCGCGCCGGGCATGACCCTGATGAAGATGCCAATGTTTGTCTGGACCTGGCTGATCACGGCCTTCCTGCTGATTGCGGTAATGCCGGTTCTGGCCGGTGTGGTGACCATGATGCTGATGGACATCAACTTCGGCACCAGCTTCTTTGATGCCGCCGGTGGCGGTGATCCGGTGCTGTTCCAGCATGTGTTCTGGTTCTTCGGTCACCCCGAGGTGTATATCATGATCCTGCCGGCCTTCGGTGTGGTGTCTCATATCATCCCGGCGTTCGCCCGCAAGCCGCTGTTCGGCTATGCCTCCATGGTGTATGCGGTGGGCGCCATCGCCCTGCTGTCGTTCGTGGTCTGGGCGCACCACATGTTCACCGTGGGCATCCCCATCTTCGGGCAATTGTTCTTCATGTACGCCACCATGCTGATTGCCGTGCCCACCGGGGTGAAGGTGTTCAACTGGGTAGCCACCATGTTCCGCGGCTCCATGACCTTTGAAACGCCGATGCTGTTCTCGGTGGCGTTTGTCATCCTGTTTACCATCGGTGGCTTCTCGGGGCTGATGCTGGCCATTGCACCGGCGGATTTCCAGTACCACGACACCTACTTCGTGGTGGCCCACTTCCATTACGTGCTGGTACCGGGTGCCATCTTCGGGATCTTTGCGGCGGCCTACTACTGGTTGCCCAAGTGGACCGGCACCATGTATGACGAGACCCTGGGCAAGACCCACTTCTGGTTGTCCTTCGTGGGCATGAACCTGGCCTTCTTCCCGATGCACTTCCTGGGTCTGGCCGGCATGCCCCGCCGTATTCCGGACTACGCGCTGCAGTTCGCGGACTTCAATATGGTGTCCAGTATCGGCGCGTTCATGTTCGGTGCCACCCAGTTACTGTTCCTGTTCATCGTGGTGAAGTGTGCCCGGGGCAACGGCGAGAAAGCATCCGCCAAGCCCTGGGACGGCGCCGAAGGCCTGGAGTGGACGGTGCCATCGCCGGCGCCCTATCACACCTTTGAAACGCCCCCGGAAGTAAAATAGGGGTCGTTTTCCGGCGGCAGATACCCCGGTCGATTCCGGGCCAGGGTGTCAGTCCGGGGTCCGGCTGGCGGGTGACCGCAGTGAACCCGGGTGCCATTTCCCGTAGCGAGTGACACGACAACAATAAATGAGAACGGACAGGCCACCGGACAGGCCTCTGGAGAAAAGCATGGCGAACAACCAGCAGACGTACTATGTACCTGAACAGAGCAAGTGGCCCATTGTGGCCACGGTCGGGATGCTCCTCACCCTCTACGGGGTAGCGTCCATCATGGTCAGCGGGTCACAGGGCGAATCCGCCCAGGGCGCCTGGATCATTTTCAGCATTGGTAGCCTGGTGATGGTCTACATGCTGTTCGGCTGGTTCGGGTCGGTGATCCGCGAAAGCCGCGCAGGGCTTTACAGCGATCAGATGGATCGCTCCTTCCGCTGGGGTATGGCTTGGTTCATCTTTTCGGAGGTGATGTTCTTCGCGGCCTTTTTTGGGGCCCTGTTCTATGCCCGTGTGTTCGCGGTGCCGTGGCTGGGCGGTGAGGGCGACAAGGGCGCCAGTGCCATGTTGTGGGAAGGTTTCCAGGCCACCTGGCCGCTGATCAACAACCCGGATCCGGAAGCTTATCCCGCCCCCGAAGGCGTTATCGGGGCCTGGGGGCTGCCGCTGGTCAATACCATTCTGCTGGTCACGTCGTCATTCACCGTGACCGTGGCTCACCACGCCCTGAAGGAAAACAATCGCAAGAAAGTGAAGATCTGGCTGGCGGCTACCATCGTGCTGGCTCTGGTGTTTCTGGGGCTGCAGGCCGAAGAGTATGTGCATGCCTACCAGGATCTGAACCTGACCCTGCAGTCCGGTATCTACGGCAGCACCTTCTTCATGCTGACCGGCTTCCACGGCGCCCACGTCATCCTGGGCACACTGATCCTGATCGTGATGTTCATCCGCATCCAGAAGGGGCATTTCACCGGCGACAACCATTTCGGGTTCGAGGCGGCCAGCTGGTACTGGCACTTCGTGGACGTGGTCTGGCTCGGGCTGTTTGTCTTCGTGTACGTTATCTGATCCTTGCATACACCCCGGGCAGTCTTGCCCGGGGCCGTTTCCCACGGCTCAACGGTAGGGGGTAGGATTGAGGTCAAGGCCGCCCTGCCATAGCGCCAACAGGATAACGACCAGCAGCAGAATGCTGAGCCCTACCCTCACCGCCAGCAAATGAACTACCCGCCGTCGACCGCCATCATCCTTGATAAGGAAGAACAGCCCGCTGAACAGGCTGATAATGACGGCCAGCATCAATACCACGATCAGGATCTTGAGAAGCATGGGTATCGTCCCCGGATTGGATTCCCGTTATTGTTGTCAGTATTCGCATCGTAGGTATGGGACTATAACAGAGCATGTCTGAACATGAATCCCGTGGCCGTGTCTGGAGGCCGGACTGGCGGCTGCTGTTGCTGGCCCTGGTGTTGTTGCCGGTGCTGCTGGGACTGGGGTTCTGGCAGCTTGGCCGCGCGGCGGAAAAGGAACAGTTGCTGTCCCAGTGGTCGGATCCTGCCCGGGCGACCGAGTGGGGGCAGCTGGATATTGACGGTGCCGTCACCGGTCAACCGATCAGCCTGACCGGTGACTACGGCGCGCCGGTCTGGCTGCTGGACAACCGTACCCGGGACGGCGCACCGGGCTATGAGGTACTGTCGCTGTTCCACCCCGACCAGGGGCCACCGGTACTGGTAAACCGGGGCTGGGTGCTGGCGGAACGGCGCCGGGACCAGCTGCCGGAGATTGATACTCCGCAAGGGCCGGTCCGGTTGCTGGCACGGGTGGCGGACTATCCGGTACCGCCGGTACTGGCTGGAGAGCCCACCGCCGGCGAACAGGCCGACCGCTGGCCGCGTCGGGTCCAGGCGCTGCCAAAAGAGCAGGTGGTACGGGTGGAGCCGGAGGTGGCCGCGAGAACGGTCAAACTGGATGATTCGAATCAACCGGGTGCCTTCCGGGCAGACTGGGAACCCGATATGATGGAGGCCCAGACTCACTATGGGTACGCCCTGCAGTGGTTCTCCATGGCGGCCGCGCTCATCATACTGACAATAATAGCGAGCTTTCGTAAGCAGGAGTCCTGAATGACCGACACGACTGCCCAGCAGCATGAAACCGAACCTACCCCCGAACAGGTCCGCCGCGGTCGTCGTACCGCCATGTTGTTGTTTGCCATCGGTTTTGGCCCGATGATCCTCGCCACGATCATGTATTACAGCGGTTGGCTGCACCCGGAGACCCGCAGCAACCACGGCGAGCTGATCGAACCTGCCGTGCCGGTGGCCGAGCTGAATCTGGTGGATGCCGATGGTCAGCCCCTGCAAACACGCTTTGGCCCCCAGCTTGAGAATCCCAAGTGGATGCTGGTCGTTACCGCGCAGACCTGTGGCGAAGGCTGCGAACAGCTGCTTTACCTGGCGCGGCAGGTCAATATCGCCCTCGGCAAGAACGCCAACCGGGTCAGTCGTGCCGCCTGGATTGGCACTGTGCCTCCGGAACTCCAGTCCCGCTGGCGCAACGAGTACAGCTCCATGGAACGACTGCGGTTGGCACCGGGCGCGGAAACGGCATGGCCTGAAGCCGTCAATCCCGCAGAGAGCCCCCGTATCCTGGTGGTGGATCCCTTCGGTAATGTGATGATGCACTACGGCAACGAGCACACTGGCAAGGAGATTCTTGAGGATCTCAAGCACCTGATGAAACTGTCCCAGATTGGTTAACATCGCCCAGCCAGGGTCGGTGTCAGAAAGGAAACGGGTTGTGGCGGAAGAACAACAATATTCCATGGACCAGCATTCCATGAACAGACAGGGTCAGGCCCACCGGGTGATGGCCCGTTGGGCGCTGATTGCCGCGCTTTTTACCGTTGTGGTGGTGATGTTGGGCGCCTGGACGCGTCTGGTGGACGCCGGGCTCGGTTGTCCCGACTGGCCGGGCTGCTATGGCTTTCTGACGGTTCCCCAGAGTGAATCCAGCATTGCAACCGCCAACGCCCGATTCCCGGAAAGCCCGGTGGATGCCTCCAAGGGCTGGCCGGAGATGATCCACCGCTATGCCGCCGGTACTCTGGGGCTGATCGTGTTCGGTCTGGCCGGCTATGCGGTCAGGCGCCGCCGGGAAGGGGTGCCGGTAAAACTGCCGCTGTTTATTGCCGGGTTTATTGTACTGCAGGGGCTGTTTGGTATGTGGACAGTCACACTCCAGTTGTGGCCCAAGGTGGTGGCACTGCACCTGCTGGGCGGGTTCACTACCCTGAGCCTGCTGACCTTGCTGACACTGAGGCTCCGGGGCCGGCACAGGCCGCTGCCCCCGGACCGGGAGAGTGCCCTGGCCCGACTGCGGCCCTGGTTGTACGGCGGGCTGGCCCTGGTCATCCTGCAGATTGCCCTGGGCGCCTGGACCGCCGCCAATTACGCCGCTGTGGCCTGCCCGGACCTGCCCACCTGTCAGGGCCAGTGGTGGCCTGAGAATATGGACTTCCGGCATGGTTTTGATCTGCTGCAGACCATCGGCCCCAACTACCTCGGTGGCCAGTTGACAGCCGATGGCCGGGTCGCTATCCATGTCAGCCACCGCCTGGGGGCGATAATTGTACTGGTCTATTTCTCGGCTCTGCTGCTGGCGCTCTGGCGTCAGGTACGGCACACTCCGCTGCAGTCCATGGTGCTCTTGACCGCAGCGGCCCTGGTCGTGCAGATTGTGCTGGGTCTGGCCAATGTGGCGTTCCATATTCCCCTGTCCGTCGCGGTCGCCCACAATGCCATGGGCGCCGGCTTGCTACTGACGGTCATTCACATGCTCTGGCGCGTCCACGGCACTGCACGACAACCGGTCGCAGAACCGGACAAGACAACAACAAATCATCACGAGGTACCTGCATGAGTGACCAGGCCAAAGCTATGGCTGCCGAATCCTCCGCCAGACAATCCGTTTCCTGGCGGGACTTCCTGGAGCTGACCAAGCCCAAGGTGGTGGCGCTGATGATTCTCACCGCCGTCATTGGCATGCTGCTGGCCGCGCCCGGTGTGCCAGGCTGGGACATACTGCTGTTCGGTAACCTGGGTATCGCACTGCTGGCCGGTGCCGCCGCTGTCGTCAATCATGTTGTAGACCAGAAGATCGACACGGTGATGGCCCGCACTCGCCGGCGCCCGGTGGCGACCGGACGCGTCAGCCAGCTGGATGCGCTGTTGTTCGCCACCGTGCTGGCCCTGGGCGGCATGATGATCCTGATGTGGCAGGTCAATGCTCTTACCGCCTGGCTGACCCTGGCGTCGCTGGTGGGCTATGCCGGTATCTACACCCTGTTCCTCAAGCGGGCCACGCCCCAGAACATCGTGATTGGTGGCCTGGCCGGGGCGATGCCGCCGCTGCTGGGCTGGACCGCCGTCACCGGCCAGGTGGAAGGCCATGCCCTGCTGCTTGTGTTGATCATCTTCGCCTGGACGCCGCCGCATTTCTGGGCCCTGGCTATTCATCGCAAGGAAGAGTACGCCAAGGCGGGCATTCCCATGCTGCCGGTCACTCACGGCAACCGCTATACCGAACTGCATATCCTGCTGTATACCCTGATGCTGCTGGCCGCGACCCTGCTACCATTTGCCACAGGCATGTCGGGCTGGATCTATCTGGCCGGCGCCACGGTTCTCGGGTTACGATTCCTGCAGTATTCGGTCCGCCTGCTTCGGGGTGACGACCGGCGAGTGGCCCTGGCGACCTTCAAGTACTCCATTACCTACCTGATGGCCCTGTTCGTGGTGTTGCTGGTGGACCACTTCTTTTATTTCTGAGAACGCCAGGTTAGACAGGAGACATCATGGATCGCTCGATCCGGCGTACGCTGGTGATATTGCTGCTGGTTGTGGCCCTGATATTCGGCTTTGTCGTGTTCCAGCAGATGGAGTCGCAGGATCAGGAGCCAGAACCGGCCCCGGACCTGAGCGCCATGAATACCTTCGTCTACGACAAACCCAGGGAGCTGGCCGACTTCACCCTCACCAGCGAAGAGGGCGGGACCATGACCCGGCAGAGCCTCGAGGGCCAATGGACCTTCGTGTTTGTGGGCTATACCAATTGCCCGGATATCTGTCCCGCTACCCTGTCCACCCTCAGTCAGACCGATGAACGGCTCCCTGCGGAGCTGCCCGAGCCGAGCTACCTGCTGGTCAGCGCTGATCCGCAGCGGGACACCCCTGAGCGGCTGAAGGAATACCTGGACTTCTTCGGCGAGGATTTCCACGGCGTTACCGGCGATATGGATGTGCTGCGGAGCCTGGCCCGGAGCGTGGGTGCCGTGTTCGTTCATAGCGACGACGGCGACGGCAATACCCTGGTGGACCATAGCGGGCATCTGGCCCTGATCAATCCGCAGGGCAGCATGACCGCCGTTATGCAGCCACCCCATGATCCGGACAAGCTGGCCGAGGCTTACCGGGAAATCTACCAATGGACCCGTCGCAACCAATCCGGTGCTGGCTGACAGTCCCGACCAACCGGCGCCCCTGGCGGTGCCCTGACCCAACCCGAGGAAGACCATGCTATACGTACGAGCGATCCTGAACGTCAAACCCGATCAGCGTGAGACCCTGCTGGAAGCGGCCAAGCCATGCATCGAGGCGACCCTGAAAGAGCCAGGTTGTCTGGAGTATGAGCTGCACACCAGTCTGTCCGATCCCAATCGCCTGGTGTTTCTGGAAGTCTGGGAATCCGCCGAGCACCTCGAACCCCACGGCAAGAGCGACCATATGAAAGCGTTTGGCAAGGTGGCTGCCGGCTGCCTGGCAGGACCGCCGCGAATCGAGTACATTACCCCCGCCAAGGTAGATGTGAAGTAACCCGAGGAGCTTCCCCAAAGGCTCCCTGACACCCTTCCGGAGCCGTAATGACTGAACACCGGTCCGCCCCCGATCCGCGCCAACTCGCCATCGTCGTGCTGGCCGGTGCCACGATGTTGCTGGTGGTCCATGCCCTGGGCCGCTTTATCTACACACCCCTGCTGCCCTATCTGGTCGGCGACGGCCAGCTCACTGCCAGTGAGGGGGCGTCGGTGGCCACCTGGAATTACCTGGGTTATCTCATCGGTGCGCTGCTGGCGGTGCGCTGGTACCGCCCGGACCAGATCCGTATCGCCCTGCCTGTTGCCATGACGGTGCATGTGATCACGACCCTGCTGCAGACCCAGGTGGAGCCGGCGTCGTGGCTGTCCGGCCTGCGTCTGATCAACGGCATTGCCAATGGTGTGGTGTTCGTGCAGGCGCCGGCACTGATCCTGGAATGGCTGGTACGACGCAATCGCACGTCCGCCAGCGGTCTGATCTATGTGGGGGTTGGCGCAGGCCTGCTGTTATCCAGCTTTCTGGTGTCCGGTACGGCGGACCTGCTGTCCGGTCCTGCCCGCTGGTGGCCAGCGGCGTTACTGTCGATTCCGCTCGCGGCCTGGGCAACCTGGCGCCTGGTAAAACTGGACGTGCCGGCACGGATCCAGCGGGACGATGGCTCCTTTGCCGACAAGGGCCCGCTGCTGGACCGGGCCAGCATCCCCCTGTTCCTGTCCTACGCTGGCGCCGGCCTGGGCTATATCCTGCCCATGACCTTCCTGCCACTGCTCACCAAGACCCAGTTGCCGGAAGGGCACTGGCTGGTGGATGGTTCCTGGCTGCTGGTGGCGGTGGTGACCATTCCCGCGCCTATCGTGTGGAGCTTTCTGGGCTCCCGCTTCGGCGATCTGGCGGCGCTGCGTCTCAACTACCTGATTCAGTTTCTGGGGGCGCTGGCGGTGGTGATCTGGCCCGGCCCGCTGGGCATTGTGCTCTGTGCCCTGCTGGTGGGCAGTACCTTCGTGGGCACGGTGCTGTTGACCCAGCGCATCGGCCGGGCCCTGCATCCTCACCAGGGTCCGAGGCTGTCTGCGGCCATGGTGGCCCTGTACAGCGTCACCCAGATGGCCGGCCCGTGGCTGACCCGGCAATGGCTGGACGCCGGCGGCACCCTGATAGGGGCCTTCACGCTGGGCGCCATTGCCCTCGGCTGGGGCCTGTTGCTGGCCCTGTTTGTGCCCCGGGCCGAGGACTGGCACGCTCGCTAGTCTTCCTGCTTCCCGATTCTGATTGACTTGAACGCCATGCTGCCCATTGAACAGGTTTTGCCCGAACTCTTGCGCACCCTGGAACAGCACGCCACGGTCCTGCTGCAGGCGCCGCCGGGTGCCGGCAAGACCACCCGGGTGCCGTTGGCGCTGCAGTCGGCTCCCTGGCGGGACGGTCGCAAGGTCCTGATGCTGGAGCCCCGTCGCCTGGCCGCCCGTTCCGCCGCCCGCTATATGGCCCGCCAAAGGGGCGAAAGGCCCGGGCAGACCGTGGGCTACCGCACCCGCCTGGACACCCGGGTGTCATCCGAGACTGTGATCGAGGTGGTCACCGAGGGCATCCTCACCCGTCTGATCCAGTCCGACCCCCTGCTGGAAGACTACGCCGCCGTCCTGTTCGATGAATTTCATGAGCGCTCCCTGCAGGCGGACCTGGGTCTTGCCCTGGTTCGGGAATCCCAGCAGGTGCTGCGTCCCGACCTGCGGATCCTGGTGATGTCCGCCACCCTGGACACCGGGCCTCTGACGAAGCTCCTGGGGGGCGCTCCGGTGGTGTCCAGTGAGGGCCGGGCGTTCCCCGTGGCGGTGTTCTACCGCCCCCTGAAGACCACGTCTGGACGTCCACCCCGTCTGCTGGATCACGTGGTGAGCGTTATCCGCGAAGCCCTCGTGGAACAGCCGGGCTCCCTGCTGGTTTTCCTGCCGGGCGCCGGCGAAATCCGCAAGGTGGAGCAGCTGCTTCGCCCCCACCTGCCGCCAGCCACTGAGCTCGCGCCCCTGTATGGCAATCTCAAAGGCGAGGCCCAGGACAGGGCCATCGAGCCGGCGGCGGAAGGCCGGCGCAAGGTGGTACTGGCCACCGCCATCGCGGAAACCAGTCTGACCATTGAGGGCGTGCGAGTGGTGGTCGACGCCGGGCAGGCTCGCCGGGCGGCGTTTGACGCCAACAGTGGCATGACCCGCCTGATCACCGGCCGCGTCTCCCGGGCCGCCGCCGAGCAGCGCAAGGGCCGGGCCGGCCGGGTGGAGCCAGGGGTGTGCTATCGCCTGTGGAGCGAGTCGGAACACCAGGGCCTGGCGGACTACACGCCACCGGAAATCTTGTCCGCGGACCTGGCGCCCCTGGCCCTGGATCTGGCCCAATGGGGCGCCCGCGACCCTGCCGACCTGGAGTGGCTGGACCCGCCGCCACAAGCCCACTGGACCCAGGCTGTAGAACTTCTGCAATGGCTGGACCTGCTGGACGGGGAAGGCGCCATCACCGACCACGGTCGCCGTGCCCGGGAACTGGGCATCCATCCGCGGCTTGCCCATATGGTGGTGAAGGGCCGTGAACTGGGTTATCCGAAAAACGCCGCCCGGCTCGCTGCCTTGCTCGGTGAGCGGGATCTGCTGGGACGGGGTGCAGGTGCCGATGTGGTCTACCGGCTTCAGCTGCTGGACGGCCAGTACCATGCTCCGCAACTGGACCGGAACCGCCTGGATGCCGTTCGCCGTTCTGCCGACCGTCTGTTACCGGCCAGAAGCGCCAGGGACCAGGATGATGCTCTGCCCGCCGGCCGTCTGTTGGCACTCGCTTACCCGGACCGCATTGGCCGGCGTCGCCCCGGTGACGCCAACCGGTATCAGCTCAGCAACGGCCGCGGCGCCAGTCTGGCCGAGGAAGACGCCCTCGGTCGGCAACCCTGGATTGTGGCCGCGGATCTGGACGGCCAGGCACGGGAAGCGCAGATCTACCTCGCCGCTGCCACCGACCGGCCTACCCTGGAAGCCGATCTGGCCAGGCATATGGAAACCACCGAAGAAGCCCGCTGGGACGATAACCGGGGCACGGTAAT
Source organism: Marinobacter zhanjiangensis (assembly GCF_014651935.1). Lineage (GTDB taxonomy): Bacteria > Pseudomonadota > Gammaproteobacteria > Pseudomonadales > Oleiphilaceae > Marinobacter > Marinobacter zhanjiangensis. The sequence continues at coordinate 470,860 of NZ_BMXV01000001.1, read as the reverse complement.
CGCTCGCCGGGTGACCCGTCTGGGCGCTCTGGTGCTGGCGGAGCAGCTGCTCCCGGATCCGGGGCCGGAACAGCTTCAGCGCGGCCTGCTTACCGCAGTCCGGGAAAAGGGCCTCGACAGCCTGCCCTGGACCGGGGCCGCGCGCCAGTGGCAGGCAAGGGTCCGGCAGATGCGGGACCTTGAACCGGACCAGTGGCCCGATGTGTCGGACGAGGCACTGGTGGCCACCCTTGAGCAATGGCTGGCCCCTTTCCTGGCCGGCATCCGCAACTGGAAGGGCCTGCAGCAGATCCCGTTGCACGATGCTCTGCAAAGTCTGCTGCCCTATGATCAACAGCAGCGACTGAGCCGTGAGCTGCCAACCACGCTGGAGATTCCCACTGGCCAACACCTGCGGCTGGACTACACCGCCGACAACGGTCCGGTGCTGGCCGCCAAACTCCAGGCCCTGTTCGGCTGGACCGAAACCCCGAAGCTCGCCGGTGGCCGCCTTCCGGTCATCATCCACCTGTTGTCACCTGCCCAGCGCCCACTGGCCGTCACAGCGGATCTGGCGAATTTCTGGAAGCAGGTCTACCCGGAAGTCCGCAAGGAAATGCGCGGGCGCTACCCCAAGCACCCCTGGCCGGAAGATCCGCTGACGGCGGAGGCAAGGATGGGGACCAAGAAGTCCGGAAAGTGAATACAAACAGGCAATACGGTATGTTTGAGGGCCCAAGTTCTTTGAATTGGTTAAGGAAACACTCATGATTGCCAGGGAATGGAAATGCCGGGTCCCCGAGGCCCACGCCGAGGGCTTCACGGCTTATCTGTACGAAACCGGGGTCCGGGATTCATCGGCAACGCCGGGCTTTCTGGGCGCCCAGATCTTCCGTCGGCCGCTGATCGGTAAGATCGAACTGACACTGGTCACTTACTGGAAAAGCCTGGATTCGATCAAGGCATTTGCTGGCGAGGACATTTCCCGGGCGCGGCTTTATCCTGAGGACGAGGTTTACGAGCTTGAGCCGGATGTTGATGTTCAGCATTACGAGGTTATCGAACACGGATTTATCCCGGGGGGGTTGTGACAGAAAGGTTGGGTATCTGAACCATGAAAAAGCCCGAATTTCTTTACCATGGTTCCCGACAGCGCATGGATGTGCTCAAGCCCTCGCAGGGGGTGGGCTACGGAAAGGAAGACGACCGATACGGTATCTACGCTGTGTCAGAATGGGCATTGGCCATTCCATTTGCTATCGCATACCGGCCACTTGCGGAAAACGCCACCTTTTTCGTTGATACTGCGACCCTGCCACCGCGCATTCTTCTGAAGAACACCGATGTTGAATGGGACGAAACGGGATACCTCTATACCGTCAGGTCTGATTTATTTGAACAGGTGGATTCTGACCAGTGGATTTCAACAGATCTGGTGGAACCTGTCAGCATGGAGGAGATTCGGCCGGAGGATTACCGGAGTTGGATCGAATACATAGCTGAAAACTGATGGCAGATTCTAGTCTGCCGGAATAGCGCAGGAGTTGGTCCGACAACTAGATCAGGAGGAACTATGTCACCAATCAAACCAGGAAGGATTTGGGGTTCAGGTCTGCTTTTGTTGACCCTTTTCCCCGGCTGGGCGCTTGGAGAGCAATCGCCAGTAAATAGCACGTCGCTGGTTCTGGAAGTCCGGTATTGCGAATGTGCTGTCGTCAATCCCGATGGCCCTCAAGTTGACGTATTGCCGGGCTTTCTCGAGGAGTCGACCCGGTTGCAGGCTGACGTTCCTGAAGCCGGTCGCGGCAGCCTTTCTACTGACGATATTTCCCTGACTTTCGAAGTGGGTGATGTGAAGGACTCACCGGGAACCTATCGCTTCACCCATTCAGGTTCGTACGCGACTGGCACCGGATACAGCTCCAGTAAGGCGGACCTTATGCTAATGGAGGGTCAGTGGGTCCCCCTTGTGCAGATCGGGCAGAAGTCCACCGGGGAAAACACAGTGTATGGCGTGGCCGCACGCCTGGTTGACGTCAGGGGATCATGATCATCGAGGGTAGCGACCACCGCAGTATTTAGCGCCCGACACTAGAATGTCGGTAACTCACTAAGGCTTCGCCACCTCAACCCGATCCCGGCCATTCTTCTTGCCCAGGTAAAGCGCGTCGTCCGCCCGGCTGACAGAAGCCTCAAACTCCTCATTGCCCCGCCACTCCGTCACTCCCAGGGTGGCGGTGATGGAGAGCGTCTGACCCTCGTCGCTCCGGAAGGTCTGAGCCGCAATCGACTCCCGCACCCGTTCCGCCACGCAGATGGCCCGGTCCAGGTCGGCATCCGTGAGCAGGATCAGAAACTCCTCGCCACCCCAACGGGCCACGCTGTCGCTAGGGCGCATGGTACGGTTCATCAGGCGGGCGGTGTCGGCCAGCACCTGGTCGCCGAAGGCGTGGCCGTAGCGGTCATTAAGCTGCTTGAAGTGGTCCAGATCTACCAGAATAACGGCAAGCTGGCGGGCCTCTGATTGCCGCTCGGCTGCCAGCAGCCGCGCTTCGTCGGTGAGGCTTCGGCGGTTTCGCAGGCCGGTCAGCAGATCCGTAGCGGCCATGTTGCGCAGGTCGCGCTCCGACTGTCGTGAGGTACGGGCATAAACGTTGATCAGGGTACCCAGGGCAGCAAAGCAGAGGATGCCGTTACCCACGCGCAGCCAGGTCAGGGTCTTTTCGGCAAGGGGGAACCAGGGATCATGGAGGATACTGATCAGTTCCAGTCCAGCGAACAGGCCGGTGAGGACCAGTAAGCCGACCAGCCGGGTCAGGGAGTGGCCGCGGGGGTCGATATAAACCAGCGGCACCAGTGCCAGCAAGAGGTAGTGGAAGCCACTGGCAGCGCCCAGTGCCAGGGTGGCAATGCCGGCGTGGGCGATAATCTCCAGCCAGGCTAGCACCAGGGTGACAGGGCGCAGAACGGGGAAACGCATGCCGGTCAGGCACAGCGCGTAGAGCATCACGCTGAACACGTTGAACGCCACCAGCAACCAGACATCCAGCAGCCAGAACAGCACCACGAATGCCAGGTGAGCCCCCAGGGCTGCGATCAGGCCGGTGGTGGCAAGACGACGGAAGCGGACCACCACGCTGTTAAAGCGGGTGATGGGAAGGCTATCCGCTGGCCGTGTTGCGGGGATGGAGGCTGCCATGCTGTCAGTCCTTGGTCTGGCGACAACTGGAGCATAACAATGGCAGCGGGTAGCCGGTGCGCGCTGGTTCCGCTTCGGTGTTAAATGTGGTTAAAGGTGACCGGAATGCCGATCAGTGTTTGCCGGCCTGGTCTGGCCCTTTCAGCCCGGGCCCGCCTGTGCGGGCGATGGGCGGGTCACTCAAGCCACCCGGCAGGTCTTCAGCTGTTCATTCAGGGCCGCCATCACGTGGGAACGGGTGAGCACGCCGACCACGCGGTTGTCCTGGTCGACCACCGGATAGACTTTCGGTTTCTCTCCGGCGAACAGGGCCGCCAGAGCCAGTTCTGATATCTCCGGTGTCACTGTTACAGGGTTGCGGGTCATGATGTCGCTGATACGCACCCAGTTGTCACAGTGATAGCTGCTGCTGGCCAGTGAGCGAATACAATCCTGTTCGGACAGAAACCCCGCCAGCTGATAGTTGTCATCCACCACCGGTAAACCGGTGTAGCCGCTGGAGAGGATCTGGTCCACGGCGCGGCTGAGGTAATCCCGTTCATGGAGAGCGGGCGTCCATCGGGACATCAGGTCTTGTACGGTGCGCATGGGTTGTCTCCTCGGGTATATGAATACGTCTGATTCACAGTATCCGCACACAGGAGGGCCCTGCCCAATCGGACTTTCCAATGCGTATAATTCTCTAAAGCTATGAATAATAGTGAGCTGATAGCTTTATGGCATCTCAGGCCCGCAGGATCAGCAGCACACCAGTGACCAGCAGCACGCCATACACTGCCTGCCGGAAGCGGTCCTCGTTGAGCCGGTGATGCAGGAATTCACCCACCAGCACCCCCACTACCAGCAGGGGCAGGTACCACACCAGCCGGCCGGCACTGGCCATCAGGCTGCCATCGAGCAGGTAGAAGGCGCTCAGGGTCAGGTTCAGGGTGAACCAGACCGTCAGCAGGGTGGCCCGGGTGCGGCTCTTGTCCAGCTGGATGCCCGCCAGGGCATAGACCAGCAGCGGCCCGCCGGAGGCAAACAGGCCGTGGGTGACGCCGGCGCCAAAGGTGATGATACGGCTGGTCATCAGGCCGTGGGGTACCGCCACGCGGCCACCATACAGCCGCCACAGCTCCTTGCCCGCGAACCACACCACCAGCAGCCCGAACAACACCTTGAGGATGCTGGCGCCCAGCCAGGGGGTCAGCAGGTAACCGGCCACGGTGCCGGCCAGCATCAGTGGCAGGATCAGCGTGGCCAGCAGGCGCCAGTCAATGTGCTGGCGATGTTTCCAGGTCAGGTAGCCGCTCATGAATACGTTCAGCGGCACCAGCACCGGCAGCATCTGCGGAATTGGCAGCAGCACTGCCCCCAGGGACAGGGCAATGACGATGGAGCCGAAACCGGTGATGGCTTCGATGGTGTAGGCCAGCAGGATGGCAAGGCCAAGCCACAGCCAGGGATCGATCATGTTATGGAGCCTTTGTCCGGTGTTCGGGGGCGGCAGGGTCGCCATGGTCGTTCAGATCGCCGGCAAATCTTTTGCGAACGGCCCGCAGGTAAAGCGCCGGGGCGATTCGCCACAGCAGGCTGCCGAAACGGGAGACTGGTTCGGGCAGCAGCCAGCGTTTACGACGGGCCAGGGCCTGATCGATCATGCGGGCCATGTCATCGGCACTGGACATACCACCAATGGTGGAGCGGGCGTGACGGGCCTTGTTGCCGTCCGCGCCCAGGGCGTTGTGCTCGATCGGGGTGTCCAGGAAGCTGGGGTACACCATCAGCACATGCACCCCCCTGGGCTCCAGTTCCAGTCGCAGCACTTCGAAGAACTGGGTCAGGGCGCCCTTGGCGGCGCAATAGCCGGCGCGGCCGGGCACCGGCATCCAGCCGGCCATGGAACCGATGGTGATGATGCTGCCACCGCTTTGCTCAAGCAGGGGCAGCGCCAGCTGGGTCAGCTCCACCGGGCCCTGCCAGTCCACGGCCATCACTTTGCGAAAAACCTTCGGGTCGGTACTGGCGGCGGGAGAGCGATGGGTAATGCCGGCGTTGTTCACCAGCAGGTCCAGACGGCCGAAAGTGTCTTCAGTCTCACGCACCAGCCGTTCAAGGTCCCCGCGATGGGTGACATCCACGGTAACGACGAGCACCCGGGTGTCATCCCCCAGTTCATGTTGTCGTTGCAACAGGGCTTCGGCGTCAATGTCGGCCAGCACCAGACAATGGCCGGCCCGGTACCAGTACTGTGCCATGGCCCAGCCCAGGCCGCTGGCTGCGCCGGTGATCAGGGTAACGCTCACAGGTCTCCCTTCCTCCTGGCATTTTCAATAAAGTAATCGAGGGTTTCCGCTGAGGTTTTTCTGAGCCGGTAACCGAATTCCTCTTTCAGCCTGCGGTTGCTCAGTACCGGGCGGTAGCGCAGGAAGTTGACCTGTTCCGGTCCCACCGGTTTGCCCAGCCATTTCGCCACCTGCAGCCCGGTCTTGACGACACTCACCGGCAGCGTCAGCAGCGGCTTGTCGAGTTTGCGGGCAATGTCCTGAATGGTCAGGGCGCCATCGCCGGCCATGTTATAGCGACCCGATTTGTCTTCACGGATACCCTGCTCCATGGCGTCGAGCACGTCCTGGTCCCAGATGAACACGAACGGCGAGTCGCTGCCACGGATCGCGAGCAGTCGCGGCGACAGGAACAGCGCGGTGATCTGGTTGCGGGTTTCGGCACCCAACACCGTGCCGGGGCGGAAAATGAGCTGCTTCAGCTGCGGCTGTTCGTTGCGGTATTTTTCAAGCAACTCTTCCACTTGCCGCTTGTGGTCCGAGTAGGCAAACTCCGGGTTGCCCCGCAGTGGGTCGTCCTCGTCGATCCAGGCGGGGTTGTCCGGGTGGTAGCCATAGGCCGCACCGGAGCTGGTCACGGTGATATGCTGAACCTTGGCGGCAACACAGGCTTCCAGCACGTTGCGGGTGCCGTTGACGTCAATGTCGTAGTCCCGCTGCCGGTCCGGGGAGGCCTGGAGGATGGACGCCAGGTGGATAACGTGGGTGATGCGGTATTCCGCCAGGGTCAGCACGAGATTGTTATCCCGCACGTCCAGTACTTCCAGGGGAAAGTCCAGGCCTTCGCGCCAGTACAGGTCGGTGCCGATGACGAAGTAGTCCTTTGCCAGCCGGTTGCCCAGCTGGTGGCCGATATAGCCGGCGGCGCCGGTGATCAGGATGCGTTTTTCAGTGGTCATGGAATCAGCTTTGTTGGTGAACAGGTTCAGGAAGCGGGCGGCGGGCCCAGATCTGCGACAGGGTCAGGCCGGACACCAGGTGCCAGACACCCCAGAAGGCGGTGATCAGCATCATGCCCCCCGCCTCGGGGAAGAAGGTGAACAGGATGACCAGCCCCAGCCCGGAGTTCTGGATGCCCACTTCCATGGTCACCGCCCGCTGGTCCGGTACCGACAGCTTCATCATCCGCGCCATGCTGTAGCCCAGTGCCAGCGCCAGGATGTTATGGCCAACCACCAGCCAGAAGAAGGTGTGGAACTTCGCCAGGAACAGGTCCACGTTATTCAGAAAGGCGATGGCCACGAATGCCAGGAACACCAGCAGCGAGACAAAGCGCAGGGGCTTTTCGCTGCGTATTGCCAGCCTGGGGAAGCGTCCCCCGGCCAGCATGCCCAGTACCAGTGGCAGTGCCAGTACCAATAGCACCAGCATGAGTATGTTCTCCGGTTGCAGGGCAATTTCCTGCAGGTAGCCACGGGTATGAGGGTTGAGCCAGCCGTAGAGGGCAAAGTTCAGTGGCGTCAGCACGGTGGCGGCCAGGCTGGAGACGGCGGTCATGCTCACGGAGACGGCCACGCTGCCCTTGCCCAGCCAGGTCATGATATTGGAAAAACTGCCGCCCGGGCATGAGGCTACCAGGATCATGCCCAGGGCCAGCTGAGGATCGATCTTCAGGGCCCAGGTGAACAGGCAGGTGGCCAGGGGCAGCAGCAGGAACTGGGCAAGCAGCCCGGCAACCGGAGCCCGGGGGATGGTGAGCACCCGCTTGAAGTCCGCCGGTTTCAGGTTAAGGGATACGCCGAACATCATCAGCGCGAGGATGGCGTTCAGCGTGATCAGGCTGGCGGGGTCAAACTGCACCGTCATACGGTATTACCCCTTCTGGTCGGTGTCGAGTTCAGCGATATGGTCTGCCAGAGTCTCCAGGTAGGCGTCCTTGTTCACATAGTAGGCCATACGAGCGAGCTTGATGTAGTTGTAGCCGCCGTCCAGGCGTTCGCCGGCCCTTTCCTTCTTTTTCTGTCGCAGGGCGCCGGCGGCGGGGGTGTCCCTCTGCTGCTCGCGGATGTACAGGGCCGCCAGCCGCGCCTGCTGGTTGCGACCCTCCCAGCCCAGGCCGGTGGCTTCCACCATGCCCATCATGAACAGGTTGTCGTAGTCCGGGTGCATCATGTTCAGGTACAGCCGGGGGGCGTCCTCCTGCTCTGGCCAGTTGAGATGCTTCCGGTCGATGAAGGGGTAATCCAGCAGGTAGCCGGTGGCCGTCAGGATCAGGTCGTACTCGCCGCTCTCACCGTCGCTGTAATGAACGGTCCTGCCCTCGACCCGGTCGATGCTGCGTCGGGGGCGGATATCACCGTGGCCCAGATGGTGCAGGATCAGGGAGTTGATCACCGGGTGCGATTCGTACATCCGGTAGTCCGGGTCCGGCAGGCCAAAATCCGAGGGTTTGCCCATCACCAGGCGGATCAGCGCCGCATCCATCCGCTGTTTGACGGGCCGGGGCAGCTTCAGCTTGCCGCCAATGGTGTCGATGGGCTTGCCCTTGAGGAACTTGGGCAGGAAGTAGTAGCCCCGGCGCAGGCTCATGTCCACCGAACGGGCGTGATGTACCGCATCCACGGCGATATCCGCACCGGAGTTGCCACAACCTATGATCAGCACCCGCTTGTCGCGGAAGACTTCCGGGCTGCGGTAGTCGGCGGAATGCATCAGTTCGCCGGTGAACTCGCCGGGCAGGGGCGGTTTATTGGGGGTGTGCAGGGTGCCGTTGGCGATCATCACCCCGTCGAAGGTGCGGGTCTGCTGCTGGCCGTCGTATTCAGTGGTTACCTGCCACTGATCCCCTTGCGGCTCAACGCTGACCACCCGGGTATTGAACTCGTAGTGCTGGCGCAGTCCGAAATGGTCCACGAAGTCACGGAAATAGGTCTTCAGCTCGTGGTGGGCGGGATACTGGGCCACCGAGTCTTTCATGGAAAATTCTTCGAACTCGGTCATGCGCTTTGACGAGATCAGGTGAGCGGTTTCGTACATGGTGCTGTGGGGGTTGTCGATGTCCCACAGGCCACCCACATCGCTGTGAAGTTCGAATCCGGTAAAGGGGATGCCCTGTTTCTGGAGGTTGCGGGCACAGGCCAGGCCCATGGGGCCGGCGCCGATCACTGCGTACATGATAGTGTTCCTGCTTTTGTTGTTATGATCCCGTATCTTAGAATTTGCGGAGCCGGCTTTCCTGACCGGACGGGACACAAACCACGACAATTCGGGCCATGATCGGAAGTTCTCCCAGTGTAACTCACCTCTACGCCCAGGCGATCCTGCAGGCGGCCCGGCGCCGCGGCATTGTGATGCCTGAGTCTGTTACCTGTGAGGTGGTGCCAGGTCAGCGGGTGCCACTGGCGGTGCAGGATCAGCTGTGGGACGAATACTGTCGGGCTTCCGGGGAACCATTGGCCGGGCTGGAGATTGGCTTGGCCCTGCAGATCGGGCATCTCGACAGTGCCGGCATGCTGCTGGTCAGCTGTGACACCCTGCGGGAAGGGCTGGAAGCGCTGGTGGAGTATGCTCCGGTGGTGGGTGACGGTGGCGAGTTTTCGATCTCGGAGGACGATGAATGGATCCGTCTCTGTTACCAACCCGGCTACCAGGTCCGTGTGGCGGAGCGGGTGGAGGCCGTGATGGCGTCGCTGGTGCGGCTGGCAGGCTGGGCCACGGGCGAGACTCTCGAGCCGGAGACCCTGCTGCTGGCCCACGAGCCCCTGGCCGAGGAGGCCTTGTATCGTGAGCGCCTCGGTATGCCGGTGGTGTTCAGTGCCGGGCAAAACTGCCTGCGACTGCCGCGGGAGCAGGGTGATCTGCCGCTGATTCAGGCTAACAGCGCGTTACGGGATCATCTGCGACAGCTGGCGGATCATACCCTTGAATCCCTGGGGCACCAGAGTCTGAGCAGTCAGGTGAGTGGTCTGGTACGGGAACATCCGGGCTGGGGCAAGGAGCGGGTCGCGTCGGAGCTGGCGGTTAGTGGCCGTCACCTGAACCGGTTGCTGGCGGACGAGGGGCTGTCGTTCAAGGTGTTGCGGGAGCGGGAATTGCACCGGCTGGCGGTGGATCTGTTGCGGTCCGGGCAGACCGTGGTTTCGGTCAGTGGGCGTCTCGGGTTTTCCGAAGAAGCCGCTTTTGCCCGGGCATTTCGACGGTGGGAGGGGGTTAGTCCTTCTCGTTTTCGGTCTTCTGGTTATGGAGTGGGACGTTAAACTTTTTTGCCGGTAAGGGAGTGCTGGTAGGTCTTTCGCCGCCGCAAACAGGGGTCATCCATGACCCCTGTTTGCGGCGTAGAAAGCACCCCCCACCCCACCGCCAGACTCCGCAACAATCAGGCTAGGAAGCCAGCTATCAGTTACTCCACAAGCTCCCGGGACGTCTCAAGATAAGCAGCGCCTTGCTCGCTAACCGTCTCGGTATCGGCACTCTCGGAAGCCAGATGAACCTCCTCCAGGGTCTCCGCCAGCGAATCGAGCTCTTTACTCATTTTCGCAATGGCGTTTTCCAGCGTGTAGCTCAGCTGGTGAACCTCACTCATGGCCTCCGGGGTCAGTTCGCCTTCCATAACGGCTTCAAGCTTGTCGTTGTACTCCGAAAAGTTTGCGACGGCTTCAGGGAGCGTATTGGATGCTTTGCCTTCAAAGTGCACCACGTCGGTGGCAACCGCCAGGCCGGAAAAAGAGAGTGTTGTGATCAGGGTGCTGATTCTGAGTAATGATGTCATGGGATTCTCCTTTGTTTGAACGAGAATCATTATCTATTACGTTGAGGCGCCAGGCCATGACTGATATCAACTTTCCGGAAAACGCTTGCCAGGCGGCACACAGGCCCTCAAGAGAAAATCGTCCAGTACCTTTGTTTTCCACGCGTCAGGCAGCTAACTTGTTGAGATACCAACGCAAGGAGGAACACGGAATGGGAACCCAGAAAATCGTAGGTATTGTTCTGCTGGTGGTGGGTGTACTGCTTTTGTTTTTCGGTTACCAGGCTTCCCAGTCAATGGGCGAGCAGTTGGCAGAAACGGTGACGGGTCGTTTCAGTGATGAAACCATGTGGTACATCATTGGTGGTGTCGCGGCGGTTGTAGCAGGCGCGTTTCTCGCGTTCTTCAAGAAGTAGCAGGTGGCAAAGGCCCTCAGGCCTTGACATCCACATTGGCGCCCACACGATCAGCAGGATTCGCCCCCGTCGTGGGCACTGCCGTGTCGGTTACGCTTTCCAGCAACTGCATCGCGCCCTGCTCTTGCATATCCATGGCCTGTTTCATCACCATGATCTGGGACTGCTCGCTGACTCGTTGCTGATTCATCTGGGTACTGGCCGAAGCCATGGCGGCAACATCTGACATGACAGCTCCAACTGATGGTATTTTGATCAGGTTAACAGTCGCAAGGCTGCAGGTGAAAGCTCTGGTTGCAATCCTTTACAAAACTCATGTTCCTCAAGGTGTTGCCGCAACCCGAAACACCTTGAGTTATGGGTATCCCCGTCCGTCTCGCGGCGCTCCGGGCATTGTATGAGCGCCGGGCGTAACCTGCCGACGTGACGCATCAGAGCATCTGACACGGAGTCGTGTTTTGAGCATTTCCATTCTGATTCAGGCCGCCGGCGGCCTGGCCCTGTTCCTGCTGGCCATGGGCATGATGACCGATGGCCTGAAAACCTTCGCTGGCGCAGGTCTCAAGCGTCTGCTGGAACGCTGGACGGACCGGCCCCTGCGAGGTGTGGCGTCCGGCGCCCTGATCACCGGCGTGGTGCAGTCGTCAAGTGCGGTGACGGTAGCGACCATCGGCTTTGTCAACGCGGGAATGCTGAATCTGTCCCAGGCTATTGCCGTGGTTTTCGGCGCCAACGTGGGTACCACGGTGACCAGCTGGCTGGTGGCGCTGGTGGGCAGTGGTTTCAAGATCAGCGCCATGGCACTGCCCATTCTCACGGTTGGTGTGATCCTTCGCATCGTCGGTTCCGGCGGCCGCTGGGCCTCGCTGGGGGAGGCCCTGGCAGGATTCGGTCTGTTTTTCCTGGGGCTGGAGCTGCTCAAGGACTCCCTGGGCGGTCTTGCCGGTGGCTTCAGTGCCAGTGTTGAGGGGGGCGGCGGTGATCACTGGGCTGTCTATCTGGGTATCGGCTTTCTTATTACGCTGTTGACTCAGTCGTCGTCCGCCACCCTGGCGATTGTGCTGACAGCGGCCAGTACCGGCGTGATCGGTCTGGAAGCTGGGGCAGCCGGTGTTATTGGTGCCAGCCTGGGCACCACGTCGACCGCGGCGATCGCCGTGCTCAATGCGACCGCCAATGCCCGCCGGCTCGCGCTGAGCCACATCCTGTTCAACCTGGTGGCCGGGGCGGTTGCGCTGGCGCTGCTGCCGCTGGTTCTGTTCCTGGCCGGGGAACTCACCAACTGGCTGAACCTGGAGGGGAGTCCGGCTATTCTGCTGGCGGTGTTTCATACCCTATTCAAACTGATCGGCATTGCCCTGCTGCTGCCGTTGATACCCTGGCTGGCCCGGCAGCTGGAGCGTTTCTTCCGTAGTGCAGAGGAAGATCTCGCCCGTCCCCGTTATCTCGACAAGACCGTGTCTGCCACCCCGGAACTGGCCGTGGAAGCACTGGGGCGGGAGCTGGAACGCATGCAGGAGCTGGTTACCGGCCTGGTTCATGCCGCCCTGACCCGGGAGGGCATGACCGAAGCAGCAGGGGCCCGGCAGATTGCCGCCATTCATGAGCTTTACCTTGCGGTTACCCGCTTCGCGGCAAAAACCCGGACCGAAAAGTTGTCCCCGGAGGTGGTGGAGGAGTTGACGGTGGCGGTCCGTACCGGCCGCTATCTGGCGGAAGTGGCGGAGCAGGTAAACAGCATTATTCGCTTGCGCCAGAGTCGTCGCTCGCTGCCGGAGCAGACCGTCCGGCTGCTGCTTGACCGGTATCTGGACTGGATCAACCGGCTGCTCACGTCGGAAGCGGTAACAGATAGCCGCGTGGACGAAACCGGGCCACTTTATCAAAGGCTAAAGGCAGCGGTATTACATGCCATGGTGAATGGTCAGCTTGACGAAGACCGGGGGCAGTCGATGCTGGACGATCTCAGCGCCCTGCGGCGCCTGCTTGACCAGGGCCTGAAGGCCATGGCCATGCTGAACCGGCCGGTTTTGCCGCGGGTGGCGCCAACGGAAGAGGACTAGCTCCCGGACGATTCCGCCCGTGCCGGCTTCAGGTCCAGTGTGCGAATCAGCGGCAGGACCAGCACACTGTAAGCGATCATCACCAGAATGCTGTGGCGCACGTCTCCGGTCATGTCGGAAACGACACCCCCCAGCATGGGGATGGTGAAGGCCAGGGTGTAGCCCACCAGGAAGGTGCCGGCAGACAGGCGACCGGTTTCCCCGGGCCTGGCCAGCAACGGCGGCAGCGCCACCAGCAGGATCAGCAGGATGCCGGCCACAAAGCTCATCAGGGTGGCACTGGCAATGGCCCACCAGCCCTCCAGGGCGATAGCGCCTGTGGTGCCGGCAACACTGATGACAGCGGTAACGGTGATCATGGAGCGGCGCCCGACCCATTGCCGGGCCATTTTCAGCATCATCAGGGACGCGAAGACCTGGGCAATGTTGTAGCAGAACAGGGCCTGGGACAGCTTGTCGAAGTGTCCGGTCTGAGCCAGCAGGTTGCCCATATAGGCATTGAGTCCGAAGAACATGGATGCCGACAGGCCCAGCAGCAGCCCGAGTTTCAGGGTCAGCGGATTCGACCAGTCCGGTAACCAGGCCGCCCGTTCCGTGGGTCGTGCCAGATCCCGTTTTGGCAGAAATAACGCTGCGGCGACCAGTAATGCCGGCAACGACCAGGCCAGCAGGGTCAGGCGCCAGCTGTTTTCCAGCAGGGGCACCAGCAGTGGCAGGGTGATCCCGGCGCCGACAAACTCCCCCATCAGCATGCCATTCATGTATATGGCGGTGCCCATGGCGACATGGTGGGGCGGTAGCCACCGGGGCAGCAGCGCCGGCAGCGCCGGCTGCATCATGGCAATGCCCAGTCCCATCACGGCGCTGGCGGTAAGCAGGGTAACGATTTCCGGTGCCAGGCCCCGGGCGGCGGACCCCATGGCCATGACCACCATGGCCAGCACCAGCGTATTGCGCGGCCCCAGCCGTGATATGGCCAGGGAGCCGGGCATGGCACCGATGGCCAGCATCAGTATCGGCAGCGTGGTGAGGGCGCCGGTCAGGGTCTGGTTAAGCCCCAGGTCTGAGCTGATAAACGGCGCCAGGGGTGGCGCCACCAGAATGGGCACCCGTAGGTAAAGTCCTGCCAGCCAAAGCAACACCGCCACCGGCAGCAGCGAGGCTGGCGGTGGCGGTGTGCTTGCGGAGGTGTGAGTCACCGTTGAAATAATGCCTCGACGGGATCAGTCGGTGTCGGCGATGTAGGCACCGTCTTCGTCGTGCACTTCACGTCCGGTGACCGGCGGGTTGAAGGAACAGATCAGGCGCATGTCCTCGGTGCCACCGTACAGGGTGTGCTTGTCGTGCTTGTCGAGAGCATAAAGGGTACCGTCGGTGATTTCGTGTACCTCACCCGTGGCCAGGTCCTTGATACGACCATTGCCCGCGACACAGTAAACCGCTTCGAGGTGATTCTTGTACCAGAACGTATGCTCGGAGCCCGCCTTGATGATGGTTTCGTGGAAGGAGAACCCCATTCCGTCCTTTTTCAGCAGCAGGCGGCGGCTGGTCCATTGCTTGTCGCTGACTTCGCGCTCGGTACCAATAATGTCCTGTACTCGTACGATTTTCATGGGCGTACCTCATGGTGGTTGGTTGGCCATAATCGGGTAACACAGTCTTACAATATAAACATCAGAGCTTTCCCGGGTTCAACTGTAATCGCCGGATGTCACCCGCCAATGGCGGTAATGGTCCATGGATGAATGAATGGCTGACTCCAGGGCCTGCTGTTCATCGGTGCCGAGTTTCCGGCCCTTGCGCAGCTTGCCGAGGGCATACTGGATGGCCTTTCTGCGGGGGCTGTCCAGCTGTTCCAGCCAGTGGCTGTCCGAGGGCGGCAGTTCCAGCGGATCGCGTCCGGCATGGTTGCGTTCACTGATATGCCACCAGTGGTCCACGGCCCTTCCCAATACAATATAGCCGAATTGCAGGTCTTGTACCGGACCAAAGGTGACGGTCTGCAGTTCGCCGGTACCCTGGGGGGTTCCCGGCCGCAGGGCCTGTATGGCCAGCCGGTCACCGTAGAAGTAGCTGCCCGCGGCGCCGATAAGGCCACCAATCAGTGCCCCGGCGCCCAGGGAGTGGCCCAGGGTGAGCGCGTCGATGCCGGCGCCGCCAACCGCTCCCGCGCCGAAACCGGCGGTGGCCAGGTAGCGACGGCTTACGGCCCATGCCTGGCGGGTGCTCTCGCTGAACAGGTCATGGTCGTGATGCCAGCTCAGCTCCGCCTCTTGGCGGGCGATCCTGTGGTGCTGGTACAGGCTCTCGATATCCCGGCGCAGGCGTTGTTCCCGCTGTCGCTGGTGTTGATACCACTGTTCCCGCAGACGGGCTTCCAGAGCCTCGCGGCTTTCGCTACCGGGGACGGGCAGGGATCTGGGCAGAGTACGGCTTTCCTGGTGCCGCATCATGTCAGTCAGGGCCCCTGCGATCAGACGCGCTGATTGCCACTGGCGGTCGTCCCGCTGCTGCTTCAGGAAACGGGTGGCATCTTCCAGGGGGCGCTCCCACTCGGGACGCAGTTGGCCAAAGGCCTTGAGCAGGCTCAGATGTTGCTCGAACGGGGCGTTAACGGCGTCAAAACTGCGGACAATCTGGAAGAACTGCCCCAGGGCGGACTGCCAGGTTGCAGTGTGGTCGTCCGGCCCGATGCGGTTGATCAGCGCCAGGCTGGGCTGTCCGGACCAGCGCAGGATGGTCATTTCCGCCTCCTGCTCGGCGGTATAGGGCACCGAGCCATCCACCACGTAGATAATGCCTGCCCCCTCGATGATGGGTGTCAGCAGTTCACACTCGTCCCGGAACTTCGGGTTATCCCGGTGTTGGTGAACAAACGCCGCCACTGTATCCGGCCGGTCGGAGGCCGACAGGCTGTGGGCTTCCAGCCATTCCAGTACCCGGCGGGGGCGCTGGAAGCCGGGGGTGTCCACCAGGGTGTACAGGGTGCGGCCATCCACCGCCAGCGGGTAGGTCTGACTCTCGCGGGTGGTGCCCGGCTCCAGCGCGATAGCAATGCGGTCGTTCTGGGACAGCGTGGCTACCACGCTGGACTTGCCACGGTTGGGGTGGCCCACCACGGCGAATACCGGCGCCTGGTCAGTGCTGGACATGGTTGGCCTCCCCGTTGTCCGTGGCTGCCACCCGAATGCCCTGCCCGGCCCTGTCGGCAAATCGCAGCCACTGGGCCAGTTGCTGATCGGCCGGTCGCCGGGTGGGCGTGGTGGCCAGGGGCAGCAGGGTCAGGGTGATATCCGGAAACTGCATGGCCGCCTCCTCAAGGAAATCCTCCAGCTCGGCGGTGGGTGGTTCCCAGGCGCGGGTCACCACCAGCAGATCGCGGTCACCGGGCCCACGTCGGCTGGCCAGGTCAGCCAGGGTGCGTCGGTCCGCCTGCAGGCTCTGGCTGCCACCGGCCCGCAGGGGGGGCGCGGAGGTCTCGGTCAGGACACCCTGCGGTGATGCGCCAGCCCAGCAGACGATCAGTGGCGTGTCGGGAACCGGCACTGTATCCGTTGAGGCGTCGGCGGGCAGCTGGCCGCTGTCCGTGGTATCGCTGCCGGTCTCCACCGCGGGCGTTTCCATGCGCCACAGCAGCGCCGGATAACCCGGATGATGGCGCAGTGCACGACGGCTCTTGCGGCGCAGGTCCAGGGTGGCCAGGCCCAGCAACAGTAACCGGGGCAGGATGGTCCAGGTCAGCCACGCCATGGCCACAAAGGGCCACCAGGCCCCCCAGCGGGCGGAATCGGTCCCGGGGGTGGTGTCTGCCAGCCGGAAGAAGCGGGTGTCCGACACCAGTTCCAGTGAAGGTGTTGCCACCGGCAGCCAGCCGGACCAGGGAGCCGCGATCCACGATACAATGCTGTGCCAGGCTTCGGCGGAGGTCTCCAGGGTGGTGCTCCAGCCGAAGGCCAGGTCCTGTAGCACCACCGAGCCCAGCAGCGTAACCAGTCCCGTGAGGCCGAAGGCCAGGCCGGCCGCCTGGGCGGTGCGAGCCATCATCGGGCCAAACAACGGCATCAGGGCCGGGGACGGTTGCCGTTTCTCCAGCCGATGCTGCAGGCTGTGAACCAGTGGTGCCCATGGCTGCCACCCGGCCAGTCCCTGTATGGCAGTGATCAGGGCCAACACCAGTTGCAGCAGGATGACACCGAGAATAACGGTGATGTTGATCTGCTGGCCGCCATCGTAGAACAACAGGCCCGACATGGTCACAATACCCAGCAGGGCGCCGAGGCTGACAAAAGCGCTGGCAAAACGCTGCCAGAACCGCAGTTCCGGCGGGTAGCTGACAGTGGCTGTCTCGTTCAGGGCCTGGAGCTGGGCCAGCCAGTGACCCATATCCGGAGCCTGGTTGCTGCCCCGGTCCAGGGCATAGCGGCGGTCACGGCGGTGCAGAAAGGCCGGTGACTGCTGCTGGTCGCGCTGGTATTGACGATCAAAGGCCAGCAGGGTCTCAAGGTGGCCGGGCATGCAGTATCCTTGTATCAATGACAGGCCACGAGAGTGTAACCGATGCCCCACCATTTGATGAATCTGCGCCATGTGCCGGACGACGAGGCGGACGAGATCCGCGCCCTGTTCGGTGAGCATGAGGTGAACTATTACGAAACGCCACCGTCGTTCTGGGGCATCAGCATGGGAGGCTTCTGGGTGCATGACGAGGTGGAGGCGGAACGGGCAAAGGCCCTGCTGCGGGAATACCAGTCGCAGCGCCAGAACCGTCAGCGCCAGGCCTGGGAGGAGGCACTCCAGGCGGGCAAGGGGAGCGGCGTCCGGCACCAGTTCCTGCGCAAGCCGATTACGGTAATCGCCGCCCTGTTGGCGCTGGTGTTTATCCTCGGCGTTTCCCTGGCTCCGTTTCTGCGGCTGGGCTAACCTCACCAGGTTACAAACATTGGCAAAAAAGAAATCTCATGTCACATTCCTGTCGACACCCGGCTATCCGGGGTTGGCCCGAGAGACGATCGACGCCCAGATGACGCTGTTCTAAAGACGAACCGAGGCAACCGTAGCCGGCCAGGTATGGCCTACGATTGAGGAGATAATAACAATGCGACTGGAAAACCGTACTGCCCTGATTACCGGCGCTGGCCGGGGTATTGGCCGGGCAATTGCCGAACTTTTTGCCCGCGAGGGCGCCCGGGTAGCCATTGCCGATCTGAGTCACGATAGTGCCAGCGAGGCTGCCGAATCGATTCGTGCCGCCGGTGGCGAGGCCATGGCACTGGTCATGGATGTCACCGACGAGCAGGCCGTGGACGATGGTTTCAGCCAGCTGGCGGACCAGTGGGGCGGCGTGGATATTGCCGTGGCCAATGCCGGCGTACAGCACATCGACCCGGTGCACAAGCTGGCTTACGCTGACTGGCGCAAGGTGGTAGACGTTCACCTCAACGGGGCCTTCCTGGTAACCCGGGCCGCTCTGAACCAGATGTATGCCGGCACCGGCGGCACCATGCTGTACATGGGCTCGGTCCACTCGCTGGAAGCCTCGCCCCTGAAATCCCCCTACGTGGCGGCCAAGCACGGCATGCTGGGGCTGTGCCGGGCGGTGGCGAAGGAAGGCGCGGAACACGGGGTGCGCAGTAACATCATCTGCCCGGGCTTCGTGCGCACGCCGCTGGTGGAAAAGCAGATCCCCGAACAGGCAAAGGAGCTTGGCATCTCCGAGGAAGAGGTGATCCGTAACGTAATGCTGAAGAACACCGTGGACGGTGAGTTCACCACCGTCGAGGATATCGCGGAACTGGCCGTGCATCTGGCCGCCTTCCCGTCCGCCGCCCTCACCGGCCAGTCCATTGTGGTCAGCCACGGCTGGCACATGCAGTAATCAGGAGGTTCGGATGAGTACCACAGAACAATCACCAGTCGTCTGGAGCCCATCGCGGGAAATACTGGACGAATCCCGCATGGGCCGCTTCAGGCGCTGGCTCGAAGGCCAGGGTTATGGTCCGTTCGCCGATTATCACGCCCTGCACCAGTGGTCCATTGACGACCTGGAAACCTTCTGGCAGAAACTCTGGGACTACTGCGGACTGGTCTGTGAGACACCGGCGGACAGGGTGCTGGGCAGTCGCGATATGCCGGGGGCGGAATGGTTTCCCGGCATGAGGCTGAATTTTGCCGCCAACCTGCTGCGACTGGCAGACGGCGACCACGCCGACCGGGAAGCCGTTGTTGCCTGTTGCGAAACCCGCCCGGTGCTGCGGCGTACGTATCGTCAGCTCAGGGCGGACGTCGGCGCCCTGGAAGGGTTCTTGCGCCACCAGGGTGTGCAGCAGGGCGATCGGGTAGCCGGCATCGTCACCAACGGCTATGAAGCCATCGTGGGTATGCTGGCGACCACCAGCATGGGCGCCATCTGGAGTTCAGCCTCGCCGGATTTCGGGGTGGGCGCGATCAATGACCGATTCGGCCAGATCGAACCGGCGGCGGTGATCGCGGTCAACGGCTATGGATACGGTGGCAAGGTCTTCCCGCGCCAGCAGGCGTTCCGGGAACTGATTGATCAGCTGCCGTCCCTCAAGTGCGTGGTCAGTATCCCGCAACTGCCGGACGAGGATCCCATCTCCGGCGACAAGGTGACCACCTGGGACGATGCGATTGCCGCCGGTTCCGGCCAGGCGCCTTCCTTCACGCCGCTGCCACCGGACCATCCCGTATATATCCTGTATTCCTCCGGCACCACCGGCCAGCCCAAGTGTATTGTGCATGGCAGTGCCGGAATACTGGCCAAGCATGCCAGCGAGCTGATGCTCCACGGCGATGTAGAGCCGGATGACCGTTTTCTGTACTTCACCACCTGCGGCTGGATGATGTGGAACTGGCAGGTATCGGCCCTGATGACCGGTGCCGCCGTGGTCACCGTGGACGGTTCCCCGGGCTATCCGGACCTGAACATGTTGTGGGAGACCGTGGCCCGGGAGCGGGTCACCCACTTCGGTACCAGTGCCCGATTTATTGCCGGCTGTCGCAAGGCCGAACTGAAACCGGCCCGTGACCTGGACCAGAGTCACCTGAGGGTAGTCTTCTCCACCGGCTCGCCGCTGCTGCCGGAAGACTACGACTGGGTTTATGGCGATGGCGCGCCGCAGGTGCTGCTGGGTTCCATTGCCGGTGGCACTGATATCTGCGCCAGCTTCGTGGGCGCGACTCCGTTGCTGCCGGTACGCCGGGGTGAAATCCAGTGCCGCCTGCTGGGGGTGGATGCCGTGGCCTACGGCGATGACGGCAAGCCGGTCAGCAAAGGCCGTGGTGAACTGGTCTGCCGGCAGCCGCTGCCGTCCATGCCGGTGCGTTTCTGGAACGATCCGGACGGTGAGCGCTACCGTAAGGCCTATTTCGACACCTTTCCCGGGGTGTGGGCCCATGGTGACTTTATCGAGTTCACCGAGCACGGGGGTGCCATTATCTACGGTCGTTCCGATGCCACCCTGAACCCGGGCGGTGTGCGCATTGGTACGGCCGAAATCTACCGCCAGGTGGAAACCATTGCGGAGGTGGCCGACAGTCTTGTGGTGGGTCGCCAGGTTGACGGTGACGTTGAAGTGGTGTTGCTGGTGGTGCCGGCAGCCGGGCATGAACTGACCGATGCCCTGCAGCAACAACTGCGTCGGCGCATCCGCGAAGGGGCCAGTCCCCGGCACGTACCGAAGCACATGATTGCCGTGCCGGACATCCCCTACACCCGCAGCGGCAAGAAGGTGGAGCTTGCCGTGGCGCGGCTGCTCAATGGCTCTGCAAAGGCGGATAACCGGGATGCCCTGGCCAATCCCGAAGCGCTGGACAGCATTGCTGAACGGCTGGCCGGGGCGGGGCTGATCTGACATCCGGGGCGGGGTCTTATACTAAGATCGTAACCCGGCGTTCGAAAAAAATGCTATCTTATAGCACTTATCAACAGACCCTGATCAGTCATTGTTCCGTCATGGGTTCACAAGACCCTTGATGCTGATGGTGACCGTCCTGAATTCATCTATTACCCAGAGGACGAAGATGACAACTGAAAACCCCACGATTGTCTATACGCTGACCGACGAAGCGCCTGCCCTGGCGACCCGCTCCCTGCTGCCGATCCTGCAGACCTTTACCACACCGGCAGGCATCACCTTCGAGACCAGCGATATCTCCCTGGCTGCCCGTATCCTGGCAGTCTTTCCTGATTACCTCGAAGAAGACCAGCGCGTTGTTGATGCACTGGCCGATCTGGGTGAATACACCAAGGACCCGGACGCCAACATCATCAAGCTGCCCAACATCAGTGCTTCTATCCCCCAGCTGCGCGCGGCCATCAAGGAACTGAACGAACAGGGCTACAAGGTCCCCGAGTACCGTGAAGATCCCGAAACCGATGAGGAGAAAGAGGCTCAGGCCCGTTACTCCAGGGTTCTGGGCAGTGCCGTGAATCCGGTTCTGCGTGAGGGCAATTCCGACCGTCGCGCGCCGGCCGCGGTCAAGGCGTTCGCCCGCAAGCATCCCCACTCCATGGGCGAGTGGAGCCCCGCATCCCGGACCCACGTGGCCCACATGCGCGGTGGTGACTTCTACTCCAGCGAACAGTCGGTGACGCTGGACAAGGCGACCAGTGTCAATATTGTGTTCGAGAACAAGTCGGGCAAGCAGACAGTGCTCAAGTCCGACCTGGCGTTGCAGGAAGGCGAAGTACTCGACGGCATGTTCATGAGCAAGAAGGATCTGGTGAAGTTCTTCGAGGATGCCATCGAGGACTGCGAGAAAACTGGCGTGATGTTCTCCCTGCACGTCAAGGCGACCATGATGAAGATCTCCCACCCGATCGTTTTCGGGCATGCGGTGAAAGTCTTCTACCGGGAGCTGTTTGATAAATACGGCGACCTGTTCGATGAGATCGGGGTCAACCCGAACAACGGCCTGTCCTCCGTGATCGAGAAAATCAAGCAGCTGCCGGAATCGAAACAGGAGCAGATCCAGGAAGATCTGCACAAGACCTACGAGCACCGCCCGGAAATTGCCATGGTGGATTCCGTCAAGGGCATCACCAACCTGCACGTACCCAGTGACGTGATCGTGGATGCGTCCATGCCCGCCATGATTCGTAATTCCGGCAAAATGTGGGCCCGCGACGGCAAGCTGAAGGACACCAAGGCGGTCATGCCGGAGTCCACCTATGCGACCATCTACCAGGAAGTGATCAACTTCTGCAAAACTCACGGTGCCTTTGATCCGACCACCATGGGCACCGTGCCCAACGTGGGTCTGATGGCCCAGAAGGCCGAGGAATACGGCTCCCACGACAAGACCTTCGAGATCCCCGAAGACGGCACCGTGCGGGTTGTCACCGAAGATGGCACCGTGCTCACCGAGCACGAGGTTGAGGCAGGCGATATCTGGCGCGCCTGCCAGACCAAGGACCTGCCGATCCGTGACTGGGTCAAGCTGGCGGTGAACCGCGCCCGCGCCACCGGCATGCCGGCGGTGTTCTGGCTGG
Source organism: Marinobacter zhanjiangensis (assembly GCF_014651935.1). Taxonomy (GTDB): domain Bacteria; phylum Pseudomonadota; class Gammaproteobacteria; order Pseudomonadales; family Oleiphilaceae; genus Marinobacter; species Marinobacter zhanjiangensis. The sequence goes on along the minus strand of NZ_BMXV01000001.1, from coordinate 448,678 downwards.
ACGACGAGCGCCCCCACGATGCCCAGCTGATCGAGAAGGTGAAGACCTGTCTCAAGGATCACGACACCGAGGGCCTGGACATCCGCATCATGTCGCCGGTGCGCGCGATTCGCTGGACCATGGAACGCCTGATCCGGGGCCTGGACACCATCTCCGTGACCGGCAACGTACTGCGGGACTATCTCACCGACCTGTTCCCGATTCTGGAGCTGGGTACCAGTGCCAAGATGTTGTCCATCGTGCCGCTGCTGAACGGCGGTGGCCTTTACGAAACCGGTGCCGGTGGGTCCGCGCCCAAGCACGTGCAGCAGCTGCTGGAAGAGAACCACCTGCGCTGGGACTCCCTGGGCGAGTTCCTGGCCATTGCGGTCTCGCTGGAGGAACTGGGCGAGAAGCAAAGCAACCTGCGTGCCCGCCTGATGGGCGAGGCCCTGGACAAGGCCACCGGGCGCCTGCTGGAAAACAACCAGTCACCATCACGGGTAACCGGCGAACTGGACAACCGCGGCAGCCACTTCCACCTGGCCCGCTACTGGGCCGAGGAACTGGCCAACCAGGACGAAGACAAGGACATGAAAGAGTTCTTCACCAAGCTGTCCAGACAGCTGGAAGACAACAAGGACCAGATCCTGGAAGAGATGAGCGTGATACAGGGTCAGCCAGCGGATATCGGTGGCTACTACCATCCGCCGGCGGACAAGGTCTGCAAGATCATGCAGCCCAGCGAGACCCTCAACAGGCTACTCGAGGAAGCTCGCCAGCAGGCCCCTGCCAAGTAAGCGGCAAGCCTGAATGAGAAAAACCCGGTGGGCAGCGTTGCTCTCCGGGTTTTTTTGTCGCCACGGAATCCACGGAAAGACACGGAAGGAAAAGATGAAAAGATCGTTCTAGCCACTAAACCCACGAAAGAACACGAAAAAATGATTACTGAATAAGAAAGTCTTTGGTTGTTAAATTTCGTGTTCTTTCGTGGATTTAGTGGCAAATCCTCTTTTTCTTTGTCTTTTTTCCGTGTCTTTCCGTGGATTCCGTGGCAAAAAAATCATGCCCTGATGGTGGCGAATGAGGCCCGGGTCAGACTTGCCAGGTCAGCCGGCGCCAGCTCGATTTCCAGCCCCCGGCGGCCGGCACTGACGTGGATGGTGTCGAAGGTCTGTGCTGACTCGTCAATAACGGTCTTCAGCGCCTTCTTCTGCCCCAGCGGGCTTACGCCACCCAGCACATAACCCGTGGTGCGCTGTACCTTCTGCTTGTCCGCCATGACCACCTTCTTGGCCTTTGCCGCCTTCGCCACCCGTTTCAGGTTGAGGCTGTTGGAAACGGGTACGATCGCCACCACCAGTTCCCCGGCGTCGGTCTCCACCACCAGGGTCTTGAACACCTGGTCCGGATCAACTCCCAGCTTCTCTGCCGCTTCGGTGCCATAGGAATCGCTCTTCGGATCGTGGTCGTATTCGTGTACCTGGTGAGTAATGCCCACCTGGCGGGCAAGATCAATGGCAGGGGTCATCAAGGCTCCTCAACGCGGCTGAAAACCGTGAGCATAGCGCTAAACGCAGCGTGAGTCAGTGCTCGCTGTGGGCCACCTCCCGAGCCGGCGGAATGGTCAGCATCAGCACGAACCCGACCAGCAGGAACGCCAGGATGGTGCTCATGCCCCAGCGCTGGCTGCCGCTGACGGCGGTGACCCAGCCTACCAGCAACGGGCCCATAAAGGCCGTGGCCTTGCCGGAGAAGGCGAACAGCCCGAACATCTGGGTCTGCAGATGAGGCGGTGCCACCCTGGCCATGTAGGAGCGGCTGGCGGATTGCAGCGGGCCCACGAAGATGCCCAGGGTCATGCCGAAGACCCAGAACCAGAGGGCATCCGTAGCCACCAGTATCGCCACGGCGCTGAGGGTCAGCCCTATCAGCGACAGCAGCACCGTATTGCGACCGCCAATGGCGTCGTCTACCCAGGAAAAGGCCAGTGCACCCACGCCCGAGGTGACATTCAGCGCGATGGCGAATTGCAGCACCTGAGTCTGATCCATGCCGAAGGTGCCGGCAGCGTACACGCCGCCAAAGGTAAAAATGGTGGCCAGCCCGTCGGTATAGAGCATACGGGCAATCAGGAAGCGGACAATGATCCGGTACTTGCGGACCTGCCGGATGGAGTCCGCAAGCTGGGCGAGCCCCGCCCGGACGGACGATGCCAGCGACAGACCTCGGGATGGCCGGTCAGGAATCAGAAAAAACGATGGCAGGGAAAACACCAGGAACCAGACGGCCACCAGCACAAAGGTGGCCCGCACGTGTTCGAGGTTGTCACGGTCCAGCCCCAGCCAGTCGGTATCGCCTTCGATAAAGCCGAACAGCGCCACCACCAGACAAGTCACACCGCCCAGGTAGCCCAGGCCCCAGGCCCAGCCGGACCAGCGGCCTACCCGCGCCGGTGAGGCGAGGTCCGGCAACATGGCGTTGTAGAAGATAAAGGCACATTCCGCTCCGAGAATGCCGAGGCTCACCCAGAAGGCGGCAAACCACAAATCGCCGCTGCCTGGCGCGACGAACCAGAGCATGGCGGTGGCGAACACACAGAGCAGGGTAAAGCCAATGAACCAGGGCTTGCGGCGACCATTCTGGTCGGCAATGGCCCCCAGTATCGGCGCCAGGATGGCGACCGCCACCCCGGAAAGGCCGACGATATTGCCCCAGGCTTCGGTACCCGCGACATCATCCTGGATCACCGACTGGCTGAAATAGCGGGCGAAGACGAAAGTCAGGATGATGGCGAAAAAGGCACTATTGGCCCAGTCATACAGCGCCCATGACCAGAGCGCCCGTCGGTTTTCGCCGGTGGAGGTGTCGCGGTGGCCAGCCATCATGGAAAACAGTCCTGTCAAAGTACGAGGTGGTAAGGCGCTTATGAAAAATACTGTGACGGTTGTAAAAAACTGTGTCAGTGGTCGACGTTACCGATGCGACACACTACTGTTCACTATGGGCCCTCGGGCAAACCAGCCGGGGAAATGGCCCCACAGGGTTCAGTCGTGCCGACAGCGATGTAACCTGTCACCCATGTCCTCTGAAGAACCGCCAACTGATGAACCATAGCAAAAGAAGTGGAACCCCGGTAACACGATCTCTTAAGGTTGCCCTTGCCTATCTCGTGGTTGGTGGCCTCTGGATACTGTTTTCTGACGCCGCCGTGGAACAGGTGGTCAGCGATCCGGAGATGCTGACCCGGCTGCAGACCTGGAAGGGGTGGGCTTTTGTTGCCTTTACCGGTGTTGTTCTCTACCTGGTGATGCTGCGGCAGTTCCACCGTGACCGGGAGATGCTCGACCACCAACTGGGCCAGCAAGAGGAAATCCGCCGCCTGAGTCAGTTCCAGCAAAGCGTGATCGACAATGCCAATATCTGGATCAACGTACTGGACCCCCAGGGGCGGGTGCTGATCTGGAACCGGGCAGCGGAGGAGATCAGCGGTTTTTCCAGTGATGTCGCAACAGGCAGTGACAGTATCTGGGAAAAGCTCTACCCGGATCCGGACTATCGCGCCTGGGTGCTGGAAAGGGTCAGCCGTATCCTGTCGGGGCAGGAGGAGGTCGAGGGCCTGGAAACCACCATTGCAACCCGTCACAACGGCGAACGGGCCATCGCCTGGCACTCGCGCTCGTTTCTGGATTCCGCCGGCAGGGTTGCCGGCTCCATTGCCATTGGCATGGATGTTACCGAAAGCCGGGCGGCAGAGAGCGCCCTGAAAGCACGGGAACGACAGCTCAGCACCATCATGGACAACCTGCCCGGCATGGCCTATCGCTGCCTGTACGACGACTACTGGACCATGAAGTTCATTTCCAGCGGTTGCCGTGAGCTGACCGGTTATCAGCCGGAAGACCTGGTCGATAATCGCCGCCTGCCCTGGTCCGATCTGGTGTTTGCGGACGATGCGGCTAATGTGACCGCAGCGGTTGAGGACGCCATTGGCAGCGCCGAGCCATTTTCCGTGGAATACCGCCTGCACCGGGCGGACGGTCAGATCATCTGGGTATGGGAGCGTGGCCGGGGGGTTGAGGACGGCGGCGGTATGGTACTCGAAGGCATTATTCTTGATGTCACCGAGCGCAAGGAGCTGGAGGCGCGGTTATCTGAAATGGCAGCCATCGATCCCCTGACCGGCCAGTTCAATCGGCGGGAGACCGAACGCATCCTGCAGGAGGAGGTGGCCCGGGCCGAACGCTATCACCGCAAGCTGGCAGTGCTCTGGGTAGATCTGGATCATTTCAAGAACGTCAATGACACCTGGGGGCACGCGGTCGGTGACGAGGTGCTCAGGTCGATCAGCCTGCGGCTGGCGGAAAGTGTGCGCACGGTGGACACGCTGGGACGTTTTGGCGGTGAGGAGTTTATCGTCGTGTTGCCGGAAATGTCCGTTGACGAAGCCTGGGAGGTGGCCGAGCGCCTGCGGGGGCGAATCGCCGATGAGCCGGTCAGGGTCTCTTTCGGGATGGCGCTGGACCTGACCATCAGCATTGGTGTTGCGGTCTACCCCGACCACGCCGATTCGGCGGATACCTTGTGCAACCTCGCGGACAAGGCCATGTATCAGGCCAAGGAGCAGGGACGCAATCGCACGATAGTTTTCAGCGGGGTCTCCGGCTCGACTGAATCGGGTGAGATCCAGCACCTGGGGACACCAGCCGGCAAGTCAGATGGTGCGTAACTGCGCCTCGAGAATACCCAGTACCGACGATACGATATCGCGGAAATCCGTCTGTGTCTGGGTGCGCTGGATGATCTCGTGGCGTTTTTCGTCCAGGCGCTCGAGTTGCGGAACCACCCGTCGGATGCCTTCGGTGATGACTTCGTAAGGGTAGTGGTGGTCCTGAATGCTGAGCTTGTTCAGCTCTGCCACTTCCTGGTGGAATATGCTGATGATGTCGTACAGCATATCCTTGTTGCCGATGGTGCTGGCTTCCCAGTAGGCGTCATCGAGGAGTTCAAGCAGGGACAGGTATTCTCTGAGGGTATCGGCAACGGACGTCTGGCTCATGACAGGCTCCTTGTTATCATGAGCCAGACTATAGCAGTTTATGCTACCTGCCGGGCAATCCAGGAATCGTAGCGACTTGCCAGGGCCTTGACGTAGCGGGCCTCGGCGCCGTCCAGGCTGGCCAGAACGCCGTTGAAGATCCAGCCCCGCTCGTACAGCCCGAGTACGCTGCGCTCGTCCTCCAGGTTGACCCGCTGATTCAGTTTTTTGCAGATTGCATCCAGCAGCGGCATTTTTTCCGGACGACGGATAGGGCCAGGCCGGCGGCTGGCCGGTATGTTGGTGGCACGTCTGGGTGTTGGTCTGTTCATGGCACTCTCCTTACCGTTTTGCGGCTGCAAAAACCAGAAAACCCGGCCTCACGGGACCGGGTTTTCATGCGGGAGACTGCATGCCCGGTCGCCTGAGCTTCCGGGCAGGGCCGAAAGCGTTACCTGATAATCACCATGCCACGGGCCGGCATCAGGGCCTTGCTCCGCGTGCTCGCAAAAGACTGGTGTGTTGGTCGCTTCAAGCCCATTGGGGACTCTCCGTTGTATTCATAATACGGTTGAGTATTGCCGGCACTTCACTTGTACAGCCAGCTAATCATCAGTGTATCGCGGACGTCAGGGTTTGCAAATGGGTGACAGGGGCAAGGGTATACGCAGAAACCCTGGCTTCGGCAAACGCGTACAGACACTCAGCAGCCCTGCGAGGATAATTTCCGGCGTCACGTGTTTTACGTTGTGCAATCCACAGCTTCACTGTCAGTGACTGTGTGATCTCTCCTTTATTGTTTGGCGCTACGGGTTTCCCGCAGCGCCTTTTTTTTGTGGTCAGGTGTCTGCGGCCAGGGTTCTGCCTGTCACCATCCACCGGCCACTACAGCTTGCCCAGGGAAGGGCGCTGCTCATCAGGGGTGCCGGCGGTCACCTGACACCAGGTGGTATGGAGAATGCGGGCATCGTTGGCGGCCCGGTGAACCGGCAGACCGAGGTCGTCGATCACCTTGTGGCGCGTGGCGGACCAGTGCTGGACCTGGGCCGGAGAAAGCAACATGGAAACCGATTCCAGCTGGAAGGAAGGCCGCATGTTGGCGGCCCTGTACAGGCGGTGGAGCCAGAAGCTGTCGAAGGTCCAGGCATCGCAGAATACCTCGCCGTGCAGCAGTTCGTTCAGGTGATGGGCTACCTGGCTGACACTGAGCCCCTCTTCGACCAGTGTGTCGCGACTGATGCCGTGAATGGCCTGAGCGCTGTCAGACCAGTCATGCCAGAGAACGTGAGGCCTGATCAGCCAACTATGGAGTTCCCCGTTCGGCAGGCACAGACCGACCTCGATCGGATAGCTGGCGATCAGGTCGAGGCTGGAGGCCTCGAAGTCAATAAAGGCCGGTGCGGTGAGCTGGGTCATCGGCATGTTGGTCAGTTGCTGGGCTGTCTGCAAAGTGTAACCGTCCCTGTGGTTTGACGCGAACCCATAGTGTCGGGTGGCTGTTACAATAAAAAGGCAATACTACCCTCTGGAAAGGATTTTGTGAGTCAGGTACTTCCGAGGGGTGCAGGGATGCTAAACGAATCCTCGACGGATGATCAGTATCCATTTGGTAAGCGGGAGGTCAGGTGCCGAAAACCATTATCGTGATTTACTCCGGGGGTATGGATTCGTTCACCCTGCTCCACCGGGCCCTGTCTGAAGGGCATCGGGTGCATGCGCTGTCATTCGACTATGGCCAGCGTCACGTCCGCGAACTGGAAGCGGCAGCGGGGGTCTGCACGGAGCTGGGTGTGCCTCACAAGGTGCTGGATATCCGCTCATTGCAGGCAGTGATGGCAGGTTCCGCCCTCACCGGCGGTGTTGCCGTCCCCGAGGGGCACTATGAGGAAGAGAGTATGAAATCCACGGTGGTTCCCAACCGCAATATGATTCTGCTGTCCCTGGCCACCGGCTATGCAGTGACGGTGGAAGCGGATGCGGTCTGGTTCGGGGCCCATGGCGGTGATCATGCCATCTATCCGGATTGCCGCCCGGAGTTCGTTGAGAAAATGGACGCGGTGTGCCGCGTGGCGAACTATGAGCCCGTTGCCATCGAGGCGCCCTACATTCGCGCCAGCAAGACTGACATCCTCGCGGATGGTCTTGCCATGGGGCTGGACTACAGCCAGACCTGGACCTGTTATAACGGTCGCCAGAAGGCCTGTGGCGTTTGCGGTTCCTGCGTGGAAAGGCTGGAGGCGTTTGCCGCCCACGGCGTGACCGACCCCCTGCCATACGAGGCCCGCAACTGATGTACCGTGTAAAGGAGGCCTTCTACACCCTGCAAGGCGAAGGCGCCCAGGCGGGGCGGGCGGCGGTATTCTGCCGGTTCAGCAAGTGCAACCTGTGGAATGGCCGGGAGTCCGGCCGGGCGACGGCGGTGTGCGACTTCTGTGATACGGATTTTGTCGGTACCGACGGCCAGAACGGCGGCCGCTTCGAGGCAGCCGAAGCACTGGCGGCCCATGTGTCGGCCCTGTGGCCCTCCGATCCTCGTGCCGACCGCGATAACGGCATTCGCCCCTATGTGGTCTGTACCGGGGGTGAACCTCTGCTACAGCTGGATGAGCCATTGATCGCCGCCTTCCACCAGCAAGGCTTTGATGTGGGTGTGGAAACCAACGGCACGCTGCCGGCACCGGTCGGGATCGACTGGCTCTGTGTCAGCCCGAAAGCCGATGCGGCCGTGGTTATCGATGAATGCGATGAGCTGAAAGTGGTCTACCCGCAGCCCTTGGCCATGCCGGAACGTTTCCTGGCCATCCGGGCCAGTCATTATTTCCTGTCTCCCATGGCGTCCCCGGTCACGCCTGAAAATGGCCGGGACCCGGTCAAGGCCAGCAATACCCGCAAGGCGGTGGACTACTGCCTGCAACACCCCCGGTGGCGCCTGACCATCCAGATGCACAAGATCGTGGGCATCGATTGATTACAAGCTGATATCGGTGATGACCGGGTTGTGATCGGAAGCGCGCCAAAGGAAATCGTCCGGTACCGGTGGTGCGTTTTCGGCATCATAGGCCCAGAGCCGGGGCTCCTCGGCATTCACTGACCAGATATGACTGGCCCTGACCTGTTCACGCAGTGGCTCGTTGGCGACATGATAATCTAGTGTCCCTTGCCGGCCATGGTAGCGGAAGGTCTGCTGTTCCAGGCCATGAAAGTGGGCAATCAGGTCGGTATAGCCGGCGTTGGCGAGCGCCTGGATGGGCGTTTCCCGGGCATAGGCGTTGAAGTCGCCGGCCAGCAGCACCAGGCTTTCCTCGCCGGTGTCGGGTGGCCGCCAGTGCGCCAGTTGCAGCGATGCCGCTTTGCGGGCGGCGGCATAGCAACCCTGACCGTCACCGGCGTCCTTCTGGGCCGGTGGGGCGTTGCGACAACTCTTGGATTTCAGGTGCACCGAGACGACCGTGACTGTCTCTTTCCCGCCGACCAGGCGAAAGCCCTGTGCCAGCGCCGGGCGGTGCCACCGCTTGAATGCCTCTGTGGTGATCAGCGAGGCCGGCCCCTGCGTCCGAACCCGGTCATGCCGGTACAGCAGGCCATTGCGAATGGCATCGTCATGACGGTTGGTGCCGCCCTGCACGAAACGCCAGTGTTCTCCCAGCGCCCGGGCCAGCTGTGCCGGGGCGCTGTTCTCGCCGTAGCCATCGTTTTCCAGTTCCGACACCGCCAGGATGTCCGGTTCCGTGGCCCGGATCTGATGAACCAGTCGTGCCAGTTGTTGCTGGTAGGCCCGATGGCTGGAGGCGCCGCGGTCAGTGGGGAAACCACCGCCCTGACCATCGCCGTTGAAAAGATTCTCCAGGTTGAGGGAGACCACCCGCAGGCTGGCCTGAGGATCTCGTGCTGGCGGCATGTCACGGGGATTGCTGTCGAGGATATCGGGCCGGTAAAGAGACTGAAGCCGCCAGTGCCCGAAACGGTATTCGAGGACCCCGGCCACTGGCGCGATCTGGTCGCCGACCCGTAACGGACTGGCTGGTGCCCCTTCGGGGCCGTACAGGAAGGGAATCGGCCGGGGGTGCTTGCGACGGTAGCCATCGTCCAGGATCAGCCGCTGCCGCTCCTGTTGTTCCTGAAGGCTTCGGGCTTGCGGGCCCGGTGCCACGATCTGGGTGGGTATCCATTGCAGGACAGGCGAGAGCACCAGTTCGCCGTAACGCGCCAGGTTCCAGGTGTCGGTAATCGTCAGCGGAGCTACTGTCTGCACCAGCATGCCCTCAAGGGCTTCCCGGTCGTCCGGCAGTGAGGCACCGGCTTCCAGGGTCCGGGGCTCGGGCAGGCCAGGACGGTCGCAAACGTGAATCTGTGAGACGCCGGTCAGTGAGGTCAGGCCGTAGTATTCCGTGACTTCACCACTGACATGAACCCGATCCCCCGGTTCGCCACCGTTGGCAGTGGTGTGGATAAACAGGCCCTCGGACGTGGAGTCGTCGTTGTCCTGTTCCGCCAGTGCCTGCTGCAGGTAAAACCCCCGGAATCCTCCTGGATGGCGTAGGTCCACCGTGACAATCCCGTCCACACTGACCTGCCGGCCAACCATGGGGGATTCATTTCCCTGCCCCTGAATGTCGGACACCGGTACGTGGGGGCTTTCGCAGTTTGCCGCCGATACCGGAATGGCGGCAATGATCAGCAGCAGGGCAATGATCTTTCGTGGCATGCAAGTCGGTTCCGCGCCGGCAGTGGGGTCTGTCAGGGCCGGTGCCGGTCAGACGGTATCGGTCTGGTTCAGCGTCGCCGCTGGCTGGTGGCCGGGCTTCAGCCAGGCCGGCAAGGCGTCGGCGTTGGTCAGTTCCAGCGGTTTGGCGTCGACGTCGTCCTCGCGCCCCCCTGCCGTCAGCCCGAGCATCGGCATCAGCCAGGGCGCCATGGCTTCGCGGCAGCGGACCTCCATCGGCCCGTCCTCGAGGCCGAAATCGGCGCAAACCAGGCGGCGCTGGGCGGAATTCAGGCCGGCGGCAGGTTGAACCTTCAGGCTGATCATGCGGTTCCAGCGCTCGTCGTGCTCCTCACGGTGACGGGATTTGTCCCGGGAAACCTGGAGCTTGCCGGTGAGACGGCTGAGGCGGAAATCGGCGAAACCTTCCCTGCGATCGCTCCAGGCACGTACGTGCCAGCCCTGGCCGGTCATCACCAGCGTGTGGGGCTCGAGGATCAGTGGCTCGCCGTCCGGATGGTCGAGGGTGAGGTAGCGTGCTTCCAGTTTGCGTTTCTGACGACAGGCCGTAATAACGGCACGAGTCACCTCCGGGCTGGCCTGGCGGCAGGGGGCCCGCACCACACAGCTGTCTGGCAGTCCGATATCGAGGTTCTCGAAACAGTTACTCAGGGACTGGTGCCGGCAGGCCAGCTCCAGATACTCTTCCGGCTGCCCCCGGGTGACCACGGGCTGGAAATCCGTGGCGGGGATGTAGCCTTTGAGGTGTCTGTCGTACACCAGGTTGCCGGGTGCCAGTTCTCGCAGATAGGTATTGATGTCCTTCGACGCCTGCTGACGGCCAATGCCAAAGCCGTGGCAGATGTGATTGGTGGTAAGACGACCTTCCCAGAGGGCAACAATCTCTATCAGTCGATAACGCAGCAGTAAATCCCAGCGAATGGGCCATTCCGTTTTTTTCATAATGTCGGGCTCTTGGTGATGGCTAACAGAGGTCAGGTCGACAGCGACCGATCCATGATCACCCAAACGATGTTAGCAGCATTATGGTGCGTCGGTGTGTTACGGGCCCTTAATGTAAAACTTTGTAAAACCTAGGCGCGGCGCGACTTCCAGAGGTTTTTTGAGATGTTTTTGGGTGGTCATGACAGACACGTTTCGGCAACTGCTTAATAGGTGAAAATGTTGTTGGATGCTTAAATAGAGGTTGCTGGTCATTCAGCAACGGATTACCCGTGGCAGACGGGCCCTGCAGGAAAACCTGATTGTCCCCGGAGAGGTACTGATGACCCGAACGGTGGCGTCTTTGTCGGCGCTGATTCTTAGTATTCTGCTGTTGGTCAGCGGTAATGCGTTTCTCACCACGCTGCTGGGTATCCGCCTGAGTCTTGAGGCGATCGAGCCTTCGGTGATCGGTTGGGTGCTGGTGTGTTACTCGATCGGTTTCGTGCTGGGTACCCTTTACGTGCACAAGGTGATCGGCCAGGTCGGGCACATACGTGCGTTTGCGGTCTTTGCGGCCCTGGCTGCGGTAACGGCGCTGGTCTATCCGCTGGCGGTCAACATGGTGTTGTGGGCCATCCTGAGGGTTATCTCGGGTTTCAGTATCGCCGGGGTGCTGGTGGTCATCGAGAGCTGGTTCAGCAGTCGTGCCACCAACACCAACCGTGGCGCTCTCTTCGCCGTCTACCAGATCGTGTTTTACATTTCCGCTGCCGGTGGCCAGCTGGTGGTGAACCTGGGTGACCCGGCCGATTTCATACCCTTTACCCTGGCAGCCATCCTGCTGACCCTGGCGCTGATTCCGCTGTCGCTCACGCGGATGGCAGCGCCGGTCATCGAGTCTACCGAGCGACTGTCCTTTTTTACCCTGGCGAGGCAATCGTTTACCGGCGCGGCCGGTGCGCTGGTGTGCGGAGTGCTGATCGGTTCCTTCTACGCCCTGGGCCCGGTGTACGCCACCATGGCGGGACTTGACGTGGCAAGAACGTCCCTGTTCATGGCAGCGGCCATCGTGGCCGCCATGATCCTTGCCTGGCCCCTGGGCCGGATCTGTGACAGGTTCGACCGCCGGCGGGTGATGTTCGTAGTGTCGATGATTGCGGCCACCACGGCCGTTGTAGTGGCCATGACCGGCAGCGCCAATATTCCGTTGCTGATGGTGCTGGTAGGCGTGTTTACCGGATTTTCGGCAACCCTCTATCCGATCGCGGTGGCTATTACCAACGATCGCATGGAGACCCATCGAATCGTGGCGGCCAGTGCCACACTTCTGCTGAGCTACGGTATCGGCAGTGTCATCGGCCCCATCGTCATGGCCAAACTGATAAGTGTTCTCGGGCCCTCCGGACTGTTCTGGGGCAATGCCGGCTTCCTGGTGTTGCTGGCCAGCGTGACCAGCTATCGCATCAGCCACACCCCCGATGTGCCGGTGGCCGATCAGGAACACTTCGTGGCGGCCATGCCGGAGGCCTCTGTGGTGCTGGCGGAGATCGATCCGCGGAATGAGGACTTTTATCTCACGCCGGGCATGGAAGCCGAGGTTCGGGGGCCGGATGACCCCGAACCACGTATTTGACCTGGCGCAACTCTGATCATTGTGTAACTTGTGTTCGTCTCAATGATTAGCTTACTATTGCTGAATCTTCAGAAACAGGAAGCGAGACATGGATCAGCAAACTCTTCGAGATCAGTTTCCTTTCGCCGTTGCCCGGGTCACCCGGCGCTGGCGCAAGTTATTGGATGAACGCCTGAAGGATCTGGGCGTCACCCAGGCTCGCTGGTCCACCATGGTTTATCTGCAGCGTGGTGGTGAAGGCCTGACCCAGCGGGAACTGGCCCACCTCATGGCCATTGAGAACCCCACCCTGGTCCGCCTGCTCGACAGCCTGGAGGAACAGGGCCTGATCGAGCGCCGCCCCTGCAAGCGTGACCGCCGCGCCCGTCGCCTGTACCTGACGCCAGCCGGTGAGCGTTTCATGAACGACCTCAACGAGCGGGGCAACATACTGCGGGACGAGATGCTGGCCGGTATCGAGGACAAGGATCTGGAAGTCGCCCTGGGCGTGTTCGAGAAGGTCATGGAAAACGCCGTCAATCTGAAAAAATAGTCTGGCAGTCGACAAAACTGTGTCAGGTAACACCAGCGCCGGTTGAGGTTTTTCAGCCGGCTCGCTATGATCTCATCTCCTTCAGGGGAGTAGTTTCCGCAGCGATTGCTCGTTGCGGGTGATGGTCAACACACTTGGGGCACATCCCCATGGCCATCACGTTCCCGGGTACTGCCCCACGGCGGTGTCCTGCGGAATTAACAAGACCTGGGGAACGGTCACCTCCAGCGGGCGGAGGGTGGCTGTTCCTCGTGTCTTGATATTCCGCCCGGGAAAAGAACACTCTATGGACGCCTTCCTCGCTTCTACCCTGTCTGTTGCCATCGCCGAGATTGGTGACAAGACCCAGTTGCTGTCACTATTCCTGATCAGTCGATTCCATCGCCGTACCCCCATCATTTTGGGAATCCTGGTTGCGACCCTGGTCAACCATGGTTTGTCGGCCCTGCTCGGGGCCTGGGTGGCGAGCTGGTTGCCCCAGGAATGGGTGCCGTGGCTGGTGGCCTTCAGTTTCGTGGCCATTGCCCTGTGGTTGTTGTTTCCGGACAAGGATGAAAGCGAGGATTCCAGGCTGCTGGGACTGGGGGCCTTTGCCGCTACCACGGTCATGTTTTTCCTCGCGGAAATCGGTGACAAGACCCAGATCGCAACCGTGGTACTGGCGGCACGGTACGACGCCACGTTCTGGGTGATCGTAGGCACCACGGTTGGTATGCTGTTGGCTAACATCCCGGTCATTATAGCTGGCAAGTGGCTGATGCAGCGTTTGCCAATGGCGACGGCCAGAATTGGTGCGAGCATTCTGTTCATCTGCCTGGCAGTGATCACGGTGATTGCTGCCTTTAACGGAACATGAAGTGCAACAGCGGACCGGGACCGCTGGAACTCCGGCCCTGGCTGGAGGTCACACTGTCTTTGGGATCAACACGCCCGTAACCTCGGGCCATCGGTAACGTCAGGAACACCAGAATGGTTAGCACCAAGGTTATTGGAGTCACGGTTTTCAGCCTGCTGATGTGGGCTTCTGCAGGGCCCGTCACGGCACAGGAGGCAGGTGGTCGTCAGGCTGGCGACGGCGCACCGGCAGAGATTGAGGCGCCAGCGGGGCAACCCGGTGAGAAGCCCGAACAGAGCCGGACCGGCGCCCCGGTCTGGGTGCTGGAAGGTGATCTGGCGGGCAAGCTGCAGACCATGACCACCGAGCATGAGGATACCTTCGCCGATATCGGCGACCGCCGCAGCCTCGGGTACCTGGAACTGGTCAAGGCCAACCCGGGTGTGGATCCCTGGCTTCCCGGTGAAGGCACCCATATCACCCTGCCTCGCAAATATGTGCTGCCGGATTCCCGCCGCGAAGGCATTGTTATCAACCTGGCTGAATACCGGCTGTACTACTACCGTGATGGCGGTGTCCAGGTGTTTCCGGTCGGCGTGGGTACCGATGACAACCCCTCTCCCCTGACCGATGCCGAGGTGACCATGGGGATTTCCTCCCCCGCCTGGTACCCCCCTTCCAGTATCCGTGCGGAATACGAGGCCAACGGTGAGCACCTGCCGCGAATGATCCCGCCGGGGCCTGAGAACCCTCTGGGGCCTTATGCCCTGATCCTGAGTGAAAAAGGCTACCTGATCCATGGCACCAACAAGGGTTTCGGCATTGGCATGCAGGTCAGTCATGGCTGCTTCCGCATGTACAACGACGATATCATCGGGTTTGCCAAGCTGGTGGACAAGGGAACGCCGGTGCAGGTGGTTCGGCAGCCAGTGAAGATCGGCATGCGTGATGGCCAGCTCTGGCTTGAGGTGCATCGTGCACGCGAGGAATACCCGGAAGATGAAAAGGAGCGCCTGTGGCAGCAGGTCACCGAGAAACTTGCCGGTTTCACCGAAGAAGTCGAGGGGCTGGAAGTCCAGCGCCGGGAAGTCGAGCTTGCGGTTGATCAGGCTGACGGCATTCCCCGTATGATAGGTGAGAGGGTGCAGCAGGTTGCCAGCCGCGATGGCGATACCGCGGGCGCCGGTGAACCGTCGGAGAAAGCAGCCGCCAGTCCGTCCGGTAACAGCCCGCCTTCGCCCCAGCGCTGGTTCTGAGCCGGAGGTGGCCGCAATCCCGGGCTGCCCGTGTCGGCCTGGCTGGTCCGCCAGGCGGTAATACCACGCAAGGGAGCAGGGAATGGAAACACTGACATCATCGCGCTTTCGTCTCGGTCTGTGGGTTGGCCTGATATTGCTCGGGCTTGGCCTTTCAGTGGGTCAGTGGGCGCTGGCGCAATCCGACGCCAACCGTTCGGCGGTGGTGCTGACCATTGACGGTGCCATTGGCCCCGCCACCATGGACTATGTCGTGCGCGGTATCGAACAGGCCGAGCTGGATGAGGCGGCTGTTGTCGTTCTGCGCATGGACACGCCAGGCGGCCTGATGGATTCCATGCGCACCATCATCAAGAGCATTCTCGCGTCCGAGGTGCCGGTAGTTACCTGGGTGACCCCCGCCGGCGCCCGGGCGGCCAGCGCCGGAACCTATATCCTTTACGGCAGTCATGTGGCGGCCATGTCCCCTGCCACCAACCTTGGCTCGGCCACGCCCGTGCAAATGGGTGGCATGCCGGGCAGCAGTGAACCCGCCGAGAATGACGGTGATGGCTCCTCGTCCGGGGAAGAGGGGGAGGCCGGGGACAGCGAGCCGTCATCTGAGGGCAGCACCGCGATGGAGCGCAAGGTGATGGAAGATGCGGTCAGCTATATCCGGGAGCTGGCGGAGCGCCATGGACGTAACGCCGACTGGGCCGAACGGGCGGTGCGTGAGGCGGTGAACCTGGGCGCCAGTGAGGCCCTGGAACAGAACGTGATCGATGTGGTGGCGGACGACCTGGATGACCTGCTGGCCCAGATCAATGGTCGCCAGGTGGTGATGGCCAACGGCGAGCGCACTCTGGATACGGCCAATCTGGCTATCGTGCGCCAGCAGCCGGACTGGCGCACCGATCTGCTGTCGGTAATCACCGATCCCAACGTTGCCTACTTCCTGATGATCATCGGTTTCTACGGTATCATTTTCGAGCTCGCCAATCCCGGCAGCCTTTATCCGGGGGTCATCGGCGCCATTTGTCTGGTGCTGGCCCTGTTCGCCTTCCAGGTGCTGTCAGTGAACTACGCCGGCCTGGCTCTCATTCTGTTGGGTCTCGCCTTTATTGTCGGTGAGGCCTTTGCGCCGAGCTTTGGCATGCTGGGGGTCGGCGGCATCGTCGCGTTCGTGCTGGGTTCGGTTATCCTGATGGATGGCAGTCACCGTGACATTTCATTGCCCACCGTGGGGGGCACCGCTGCCGTGGCAGGTGGCTTTATTCTGTGGACCGTGACACGGTTCATGGGACTGCGGGGCAAGCCGTCGGCTGTCGGTGTGGAGCATGTGTCCGATACGCGATGCCGGGCGCTTGACGATTTCAAACAGGATGGCGACCTCTATCGTGGTCACGTGCAGCTCGGTGGAGAGCGCTGGAATGCTATCAGCAAGGAACCGATAACCAATGGCCAGTGGCTGAAGGCAGAGCATGTCGACGGCCTGACGGTGGAAGTCAGCCCCGGTGCCGAGCCATCCTTGGCTCACCAGGTTGGCCAATCAACCCAGACCCGGTCTGGGCAACAGTAAGGAGGCATTATGTTCGGTGAACTGATTCCCTGGATTGCACCTATTGTGGTGTTACTGCTGATTCTGGGTTCCGCTATTCGTATTCTGCCCGAGTACGAGCGTGGCGTGGTGTTTTTCCTGGGTCGTTTCCAGGGCGTGAAAGGGCCGGGTTTGATTATCATTATTCCTGGCATCCAGCAGATGACGCGAGTCGACCTGCGGGTAGTTGTTCTTGATGTACCCAGCCAGGACGTGATCTCGAAAGACAACGTGACGGTGCGGGTAAACGCGGTTCTCTATTTTCGGGTAGTGGATCCGGAAAGGGCTATCCTGCAGGTGGAAGATTTTGGTTCCGCCACCAGTCAGCTTTCCCAGACCACCCTTCGGTCAGTGCTGGGTAAGCATGACCTGGACGAGATGTTGTCGGAGCGGGACAAGCTTAACTCGGATATTCAGGAGATCATTGATGCCCAGACCGAAGACTGGGGTATCAAGGTGGCCAATGTGGAAATCAAACACGTTGACCTGAACGAGTCCATGATTCGCGCCATTGCCCGGCAGGCAGAGGCGGAACGGGAGCGTCGGGCCAAGGTTATCCATGCCGAAGGTGAGCTGCAGGCATCGAAAAAACTGTTGGAGGCGGCCGAGGTTATGTCCGGCAATTCCGGCTCCATGCAGCTGCGTTACCTGCAGACACTGGCTGACATGAATAACAGTAATTCGTCGACTATCGTGTTCCCGCTACCGATGGATTTCATTGAAACCTTTATGAAGAACGTGCCGAGGGGGCCTTCCGCGCCAGCGGGGTCAGGTAACGGTGGTCAGGGAGTGGGTACTGACGGCTAAGCCATTCAGGCACAAAAAAGGCCGGCATTTGCCGGCCTTTTTTGTGCAGTTGCTATCCCACCATTACTTCTGGCTGGAACGCTGAAGCATGCGACGAGCGCGCTCGTTTGCTTCGTCTGCAGACTGTTGAGCTTCCTTGGCTTCTGCCAGGGCCTGCTCGGCACGGCGCAGGGCAGTGTTTGCCTTGCGGTCGGCATTGTTTGCAGTGCTCAGGGCGTTGCTGGCGGTCTGCTCTGCAGAGTTGGCAGTTGCGGACGCTTCATCAATAGCAGCCTGATCAGTAGTGGCACAACCGGCAGTCAGAGCCGTGGCCAGTGCAAACCCTGCGATCGTCAACTTACGCATGTCTTGAATCCCCTTATTAGTCGTTATACTTCCTGTGTTTCAGAAGTTCTGAATGAATAACATCCTGTTAAACCGGGTCCGATGGGCTTCCCCACCGGGTGCAGTTACAGTGTAAAACACTCCAGACAAAAATGTTAACTCGAGATAGGTAAAAGTTCTTAGGTAATTACACAAACTTAAGTATGGGTTCAGGAACTTTCTGAATCCACTGGAATTTCAGGCGTGTCAGGGCAGTATGCGAATGGGGGTGCCCACATCCACCAGTTGCCAGATTTCGTCCATTTCCTCGTTGGTCACGGCAATGCAGCCGTCGGTCCAGTCCAGGCCCTTGTAGGCAAAGGCCATGTCTCCCACATCGTTGGGCAGGCCGTGGATCATGATGTTGCCGCCGGGCCTGAGGCCCCAGGACGCCGCCAGCTCCCGGTCTTCGGGGTTGGGGTAGGAGATGCGGATGGACTTGTAGAAGTCACTGTTGGGGTTGCGCAGATCGATGGTGTAGCTGCCCTCGGGGGTACGGCTGTCGCCCTCGTACAGCTTGTGACCTTTCGGGGTCTTGCCCAGGGAGATGCGGTAACTGCGAACAATCTGGTCGTTGGCCATCAGGTAAAGGCGGCGTTCTTCCTTGCGGATGACCAGTTGACTGATCTCGCCGTAGGCGTTGGTGCCAGTATCGGCCATGGCCAGCGTCCGGTTTTCATTGGCCAGGGCCCCCGCGACGAACAGAGTCAGGGCCAGGCATACCGGGACGGGGATAGTGTTACGCAGGAGAGTCAGTAGCAAGGTCATGGCTCAATAGTATCAGGGCTGAATGAATTACGGTTTCGTTACCTTATAGCATAATGCCAGTATTGTGAGCAGGTAACTTTTGTGGGGATATGTCACAAAACCTTTCCCTGCTTGCGGAGTGTATCAACATTCGGTCACGACTCGGCCATTTTCAGGCCAACCTTGGTCACCCGATCCGACTCCGTTGCCCGTGCCACCAATACGACGGGCCCGAGAGTCACCTTGTCGCCCACCACCGGATGACCCTTGGTGCGCTTGGCAAAGCACTCGGCCAGTGACAGCTCCGGCGGCAGCTCATCGAACTCGATACCGTAGACCTGCTCCACATCCCCCAGCAGGGCATCACCGTTAAGCACGAAGTCACCGAAGAATGCCCGCTCAGCCAGGTGCCGTGGTGCCTGTTTGCCCGACAGTGATTTGCCCAGCTCCCGCAGTGCCGAGGGCACCGCGAAAACGGCGACGACGTCACCCTGGGAGATCTGCAGGTCCGGAGCCGGTGGCAGACACTCGCGATGGCGGAAAATACCGGCGATGGCGGTGTTATCCGGCAGAGACAACCGGCCCAGCGGGCGGGGGTCCTGCCAGTGATCGCCCCGGAGGGGGAACAGCATCAGCTCGTGATCGCCGGCCGCTGGCACATCCAGGGGCAGGCGGCGGTAGGGTTCCCCGGTGGCTGGTACTTCCAGGTTCAGCTTGCGGGCAAGGGGGGCCAGCGAGGTGCCCTGCACAAGCAGTGATACCAGCACGATAAAGAATGCAAAGTGGAAGATGTCCCTGGCTTCCGGCAGCCCCGCCATGATCGGAAACAGCGCCAGTACGATCGGTACCGCGCCACGCAGGCCCACCCAGCTGATGAAGAACAGTTCACGACGGTTGAACCCGAAAGGCCAGAGGGTGCTGAACACCGCCAATGGCCGAATCACAAAGATCAGTGTCAGGGCGAGGATGAGGCCGCCGCCGGCCAGTGGCAGCAGATCCGACGGGCTGACCAGCAGCCCCAGCATCAGGAACAGACACAGCTGGGCCAGCCAGGCCAGGCCGTCGTGGACCTGGAGGATCATCGGCATCATCCGTACCGGACGATTACCCACAATCACACCGGCCAGATAGATGGCAAGAAAGCCACTGCCGCTGAGGATGTTGGTGCCGGCAAATACACACAACCCGGCGGCCGCGACCATCAGTGGGTACAGTGCCGGGGTCAGGCGAATCCGGTTGGTCACCTCCACGATCAGGAAGCCCCCCAGAACCCCGACAAGGGTACCGATGCCAAACTGGCGAACCAGCATCAACAGTCCATCGGCGAGGCTCGATGCGCCATTGGCACTGAGCAGACTGACCAGCATCAGGGTCAGGAAAATGGCCATCGGGTCGTTGGAGCCGGACTCGATTTCCAGGGTGGCACTGACCCGTTCATTCAGATGCAGGCCATGACCCTGAAGCAGGGAGAATACGGCTGCCGCGTCGGTGGAGGATATGATGGCGCCGATCAGCAGGGCGACCATCCAGTGCAGGTCGAATATCAGCCAGGCACAGAGGCCGGCCAGGGCGGCCGTGATGAAGACCCCCACGGTGGCCAGCATGACCGCCGGTTTGAGGCCAACGCGGAAGGTTTCAGCCCGGGTCCGCATACCGCCATCCAGCAGTATCACCGCCAGGGCCAGATTGCCAATGACAAAGGCCAGCTCGAAATCGTCAAAACGGATGCCGCCGGCTCCGTCCTCCCCCATTATCATGCCCACCACCAGGAAAATCAGCAGCACCGGCATGCCCACCCGGCTGGAAAGCGGGCTGAGCAGTATGCTCATGACGAGCATGGCGGCGCCAATAAGGATCAGATAGGGGTCCATGAATACTCCAGGTGAAAAGACGTCCGGGCGGCCAAAGGGAAAACACGATTCGCCTGAATCGGCGCACGCTCCGGGTTCCTGCCAGCGGTACCCTGAATACTAGCAGCCTGTCGGACTTGGGTCTGTTGTACTGTGGAAAAGCCGGATTTGGTTATTTTCAGTCCCTTTATCGTCAAATAGAACCACTATTCGCCTCGAAAGAGACTAAAATCTGCCTCAAACGGGACGCTAGTGCCTGCGAATACTGTATTTCCCGGGGTGTTGCCTGTTTCGACGGGCAGGCTTATATTGGGATCATGCGGGTGTAGCTCAATGGTAGAGCAGAAGCTTCCCAAGCTTAAGACGAGGGTTCGATTCCCTTCACCCGCTCCATCCCGATGTCCCTGAACATCCTCATACCTCCAGTATTCATCTTTAAATCAGCTAGTTGCAAGCAATCGACGAATTTATACGTCCCTGTACATCCTTCTATATCGGGCCCCCTTTTGTATGGGCGTTTGTATGGTAATTTTGATGGCGAACTCTCCCATACAAATCAGGACGCAGTAGCTGTGAAACGCACCGAGATCAAACGCACTCCTCTGGCTGAAATGGTTCTCAGAAGCCTTGAGCCGGAGAGCAAGCTTTACCGGGTAAGGGGCGGCGACAATCTGCTTTATTTCACGGTTGACTCCAAGGGCGCCAAGAGGTGAGAGGTCAGATTCAAGGCGCCCGGTGGCCGGTGGAGCTGGATGGGCGTCGGAGGCTATCCGGCGGTGAGTGCAAAGCTGGCTCGCAGGGAGACCGATGTCATCCAGGTCAGGGGCGCTCGGGATTCGCAAAAATAGTCAGACGGGCGGTCGACCAACCGGTGTTCGGGTCAGGAAATCAATGAAATACTCTCGGTAGGCAGGGCGCCTCAGCCCGAAGGGGATGAGCAGAGCATTTTCTTGTCTCGTGCCGCAGTTCCCAGAAAAACCGGCAGGTTGGTGCCTGAAGTACTGACTGCCTGCCATGCGAGGCTTTAGACTTGGACCCGTCTCAAACAAGGAAGGTGAAAAGGAATGGAATGTCCGAGTATTGTTGATCTCCAGCTCAGTGAAAAAGATCGGAAAGCCCTCGAAGCTATCCGGAAAGCAGAACGAAATGGGGACTGGCTGGAGAAAGCCCTGCCCGTCGGTGTGCTGGCAACGATCTTCCTGGGGAATAAAGCGCCCGAAGCCTCATTCAATATCGCATCCACGGACTGGGTCCTGTTTACTCAGTCCATGAACAGCATCAGCCCCATCGTGCGCAGAAGGGTTTCCGATATCGCGAAGATGCAACGTCTGCGTCAGGGGCTCACCTATCAGCAGCGCCAGTTCTGGGAAGCTGTAGACAATGGCTGCAGAGGTCGGTAATGAAAATTCTGATTCCAGCTTTTTTCGCGTTTCTGGCCTCCGGCATCTCTCATGCTGAAGAACAGGACATTGAACACCGGTATCTGGCCGAAAAAATCGCCAACTATGGTTCAGCAATTGAACGGTGCGAGGCAAAAGCGAGTTCGCGTGAACTCCCGTCCCCTGAGGTGATGGACAAGCTAACCAGCCTTGAGCCGGACACTGCTCGTCATTTCCTCGTAACGTCCAGTGCGATGGCACAAAGAGCCTGTGAAAAACCGGAACTGACAGAGCTGGCCTATGCGATCGGGCGACTGGAGGAAGTCAACCTTTCCGACAAGGCGAGCGCTGTACTGGAGAATACCCGCCCGCTGTTATTCGGGCCGGGCAGCTGGGAGCTTGAGCGGAAGTACATCGAGCTGCCTGAGAGCATAAAGACAGATCTGATGGCAACGGGGTACTTCGATGAGCCCTTTGACGATATCGGTATCCTGGAATCGCTCAACCGCTAAGCCAGGCCGGAGGAGCCTGCCCCGCCTGTAAACAGCTAATGGCCGGGTTCGTGGCGATTCGTGGAATTTTACCAATCGCTACGAATGATTTTCTACATCAAGAACTGCCCAATAGTCTGTTCCCGTCAAACATTGCAAAAGATAGAGGTAAGGTTGGTCTCGCGATTATGGTATTCCGATAACATGTCTTGGAAATGCACCAAGAGATCATCGAATGCGCGCCGTCATCTTTTCAGTTCTGGCTCCCCTGCTTCTATCGGGGTGTGCGGGATCATCAGCGATAAACGAACCATACAGCCAAGACGCTGACCACAGCCGGGCATACAATCTGGCCCGATCCGTCGGCCTGGACGAACTGGAAGACGTGGAGGTTTCCCGGGATCAGTTGTCACGAGGCCTGGGTGATGCTGTGTCTATCGGTCTGGACACATTTTCGTTGATGGATCCCGATCTTCTTGATCTCAGTTTTGGTTCGGCTTTCGGGATGGGCCTGCTTTTCTCAATGGCTGAACCAACCGATCAGATCAAGCGCCACTCTATCATTGCATGGGTGCCTGAGTCCGAGATCTCCGCGAATGACCAGGACGCCGTCGAAGCGCAGGCATTGAGGTGGGTATCTGACTCAATGACCGCGGCCACCGTCACTGCGATGGAGGAAATGGGGTTCACTTATGAGCTGGAGATGCAGCATAAGGACATTGGTCTCCCGTTCGTTTTCTCCGATTACAAAACTCGTATCACCGCTGTGACGCCCGATGGGGATCAGTGTATGGCCCGCTTTAATGTGAGGGAAGGAAGTGTCTCAAAGCGATTGCCTTTACCCGATATGATCGGTCAGAACGGGTATGGCTATCGACTGAATGCCGGCCACGATCGTCGGAATCCGGAGGGCTTCGCCTTGTGTTATAGCAAGGACAGAGACCTCAGAGAGTTAAACCTGAAACTCGGGGGACTGGTGAGTGAGAACCTTCCACCAACAATATTCATGTACCGGCCTCCCGTAGATTTCGGTGAGGATGGAGTTCGACCTCCTTTCGTGCTTGATCAAGGGAAATCGCTTTTATTCGTCACTGTGAGGGACGGTGTAGAGCCAGACGATTGAGTTAGGCAGGCCAGATCCGGTCAAACATTGCAAAAAACTGGGTGGGGGTTGGTACCTCCGTACGGGTCAGCGGCCAGAGGGAATGAGAAAGGTTAAGACTAGGTATCAAGACCTAGGCAACCGATTCTATTGCCCCGATCGGGTGGTAATCCCCCCGTTTTTAGCGGGGCTTGTATGGCGAACCAGGTTTTAGACTCTAAGTGTTTGATTAATAATCATAGTTAGATTCCCTTCGCCCGCTCCACTTCTGGCTTCGATGCCCTCCTCTTCCGTGGAGTTTTCACAAGCTGACCTGAAACAGAGCGACAACTCCTGACAATGGTGCCCGGGTTTGATCCGGATCAAACCGGTGAAAACCAATTGCGATATCGTTGACCTGTGACCTGCTCAAGGGTTCTATTATTGGTGATGGTATCAGTGACTCAAGTCGGGCGCTGATCAGTCGGTGGTGAAGCAATTTCACTTCGTCAGTGAAACGACGGTTCTGTCTGGAAACGATTATGTCTGCTCGTCAGCTTATCGCGGCATTTCTGAGCATTCTGCTACTGGCAGGCGGGTCCTCCGTGGGCGCGGTTCCCGGGCAGAGTGATCATGCCGGTATGGTGGCGGCGGAGACGATTGGCTGCGGCGGCCTGGACCATGAAAGTGCCGCTGAATCCGACAATGACGTACCAATGGACTGCAACGAGCCGAAGCAGTCTCAGTGCCGCATCAGCGCGGCTCCCCAGTGCTCCTTTGTGTTGGTATTCGGCCCGGTGGCGGGCTCGTTATGGGCACCGGCGCAGCTCCCTGGCCAGTTCATCGCCATACCGGCACGGACGGCCTACCAGAATCCTATTCCTGAAGTACTGACTCCCCCTCCTGACTTCCTCTCCTGAACGCTTTGTTGCTGTAGCAACGCTGAGGCTTTTATACCTCACATCCATAGCTGTTCAGGCTAGTGCGCATACCTCAACCGCGTCCGGATTTGAGACCGCCATGCCTGGAAGGAGATCCCGATGAAAAGCACAAAACTCAAACTTGCAGGCGCCGCCGTGGTTCTGGCCGCCGCAATCGGCAGTATGGCCGTATACGCTCACCAATCCGAGCACGGTGGCATGGGCATGATGAGTGGCCATATGGGCAACATGGAAGGCATGGAGGGAATGATGGAAATGATGTCTTCCATGTCTGAGGAAGACCATTCCGCCATGCATACCGCCTGCCTGAAAATGATGGACAGTGCCAACCAGAGCGAGAGTGGGACAACCCACTCTGATCATCACGACGGCGAATTGAATCAGTAACTGATCGGCTGTTCAGGCGCCGGCATCCGGTTGTTATCCCGTTGCCGGCAGCGACCACTTTACTTCGAAGGTAATAACGATGAAAACTCAAGCTACTCTGGGCCTTGTCGCCCTCGTAATCGGTGTCACTGCCATCGGCTTCAAACTGCAAGCGGCCGAATCCACGCCATCGCAGGCAGTGTCCGCTCCGGCGGACCGGATTATAACCGTTCACAAGAGCCCCAGCTGCGGATGCTGTGGGGGGTGGATCGAACACCTCGAGCAAAACGGTTTTGATGTGAAAGTGGAAAACACCGACAACATCAACGATATCAAGATAGAGCATCAGGTGCCCCGGGATCTGGCCTCATGCCATACCGCCCTCATTGATGGCGCGGTAATAGAAGGGCATGTAGAGGCGACTGATATTGTTGACTACGTTGAGTCGGAAACCCGCCCCTTCGGTGAGAGGACAATCGGCATTGCCGTCCCCGGTATGCCCCACGGTGTTCCGGGAATGGAGACCGGTCGTCAGGACAGCTATGACGTGATGGCCTTTGCCGCCGGCGGGCGTGCTGAAAGCGTAAAACGCTACGAGTACTGATGATGCCGGACCTGGCAACCTGGGGCATCACGGCCGCCTTTTTTGGCGGCCTGGTGTCCTTCTTCTCGCCGTGTACGCTGCCGCTGGTGCCGGGCTACCTGTCCGTAGTCACTGGTGGGGCTGTCAATGATGGTGTCAACCGCCTGAAGGCCTTCTGGCTGAGCCTTTGCTTTGTGCTGGGGTTCAGCCTGGTCTTCATTGCGCTTGGCGCCAGTGCAAGTCTGCTGGGGCAATGGCTGATGGCCTACCGGCAGGAAGCCAATCTGGTGGCAGGCGTGCTGATTGTGCTTATGGGGCTGTTCATGCTGGGCTGGTGGAGCATGCCTGCGCTACAAAGAGACTGGCGCCTGGGACAGGCCCTGGAAGGAGGCCGCCCGACCGCCTCCTTTCTGCTGGGTGTGGCGTTCGCCATTGGCTGGACCCCATGCATCGGACCCATTCTGGGAGCCATACTGGCGCTCAGCTCGACCCATGCCAATGCGGAAGCGGGGATGTTATATCTCGCTGTCTATTCGCTGGGCCTGGCACTGCCCTTTCTGATAACTGCGCTGTCCATCGAGCACTTTCGTAAACGCGTTCGCTGGCTCAGCCGCTGGAGCCAACACTTGAGGATGCTGGCGGGCGCGGTGCTGGTGATCATGGGCGTGATGGTGGTCACCGGCCAGATGACCCGCCTGGCATCCTGGATGCTGTCGGCCTTTCCCGTGCTGGGCCAGCTCGGCTGAAAACCCCGGGCAGGCCGCTGTCAGCGATGGAGTGCTCACGACCTGGTCGCCACTGAGCACCGGTTGCGGGTCCGGAAGGCGAACGAACTCGACGGTAAAACGAAATGTCCCGTAGAGCAACAGAAACAGACCTGACGCTGCGCCAGCGTGTACCGGGTCGATTTGTGGATACTTGAGCATTGGCTCTCCAGAACAATCTGAAATGCGCGGGTTAATGTCGTGTGGCATAGTCGACTCGACTTAATGAAAAAATCGACTGCGCCGGTATCCTTCAACGAGCTTGAAAAACAGCATTTATTGAACGATGCAGACCTGAAACCAGACTGAACTTCGAAAAGGATAGTTCTTGCAAAAAACTGATACCTCGTCAGAAAAGACCGAAGCAGAAAGACTGAATCAGCACTGTAGTTGCGTGACTCTTGATCGACATGCCATTACCAGGAGCCTCGCTGACCAGTTGGGTGATGACGCCGACGGGGTTCTGTCCAGTCCGGCCTGGGACCAACTCTTTTCAGACGTCGCCGTTTTCGTCCCCCCTCCGGATCTGGGTCAGATGAAGGCTACGGTTCAGGCCCTGGAGACCGCTGCCGCGCTGCCCGGCTATCAGCGACAAGTACTTGGCTGGGCTCCGCAAAGTGCGCAGTTCGATCCTGGCCCCGCAGGCGTCTTCATGGGCTATGATTTCCACCTTGGTGAGGATGGACCTCGCCTTATCGAGATCAATACCAATGCCGGGGGAGGGTACCTCAATGCCATGCTGGCACGTGCCCAGTCACAGTGCTGCGGTGGCTCCACGCATGTGGCCGGGGCCGAAGACTTCGATGAGGAGGTAACCGCGCAGTTCGAGAGCGAATGGCGCGCCCAGCGTGGCAGTGGACGGCCGGAGAGGATTGCGATCGTCGATGATGAGCCTGCAAGCCAGTACCTCTATCCGGAATTCAGGCTGGCGCAGCAGTCATTACGAAGCCATGGTATCGACGCCGTCATACTCGCGCCGTCTGACTTTCGATATGAATCGGGCACACTATATGGTGGCGGCAAGCGAATTGACCTGGTTTACAATCGCCTGGTGGATTTCGGACTCGACGCATCCGGGCACAGCGCCCTGCGCACTGCCTGGTTGGAGGGAGGTGCGGTCATTACCCCCAATCCCCATATCCACGCTTTGTTCGCCGACAAGCGCAACCTGGCGGTGATGTCCGATCAGGCGTCTCTCCAGGGGTGGGGGTTGAGTGCTGAGAATGCCGAATTGCTGCGCTCCGGTATTCCCCGGACCGTGCTGGTTACGGCTGATAATGCCGATGCTCTCTGGCAACAGCGACGGCAGTGGTTCTTCAAACCTGTCGCAGGCCACGGGAGTAAGGGAGTGTATCGGGGCAGCAAACTGACCAAAAGTACGTTCAACCGTATTCTGGAAAGCGACTACATCGCCCAGGCCCTGGTGCCTCCCTCGGAACGCCTGGTGTTAGTGGATGGAAAGCGGGAGATGCTCAAGGTCGACGTGCGGCTGTATACCTATCGTGGCGCTCTGCTGCTGGCGGCAGCAAGGCTTTACCGGGGTCAGACGACCAATTTCCGTACGCCCGGCGGCGGATTTGCGCCTCTTCTCCTCAAATCTGCGAACACAACAGGTTAAAACCGGATCCGTTTGCAAAGGTGATCATCGCGCTCCGCCGTCACGCAGCCGCAACAACACCGAATGACCAACAACCGGCATCACCCTATTCCCTGGCACAGTGACAGGGAATAGGGTGTTGAAGCGCAACCGGATCATGCCGGTAGTCGGGTTAATTGGGGCTCAGCTTGTTGTTCAGCGCGAGCCCCGCTGGTTACGATCCATATGCTCCAGCATCTGCTCCATCATTAGCTGCATCTGGTTCATGCGATTTTCCATCATTTGCATGCGCTGCCCATAATCCATATCAGCACCCCCGGCGCGATTTCCCCGGGAGTTACCGGACTGCTTCTGGCCCTGATTGTTCATCATGCCCTGGCCGTTACCCATCATGCCCTGGCCGTCGCCCATCATTCCCTGACCACGCCCCATCATGCCTCCACGCATCATCTCCATGTGTTCCTGCATGGATTCCATGTGCTGGTCCCTCAGGCGCTCGCGTTCCGCGCCCGGGTTGGCATCATGCATCTGCTGCATCATTCCCTGCATCCGGGACATGTTGTCATGCATCTGCTGCATTTGTTCCTGGTTCATCATTCCACCCTGGGGCATCTGCCCGGAATTTCCCTGGGCAAATCCCAGCACGGGGGCGGATACGAGAAGTGAACACGCCATTAAACGGGTAAATTTGTTCATAGGATCCTCCTGACAATCTGCATCGATCTGCATTGATCTGCATCGTCTTCAGTAAAGACCATGAAACTGAATTCTGGCTGAAAAAAGCCGGAATCTGTCGGGCAGAAACGGTCTTCCTTGACCTGAATCATCCGATACCTGTCAGAACATGATCCGGGCGCCTATCACCGCAAACCAGGCTTCGGCTCCGCCGCCGTCAGCTTCGGCGAAATCCGCAGTGTCGCCATACTTGCGCTCGTGGACCACGCCCACATAGGGCGAGAAGGCCCGGTCGATCAGCTCATAGCTCAACCGCAACCCGACCTCGGTGGAGTTCAGTCTGCTGCCGACGCCGATCTCCCGGTCCTCGGAAAAGGCCACCAGGGTTTCGAAGCTGGCGGACAGGATCCAGTAGTTGGTGAAGAGCAGCTCATACTCCGCCTCGAAGTCGGCCGAGGCGTCGCCTTCATCACTGACGTACAGATTGGTGTCCACTTCGACCCAGTAAGGTGCCAGGCCGGTAAGACCCGCCACCCCGTGGACTCGGTCCGGCCCTTCCGGGGTATCCATTCCGTCTTCTCCTGTGCAAGGATTGCGTTGTAACGCCTGTCCCCTTGCTCTGGAAATTGAGCAATGTCCAGAAACGGTTGCTACCATGGCCCGGTAACCTGAATCCTTGCTGAAAACGCCGGATTATCTTTTGTTCAGGCTGAGTTAAGGTGGCTCAGTAACACTGGCTGGTACTTGTGCCAACTTCGGAGATGCGTGGCGAATGAGATTGCTTTTGGTGGAAGATGACCGCCTGCTGGCGGAAGGGCTCAGAGGGCAGCTGGAGAAGGCAGGGTTCAGCGTGGATACTGCAAACACAGCCCGGGAGGCGAGGCTCCTGGGGGAGCAGGAGGATTACCGGGTCGGCATCCTCGACCTGGGGCTGCCCGATGGCAACGGCCTGGATGTGCTGGGGCAATGGCGCGGCCATCATGCCGACTTTCCAGTGCTTATCCTGACCGCAAGAGGCGACTGGCAGGACAAGGTCAACGGCCTGAAAGCCGGTGCCGATGACTATCTGGCCAAACCCTTCCAGACCGAGGAGCTGATTGCCCGGCTCCATGCCATTGTGCGGCGCAGCGAAGGGCGGGTGCTGGACTCGCTGAAGGCCGGGCGTTTCGAACTGGACGAGAACCGTCAGATCCTGAAAGCGGATGATGGCGGGGAGTTCAGCCTGACCGGTACGGAATTCCGGCTGCTGCGATGTCTCATGAGCCGCCCCGGTCAGGTGTTCTCCAAGGAACAGTTGATGGAGCAACTGTACAACCTGAACGACAGCCCCAGCGAGAACGTCATCGAAGCCTACATCCGCCGGCTGAGGAAGCTGGTGGGTACCGATGCCATCAAGACCCGACGTGGTCAGGGGTACCTGTTTGATGCCAGTGTCCGTTAGACCACGCTCCGTCAGGGCAACGCTCCTGCTCCTGTTGCTGCCGGCGGGTATCGCCCTGATGGCGCTGGCCTGGTTTATTCATGGTGCCCTGCTGGAGAGGATGTCCCGGGATTTCGTGGAAAGCCGGTTGAAAGACGAGGCGGCCTTCCTGGAGCACCAGATACATCAGTCCGGTGGCCGGCTTGATACGCTGCGCACCGGTGATTACTTCCAGGAAGTGTTTCACCATGCCTTTGCGATAGCCTCACCCTCCCGGCAGACGTTTTCTCCCGAGTCGTGGGCGCCCCTGTTGAGGCCTCTGCTGGCTGGTGAAGGAGACGGTATCGAGAGGGTTCATGATGCCACTGTGGCTGACGCACCGTCTGATATCCTCGCCTACCGCCGGTCGTTTCTGGTCGAAGGCACCGCCATCGTGGTGATAGTGGCGGAAGATATGGAGGCGTTGAAAAACAGCCAGGGCGCATTGCATGCCTGGACGGCCATAGTCTCGATTCTCCTGATCCTCCTGCTGGTGGGCAGTATCTGGGTGGGGATAACATTGTCTTTGCGCCCGGTTGTGTCGCTCCAGGCT
This sequence comes from Marinobacter zhanjiangensis, assembly GCF_014651935.1. GTDB lineage: Bacteria > Pseudomonadota > Gammaproteobacteria > Pseudomonadales > Oleiphilaceae > Marinobacter > Marinobacter zhanjiangensis. The sequence goes on along the minus strand of NZ_BMXV01000001.1, from coordinate 418,526 downwards.
GCCCTGAAGAAATTACAGGGTGGGGAAATATCGCGAATCAACGTCGATGGTCCCGACGAATTCCGTCCGCTGGTGAGGCAACTCAATCAGTTGCTGGATTCACTGGATCTGCGTCTGGAGCGCTCGCGGGAGGCACTTGCCAACCTGTCCCATAGCGTCAAGACACCCATAGCCGCAGTCCGGCAGATTCTGGAGGATACCAACCGTCCCCTCGATGAAGACCTCAGGCGGGAAATGGCGTCGAGGCTCGATGACATCGACAGGCAACTGGAGACGGAAATGCGGCGCAGCCGGTTCGCGGGCCCGCAGGTGGGTAAAAGCGCCTACCCGGTAAAACAGGCCCGCGATCTGCTATGGATGCTGGGTCGCCTGTACCCGGACAAATCCTTCGAGATGGCCACCGAGCTTACCCAGGAGCGTCGTTGGCCGATCGAGGAGCACGATCTCAGCGAGATACTTGGCAACCTTCTCGACAATGCCGGCAAGTGGTCGTCCCGTTGCGTGGAGCTGTCACTGGTGGAAACCCGTGAATACATGCAGATCATCGTCAGTGACGACGGTCCCGGTGTCGCGGAAAGCGCCAGGGACCGATTGGGCAAAAGGGGGTTGAGGCTGGACGAGCAGATTCCCGGACATGGACTGGGGCTGGCGATCGTGCTGGATGTTGTTCAGCGTTATGAGGGCAAGATGGAATTCTCGTCCGGGTCAGCGGGCGGCCTGCAAGTGGAGATTGTTATCGGTTACTGATTGCTGCTTTCGGATCCACGTTGAACTGAAGCCTTTCGCTACCGTTAAGTACTTGGGGATCAATGGATTACCAGGCCTGGCGATAGGCTGCCCTGCCAGCAAAGCGACATGTCCGGCTCGACCATTGAGCGCCAGAATATCTGATGCGCCGGGCCGGACCATCCCGTCCGGCACGGCGCCGGACGGAACACCTTGCTCCGGGGCTGCTACGGCAGGTCGGTAACGGCGCCGATGGATGCGGAACTGACGGTGCGGGCATACTTGGCCAGCACACCCCGGGTCGACCTGGGGGCGGGCGCCTGCCACGCCTGGTGACGCCGTTGCATTTCCTCGTCGGTGATATCCAGTTCGATGGTGTTGTTCACCGCATCGATAGTGATGGTATCGCCGTTTTCGACCAGTGCAATGGGCCCGCCTTCAGCGGCTTCCGGGGTGATATGGCCCACCACGAAGCCGTGGCTGCCGCCGGAGAAACGGCCATCGGTGATCAGGGCCACGTCGCTGCCCAGACCCTTGCCCATGATGGCGGACGTGGGGGTGAGCATCTCCCGCATGCCCGGGCCGCCTTTCGGACCCTCGTAACGTATCACCAGCACGTCGCCAGCCACCACGGTACCGTCCATGATTCGCTCCTGGGCTTCTTCCTCGGAGTGGAATACACGGGCCTTGCCGGTGAAGTGGGTGCCTTCCTTGCCGGTGATCTTGGCCACGGCGCCGGTGGGGGACAGGTTACCGAACAGGATGCGCAGGTGGCTGTCGGCCTTGATGGGGTTGTCGAAGGCGTGAATGATGTCCTGGCCCTCAGGATAGGCGTCTACCTCCGCCAGGTTCTCTGCCAGGGTCCTGCCTGTGACGGTCAGACAGTCGCCATGGAGCAGGCCCCGCTCCAGCAGCATTTTCATCAGCGGCTGGATGCCGCCAATAGCCACCAGCTCCGACATCATGTAGTGACCGGAGGGCCGCAGGTCCGCCAGCACCGGTACCTTCTTTCCGATCTGCACGAAATCATCCAGGTCCAGCTCCACGCCCACGGTGCTGGCCATGCCCAGCAGGTGCAGTACCGCATTGGTGGACCCGCCCAGGGCGATGACCACGGTGATGGCGTTCTCGAAGGCCTTGCGGGTCATGATGTCGGAGGGCTTGATGTCCTCATCCAGCAGTTTCAGTACCGCAGCGCCGGCGGCTTCGCAGTCCGCCAGTTTGGTGTCGGATACGGCATTCTGGGCGGAACTGCCGGGCAGGCTCATACCCATGGCCTCAATGGCGGAAGCCATGGTGTTGGCGGTGTACATGCCGCCACAGGAGCCGGGGCCGGGGATGGCGGTTTCCTCGATCTGCTTCACCTCGATCAGGTCCATGTTGCCCTGGGCGTGGGCACCCACCGCCTCGAATACCGAGATGATGTCGGTGTGGTTCTCGCCGGGCTGGATGGTGCCGCCGTAGACGAATACCGAGGGCCGGTTCAGGCGTGCCAGGCCCATGATGCAGCCGGGCATGTTCTTGTCACAGCCACCAATGGCCACCAGGCCATCGAAACCCTCGCAGCCGGCGACGGTTTCGATGGAGTCGGCAATCACTTCCCGGGACACCAGCGAGTACTTCATGCCCTCGGTGCCGTTGGCAATGCCGTCGGATACGGTAATGGTGTTGAAGATCAGGCTTTTGCCGCCGGCTGCGTCAGCACCCTTGGCCGCTTCCCGGGCCAGGCCGTCGATGTGCATGTTGCAGGGGGTCAGGTTGCTCCAGGTGGAGGCAACGCCTACCTGGGGCTTGCGGAAATCGTCGTCGGTGAAGCCCACCGCCCTCAGCATGGCGCGGCTGGCGGACTTGCCAAGGCCATCCACCACCGGAGCGGAGTGGCGGCGGCGTTTGTCGTCGGTCATGGCGGTTTTCCTTTTTTTGAATCAGGGGATCCGGAAGACTAGTGCGATACAGGGGGCTGCGTAAAGGCGCCAAGGGCAGTGATAATGTCTTCAGTGAGGGTTTTCACGTGCTCGGCATCAATATCCCGCTGGGCCAGTGACCTCAGCCCCATGATCTGGGCCTGAATCAGGCGCGCCAGGCGGCGGCTGTCGACTCCCGGTTTTAGCTCACCCTGCGCCCGTGCCGTTTCCAGCAGCTCCACGAGGTAGTCCTCGACGGCCTGCAGGCGCTTGTTGACCAGGGCCCTGAGCTCCTCCTGCTCCTCGGTGACTTCCAGCAGGGTTTTCACCACCAGGCAGGCCCGCGCCGGGGAGTCGGGGGCGGTCATCTGCACCGTCAGTGAGCGCAGATAGGCAAAAATGCCGTCCATGATGGTCGCCGAATCCTCCAGGGATTCAGCCATGGATTGCGACATACGGCCGGCGTAGATATCCAGCGCTTCCCGGAACAGACCATCCTTGTTGCCGAAGGTGGCATACAGGCTGCCGGGCCGCATATCCAGGGCTTTCTCGATGTGTTTCATGGACGTGCCGCTGTAACCCCGCTCCCAGAACAGGCGTACGGCATCTTCCAGGGCCTTGTTTCGGTCAAACTTTGCAACTCTGGGCATGGTTAAACGTCAACGTTCAGAATTTGAACACACCATAACTTGAATGATCGATCAAATACAGCAAGGAGAAGTTTGCCTGGAAGAAGAATTCCTGATGCTGGTGTAATTTCCTGACGCCCTGGGCGTCCAACCAGTGAGCAGTGATCCTCGATGGTTGACGCAGGGTTCCTTACCCTTCCGGCGCGTTACGGTTATAGTAGCGCGCCATTTTTGTTTTTTGCCGGAGCACAACCCGTTTTGGAACCCCTGCAACGCCAGAAGCTGATGATCCGGGTACTGGCCGTCGCCGGTCTGGCCCTGCTGTTGGCCGGGATCTGGGGAGTCCTGATGGCTCTGGGGGCACCGACCTCCCTGTCTCCCGCGAATCTGGCGGCCTGGCTTCAGCAGGAAGGCCCCTGGGGACCGGTGTTACTGGTATTGCTGATGATACTGGCAGTGGTGGTGGGTCCCATCCCGACATTGCCGGTAAGCGCCGCTTCCGGGCTTGCCTTTGGCATGGTTCCGGGCACACTGATCGCAGTGACCGGTGCCTCCGTGGGGGCCATGGTGGCGTTCTGGACCAGCCGTGTGCTGGCCCGCGATTATTTTCGTCGCAAGTTGTCCGGGCATCCGGTCTTCGCCGAGGATGCGCCCCAGCGATCCCTGTTCTGGGGCATCCTGTTTACCCGTCTGGTGCCGCTGTTTTCCTTTGCCCTGATCAGCTATGCCGCAGGTCTGACCTCCGTCGCCGCGCTGCGGTTCCTGGTGGCCTCGGTGGTCGGTATGTTGCCGATGACCTTCGTGTTCGCCGGCCTGGGGCAAACACTGGATGTGCACCCGGTATGGACAGTGATTGCGGCGGCACTGGTGCTGCTGGTGATGACGCTGATGCCTTTATGGTGGCGTGGCGGTCGCCGCCGCTGATCTGGACAAGTCCGGTACGCAACTGCTAAAACCGGGGAGTATTTCTGAAAGCCAACAGGAGCAGACCATGAAGGTTCACGTGAACGGCATTACCGAGGGGCAGCCGGTCCCCGAGAAATTTGCGTTTGGTGTCTACAGTGAAGAAGACCACATGAGCTTCGGCCCCAACCGTAATCCGGATGTCAGCTGGGAAGATGCACCGGAGGGCACAAAGAGCTTTGCCGTGGTGATGTACGATCCCGATGTGCCCAGTGTGGCCGACGATGCCAACCAGGAGGGCAAAACCGTGTCGAAGGATATTCCCCGGGTGGATTTTTTCCATTGGCTGCTGGTGGATATTCCCGCCTCCATCAACCGTATTCCGGAAGGCGAGGACAGTGACGGCGTCAGCCCCAAGGGCAAGGAACCCGGTCCCGGCCCTATTGGTATCAGGGGTGTCAACAACTTCACCCAGTTCCTGGCTGGCAACCCCGACATGGCCGGCACTTATGCGGGCTACGATGGGCCCTGTCCACCCTGGAATGATGAGCTGGTGCACCACTATCACTACGAGGTTTATGCACTCGATGTGGAGTCCCTGGGTCTGACGGGGGAATTCGATGGCGACGCCGTGCGCAAGGCCATGGAAGGGCATGTGCTGGCCAGCGACCGTGTCACCGCCACCTATACCCTGAACCCGGATCTTCGCTAGTTGTTTACTCCCCGGCTGTAACATCCGTGCTCTTCCGGTGTCGGTGAGTCACACTGACTGCACAGCACCTGGAGAGCCGGACACCTGCCCGCCTTACGGTTCCTGCCTGCCTCCATGGGTTTACATATTGGAGAGCGCACGCCATGACCTCACGAGTCATTCTGTTTGATGTGATAGAAACGTTATTTTCCCTGGCGCCACTGAAGGACCGGTTCCTGCGCAACGGTGCCCCGGAAGAGAGTGCTGACCTGTTCTTTGCACAGCTGTTGCGGGACGCGTTTGCCCTGTCAGCCGCCGGTGTTTTCAAACCCTTCCCCGAGATCGCGCAGGGCACCTTGCGGGTGCTACTTGAGAGCAAGGGCCACCAGGATGTCGACAGCGCAGTGAAGGATATCCTGTCCGTCTTTGGCGAACTGCCTGCCCATCCGGATGTGAAAGCCGCCCTGGAGTCCGTTCATCAGGCTGGCGCCAGGGCCGTGCTGCTGACCAACGGCTCCCGGGCCAACACCGAGAAACTGGTGGCTGGTGCAGGCCTGACCGAGCTGGTGGATGACGTAATTTCCATCGAGGATTACCAGATCTGGAAGCCGCGGTCCGATGTATACCGGGAGGCCTGTCAAACCTTTGGCGTCAGCCCGGCAGAGGCAACATTGATTGCCGCCCATGCATGGGATGTCCACGGCGCCATGCAGGCAGGGCTGGATGGTGTGTGGGTAAGGCGTCAGGATACGATTTTCCACCCACTGATGGGTAAGCCCACTTCCATGGCGGACTCGTTGCCCGAAGCGGTAAAGGCGGCGCTATAAAGCAGGTGCGGCGCCTTACCCTCTGCCCCGGCTCTCCAGCGCTTCGTCCACCGCGTTGTCCAGCTGTCGGGCGTACTCTTCGTCCATACGATAATCCGAGTGGCCCCTTATCAGGCGAACGCTTTCTCGCAGATTTCCGATGAAAGAGCGGCAGTCCCTGCACATCAGCAAATGCATTTTCACGGAAATGGCATCCGTGGCTCCGAGTTGTCCGTCAATGTAATCACTGCCAATTCTGGCCAGATCTCGACACATCAGCATTCGCCGGTCTCCTGGAAGTCTTCTACCATCAGGTAAATTTTCTGGCGGGCACGGTGAATCAGTACCCTCAAATTGGACGCACTGATATCGAGAATGTTACACACATCCTCTGCTTTATGCTGGTGGGCCTCGTAGAGCATGACCGCGGAGCGCTGCTGTTCCGGCAGCGCGGAAAGATGCTTGTCGAGGCAGTCGCTGAGGGCCTCGTTTTCCATCAGGGATTCGGCGTGTTCCTCGAACCTCAGCTTTGGCGGTGTCGCCCAGCGCCCCCCGGACTGGAAACGGTCGGCAATGCCGGGTTCCAGCTCCTCACCAAATTCACTGGATACCTCCCGGTTGGCGGTGCGCAGCCGGTTCTTGCAGCGGTTTGCAACAATGCGATGCAGCCAGGTCTTCAGCCCGGAGCGGCCTTCGAACTTCTGGATGGCTTCCACGACATTGACCCAGGTTTCCTGAACCACATCTTCGGCGCTGGAGCGGTCGAGGTAATAGCGGGCCACGGCGAGCATGCCGGGTGAGTAGTTCCTCACGGCCTGGTGGAAGGCTCGCTGCTCTCCGGCCTTGAGGGCGGAGACCAGATCGCTTTCATCGATGCTCTGTGCTGTCTGCATGTCCATAGTCCGTTGTGTGTCCCGGTTTATAATCGAGTATTTTCCTGTCAGTAGGACGGTTGATTCGAGGTCCGGTTCCCGTTTATTTGAGCAAGCATTCAAAATATAGCATAGCCCTGATGAGATGCTGGCAACGGCAAAAAGGCCCCACTCGCGAGAATGGGGCCTGTGGGGACTTGACCTTTCAGGTCAGCATTTCAAATGCGGGAGTTTCCCGCGCCATCGTAAAGATCGGAGATGTCGATATCCGCCGGTGCGGCATCCTGAGGGCTGAGGCTTTCATCAGCAGTCTCAGTGGCCTTGCCTTGCTCACCTGCCTGCTCCTTGGCCCTCTCTTCTTTGGCGACAATTTGCTCCTGGATGGTCTGCTCAAGTACCTGTTCCATCCACTTCTGCTGGGCGTGACCAACAGAAGCCGTGGCGGTCAGTACCAGGCCGGCGAGGATGGCGGCGAACTTTCTGGATGTGATGGTATGGCTCATGGTGTCTTCTCCTTTCGGCGTTGTTGCCGTCTCTCAATGAGTTCGGATAATAGACCCGCTGAGGCCATGGTTGTTACGGCCGTAACGATGAGATAATTTGTTGAACTTGTTCATAAAAAATCGGGTTGACGCCGTGTAATGAAGACCTGTTTTATGTGTCAGTGAACGGATTTGCGCCTGTTATTCGCCATAACCAACAACAAGAGCCGTACCCATGTTCAACTGGATCTCCAAAGCCCTCGCCAGATACCTGTCCAAACCTGTGGCAAATTTCTCCGTCAGTACCTCCACCTGGGAAGCGCTGGTGGCCACTATCAGGCCGGGAGACGTACTGTTGGTGGAGGGCGATACCCGGGTCAGCGTGGCTATCAAGTACCTGACCCAGTCCACCTGGTCCCATGCAGCCCTTTATCTGGGTGATCAGGCGGCCATGGGGCAGAGTCGAAACGGAGAGCAGAACACGCTGGTGGAGGCAGACCTGGAGGAGGGTATCCGCGCCATCCCGTTATCCTTCTATCGGCATAGCCATACCCGTATCTGTCGTGCGGTGGATCTTGAGGCGGAGGATCTGAAGGCATTGACGGCGTATTCCCGCGAACGCCTTGGCCACCAGTACGATCTCAAGAATATCGTTGACCTGGCGCGCTACCTTTTCCCCACCCCGCCAGTGCCGGCGCGGTATCGCCGGAGAATGCTGGCACTTGGCAGTGGCGATCCCACCCGGGCGATCTGTTCGTCCTTCATAGCCGAGGGTTTTCAGCAGATCCGTTATCCCATCCTGCCCGAAGTGTTCTCTTTGCCCTCGAACGATCCCCGGTGCCGGGAGTGCGAGCGGGAAATCTACCGGATTCGACACCACTCCCTGTTTGCGCCACGGGATTTTGATGCCTCACCCTATTTCGAAGTGATCAAGCCCACGATTGCCCAGGGCTTCGACTATCGGTCACTGGAATGGCTGAAGTCCTGAAACCCTTTCGAGGTTCAGTGGGGGCCGGGCTTTTGCTTCAGGAGTCGCTCAAACCGGCGATCCTTTCGGACGTCAGGTGAGCAGAGTTCATCCGCAACCAGACAATGGCAAGCACAACCAGGGTTATGGGCACCAGCATCATCAGGTTCAGTGTTTCCCAACCAAGGTGGTGCAACAGTGAGCCCGACATCAGAGATCCCACTGCTACCAGGGAAAAGATGGACAGGTCATTGACCCCCTGAACCTTGCCCCGCTCCGCTTCGGAGTGGGTGGTGGATAACAGCGTACTGCCGCCCACGAACAGGAAATTCCAGCCGATACCGAGCAGTACCAGGGCAAACCAGAAATGGGCCAGGGTGTTGCCAAAGACCGCGATGGCAACAGTACCCGCCAGCAGGATGCTGCCGGCGAGGAGGATACGACCCACACCGAAACGGGCAATCAGGCTGCCGGTGAAGAAGGAGGGAGCGTACATGCCCAGCACATGCCACTGCATGATGAAGGCAACCTGACCCATCTCGAAGCCCCGGGCGCGCATGGCCAGTGGCGTGGCCGTCATGACCAGTATCATCACCGCGTAACCGATGGCTCCGGCGACGACGGCAACCTGAAAGGCGGGTTGCCCGGCAATGGTTTTCATGGGGCGGGTGGTCTCGCCGGGTTGTGGCTCACCACCGGGAGGAACCTTCAGCTGGCTCAGCAGGCCCATGGCCAGCAGGGCGAGAATGGCAATCACCAGGTACGGGCCCCCGGAAGGAACACCGGCGATCAGTCCGGTTGCCATGCTGGCATTCCATGGCCCGAGGAAGGCAGCGGCCACGCCCCCGGCCAGCACGAAGGAAATCGCCCGGCCGCGGAAGGCCGGGCTGGCAACGTCCACGGCCGCAAACCGGTAGTACATGGCAAACCCCTGGTACAGGCCCAGCAGTAAACTGCCGAGACAGAATAGCCAGAAAGATTCCAGCCCGATGGCGGTGAAACTCAGCAGGCCGCCGGCGGCACCACCCATGAGGGCGCCGGTCATGAACCCGCGACGACGGCCGACCCGCTTCATGAACAGGGAGGCTGGCAGGGTGGACACCACCGTGCCCAGCATCATGACGGCGATGGGTAGGGTTGCCAGCCCGGGCTCGGGACTCAGTTGCTGCCCCACTACGCCACTGAGTGTCATCACCGTGATGGCCGCCACCATGAACAGGGTCTGGCTGACCACCAGGATGGCTACATTGCGTTTTTCCAGATGGAAGGGGTCCATGAAAGTCTTGCTCCTTGGATAGGGCGAATTCAGAACACCAGCACCTTGTCGGCGTTCAGGGTGGCCTCGGCGAGGGCATCCATGGTGCTGCGTTCGGCCCCCTCGACGATCTCATCTTCAGTAAGCCCTCGGGCATCCATGCAGGTGCCGCAGAGCAATACCTGCCCCTTGATGGCGGCCCGCTTGAGCATGCGTTCCGCGTTGTAAAAGCCATCCGGTGTTTTCTGTCCGGTTTTGGCCCCGGCAACGGCATCCCCCATGAGGAACACCGTGACTTCGGATTCCTGTTTGATCAGGGCGTGGGCCAGCCGTAATCCGTTATAGAGCCGCTCGGTGCCGTAAGGGGGATCATTGATGATAATCAGCGCCTTCATAGTGGTATCTCCATTCCTGTCTTGCCATCATTCTATTAAATGGTAGAATATAAGAATATAGCAGCCTGTCAAGTTCAGTCCATATTCAGGTTCTTGCTTCTTGCGTGACGCTTCCCCGGAAGCTTTGGAGAGACAGAAAACGATGACAGACCGACAGGATCTTCTCGACACCCTGGCCCAGGTTGGCAAAGCCCTGGGTAACGGCCACCGGCTTGCTCTGCTGGAACGTCTGGCGCAGGGGGAAGCTGCGGTGGAGACCCTTGCCACCACAGCCGACCTGACCGTCGGCAATGCCTCCGCCCATCTGCAGCATCTGCGCAGGGGGGGGCTGGTGACTGCCAACCGATCTGGCAAGCAGATGATCTACCACCTGACGGATCAGCGCATCGTGACACTGTTAAGCCTGATGCGGGATGTGGCGGAAACCAATCTTGCGGAAATGGAGCGGCTGGTCAGCCGGCTGTTTGCTGAAGACAACTCCGATGGTGCCCTGGAGGCCATCTCGCAGGATGAGCTCTTGTCCGGGCTCCGGCGTGGCTCCGTTACCCTGCTTGATGTGCGCCCGGAAGATGAGTTCGAGGCAGGGCACCTGCCCGATGCCATCAATATTCCACTGGAGCAGCTGGAAGCCATGCTCGATGAGCTGCCGAAGGACCGGGAAATCGTCGCCTACTGCCGGGGGCCCTACTGCGTGCTGTCCCATGAGGCGGTCCAGAGACTGCGGGCGCTGGGCTACCAGGTCAGGCGCTTTGACGAAGGCTTTCCCGAGTGGAAAGCCGCCGGCCTGCCGGTCCACTAAGGCGAGGCACTGCCATGGCCGACACTCTGCTTGCCCATGAACCTGTGATCCGGGCTGGCTTTTTCCTGTCCGTGCTGGTCATCATGGCCCTGTGGGAGGTCTTTGCGGCTCGCCGTCCCCAGGCGATTGGCCGCGGTACACGGTGGCCGTCCAACCTGATGATCGTGGTGCTGGATACGCTGGCGGTTCGGGTGCCGGATTCCGGGTCGTGGAAGGCGGTGTGAGGCACGAAGCGGGCGCGTCCGTCGGTGCGTCATGTCAGAGCTGTTTGCCACCGCCCCGGATGTCAAGGGTAGCAGTAACTGGCATCAGGGTGGTCAGGCCGCGCAGCAGGACAACTGCTTAACATCTTTGGTAAACGTCTGGGCACAGAGCTTCAGTCCTTCCACCATGGTGAGGTAGGGAAACAGCTCGTCACCGATTTCCTGCACCGTCATGCGTGCCCGGATTGCCATCACTGCTGTCTGGATCAGCTCACCCGCCTCGCCGGTTACCGCCTGCACGCCCAGTAATCGACCGGAACCCTGTTCCGCCACCATCTTGATAAAGCCGTTGGTGTCGAAGTTCACCAGCGCCCGCGGCACGTTTTCCAGGTCCAGGAAGCGCGTGTCCACTTTGAGGCCCTGGCTGATGGCCTCGGCTTCGGTCAGGCCAACTGTGGCCACCTGGGGGTCGGTAAAGACCACCACTGGCATGGCGCTGAGGTCGAGGGTGGCGTCGCCGCCGGTCATATTCACCGCTGCCCGGCTGCCTCCTGCCGCCGCGACGTAAACAAACCGGGGCTGGTCGGTGCAGTCACCAGCGGCATGGATGCCCGGCACGGTAGTCTGCATATGATCGTCCGTGATAATGCTGCCGCCCCGGGTTTCCACGCCGATCGCTTCCAGGTTAAGGCTGTCCGTATTCGGGGTGCGCCCTGTGGCGACCAGCAACTGATCCGCCCGCAAAGTACCAGCATCGGTGGCCACCACAAACTCATTGTCGAGGTAGTCCACGCGGCTTGCCTCGGTTTGTCTGAGCACCTCGATGCCCTCGCGGTGGAACGCCGCCTCCACGGCTTCCCCGACCGCTGGATCTTCCCGTGATAGCAGGTGGCTTCGGGCCAGCACCGTGACCTGGCTGCCCAGCCGGGCAAAGGCCTGGGCCAGTTCTACTGCGACGGCCGAGGCACCGATAACCATGATCCTGCGGGGAATCTCCTCCAGGACCAGCGCACTGGTGGACGTCAGGTAGGGCGTCTCGGCAAGACCGGACACCGGTGGTATCGCAGGTCGGGCGCCGGTGCCAATCAGGGCCCGGTCGAAGTGAACGGTTTGCTCACCGCCGTCACTCGATCGGACCAACAGGCTCCGGGTATCGAGAAACCGGGCGTCGCCCTGCAATACCGTGATGTCCGGATGGTCCCGCAGAATGCCCTCGTACTTGGCATTGCGCAGTTCCCCGACCCGGCCCTGCTGTTGCGCAAGCATTGCGGGGCGGTTTACCTCCGGCGCCTGGGCGCTCAGGCCGGCATCAAACGGGCTTTCACCGCGCTGGTGCGCGATATGAGCCGCTCGAATCAGGATCTTTGAGGGTACACAGCCGATATTTACACAGGTGCCGCCAATGGTTCCCCGTTCAATCAGAGTAATGCGGGCACCGCGCTCCGCCGCTTTCAGCGCCGCCGCCATGGCGGCGCCACCGCTTCCGATAACGGCAATATGTGGGTGTTTGTCACTCATTGAGTCCGGATTTTTCATAAGGTCGCTCGGTAGCCAGATGCGGGTCAGGAGTCTAAGCTTACTTCCGTACCTGACTACGGAATCAACAGCCATGACCACAACGTCCATGACCATCGGCACCCTCGCAAAGCGCGGCGGCACCCATGTGGAAACCATTCGCTATTACCAGAGGCGGGGGCTGGTGGCGGTTCCGGAAAAGCCCTACGGCGGCATCCGGCGTTATGATGAGGCAGCACTGGCGCGGCTGCACTTCATCCGCTCGGCCCAGTGGCTGGGTTTCAGCCTGGATGAGATTTGTGAACTGCTGAAGCTGGACGACGGCACCCATTGCGACGAGGCCCGGGCCCTGGCCGAGCACAAGCTGGATGATGTACGCCGCAAGATCGCCGGCCTTCGACAGATGGAACTCACGCTGGATAACCTGGTGGAGCGTTGCCGGTGTAGTGAGGACCCACAGCAGTGCCCGATTATTCACTCGCTGCAGGGTAACCCTGATTCGCCGGCCGAGGGGGTGCGGGAAGGAGTGCTGGCGGGAGTGCAGCGGTGAGCGGCTATCCCGCTGGCTCTAAAAGTGCTTGCGGCTGACAGTGATCACGCGGCGGGCAGCGAATTACCCGGACGAAGCCTTAACGACGAGAATCTTCCGAGACCACCATCGGTTCACAAAGGAGTACTGACAACCATGAGTCAATCAACGTCCAGGCCTTTCGGTGAACACGACCACCTGAACGCGATCTCCGATCAACTGGACGTCTCCGACGATGTACGCCGGCGACTGGCGCTGTCGATGCAGACCGTGCAAGTCAATATCCCGGTCCGCATGGACGACGGCTCCTTGCAGTTTTTCGAGGCCTGGCGCGTCCAGTACGACAATACCCGCGGGCCCACCAAGGGCGGTATTCGCTTTCATCCTGACGTCAGTGCGGAGGAAGTGACAGCGCTCAGCTTCTGGATGATGATCAAGTGCGCGGTGGTGGATCTGCCCTTCGGTGGTGCCAAGGGCGGTGTCTGCGTTGATCCCAAGACGCTCTCCCTGCAGGAGCTGGAACGCCTGTCACGGGGCTATGTTCGCGCGTTTTACGATGTTATCGGACCCGATCGCGACATACCTGCGCCGGACGTCAACACCAACGAAACCATCATGGGATGGATGAGCGACGAATTTGCCCAGATCGAACGCCGGCAGGTTCCGGCCGCCATCACTGGCAAACCGCTGGGACTGGGCGGCTCCAACGGACGCATCGCAGCCACCGGACGCGGTGCGCTGCAGGTGCTGGATCTGTGGGCCGAGCGCCAGGGCAAAGCGCCGAATGACCTTAAAGTGGCGGTCCAGGGCTTCGGTAATGCCGGCTACCACTTCGCCAGACTTGCCCACGAGCGCGGCTATAACCTCGTCGCGCTGTCGGATTCCAGAGGCGCCATCCACTCTGCGGACGGACTTGATCCCGTCCCGGTCTGGCAACACAAGAACGAAACCCGTGAGCTCAAGGGCATGGTGTATTGCGATACCTCGGTCTGCGAGGAACCTGAAACCGACCAACTGACGAATGATGAACTGCTGGCGCTCGACGTTGATGTGCTGGTGCTGGCCGCAATGGAAAACGCGATCACAGAGCACAATACGGACTCCGTGAAGGCGCGGGCCATTCTGGAAATCGCCAACGGGCCGGTCAGTAGCGCGGCCGATCGCACATTGGCAGAGCGCGGCGTGCAAGTGCTTCCGGACGTGCTGGTCAATGCCGGCGGGGTGATCGTCAGCCACCTGGAATGGGTGCAGAACCGCATGGGCGATACCTGGTCCGAAGAGGAGATCAACCAGCGGCTGTCAGAGCGCCTGGGCCGCGAGGCCGACGCCTGTTTCGAGAGCGCAGAGGAAGGCAACACAACGCTGCGGTCCGCAGCGTACAGGCAGGCCATCGGCCGCATAAGCGATGCCATGGAGCGCCAGGGTACCCGCGAATACTTCACAGACACTTCCCACTGAGCGGCTCGGCACACAATGGAATGAGTTTTCACTCGCACAAGGCAGAGAGGCATCGGCCAGGATGAGTCAAAGTCGGCAAGACCGTGCAACGGGCGCCATTATGGGCGCATTCGTGGGGGAAGCCCTGGGCATTGGGCCCCACTGCTATTACGACCTGCAGGACCTGCGTCGCACCCATGGTGACTGGATTGACGATTACACCACCCCGCAGCGGTCCCGGCCACTACACCAGCGATTCCTGGATGGCCTTGAGTGCTCGGATGAACTGCAGCAACTGGCTCAAGCGCTGGCCTTGGCCTCTCCAATGCCGGGTTAACCATTACGCCTGCCTGGTCAGAGCGGCTGCTTGGTTGGCCGGATGATAATCTCATTCACATCAACATCCGCCGGCTGTTCGATGGCGTAAGTAATCGCCCGCGCAATCGCGTCGGCGTCAATGGCCATCTCGTACATCTCATCCACACCCTTGGCGGTCTCGGGGTCACTGATTTTACTGGTCAACTCGGTCGCCACGGCTCCTGGCGAAATATTGGTGGAGCGGATTTCCCCGTCGCCTTCCTGGCGAAGACCTTCTGAAAGCGCCTTCACGGCATACTTGGTCGCGGAGTAGACCGCGGACGCAGGAAAGACCTTGTGTCCAGCGACCGACGAGAGATTGATGATGTGGCCGACATGCTGCTCGCGCATGGTGGGCAGCACGGCGGCGATGCCGTAGAGCACGCCCCTGATGTTGACGTCGATCATCTGGTCCCACTCGTCGACCTTGAGCTCATCAAGGGGCGACAGTGGCATCAGGCCGGCGTTATTGACCAGTACGTCGATGCGACCATAGGCTTCCTTCGCTGCCCTGGCCAGCGACTCGAGCTGAGCGCGGTCAGTGACGTCGGTGACCTGGTAGATGGCTTCACCACCCTGCTCCGTGATCGCGTCACGCAACTCCACGAGCCGTTCCTCACGCCGGGCAGCAAGCACCAGCTTTGCGCCACCCTTGGCCAGGCGGTGGGCGGTGGCTTTACCGAGACCACTGCTGGCACCGGTAATGATGACGACCTTGCCATTGATTTCTGACATGGTTTTTTCTCCTGTGAATACGAATGATTGAGGGCTGCGAGCGGGGTGTTACACCGGCGCCAGGGATGATCACGGCAGGAAAATCGACTTCACGTTGACGAATTCCTTCATGCCAAAGCCGCCGTGTTCCCGTCCGTATCCGGAGTTCTTGACCCCGCCAAAGGGCATATTCGGATCAGCGGCTCCGAACGAATTGATGCGGATCATCCCTGTATCGAAGTAATCGCGAGCCAGCTTCAGGGCACGTTCCTCGTCTTTTGAGAAGATCCCGCCGCCCAGACCATAGCGGCTTTCATTGGCCAGTCGCATGGCGTCCTCGTCATCCCTGGCGCGGATAATTGAGGCGACAGGTCCGAAGATTTCGTCGTCGTAGGCCGGCATTCCGGGCGCGAGCTCTGCCAGCACCGTGGAGGGATAATAGGCACCCGTGCGGTCAGGCACTTCGCCACCGCAGAGGACTTTTGCCCCCTTGGCGACGCTGGCGTCTACCTGTTCCTTGACCGTGTCAAACTGGTCCTGGCTTGAAAGCGGCCCAAGCTGGGTATCTTTATCCGTGGGATCGCCCATTTTGATGCCTTGCATTTGAGCGACGAAAGCTTCGACAAAGTCGTCATAGACCTTGTCGGTCACGATGAAGCGCTTGGCGGAGATGCAGGTCTCTCCGTTGTTGTACAGCCGCCCCATGACTGAAAATTTCACGGCGGTTTCGATGTCGGCATCATCCAGCACCAGGTAGGCGTCGTTCGACCCCAGTTCGAGCACGGTCTTCTTCAGTGCCTTGGCGGCCACTGCGCCGACGTGGCGCCCGGCGCCGTCGCTGCCGGTCAGCGTGACACCGCGGACCTTGGGATGGGCAATCAGCTTGTCGCTGGTGTCGTGGTCGATCACGATGACCTGAAACAGGTCCTCGGGCAGGCCGGCCTCGATGCATAATTCCCGCAGGCGCAGGCCCGACCCCGTGCAAATGCTGGCGTGCTTCAGAACACAGCCGTTGCCCGCCATCAGATTTGCCGCCAGCACACGAACCGGCTGGTAGATGGGAAAGTTCCAGGGCTGGATCGAATAGATGACGCCAATAGGCTGATAGCTGACAACGCCCCGCTTGCCGTTGAGACCCTGCGCACGCTCCTCATCGGCCAGCGCGGCGGGTCCGTTTTCAGCGGCGTAATCAAAGAGTGCCGCACAGAGCTCGACCTCGCCCCTTCCATCCTTCAGGAGCTTGCCGGTCTCGTTGGTCATCAAGGAAGCCAACTCATCGGCATTGTCGCGTAATTTCTGTCCGATCTTCCTGAGATAGGGGGCCCGTTCCTGATGGGTCAGTTCGCGCCATTGCAGAAACGCCGCATGGCAGGCCTCGAGTCGCTCCGTCGCGTCCTTTTCGGTCATGACGTCGTACCTCTGAATGGCTTTTTCGGTCGCGGGATTAATGGTGGTGATAGTCGACATGGTCACTCCTTCCGGATCTGACGGGGGTGCGTGCAGGGCGGGCGCCATGCACTCCTCCTACGTCAGCGTGGGTGCTATTGATGACTGTGGTTTGGGTCGATGGAAGGAGTTTCACCCCCTTGACGGGATCTGTCTGTTCGATAACGAACGCATACGCCGCGCTGGCGCTGCCGCAGTTGTTTCCGCTCGGTACGGCAACGCACCGACATGGCCATCATCATCTTTGAAACTGTTTGTCGACATGATTCGACGCGTCATGCCGGTCGTCCTTTTCTACAGGATTCCCGCCTCGTCAGTGGTCTCTGACGTGGATCGACAAGTTCCGATTTTCATTTATGCGTCAGTAGGTTTTCTGGAAACCCGCCGAATTGGTCGTAATCTCGGCGCCTCAATATCCGATACGGAGAGGGCCAGCAAAATGACCGGTTGAGCACCAATTCGGACGGGAGTTCTGGCCGGGACAATGCGGGGCCGGTATCAGAGATACCGGCTCGACCAGGCCACCAGCATGTCCGCGACATATTCCGCATCGGCGGCCCGGGATAGCAGGTGGTCGGCCTTGTCCAGGGAAATAAAGCTCTTGGGGTGCCTGGCCGCCTGATAGATGGTGGCCGCTTCGTTGATATCCACAACCTGGTCAATCGGCGAGTGAAAAATGATCAGCGCCTTGCGCAGGTTGCGGATATGGTCCGGGGTATTCCATTGCTTCAGGTCTTCCAGCATCTGTGACTTCACGTTGAATGTCCGGCCTGCCAGGTTCACTTTCGCCTCCCCGGCCTGACGAATCTCCGTGGACTTGTTGTCAAACAGGTGCTGGACATGATGCGCGGTGGCCGGGGCTCCGATGGTGGGGGTCGATAGATTGTCGTCTATAAACACAAGCAGGTGGTTCTTGTTACAAAAAGGCGGCAGAACCCTGTAACAAGCCGGCGTGATGAGTGTCCCCGGTTACTGGTAAGCCATGCATCACGAACAGTCGTAAAGACACACATTCAGCACAGGAGATTTCCATGAACCAGAACACGCCAGCTGATGCGGCTCCGCGCCTTATCAATGCTCTTGCCGGGGGCTGGGTTGCCGATGCGGCCAGTCTCGGGCTGCACTGGTTGTACGACAGCCAACGCATTGTCGAGGTCGGTGGTCATTCCCCTGAGTTCCTGCCACCGAAGGCGGAGTACTTCGAGGGTGTTTTTGGCTACTTTGCCCATGCCGGCAAGCAGCCCGGCGATGTCAGCCACTATGGCGCCGCCACCGGGGTGCTGACAGACAGCTTGCTGGCCAGTGAGGGTCGACTGGATATCCGCGATTATCAGCGGCGCTTCCGGGCGTTTTTCGGCCCTGGTGGCCAGTGGCAGGGTTATATCGACAACCCTACCAGGGTAACCCTCGATAACCTGAACACCATCGAGCAGAAAGCCATTGAACAGGCCCAGTCGGGCACTTCGGCAGAGCTGACCGATAAGCAGAAGCGGATACTGGTGCAGAAGGTCTTGCCTTACACCCGGCGCCTGAGCGGGGATCAACTGGCTGACCCGGTTCGCAGAGCCATCAGCCTGACCTATCAGGAATCCGGGGTACAGGAAGCAGGGGTTCACCTCGCCGAAACCATCGACCAACATTTGCTGCCGGAAAGCGGCGCCGACGACATGCAACTGCCTGCAGTATCGAAATTGCCGCCACTGGTGGCCCGATATTGCGGCAGTGATAGCTTGATGGAGGTTACGGAAGCGGCTGTACGGGTGACCAATCACAATGACGAAGCCGTGGATTGGGCAAAATGCGCCGCGATACTTCTGGACCAGCTTTTCCAGGGAAACCCCCTATCGGCGGCCCTGGAGGCCGCCAAAGCCGAGGCGCCGGACCGGGAGAGCCTGAACAACGCGCAAGCCGGTTCATCACTGGATGCGGTCAAAGCCGGCGACACTTTCGGGCGCACGTGCTATCTGCACGAAGCCATGCCGGTGATCTTTCACATCCTCAGCCATGTCGACAGTTTTACCGACGCCGTCCGCGCCAACATCCATTGCGGAGGCGATTCCTGTGGCCGGGCCTGGATCATCGGGCCGGCCATGGCCGCACTGCATGGCGTGGGCGGTGAGCGCGGCATCCCGCTGAGCTGGTTGGCGCGTGTAACCGGTGCCGCTGATATCCTCACGGATATCGAGAGGCTGGTTAATAGCCAATGATACGCATCATTGCCCATTTTTCGCCGACGACTATGCTTCAAGTAAGATGCACGCTGGGAGGAAGTTGTTATGAAAGCGCTATTGATCAATATGTTATTGACGACTGCCCTGCTCGCAAGCGCACCTTCGCTTGCGCAGGATGATCCGTTGAGGGTCGGGATGTCCGGCCAGTATTTCCCGTTCACCTTTGTAGAGCAGGATAAGCTCAAGGGTTTCGACGTTGATGTCATGAACGCCATTGGTGAGGAGATGGGGCGTGACATCCAGTACGAAACCGCCAACTTCTCGGGCCTGTTTGGCATGCTGGAATCCGGTCGTATCGACACCGTTGCCAACCAGATCACCATCACTGAAGAACGGCAAAAGGCGTATGTTTTCAGTGACCCCTACGTCTATGACGGTGCCCAGGTGGTGACCAAAAAAGGCAACACCGAAGTAGAGGGGGTGGAAGACCTCAAGGGGAAAACCGTCGCCGTCAATCTGGGCTCCAATTTCGAGGACCTGCTGCAGGAATTGCCCTACGCGGACCAGATCGACATCAAGACCTATGAAAGCAATCTGGAACGGGACACTGCCCTGGGCCGCGTGGATGCCTTTGTGATGGACCGGGTCAGCGCCAGCCAGATCATCAAGGAGAAGCCTTTGCCTCTGGAGCTGGCCGGCCCCACCTTCTCGCAAATCACCAACGCCTATCCGTTCCGCGATACCGAAGCGGGCAGGGCCCTGCGGGACGAGGTCAACGAGGCCCTGGCGGCCCTGCGTGACGATGGCACCCTGGCGTCCATTTCCGAGAAATGGTTCGGTACGGATATCACCCGGCCCTGAGGGGCGCCCACCAAGGCCTGATTCCCTATGGACGTGTTGAACGTCGATTACATGCTGGGGCTGGTACCTGTCCTGCTCAGGTACCTGCCCCTGACCCTGCAACTGGCCGGTACGGGGATGGTGCTTGCACTGATTCTTGCCTGCCTGTTTGCCGTTATCCGGGTGCTTCGTATTCCGGTGCTCAACCAGCTGACCATCGTGTTCATTTCGTTCTTCAGGGGCACACCCCTGCTGGTGCAGTTGTTCCTGTTCTACTACGGATTGCCACAACTGGTCAGTGCATTAACCGTGATAGACGGCGTTACCGCAACCATCATGGGCCTGACCATGCACTTCTCGGCCTATATGGCCGAATCAATCCGTGCCGCCATCGTTGGCGTTGATCGCAGTCAGACTGAAGCGGCGCTGTCGATCGGCATGACCAACGGTCAGATGATGCGGCGGATTGTCCTGCCCCAGGCCACGCGGGTGGCCTTGCCAACCCTGATGAACTACTTCATCGACATGATCAAGGCGACCTCCCTGGCATTCACCCTGGGGGTCACGGAACTAATGGGTGCCACCCAGAAAGAGGCTTCCGGCAGCTTCCTGTACTTCGAGGCGTTCATTGTGGCCGCCATCATGTACTGGGTTGTGGTTGAACTGCTTTCAAAACTACAGAACCACCTGGAAATCCGCCTGAACAAGGCCTATAGCCGATGATCAAACTGGACTCACTGAGTAAACATTTCGGCTCGACGGTGGTACTCGACGGTATCGACCTTACCATTGATAAGGGCGAAATCGTGGTGATCATCGGGCCGTCGGGAACCGGTAAATCCACCCTGCTGCGCTGCATCAATTTCCTGGAGCAACCCACTGCCGGCACCATGACGGTGGGAGACCTCACCGTGGATGTGAAAAAAGCCAACCGGGCGGAGATTCTCTCCATGCGGCGGCGAACCGCCTTCGTGTTCCAGAACTATGCGCTGTTTGCCAACAAGACAGCACTGCAGAACATCGCCGAGCGTCTGCTGGTGGTGGATAAGTGGCCCAAAGAAGAGGCTTACCGACGGGCCCGCGAGATTCTCGACCAGATTGGCCTGGGCGAAAAAGCCGATGCCTATCCCGCGTCCATGTCCGGCGGCCAGCAGCAGCGGGTTGGTATCGGCCGCGCCATGGCCGCCGGCGCCGAGGTCATCCTGTTTGACGAGCCCACGTCGTCGCTGGATCCGGAGTGGGTGGAAGAAGTTCTGGGGCTGATGAAACAGCTGGCGTCAGAGCGCCAGACCATGATGGTGGTCACCCACGAAATGTCTTTCGCCAGGGACGTAGCCGACCGGGTAATCTTTATCGACGGCGGCCGGATTGTGGAGCAGGGGCCACCCAGCGAGATCTTCTATAACCCACAGGATCCCCGGACGAAGGATTTCCTGAAGAAGATTCTGGCCACTAACCCGGTATAACCGGCTCTGTCCCCGCCGTCGCTGCCGCCTGGAACACGTACGGATCACCATTGCGGTCGGGTTCACCGAACTGACCGCAAAATGTCACTGCTTTTTCATTTGCCTTTGCCAGCCTGAGGCCATGACAAGGAAACCATCAGGGCCGGGCATGCAACAGTATCGCAGCGTTTTCATTTCTGACGTTCATCTGGGTACACCAGACTGTCAGGCGGACTATTTGCTGGATTTTCTGGACAAGGTTCGCTGCGACACCCTCTATCTGGTGGGCGACATCGTGGATCTGATCGCGATGCAGCGGCGCGTGCATTTCCCGAAATCCCATGAAATGGTGATACACAGGCTGCTGGCCATCGCCGACAGGGGCACCCGGGTGGTCTATGTGCCGGGGAACCATGATGAGTTCATGCGGCGTTTCTGTGGCCAGACGATCAGCGGTGTGGAGATCCACCAGAAGATTGTCCACACCACTGCGGACGGTCGGCGTTTCATGGTCTGTCATGGAGATCAATTTGATCAGGTAGTCCGCTGCAGCCCGCTGATGCTGCTGGTCGGTGACCGTGCCCATGGCCTGTTGCTGCGGCTGAACCGATGGTTCAACGCCTGGCGACGCCTGCAGGGCAAGCCCTACTGGTCGCTGGCGGCCTGGCTGAAAGGTCGTATCGGCAAGGCCCGCACCTTTATTCGCCGCTTCGAACTGGCGGCGCTGACTGCAGCGGAGAAGGGCAACTATGACGGCTTCATCTGCGGGCACATCCACTCCGCGGGGTTTCTGCGCAGCACAGACGGCCTTTACTGCAACGATGGCGACTGGGTGGAACACTGCACCGCGCTGGTGGAGGGCTTTGATGGCCGGCTGCAGCTCCTGCACTGGTCCGAGCAGCCTTCGGTAATCGCTACGGAGCCTGATGCTCCGGCGCCGGAGGTCAGCGGTGACAGCCGCCCGGTGATTGATATCCTGCCGGCGGCCTTCCTGGAGCAGGTCAACCGGATCTAGTGTGCCTTCCCGCCATGCGCCTGTAACCGGTCTGTTTCGCCGCCTCCGTGTATCAGGTCGCTGCTGCCCTCTCCCAGCCATCGTGTCGTGGGTCAGATTTTCTGCTACTCGTTGTAAAAATCCACCGAATCCTTTGACATCAGTAAAGCGCCGGATAAGGTGGTGATTTAGCCGGGTGCCGACCACTTCCGGAACCTTGTCGCGGGGGCGCCCCGGACAAACCAGTGATCTGGTCTCGTCGCAATAACAATCACAGTGACCGGTAAAGTGAGAACACCATGTTACGAGTAGTTGCCTGTATCGATGGCTCCCGGGCTGCCCCGGCCGTCTGTGACTATGCCGCCTGGGCCAGCCAGCATATGCAGGCCCCCGTTACCCTGCTCCATGTGCTGGACGAGGAGCGCTATCCGGTGGCACCGGACCTGGCAGGCAACATCGGCCTTGGCAGCCGGGAACACTTGCTGGAAGAGCTGGCGGACCTGGATGCCAGGCGCAGCAAGCTGGCTCTGGAACATGGCCACAATATGCTCGATGAAGCCGGCACCCGTGTGCGCGAGGCGGGTGTTGAGGACGTGACCAAGCGCCAGCGCCACGGTGATCTCACCGAATCCCTGATGGCTCTGGAGGACCAGACCCGGCTGCTGGTCATGGGGCTTCATGGCGAAAGCAGTTCCGACCGTGACCTGCATATTGGCAGCCAGCTCGAAACGGTGATCCGTAGCCTGCACCGTCCTATCCTGCTGGTCCCCGACGAATTCACGCAGCCCAAAAGCGCCATGCTCGCCTTTGATGGCAGCAAGACCGCGTTCCGCAGTGTCGAGCTGCTGGCCCGCAACCAGGTACTCAAGGGCATGCCGCTGCATATCGTGATGGTCGGGCCGGAAACCGGGGACCGCTGGGAGCAACTGAAGCAGGCGCAAAGCATGCTGTCGGTTCCGGGGAGCGACATTCAGCTGGCTATACGCGCCGGCGACGTGGAGCCGGCGCTCCATGGGTACCAGCAGGAATATGATATCGATATGCTGGTAATGGGCGCTTATGGGCACTCCCGTATTCGGCAGTTTCTGGTGGGCAGTACCACGACAACCATGCTAAAGACGGCCGAAAAGCCTTTGGTGATTCTGCGATAATCTGCCGGGGTTTGGACTGCGGATACCAGTACTTCGTTAACAGGGTCTTGCCGGCCACTGCTTTGTACAGAAAATAACCTTGAAAACAAGACTGTTTCGCTTGCTTATAAAATGAAATAATCCCCATCTACTGTATTGTCGTACTTTGTTCCGGTGTCTGGGCCCGGCAAGAACGCCTGTACCAACCCGGTTCACTTTGATATTTGTCAGGGATTCTCAACCATGCGCACGTTTCTCCGTTTTGTCATTGTTATCGTGCTCCTCGGCGCGGTGCTCGGAGGCATTTTTGGCTACAAGTTCTTCCAGTTGGGCCAGATGAAGGAGCAGATGTCCCAACCACAGCCACCGGCGGCGGTCAGCGCCACCAGGGTGGTCGCCGAGCAGTGGACCCCCTCCATCAAGTCTGTCGGCAGTGTAGAGGCCATTAATGGTATTCGTGTCGCCAACGAGGTGCCCGGCGTGATCCAGGAGATTGCTTTCGAGTCCGGCGATACCGTGGAACAGGGGGATGTGCTGATCCGGCTGGATTCACGGATCGACGAGGCGGCCCTTCGCACCCGCCGGGCCGAGGCCCAGCTGGCGGCCCAGGAATTCAAGCGCATCGAGGATCTGCTGCCGCGCCGGGCGGTTTCCCAGTCCCAGTTCGACGAAGCCAAGGCCAATTATGATGCTGCCCGGGCCCGGGTGAACGAGGCCGAGGCCCAGCTCAGCAAGAAAGTGATTCGCGCGCCCTTCGATGGCAATCTGGGACTCAGGCTGGTGGACCAAGGCGAGTATATTGCCACCGGTACTCCCATTGTCGAGATCAACATGCTCGACCCCGTCTATCTGGACTACACCCTGTCGGAGCGGGAGTTGCCAAGGGTAGACCGGGGTTACGAGGTCGTGGCTACGGTCGCGGCAGTCCCGGGGGAAACCTTTACCGGTGAGGTCAGTGCCATCAACACCTCGGTCAATCCGGAAACCCGCACAGTGCGCATTCGCGCGACCCTGCCAAACCCGGACGGCAAGCTGCGACCCGGCATGTTCGGCACGGTCATGACCCGGCATCCGGATCAGGAGACGGTACTCACCCTGCCGCGTACAGCCGTGTCCTACAACACCTATGGTGACTACGTGTTCCTGATTGAAGAAAACGACAGTGGCCAGCTCACGGTCACTCGCCGCTCGGTTAAGACCGGTGAAGTGCGGGGCAACCAGGTCGCCATTACCAGTGGTGTGGAAGAGGGTGACCGGGTTGTGGCCAAGGGCCTGCTGAGGCTCAGGGCCGGCCAGCCCATTGAAATCCAGCAGGATGACTCGTAATGCGCTTCACTGATGTTTTCGTCCACCGGCCGGTCCTGGCCACGGTGGTCAGCCTGTTGATCCTGCTGCTGGGGGCACGTGCCGCCCTGGAAATGGAAATTCGGGAATACCCGAAGCTGGAAAGCACGACGGTTACTGTCGCTACCGCATACCCGGGGGCCAGTTCCGAACTGGTGAAGGGCTTTATCACCACGCCTTTGCAACAGGCCATGGCGGAGGCCAGTGGCATTGACTATCTCACGTCCACCAGCTCCCAGGGCATGTCCGTCATCAACGCCAAAATGGAGCTGAACTACGACGCCAACGATGCGCTGGCGGAAATCCAGGCCAAGGTGGCCAGCCAGCGCAACGTGTTGCCGGGGGAGGCCCAGGATCCGGTGATCACATCGGAGACCGGAGACTCCACGGCGCTGATGTATATCGCATTCTATAGCAATGATCTGGATGTTCCCCAGATTACCGACTACCTGACCCGGGTGGTGCAGCCCAGGCTGCAGGCCCTGGCCGGGGTGGGCAAGGCGGATCTGCTGGGGCGGAAGTTTGCCCTGCGCGCCTGGCTGGACCCGGAGCGCCTGGCAGCCGTGGACATGACGCCCCAGGAAGTGGTCAGTGTGCTGTTGCGCAATAACTACCAGGCGGCGGTGGGCAACACCGAAGGCAAGTACACCAAGATCAGTCTGACCAGCGACACCGATGTGTCGGACCTGGGCCAGTTCCGGGACCTGGTGGTGAAGGAAGTCGACGGCTCCATTATCCGTCTGCGGGACATTGCCCGGGTGGAGCTGGGTTCCCAGAGCTACGATAACCTGGCCCTGTACAAGGGACAGCCGGCCACTTATGTGGCTATCGAAATGACACCCGGCGCCAACCCGCTGACCGTCGCGCAGCTGGTCAAGGACGAGCTGCCCGATATCGAAGAGCAACTGCCCTCCGGCCTCGAAGTGCGCCTGGCCTACGATGCTTCACAGTTCATTGATGACTCCATCAAGGAGGTCATCAAGACCCTGCTGGAAGCCCTGGTCATCGTGCTGGTGGTGGTGTTCCTGTGCCTGGGGTCGCTGCGAGCGGCGCTGGTGCCTTCGGTGGCGGTGCCGCTGTCGCTGATCGGTGGTGCCTTCGTGATGCTGGTGATGGGTTTCTCCCTCAACCTGTTGACGCTGTTATCGATGGTGCTCGCGATCGGGCTGGTGGTGGATGATGCCATCATTATGGTGGAAAACGTGCACCGGCATATCGAACAGGGTGAGTCGAACTTCGATGCTGCCCTCCATGGTGCCCGCGAAATGGCGGTTCCGATTATCGCCATGACCACCACCCTGGTGGCGGTTTACGCCCCCATCGGCTTTATGGGCGGGCTTACCGGCGCGCTGTTTATCGAGTTCGCCTTCACCCTCGCGGGCACCGTGATCATCTCGGGCATCGTCGCCCTGACGCTGTCGCCGGTGCTGGCCGGCGCCGTGCTCAAGCCCCATGGCAATCCGAGCCGTTTTGAAGAGAAGGTCGAGAAGACCTTCAATGGGCTCGCCAGCCTCTACAAGCGGGCACTGGCGTCGCTGATGTCCACGATTTCGGTGGTGATTTTCTTCGCCGTTATCGTCTTCGCATCCATCTTCTTCATGTTCATGTTCAGCCAGAGTGAGCTGGCGCCGGAGGAAGACCAGGGCATCCTGTTCTACCAGGGCAAGGGCCCGCAGACCTCCACGCTGGAATACCTCCGTGATGAGGGCAGTGAAGTCCAGCAACGGATGACCACCGTGGATGGCTATGAGGAAGACTTCATGATTCTGGGCATCACCGGCCCCAATGAGGTCTTTGGCGGCTTCAAGATGGCGCCCTGGAGCGAGCGTTCGGTGACCCAGTTTGATGTCCAGCCCAAACTGAACGCCGAGCTGAACAAGGTCACCGGTCTGCAAACCGCGGTATTTGCGCCCTCGTCTCTGCCCGGGTCCGATGGCCTGCCGTTCCAGTTTGTGATTACCACCGGCGGTGACTACGAACAGCTCAACGAAGTGGCCAGCGAACTGCAGGGCAAGGCCATGCAGAGCGGCAACTTCATGTTCCTGCAGAAGTCCATTGCCTTCGACAAGCCGGTGGTGCAGATCCAGGTAGATCGTGACCGGGTGGCCGATCTTGGGCTGTCGATGCAGGATGTGGGGCAGGCCATGTCGAGCATGCTGGGGGGCGGGTATATCAACCGCTTCAGCATGGAAGGGCGCTCCTACCAGGTGATACCCCAGGTAGAGCAGGACTTCCGCATCAGTGAGGCTGACCTCAACGAATACTATATCCGGGCGGATACCGGCGAGCTGGTGCCTCTGGGCAGCGTGGTCAGCTTCGAAGACAGCGTGGAGCCTTCCCAGCGGACCCAGTTCAACCAGCTCAACTCCATCACCCTGCAGGGCGTGGTGATGCCGGGGGTGGCCATGGGTACGGCCATGGAGTGGATCGAAGAGAATGCCACGGAGATCTTCCCCCAGGGCTTCAGTTCCGACTACAAGGGGCAGAGCCGGCAACTGGCGACCGAAGGCGCTGCGCTGACCATTACCATGATGTTGTCGCTGCTGGTGATTTACCTGGTGCTGGCGGCCCAGTTCGAGAGCTGGCGCGACCCGCTGATCATCCTGGTGTCGGTACCCCTGTCCGTCGCTGGTGCCATGGCGTTCATTGTGCTGGGCTTCACCACTGTCAATATCTATACCCAGGTGGGGCTGATCACCCTGATCGGCGTGGTCGCCAAGAACGGCATCCTGATTGTGGAGTTTGCCAACCAGCTGCAGATCGAGCGCAAGCTGGGCAGGCGAGAGGCGGTACTGGAAGCGGCGGCGATTCGTCTGCGGCCGATTATCATGACGTCTCTGGCGCTGATCTTCGCCATGGTGCCGCTGCTGATTGCGGTCGGGCCGGGCGCCCAGAGCCGCTTTGCCATCGGCCTGACCATCGTCGCCGGCCTGGGGATCGGCACCCTGTTTACGGTGTTCGTGTTGCCGGCCTTCTACATTCTGCTGGCGCGGGATCATAATGCCGGCCGGCATGAAGAGGCCGAGGCCACAGGCTGACCAGGGACAGAACCGGTCCATCAAAAAAGGAGGCTACGGCCTCCTTTTTTGATGGCAAACTGCTGCGAGCAGGACCACCGGTCGCCGCACCCTTATGGGTTCCGGATCCGCAATCACCGGTGGGGGAGAGCACCCCGGAAACAACAGTTGATTGAGCCGTGTCGGCCTGCATCCCGTATTCCCTGCTGTCCTTGCTGACGATTTGCACGCTACCCTGTAACAGATGGCGGCTGGCTGTGTCTGGTAACCATCATTCCTGCTCACTGGAAGTTCTGAACCATGTCCAAACAGAAACTGATTGTTTTCGCCGTGATTGTCGCCCTGGTGGTGGCCTTCGTGTTCCTGGGAGGCCCTGACCTGCTGACCCTGGAGAATCTTAAGCAGCATCAGGCGCAACTGAACGACTGGATCGCGAACAATCTGCTGCTGGCGGTGTCGCTGTATGCGCTGGTGTATGTGGCAACCACCGCATTGTCACTGCCGGGGGCCACGGTGCTGACCCTGGCGGGCGGCGCCTTCCTGGGCAACCTGGTGGGCCTGTTGACCGTGTCACTGGCCTCCACCATCGGTGCGTCGCTGGCCTTCCTGGTGGCCCGCTTCCTGTTGCGGGACACCCTCAAGCGCAAGTACGCCAAAACCGTCCGCCGGATTGATGAGGGTATTGAAAAGGACGGCGCTTTCTACCTGGCTACCCTGCGCCTGGTACCGGTGTTTCCCTTCTTCCTGATCAACCTGGCCATGGGTCTGACCGGCATGAAACTGCGCACTTACGCTCTGGTCAGCTGGCTGGGCATGCTGCCGGGTACGTTTGTCTATGTGAACGCCGGCACCCAACTTGGTGAGGTCAGCAGTATGGGCGACATCGTCTCGGCGGACCTGTTGCTGTCCTTTGCCCTGCTGGGCCTGTTTCCGCTGATTGCCAAGTTCGTGGTGGGCTTTATTCGCCGGCGCCGGGTCTATCGTGGTTTTCAGAAGCCGCAGTCGTTTGATTACAACCTGCTGGTCATCGGCGGCGGTTCCGCCGGGCTGGTGGCCGCCTATATCGCAGCGGCGGTCAAGGCAAAGGTGGCCCTGATCGAGCGGGACCGGATGGGCGGTGACTGCCTGAACACGGGTTGCGTGCCGTCGAAAGCACTGATTCGCAGCGCCAGGGCGGCGGATACCCTGCGCCATGCCGATCGTTACGGGCTGGATTCCGTCCCCGTGTCCGGGTCCTTTGCCAATATCATGGGGCGGGTGAAGCGCATCATTGCCAAGGTGGAGCCCCATGACTCTCCCGAGCGTTACCGGAGCCTCGGTGTCCACTGTATTGCCGGCAGTGCCGCCTTTGTGTCGCCCTGGGAGGTGGACGTCACCCACAACGATGGCCGTCGTGAGCGCCTCAGTGCCCGCAGTATTGTGGTGGCCACCGGGGGCAAGCCCTTTCTGCCGCCGATTCCCGGGCTGGAGGCCATGGCGCCGCTGACCTCGGAGAACCTCTGGGACCTGGAAGAGCAGCCGGACCGTCTGCTGGTACTCGGCGGCGGTCCCATTGGCTGCGAGTTGTCCCAGGCGTTCGCCCGGCTGGGAAGCCAGGTCATCCAGATCGAAGCCGGTAACAGGATTCTGGCGAAGGAAGACGAAGATGTGGCGGAACAGGTGCAGGCGCAGTTCCGCCACGAAGGCATTGATCTCCGGCTGAACCACAAAGCGGTTGAGTTCAGCGAGCAGGACGGAGAGAAGGTTGCCTGGTGCGACCATGACGGTGAACGCGTACGCATCGCCTTTGATCGCGTGCTGGTGGCCGTGGGCCGCGCGGGCAATACCGAAGGGCTGAACCTGTCGGCCCTGGGCGTCGAGCCAAGGGGCAATGGCACGGTGCCGGTGGAAGAAGACATGTCCGTCCGCTTCCCCAACGTGTTCGCCTGTGGCGATGTGGCGGGCCCCTATCAGTTCACCCACGCGGCTTCCCATCAGGCCTGGTATGCGGCGGTCAACGGCCTGTTCGGCCAGTTCCGTCGCTTCCGGGTAGACTACCGGGTGTTGCCGTGGGTGACCTTCACCGCCCCGGAGGTTGCCCGGGTGGGCCTGAGTGAGGATGAAGCGCAGCAGAAGGGCGTCCATTACGAGGTGACCCGCTATGGGCTGGATGACCTGGACCGTGCCATCGCCGAAGATGAGGATCATGGTTTCATCAAGGTGCTGACGGCCCCGGGCAAAGACAAGATCCTTGGTGCCGTGGTGGTTGGCGCCCATGCCGGCGAGATTCTGGCGGAATTCACCCTGGCGATGAAACATGGCATCGGGCTCAACAAGATTCTGGGTACCATTCACCCCTATCCCACTTGGAACGAATCGGCCAAATCTGCCGCTGGTGCGTGGAAGCAGGCCCACGCACCGGAAGGCGTGCTGGCCTGGCTGGCGAAGTTCCACCAGTGGCGCCTGGGCAGTGGTCAGTCTGCCGCATCCGCCCGTACAAAGGATGAATCTGTAACATAATGCGCGTTGCCGTGTCTGAGGAATCACAGAAAATGAAAGCGGAGCATCTATGCCCCTGACAGCAGAGAAGATCATACCCACGACCGAAGTACTGGAGCCCCGCGCCCGGGACAGCTGGACCCACACCCGGGACGGCGACCCCCGGGGTTTCATCGATTCCGACCAGTTGAAAGAGTTATGGATTCACACGGGCACTGCCTGCAACCTCTCCTGCCCCTTCTGCCTTGAGGGATCCCATCCGGGGGACGGGCGTATCCCGGGGATGAAACTCAGCGATGTCCGCCCCTTTATCCATGAAGCTCTGGACATGGGCGTGGAGCAGTTTTCGTTCACCGGTGGTGAGCCTTTCGTGATCCGGGATTTCGTCAATATTCTCGATTACGCCAGCCAGCACAGGCCCTGTTTCGTGCTGACCAATGCCACCGATCCGCTGCTAAAGCGCCGGCACCAGGTGCTGCCGTTGCTGGACAACCCTTACCCGATTCATTTCCGCGTCAGCCTCGATTTCCCGGATGCCGCCCGTCACGATATGGATCGGGGCGAGGGCAGTTTCGACAAGGCCCTGGAGGGCATCCGCTGGCTGGTGGACCAGGGCTTCAAGGTGTCCATTGCCCGCCAGAGTGATCCCGTGGAAGACCCGGAGCAGGTGGAGTGGGATTTCCGTGCCATCTTCCATGACCGGGGCATTCCGCAAACTCTGGCATTCACCGCTTTCCCGGATCTGGGCACGCCGGGCTCTGACGACGGCAGTCCGGAAATCACCGAAAACTGCATGGAAAAATACCCCACCAGGGAAAGTCGTGCCCACTTCATGTGCACCTACACCCGCATGCTGGTGAAGAAGAACGATCAGGTGCGGGTCTTCGCCTGTACCCTGGTGGATGACGATCCCGACTACGACCTGGGCGGCACCCTGGCGGAAAGCATGGATGAACGCATCATGCTGCGTCACCACCGGTGCTTTGCCTGCTACCGCTTCGGCGCGAGTTGCGGGGCGCCTGAGTAGCCTGAGTGAGGCGCTTTCTCCCTTGTTGGCGCCGAATAAGCCCCTCTCCCTTGAGGGGAGAGGGGTTGGGGTGAGGGTGGGGCGGCCCAGCGCCTACGTCTGCCTTAAGGCGCCCTACGGGCGCTCCCCCTCACCCTAACCCTCTCCCTCCAGGGGAGAGGGGATAAACACAGCGGAGTTTATCGGTCGCTCCTACCATGGACTCAGTCAAGAGGAAAAAGAATGACAGGCACTGAGGCCACCCTGTTCTGGGGTTTCCTGATCGTTTACGGGGCGGTGATGTACGCCCTGTCCCCGAAAAGCCGCAATGCCGCCTCCTTCTACAAGGGAGCCGATGACAAGGGAAGGCCGGTAGGCCAGTGGTCGCTGACCGCCTCCATCTTTATCAGCTGGATTTTCGCCAAGTCAGTGACCAACGCAGCCAATCTTGGCGCTGCCTACGGGGTGACCGGGGGCCTGGCCTATGCCGCCTACTGGCTGTCGATCCCGGTGGCCGGCTACATCATCTACCTGATCCGCACCCAGACCGGCTCTGGCAGCCTGCAGGAATTCCTTACCTCCCGCTTCGGGCGCCTGGCCTCCCTGAGCTTTGCCGCCGCCATCCTGATCCGGCTCTATAACGAGGTATGGAGCAACACCGCCGTAGTGGGCGGCTATTTCGGCAGTCCCGGCGAGTGGCCCTACTACACCGCCGCCATGGTGTTCACGGCCTTTACCCTGGCCTACAGTCTCAAAGGCGGCTTGCGCAGCTCCATCTTTACCGATGTCATTCAGGCCGTGGTGTTCGTGTTCTTCGTGGCGGCGGTACTGTTCCTGATCATACCGGCCAACGACACCAGCACCCTGCTGACCACCGGCGAGTTCCGTCTCGACGCCGGCATGGACCTGCTGCTGGTGGCCGGGCTGCAGTTGTTCAGCTACCCCTTTCACGACCCGGTACTCACTGACCGGGGGTTTGTGAACCGGGAAAAGACCATGCTGAAGAGTTTCGTGGTGGCGGGCCTGCTGGGGTTCGTGGCGGTGTTCATCTTCAGTCTGGTGGGGGTGCATGCGCAGTTTAATGGTATTGCCGCGGATGGCAACGCCCCTGCCGCTGTCGGCCAGTCCCTGGGGCTGACGGCGCTGTTCCTGATGAGCGTGGTGATGATGACCTCCGCCGGCTCGACGCTCGACTCCACATTCACGTCCTTCTCCAAGTCCATTGCCGTGGACCTGCCCCGCCTGATGCGCAGCGCGGCTGACCGGTTGCCGAGTATCAAGGTGGGGGCGGCGGTGATGATCATTTTCGCCGTACTCGGCAACCTGCCGATGTTTGCCGGTACCGATATCCTCAAGGCGACCACCATCTCCGGTACCATGGTGATGGGGCTGGCGCCGGTATTCCTGTTCTATGGCTTCACCCGCTGGTCGCCCTGGAGCTTTCACCTGAGCTTCTGGGGCGGGCTGACCCTGGGGGTGCTGATGACCATTGGCTGGATTCCCCAGTCCTGGGCCATTGGTGAAGGGGCCTATGCCCTGCTGCTGGGCACCAACGCCTGGGGCATCCTGATCTGTACCGCCGGCTTTTTCCTCCCCCTGGTGATCCGCCGGCTGGCGGGGCGGGCGCTTCCGACTGCGGAAACAGGCTCATGATCGAGGGCCGCACCTGTCCGCTGCATTATCGTTACCGGCCCGGTGATCTGGTGCGCAACCCGCTTGCCTGTGATGCTGACGTGCTTTACGTCGTCGGTGGGCTGTATGGCAACCCCCTTGCGCTGGATGAGGTGGAAGCCATGGCCGAACGGGAGCGGGCCCGGGGGCAGCGAGTGCAACTGCTGTTCAATGGCGACTTCAACTGGTTTAACGCCGATGATGAGCTGTTCCGCAACATCAATGCCCGCGTGCTGGACCATGGCGCGATAACCGGCAACGTGGAGTACGAGCTGGCCCGCCCGGGCGACGGCGCCGGTTGCGGCTGTGCCTACCCGGAGTTTGTGGACGATGGGGTGGTTGAGCGTTCCAATCGCATCATGGCACGCCTTCAGTCGGTGGCGGCAAACCATTCCGATCTGCAGGATCGGCTGGCGGGTCTGCCCCGTTACCGATGCCTGTTGTTTGGAGGCCTAAAGGTTGTTGTTCTGCATGGTGATCCCGAGTCCCTGGCAGGATGGGGGTTGTCCCATGAAGTGGTTGAATCCCAAGGGGTCGAGGCGCTGGCTGACTGGTTCCACGAGACCGGCGCCGATGTCATTGTCAGTAGCCATACCTGCCTGCCGGTCATGCGCAGCCTGACCGTCGATGGCCGGCACCGTCTTTTCCTGAATAACGGCTCCGCGGGCATGGGCAACCTGGCGGGAGACACGGCGGGTCTGGCGGCCCGTATCGCCGTATCCCCACCGCCGGAGGGGGCCTTTTCGCTGCCGTCCGTGCTGCCATTCAGCGCGGCGCTGGTGCCAGTGCACTTTCCCCTGAAATCCTGGGTGACCCTGTTCGATCGGCTCTGGCCGGCGGGTAGTGACGCCGCCCTGTCATATCGCCATCGTATCCTTAACGGAACGGGTCTGACCGTGAAACAATTGATCCACGACATAGGAGCGGGTGGAAAAGTGATCTAGTATTACTGAACGTGATCGCTGCCGGAGATGTCTGCCGGTGGCTGAGGCTCGGTTCAGGCCACTTGGCCCGGTTGATTTTTGTTTTGTGGTCTATATAATTCACCACTAACGTTTGCAGCGAAAAGGCTGAACATGACAACCGAAGGTTCAAATACCACCGCCATCACCCTCCGCGTACCGGTCAAGGATGATGGCTACCGGCTTCATCAGCTGGTCGCGGAGTGCCCTCCGCTGGATCCCAACTCCATCTACTGCAACCTCCTGCAGTGCAGCCACTTTGCCGACACCGGCGTGGCCGCGGAGATAGACGGCGAACTGGTCGGCTTTATCTCCGGATATATTCCCCCGCAGCAGCCCGACACTGTTTTTGTCTGGCAGGTGGCCGTTCACGAGAAGGGTCGCGGCAAGGGGCTTGCCAAGAAGATGCTCAAGGAAATCGTGGGCCGTGAAGCGTGCCGTAACGTTACGCATATGGAAACCACGATCACCGAGGACAACGAAGCATCCTGGGCACTGTTCCGTTCGTTTGCCCGGGACATGGGCGCTGAAGTGAAGTACCACGAGCATTTCGAGAAAGAACTGCACTTCGGTGGCCAGCACGATTCCGAATTCCTGCTTCGTATCGGGCCCTTTACCCGGAAGGGCTGAGTCGATCGCAACCACATGGTTTCAATGGGCAGGCAGAGGGCCAGAGGAACCTCTGCCACTGTTGCCCCTGACACTGTGCGGTGTGCCGGTCGCGACCGAACCCCGTCCGGGCACCCCGCATTTCCACCTCGAACCTATATGCTAAGAGGCAAGACAATGGAAATCTTCAAGTCTACTGAATCCGAAGTTCGCGTTTATTCACGGGCTTTTCCGGTCATTTTCAACCGGGCCAAGAACGCGCACCTGTATACCGAAGACGGCAAGGAGTATCTGGACTTCCTGGCCGGCGCCGGTTCCCTGAACTACGGCCACAACAATGACGTGCTGAAAAAGGCACTGCTGGAGTACATCGAGTCCGACGGCGTCAGCCAGGGCCTCGATCTGTTCACCACCGCCAAGCACGACTTCATCGAGTCTTATAAAAAGCACATTCTTGAGCCCCGCGGCCTGAACTACAAGATGCAGTTCACCGGCCCCACCGGAACCAACTGCGTGGAAGCGGCCCTGAAGCTGGCCCGCAAGGTGAAAGGCCGTACCGGTATTATCTCTTTCACCAATGGCTTCCACGGTGTTACCACCGGCGCTGTCGCCGCGACGGGTAACAAGCACCACCGCGGTGGCGTGGGTACGCCACTTGGCAATGTGGATTTCATGTTCTATGACGGCTACCTGGGTGAAGATGTCGATTCCCTGGCCATCATGGACAAGGTGCTCTCCGATGGCTCGTCCGGTTTCGAAACCCCGGCCGCGGTGATTGTGGAAGCGGTCCAGGGCGAGGGTGGTCTGAATACCGCACGCGCCGAGTGGTTGCAGGGTCTCGAGAAGCTTTGCAAGAAACACGACATGCTGCTGATTCTGGATGATATCCAGGCGGGCAATGGCCGCACCGGTGAGTTCTTCAGCTTCGAGTTTGCCGGCATCACGCCGGACATGGTGACCGTATCCAAGTCCCTGAGCGGCTATGGCCTGCCCATGGCACTGGTGCTGTTCAAGCCGGAACTGGACATCTGGGAATCCGGCGAGCATAACGGGACCTTCCGCGGTAACAGCATGGCGTTTGTCACCGCTCGTACCGCAATCGAGACCTACTGGAAGGACGACGCCTTCGCCAATGAAGTGAAGGCCAGAAGCAAGGTGCTGGGTGATGCCCTGCAGTCCATCTGCGACAAGTACCCGGGCGAATTCCACGTCAAGGGCCGTGGCCTGATGCGCGGTATCGAGGCGAAGAATGCCGAGCTGACCGATGCCATCACCGCCCGCGCCTTTGAAAAGGGGCTGATTATCGAGACCAGTGGCCCCAACGATGAGGTTATCAAGTGCCTGATGCCGCTCACCACCAGTGAGGATGACCTGAAAAAAGGTGCTAGAATTCTGGCTGAGAGTGTGGACGAAATCATGCAGGAAGGGATCAGTGAAGCGTCCTGAGACACTTGCTGATCTCCCTGACCATTCATTCTGCAGGATAACAACGGAAACACCATGACTAGCCAATTGCATACCGTCGAGAAGATCGGCGGTACCTCCATGAGCAACTATGAGGCGGTCCGTGACAACATCATCATCGGCGACCGCAAGAAGGAAGATCTTTACCAGAGGATCTTCGTGGTTTCCGCCTACGGCGGGGTCACCGATGAACTTCTGGAGCACAAGAAAACCGGTGAGCCGGGGGTCTATGCCCTGTTCGCCGACGCCGAGTCCGATTGGGCCTGGGCGGATGATCTCACCAAGCTGGTGAGGTTCCTCACCGACATCAACGGTGAGCTGTTTGCCGACCCCATGCTCAAGCAGCAGGCGGACCAGTTCATCACCGACCGTGTCGAGGGTGTGCGGGGCTGCCTGATCGACCTGCAGCGGCTGTGCTCCTATGGCCAGTTCCAGCTTGAAGAGCACCTGCTGACCGTCCGCGAGATGCTGGCCGGCATTGGCGAGGCACACAGTGCCTTCAACACCGCCCTGAAGCTGCAGCAGGAAGGCATCAACGCCCGCTTTGTGGACCTCACCGGCTGGCGTGACAACGAGCTGCTGCCCCTGGACGAGAAGCTCAAGCAGGCCTTCGATGCGGTTGACCTCACCCGTGAACTGCCCATCGTGACCGGCTACGCCCAGTGCAAGGAAGGCCTGATGCGCACCTTCGACCGGGGCTACAGCGAGATGACCTTCAGCCGCGTGGCAGTGATCAGCAATGCCCGTGAAGCCGTTATCCACAAGGAATATCACCTGAGTTCCGCCGACCCCAACATTGTCGGCGCCGACAAGGTGGTGCCCCTGGGCCGCACTAACTACGACGTGGCGGACCAGCTGGCCAACCTGGGTATGGAGGCCATTCACCCCCGTGCCGGCAAGGGCCTGCGCCAGAACGAGATTCCCCTGCGGGTGATGAACACCTTCGAGCCGGAGCACACCGGTACCCTGATCACCGGCGACTACGTCAGTGAAAAAGCCCGTGTCGAGATCATTGCCGGTGCCAAGGGCATATTCGCCATCGAAGTGTTCGATCAGGACATGCAGGGCGAGCCGGGGAGTGACCGCCGGATTCTCGACATCCTGACCCGCTTCAAGGTGCGCTTCGTATCCAAGGATACCAATGCCAACACCATTACCCATTACGTGAACAGCACGCTCAAGCACGTCAAGCGGGTGGTGAAGGCTCTTGAGGAAGAGTTCCCGAACGGCGAGCTCAGTACCCGCAAGGTGGCCCTGGTGTCGGCTATCGGCAGTGACATGAAGGTTCCGGGTATTCTGGCCCGGTCCGTGAAGGCACTGGCCGACGAGGAGATCAGCGTACTGGCCCTTCACCAGTGCATGCGCCAGGTGGATATCCAGTTTGTGGTGGATGAAGACTACTACGAGAAGGCGATCGTGGCCCTCCACGGTGTGCTTATCGAGCCCCACAACCACGAATATGCCATCGTGGCTGCCTGAGGAAGCCCTTCCTCGCGGCAACAGGTTATCGTCGGGTCGGACCGGTCGCTCGGCCCGGCGGTAAGGGAGGTTGTCTTGCCTCCTCACCGGTGAGTGTGCGGCCTTTGATTGCCGGATGCTCGCCGGTCTCCCTTCTTCCGTCGCCTTGCTCTCCTGCCTCTCTATCTGTCTTTCCCCTGCAATCGTCGCTCTCAGGCCTTGCGGCAATCCGCGTCATATCCGGTGTCGTACAGACTTTAAACACCCCTGACCTATGCGGGTGATCCAGTCAGAAGCCAGAACCGGAGTGCCAATGAGTAAACTGATCTTCGATGAATTTCCGGAGAGCCTGGTAGCGCGGTATTTCCGGGATGTATCCGACAACGACATGCTAACTGTTGAACGCGAGCAGCGGCTGGCGCGACGCCTGTCACGAAGTTTTGCGACAGTCGGTGAGCTTGCCGGCCAGCCGGAGCCCGCCACGATTCGTGAAGCCAGGGCGTGTTATGACGCCCTGCCCGACAGCGTGCGTGCCCGAAGGGCCCGATTGCTGGTGGAAAGAAGCCGCGAGCTGCTGATTCGCAGCAATCTGCGGCTCGCCGTCCATATCGCACGCCGCCATGAGCATTCCGGTGGCAGCGGCATGTCCGACCTGATCCAGGAAGCCAACGTGGGGCTGATCAAGGCGGTGGACCGTTTTGATCCCGCCCGGGGCTTCCGTTTCTCTACCTATGCCTACTGGTGGATTACCGAGGAGGTGCGTCGCAGCCAGAAGCGTGGGCAGCGGGTGGTACATACCCCGGATCACATCATTGACGAAATC
This sequence comes from Marinobacter zhanjiangensis, assembly GCF_014651935.1. Classification (GTDB taxonomy): domain Bacteria; phylum Pseudomonadota; class Gammaproteobacteria; order Pseudomonadales; family Oleiphilaceae; genus Marinobacter; species Marinobacter zhanjiangensis. Next base: position 380,484 of record NZ_BMXV01000001.1, on the reverse strand, counting down.
CGGCAACTCCAGAGTGTCACCATGCGTCTGCACCATCGCCTGGCCCGCACGCCCCGTCAGAGCGAGCTGGCGCAGGAAATGGAAGTATCGCCTTCCAGGATCAGCGAGATCCGTGGCTTTGCCGCTGGCGAACTCTCCACGGAGCTGCCCCAGGGCGGTGAGGGCAGTGCCTCTCTGGGCGACACCCTGATGGATGATCAGCTCGACCCGGCAGACCTGATGCGCGGCCGTGATCGCGTTCGCCTGCTGGCGGGACTGATGGTTCAGCTGAATGAACGGGAGCGGGAAGTGCTGAAGCGGCGTTTCGGCATCAATCTGCAGTCTGAACAGACCTTGCAGGTCATTTCCGACGATCTTGGCATCAGCCGCGAGCGAGTACGGCAGATCGAGAAAGCGGCTATCCGTAAGCTTCAGCAGTTGCATCTCGAGGAAAGTAATCCGGAAACCGGAGCACCCTGAACACTTGTGTTAAAGGCCATTAGTCTGTGCTCAGGGTAGGGCACGGGCGCTGCTCAGTTCATCACCATCCATGCCAGCACCATCAGCTGGCATGCGACCACCACGGCGGTGAGGCCGGTGCGTAGTTTGCGATACCACCGGGGCCAGTAGTTATACAGCCAGCGAACGTCAATCAGACACACAGCCAGGTAGAGCACGGGATAGATCACCGCCCGCCATCCCATGGGCAGCAGCAGGGTAAGGCCTCCGGCCAGGAAAAGCACCTGGCTGATAACCAGGGTCACCACCGGCGACAGCGGGTAGCAGCGGTTTTCCAGCTGCATGGCCACCGGCCAGTAGACGCCGGACATGAAGGCCAGAATGCCGGCACTATAGATGTAGAACCATTTGATCAGCCAGGCGTCGTGGGCCGGCATCAGAAACAGGCCGAAAGCGCCGATCAGGAAGGGGATCAGACCCGCCAGTCCGACCAGCATGGCAAGACGCTGGACGGCAATCACCTGCTCTGCCTCTGAAGCTGGATGCGCAGGGGATCTACTCCGGCGGTATCCATGCCCACCATCTCGTTGTAGGCGGAGGCGTGAACCACTTCGGTACGGTCGATGGGGATATCCCGCAGCGTGTCCTGGGCTTCCCAGCTGCTGCGGAACAGACGAGTCCTGCCCCCGGGGTCTGACAGTATCAGGGTCTGGTCGCCAATTCGCAGCCGGGCCATATAACGTTGACCTTCCAGGGACAGGATTTCCAACAGCTCTATGGGCCCGGTGCCGGGCCTGTAGAGTTCAGCAAGAGTAATACGCACAAGCGGCTTCCCAGTCTCGGTCGATGGTTTCGGTGTAGCAGCTTGTACGCGCCGGGCTCAGGGGAAGATCATCGGGCGCTTCAGAAAAGTGGCCCCAGCATCACGCAGTAGGTCAGCGAATCAACCAAACGGGACACTGGTACCCAACTGGCGGCAGGGTTCATGGGCCGGGCACTGAACCAGGTGGTCGTTGACCATGCCGGTGGCCTGCATGAAGGCATAGACAATGGTCGGTCCGACAAAATTGAAGCCCTGTTTCTTCAGGGCCTTTGACATGGCTTCCGCTTCAGCCGTGGTTACCGGCACCTCGGCGAACGTCTGCCACCGGTTCTGGATGGGCCGGTAGTCCACGAATGACCACAGGAACTCGCTGAAGGAGTCGCCCCTCTCCTGCAGAGCCAGGTAGCTGCGGGCGTTGCGGATGATTGACTGCACCTTGAGGCGGTTGCGGATAATGCCGGGGTTGGCCAGCAACGCCTCCACCTTGCGGTCGTCATAGCGGGCAATCTTCTCCGCATCGAACTGGTCGTAGGCGTCCCGGTAGTTGTCCTGTTTGCGCAGGATCGTGAGCCAGCTCAGGCCCGCCTGCTGGCCGTCGAGGCACAGTTTTTCGAACAGCGCCCGGTCACGGGTCTCGGGCCGGCCCCAGACCCGGTCGTGGTAGTCCACGTACAGCGGATCCGTGCCACACCAGGGGCAGCGTTCGCCCTCACGGGGCGGGTCCGTGGCGGTCATGCCCGGGCCTCCTGTGCGGGTGACAGCTGCTTCACCGGGCAGATCACCCAGGGCTGTTCACCCAGGCGTTCCAGTTCTGCCGGTCGCATATGGGCTTCATCATTATTGTGGACCAGATGCAGCTCAGGTGCTGCTTCGGCGGATTCATCCTGCCAGACCACGGCAATCATGAAGCCTTCCGCTTCGGTCAGGGCGGCGTGCCAGTTCTCACCCGGGCGATCACCGGTCAGCTCCAGGTTGGCGGTTACTTCCAGGGTGCGAAGGTTCCCGGCAATGCCCCGCCGGGTGGCCTTGAGCCAGGCTTCCTTCAGCGTCCAGACCTTGAGAAAGGCCTCCTGACTGGATTGCGACAGCAGCCAGTCCTGCTCCGCGGGGGTGAACCAGCGGCGTGCAATCTTGCGCCAGCTGGAGTCCCGGAACACGGGTTCGATGTCCACTCCGATGCCGGTGTGCGATGAAATGGCACAGGCCGACATACCATGGCTGTGACTGAGGGACAGGAACCAGCCCTCCGGCTCGGCGGAGACCACCGGCCGGCCATGGACCGGCTGGCACAGGTGGGGCGGCCTGCCACTGACCCCATAGAGTCCCTGGCGTATCAGCCAGCGGCTGTGCACGTATTCCATCAGCCGCCCGGTGGCCATACCGGAGGCCACTTCCCGCTCGTACTCGCCCAGCCAGTCGGGAAAGTCATAGGGCTCCAGCGGTTGCCGGCCCAGCCACACGGATATGCTGGCGCGCGCCGGCTCAGGGTTGGAGTCGTTGGATTGTCCAGCCATCATGGCTCCTGAGATATTCGAAACGATCATGCAGGCGGCTCGGGCGCCCCTGCCAGAATTCAATACGGTGGGGCACCACCCGGTAGCCGCCCCAGAAGGAGGGCAGCGGTACTTCCCCGTCACCGAACTTGCGTTTGATTTCGGCTACTTTCTGCTCCAGCAGCCCGCGGGAGCTGATCACCCGGCTCTGTTCCGACACCCAGGCGCCCAGCTGACTGCCCCTGGGACGGCTGGAGAAATAGCGCAGGGATTCCGCCTTGCTGACCCGGGTTACCTCGCCCTGCACAATGACCTGGCGATTCAGGCCGATCCAGGGGAACAGTAACGCAGCCTTCGGGTTTTCTTCCAGTTCCCCGGCCTTGCGGCTGCCGTAGTTGGTATAGAAAACAAAGCCCTCCTGGTCGAAGTATTTCAACAGTACGGTGCGCAGGTCCGGCTGCAGATCGTGCCCGCTGGTGGCCAGTGACATGGCGTTGGGTTCCAGTATGCCGGCCTCGCGGGCATCATTGAACCAGTGCTCGAACTGGCGGACAGGGTCGCTGTCCAGCTGCTCGCGATCAAGGCCTTCGCTCTCGAAATCGCGGCGCATATCACCTATGTCCATCGGGCTTTCCTGTTATAAAGGTTGGGTTCGGGTCTACGGTTATATATTCTTTCAGGATCAGGTGCACTTGAGAACCGCAAAGGAGTGAATGCAGTGACCGAAACTGCCCAACGCAAACCGGCTTACCGCCGCTGGTGGTTCTGGCTGCTGGTTCTGGGGCTGGTCTATCTGGTGACCGGTTTTGGCCTTATCCCCCTGTACCTGTCCTCCGCCATTCCGGAGCGTTTCCAGCAGCATCTGGGCTGGTCTGCGGAGGTCGCCGACGTCGGCTTCAATCCCTTTACCTTTTCCTTCTCGCTGGAGGCGCTGTCCGCCACTGGCCCATCGGGCGAACAGGTTCTGGAGGCGCAAGCGATCGAGCTCAACCTGGGGCTGTTCGATCTGGTGCGCGGCACGGTGCATGTGGAGCATCTGGAGCTGGACAATCCGTTCCTGCGGGTCGACCTGCTTGAGAACAACCGCATCAACCTGATCGAAGATTGGCGCGAGCAGCAGAGCGCCAGTGATGCCGACCCCGATACCGAAGAACAGGCACCCTTCGCCGACAACGTTGTGTTCGATGAAGTCGTGATCAACGGTGGACGGCTTCTTTTTCGGGACTTCACCGAAGATGCCGAGGGTGAGTCCCGGGAATTTCTGATCGACTCCCTGGAGCTCACCCTGCTGGACGTGACCAGCCGGGAGAGCGCCGAGGCCGGAGAATACAGCCTGCAGGCGGTGATGGACGAACAGGTGCTGGACTGGAGTGGCACCCTCAACCTGGATCCGCTGTGGTCCAACGGCCGCCTTGCCCTCAGCAACGTCTCGGCCGAGACCGTACAGCATTGGCTGGGGCAGTATCTGCCCTGGTCCCTGCAGGACGGGCGCATCTCTCTTACCGCCGCGTTCCAGCTTGCCTTTGATGACCAGGGCCTGGCGCTGGCAACGCGGGAAGGGGAAGTGACCGCCCGCGGCCTGGCGCTGACGGACCCCGGTCAGCCGGAAAGCACCCTGGCCAGTGCCGGCAATCTGTCCCTGAATGGTGTGTCGTTCAACCTGGAAGGGCCTGAACTGGTGGTTTCCAGGGTGCAGGGGGAGGCGCTACACCTGAACGCGGTCATGGGGAGTGACGGGCAACTGAACCTGACCCGCCCGTTACAGGGCCCTGCCGCCGGGGAGGACGGAGATGCCGGGGGATTCCGGTGGTCGGTAGGCGATCTGGCAGTCAGCGGCAGCACCATCGACTGGCAGGACAATCGCCCGGCCACGCCGGTACAGCTGGCGCTGGAGGATCTGGAACTGAACCTGGGTGCCATGACCGAGCAGCTTGAGGAGCCCGTCAGCTACCAGGTTCGAACCAGCCTCGATGAAGGTGGCAGTGCCTCCGCCAACGGCCAGTTTACTCTCCACCCGCTGACCTTCGAGGGTGGCATCAACCTGGATCAGGTAGTTCTGGCTCCGTTCAACGGCTATTTACAGCAGTTCAGCCAGATGGACATCCGCGACGGCACGCTCAACCTGGCCGGCAACATCGATATCGATGTCCAGGATGATCCCCTGACCGGTACCTTCAGCGGACGGGGCAGTGTCAGTCACTTCAACGGCCAGCTTCCCGATGAGCCGGAGCCAGTGGTCACCTGGCGAGAACTGCGGCTGGATCCCATCGAATACAACTTTACGCCAGCACGACTCGAGATCGGCACCATGACGGTGTCCGAGCCGGAACTGAACGTGATCAACTACCGTGACCGGCCCCACAATGTCACCCGCCTGCTGCAGCCTGCCGAGGCAACTGCGGACGATGATCAGGCCGACACTGAACAGGAGCGGCAGGGCATTATCTTCCGGCTGTCCCGGATGGACATGGCCAATGCCGAGATCCGCTATACCGACCAGACGCCCCGGCCGGCCTTTACCAGCCGGCTCCATGACCTCACGGCTACCGTTTCGGGCCTGAGCAATGTCACGCCGCAGCAGGGGCAGTTCAGCATTAGCGGAATAGTGAACGACTCTGGTGAACTGCGGGCGGATGGCACCATTGCCACCCTGGGTACCGACGACCGTTCACGGTTCGACGTGACCCTGGACGGCCTTTCGATGCCGGTCATCAGCCCCTACTTCGGTTTCTATCTGGGTTATCGGGTGGATGGCGGCAGACTGTCAGCCGATGGCACCTACAATCTCTACGGCAGCAGGCTGGAATCGGATACGACGCTGGTTCTGGATCGCCTCGAACTGGGGGAGGCTGTGCAAAGTGACACCTCCATCACAGCCCCGGTCAAACTCGGTCTGACGTTGCTCCGTGACAGCGACGACCGGGTCACTCTGGATATTTCGGTGAATGGCAACCTGGCGGACCCCGAGTTCAATCTGGGGCCGGTGATGATGAAGACCCTTCGCAGTGTGCTGGTAAAGGCGGCCATGTCGCCGTTCAGCCTGCTGGGCTCGGTGGTCGACCTGGCCGGATTCTCACCGGACGAGCTGGGTGAGGTGGCGTTCATGCCGGGGGAGACAACCCTGGTAATGGGGGAATACACCAAGATGGAAAAGGTCGCCGAGGCACTCAAGGTCCGCGACGGTCTGGTCCTGAACATCCGGGGCCGGGCGGTGGAGAGTGTCGATATGCCGGCACTGGAAGCAGACCTGGCGGAGGATGAAAGCCTGCAGGAAGGGGCTCTGGATGCTCTGGCCGCGCAACGGGGTCAGTCGCTCAAGCGCCTGCTGACAGACGAGTATGGCGTTACCGCCGAGCAGATTTTCCTGCGGGCCCACGAGGTGCAGCCCGGTGAGGGCGAAGCCGATCAGGTGGCCATTGAATTCCAGCTGGAGGCACGATGAGCCGCCGGCGCGCCAGTCATTTTTTTGCCTATATCGGTCGCCTGCGGTGGATTCGCCGCTGGGGGCTGATGCGCAACGCCATCGACGAAAACGTAGCCACCCACTCCTGGGAAGTGGCCACCATAGCCCATGCCCTGGCGGTCATCCGTAACCGGGAGTGCGGCGGTAGCGTCAACCCCGAGACGGCCGCTACAGCGGCCCTTTACCATGACGCCACCGAAGTGATCACCGGCGACATGCCAACCCCGGTGAAGTATCACTCCGCCGTCATGCGGGAAGCCTTCAGGGATATCGAGCACAAGGCGTCGGATGAGTTGCTGGCCCTGCTGCCGGAGCATCTGCGTGAGGACTTTGCACCCTACATTCAGGAATCCCGCTGGGACAGTGATGTGGCGGAGCTGGTAAAGGCGGCTGATCGTCTGTCGGCGCTGCTGAAGTGCGAGTCCGAGATCCATGCGGGCAACCGGGAATTCGAGCCGGCGGCGCGGCAGATACGCCAGCGTCTGGAGCAGGACAATCTGCCGGAAGTGGCTTATTTCCTGGAGGTCTTTGCCCCCGGCTACAGTCAGCCGCTGGATCATCTGCTGGGAGGCCAGGATTAGTCAGGCCGCCAGAACCTGGTTGCGGCCACCGTTCTTGGCCTGGTAAAGGGCCTCGTCAGCCCGCTTGAAGGTGGATTCCAGGGTTTCCCCTGTCTGGTGCAGAGCCACACCCTGGGAAACCGTGACCCGGTAACCCTCCGGCAGGGCCTCGAAACGGAGCGCTTCCACGGCACGCCTGATGCGATCGGCAGCGGGCACGGTCATCTCGGGTGTGGTTTCCGGGAAGATGATCAGAAACTCCTCCCCGCCAATGCGCCCGATGTAGTCGCCCTTGCGAATGGCGGCTTCAATGGTCTGGCTGACCTTGCGCAGTATCTCGTCCCCGGCCTGATGGCCATAGGTGTCGTTGATGCGCTTGAAATGGTCGATGTCCAGTACGCTGATGCCCAGTGCCTTGGGGCCGGCGGATTGCCGTTCGCTGCGGGCCACTTCCTTCTCGAACTGTTCCATCACGGTACGGCGGTTGGGCAGGCTGGTCAGCGGATCGCGGGTTGCCAGTTCCACCAGTTCCAGGTTGGCATGCTTGAGGTCCCGATTGCGAATGCCAAGCTCCTGGCGCAGGTTGGAAATAAAGCTGCCAAGGTAGGCGACAATGGACAGTACCGAGCCATAGGCGAACAGGGTGACCGCTTCCAGAGGCCAGTAGACATATTCCGGTTTCCTCCAGGTAAGCAACACTACCAGGCCCAGATAGCCAAGCCAGTACAGCCAGGCGATGGTCAGCATCTGACGTCGATTGAGGGCCAGGGTGCCGAACATCAGCCCACCTGCGCCCAGCAGCAGGAAAACGATGCGTCCCTGGGGCAGGGCGACAAAAAACATGACATAAAGGGTAGGCACGATGGGCCAGAGAATTTGGGTCATGGTCATGCTGGGATCGCGGAAGCGAAGGTTGATCCCGAACTGCAGCATCAGCACCAGCACCGTGCCGATCAGGATGCTGCTGGCAAGGAATACCATCGCCGGCGCAAGGGGCAGGAACCCCCCCAGATACAGGCCGACTACTGCGAGCGTGGTGCAGCCGTGGTTGGCAAAGCCCCAGGCCATGCGTTTGAGGCGCAGCGCCTGGACACGCTGAATCCGCTGTTCAATGGTTTCTGCCGACATGTCTTCATCTGACCCTGGCAAGAAGTCCGTGTAGTAGAGCAGCGGGCCGTTGTTACCCGGCACGGTATCTGAAACACAGACTCTCGACTCGGTTCTTATAGTGTTGTTTTAAAGTGCGCCAAGATTATCACGAATTTCGTCGATTGAGGCGCTACTTGATTACAAATGCCACCCCAAAATCCTACAGATCCATTAATTCGGGGATAGATGAAGTCCTTATCAGTAGGCGAGCAAATCACCCGGACGGGACATAATAACTGTAGCAGAGTTGTATAGGTCTGGAAGCGTCGGCGCTTCGTAGCATTGGCGACACGTTGCCATTACAGTCAGTATTACAGGGCAACGGCCTGAAATCATTGCGCACGCCCGGGCACTCAGGGGTTTCTTTGACCGACGGGAGAGGGATATGCCCAGACACTCCAGCCACTGCCACAGGGTCTGCCGCGGCCTGGTGGTTTTTGTTTCCATTATGGTGACCATGGCGGTGGCAGCCCAGGATATGCCCGGGGTACAGCTGTCGGAAGTCATCAAGCGGCCAGTCTTCGAAGAAACCCGCCTCAACGGCACCGTCAACGCCATGAGGCGTTCCCGTCTGTCTACGTCTGTGGCGGGTCTGGTAGACACCGTCAGTGTCAATGTCGGCGATACCGTTGCCCAGGGCGAAAGGCTGATCAACCTTGATGACGAACAGGCCCGTTACGAGCTGAGCAGTGCCCGGGCCCAGCAGCAGGAGGCCCAGGCGAGTCTGGAGGAGGCCCGGCGGCGTTTTTCCGAGGCTCAGTCGGTAGGGGCGGGGCGCAATATTGCCGCCACCGAGATCCGCGCCCGGGAGTCGGCAGTAGCTGTTGCGGAAGCGGCGCTGGCCCGTACCAGGGCCGAGGTCAGCCGCTATCGCACGGCTCTGGAGAGGCACCGTATCGAAGCGCCTTTTGCCGGTGTGGTCAGCAGCCGTGGCAGCGATGTGGGCGAATGGGTCACCCCGGGCGATGAACTGATGACCCTGGTGGATCTGGATAATCTGCGGCTCGACTTCCAGGTGGCCCAGGCTTATTTCCCCAGGCTGGATGACGACTCGGAACTGTTGCTGGTTTCCGGCCCGGCCGGAGATGAGCCTGTACCCCTGACCATTGCTTCCCGGGTGCCGGTTACCGATGCGGCGTCCAGAACCTTCCTGCTGCGGGCGACGGCTCCGGACGACGTGCCGTTGATGCCGGGCATGGCCGTTGAAGCAGTATTACGGGTCAGTACCGGCGCGCAGGGACTGACCGTTTCCCGGGACGCCATCAACCGCTACCCCGAAGGCCGCGTAACGGTGTGGATTGCCGAGCCGGCAGAGGAAGACGACCGTTACACGGTTACTGAAAAGCGGGTGCAGACCGGATCGGGATTCCGCAACCGGGTGGAAATCCTCGACGGCCTGGAGGCCGGTGACCAGGTGGTCTCAAGGGGTAACGAGTCGCTGAATGAGGGCATGACGGTGCGTATCTCCCGGCGGGAGGCCCGCTGATGTTCGCAGCGGTGATACGCCATGGCACCCTGGTGACCGTGGTCACCCTGATCATCGCGATCCTGGGTGCGGCAGCGGCCCTGCGCATACCGGTGCAGATGATCCCGGACCTGGAAACCCGCACCGTCACCGTGGAAACCAGCTGGCCCGGGGCCACACCTCAGGATATCGAGAAGGAGATCCTGATCGAGCAGGAGCGTTTCCTGCGCAATGTGCCCAACCTCAGCCGCATGACCGCTACCGCCGGCAGCGGCAGTGCCGAGATCGAGCTGGAATTCCCCTTCGGTGTCGATATCACCGAAACCCTGATCCAGGTGAACAACGCCTTGAGCCAGGTGCCTTCCTACCCCCGCAATGTGGACGAACCCCGCATCGTGGCGGCATCCTTCTCCGCCAACGCCTTCATGTACTTCCGGGTGTCCACACTGCCGGACAATCCCCGGGAACTGGACATCCAGTTGATGCGGGATTTCGTGGAAGACCGGGTGCGCCCGCGCATGGAGAGCGTGGCGGGTGTGTCGGAAGTCACCGTGGGCGGCGGCGCCAGCCGGCAGATGCAGATACGGGTGGACGAGTCCGCTCTGTCCCAGCGCGGCCTGACCCTGCTGGATCTGCGCAATGCCATCACCAGCCGTAACCAGGATGTGTCCGGGGGCGAGATCGAGTCCGGCAAGCGACGTTACCTGCTGCGAACGGTGGGCCGGTTTGACGACATTGAGGCTCTGGAGGCCCTGGTGGTGGCCCGTCGCGGTGACAGCGTGATCCGGCTGGCAGACGTGGCGCAGGTGAGCCAGGGCCCGTCCCGCATCAGCGAACGCTCCATCATCAATGGCCAGGAGACCCTGGGCCTGCAGGTGCGTCGTGAAAGCGGCTCCAACGTCATCGACATCAAGTGGGCCATGCTGGAGGAAGTGGAGGCCATCAACCGGGAGCTGTTGGAGCCCGCCGGCATGGAACTGGCACTTACCGCCGATGATGCCCGCTACGTGGAAGCCTCGGTGGCCAATGTGTGGACCAATCTGGGCATCGGCGCGGTGTTTGCCACCCTGGTCATGTTCCTGTTCCTGCGCTCCGCCAAAGCCACCTTTGCCGGGGTGGTGGGCATCCCCCTGTGTGCCATTGCGGCATTTATCGGTCTGATGATCACCGGGCGCACCATCAACGTGATCTCCCTGGCGGGCATTGCCTTTGCCATCGGCATGACCGTGGACAATTCCATCGTGGTGCTGGAGAACATTGAACGACACCGGCGGCTGGGCCTGGATCGTTTCGAATCGGCCCTGAAGGGCGTGCAGGAGGTATGGCCGGCGGTTCTGGCGTCCACCATGACCACCATGCTGGTGTTCCTGCCGATCCTGTTTATCGAGGAAGAGGCGGGGCAACTCTATTCCGACGTCGCCATCGCCATTTCCGCCGCCATCCTGGCCTCCATGCTGGTGGCGGTGACCCTGATACCCACACTCAGCGCGCGGCTGGATTTCGGTAAGCAGGGGGCGCAGACGGACGAGCATGGCAACGTGATCACCGGAGGCTGGGTGGCCGCGGTCATGGGGCTGGTTCGCTGGCTGGTGGCCTCACCGGCAAGAAGGCTGGTGGTGATTCTGGCCACCATCGGCGTGAGCCTGTGGGTGATCCTGTTCCTGACCCCGCCGGCGGAGTATCTGCCAGAGGGTGAGGAACCCAAGACTTTTGCCTCCATGAGCGCGCCACCGGGCTATAACCTGGCGGAAATGAGCGCCATTGCCGAGCAGGTGGAGGACCACTTCCTGCCCCACGTGGATGCCGATGGCGAGGCCTATGCCAGCGGTGAAACCCGGGTGCCGCCCATGGCCTACCTGAACATGCAGGTGTCACCCACCGGGTTGCGCATCATAGCCGAGACCCTGAATCCGAACCATATCGAAGCCCTGATGGACGAGATCACCCGATTCTACCGGCTGTTCCCCGGCATGCGGGCCTTTGCCGCCAAGGGCTCTATCATCTCCAGCAACGACGGCGGCACCCGCAGCATCAACCTGGATATCTCGGGGCCGGACCTGGTGTCCATCTATGGCGCGGCCAATGCGGCCTATGGCCGTGCCCGTGAGATTTTCGACGATCCCCGCATCCAGAGCCAGCCCTCCACCCTTACCCTGGCCCAGCCACTGATCCAGGTACGCCCGGACTGGGACCGGGCTGCGGAGCTGGGCCTGGGCACTGAAGCCATCGGCTTCACCGTGTCGGCGATGACCGAGGGCGCCTATGTAGACGATTTCTTCCTCGATGACGACAAGATTGATATCTACGTGTATGGCAGCCAGGGCCGGGACACGGAGCTCTCCCGACTGCCGGATATCATGGTACACACGCCCACCGGCAGCACCCTGCCCCTGTCGAGCCTGGCCACCATCGAGGAAACGGTGGACACCAGCCAGGTGCGCCGGGTGGATGGCCGCCGCACGGTCACCCTTAACGTGATTCCGCCGGGGGATGTCCCCCTGGAAGCCGGAGTGGAGCGGGTGCGTACCGAGTTGCTGGACCACATGCGTGATTCCGGGGCGCTACCCTCCAACGTCAATGTGGATATCTCCGGCGCCAGCGACCAGCTCAATGCCACCCGCGATGCCCTGACCGGCAATTTCATTATTGCCCTGGCCATCGTCTACCTGTTGCTGGTGGCCATTTTCGCCCACTGGGGCTATCCGCTGCTGATCATGACCGCCATTCCCCTGGGTGTGGCCGGTGGTATCGTCGGTCTTGTGCTGATGAACGTGGTGGGTGGGCTGCTGCCGAAGATAGGCCTGCAGCCGCTCAGCCAACCATTCGACATGATCAGCATGCTCGGCTTCCTGATCCTGATGGGCACGGTGGTGAACAACCCCATCCTGGTGGTGGAGCAGGCCCGGCACAACCTGAGGCAGAAGGGCGTTGATGTGGTGGAGGCGGTGGTTGCCGCGGTGCAGACTCGCCTGCGGCCCATCGCCATGACCACGTTGACCACCATCTGCGGGTTGTCACCGCTGGTGTTCCTGCCCGGCGAAGGCACCGAGTTGTATCGGGGTGTGGGGGCCATCGTGTTGTTTGGTCTGATGGGAGCGGCTACGGTGACGGTGACGTTTTTGCCGGCACTGACGGTGTTTGTGTTGGGGTTTCGGCGGAAGGCCTGACCACTCCGCCTATGTTCCTCGTGGCTGGAGTATGGGGGGTGAGGCGGAGCCGTGGATTTGTTTCTTCCGGAAATCGAAAACTCGCTGCGCTCAGACAACGATTCCCTGCAGAAACAAACCCCCGGCTCCACCTCCTCTGGCCTTGGAGGGGCTTTTGGAAAAAGCACGGAAGCCGTTGAAGGGGAAAGCCGGCTTCCGTGCCTATGCGCTGAGGATCAGGCTGCTTCGACCAGGGTCTTTGCCTTGCTTACCTCAAGCCTTACCGCTTTCCCGTCCAGCAGCACTCGATAGGTCCTCACTTTCACGCTGTCGTCTTCCAGGCACTGGCCGGTAACCAGGTTGAAGTGTTGCTTGTACAGCGGTGAGGCCACCACTGGTTCGCCCTTCAGGTCACCGGTGATGCCCCGGGCCAGCACATTGGCGCCACTGAACGGGTCGGTGTGGCTGATGGCGAACAGCGCCGGCAGACGGTGGGGGATATAGAAAATGGCCACGGGGCCCTCCGGGGTCCAGACAGCGATGCCGGATTCAGGTACCAGGTCGTCGACGGTGCAAACGATGTCCCATTGGCTTGTGGTTCTCATGATGATGCTCCTTGTTTCAAAAATGTTCACTGTCTGATGCTGCCGCCCCGGAGTTGTGGCGGCTCCGGGAGTTTTTTTCTGCAGGGAATCGTTGTCTGAGCGCAGCGAGTTTTCGATTTCCGGAAGAAAAAGACTCCCGGGGCCGGCGCAACGGATTCCCGGCGGACCCGAATGTTCAGGCCGGCTCGGCGTCAGTCTCAAGCAGGGGCCGCCGCTGATCCCGCTCGGTAGTCCACACCTGAACCGGATCCTTCTTCTCCGGCGCATTCACGAATTCGCGGAAACGTTTGCGCTTCTCCGGATCCTCCACAGCGGTCTTCCACTCACACTGGTAAGTGCCCACCAGATCCGCCATGTGCTGTTCCAGCTCCTCACCGATACCCAGGCTGTTCTCCAGAACCACCTCTTTCAGGTAGTCCAGGCCGCCTTCCATGTTTTCCATCCACACGCTGGTGCGCTGCAGACGATCGGCGGTGCGTACGTAGAACATCAGTACACGGTCAATGGTCTTGATCAGCTGCTCGTCATCGAGATCGGTGGCGAACAGGTCCGCATGACGGGGGCGCATGCCACCGTTGCCGCAGACGTAAAGGTTCCAGCCGTTCTCGGTGGCGATCACGCCGATGTCCTTGCTCTGCGCCTCGGCGCATTCCCGGGTACAGCCGGACACGCCCATCTTGACCTTGTGGGGCGCGCGCAGGCCCTTGTAGCGGTCTTCCAGGAAAATCGCCATGCCCGTGCTGTCCTGCACACCGTAGCGACACCAGGTATTACCAACACAGGATTTCACCGTACGCAGGGACTTGCCGTAGGCGTGGCCGGTCTCGAAGCCAGCGGCGATCAGCTTTTCCCAGATTTCCGGCAGCTCGCTCAGGGTGGCACCGAACAGATCGACCCGCTGGCCGCCGGTGATCTTGGTGTACAGGTTGTACTCCTTGGCCACCTCACCCAGCACGATCAGCTTGTCCGGGGTGATCTCGCCACCCGGTACCCGAGGCACGATGGAGTAGGTGCCGTTCTTCTGCATGTTGGCCATGAAGGTATCGTTGGTGTCCTGCAGGGGCACATGGTCCGTGGCCAGGATGTGCTCGTTCCAGCAGGTGGCCAGGATTGAGCCCACCGCCGGCTTGCAGATATCGCAGCCATGGCCGCTGCCGTGCTGTTCAATCAGTGTGCGGAAGGTGCGAATACCATTGACCTTGACGATGTTGAACAGGTCCTGGCGGCTGTAAGGGAAGTGCTCGCAGATATCCTTGCTGACTTCCACGCCGCGCTTTTCCAGTTCGCTGTCCACCACGTTCTTGAGCAGGGCGGCACAACCGCCACAGCCGCTGCTGGCCTTGGTTTCACCCTTCACGGCACCCAGGTCCGTGGCGCCGGCGTCGATGGAGCAGCAGATGTCCCCCTTGCTGACGTTGTGGCAGGAGCAGATCTGCGCGGTGTCCGGCAGGGCGTCCGGGCCCAGGGTGGGGGCGCCGCCCTGGCTTTCCGGCAGGATCAGGGATTCCGGATTTTCCGGAAGGTCGATGCCGTTGAGGGCGTACTGTAGCAGGGTGTCGTAGTGGCTGTTATCGCCCACCAGAATGGCCCCGAGAACCTTCTTGCCATCCTCGCTGACCACCATGCGACGGTAGTGCCCCGCCTTCTCGTCATTGAAGCGGATGTTGCGGGCGCCCGGGGTATTGGCGTGGGCGTCGCCAATGGAACCTACATCCACGCCCAGCAGCTTGAGCTTGGTGCTCATGTCGGCACCGGTGAAAGCGGCCTCTCCGTCGCCATTCAGGACGGCGGACAGGGTGCGGGCCATGGTGTAGCCGGGGGCCACCAGGCCAAAGATCTGCTTGTTCCACAGGGCACATTCGCCGATGGCGTGTATGTGTGGGTCCGAGGTGGTGCATTGATTGTCGACGACAATGCCGCCGCGCTCGCCAATGTCCAGCTCGCACAAGCGGGCCAGGGCGTCCTGGGGGCGGATGCCGGCGGAGAAGACGATCAGGTCCGTCTCCAGGAAGTCGTCGTCGCTGAAGTTCATGCGCAGGCGACAGTCTTCGCCGTCGACAATGCCGGTGGTGGCCTTCTCGTTGTGTACCTGAACCCCCAGCTCCTCGATCTTGTTACGCAGTACGGCGCCGCCGTCCTCGTCCAGCTGCACCGGCATCAGGCGCGGGGCGAATTCCACCACGTGCGCGTCCAGGCCCAGGCTCTTGAGGGCATTGGCCGCTTCCAGGCCTAGCAGGCCGCCGCCGACCACCACACCGGTTTTGGCGCCGGCCGCACAGGCGCGGATGGCATCCAGGTCGTCCAGGGTGCGATAGACAAAGCAGTTGTCGTTGTCCTTGCCGTCAATGGGCGGCACGAACGGATAGGAACCGGTGGCCAGCACCAGCTCATCGTACTGGTAATTGCCCTTCGCCGTGGTGACGGTGCGAGCCTCCCGGTCAATGCCGGCGACCTGCTCGTGCAGGTGCAGGTCGATGTTGTTTTCCGTGTACCAGTCAGCGGTGCCCATGGCCAGGTCGGCGTGGGTAGAGCCACTGAAGTACTCGGAAAGATGCACGCGGTCATAGGCCAGCTGCTTTTCTTCACCGAACACGATGACGTTGTAGTCATCGGCTGCGGGGGAGGCGGCAAACTGTTCCAGGAAGTGGTGGCCTACCATGCCATTGCCGATCACGATCAGGGTCTTGTTACTCATGGTTCTGTCCTCTCTCAATATCTCGAATTCTGTTGTTCAGGCCGCTTGTTGGCAGTACTCGGGGCCGAAGGCGAGGTTGGCCCGCCAGGGGGTCATGTCATGGCCCAGCTCGATCTGCTCGGCGTACCAGGGGCCGTCGGTGGTGTCGCCAAACAGCACCGTGCCCACCAGGCGACCATCGCTCAGCAGCAGCCGGCAGTAACGGTTGTGCTCATAGTCGTGCCAGACAATGGATTCGGTTTGTCCGTCCTCACCGGTCTGGCCGCAGGAAAAAATCGGGATACCACTGATCTTCAGTCGGGTAGGCTGGCTGGCGGACTGGAAAATCTGGTCGCTGGCAGGCTCGCGAAGAACGCCTGCAAGAACCTGTGCCTGCTGATAACCCGGGTCCACCAGGCCAAAAGTCTGGCCATCGATTTCGCAGCACTCACCCAGGGCGTAAATGTCCGGGTCACTGGAGCGCATCCGGCGATCCACCTGAACGCCACGGCCACAATCGAGGCCCGCCGTACGGGCCAGCTCGGCGTTGGGGGTAATACCGGCGGCGGTAATCACCAGGTCGGTGCTGATCAGGGTGTCATCATCCAGCTGAACGGCCCGTACGCAGCGCTTGCCCAGCAGGGCCGTGGGTGAGTGGCCGGTACGAATGCTCAGGCCGCGTTCTTTCAGGCTATCGGCCAGCAGTTGGCTGCCGGTGGTGTCCAGCTGGCGGTTCAACAGGTGCGGATTGCGATGCAGTACGGTGACGGCCATGCCGCGACAGCGCAGGCCTTCGGCGGCCTCCAGGCCGAGGAAGCCACCACCGATGACCACGGCCCGGCCATGGCGCTTGCTCAGCTCGATCAGCCGGCGTGTGTCCCGCAGATCCCGGAAGCTCAGCACACCGTCCAGGTCCTCGCCCTCGATACCCAGTGGGGCGGGACGGGCGCCGGTGGCCAGTACCAGGGTGTCGTAGTCGAAACTCTCGCCGCCGGCGATCTCGACCCGTTTATTGTCACGGTCAATGCCGGTCACCGGGGCGCCGTAGTAACGCTCGATACCTGCGGCATCGAACCAGTCGTCTTCCTTCAGGCGGATCTGTTCCAGGGTGGCATCACCAGCCAGTACGGACGACAACAGCACGCGGTTGTAGGCGGCGTCCGGTTCTGCACCCAGCACCACGATCCGGCTGAACGGGTGGCCGCCGTCGTGCAGCTGCTCCAGCAGTCGCTGGGCCACCATGCCGTGTCCGCAAATTACCAGTGTGTTCGAGTCCATAAGGCTGCTCCCGTTAGGTTCCGGTTGGCTCTGGCGGGACCAAAAAAAGCCGGAGCATCAGGTCTCCCGAGGGAGAGCGATGGTCCGGCGCCAATGCCAACAACGATGTTCTGTGGGGCCGGCGGCCCCTGGATGAATGGTCCGGCCGGTCCATGGCCGGGACGATCATCCGTACCTGAGTTAAAGCGAGTACCGTGCCAGCATTAATTAATCCTTTCAGTTCATAAGGATAAGATGTTTCCGGGGTTTTTCGGCCGGGGCAGCCCTGCCCTCTGAACGTTCACCACCCGGTTTTCTGCACCGATATCGAACACACCAGTGACTTTTGCGGGACACTAGGCAATCGCCCGCAATCCACGGCGACTGTCGCTGTCTGCCTCATCATCCCGGGTATCGTCCTTCTTCTGCGCCTGATCCGGGAAGCGCTGCTTCTCATAGAGGAACGACATCACGGCCTGACGGTAATGCACATAGCCCGGGTCGTCGGCCAGTGTCACCCGGTCCCGGGGACGGGGCAGCTCAATGGCCAGGTCCTCGCCCACCGTGGCGGCCGGCCCGTTGGTCATCATGATGATCCGATCCGACAGCAGCACCGCCTCGTCCACATCGTGTGTAATCATGATCACCGTGTTGTTCAGATCCTTCTGGATCTCCATCAGCGAGTCCTGAAGATGCGCCCGGGTCAGCGCATCCAGCGCCCCGAACGGCTCATCCATCAGCAGCACACTGGGCTTCATGGCCAGCGCCCGGGCGATGCCCACCCGTTGCGCCATGCCCCCGGAAATCTCCCCGGGGCGCTTGTCGATGGCATGGTCCATATGAACCAGCGCCAGGTTGTGCAGAATCCACTCCTTCCGCTCTTTCCTGCTCATGGACTTTCGGAACACCTGCTGCACCGCCAGCTCCACATTCTCGTACACCGTCAGCCAGGGCATCAGCGAGTGATTCTGGAACACCACCGCCCGCTCGGGCCCGGGCGTTGTCACCTCATGTCCATTGAGGACACAACCGCCCTTAGTGGCGTTAAGCAGGCCGGCGACGATGTTCAGCACGGTAGACTTGCCACAGCCGGAGTGGCCGATCAGGGAAACAAACTCCCCCTTGTTGATTTTCAGGTTCAGATTGTCGAGGGCGACAAAGGGGCCAGATTGGGTATCAAAGGCCATCTGGACGCCTGTCAGTTCTAGATGCGACTTACTCATTTCGTTCTCCCCAAAGTTGGAGGAGCAGTGGGTGGGGAAGTGGTTTGCCGGACCGTCGAAAAGAGGGACCTTTTCGACGAGCCTACATGGACGTATTTACGGTGTGTCCGGCAAACCACTTCCCCAGCTACTGCGGCGTTCTCCATACCAAAAGTTATTCGTTCCAGGCCACCTTGCGCTGAATCAGCAACATGCCCCGATCCAGCAGGAACCCGATAAACCCGATGGCTAGCACCGCCACCATGATCCGGCTCAGGGATTCACTGCTGCCGTTCTGGAACTCATCCCACACAAACTTCCCGAGGCCGGGGTTCTGGGCCAGCATCTCCGCTGCAATCAGCACCATCCAGGCAATCCCCAGAGACACCCGCAGTCCGGTAAAGATCATCGGAATCGACGACGGCAAAACCACCTTGCGCACATGGGTCCAGAACGACAGCCGCAGCACCTTCGACACATTCACCAGATCCGGATTGACCGCCGCCACCCCGAAACTGGTATTGATCAGCGTCGGCCACAGGCTGCACAGGGTCACCGTAAACATCGACGTCAGGAACGCCTTCTCGAACATCGGGTCGTCACTGACATAAGTGGCAGACACCACCATGGTCACCAGTGGCAGCCACGCCAGCGGCGACACCGGCTTGAACACCTGGATCAGCGGATTGATCGCCGCATTCACATGCCGGTTCAGCCCGATCACAATGCCCAGCGGCACCGCGATGACCGTTGCCAGGAAAAAGCCCGCCAGCACCGTCACCAGACTGGTGCCAATCTGATCAATAAACGTGGGCGCCCCCGGGTAGCTGCGGATCTTCACCTCCGCATCCGGGTTTTCGGCCAGGATGCGCTCGTTACGCTGCTCCTGCATGGTCACGTACTTGTCCGCCCGCGCCCGCTGGTCCAGGTGCTCCTGCCACAGGGCCCCGGTCTGTTCGGCCACATCGGCCGGCCCCGGAAAGGCGCCCAGGGAGGTCTGAACCTGGGGTGCAGCCACCTGCCAGAGACCGGCAAACACCACAATGCCCACCAGCGGCAACAACAGTTGCTGCGCCCGTGAGGCCAGCTGACGCGGGTTGAAAAAGTCCGCCAGGGTGGCCAGCCAGCGGCCGGCCAGAGTGGATGGATTGGTTTGGCTCAGGGTGCTCATAGCCGTTCTCCCTTAATCTGGGTTCAGTGGCTTCAGGGCGACTCTTTGCCCTTCAGCCCGATATCAAAGCTGTCGATGTAGGCGTTGGGCTCACGGGGCGTGAAGGCGACGCCGTCGATCAGCTCACCCTGGTGAGGTCGCACAAAGTTCTCCGCCTCCAGATCCGGGAACTCGTCGGCTGACAGGGTGCCGTCCTCGATCAGCGAGCGGGCGGCCTCCTCGTAGATGTCAGCCCGGTACACTTCCCTGGCGGTCTTCATGTACCACTCGTCGGATTTGGCCTCCGGAATCTGGCCCCAGCGACGCATCTGACTCAGATACCAGATGGCATCGGAAGGATAGGGATAGGTGGCGAAGTAGCGGAAGAACACATTGAAGTCCGGTACCTCGCGCACATCGCCCTTTTCGTACTCGAAGGTGCCGGTCATGGAGTTGGCGATGACTTCCTCATCTGCTCCCACATAATCGGAGCGGGCCAGCAACTTCACCGCTTCCTCCCGGTTGGCGTTGTCGTTCTCATCCAGCCAGTGGGCAGCACGAATCAGTGCCCGCAGCAGCCTCACGTGGGTGTTGGGGTTTTCCTCGGCCCACTCCCGGGTCACGCCAAACACCTTTTCCGGGTTGTTGGGCCAGATCTCATAGTCGGTGATCACCGGTACGCCAATGCCCTTGAACACCGCCTGCTGGTTCCAGGGCTCACCAACGCAGTAGCCCTGGATCGTGCCAGCCTCCAGGGTGGATGGCATCTGCGGGGGCGGCGTCACGGACAGGTGCACGTCGGCCTGCAGGGTGCCGCTGGTATCGCCTCGTTGGGGGGCGTAGTAGCCGGGGTTCAGGCCGCCGGCCGCCAGCCAGTAGCGCAGTTCATAGTTGTGGGTGGAGACCGGGAACACCATGCCCATGCGGAAACGCTCGCCCTGGTCGCGATATTGCTCAACCACGGGCTTCAGAGTGCTGGCGCTGACGGGGTGTTGTGGTTTGCCGTCCTCATTGTCTGGGATCTGCTGTTTCATCGTTTCCCAGACATCATTGGAGACGGTAATGCCGTTGCCATTCAGATCCATGCTGAAGGCAGTGATAATGTCGGCCTGGGTGCCGTAGCCAATGCTTGCGCCCAGCGGCTGACCCGCCAGCATGTGGGCGCCGTCCAGCTCACCGGTGATGACACCGTCGAGTAGCACTTTCCAGTTGGCCTGAGCCTCCAGTTCCACGAACAGGCCTTCATCGATAAAAAAGCCCTGCTCCCAGGCCACCGCCAGAGGCGCCATGTCCGTCAGCTTGATAAAGCCCAGTTTCAGGTCCGGCTTCTCGGCCGGGCCAATCTCTGCGTGAGCAGTGCCTGTCAGCCCCAGAACCAGGGATGCGGCCAGTATCAGATTCCGTTTCATTGCTTCCCCCGAAGGTCTTTCCGTTTGTACTCGCAAAAAAAAACGCCTGTCCCCCGGTTTTCAGAAGGACAGACGCCAATGTCTGCAGATCAGTCAGAATGTTTCGAAGCGGTCCACGCCATTGGGACCGTTCCTGGTCAGACCCTTGCAGCTCCCATGCCAGTTATTAATTCTCTTTTTTATCAGAAGGTTGCAGTTTCTCGGCAGTGAATCGGCACGACATGGGCTGTAGGTAGCGGTGCGTTTTCGGGCGTTATGCACCAGCGATGGGCGGACAGGCATCCGCAAAGGCAGGGGAATCCACGTCAATTCGCCGGTATACCGAGCGGGCTGACGCCCACAACCGACTGTGGTGCCGTCAGTTTGGCGGTTTTCCTGTACCCGATACCCGGCAGCAGGCCTCCGTGGACCCATTATTGCTTGATCGCTGGCAGCACATTATCGGTATCCCGCCTGGCGCGTTTTCAGCAGGTGGGGCCACAGCGGGCAACGACGCCCGGCTGGTCTGTTTCCGAGTCCTGGCTCCGACCGGATTTCGTGAGAAGCATGCCAGCCGGGTTTTTTTGTGCCCCGTCCATCAATACAGGGAATTTGCGGAGCGACCGTGAGCAATCAGACGCTACAACAACCCCGTCGAACCACCTGCCCCTATTGCGGAGTGGGTTGCGGCGTGATGGCAACCCCCCACTCTGGTGACCGCGCCGGCGACAGCCCGCCGGTCGCCGGAGACCGCGACCACCCGGCCAACTACGGGCGGCTGTGTGTGAAGGGCTCCAGTCTTCATGAAACCACCGGCAGCGACGTGCACACCCTCTACCCCCGGGTGCTGGGCAGACAGGTTTCCTGGGATCGGGCGCTGGACGAGGTCGCCGGTGCCATTCGTGCCGCGATGGAAAATCATGGCCCGGAATCGGTGGCCTTCTACCTGTCCGGTCAGCTGTTGACCGAGGACTACTACGTGGCCAACAAGCTGGCCAAGGGCTTTATCGGCACGCCCCACGTCGACACCAATTCACGCCTGTGCATGTCGTCGGCGGTGGCCGCCCATAAACGGGCGTTCGGCGAAGACGTGGTGCCGGGCTGCTATGAGGACCTGGAGCTGGCGGATCTGCTGGTGCTGACCGGCAGCAACACCGCCTGGAACCACCCGGTACTGTATCAGCGCATGAAAGCGGCGGATCGCCCCGGGCGCCGGGTCGTGGTGATCGATCCCAGGCGGACCGCCACCGCCGAGCTGGCGGACCTGCACCTGGCCCTGAAGCCGGGCACCGACACGCTGCTGTTCAACGGCCTGCTGGTGTGGCTTGCGGATACCGGGGCCCTGGACCACGACTATATCGGGCAACACTGCAACGGCTTTGACGAGGCGCTTGATGCGGCCCGCCGCAGCGCCTTTGCGCCACAAAAGGTAGCGGAGGCCTGTGACCTGCCGGAGCAGGATGTGGTCACCTTCTACCGCTGGTTTGCCGACACGGCGCGGACGGTGACCGCTTTCTCCCAGGGCGTCAACCAGAGCTCGGCGGGTACCGACAAGGGCAACGCCATCATCAACTGTCACCTGGCCACCGGGCGCATCGGCCGCTCCGGCGCCGGACCGTTTTCCCTGACCGGTCAGCCCAATGCCATGGGGGGGCGGGAAGTGGGTGGCCTGGCCAACACCCTGGCGGCTCATATGGAATACGATACGCCCGGCGCCCGGGAGCGCATTGGCGAATTCTGGAACACCGACCGTATTCCGCATGCGCCCGGGCACAAGGCGGTGGACCTGTTCGATGCGGTGCATCGTGGCGAGATCAAGGTGCTATGGGTCATGGGCACTAACCCGGCGGTGAGTCTGCCGGATTCCGATCATATCCGCGAGGCCATGAAACACTGCCCGGTGGTGATCGTGTCCGACTGTATTGCCCAGACGGATACCACCGAACTGGCGGATATCCTGCTACCAGCGGAAGGCTGGGGCGAGAAGGATGGCACTGTCACCAACTCGGAGCGCTGTATCTCGCGCCAGCGCCGGTTTCTTCCAGCCGCCGGCAATGCCCGGGCCGACTGGCGCATCCTGGCAGACGTGGGGCAGCGGCTGGGCCATGATGATGCCTTTCGCTGGTCCAACGCCGCCGAGGTGTTCCGGGAGCACGCCCGACTGTCGGCACTGGACAATGACGGGGCCCGGCAGTTCGACCTCTCGGCGCTGGCGGATCTGACCGATGAGGAATACGAGCAACTGGCCCCGGTGCAGTGGCCGGTAAACGGAGAACACCCCCATGGTCGTGCCCGGCTGTTTACCGATGGCGGTTTCAGTACCGGTGATGGCCGCGCCCGCTTCGTGCCGGTACAGCCCCGTATGCCGCAAACGCGGCCGGAACACCCCGGCGAAGTCATTATCAACACCGGCCGCATCCGCGACCAGTGGCACACCATGACCCGCACGGCCCGCTCCCCCCGGCTGGTACAGCATCGATCGGAGCCGTTTATCGAGCTGCACCCGGACGATGTGGCGCAACTTGGCCTTGAAGCCGGTGGTCTGGCGCGACTCACGGGCCGGGATGACAAGGGGTCTTTCCTGGGGCGGGTCCGGGCCGAGCCGGGGCAGCGGCCGGGGGAGGCGTTTGTGCCCATTCACTGGAGCCGCCAGTTCAGCCTTGCCGCACTGGCCAGTTCGCTGATTGCTCCGGTCACCGACCCCGTCTCCGGGCAGCCGGAGTCCAAATATGGCGTGGTGTCTGTCAGGCCGGTTCATGCCGCCTGGCATGGTCGTCTGATTCGGCCCCGGTCGGCGCCCGGTGGCTGGCAGGCAGACTACTGGACCCGGGTGCCCCAGGCCCACTGTGATGCCTGGTGGCTGGCTGGCTGCAAACCCGTGGCCTGGCAGCGGCAGGTTACCCGCTGGCTGGGTGGTGCCCCGGATCTGGTGCTGGAGGACAGCGCCTCGGGACTCTATCGCGCCGCGAGGCTTCAGGACGGGCGGTTGCAGGGGGTGTTGCTGGTGGCCCGCCATGCCGATGAACTGCCGGATATCAGCTGGTTGTCGTCCCTGTTTGACGGGCGGACCCTGAACGGTCAGGAACGTCGGGGGCTGCTGTCGGCCCGTGATGTGGACGTGGCGGATACCGGGCCACTGGTGTGCAGCTGTTTCGGGATTGGCGAGTTGCAGATTGAGGCAGCGATTCGTGATGGCGCCAGGGATGTGGAAACCCTGGGCCGGCAACTGAAGTGCGGCACCAATTGCGGGTCCTGCGTTCCGGAGCTCAGGGAATGCCTGGCGGTTGCCACGGCGGAACCGGCTGAGGCCGCACCCTGACGCTGTTCCGGGTTCAGCCGGATTCCAGCATGACAAAGGGCACCCGGAATCGCAGCCCCCGGGACGCGCCGGTGCCCTCCACGGTGCAGGTCCGGCGGTTGACCTTGAGGATCTCTCCCTCCCGGGCGGCCCGGCCCTTGCCGAACCGCACCTGATCCCCTTTCTGCCACTGCCCTGCCTGCTGTTGCTGGCAGGGCATGGTCATCGCCCTGTCGTCCAGAAACAGGCCCTGTCGTCTGGCCAGGCCTGCCAGGTGACTCCGGGTATGCTCTGCCAGCCCATCGCCATTGAGCTGGTCCAGTATCTGGTAGAAATGGTGGTTGTGCACCGAACCGTGGTAACGCTTGCCGGCATGCTGTTGCAGCAGGTGGGCAAACTCGTGGGTGCAGGTATGGGCCAGCAGGTTCAGCACCGAAATCTCGCCGCCAAAGTAGCCCCGGCTGCGTATCTCGCGGGTGGACAGCCAGCTGGCGGCGGTATCCGGCGCCTGCTTCGCCATGACCATGCGAACGCCATAGGTGATCAGGTGACGCTGATAACGGTGATCATAGCGATGATAGGTGGCACGCCCGGACCCGGTACGGCACTCCAGGTCGGCGCGGGGCCGTGTCTGGCGTACCCGGTCACGATAGCGGGACCAGAGGGTGTCGCGGGTGGTGTCGCACATCAGTCGGGCGATGGCCCGGCTTGCTTTCGGATCAGGTGTCATGTGGGTACTGCGCTGATTGACTGGTGTCCCGTCTGGCTAATTCCTTAATCTAATGCTTGTCTCTGAGGACTCTGACCAAGGCGCCAGTCTGCAGGTGTGGTGGTTCCACATCAAGGACTGGCAACACAGGCTCAGAGTCCTCAGAGGCAAGCCCTTCGGGAGCTTCTGAGAAGCCGAATAGCGTCGTTGTGCTGTCTCGATTTGGAACCACCAAACCTTCACCAGCACGCCTAGCTCTTCGGCTTCTCAGAAGCTCATTAGGTTAAGGAATTAGCCAGACGGGACATTAGCGCAACTTGTACCCTACCGGCAGGGTGTAGGTAAAGCTTTGGCCGGTCATGGACTCGGGTACCTCCGGTAGCGGGCTGGCGTCACGCAACAGCTCCAGCGCGGCCTCATCAAGCAGCCTGTGGGAGGAAGAATCCCGCAGCCGGGCCTCCAGCAGTTTGCCGTTGCGGTCGAATTCGAAGATTACCACGGGCGTTCCCTCCTGGCCCAGGCGCCGGGCGCGACGGGGGTAGTCCCGGTAGCGTGCCAGATGGCTGGCCAGCTTGCCCAGGTACTGGTCCACGGCTTCATCGTCGCCGGCGACCAGTTCCACCTGCTCCTGCTGCGTCGCCTGGTCCGCTCCGACATCCGGTTCCGCTGTGTCCGCTGCGGATTCCGCCTCGACAGGCGACGAATCTGTCGCTTCGGGAGCCGGGGTTTCAGTGGCCGTGGGTTCCACCGGCTGTGGTTCAGGCTCGGGCTCTGGTTCCGGTCTTGGTTCGGGTTCCGGCGTGGGCTCTGGTTCAGGCTCTGGTTGTGGTTCAGGTTCAGGTTCAGGTTCGGGCTTTGGTTCTGGCTCTGGCTTTGGTTCTGGCTCTGGCTTTGGTTCTGGCTTTGGTTCTGGCTGTGGTTCAGGTTCGGGCACAGGTTCTGGTTCAGGCTCCGGTTCCGGTTTTGGCTCAGGTTCCGGCTTTGGTTCTGGCGCTGATTCCGGTTCCGATGGTTGCTCTTCCGGTTTCGACACAGGTGTGCCACCTGCCAGCGACACCTTCAGCGCCGGCCTGGTGACATTGGCATTGCCCTGGGTCTTCAGCTCCAGCGTCGGCACGGATGGTATGGCCAGCCACAG
Source organism: Marinobacter zhanjiangensis (assembly GCF_014651935.1). Classification (GTDB taxonomy): domain Bacteria; phylum Pseudomonadota; class Gammaproteobacteria; order Pseudomonadales; family Oleiphilaceae; genus Marinobacter; species Marinobacter zhanjiangensis. The sequence continues at coordinate 354,526 of NZ_BMXV01000001.1, read as the reverse complement.
GGTCACCGCCGTCAGCAGCAGCGCGATCAGGAGAATGACGGCCCGGGCGGTGTTGCTCATTCCGCGGGCTCCGTCAGCAGGATGACTTCATCATGGCCGAGCTCCTCCAGCCTGCGGAACAGGGTGTCCAGCTCGCTCATGGCGGTGATGCCCGCGGCGCCGATGCGCAGCGGCTGGTCCAGTTCTCCGGCAGGCGGCAGGGCACTGGCGAGGTTATCCAGGGACACCGGCTCGTTGGTTACCAGGAACCGGCCCTGCCGGTCGATCACCAGGTCGGCCTCCGGTTGCTCGCCGGCCTCCGCTGCCGTCATCTCTGGCAGTTCCGGTAGTGGGGTATCGGTCAGCTGGCCCGCCACGATAAAGAACATCAGCAGCAGGAACACCAGGTTGATCAGCGGCAGCAGGCTGTCTTCCACCCGTTCCAGCAGCGTCTTGCGATCCTCAAAGGGTTCCGGGGTTAATGGGGTCATGGTGACGGCGTTGTCGTATTCCCGGAGGGTGAGCGTTGCCAGCGGGCGTCGATGCCGGCGTTGTCCAGGGTGCTCAGGGTGAGGGTGAAGCGATCCAGGGGCACGTCACCGTCGGTGGCCAGCCGGACTTCCCGGTGACCCGCACTGACCAGTTGCCGGCTGAGTGCCCGCGGCTGCCAGTTCCTCTCCTGCCAGCGTACCTCGCCGCTGGCCAGCAGCTGCAGTTGTGGCAGCGGTTCGCCATCACCGCCCCGGCCGGAAGCCGTGTCGTTTTCCAGCTCCAGGTAGCCGGTGGGCAGCAGGTAACTGGTCACCATGAAAAACACCAGCAGGATGAACACCACATCGATCAGGGGCGTCATCCGTATGGGCATGGGACGTGGGGGCCGGGGATTAACCAGCGGCATGGGCGACCCGGGCCGGCTGACGGGATTCTCTGGTTTCCACCGCGCGGTTGTCTTGCCGTGCCGGCTCCTGGCGGGCCTCGGCGGGCGCGGTGATTGTGCCCGCGTTGAGAATATCCAGCAGTTGCTCGTTCATCTGGCTGTTGAGCCGGCGCAGCCGGAACTCGGCCCAGGCGGCGATGGCCGCAAAGGGGATGGCAATCACCAGGCCGGCGGCGGTGGTGGTCAGCGCCTCGTAGATGCCACCACTGAGCTGGCTGGCACTGGCGCGCCCCTCGGTGGTGGCCATGGCACTGAAGGCTTCCATCATGCCCATGACCGTGCCCAGCAGGCCCAGCAGTGGCGCCAGAGCGGCAATGACTTCGATAATCTTCAGGGGCGCCTCGAAGGGTTGCAGGGCCTTCTGGGCACCCAGGGCGAGATTTTCCCGCAGGTTGTCCGATGGTTCGCCACTGTTGACGCCGGCCATGGCCCGGCGGGACAAGGCCAGCATCGGATTGCAGCGGGCGAAGAGCGAGCCGGATGATGCCGGTGGATGGCTACCGGACTGCTTCCACTGAGCGACTTCACGGCGGACCCGGCCATGGGACCGGGGGGCAAACAGTGCGCCGGTAACCGTCAGGTAGAAAAAGGTCAGCAGCCCCAGAACGGCCAGGGTGATCAGTACGTACATGACCGGGCCACCCATGGCAACCAGGTTTTGCAGGGGGGATTCCACGGAGTTCAGACTGGCGGTGTCAGGCATGGCATTGATCCCGATGGAAATAACAAGTTAACGAAAACGATAACAATTTTTATTAGTTTCTTCCAGTAAAACTATGGCTGCCCGGCAACGGGCCCGGGGTGGTCTGTTAGACTGCGGTCATCGGATCGGTGTATACGCGATTTGACGGACCCGGGCCGTTTGCCGCCCGACCCGACATCAATCCGGGTCCGGGTACCTGCAGGGCATACCGCGACGCATGAGGTTTGTGAGAGTGCCGACAACATCGGGGGAACGCATTAATGCGGGCATGGTTTGACCGGCTGGCAAACCGGGGCGTGGTGCTGTTTGTGGGTGCCATTGTACTGACCGTGGTCATTGTCAGTCTGGTGAATATGGCCATCAGCCGTCAGGAGCTTGAAGGCCAGACCCGCAGCCAGGTGGCCACCATGGCAGAAATGATTGCCTATGAGCTGGACCGGAAACTGACCGATCGATTCGGGGTGCTGGCGGAAGCGGCGGACGCCATGAAAATGGACGCCATTTCGTTTCGCCAGTTTTCCGGCCTGATCATGGAGCGCCAGCGCCCGGTCTCCCACCTGTTCGAGAACCTGTTCCTGTTTGACCAGCAGGGGCGGGTGCTGGAGAGCTATCCGGAAGTGCCCGAGGTGCAGGGTGCGGACCTTTCGGGACGTCAGTACTTCCGGGACACCGTAGCCCAGCTGACTCCGCAGATTTCACAACCTTTTTCCTCCCTGGTCCGGGAACTACCCACGGTGGTCATGACCGCTCCGGTGTTTGACCACAATGGCGCGATGGTGGGCATGCTGGCGGGGTCGATTGTGCTGACGTCCGACAATTTCCTGAGCGAGGTCAGCAGTACCGTTATCGGGGAGCAGGGATACATCAGCGTCATCACTCACGCAGGCTTGATTCTGGTGCAGGAGGGGTACTCCAGTGGCATAAAGGCCATTGATGCCGATAACCAGGCGGACCTGGCCGGGATGGGAGGGTTCGAAGGGGTGACCCGGGGACAGTCCCGCGGTGGAGAGCCAGCGCTGGTCGCGATCCAGCAGCTGAATATGGCCCCCTGGTTTGTATCCGCGACCTGGCCCCTGGAGGACGCCTATGCGCCTGCCAACCGCCTGGGGGAGGACCTGGCCTGGATCGCCGCCATGGTGGTGCTGGTGCTGATGCCCCTCGCATTCTACCTGTTCCGGCGCTACCTCAATCCGCTGGTGGATCTGGCGGAGCAGATCCGGGAACGTCACCTGGGTGTCCGGGAAGCGCCCGTGGATGCCGGTGGCTACCAGGAGTTCCGGGAGCTGGCGGATACCTTCAACCGGGTCATGTCTGAACGCGGTGAAGTGGAGGCCCGCCTGCGAGCCGAGCAGCAACGGGCAGACAGCATTCTCCGTGTTCTGCATGAGGGCGTGGTGATGACCGACACCCGGGGTAATATCCGCTACGCCAATGCCGCCGCCGCGGTCTTTCTCGGGCCGGTGGACAATCCGGTCGGGGGGGCTCTGTTCCAGCTGGTGTCTTTCGAGGCCGGAAACGAGGAATGGAGTGCCAGCCACTTTCTCGAGAGTGACGAAATTCATGCCATGGACGGCGTATTGCGAAACGAGAGCGGCCAGACGCTTGATGTGGAAATCACCATGCTCCACGTCAGCCGGGGCGAGCCGGACGAACGGCTGGTATTCGTGATCCGTGATGACAGTGAACGCCGGCAGCACGAGCAGCAACTGTCCTGGCAGGCGACCCACGATAGCCTGACCTCACTGCTCAACCGCCGGGCCTTCTCTGCTGACCTGGTAAAATGGCTGGGGCAGGCATCCAGCCTGGAGTCCCCGACGGTGCTGATAGTCATCGACCTGGATTACTTCAAGCCGGTCAACGATGAGGGCGGCCATTTGCTGGGAGATGAACTGCTGCGCCAGCTGGCCGGTCTCCTGCGGCGGTCGGTGCGCAGGTCGGATATGGTGGCCCGCCTCGGTGGCGACGAGTTTGCCATACTGCTGCCGGCGTGTGGCCTGGACCGTGCCCGCGAGCTGGCGGAACAGGTGCGTGCAGATATCGAAGCCTTCCGCCTGCAGAATGACGGCCACGACTTCGGGGTCACCGCCAGTATCGGCCTGACCGATCTGAGTGCAGCGGACAGCGGGCCGCGGGAGGTCATGGCCCGGGCCGATGAGGGGGCCTATGCCGCCAAGGCCCGGGGCCGTAACCAGGTGGTAGCGGTGCCTGCGACAGACGCAGGATAATGTCCCGGGCGGAACGCCAGATCAGCCCGCCCACTGCAGCCACGCCAGCCACAGCAAGCGGGCGGCCAGCAGTGTCAGGAGCACATTGAATACGTTACGAAAGGCGCGGTTTCCCAGCCGGCCCAGCAGACGCAACCCCAGCCAGGTACCGGCAAAGCCGCAGGCAATCATGGCCGCGAGGAACACCGCCCAGTCCCGGAACATGAAACCGGCGAGCCCGAACACCAATGCCTTGGGCAGGTGCTGCAGGGTCATGGCGGTGGCGAAGGTGGCCACGGTGGTGAAGCGATCTGTGTGAATCTGCTTGATAAAGGCCGCCACCAGCGGGCCCGTGGCGCCCACGAACAGTGATATGAAGCTGGTCAGCGCCGAAGCCGCCAGAATGCCGCCCCGGCCCAGGGCCATGGGGGGCAGCTTCGGACCCCAGCACAGGTACAGCACGAACAGGGCAATGGTCACCTGCCATGCCCAGGGTGGCAGGCTCACCAGCACCAGGCTGCCGGCCAGCGCGCCCAGCACAACACCGGGGGCGAACGCGGCGATGACGCGCCAGTCCACGTGCCGCCAGGTCAGGGTCATGCGCCCGGCGTTGGAGCCCAGCTGGATGATGCCATGGACCGGAATGACGGCGGCCGGTGGCACCCACATGGCCATCAGGGCCAGCAGCATGACACCACCGCCGGCGCCCAGTGCTGCGGTCACCATGGACGTGAACACCGAGCAGGCCAGCAGCAACAGGGCAATGTCCGGGGTCAGCCCTGGTGGCAGGAATGACAGCAACACATCCTCCGGCATGGTTCAGAACGAGCTGGAAACGGCCTGGGCCGCCAGTTCCACATCCGCCACATAATACAGCGATGCCAGCCCCAGTCGATCCCGGCCCAGATTGTGGAAGATCATGCCGAAGGCAATGTCGCCGGCGCTGAAGCGTTCATGGTTGTCGGCAAAATAGCGGGCGGGGCCGTTAAGGTCTTCGTCATCCAGCAGGCGGCGAATGCGGGTGGCCCCGCCGTGGTAGGCCTGGATCAGCAGCAGGGTAAACAGCCGCTGGCGTTTCGCTGTCGGCAGGGCGGCGAAATACTCGTTGATGGCCGGTTCCAGGATGCGGGCGTTCTGACTCATGAGCTTCATGGCACAGTCCAGTTGGGCAAGGCGGTGCCAGTGATTGCGCGTCGCCACACCACAGTCGGACAGTACCTGGGGCGTCAGCTGCATGACGCCCTTGGCATCGGCGGTGGAGTGGGCGCGGGTGCGTCCGCCGCTTTCGATCATCAGCATGCCGGCCAGATAGCGGGGCAGTTCGTCGGGCAGTGACTGGCGCTGTTGCTGGCTGCGGGTGTTGAAGACGTACAGCAGTGCCTCATGGAGCGTACCGGGCTTCTCCTGTGACGCGAAATCCAGGTCGTCCCAGAGGCCCCAGAGCCGAGCGCCGGGTTCTTCCCCCAGGTAGCGGTCGCGGGCCTCATCGAGCCGGGCATGGGGCTGGTCGCAGCCCAGGGCGAACGGGTAACCGGTGGTGCTGGTGTCGCCGGGGGTCCAGCCGGAGGCCCGGCCTTCCCGGGCCAGTTTCTCCCGCAGGCGGTTGAGACGTTGCTGGGTTTCCGCGCTGGTCTCCGCGTTACTGGTGTACCCCAGGAACTGGCCCCGGTGGTCGAACAGCAGGTGTCGCTCAGGGTCGGCGCAGTAACCGGACTCTTCCAGCACCCAGCGGCGTATGTCCAGCACATTGTTGTACACTCCCTGGCTGGACCAGTAGGGCGCGCTGCGGATAATGGCCTGCCAGTCTTCCACCGGAGCGGTGGGGTTGCTGTGGGCCAGCAGGGGGAGGCAGCACAGGATCAGTACACCTACCCTTCGGGGGTGGCGGGAAAGCCGGAAAAGGTGATGCATGGGGTCCTTCACTCGATGTCGCCTGGCGCGATCCGTTGCCGCCCAGACTCCAGTGGTGGATTTGTCGGCATGTCGCAGAACTACTGATAAACTCCAGAGAGTTATACGCAAGGTATACCTTAACTACATCCGGAATCCCAACAACAACGGATTAAGTCCATGAAACCTTCCGAGTACCTGCAATACGACGCCACGGGCCTGGCCGATCTGGTACGCCGGGGCGAAGTTTCCCGGTCAGAAGTCACCGAGGCCGCTATCGGGCGTGCTGAAGCCCTGAACCCTGCCCTCAATGCCATTTGTCTGCCCCAGTATAGTGAAGCCCGCCAGCAGGGCGCTGTTGACGGGCGCCTGGGTGGCGTTCCCATGCTGCTCAAGGACCTGGGGCAGGAACAGGCGGGCCAGCCCTGCAGCATGGGCAGCCGGGGGTTGCGGCACCGGATCATGGATCAGGATTCCGCGTATGTCACTCGGGCCCGTAGCGCCGGACTGGTCTTCCTGGGCCGCACGGCGACACCGGAATTCGGCCTCAAGGCAGTGACCGAGTCGGCCCTGTGGGGGCCGAGTCGGAACCCCTTGGGTAAAGACCATACGCCAGGCGGCTCCAGCGGCGGTTCCGGCGCTGCAGTGGCCGCTGGCATAGTGCCGGTGGCCGGTGCCAACGACGGCGGTGGTTCCATTCGTATTCCCGCCGCCTATAACGGCCTGGTGGGGCTCAAGCCCTCCCGCGGCCGGGTCTCCTGGGGCCCGCAGACCGGCGAAAGCTGGCTGGGCGCGGCGGACAACCATGTGGTGACCCGCACCGTCCGCGACTGTGCCGCCATGCTGGACGTGCTGGCGGGCCCGGTTACTGGCGACCCCTTCCGCATCGAGTCACCGCAGCGGTCATGGAGTGATCTGGCCGGCGAGACACCGGGCAAACTGCGAATCGGGCTGATTACCGGCTCACCCTATGGCGGTGATGTGCACCCGGACTGTGTGGCGGCGGTGCAGGATGCCGCCCGGTTGCTGGAGTCCCTCGGGCACGAGGTGGAGGAGGCCGCGCCGGCGGTGGACGGAGAAGCCCTGGCCCGGTGCTATCTGGGTATCTATTTCGGGGAGGTGCCGGCATTTATCGATATGGCCCTGGCGGAGGGGGCCGGCAAGGATGACTTTGAGCTGGATAGCCGGGTGCTGGCGATGCTGGGGCGCAGCTTTCCGTTACCGGAGTACGTCCGCATGCGCCAGCAATGGAATCACTTTGCCCGTAGCCTGGGGGCGTACTTCGGACAATACGATCTCTACCTGAGCCCGACCACCGCCCAGCCCCCGGCCACCATTGGTGAACTGGACCTGCCGCCGGTCATGAAAGTGGTGTCGAAACTGCTGGTGAAGGCCCGTGCCGGCAAGCTGCTGCATCGTACCGGCATGATTGACCAGCTCGCCATGGAAAGCCTGGCACGAACGCCGTTTACCCAGCTGGCCAACCTTACCGGCACGCCGGCCATCTCGCTGCCCCTGGGGTGGGATCCACTGGGTATGCCGGTGGGCGTTCAGTTCGGCGCGCCAAATGGCGGAGAAGCCCGGTTGCTGCAGCTCGCCGCCCAGCTGGAGGAGGCGGCGCCCTGGTACGGACGTTACGAGCAGCTCTGGCAAACCACCGGTGAATGATAAATATCAGGCTCGGACTTGTGATCTGACGCCGCAAACACCACGTTTATCTTTGGGGGCGTAACAGGCTATGCTGTGATTAACGGATCGCAGCGACCGCTGCCCCGTTCTCCGGAACCGGCCGTCGAGGCTGTTTCCACTTTATGATGGCATCGAGGAGGCGAGTACCATGAACCAACCGATGGCAATCGAAGAACTGGTGTCCGTAGCGCAGGCGGAAGCCATGGGTGAGCTGGATGCGCCGATCATGGCCATCGTGCTTTCCAGCGAGCAGAGCTACGACCTTCCCATCAACTCCCTTGAAACCGATGCCGACAAGGCCCGGTGGGCCCTGATCCTGCGTGCTGCGCGGGAACACGTTGAAGCAGACGCCGTGGCCCTGCTGTATCCGGCCTGGACCACCATCCGTCAGCGCAATGCAAAGACGGAAGCGCCGAAGGAGCAGGACGATGGTCCCGAACCTATCGATACGCTGTTCGTGCAGCTGCACACCCGCGACCGTATCTACTGGCGTGGTTTCGAACAGATTCGCGACCCCCGTCACCAGCGGATCGTGGGCTTCCGGACCATTGGCGCCCTGTCCAACGAATACGAACGGGAAGAGGCACCCTCGGTGACTGCCTGGCTCAACACCCTGTTCGAGCCGTTGCCGGAAGAGGGTGAGGAAACCGCCGTGGACCGTGAAATGGCGGACCTGCTGGAAGAGCCTGAAGTCAGTGCCGCACTCTATCCGCGGCAGATGCGGGCCTTGCACTGAAGCTGTGCCAGGACCCGGGCGCTACTGACCCGGGCGGCCGGCCATCAGTGTCAGGCAGAGCTGGGCATGCTGCAGGAAGTGGCTGAACGCCTGCAGGTGTTCCTCGCCGGGCTCATTGCCGTTGGCGCCGAAATCCGCGTAGAACATACCCAACATCCGGCCATTGGTCACCAGCGGCCCGATCAGGGCGGGTACCCTGCCAAGCCAGGGGTCAAAGTCCTGTTCCGGAGTCGGTTTGCGTGGCTGGTAGACGGTGCAGGTGTCCCGGGGCAGAAGTGCCCCCAGGGGTCCGCTGCCATTGCGTGGCACCATGAAATGGTTGCGCCAGCTATCGGTCTGCGGGCCTGCCCCCTTGCGCAGGATCAGGTAGCGACCTTCCCGGTCAGACATCAGCAGGGCCACCCGCTTGAGGCCAATGCCCCGCTGGATACCTTCCATCACCAGTTGGAAGACGGTATTCAGGTCCGGTTTTTCCGTCAGGCTCTGGGCCAGTTCCCTGAGGATTCGCAGTTGCAGGTCGGCATCGATGTCCGGTGGCGGTGGCGTTTCGATATCGCCGGTACCATCAGGCATCAGCGACTGAACCTGGGGAATGCCCAGGGACACGGCAACTTCGCCAGCTTCGCCCGCATTCAGCCTGACCCGGTCGCGGATGACGGCAGGGGGCTCGTCCAGCTCGCTCCCCAGGGTCTCCATCATGCGGTCCATCTCCGGCGTGCGCCAGCCATCCTCGGCCAGCTCCGCCATGGTCACCGCATGCCGGGCCAGCCGGCTGGCATTGGAGTTGGCGCGACTGGATGACACCACGTCACGAATGAAGGGGCCAAGGGCCCAGGCTTCCGCCAGCCCGCGGGTAATTTCCGGGAAGGTGGTGTGAAGTACGGCCTTTTGCGCTTCCACGTCGGGCTTGCCGGCCCTGAGAGCCTGTTCGAGCTCACTGGCCTGTTCGGTGTCACAGGCCCAGAATGTCAGCTCGCCGATGTTCATCAGCAGCGCGCCGATGAATACTTCCTCCTGGGCCTGGTCATTGCGCCTGGGCAGCAGGTTGCGGGCCTGCACCGCCGCATGAATGGCCCGGGCCAGGCACTTGAGCAGGTGCGGGCGAGAGGAGCGCTTGAGCAGCGAGTCCACGATCAGCGAGGAGATCGCCATGGACTTTACCGAGTCGAATCCGATCAGGGTGATGGCACGGCTGACGGTGCTGACCTGTACCCGGGTCTGGTTGTAGAACACGGTGTTGGACAGCCGTAGCACCTGGGAGGTGAGCTGGGCATCGTTGATGATCACTTCAGCCAGCTGGTTGACGGTGCTGCTGTCACTGTCTGTGAGCTCGTTGATCCGTTTCAGCGTATTGGCCAGCACGGGAAGCTCGACACGGCTGAGGTAGGAGACCCATGCCTGGGTGGAGGTCATCCTTGTCTCTGGGGATGTCGGGTCGCTCACGGTATGCGGTGCCTCTGGATAATAAGTGTACTTGTAAACCAGATAAGCATACTACACCTTGCCGGCATCGCCCCGGCCCGTGATACCAACGGATACAAAATCCAACATTCGGGTTTGCCAGGTGATTGCGTTATAATCAGCGGCTTTTCGTGCCGTGCCCACAAGGTGTCGGCCAGCACCTCAGGAAGGTTCGTGACTTGTGATTGAACTCGACCAGGTTCAGAAATCCTATCAGGTGGGTGACCGGGCGATCCCTGCGTTGAAGCCCACCGACCTGACCATCGACACCGGCGAGGTGTTCGGAATTGTCGGCCATTCCGGTGCCGGCAAATCCACCCTGGTAAGGCTGATCAACCTGCTGGAACGGCCCACCGGCGGGCGGGTGCTGGTGGACGGCGAGAACGTTACCCACTACGACGCCGCCGAGCTGCGGGCGTTCCGGCGCAAGGTGGGCATGATCTTCCAGCACTTCAATCTGCTGTCGTCGCGGACCGTGGCGGACAATATTGCCTTTCCCATGAAGCTGGCGGGGATCTATTCGAAGGCGGAGATCCGCTCCCGGGTGGCGGAGTTGCTGGCCCTGGTCAGTCTGACCGACCAGGGCAACAAGTACCCGTCGCAGCTCTCCGGTGGCCAGAAGCAGCGGGTGGGTGTTGCCCGGGCGCTGGCGTGCCGGCCCACCATCCTGTTGTGTGACGAGGCCACCAGTGCCCTCGACCCGCAAACCACGCAATCGGTGCTGCGCCTGCTGGCGGAGATCAACCGCGAGCTGGGGCTGACCATTGTGCTGATCACCCACGAGATGGATGTGGTGCGGCGGATCTGCGACCGGGTGGCGGTAATGGACGGTGGCGAGATTGTGGAGAGCGGGCCGGTAACGGATGTTTTCCTGCACCCGGAGCATCCCACCACCCGGGATTTTGTCTTCGAGAGCGAGAATATTGACCGGGAGGAGCTGGAGCGGGACTTCAATCAGGCCAGTGGCCGGATCCTGCGGCTGACCTTTCGGGGCGAGAGCACTTACAAGCCCTTGCTGGGGCATGTGGCGCGGGCGTCCGGGGTGGATTTCAGCATCCTGTCCGGCCGTATCGACCACATCAAGGATACGCCCTATGGCCAGCTGACCCTGTCCCTGGTGGGCGGTGACCTGGAGAAGGCCATGGCGGAATTTGATGCCGCGGATGTCCATGTGGAGGTGGTGCGATGATGGAATCACTGCTGGGTAACGTGGACTGGATGGAGATCGGGTGGGCCAGCTGGGACACTCTGGTAATGGTGGGCATGTCGCTGTTGTTCAGTGTGGTGATCGGTCTGCCCACGGGCGTGTTGCTGTTCCTGACCGGCAAGCGGCAGTTGCTGGAGCAGCCGGTGGCCTATGCCATCCTGTCGTTTGTGGTGAATGTACTGCGGTCGGTGCCGTTTATCATTCTGCTGATTGTGATGATTCCGGTGACGGTGATGATCATCGGCACGTCACTGGGGGTGGCGGGCGCGATTCCGCCGCTGGTGGCCGGTGGTGCGCCGTTCTTTGCCCGTCTGGTTGAGACGTCCCTGCGGGAGGTGGACCGGGGCATTATCGAGGCCACCCAGGCCATGGGCGCCAATGTCCGCCAGATCGTATTGGGCGCGCTGTTGCCGGAGGCTTTGCCGGGCATAATTGCCGGTATTACGGTGACGGCGATTACCCTGGTGTCCTATGCGGCCATGTCCGGTGTTGTCGGTGGTGGCGGTCTGGGTGATCTGGCGATACGTTTCGGTTATCAACGGTTCCAGACGGACGTCATGGTGATTACTGTGGCTCTTCTGGTGGTGTTTGTGCAGTTGCTGCAGATGCTGGGCGACCGGCTGGTTTTGTATTTCAGCCGCAAGTAGATATGCCTGTGGGCTTGGGGGGAGGTTGCCCGGTTCGGTGGCCTTTTTCCGGACACGCCCGGCAAGTACATCCCTGTAGGGCTCGACGAGCGCCGTCCCTGGCGCTCGACGGTCCGGAAAAAGGCCCCCGAACCGGGCGCCCCGGACAGTTTTCGTGCCTGCTTGGCCACACCTTATTATTGAGTATCATCTGGAGGTAGTGTTATGAATCTGAAGAAAACCCTGATTGGCCTGACCGCATTCGCGGCCTTTTCCGGCGCACAGGCGGAAGAAACCCTGTCGGTAGCGGCCACGGCTGTGCCCCACGCAGAAATTCTGGAATTTGTTAAGCCAAGCCTGAAGGAACAGGGTGTGGATCTGCAGGTGAAGGTGTTCACTGACTACGTCCAGCCCAACATTCAGGTGGATCAGGAGCGGATGGACGCCAACTTCTTCCAGCACCAGCCATACCTGGACGAGTTCAATGATGGTCGGGGTACCGATCTGGTGACCGTGACCGGCGTGCATGTGGAGCCGTTCGGTGCCTATTCGCAGAAAGTGGATTCTTTGGATGCGCTGGAAGAAGGCGCCACTGTAGCCATCCCCAATGACCCGACTAACGGCGGTCGTGCGCTTCTGCTGCTGCAGGACGCTGGTGTGATCAAGCTGAAGGATGAGAGCAAGATCACTGCGACTCCGCGGGATATTGCCGAGAACCCGAAGAACCTGGACTTCAAGGAACTGGAAGCCGCAACCCTGCCCCGTATCCTGAACCAGGTGGATCTGGCGCTGATCAATACCAACTATGCGCTGGAAGCGGGTCTGAACCCGGCGGAAGACGCGCTGGTGATCGAGGGTGAGAACTCTCCCTACGTGAACATCCTGGTGGCTCGTCCTGATAACAAGGACTCCGAAGCCATGCAGAAGCTGGCTGACGCGCTGACGTCAGAGGACGTGCGCGAGTTCATTAACACGCAGTATGAAGGGGCGGTTGTGCCGGCGTTCTGATGTCGGTGGATGTCTCCCGGCTCCCCTGAGTCGGAACCGTAAAAAAGCCGGCCAGGTTTCCCTGGCCGGCTTTTTTGTGCGCCGTTGGCTTATTACTCGCCGGACCAGTTTGATCTGGGGTCCGGTGTCATGCGCAGGTAGGACTTCACGGCCTTGTAGCCTTTCGGGAAGCGTTCCTTGATCTCGTCCTCGTCCTGCAGTGAGGGCACGATAACCACATCTTCGCCCCGCTCCCAGTTGCCCGGGGTGGCGACCTTGTGCTCGTCAGTCATTTGCAGGGAATCCACTACCCGCAGAACTTCGTTGAAGTTGCGGCCGGTGCTGGCCGGGTAGGTGATGATCAGGCGGATCTTCTTGTTCGGATCAATCACGAACAGGGAGCGGACCGTCAGGCTGCTATCGGCATTGGGATGGATCATGTCGTACTTCTCGGACACGGTGCGATCCTGGTCCGCGATGATCGGGAAATTCACTTCGCAGCCCTGGGTTTCGTTGATGTCGTTGATCCACTCCTTGTGGGAGTCCACCGGGTCCACGCTCAGAGCGATGGCCTTGACGTTGCGCTTGGCAAATTCGTCCTTCAGCTTGGCGGTCAGGCCCAGCTCGGTGGTGCACACTGGCGTGAAGTCGGCCGGGTGGGAGAACAGAATGCCCCAGCCGTCACCCAGCCACTCGTGAAAGCGGATGGTGCCTTCACTGCTGTCCTGTTCGAAGTCGGGTGCGGTGTCGCCTAGACGTAAACTCATAGCTTTTCCTCCGTTATTGATACTGCGACCTGCAGGCCTCTGCATGGCCCATCGTGTTGGCAGTGTGTGGATCTTCCGGCCCACCGTTAGCGACCGGGTGCCGGAAACTCCGTTGTTTGTTGGTTATTTATGGGACCGGTGCAGCCATTCAACAAGGGTATGGCCGTACCGGTTTTATATTTTTTGGTCATGTTCATAGTCAGCTGCCGACACGGCGCTCGTTCTCGAAGTGCTCTCTGGTCAGGCGGAACACCACCGGGCTGAGCAGGATCAGGGCCACCAGGTTGGGCAGTGCCATCATTGCATTGAGGGTGTCCGCCAGCAGCCAGACGAAGCCCAGGTTGAGGGTTGCGCCGATGGGAATGGCGATAATCCACAGTACCCGGTAGGGCACGATGGCCTTGACGCCGAACAGGAATTCGACGCTGCGCTCACCGTAGAAGGACCAGCCCAGGATGGTGGTGAAGGCGAAGATCGCCAGTGAGATGGCCACCACGTAGTTGCCACCGGGGAAGCCCAGGGCAAAGGCGTCGGCGGTGAGTGCCGCCCCGGATTCGCCGCTGCTCCAGGCGCCGGTAGATATGATTACCATGCCGGTGATGGTGCACACGATGATGGTGTCAATGAAGGTGCCCAGCATGGCCACCATGCCCTGGTTGATGGGGTTTCGGGTCTGCGCGGCGGCATGGGCGATGGGGGCCGAGCCCAGGCCGGCCTCGTTGGAGAAGATGCCGCGGGCAACACCGAAGCGGATGGCGGCCCATACGGCGGCGCCGGCAAAACCACCCTCGGCGGCGGTACCGGTAAAGGCATCGCTGAACACCATGGCGAAAGCGGCAGGCAGTTCGGCGGCATGAACCGCCAGCACGATCAGGCCGATGATGACGTAGGAAATGGCCATCAGCGGTACCAGGGCGCTGGCTACCTGTCCGATACGGCGGATGCCGCCGATCAGCACCAGACCCACCAGTGCCGCCAGCACCAGACCGGTGAGCCAGTGAGGCAGGGCAAAGTTGGTCTGCAATACGTCCGCCACCGAGTTGGCCTGCACGGTATTGCCAATGCCGAAGCCGGCGATGGCGGCAAAGATGGCAAAGAGCACGCCCAGCCAGGCCCAGTTCTTGCCCAGGCCGTTGCGGATGTAGTACATGGGGCCGCCCACATGAGCGCCCCGTTCATCCACCTCGCGGAATTTCACCGCCAGTACCGCCTCGGAATACTTGGTGGCCATGCCCACCAGGGCCGTCAGCCACATCCAGAACAGGGCCCCGGGACCGCCCAGGAAGACGGCGGTGGCGACACCGGCAATGTTACCGGTGCCGATGGTGGCGGAGAGGGCGGTCATCAGCGCCTGGAAGGGTGGGATTTCACCCTCCGATTCCGCGTCACCGCCGGTACGGCCTTTCCACATCAGCCGGAAGCCTTCCCCCAGGCGGAGGATTGGCATCAGTTTCAGGCCCAGGCTCAGGAACAGGCCCACGCCCAGGATCAGGACCAGCATGGGCGGGCCCCAGACCAGTCCATTGATAAATGACACAGCGTTGCTGATTGCTTCCATGGTGTGCTCCGTTGCAATTCCCCCGGGCGACAGGGGCCGCGGCAGGGGGGCGATAAGGTAATGGGGAATCCAGTTGCAGTTTAGTCACTGGTTACCGGATGTAAATGTTTCAAATCAGCAAGTTGGGTAATCGGACACATTCAGGTGAGTTAATGACATTTCGTTTTCGCGGGTTCTTGCCTAAGGTAGGGGCGTATGCGGCAGTTTTTTGTTGAAACCGTAACGGGACGAAAACGAACAGGAGGACGTTCATGATGCGCTCACTGAAAGCGTCGGACATCATGTGGAACCATATAGAACCGGTCAGGCTGGGTACCCCCCTGCCGGCTGTCGTGAAACATTTGCTCCAGAACCATGTCACCGGGCTTCCGGTCGTGGATAATGGCCGCAAAGTGGTGGGGTTTGTGTCGGAGCAGGACTGCATCCACGCGCTGCTGGTCAGCAACTATCACGGCGAGGGCGAGCCCTCGGTAGACGACGTAATGAAGGCCGAGCCGGTGACCATCAGCCCGGAGATGTCCGTGGTAGACCTGGCCCAGAACCTCGGGCACGGCAGGCCCAAGGTCTATCCGGTTGAGGATCATGGCCGTCTGGTGGGTATCGTTACCCGCACATCTATCCTGGCGGAACTGGCCCGGGTGGGTGCCGGTATTGATGTGGGGCGCTTTGCCGCGGCCGACTGACCTTACCCACCGCCACTCTTTTCACTGCGAATAACCGGGAGATGAGGTATGGAACGTCTGGCAAGTAATGTCTGTTTCGGAGGCGAGCACCGTCGCTATCGGCACCGGTCAGCGGTGCTGGATTGTGACATGGAGTTTGCCGTGTTCCTGCCACCGGTCGCCGTCGGGCGCGAGCCCAGAACTGTGCCGGCGCTTTACTGGCTGTCCGGCCTGACCTGCACCGACCAGAACTTCATGCAGAAGGCCGGTGCCCAGCGCCGCGCCGCCGAGCTGGGCATGGCGATTGTCTGCCCGGATACCAGCCCTCGGGGCCTGGGCCTGCCAGGGGAGGACGACAGTTACGATTTCGGCACAGGCGCCGGCTTCTATGTAAATGCCACCCGGGAGCCCTGGGCAAGGCACTATCGCATGCACGATTACGTGGTGGCGGAGTTGCCGGCGTTACTGGAGAGCGAGCTGCCGATTACCGGACAGCGCGGCATCAGTGGGCATTCCATGGGTGGGCATGGGGCGCTGGTCTGTGCCCTGAGAAATCCCGGCCAGTACCAGTCCGTATCGGCTTTTGCTCCCATCGCCAACCCGAGCAACTGTCCCTGGGGCCGCAAGGCATTCAGCGGATACCTGGGTGATGATGAGCAGGCCTGGCGGGAGTGGGACGCCACCCTGCTGATTCCGGAAGTTCGGGAACGCCTGCCCCTGCTGATCGATCAGGGCACGGCGGATGAATTCCTGGAGGAGCAACTGGCGCCTGATGCGCTGGTGGATGCCTGTGAAAAGGTCCACCACCATATTGATCTACGGATGCGCCGGGGTTACGACCACAGTTACTTCTTTATTGCGTCGTTTATTGACGACCATCTGGACCATCACGCCCGGGCCCTTGGCCTGAAGTGAGCGCGATGGTCACGATGATTGGACGGCGCGGAGCGGTCAGGGGTTGACCGCCAGCAGTACTTTGCCGGTGCTTTCGTTGCTGGCGAGGTAGGCGAGGGCGTCGTTGGCCTGTTCGACCGGCCAGGTCCGGTCGATAACCGGTTTTATCTCACCGTTGGCCAGTCTCGGCCAGACATGCTCGTAAAGGGCATCCATGACCTCGCCCTTCACACTGACTGGCTGTGCCCTCAGAGTTGAGCCCATCACCCGCTGGCGCTTCATCAGCATGGCGCCGGTATTCAATTTCGCCTCCATGCCGCCCATCAGGCCGATCAGCACGATCCGGCCTTCCATGTTCAGACACTTCTGATTCTCGCCGATGTAGTCGCCACCGACCGGGTCCAGCACCATGTCGGCACCGCCCCATTCCTTCACCGCGTCGGCGAAGGAGCCGTTATGGCGGTTCCAGGTACCGGTGGCCCCCAGGCTGCGGCAGAAGTCGAGCTTGTCGTCGCTGCCGGCGGTGGCAAATACCGGGTTGCCCATGGCGATGGCCAGCTGGATGGTGGCGGTGCCCAGGCCACTGGCTGCGGCATGGACCAGTACCCGCTCGCCTGGTGTCACCCCGGCGACCATGTACAGGTTCATCCAGGCCGTGGCGAACACTTCCGGCAGGGCAGCGGCCTGCTCCAGGGAAAGCCCGGCGGGTATCGGCAGAACCTGCGCCGATGGCACGTTGACCTGGCTGGCGTAACCGCCGCCGGTAAGCAGGGCACAGACCTTGTCACCGGGTTCCAGGTGGGAGACATCATCGCCAACGGCAGCCACCCGGCCGCTGACTTCCAGGCCGAGAATCTCCGAGGCACCCGGGGGCGGCGGGTAGGCGCCCTTGCTTTGCATCAGGTCGGCCCGGTTCATGCCCGCCCAGGACACGTCGATGGCCACTTCGCTGGGGGCCGGGTCCGGCTGGTCCGGGTGTTCTTCCCACGTGAGCAGGTTTTCTTTTACGGCGATGGCTTTCATGGCAACTCCTGTTGGAGAAAGGGATGGTCTGGCGGCTGCGCCCGAATCCTGTTCCTGGCTTCCGCTTCCTGACATCTTTCTGACAGGTGTGGCGGAAAAGCAGCGCCCGTTTTATGAATTTGCAGATCAAGTTATCACCTGAGCTGCGGTTAAAGAAATCACAACCTATTACATTAATTAACATCCATGCCGATAGCGAACGCGTATATCGTCGCCGTTAGTCATCGCTTTGCCAGCATATTTGAGGAGTTCGGTCCTTGTCCGATTACAGCGTAGCGGTGTCATGCGCACTCGCAGATGCCCAAAAAAAGCTGACGGTAACCACCGTGTGCGTGCTGATGGTCATTGTGCTGGCCACCCTGTGGCAGCCATCGGCACCGGTGCTGACCGGCCTGGTGCTGGCAGGGGCCGTGGTTCTTCTGGGTGCCCTGGTGGTGGTTTTCGGCCAGCTTCGGACGCAGGCGGACAGCCTGTTGACGAATGAAAGCCGGCATGAAGAAGGCCTGTACCAGCTGCTGCAGTCAGTGATTCAGTCCGAGCAGGCTATGTTGAGTGACTTGCAGGGAGAGTCTGACCAGATCCGCGCCTTGCTGGATGATGCCGTGCCGGAACTGGGCGATCTTTTCATTCGCCTGGAGTCCCATACCCGTCGTCAGCAGGACGTCATGGCGCCATTTGCCGGGGAATCCTCGGCCGATTCCGGCCCCGGCTATCGGCAGATGGTATCGGACGTGGGTGACGTCATGGGGCGTTTCGTGGACACGATCGTGGACATGAGCCGGGTATCGGTGGAACTGGTGGACGTGATGGAGCAGATCTCCTCGGAGATGGAATCCGTCTATCTGACACTGGAAGACATGGATGCCATCTCCGCCCAGACCAACCTGCTGGCCATCAATGCCGCTATCGAAGCGGCCCGGGCCGGCGAGTCCGGTCGTGGTTTCGCGGTGGTGGCCACCGAAGTGCAGTCCCTGTCCCGGCGGGCCGCGGAATTCAGCGAGCAGATCCGCGGCAAGGTTGGCCACGCCCGCTCTCATGTGGCCCGTGCGGAAAAGTCCATCAACGACATGGCCAGCCAGGACATGAACTTCTCGCTGCAGTCCAAACGCTCGGTGGACAGTCTGATGGCGGAAGTGGAAGAACTGGACCAGACCCGCAGTTCGGCCGTAACCGAGCTCGGTGATATTGCCGCCCAGGTGCAGCAGGACGTGGGCGAGATCGTCACCCGCATGCAGTTCCAGGACATGGTCACCCAGGTGATCCAGCGTATCCAGGAACGCATTGCCCTGGTGGAGCGCCATTGCGGGATTCTGGAAGAGGAGCTGGACTCCGCCCGGGGCGGGCAGCTGAACGAAGGCCAGGTGGATACCCTGACGCGTCGTCTGTCCACGCTCCGGGAAGAATACGATGCCATCCGCGACAGCGCGGTCAGTCAACGCAATATGTCGGGAGGAAGTGTGGACCTGTTCTGAACGGGCTGCGGTTCCAGGAGTAGTTGTGATGCAATTCCACGTTAACAGCACTATCCACCAGGGTGTCGCCACCCTTGCCTTGCAGGGAAGGTTTGATTTCAGCCAGTACTCGCTGTTCAAGGAACAACAGGAAAAGATGCTGGCCGAGCCGGGACTCAAGGCCGTGGTGCTGGACCTGCGGAGTCTGGACTACCTCGACAGTGCTGCTCTGGGCATTATGCTGGTGCTGCTGGACCGGGCCCGGGAGGTCAACGCGCCAGTCACCATTCGCAACGCGCAAGGTGTGGTGAGAGAGATACTCGATGTGGCGCATTTCGATCGCATGTTTACCATCGAGGACTGAGAGACCGTGTCTGACCTGACCATGACCCCGCCAGACACCGGCCACGAAAGTACGCCCGTCCAGTCATTGCGAGTGTTACTGGCGGACGATGACGTCGCCACACGGTTACTGATCCGCGGCTTTCTGGAACGCCAGGGGCACCGGGTAGTGGAAGCGGCCAATGGTGAAGATGCCCTGCGTGCTTTCCACGCCAGGCCGGATTTCCAGCTGTTTATTGTCGACGTCACCATGCCGATCATGGATGGACTTTCCCTGTGCCGGGCGCTTAAAGAAACCCTGGCTTCCTGGGTTCCCCTGATCCTGATCAGCGCCAATGACCAGGAAAATGACCAGGTTCAGGGTCTGGATATCGGCGCCGACTATTACATGACCAAGCCCATCAGCTTTCCGCTGCTCACTGCCACGGTGAAAGCGGCGCAACGGGTGGCGCTGCTGTACAACGACCTGCGGCAGAAGAATGCGGCGCTACAGCGCTACTACAACAAGAACCGGGCCGACAATGATCTGGCCAGGCAGCTGCTGGAGAAGATCACCCGGGCCGGGGAAAACCGGGTGGTGGACGCGCAATATGTGGTTACGCCCGCCGGTGACTTCAGTGGCGACATGATCGTCTCGGTGCGCAGCATGGCCCAGCGCCATTACTGTTTCGTGGCGGATGCCACTGGCCATGGTCTGCCGGCGGCCATCACCCTGATGCCGGCGGTGGAAACCTTCTATCAGCTGGCGGAAGAAGGCTATGCCCTGTCCACCATTGCCCGGGAGCTCAACGACCGCCTCCAGAAAAGCCTGCCCCGGGGGCATTTCCTGGCGGCCACGCTGATCATGCTGGAGCCCCACACCCATCGCCTGGAAGTCTGGAACGGCGGCAGCCCCCCGGCCTACCTGCTGGAGCCGGAAAGCCGTGAAATCACCGCCAAGTTCACGGCCCGGCATCCGCCGCTGGGTGTGCTGGCGCCGGACCTTTTCGAGAGTGATATCGAGTCGACCATTTTCCACCCGAGCCAGACCCTGGTGGCTTGTACCGACGGAGTGGTGGAAGTGGAATCGCCGGATGGCCGCATGTTTGGCAGCAGAGGGCTGGAGCAGTTGCTCACCGACCCGGAGCGAAACGAAGACCTGGTGGAGGCGGTGTCGGACTGCCTCGACCGGTTTGCCGGTTCAAGGCAGCCCCTGGACGACCAGACTCTGCTGGTGCTGCCATTGGCCAGCCTGTCCCGGTCCAGCATAGGGGGAGTGCCTGTCATTCGCGAGCAAGACGAGACGGATGGTGCGGATCCGGTCAGCGGTGGCTGGTATTTCAGCCTGGGCGTGAGGGGAAATGCCCTGAAGGAGGCCGAATTGGCCCCCATGGTGAGCAAGGTGCTGGCAGAGATCGGACTGTCCGGCCAGTCCGCCGACCGGGCCCAGGTGTGTGTCATCGAATTGCTGAGTAACGCCATCGATCACGGGGTGTTGGGGCTGGACTCGCAGATGAAACATCAGCCCGATGGTTTCGAGATCTACTTCCAGGAGCGTCAGCAGCGCCTGCAGAGGCTCGCGGAAGGGGGTGTGTTCCTGCGGGCCAGTCTTGACCGCCACAAGGACAAGGCGGTGTTGCGAGTCTCCATCAGCGACACCGGCGAAGGTTTTGAAGATATGAAGGCTCCGGCCGATAACCACTATCCCAGTGGCCGTGGTCTGAAACTGGTGGAAAAACTGTCGGACCGGCTGCGGTTCCATGACGGTGGAGCCACTTCCGAATTCGATATCGTGGTGGATGCGGTGACGTCGGCCCCACGCTGAACCCCGCCCAACCCGGACCAGGAGAACCAGACAATGCCCAAAACCGTAATGATCGTGGACGACTCGGTGTCGATTCGCCAGATGGTCAGCCATACCCTCAAGGGAGCCGGCTACGCCGTGGTGGAAGCGCCGGACGGCCAGAGTGCCCTGGACAAGGCCCGTCAGAGCGCCCTCGACCTGGTGGTGACCGATATCAACATGCCGCGGATGGACGGCATAGCGCTGACCAAAGCCCTGCGCGCCGACGCCCGTCACCGCCGCACCCCCGTACTGGTGCTGACCACCGAGGCCAGCGACGACATGAAGTCAAAGGGCAAGGCCGCCGGCGCCACCGGCTGGCTGGTCAAGCCCTTCGAGCCCGCCAAATTGCTGCAGGTGGTACAGAAAGTCATCGGTTGACCCCTCCGCCAGGAGGCAGGCGTCGCCAGTACCCATCGGTAAAAACACCGGAACCCGAACCAAGCGGAATGCCAGGATGTCCGATAACGATTTCCGTGCTGTCTTCTTCGAGGAAGCGGCCGAACACCTACAGACCATCGAGGACGAGCTGCTGACCCTGGATGCGGATCCGGGGGACAGTGAGGCGCTCAATAGCGTTTTCCGGGCGGCCCATTCCATCAAGGGCTCCGCCGGCATGTTCGGGTTTACTACCCTGGCGGAGTTCACCCACCATCTGGAAACCCTGCTGGATCTGGTGCGCAAGGGCCAGGCAGTGCTGGACGATGACCGGGTAGAGCTGACCCTGCAGGCGGTGGATGAGATTCGCGCTATTGTGGATCGGCTGCGGGACGGTGAAGAGTCGCCCCCGGCCGATACTGATCTTACCCGGGCACTGGTTGCCGCGGTGGCCACCGCACAGAGGGGCGAGGCCGCCCCTGGTGACAGCGCCGTGGGTGACGACGAGGGCTTCGGTCTGTTTGATGATGAACCTGGACAACCGGCCCAGGAAGACCGGGAGTTCGGCGGGGACGACGACAGCTTCGGGCTGTTCAGCGACGACGAAGTTGCCGCCGATCCGGACGAGGACGATGGCTTCGGTTTCTTTGATCAGGAGGAAGCGCTATCCGGCTCCGTCGCCAGTGCCGCTTGCGCTTCCTGGTTCGACGAAATGTTCACCGAAGGCGAGGATCACGGGCCAGCACCATCGTCGGGTGAGCAAAACACTGCCAGCGGCGATACTGAAAACAGCCCGGGTGAGGCCCGGGAGACAACGCCTGCGCCCCGGTCGGATGACCCCGAAACCGACGGCGGTTTCGGCTGGCTCAACCGGCCCGAAGCCGGTGCGGAGGCCGAAACTCCGGCACCTGCGCCGCCGTCCCGTCCCGCCAGACGGAACAACGACGGCGGTGGTTCCCTCCGGGTGTCCCTGGAAAAGGTTGACGAACTGGTCAACCAGATCAGCGAACTGGTGATTACCCGGGCCATGCTGCAGGAAACCGCCGACCAGCTGGACCCGGCGGCCAATGAACGACATCTGGCCACCCTGGAAGTGCTGGAGCGCAACACCCGCGAGCTGCAGGAGTCGGTGCTGTCGATCCGGCTGCTGCCGGTCAGTTCCCTGTACAGCCGCTTTCCCCGGGTGGTGCGGGACCTGTCCCGCAAAATGGGCAAGCAGGTGGAGCTGATCCAGCTGGGGGAGCAGACCGAGCTGGACAAGAGCCTGATCGAGAAACTGGCGGACCCGCTCACCCACCTGGTACGCAACAGTATCGACCACGGCATTGAAATGCCCGAACAGCGTCTGGCGGCCGGCAAGCCCGAGAAGGGTCAGGTGATCATGACCGCCGAACACGAGGGCGGCAACATCGTGATCGCCATCAGTGACGACGGCGCCGGCATGGACCGTAACAGGATCCTGGCGAAGGCCCGCAGCAACGGTATCGAGGTGTCTGACGACTGGTCCGACGATGCCGTGTTCGGCCTGATCTTCGAGCCCGGTTTTTCCACTGCCGCGGAAGTCACCGATATCTCCGGCCGCGGCGTGGGTATGGACGTGGTCCGTCGCAATATCCGTGAGCTGGGCGGCACGGTGGACGTGGACAGCCGGCTTGGTGACGGCTCCCGCTTCACCGTGCGCCTGCCGCTGACCCTCGCCATCACCGACGGCATGGTGGTGCGGGTCGGTGCCGAGCGCTACGTGCTGCCCCTGGCCACGGTGGTGGAGTCACTGCAGCTGACGCCCGACGATATCCACGAGGTGCAGGGCAAGGCCCGGGTGATCCATCGCCATGGTGATTACCTTTCCCTGCTCGACCTGGCCGCCATTCTGGATCCGGCCCGGCCACGGCAGGAAGGTGATGACAACCTGGCGGTGGTGGTGGAAAGCGAGGGCCGCCAGGTAGCCCTGCTGGTGGACGAACTGGTGGGACAGCAGCAGATCGTGATCAAGAATCTGGAATCCAACTACCGCAGGGTAGAGGGATTCTCCGGCGCGACCGTCATGGGAGACGGTACCGTCGCTTTCATACTGGACGTCAGCCATTTCGTGGCCCGTTCCGACTCCGGCAGGGATGCACCGGTAATCACTCCAAACAATCGAATCCCTGACTAGATAGGAAAGAGCCATGCCAAGAACACGCGGACTTACTCTTCGCGGCCGGTTGATCCTGGCCTTCGCGGTCGTACTAGCCATGATGCTGATCCTCACGGTGGTAGGCATCGCGCGGGTCGACTTCATTGATCAGACACTGACCGACATTTCGGAAGACAATGCCGTCAAACAGCGACAGGCCATTAACATGCGTGGCAGCGTCCACGACCGGGCGATTGCCGTCCGCGACCTGGTGTTGGTTGACGACCGGCGCGAGCATGAGCAGCTGGTTACCCTGATTCGTGACCTAAGGGCCGATTACGTTAAAGCATATGATGCGCTGGATTCGGGCCTGTCCGGCGCAGGAGCGACAGAGCGGGAGCGGCGGCTATTCAGTGATATTGTCGACACCACCGAGGAGGCAAAACCCCTCGTAACCAGCATCATCGAGGAAACCCGCCGCGGCAACATGGCCAGCGCGACGCTTACTCTGAAGCAGGAGGCAGGCCCGCTGTATGTCCGCTGGCTCAATGAGATCAACGCGTTTATCGATTATCAGGAGGCCGAAAGCCGGGCTCTGTCGAATGAAGTGTACGAGGTTGCAGGAAGTTTCCAGACACTGATGATCGCCATGTTCATCGTCAGCCTGCTGGTGGCCGCGGTGGTGATCGGGCTGCTGCTGCGCTATCTGAACCGCTCCATCGGTGGCGAGCCGGAAGAAATGAAGGCCTTTGTATCGGCCATCGCCGCCGGCGACCTGACGGTCGAAGCGGAGACGCGCCATCCGGAGAGTGTTCAGGGCTCGGTGATCGTCATGCGTGATCGCCTGCGGAGTATCGTTGGCAATATCCGCGAAGGGGCGGGAACGATCAATATGGCCTCCGGCGAGATCGCTACCGGTAACACCGACCTGTCCAAGCGTACCGAGGAACAGGCAGCGAACCTGGAAGAGACTGCCGCCAGCATGGAGGAGATTACTTCTACCGTACGCCAGAACGCCGACAATGCCCGCCAGGCCGACCAGCTGTCGAACCAGGCCACCGAAAACGCTGAAAAAGGCGGCGAAGTAGTGAATGACGTAGTGCGCCGCATGGTGGATATCCGCGATGGCTCCCGTAAGATGGCGGAAATCATCAATGTGATCGACGGCATTGCCTTCCAGACCAATATTCTCGCCCTTAATGCGGCGGTGGAGGCCGCCCGCGCAGGCGAGCAGGGTCGTGGCTTTGCCGTGGTGGCCACCGAGGTGCGTAGCCTGGCACAGCGCAGTGCGTCTGCAGCCAAGGACATCAAGGTGCTGATCGAGGAGTCGGTGGACAGCATTACCACCGGCAGTGAACTGGCCAACAAGGCCGGCGACTCCACGAAGGAGATTGTTGCGAGTATCCGTAAGGTCAGTGACATTATCGGTGAAATCTCTGCGGCCTCCGACGAGCAGACCACCGGTATCGAGGAAGTCAATCAGGCCGTTTCCCAGATGGATCAGGCGACCCAGCAGAATGCGGCACTTGTGGAAGAGTCGGCGGCGGCGGCAGAGTCCCTGCAGTCCCAGGCAGAAGAGCTGGAAGCATCAGTGAAGCTGTTCAAGGTGACGGAGGGCGACCAGTCGGCGACTCATCACAGAGCGCAGCCGCGCCCCCCTTCCAGCGCGGCAGCTCGCCCCGAAGCCCGCAAAACGTCTGCCAGGGCGGAGCCCAGGCAGCCGCCGAAGAGTGTCCAGGAGAACGATGATGACTGGGAAGAATTCTGAGGCTGGCGCTGCCCAGGTGGCAGCGGCCGCCGGGGCGGAACGTGAGTTTCTCACCTTCCGGCTCGGGGAAGAAGAATACGCCATTGATATTCTCAAGGTGCAGGAAATCCGGGGCTATGGCGGGGTAACCCGTATTGCCCGGGCGCCGTCCTTTATCAAGGGCGTGATCAACCTGCGGGGCACCATCATTCCCATTGTGGACCTGCGGGACCGTTTCGGAGTAGGTGAGCTGACCTATGACGAGTTCACCATCGTTATTGTGCTGAACCTCTCCGACCGGGTGGTCGGCATCGTGGTGGATAGTGTTTCTGACGTCATGCGCCTGACCGAGGACCACATTCGCCCGGCGCCGGACTTCAGTACTGCAGTGGACACGCGTTACATCGAGGGGCTGGCCGATATGGACGATGGCATGGTGATCGTGCTGGAAATCAACGGCATGATGAGCGACCCCGGGATGGAGCTTCAGAACGCGGAGTTGGGGTGAGGAGCCAGGCATGACCGGAGCTCCGGAACACCGAGAATTCGCCTACACGGAGCGGGACTTCCGGCGGGTTCAGGCGTTGATCATGGCCCGGATAGGTATTCACCTGGGCGCCGGCAAATCCCAGATGGTATACAGCCGCCTCGCCCGGCGGCTGCGGGCCACGGGTATGACGTCGGTCTCGGTCTACCTGGACCAGCTGGAGGATGGCGAGCATCTGGAATGGCAGAATTTCATCAATGCCCTGACCACCAATCTCACCTCGTTCTTCCGTGAGAATCATCACTTTGAGACTCTGGTGGAGTATTTTCGTGACCATCCCGCATCAGAGCCACTGACTGTCTGGTGCTGCGCTGCCTCAACCGGCGAGGAGCCCTACAGCATTCTGATCGCCCTGCGGGAGGCTTTTGGTCCCGGCAAGCCGGTGCACCTCATCGCCACGGATGTGGATACCCAGGCGCTGGCTTCTGCCAGAGCCGGCGTCTATGCGATGGAACGGGTCAGCAAGCTGTCCCGGCCAGTGCTCCGCAAATATTTCCACAAGGGGCGTGGCCCGCAGGCTGGCATGGTGCGGATCAAGCCGGAATTGAGGGAGGCGGTGGAATTCCGCCAGGTTAACCTGCTGGATGGTCGCTGGCCGGTGGAAGCCCCCTTGGACGCGATCTTTTGCCGCAATGTGTTTATCTACTTCACCCCGGAGACACAGAAACAGTTGCTGCGACGGTTTCGTCGCCTGTTGCAGCCGGAGGGGCTGTTCTTCGCCGGCCATTCGGAGAGCCTGATTTCCTCGGGCGAAGGCTATCACTCCCTGGGGCGAACCGTTTTCACCCCGGACCCGACTTTCACCGGAGTTTCATCATGAGACCCCGGCAGGGCCCGCAAGGCACCGCCACAACCCGCTATTTCGACAGTCATTTCCAGCGCCCGGCGGTGAAACTGAGTCCGGGGGAGTACCATATTTCCGGCGACCAGGAAGTGCTGGTGACCGTACTGGGTTCCTGTGTTTCAGCCTGTATTCGCGACCCGGTGGCCGGGGTTTCCGGGATGAACCATTTCCTGTTGCCCAGCACCAACCGCGAAGACGAGTTGGTACTGGCCCGTTACGGCATCCACGCCATGGAGGTGCTGATCAACGGCCTGCTTGCCCGGGGAGGGCAGCGCGAACGCCTGGAGGTGAAACTGTTCGGTGGCGCCAACCTGATGCGCAGCCGGAACACCTCCAACGTGGGCCACAACAACGCCCGCTTTGCCAGCGCCTTCATGTCGCGGGAAGGGCTTTCAGTGGTTACTTCCGACCTGTTCGGACACGATCCCCGCAAGATATGGTACTTCCCGGAATCCGGGCGGGTCATGCTGCGGCGCCTCAAGGTTACCCGCAACGACACCATCATCCGCCGCGAGGTGGAATACTCGAAGGCCCTGGCGGAGCCGGCGGACTCCGGGGGCGATGTGGAGCTCTTTGGTTAGATCTGTCGCGGAAACGCGGAAGGAAAAACGAAGGTTTAGCCACGGAATCCAGTCCTTTTCCGTGTTTTTCCGTGGATTCCGTGGCCAATTCAGTGTTTGGCGTTCTTTCGCGCATTCCGTGGCAAATAACTGTCTTCAGGGGGTAATAGGTGATTCGGGTACTGGTAGTAGATGACTCCGCGCTGGTGCGCCAGGTGCTGACCGAGCTGATCAACCAGGCACCGGACCTGGAGGTGGTGGGCGTGGCCCCGGACCCCTATGCGGCGCGGGAGAAGATCAAGCAGCTGAACCCCGACGTGATCACCCTGGACGTTGAAATGCCGCGCATGGACGGTATCGAGTTCCTGGAGAAGATCATGCGTCTGCGGCCAATGCCGGTGTTGATGGTGTCGTCTCTCACTGAGGAGGGTAACGAAACGACCCTGCGGGCACTGGAGCTGGGGGCGGTAGACTTTGTCACCAAACCCCGGGTGGGTGTCGCCGACGGCCTGGCGGAATACGTCGAGGATCTGCATCAAAAACTGCGTGCAGCAGGCCGGTCCCGGGTTTCCCGGCGGTCCGGGCGGGTCTCGTCAGCGCCGCGTCGCTCTGCGCCGGTGGCACCCGTTGGCGTTGTCGCCAGCGAGAAGCTGATCCTGGTAGGGGCCTCTACCGGGGGTACCGAGGCGATCTGGCAGTTTCTTCAGGGTATGCCGAGCGATGCACCTGCCATTCTGATTACCCAGCATATGCCGGCCGGATTTACCCGATCCTTTGCGCAACGGCTCGACAGTCATTTGCCGTTGCGGGTACAGGAAGCCGGCGAGGGCCAGCGGTTACGGCCCGGTCACGTCTATATTGCCCCGGGCGGCCGCCACATGACGGTCATACGCAGCGGCGCCGATTATGTGGTGCATCTGACCGATGACCCGCCAGTGAACCGGCACCGACCTTCCGTGGACATGCTGTTCGGGTCAGCGGTGCAGAGCGCTGCCGCCAACAGTGTGGCGGTGATGCTCACTGGCATGGGTGACGACGGCGCCCGGGCCATGCTCAGGCTGCGTGAGAGAGGCGCCAGCACCTTCGCCCAGGATGAGGCTACCTCGGTGGTCTACGGTATGCCCCGGGAAGCCGTGGCCCTGGGGGCCGTAGATGAGGAGCTGCCACTGGACCGGCTGGCGCAGGCGGTATTGAAGGCCGTATCGGGGCGCAGTACCCGGCTGGGATAACCGGGGGTGCCCCAGTGGCTCAGTAGATCAGCGAATTAACCAAACGGGACACTAGGGTTCGCGATCAATGGTCCGCGCAATCGTCGGCGCCAGTTCGGTCAGAATGGCCTCGGCCCTCGTAAAGCAGCGCCGGGCCAGTTGCGGCTGGTTTTGCTTCATTGCCTGTTCCAGCTCCGAGGTCGCTTCGCTCAGTTCATCGTCACCGAAGTAGCCCGCCAGTCCCTTGAGGGTGTGAGCCGCATCGGCATGATCCAGCAGCTGCTGGTCTGCCAGGGCCTGGCGGATAGCGTCGATATGGTCAGGGTAATTGTCGAGGAACAACTCCAGGAATTGTTCCTTGAGCAGCTGGTCGTCGCCGAATGCCCGCTGCATGGCGGTGGAGTCCAGCAGAGAATGGCCGACCGGATCCGGCGCCGCCGGGGTGGCCGGTGCCTGGCTCGCCACGGTAACGGTCAGCCGGTCCAGCAACTGGTTCAGCGCGTCGTGGGTAACGGGTTTCTCCAGGTGGGCATCGAAGCCTCTTGCCAGCATCTGGCGCCGATGATCCCGGCCGGAGTGGGCGGTACACGCAATCAGCCGGGGCAGTCGGCGACCAGCCTCCGCCAGGCGTTGCCTGGCCTGATCCAGAAACTGGAAGCCGTCCATTCCTGGCATCTGGATATCCACGAACACCAGGTCGGGACGGATGTTGTCCAGCATCGCCAGGGCGCGGCGTCCCGACCCGGCGGTATAGACACGGTGAGCACCGGCATTGAGCAGCATCGAGTCAAGAACCTGGCGGTTCACCTCGTTGTCGTCCAACACCAGCACGTCCCGCAGGGGTGTCCTGCCGTACTGACCGGTATCGGTGTCAGGCAGGGCCTGCGGGGATTTGGCCCGGGGCAGGGTGACAATGGTATGGAAGCGGGCGCCCTGCCCCCGCGCGCTGTCCAGGGCCAGGTCGGCCCCCATCAGTTGCAGCAGCTGCCGGCTGATCGCCAGGCCAAGGCCTGAACCGCCATGGGCGCGGGTGGCAGAGTTATCCAGTTGCTCGAAATGTTCGAAAATCCGCTTCTGTTCGGCCTCCGGAATGCCGGGGCCATTGTCGGCCACCGCGAGTTCCAGCTGCACCTGTCTGTGATCCTTTGACAGGGCCCGGGCCTGCACCCGGATCCGGCCCTGCTCGGTGAACTTGACGGCATTGCCCACAAGGTTCATTACCACCTGTTTTATGCGTGTGGCGTCCCCCTGTACCCAGATGTCGTCAAGTCCCTCGACCGCCAGCTCCAGCTCCGTACCCACTTCGGCGGCCCGGGCGCGGAACAGTTCCGCCACCTCCTGCAATTCCGCAGCCGGGTTCATGGGGGCCGGGTCGAGACTCATGTGACCACTCTCGATATAAGACAGGTCCAGAATGTCATTGAGCAGCCGCAGCAGGTGGCGGGAAGACAGGTTAAGAGTCTGCACCATGGACTGCAGGTTTTCCGGTGCGCGATCCTGCATCAGTTCCGCCATCCCCAGGATACCGTTGAGCGGGGTACGCAACTCATGGCTGATGTTGGCCAGGAAGTCACTTTTGGCGCGGTTGGCCCCCTCGGCGGCGTCACGGGCCTGCCGCATCGCCAGCTCCTGTTCCTTGCGACGGGTGATGTTGGTCTGTGACGAGACAAAATGGGTAACCTGACCCTGTTCATCCCGGATTGGCTCGATATAGACATCCAGCCAGTAGGACTCACCATCGCGCCCGTAGTTGAGGATTTCCTGGCGCACGGCCCGGCCCTGATCCATTTGTTCGCGCAGCCAGCGTCGGGCATCCCTTGAAGTGTCCGGACCTTGCAGAAACTCTCCCGGACGCCGTCCGACGACCTCGTTGAGCGGATAACCGGTCTGCTTCTCGAAACTGCGGTTGACCCAGGTGATGTGCTCGTCCTTGTCGGTGATCACGACCAGATTCTGGCTCTGCATGGCGGCCTGGCTGAACAGGCGCACATTGGAGCGGGCTTCCCGCGCCTCAAGGCGGGAGGCCCGCAGGGCGGCCTGGTCGTGGATGATTACCAGCAGGTTGTCGCGGCCGTTCTCACGGGCATTGATCAACCGCACCCAGGTGGTAACCGTGTCTTCGGCGTTGAAGCGGACACGGGTTTCCAGGGTGTGCTCACCCTGGGTGTCGGCAATGAAGTCCTGCAGCTCTAGGACCGGGAACAGCTCACTGAACACCATCGATGACGTGTCGCCGTCGGACTCGAGCCGGCCCTGCATGGCCTGGTTCGTGTAGAGTACCCGGTCCCGGCGCAGATCCAGCAGCAGTACATAGAGGTCGCTGTTGTCCAGGATGCTGCCAATGTAACGGTTCAGGGTGGCTTCCACCCGCCGCTCCAGTCGCTCGGTGACCTGGGCGGCGAGCAGTTTCAGGCCTTCCCGCTGATCGGGGCGCAGGCTGCCGGGTTCGGGGTTGAACACGCACAGGGTGCCGATGGCACTGCCGTCGGCGGTTATCAGGGGGGCGCCGGCGTAGAAGCGGATCATGGGACCGCCGGTCACCAGCGGGTTGTCGGCGAAGCGCTGGTCCTCTGCGGCATCCTCGATGATGAACAGGTCGTCCTGCAGGATCGCGTGGCTGCAGAAGGCCACGTCCCGGTGAGTTTCCTGCACGTCCAGGCCACCCTGGCGGGACTTGAACCACTGCCGGTCACGGTCGATCAGGGTTACGGTGGCATAGCGGGTATTGCATAACAGGGTGGCCAGCCGGGTTATGTCGTCGTAGAGCTGTTCCGGGGCCGTGTCCAGTACATCCATCCGCAGCAGGCGGTCGAGGCGTTGCTGTTCATTTTCCGGCAGGGGCGGTGACTGCATGACAACTCCGCAAGCGGCGAACGAATGACTTTTGATGAAGCCCGGTATGGGGCGAACCAGATGTCGGCCGGCCATAACGGCCATTCAGCACCATACTGAACCAATATACCACCGTCAGGGGCGATACCACTTGTCCGTGGTCATTGCTATCGGCACCCGTTTTACTCGCCCTGCTCCCCGGTGGTAACGACCTGGTCGCCAGGCTGGGCCGACGGGTCGAAATCCCACAGTTCCTGGAAATCCATGGGTGGCATCATATCAACCTCCTCCACGGCACGGATGTTGAAGTCCAGCCTGTCTGTGTTCCGTTCATGGCCATGGGCAAAGCGGTTGCCCCTGGGGTCGGTAATGGCCTTCGCCCGGTGACCGCGAATGTGTTGCGGCCGCTGGGTGATCACCGCCACCTCGTTGTTGGCCAGGCGTACCAGGGCGCCGGGAGGGTAGGGCGTCAGGGCGTTCAGCAGGGCCCGGAACAGGCCCGGGCGCGGGCTGTTGTGGGCGGCATCGGAAATCGCCTTGCGCGCCTGCGGAATACTGAACCTGGGGCGATAGCCGCGGCGGCTGATCAGCGCGACATAGTGTTCCGCCAGTGCCATGACGTGGGCTTCCGGCAAAATCTGGTCGCCGGTCAGCCGCTCGGGGTAACCGCTGCCGTCGGAGCGCTCGTGATGCTGCATCACAATCTTCAGCAACAGGCGGTTCTCGATGCCGGCCTCGTGCAGGGCCCGGGCCGCGAGCTGGGGATGGCGGTGGATGATCAAGCGCTGCTGGTCGTTGAGGGCATTGCTGGAGGCGTTGAGCTTGTCGAGAATGGGCATCAGCGCCAGATTGGCGGACAGGGCGGCCGCCATCAGCACGATGATCCGGCCCTCATCCATATCCAGTTCACGGCCCGCGAAATGGCAGACAATGGCGTAGAACAGCGACTGCTCCGTGGCGGTGGGTTCCACGGAATAGAGATGTACCAGTGCCAGCGAGGCATCCGGCGCCTGCCGGCAGATGCGGTCGATCAGCCGCGCCAGCCCGAGCAGTTTCAGGCGTGCGTCCGGATGCCGGCCGGAGATGGCCTCGTAGGTACGGCTCAGAGTCTTGAGCAGTGCCCGGTAATCGGCGAAGGGGTTGCGCTCTTCCGCCGCGATTTCTTCCTGTACTTCCTCGTCCGGGTTTTCCGCCTGCCGGGGGTAGAACATGCCCCGTTTGTAGAGCTGTTCCAGCTGGGCGTCGCTCTGGATCACGAACCCCTGGGCGAGCAATACCTCACCCTGGCTGTCGAATACCGGCCAGGGCAGGGGCTTGCCTACCACCAGTACGCCGGGGGCTACCCGTACCAGGCTCTGGGCCGGTTCCGCCCGGTTATTCTCCGGCATGGCTGATCACAGTGCCGCGGCCGGCGGTAACCATCTGGTCCCGCAGGTCATCCGGAATCGGCGTCTTGCTCAGGGTGTCGGTGTCCACCATCACGTAGATCACCTCCGCCCGGGCGATGGGCTCGTCGTCGGGGTAGCGGACGAAGTCGATGGCCAGGGTAAACGAGGTATTGCCCAGATGCTTCACCGTCACCCGGCCGCAGAGCACATCATCGAACCGGGCGGGCGCCGACCAGTTGAGGGTCATGCTGACCACCTGCATGTCGAGACCCCGGTCCAGCATGTGCTGGTAATGGCCGAACACCTCCCGGATGTACTCGTTGACGGTGATATCCACGTAATCGGCATAGCGGGCATTGAATACCACCTGCTGGGCGTCGCATTCCGCATAGCGGACCCGAAAGCGGTATTCCAGGGGGTTGTCACTCATGGAGGCTCCTGTTTTGTTCATTGCCCCAAGTGTACCCGGACCGACGGGTTTGTCACCCGTCGGATTCTGATTTACCACCGTATCGGTCAGAGCGAGAACTTGCGGACCAGTTCTGACATTTCCTCCGCAAGGCGTGCCAGCTCCTCGCTGGAGGAGCGGGTCTGGTTGGCGCCGGTGGCGGACTCGGCCGCAAGGTCGCGGATATTGACGAGGTTGCGGTCCACATCCCGGGCCACCTGGGCCTGTTCCTCGGCCCCGCTGGCGATGCTGGCGTTGCGGTCGTTGATCTCGGTGACGGCCTCGGCGATCCGGGCCAGGGCGTTGCCTGCCTCGCGGGCGATGGACAGCACTTCACCAGAACGTTCGGAGCTGCTGGCCATGGCCTGGCGGGCGTTCTCGCTGCCGTTCTGTACGGCGGAGATCATGGTTTCGATCTCGGTGGTGGAGTCCTGGGTACGCCGGGCCAGACCACGAACCTCGTCGGCCACGACCGCAAAACCGCGGCCGGCCTCACCGGCGCGGGCCGCTTCAATAGCGGCGTTGAGAGCCAGCAGGTTGGTCTGGTCGGCAATGCCCCGGATCACGTCCAGCACCGCGCCGATATCGCCGGCCTTGGTGGCCAGTTCCTCGATATGGTGCACGGTGTTGTTGATGTTGTCGGCCAGTCCCTCCATGGCCATCACCGTGTCCTGGACCTTCTCGCGGCCGGCCTGGGAGTGCTGGTTGGCCTCGCGGGAGGAATCGGCGGCGGCATTGGCATTCTGTGCCACGTCATCGATGGCAGTGGTCATTTCGTTGACGGCGGTGGCGGCCTGGTCAAGCTCCTCACTTTGCTGGTTCAGGCTGCGGCTGGATTCCTCGGTCACCGAGTTGAGCTGCCCGGCCGTGGATGCCAGCTTGCCGGAGGAGGCCGTGATGGTGCCGATGGTGTTGCGAAGATTGTCCTGCATGGTCGCCATCGCCTGCATCAGCTCGGTCATCTCATCGCGGCCACTGGTGTCGATGCGGGCGTTCAGGTCACCGCCGGCAATGGTGCGGGCAACGCCCAGCGCATGGCGCACGGGGAGCGCGATGGAGCGTGTGATCAACAACGCCAGGACCAGGGTCAGGGCAATGGCGACCAGAACCGCGACAATGACCCCATTGCGGACATTGCCGGCCTTGCGGTCCGCCTCCGCGGAGGCCTGCTCCACCCGGAGTGTCTGCAGATTCAGCAGCTGGTCCAGGATGTCGGACATTTCCTCGGTGATCGGCTCCAGTTCTTCATCGCGAACCTGCCGTGCGCTGTCTGCCTCGCCCCGTTCGGCATAACGGATAACATTGCTGTGGGCCTCCCAGAAGCGCGCCTCGGTTTCCTTGAACCGGGCATACAGCTCGCGGTGCTGATCGCTGCGAATCATTCCCTCGTAGCGTTCCTGTGCCTTGTTCAGCTTGTCCCTGGTGTCCACCAGCCGGCCGATGAGCGGGGCCCGGGTGGCCATGGTGGTCGCGCCGATCATGGTTTCGGTATGGATCCGGGTGCGCTGGAACAGCTCGTTCAGCCGATTGACCGTCATGATGGCGGGAGCCCGGTGATCGGTCACGCTCTGCAGTTCCTGCTTGAGCGCATTGGTCTGGAAGAGGGCAAAACCACCCAGGCCCGCGAGCAGCAGGACGAGAAAACCAAAGGCCAGCGCCAGACGCAGGCCGACACGCAACTGTCTGAACATAGCAATCTATCCGATAGTGTTGTATTTAAAATGGTCAAAGGGGAGCAATGATACCGGGATCCGTGGGCGAGAACCGTTCCAAAATGTTAACTGGTTCCGTTTGGCTACGACCTTGACCTGCCCTTAACACCGGCTGACTTCATAGGGCGCGCCGGATCCCTGTCCAGGCTGTCGGGGGAGTCAGGAACCGAAGGGAGTGAGGGCGGGGGAGTGCAGAAACTGGCGGGGCGGTGCCTCATTCCGTGGAAGCATCGTAATACACGAACGCCTGGCGGATATGGTTGCGTATCTGCTGGTCATCCCAGGGCTTGGTCAGGAACTTGTAGATGGCCCCCTCGTTGATGGCCTCGGTCACGGATTTCAGGTCCGTGTAGCCGGACAGCACGATACGCACGGTGTCGGGATAGATGTCCTTTACCTGGCTGAGGAATTCCGTGCCCGACATGGCCGGCATGCGCTGGTCCGAGATGATGACCTGGACGTTGTTGGCCGCCAGCAGTTCGAAGGCCTCGGTGATACTGGTGGTGGACAGGATGCGATAGCCGTCCCGGCGCAGTACCCTGGAAAGCGCCCTCAGGATATTGGCTTCGTCGTCCAGCAACAGCAGCGTGGGCTTCGAGTCATGAGTGTCGTCGGTACCCCCGGCATCTTCGTTGTCGCTGGCATTTCCCCGGGTCGCCAGGAACTCCGCAAATGCCTTGAAGGGCATGGGTCTGGCGAACAGGTAGCCCTGCAACAGCTGACAGTTGTTCTTGCGCAGGAAGGCCGCATGGGCCTGGGTCTCGACCCCCTCGGCCACCACTTCCAGGGAAAGGTGGTGAGCCATGGACAGGATGCCCTGGGTAATGGCGGCATCACGGCGGTTGCTGATCACGTCCTTGACGAAGGCCCGGTCGATCTTGATTTTGGTGACCGGCATGATCTTCAGGTAGCTGAGGCTGGAAAAACCGGTGCCGAAGTCGTCAATGGCAATGCCCACGCCCAGGTCGCGTAGTCTGCCAAGTCTGTCGACCACTTGATCGGTGTCGTAGAGCACTGAAGACTCCACAATTTCCAGCTCCAGCCGTTCCGGTGCCAGACCGGTCTGGCGCAAGGTGTCGGTCACCAGGTCAACGAATCCTTCCTGACGCAACTGTACCGGGGACACATTCACCGATACCCGGTAATCCCGGTAACCCATACCCAGCAACCGTATGGCATCCCGGCAGGCCTGCTGCAGCACCCATTGCCCCAGCTCGATGATCTGGCCGGTATCCTCTGCCAGCGGAATGAACTGAATGGGCGCCACCAGGCCCCGGCGGGGATGGTGCCAGCGGATCAGCGCCTCGGAACCGCGGATCTTGCCGGTACGGCTCTCCACGATGGGTTGATAGAACAATTCGAGCTGTCCCTGCTCCAGGGCTCTCTGCAGGTCGTTGCGAAGCTCGACCCGTTCGCTGGCTTCCACGTTGAGGTCAGAGGCAAACCACTGATAGGTATTGCGGCCATGCTGCTTGGCCCGGTACATGGCCAGGTCTGCCTGCTGGACCAGCACCATGGGATCGTCGATGGAGCCGTCGTCCAGGGCAATGCCGGCGCTGGCGGTCAGTTGCAGGGTCCGGTCCTGAATCTGGTAGGGCGCTGCAATAGCGTGCAGCAACTGCTCCACGACCTTGATGACATCATCGCCGTGGGCCAGGTCCGGCAGTACCACGATGAACTCGTCACCGCTGCCTCTGGCGACGGTATCACCGCTGCGAACCCCCTTTTCAAGGCGGGTGGCAATTTCCACCAGCAACTGGTCGCCTACCCGGTGGCCGAGGGAATCGTTGACCGGTTTGAAGCCGTCCACATCAAAGAACAGCACGCCCACCTTGCGGCGGTAACGCCTGGCCATCTGGCAAGCCTGAATCAGGCGGTCCTCCAGCAGGGAGCGATTGGGCAGGCCGGTGAGTACGTCATGACTGGCGTTGTAGGCCAGCTTGCTCTCCGCCGACTTCTTCTCGGAAATATCGTTCTGGATACCGATGAAGTGGGTAACATCGCCGCCACTGTCGCGGATGGGGGCGATATAGAGATCATTCCAGAAGGGGGTGCCATCCTTGCGGAAGTTGCGCAGTACCACGGTGACTTCGCGCTCTTGCCGAAGGCTCTGGCGGATTTCCTCAAGGGCCTGCCGGTTGGGCTCATCGCCGTCAGCGCCTTTTTGCAGAAACCGGCAGTTATGGCCGATACACTCTTCAGCCCGGTAACCGGTAATCTGCTCGAAGGCCGGGTTGACGTAGACAATCGGCATCTGTGGCTGGCGGGCATCGGCGATGACAATGCCGTTGGAGCTGGACTCGATGCCCTGTTTCATCAGCCGCAGCTGACGGCCGTTCTCGATACGTTCGGTGACGTCCATCACCATGACAAGATCCAGTTGCCGCTGATTCAGCTGCATGGCCTGACTGCGGACTTCCACGTAGAGCTCGGTGCCGTCCATGCGGCGGTGTACTTCGAGGCGGCTTCCCGGCTGGGCAAACACGCCCTCGGAGTTGAGCAGCCGTGGCAGCCCGCCGGGTTGCTCCTGCGGGCTGATCAGGTCCGCCAGGGTGAGCGGGGCGGCCTCTTCCGGGGCCATGCCGTACAGGGTCCGGGCCGCCTCGTTGACGGAGACCACCTGGCCGGTATCCGGTTCGGCCAGCATCATGGCCACGGGGTTGCTGTTGAACAGAACCCGGTACCGGGCTTCACTCTGCAGCAGCCCGGTGACGGCCAGGGCACGGTCGATGGCATAGCGGATACTGCGGATCAGTGACTGGGCATCCACCAGCCCCTTGACCAGGTAATCCGCCGCGCCGATTTCCACGGCCTTGAGGTCCAGGTCGTGGTCACCCTGGCCGGTCAGCAGAATCATGGGTGTGCTGATGCCTTCCCGCTGGGCCTGACGGATCAGATCAATGCCTGATTCCGGCCCCAGGCGGTAATCCACCAGCGCGACATCGTGCTGGTTGTCGCGCAGTGACAGCAGGCCGTCGTCGGCGTTGTCGATCCAGGCCAGGTCGAAGGGCGCGGCACTGCCTTCGTGCAGCAGATCACGGGTGATCAGGACGTCATCCTCGTCATCTTCGATCAGCAGAACACGCAGGCGGCTTTGGTCATCGGACATGAAGCGTTCAGACATAATACTTTGATTGCCCTGGCAGTACGGTGGTTCGGGACCAGTAGTGGGTCAGTGAGCGGGTGATTTCCAGCAGCTCCTCATAGCTGACCGGTTTGACAACGTAGGAGCTGGCGCCGAGGTCATAACAGGCAGCAATGTCGTTTTCGTCCCTGGAGGTGGTAAGCACTACGATGGGAATGCCCCGCAGGGCCGGATCGGCCTTGAGTTCCGCAATGATGTCACGACCGTTCTTGCCGGGCATGTTCAGGTCCAGCAGGATCAGCTGTGGCAGGGCCCGCCGGGCACGGGCGTCCGCCAGGCCGTCGACGATGGCGTCACCGCTTTCGAAGAAGGTCAGCCGCAGGGAAGCATCGCTTTCCAGGAAGGCATCCCGGATCAGCAGGCGGTCGTCGGCGTCGTCGTCGGCAATAAATATACGCATGGGCAACGTGTGGCTCATGATTGACGACTCTCTCTGGCCTGGCTGGTGAGTTCACGGGATTGACTGAAGTGTATCCGGAAGATCGCACCCGCTCCGGGTTGACCGTCGGCTACGATGGTACCCTGGTGGCGTTCCACGATCTTACGGACAATGGCCAGCCCGATGCCAGTGCCAGCGAATTCATTCTTGCTGTGCAAACGCTGGAAAGGCTGGAACAGCCGGTCCGCGTACCGGGCGTCGAAACCGGACCCGTTATCCTGCATCACCAGCGTCCAGCCCCGCTCAGTGATATTTTCAGGATAGACGAGGATTTCCGGCTGCACACCCGGGCGCCGGAATTTGATGGCGTTACTGAGCAGGTTCTGGACTACCTGGCGTAGTTGCGAGGGGTCGCCCTGCAATGGTGGTAGTGTGGACACCTGGATATGGGCATCGGCCGCGCTGATGGCCATCTCCAGATCCTGAAGAACATCGTCTGTGATCCGGTTCAGGTCACAGCTCTGGAACGGTTGTGCCCGGGTGGATACCCGGGAGTAGGACAGCAGGTCCATGATCAGCGTCTGCATGCGCCCGGCGGCGCCCCGCATTCGTTGCAGGTAGTCCTGTTCACGCTCGTCGAAATGCGCCGGGTCTTTCAGCAGCCGGTCACTGAAGGTCTGGATCTTGCGCAGTGGCTCCTGCAGGTCATGGGAGGCCACAAAGGCAAAATCCTGCAGCTCCCGGTTGCTGCGTTCCAGCTCGGCCATGGTGGCTTCCAGTTCCTGTTCCGCCCGTTTGCGCTGGTTGATGCTGTCGAAATAGACGGCAAGGCCTTCCCCGGAGGGGTAAGCCTTCACATCGCACCAGAGGTCCAGCGGTTCGAACCAGGCTTCAAATGACGTGGTCTCGCCTGTCGCCATGGCATGCCGGTAGTGTGCCTCGAATTCGGTGCCGATAATTTCGGGGAAAACCTCCCAGAGGCTGTTCCCGAGAACGACCTGGCGGGAGCTCTGGGTCAGTTCCTCACAGCGCTGGTTCATGAAGGTGAACCGCCATTCACGGTCCAGGGTAAAAAAGGCGTCGGTGATGCTTTCAAAGATCCTGGACTGCCGTTCTGCCAGCCGGCGGATCTGTTCACTGGCTTCCTTGCTGGCGGTGATGTCCTGGAAGGCCCCCTGCAGGGCAACAATCTGGCCCTGGTTGTCACGAACCGCCCGGCCGATGGCCCGCACCCACCGAAAGCGACCAGTGGCCGTGCGGATGCGGGCTTCAATATCGAAAGGCAGGCCCAGCTCCATGGCGAGCCGGACAGACTCCTCTACCAGCGGTCGGGTCTCGGGCGTGTAGTAGTCAAGCGCATCCTCCAGGCCAGGTTCCTCCCCGGGCGTCAGGTCGTGTATTTCATAAATCGCATTGGACCAGACGGTCTTGCCCGAAGGCACGTCGACCACCCAGCCCCCGAGGCGACCAATATGCTCGGCCATGCCCAGCAGGTCGTCCTTCTCCCGGAGTTCCTTCTGCACCTGCTTCTCATGGGTGATGTCGCGGGCGGAGCAGAAGATGCGCTGATTGTGCATGGCGGCATTAAGGCGCATCCAGCGCAGACTGCCGTCCTGGTGGTGTAACTGGATTTCCAGTTCGTAGACGGTGTTGCCCCTGACCAGTTGTGCAACGGCATGCTCCACCGCTTTCCGGTAGTCCAGGTGAACGATGTCCAGGTAGGGGCGCCCCACCAGGTCACTACGCACATAGCCCAGTGTGGTCAGAAAGGCCTGGTTCACCTCCAGAAACTGATTATGGGCGACGATGCAGAACATTTCCGGGGTCAGGGAGAAGAATGCTTCCCGTTGCTGGGCCAGTTCTTCAGCTTTCAGCTCTGCAGTCATGTCCCGGCCGATGCAGAACATTGTGCCGTCCGCTGATGACGTCCTCGCCGTCCAGTCCAGGGTAACCAGGTGTCCGTCCCGATGGTGATAGCGGTTGCGGAGCTGGCGGGTCTCCCGTGATTGGCGGGTACGGAGTTGATCGGCGGCCTTTTGGCTTGCTTCCCAGTCATCCGCAAGCACGAAGTCGCGGGCAAAATGCCCCTCCATATCCGCCGGCGCGTACCCGAGAATGCGTTTGCTGGACGGGCTGACAAAGCGGAACATGCCATCACGGTCGATGATGCAGAGCAGGTCGCTGCTGAAATTGATGATGCGCTCGTTGGTTTCCCGCAGTTCCTGCTCCCGGGAGAGGTGCTCCTGTAACTGGTCGTTGATCTGGCGCAGGTGATGGTTCTGGGCGGTGGCCATGGCACTGAACAGACGGTTGACCATGATCAGCACGGTGAGTGCCAGACCCCCGAACAGGATCAGGGTTTCCGTCAGGTAGTCAATGACTGATCGTTGCGCGGGAGGTTCGGTGGTTGCGGCGGGCAGGTCGAGCGCAATTCGGGCCAGGTACCAGCTGGTCACGGTAATGGCGATACCCAGCACACCCACCCAGAGCACTGGTTGCCGGTAGTCGTGGAAACGGTCCTGATACAGCCGGGACACCTTGAGCAGTGCGCCGCCACCGATGATCAGGAATATCGCGGTAGCGGGATTAAGGTCCGGCAGCAGCGTTAACCGAGCCCAGGAGGGTACCCCGAGACCGGGCGCAAACAGGTTTACCACGCCCATGGCAATGGTCAGGCCAGCAATGGCATGGATGGCTGATGAGGGCGCTGATGTCCGGGTGGCCAGTAAATAGCCAAGGCATAGTATAGCCATCGCGGCGGACAGTCCCGGCAAGATGCCCACTTTTGGCATGTCCAGGTTGATCAGTGCAGTATTGGCCAGGGCCAGTGGCATAAGCAATGCAGTCCACCCCAGCAAGGCTGCGGCCATCAGCTGACTCAGGCGCCTGGAGGCAAACGCCAGCGCCAGACACAGGCCACCGGCAAGGCCGGCCAGGGGGCCACCTACCGGGTAAATGGTCTCTGGCTGCCCGGCGAGGATGGCCAGCGCCAGGTTCGCGGACAGGGCCAGCCCCAGACCCACCAGGCACAGGCCCAGAGCGAACATCAGCGACCAGCTCAGGGCCTCGCGGTTGGTAAGGTCAGTCATGAAACTCCTGGGGCCCCAGCACCCGGAGAATTTCCTCGGCGGTGGTCCGTCCGGCTACGAGCTTTTCAAGGGCATCATCCAGCAGAACCTTCATGCCCTGCTTGCGGGCGATGGTGTCGATCTGCATGGCACTGGCGCCCTCGGTAATGGCAACGCGCAACTCATGGTTCATGGTGAGCACCTCATGCAGTGCCACACGCCCCCGGTAGCCCTTGTGGCAGCGTTCGCAGCCCTTTCCCTGGTAGAAGGTGATGTCTGGTTGAGCGAATTCCGGGCCCAGCTGTGCCAGCACGTCTTCCGGCGGCGCCACCTGCTCGCGGCAGTGCGTGCAGATGCAGCGCACCAGCCGCTGGGCGATGATCGCTTCCAGGGCCGAAGCCAGCACGAAGGGCTTCAGGTCCAGGTCCAGCAGCCGGGCCACGGTGGCGGCGGCAGAGCTGGTGTGCAGGGTGGAGTACACCAGGTGCCCGGTCATGGCGGCGTGGAAGGCCACGTCGGCGGTTTCCTCGTCGCGGATTTCCCCCAGCAGGATCACGTCCGGGTCCTGTCGCAGGATGGCCCGCAGCACGGAGGCGAAGTCCAGCCCGATGCGGTCCTTTACCGGCACCTGCCCGGCCATGTCCACATGAAACTCCACCGGGTCCTCGATGGTGACGTAATTGCGCTCCGGCGTAGCGTTGTGTTGCAGCAGGGCATACAGGGTGGTGGTCTTGCCACTGCCGGTGGGGCCGGTAGCCAGGATGATGCCCTGGGGCTTGCCCACCACATGGATCAGCCGTTTGCGATTGTGCTCGGACAGCCCCAGCTGCTCCAGGGACTGGGCCGAGGACTGCCGTTCCAGTACCCGCATGACCACCTTTTCACCATTGATGG
Source organism: Marinobacter zhanjiangensis (assembly GCF_014651935.1). Classification (GTDB taxonomy): domain Bacteria; phylum Pseudomonadota; class Gammaproteobacteria; order Pseudomonadales; family Oleiphilaceae; genus Marinobacter; species Marinobacter zhanjiangensis. The sequence continues at coordinate 312,322 of NZ_BMXV01000001.1, read as the reverse complement.
TGGGCAGGGTGGAGATACGCAGATCCACGATGCGCATGGGGGTCTTGACGGTAATGCGGCCGTCCTGGGGCTTGCGGCGCTCGGTGATGTCCATCTCCGCCATCACCTTGATGCGGGACACCACCGACATCAGCAGGCTGGTGGGAATGTGGATCTTGTCCTGCAGCACCCCGTCGATACGGTAACGCACCACCAGCGACTTGGTGCGGGGGTGAATATGAATATCGCTGGCCCCCAGGCGCAGGGCCTCCAGAATCACGCCATTGACCAGGCGGATGGCGGGTGGCTCTTCAGAACTGCCCAGCAGCTGTTCGAGGTTTTCGCTTTCTTCGTCGTCCAGCACGATCTCGATGCCCTCATAGGGGTCATCGGTGCCGACTTTGGTGGTCATTTCATCGATGTTATCGGTCTGTTCGCCGAAGATCTCGTTGAGCTTGGCCTGCATCTGACCCGCCTCCACCAGCAGGGGGTGGATGGTGTAGCCGGTCATAAAGCCCAGTTCATCGATCAGGTTGATGTCCATGGGATCCACCATGGCCAGGCGCAGACGTTTGCCCTGAACCCGCAACGGCAGAACGAGCTGGCGCAGGCAGACGGACTGAGGCACCAGTGACAGCAGGCCGGGGTCGGCCTGGAATTCCCGCAGGTCGATTTCCTCGAACATCAGTTCGTCCCGCAGCAGGTCCCGCACTTTCCGGAAGTCCACCCAGTCGTGCTTGAGCAGCTGGCGTACCACCGGCGCCTTCTGGTTCTGCATTTCCCGGTGCAGTTGCTGGATCTGCTGGGGGTTCAGCCAGCCCTTCTTGTGCAGCATGATCGCCAGCTGGCTGCGGTTGGTGCCACCGAGTTTGGCGATGGTCTCCAGGTCCTTGTTCTGTTTCTGGTTCTGCTGTTTCAGCTCGCGTGTCTTCTCGATCAGTTCGTACTGTTCCAGGGCCAGGGCAATGGTCAGGCGCAGGTCGTCATCGTTCCAGGGCTTGAGGATGAAACGGTAGACCGCGCCATCCTTGATCGAGCCCATGACCGCGTCGGTGTTGGCCTGGCCGGTGAGCATGATGCGAATGGTCCGGGGCCAGTGCTCGCGGACGGTACGCAGCAGCTCGCTGCCATTCATGCCCGGCATCATGAAGTCGGTCATGATCAGCTCCACCGGCTCCCGTTCAAGCACTTTCAGGGCCTCGGCAGCGTTCCTGGCGAACAGCAGCTCGTAGTTCTCCCGTTTGAAAACCCGTTTCAGGGCGGAAAGGATGTTGGGCTCGTCATCCACCAGTAGCAGGCGATAGGGCTGGCGCTTGCCGCTGTCCGCGGTGGCGTCATCCTCGCTCTGTGAGTCGCCGGTAAAGAGGGATGCGTAACGTTTTGCCATGGTTATCCTGGTCGGGTTAGGAGGCCTGCGGCAGCAACATGGTGACCCGGGTGCCGTTGGCCTCGCGGCTTTCCAGTCGAATCAGACCCTTGTGGGCCCTGACCGTGTCCCGTGCCACCGTCAGTCCGAGACCCGTGCCGGAGCCTACCGGGCGGCTGGTGAAGAAAGGGTCGAACACCTGGCCCTGAATATCCTCGGCCATACCACAGCCGTTATCCTGGATAACCACCGCGATGTTACCGCTGTTGTCGGTGGCCGTTTTCACCACGATGCGGCCGTCTTCCGGGATGGCCCTGGCAGCGTTGTCCAGCACATTGTAGAAGGCTTCCGATAGTCGCGCCGGGTTGCCGGGTATTTCCGGCAGCTCGCCGAGACGTTCATCGATGGTCAGCCTGCGGTCAGCGTAGCTGGTTTTTAGCAGGTGCAGGGCCGCCTTGAGCAGGTCGTTGATATTGCAGTGGGTGTAGTCTGCATGATCAATGCTGGAGAAGGTCTTCAGGTCCGCCACGATGGTGGCAATGCGGCTGGAGCCATCCAGGGATTCGGACAGCAGGTCGCGGAAGTCTTCCAGCAGTTCTCGGGTTTCCCTGTCATCCGGCAGCTTGGCCTCCAGGTCGTCCAGGTAATCGCCCGCCACTTTCAGGTTGCTCTTGATGAACCCGATCGGGTTGTTGATCTCATGGGCAATGCCGGCCGCCAGTTGCCCGACGGAGCGGGTCCGGGCGCTTTCGTAAAGTTCCTGCTGGGCTTTCTGGATGGTGGCGACCTGCTCCTTTACCCGCTCCTGTAACTGGCCGGAGAGTGTCCGGTAGCGGGCTTCGGATTCCTGCAGTGCCTTGTGCTTGCGTTGCAGTTCGGCGTAGCCGGCTTCGGTGGCGTCATGGTGGATGTCGGCCGCCAGGCGGTACTTGGCGACAAAAAACAGGATGAAGGCGACCAGTTCGGCGGTGGCTTTGAGGCTATCGGCGTCGCAGTCGGCGCTGAGCCAGCCGACGGTTTCCAGGTTGAACTCCACCGGTATCGCGCCCTGTCGTTTTTCTTCACTCAGGGATACCTGGCCAAGACCCAGGCGGGCAAGGCTGGCCTCCAGGCGTTGGATCTGCGACGTTTCCAGCAGGTCGGACAGGACAGGATCGTCTTCAAGGCGTCGCATCTGACCCCCTTGCACTGAGTCGTTCCACGAAGGTTGCTCTTTCAATACCATGATCCCTTGCCAGCCTGAATTCCTGGTCGGCCACGGTGTAGAGACGGTCCAGCAGTTCACGGAACGTCTCCACCACCCCGGTACCGTTGAGGGCGCTGGCCATCTGCAGCGGTGACCAGGGGGTGTGGGCCCAGCGTTGCTGGAGTTCGTCCTCGGCAACGGTGTCGGGCATGTCCCGCTTGTTGAACTGGATAACGATGGGCACCGCTTCGATGTCCAGGCCGACTTTCTCCAGGTTTTCTTCCAGGTTGCCGAAAGCCATGGCGTTGTTATCCTGCTGGTTGCGCTGGGAGTCCGCCACGAACAGGATGCCGTCGGCGCGGGACAGCACGGCCTTGCGGGTGCTGTCGTGCTGCACCTGGCCGGGAACTGTGTAGAGTTTCAGACGCAGGTCCAGGCCATGGCCGCCTTTCAGTCCGATCGGCAGCATGTCGAAGAAAAGGGTGCGGTCGTCGCGGGTTTCCAGCACCATCAGCTCGCCAATGCGTTCCGGCATCAACTGACTGTGCAGCTGCATCAGGTTGGTGGTCTTGCCGCTGAGTGCAGGGCCGTAGAAAACCACCTTGAGATTGAGCCGGTTTTCCTCGGGAATGAAATCAGCCATGGCAGTGGTCAGAGAACGTCGTTGATAACGATAGAACCATCCTGATCCCGGCGTACCCGGGTAATGCCCGGGTTATCGTGCTCCAGCCGCAGCAGCTCTTCCTCCCGCTGGCGCAGCAGGTCATTCTGGCGTTTTACCTGGTCCAGTAGCTGGCGGTTTTCCAGGGTGACCTGGTAAAGGTCCACGGCGGAGCGTATAGCGGCCTGGATCTCGTATTCTTCCCAGGGCTTGGACAGGAACCGGTAGATCTCGGCGCGGTTGATGGCATTGATCATTGACTGCCGGTCGCCATGGCCACTGAGCATCAGGCGGATGGCATCGGGCTGGCGCTGACGGGCGAACTGCAGGAAGGTGACCCCGTCCATCACCGGCATCTTGTAGTCGGAGACAATAACGCTGTAGGCGGTGGACTGAAGCGCGTCGATGGCAGACTCGGCGTCGGTAAAGGTGTCCACCTGCCAACCCTCGTCGCGCAGCAGTCGCCTGAGGGCGGTCAGGATATTGGCTTCATCATCCAGCAACAGGATATGCGTCATCGTCAGCCGGCCTCCACGTTTTGCCCGTCGGCATCATCGGATTTACAGATAAACAGGGTGTAGCGAGTGCCCCGGGGTTCGCCCTTCTCGAACGCGATCAGCTTGTCGATCAGGCGCTCCGTCAGCTCCTTGCCTTCATTGAGCAACAGCATGCCCGAAGCCGCGTGGAGATCCCGGGCCAGCACCATGCCCGGCTCCAGGCCATGGGTGGGGACGGCGATCATGGTGTCGTCTTCCGGGTAAAGGTCCGGTGCATTGTTCTCCAGCAGCTCGGTGAAGGTTTCACACAGTTCCGGCTGGTACAGGCGGCCACCCTGGCGCTTGATGGTCCTGATGGCGTCCTCGCGGGGCATCTTGTGGCGCACCACCAGCCCGGCCTGCATTTCAATGAAATCCACGGTCAGGCGCAGTATGCGGGCGCCCAGGGGAATGGCCTCGCCCTCGAGCTCGTCCGGATAGCCCCGCCCGTCCCAACGCTCCCGTTGATGGCGTATGAGTGCCGCCGCCCCCTGTAGCGGGTCCAGCGCCATCAGCAGTTGCTCGCCGGCTTCCGGATAACGCCGGTAGATTCTGTCCTGCTCTCGGGTCAGTTTGTCCGAGGGAGCCCTGAGCATCTCGTCAGACCAGGCCAGCTTGCCAAGGTTGTAGAGGGCGGCCGCCATTTCCAGGTCTCGGGTCGCGTTTTCCTCCATTTCCAGGTGGGCAGCAACGGCCCTGGCCAGGGAGCTGACCTGAGCGTTGGTCTGCAGGTCCGCCGGTAGCCGTTGGTTGAACAGGGAAGCGAAGACCCCGGTGGTGGTGACATAGCTTTTCCGTAACTCCGCCAGGGTTTCGTCCAGCATGTCGGTGGTCTGCTGAAGCTCGGTGGTTCTTGCCGCCACCTTCTGCTCCAGCGTCTCGTTGAGGGTTTTTAGCTCGCGGTTCTGCTTGCGGGCCAGTTTTTCCAGCGCCAGCCGGCGACGCTCCGAATACTGGAAGGCCAGCGCCTGCTGGATGGTGGTGCGCAGGTCGTCGTCTTCCCAGGGTTTGCTGATGTACTGGTAGATCCGGCCGTCGTTGATGGCCTTGATGGTGGAGTTCATGTCGGCGTAGCCGGTCAGCAGGATACGCACGATCCACGGCCAGCGCCGGCGTGCGGTGCTCAGCAGGGTGGGGCCATCCATGCCCGGCATGCGGGCGTCTGAGATGATCAGGTCAACCCGTTCGTTTTCCAGTACCCCAATGGCGGCATCACCGGACTCCGCGGTCACCACCTCATAGGGCTCCCGGCGAAGAAGCCGCTTGAGGCTGCGCAGGATGTTCTCCTCATCGTCCACCAGCAGTACCCGCAGGTTGTCCGGCAGCTTTTGGGCGTTCTCGGGCTGCTGGCGCTTTTCACTCATCGGAAACCGCTCCCGGCTGTTCTATCGGCAAGCGGATGCGAAAGAGCGTGCCCTGGCCGGGCGTGCTGGCGGCGGTGATCTGTCCGTGGTGTTTCTCGATAATATTGAAGGACAGGGAGAGTCCAAGGCCGGTGCCCTTGCCAACCGGCTTTGTGGTGAAGAACGGATCGAAGATACGGGACAGGTCTGCCGGGTCGATACCCTTGCCCGTGTCCTCGAACTCCAGGGTGACATGATCCCCCTCATGGCGGGTACGAATGGTGATGGTGCCGGTGTTTTCGATGGCGTGGGCGGCGTTCACCAGCAGGTTCATGATGACCTGGTTGAGCTGGGATATGATGCAGCGGATTTCCGGGAGGTCGCCGAAGTCCCGCACCACCTGTGCCCTGTACTTGAGTTCGTTGTTCACCACATTGAGGGTGGTTTCAATACCCCGGTGCAGGTCGGCGTAGCGGAATTCCTCTTCCTCTGTATGGGTGAAATCCTTCATCGCGGCGATGATGGTCTTTACCCGTTCGATGCCCTCCCGGGATTCCGCCAGCAGGTCCTCAAGGTCCCCTCGCAGGAATTCGTAATCAATACTCTTGCGGATCTGGTGGAGGTCTTCGAGGGAGTCTGCCCTTTCCACCGCGTCGGTCAGCCGGAACAGGTCCGACAGGTAGTGCTCCAGGGTTTGCAGGTTGGAGTACACATAGCCCACGGGGTTATTGATCTCATGGGCCACGCCCGCCGCCAGCTGGCCAATGGCCGCCATTTTCTCGGACTGGTGCAACTGCCGGTTCGCTTGCTGAAGGCGGGCCGAAAGCTCCTGCGGTGGCAGGTCCTCTGGCATGTTTGAAGGTGTATCGGCCATGGCGGAAACCACACTCTGGTCTGGGCGGGTGAAGCGATATCGTGTTTACATGAAAAGAGTATAGAACCCTGTCACAGTTCGTTGGGTAACGTTTAGTATCCGGTGTCTTTGAGGGCGACGTATTTTTCAGACAAATTGTCACCCTTTGTCACTATCTGGTGACGATCTGTCTGATCTCGGCTGGTCAGGCTGCTCGCGTGTAGAGAAACAACCGCCACCCCAGCAGCAATGCCGCCGAGGCCAGGCCGGCGGTGATGCCGGCCCAGAAGCCCGGGGCGCCCATGGCGTCGATAATCAGATCGGTGAAGGTGAGGACGTAGCCCAGCGGCATGCCCACGCCCCAGAACGAGAACAGCATGATGAACATGGGGATGCTGGTGTCCTTGTAGCCGCGCAGGGCGCTGATGCAGGTGACCTGGATAACATCGGCGATCTGAAAGGCGGCGGCGAATTTCAGCAGCAGGGTGGTCACTCGCTGCACCTCCGGGTCGCTGGTGTAGAGCCGGGCGATGGCCTCGGCGAACACGAACAGTGAGCTGGCGAACAGCAGTGCGGTCAGGCCCGCCAGGATCAGCGAGCTGCGGGACAGCAGGTGGGCGGTGCGCGGTGTGCCGGCGCCCATCAGGAACGCGATCCGCAGGGTGAGTGCCATGCCGATGCTCAGGGGCACCATAAAGGTCAGCGAGGTTACGTTCAGGGCAATCTGGTGCCCCGCCACCACCACCGGCCCCAGTGGCGCCAGAAACAGGGCGATGACCGCGAACATGCTCGCTTCCACAAAGATGGTGAAGCCGATAGGCAGGCCAATTCGCAGGATGTAGCGCAGGTTCTCCGGGTCCGGTTTTGCCCAGTCGGCGATCAGGTGGAACTGCCGGTAGACGGGGCTGCAATTGAGGTAGACCACCATGGCAATGGCGGCGATCACATTGGAAATGGACGTCGCCCAGCCGCAGCCGACGCCGCCCATTTCGGGCAGGCCGAACTTGCCGTAGATCAGGGCCCAGTTGAGGGGCAGGTTGATGAGGGTGCCCAGCACCGAGAAGGCCATGATCACCCGGGTGTGTCCCAGTCCATCGGTCAGGCCCCGCAGGGCAACCATCAGCAGCATGAAAGGCACGCCCCAGGCGAAGGCGTCCAGGTAGCCAACGGCAATGATGGTGGTGTGGGCATCCAGGTTCATCAGGCTGAACAGCGGCTGCATATTGACCAGCAGCAGGATCATCAGCGCCGCGCTGGCCGCTCCGATGTACAGGCCCTGCCAGGTAGCGGGCATGATGCGCCCGGTCTCGCCGGAGCCGTTGTAGCCGGAAATGATGGGCTGCAAGGCCCCCAGTACACCCATGAAGAACAGGAACACCGGCATCCAGATGGCGCTGCCGATGCCCACGGCCGCCAGGTCTTCCGCGCTGGCGTGGCCGGCCATGACGGTATCGATCACGCCGTTGGCCATCTGGGCAAGCTGGGCAATCAGGATGGGCCCGCCCAGCAAGGCCAGGGTGCGCCATTCCGTCAGTATCCGTGGCACCAGTGGCGCCCGGGTATCCGGTACCGGTTGGTGTTCTTCGTCCAGCATGGGTGGGTCGCTACCTGAAGTCGCCTGAAGGCGGCCTACTATACACGCCAGCCCCGGTTTTCGGGAAAGCCGAAGGTGATCGCAACGGCAGTGCCGGGATTATCCGGCGGCGCAGGCCAGGGCCACAAAATCCTGGCGCAGATCCGTCGTTTCGTTCTGCAGGTGTTGCCAGTGACGGTTGTCGGCGGCCGCCAGCAGCTGGTGGGTCAGGCGGACAATGTCATTGGCGTTCTGCACGGCGCGGGCCTGGCTGGCTTCGCCCTGATAGTGCTGATAGTTGAGGATCATGTCCCGCAGCCGGTCCTCGAAGTCCGGTTGTTGTCGTTCAGCCAGCAACCCGGCAAAGGCGGATTGCCACTGCTGCCGGCCCTCCAGCCAGGCTTCGGTGGCCCCTTCCCGGCTCGCCACCCACTGCCGGATCACGGCAAGCTGGCGATCGTTCAGCCCGCCCAGCCACCGCTCGGCCCGCTCGCGGATCCTGTTCACGGCATCGTCGGGGGTGGACTCCTGAAGATATTCCTGTCGATATTCCGCCTGTTGCGCTTTCATGCCGGCTACCAGCTCATTCACCTGCTCGTCGCTCAGGCTTTGCAGCAGGCGGCTGGCTACCGGCACGATCCGCTCGCTCAGGGGCTCCAGGAAACGGGCGACGTGCTCACGATGGTAGGTGATGCGCTCCGGCGGGAGTTCTCCGCTTGAGGTTTCCTGGCGCAGTTCCTGCAGCCAGTCGGAGTAAAGCGGGAGCTGCGTCTCGCAGTGCCAGTCTCTGAGTCCCCGCAGGTCGGCGCGCAAGGCATCGGCCTGGTTGCCGGTCAGGTCGACGTAGTCCTCGACCCACCAGACCGCTCCCCGGTCTGCAAACCGGTATGACAGACGCGTCGAGCTGCAGGCACTCAGCAACGCCAGCATCAGTATCACGCTGATGATGCGGAGCATGTGGGTCGGTGAGGCGAAACGCACTGGCAGAAGTCCTTTTGAAATTTCGTTATCCTGTGACGTCATGTCTGCCCTCTCAGATGCTCAGGCAAACTATGATAAAAGAGTAGCAGCACTGGAATTGGTACGGTCATTTCGGGCAGTCGGATGTCTGCAAACGGATTCGGGAGACGTTCCTTGGCTCAGAAGGCTTCATTGCGCGTTCAGCAACTTGTCTTTGCGTTCTACATGTCCGGAATCATGTCGCTGCTTATGTCCGGCGTGATCACGGGGATCAATACCGGCCTGACAGGGTCCTTCGTAAAACGCTGGCTGGCCGCCTGGTTGATAGCCTGGGCCGTGGCGTTTCCGCTGGTGATATTTGTGGCCCCTCTGGCCAGGCGTATGACTGAGGCCACGAGCCGTTGGCTGGGGCGTTTCGGGCCCGGAGATGCTGAGTGAAACTACTCCTGCTCGCAGGCCTTTGGCTGGTGCTGACCAACGGTAATGCCGAAGCCTGGGGCTTCGGGCTGGCGGTGGTGGCGCTGGTCTGGGTGATCTCGGTACGGCTTTTCCCACCCGGTGAATACCGCTTGCAGCCGTTGCAGTTGCCGCGGTTTCTGGGCTGGTTTCTGGCCCGGTCACTGGTGGCGGGGTGGGATGTGAGCCGTCGTCTGCTGGCCCCGACCCTGGAGATTGCCCCTGGTGAGCGTCAGGTGGCCCTGGCTCTGCCGGAAGGCAGTCCCCGATGGTTGCTCGCCAACCTGCTTTCGCTGATGCCGGGAACACTCAGTGTTGAGGTTCAGGGGCAGGCATTGCTACTACACTGCCTGGATACCCGACAGGATGTACACGCCGATGTGGCGGAGGCCGAAAGGCGGGTGGCGCGGCTGTTTGGTCTTGAGCTCAGGCCGAAGGAGGACCCATGGCCCTGGCACTGGAGCTGACCGCCGTCTGGCTGTTACTGACCCTGCTGCTGGGACTGGTGCGCATCTGGCAGGGGCCGAAGCCGGGGGACCGGATTCTGGCCTCTCAGCTGATCGGCACCACTGGCGTGGCCATACTGCTGGTACTCGCCAGTGCCCAGCAGATGCCCCCGCTGAGGGATGTGGCGCTGGTGCTGGCACTGCTGGCGGTGCTGGCCACGGTCGCTTTTGTCACTCGTGAAGTGCGACTGGACAAGGAGACCGGTGATGACTGACTGGCTGCCCTGGGTGCAGATAACCCTGTTGGTGGCGGGGTGCTTCTTTTTTGCCGTTGGCACACTGGGTCTGTTCCGGCTGTCGGAAACCCGTGATCGTCTCCATGCCCTGACCAAGGTGGACAATCTGGGGCTGGGGCTGATTGCGGTGGCACTGCTGCCCTCTGCGCCGACCATCGGGGATGCCCTGAAGATCGTGCTGATCTGGCTGGTGGTGCTGGCCGCCAGTGCCACGTCTGCCCACCTTATTGCCCGGGCTGCCGGGCATTCCGGCGACGGGGAGGAGCCATGACGTCCTGGCTGCTGGATGGCCTGGTGGTGTTCATGCTGCTGGCCACCGCGGTGTCGGTGCTGGCCTCCCGCAGCCTGTTCCGGGCGGTGGTGATGTTCATTGCCTTCGGAATGCTGATGGCCCTGGCCTGGGTGCGCTTGCAGGCACCGGATATTGCCCTGGCGGAGGCGGCGATCGGCGCCGGGCTGACCGGTGTACTGCTGCTGGATGCGGTGGCACACTTCCGCCGTGGGCCGGACAAGGAACGTGGGGGTGCGTCGTGAGGGATCGCTTGCGGCTGGCCGCTGTGCTGGTTCTGTGCGCCGTGTTTGCCATGGCACTTGTGGGGACTGTCTGGCAGATTGCCGGCCAGCCGGTAGGCGGCACCCTGCCGGAAACCGTGGCCGATGCCATGGCGGACAGTGGCGTCGATCACCCGGTAACCGCCGTACTGCTGAATTTCCGCAGCTACGACACCCTGCTGGAAATCGGGGTGCTGGTGATCGCTGCCATCGCCGGTATCTCCATGGCCCGGCTGCCGTCCCTGGAAGACCCCGAACTGCGCACCCATGATTCCCTGCTGCATGCCCTGCAGCGCTGGTTTCTGCCACTGATGTGGCTGGTGGCAGGGTATCTGCTGTGGGCCGGTGCCGTGCAGCCTGGTGGCGCCTTCCAGGCCGGGGCCGTGCTGGCCGGCACCGGTGTTCTCATGCGCCTGGGCGGTATGCCTATGAACTTTCTCCAGCCCAGGTTGCTGTTGCGGGTGGGCCTGGCGCTGGGCTTTGCCGTGTTCCTGCTGGTGGCGGTGGTCAGTGCAGCGGGCGGAGACGCCTTTCTGGCCTATCCCGAAGGCATGGCCAAGCCACTTATCCTGTTGATCGAAATCTTCCTCACCCTGTCCATCGCCATGGTGCTGCTGTCGCTGTTCGTGGCGGCTCCGGTCAATGACGCCCGCGAGCCGGCGGAGGGAGAGTCGGAATGAGCGTGCATCTGCTCTATGCCTTTGCCGGGGCGGGTGTGTTCACCATCGGGCTGTTCGGCATGGTGTTCATGGTGCATCTGCTGCGCAAGCTGCTGGCGTTCAACCTGATGGGGTCCGGTACCTTTCTGGTACTGGTGGGGCTGGCCCAGCATCGCAACGGGGTCGATCCGGTGCCCCAGGCCCTGGTGCTCACCGGTATTGTAGTCGCCATCGCCGCGACCGCTCTCGCACTGGTGCTGATCAGGCGCTATTTCCACCTGACCGGGCAGGTAACCCTGGAACCCGGGAGCCGGGACGATGAGGGGCATTCATGATGTCCTGGCTGATGGCCGGGCTGCTGTTCACCCCCCTGGCCTGGGCTGTGGTCTCACTGCTGGTGGGTTTCCGCACGGGGCGATGGTTGAGCTGGGTGGGGATGGTGCTGCAGGTGGGCGCCTCGGTGGCGCTCTGGTTCGCGGTGGCCCGGGAGAGCGGCTTTTACTATGCCCTGGGGGGCTGGCAGGCGCCCCTGGGCATCGAGCTGCAGGTGGACGGTCTGGCGCTGACTTTCGTACTGCTGACCGCCGCTGTCGCCAGCGCCTGCGGGCTTCACGCCGGGGTCTACCTGGATCCGGACAAACCCTGGCAGCGCTATTTCTGGCCCCTGTTCTGGTTTCTCTGGGCCGGTCTGAATGCGGTCTGGCTGGGGGCGGACCTGTTCAACCTGTATGTGGGGCTGGAGCTGATCACCCTCTCTGCCGTGGGTCTGGTGGCTCTGGGCGGTGATGCCGGTGCATTACGGGCATCGCTGCGCTACCTGCTGGCGGCACTGGTGGGCTCGATGGCGTATCTGCTGGGCGTGGCGCTGATGTATGGCCAGTTCGGCACCCTGTCGCTGGCCGGTATGTCGCACCTGGCTCAGGAGTATCCCGGCCTTGAGGGTGCCGGGCTGGCCATGGCGCTGATGATGACGGGCCTGGCACTGAAAACCGCCCTGTTCCCGCTCCATGGCTGGCTACCACCGGCCCATGGTATCGCCCGGTCACCGGTCAGTGCGCTGTTGTCGGCGCTGGTGGTCAAGGCGTCGTTCTTCATCGCGGCGCGGCTATGGCTGGAACTGGGGCCGAACCTGGGCACGCTTGCCCTTGCTCAGCTGGCGGGCGTGCTGGGCGCCCTGGCCGTGTTGTGGGGCAGCTGGCTGGCCTGCCTGCAGCCACAGCTGAAACAGGTGGTGGCCTATTCCTCGGTGGCGCAGATTGGTTACCTGTTCCTGCTGTTTCCGCTGACCTGGGGCGTGACCGAGGCGGTTTCGCAACAGGCACAGCAGGGTATGACCCTGCAGGTGATCAGCCATGCCCTGGCCAAGGCGGCCATGTTCCTGGCCGCCGGCAACCTGATTTTGTCCACCGGCAGTAACCGGGTCAGCGACCTGGCCGGTGTCAGCCGCTTCCTGCCATTTTCGCTGTTCTCCTTCGGCCTGGCGGGGGTATCACTGATGAGCCTGCCGCCCACGGGCGGGTTTGCCGCCAAATGGCTGCTGCTGCAGGCCAGCCTCAACAGCGGCCAGTGGTGGTGGACCCTGGTGCTACTGGCAGGCGGGTTGCTGTCGGCAGCCTATGTGTTCCGCATCTACCGGGCCTCGTTCGTGGAGCATTCCGAACTGGACCAGTTCTATCATCCACCGCGCCGCCTTGAGGCCATTCCCATGATGCTGGCACTGATGTCCCTGGGGCTGGGCCTGGTGGCGGAGCCATTACTGTCAGTCATGGCGCTGCCCTTCGGGGAGGGAGGCTGATGGCTGAGGACTTCTGGCTCAACCCCTGGCTGCCGCTGATGGCACTGGCTACATCGATGGTGGCGGCGGTGGTGATCTTCGCCTTGCCGGAAGAGCGCCATGGCCTGCGCACCGGCGTTAACCTGGCGGCCTCGTTGCTGAAGCTGGGGCTGATCACCGTGATGGTATGGGGCGTGTTCCAGGGGTTGGAGTACCGGCTGGACTTTACCATGATGCCCGGGATCGAGTTCGTGTTACGGGCTGACCCCCTGTCGATGATGTTTGCTGGCCTGTCGGCGGTGTTATGGGTACTGACCACGGCCTACGCCGTGGGCTATCTGGAATATTCCCCCAATCGCAGCCGTTTCTTCGGGTTCTTCAGCCTGTGCGTGGCCAGTACCACGGGTATTGCCCTGGCGGGCAACCTGTTTACCTTCTTCCTGTTCTACGAAATGCTGACCCTGGCCACCTACCCGCTGGTGGTACACCGGGGCACCGAAAAGGCCCTGGCGGCTGGCCGTACCTATATCATTTATACCCTCAGCGGTGGCGCCCTGCTGCTGTTGGGCATGGCCTGGCTGTATGCCGAGACCGGCACCCTGGAATTCACCCAGGGTGGTTTTGTAGAGGGGCCGCTGACGCCTTCACTGGCGATCATTTTCGCCCTGCTGATTGCCGGTCTCGGGGTCAAGGCGGCACTGTTTCCGCTCCATGGCTGGTTGCCCCAGGCCATGGTGGCACCAGCGCCGGTCAGTGCCCTGCTGCATGCGGTGGCGGTGGTGAAGGCCGGGGCCTTTGGCATTGTGCGGGTGGTCAACGATGTGTTCGGTATCGAATTCGCCCGCGACGAGGGACTGTTGTTGCCGCTGGCCTGGCTGGCGGCCTTTACCATTACCTATGGTTCGCTGCGGGCCCTGGCGCAGCAGGACCTGAAGCGGATGCTGGCGTTCTCCACCGTCAGCCAGGTGTCCTACATCGTGCTGGGGCTGTGCCTGGCAAGCCCCCTGGGCATGGTGGGCGGGCTGGTGCATCTGCTGCACCAGGGCATCATGAAGATCACCCTGTTTTTCTGCGCCGGCAATTACGCCGAAACCCTCGGGGTGCACCGTATCGACGAGCTGGATGGCGCCGGCCGGCGCATGCCGGCCACGTCGATAGCCTTCACCATCGGCGCCTTTGGCATGATCGGGGTGCCGCCGCTGGCGGGGTTCATCACCAAGTGGACCATGGGGCTGGGAGCGCTGGAAGCGAATATGCCCTGGGTGGTCCTGGTGTTGCTGGTCAGCAGTGTCCTCAACGCCGCGTATTTCCTGCCGGTGGTGCATCGCCTCTGGTTCCGGGCCCGGGAACGTGACTGGCCGGAAGAGGTCCGCTGGGGCCGCCTGGAGACCATGAGCTGGCTGCTGTGGCCGCCGGTACTGACGGCAGCCGCGGTGGTGGCCATCGGTGTGCTGGCCTCCTTCCAGTTCAGTCCGCTGTCGTGGGCGGAATTACTGGTTAACCGGGAGTACCTGCCATGAGCCCGGAGATGACGTTTCTGGTGCTGGCGGCGGTGGGTCTGCCGCTGGTCTGGCTGTTGCTGGTGCCGGTAGCCGGTCGCTGGCTGCGTTTCGGGTTGCCGTTGCTGCCTCTGCCGGCCCTGGTGCTCGCGCTGGTTCCGGGGGACTGGCAATGGGCATTGCCCTGGCTGTTGCTGGACAGCCTGTGGCTGCTGGATGACCTTCGACGGGTGTTTCTGGTATTGACGGCCCTGCTCTGGTGCAGTGCCGGGCTGTTTGCCATCGGTTATCTCGATGGCAAACATCTGAAGCGGTTTGTGGTGTGCTGGTGTCTGACCCTGTGCGGCAACCTGGGGCTGGTTATCGCCGGTGACGCCGGCAGTTTCTACAGCTTCTTTGCGTTGATGACCTTTGCCAGCTATGGGCTCGTGGTCCATGACGGTTCCGTGGAAGCCCTGCATGCCGGGCGCGTGTATATGGTTATGGCGGTGCTGGGGGAAATGCTTCTGCTGGCCGGGTTGATACTGGCGGTGGCGGTTACCGGCAGTGGTCAGCTGGCGGATTTGCCCGAGGCGATCGCAAAGGCTGACCACGCGCATCTGATAACCGGATTACTGTTGACCGGTTTCGGGGTCAAGGCAGGCTTGCCCATGTTGCATTTCTGGCTGCCCCTGGCCCACCCCGTGGCGCCCACCCCGGCCAGTGCGGTGCTCAGTGGCGCCATGATCAAGGCGGGGCTGCTGGGCTGGGTGCTGACGCTGCCGCTGGGTCACGAGGGCTTCCGCGACTGGGGTGACGCACTGGTTATCGCGGGGGCCGTGGCTTCTCTGGGCGGGGCCTTGATCGGCGTATGCCAGACACAGACCAAGGCCGTGCTGGCGTATTCCAGCATCAGCCAGATGGGGTTGATGCTGTTGCTGGTGGGGGCTGCTTTGGCCACACCGGAGCGGGTGGACCTGATCCTGCCGGTGATTGCCCTTTACGCACTGCATCATGGCCTGGCCAAGGGGGCCCTGTTCCTGTCCTCGACGGTCAGGCTTCCCCGGCAACGTGTGAGTCGCGGGCTGTTCTGGTTGCTGATTGCCCTGCCGGGGTTTGCGCTGGCGGGGCTGCCCTGGACCAGCGGCGCCCTGGCCAAGCTGGCCATGAAGGAGGTGCTCAAGGCGGATAAGCTCGCCATGGTGACGGCACCGTATCTGGCCCCGCTGATGACCGCCGGGGCGGTGGCCACCCTGTTGCTGGTATTGCGGTTTCTCTGGCTCCAGCGACTTAAGGATGAGACCGGGCGGAACCCGCTGGCGCTGACCCTCGGGTGGTCGCTGGCCACCCTTGGCTCGCTGCTTCTGTTCTGGTGGTTGCCGTGGCAGGCAGAAGGGCTGGTGGCGTCACCCCGGTGGCTGCCCGAATCCTACCAGTACTGGCCACTTCTGTGGCCGATCCTGGTGGCTCTGGTCATCGGTGGCCTGGCCGCCAGACTGATTCCCCGGGCGCCCCGGATTCCTCCGGGGGACGCGCTGGTGCTGCTTGAGCTCGGGGGACGCTGGTTGTGGTCCTGGCTGGAGCGTCCGGTCTTCCGTGGACCACGCGCTCCCGCTTCGCTGAACCGGCTGTGGCGGCATTTGCCAGGCTGGTCCGCCAGTGCCGAGCAGGGGCTGCGCGCTGGTGGCATTCTGGCCCTGACCGTTCTGATACTGCTGATGGCGGCATTGCTATAACGGGCGCTGTTTTCGCATCCAGCGATACCGGATTATCCCGGAACTGGTAACCGGGGATACGCCAATCCATTTCATGTCAAAAAATGTCAAATTTCCTGCATCCAATTCATCCAGACTCCCGTAAATCGCTTTGACACACAGGTCAGGGACTGAACCTGTGCAGGTTCGAACCACTGTCATCCGATAACAAAATGATTTCTCCAAACAGGGAGCAAATATCATGAATCGTTTATTGGCTGTACCAGTGGTGCTTGCCGGCGCCCTTGCGATTTCCGGTTGTAATGACAGTTCGAGTTCCAGTGACAACGACAGCGGCCCGGTTTCTCAGGTGCGGATTATCCACGCCTCGCCGGATGCGCCGCCGGTGAATGTACTGGTTGATGACGAGGTTGCCGTTGAGGCTGCGGACTACAAGCAGGCCGCGGTGCTGAATCCGGAAGCCGGCAGCTATCAGGTTGCGGTGGAAGGCATTGTGCCCGGAGGAAATGTTACCGTGATCGGCCCGGTGGATTTCACCTTTGAGGAAAACGTTCGCTACAACGTGGTGGCGGTTGGTGAAGTGGGGGGCATCGCCCCGGTGGTGTTCGAAGATGAGCCTGGCTTCAGTTCCAGCGACGAAGTACGGGTGCGCATTGGCCATCTGGCGCCCAACGCTCCCAACGTGGATATTTACGTGACAGCCGCCGGTGATGGTGATGACCTGTCTGCCGTTGATCCGTTGCTGGTAGACGTTCCGTTCGAAACGGTTGCGGAACCGGTAGAGGTAATAGCCGGAGATTATCGTATCCAGGTAACAACCGTGGGGTCCGCCGACCCGGTTTTTGACAGTGGTCGGGTCACCTTGCCCGCCGGCGCCGATCTGTTCGTGGGCGCGGTGCAGAACACCGGTGCCAACCTCACAGACAGTGGTGCCAGCCCGGTCAGCCTGATGGTAGTCAACGGCGCTGACGTATCAGAGATCTTCGACGTGGATCAGGGCGCCGGGGTGAGAGCGGTGCACAACTCTGCCAATGCCCCCGAGGTGGATGTGCTGGTGGACGATGTACCGACCCTGACCGGTATTGCCTTTGGCGAAACCGCTCCAGCGGCTGTTCTTGACGGCTATGCAGCCCTGGCTGGCGGAGACTACAACGTCAAGGTAACACCAGCGGGCGCAACCACTCCGGTGGTTCTCGATGAGGACCTGACACTGGACAACGGCCAGGGCTACTCTGTATTGGCGGTGGGCCTGATCGACGACGCCGACACCCCCATTGAGGCTCTGGTGCTGGAGGACAGCGTTCGCAGCATCGCCACCCAGGCGTCGCTGAGGGTTGTTCATGGTTCCACCCAGGCCGGTAACGTCAATATCTACCTGCTGCCGGAAGGTCAGGATGAGATTGGCAATGCGGAGCCGGCGCTGGCCGATGTGCCCTACAAGGCGGTGACCGACTATCTGCCGATTCCCGAAGGCACCTACAATCTGCGGGTGACCGATCTGGACGGCAATGTTGCCATCAGTGCAGATAACATCGGGCTGGATAATGGCGGTGTCTACACCGTGATTGCCCGTGATGGTGAGGATGGCAACGGCTCGGTATTGACCGACTTCGGCCTGATCCTGCTGGACGACTTCATTACGGCTATTTGAATCTCGTCAGGGGTGTGCCTGTGCGGGGTGCGGGCACACCCTCTTCCTTTCTTACTCCATCAGCACCGCGGACTTCACCAGGGCAATCACCGTCTGCCCGTTCTCAAGCCCCAGTTCCCTGACCGATGCACGGGTAATCCGTGACAGCAGTATCTGGCCGTCGTCCAGCCGACAGGTGATGGTGCACCGGTGTTCATCCGCCTCCTCTATGCGCTCGATACGCACCGGCATCCGGTTGCGGATGCTGATGCCCACGGGCTCCTGTGTGGCCAGGCTGACGTCGCTGGCCAGTATCCGTAACCGGTGCAGGCTGGTGCGGTGGCTTGAGTGGCCGCTGACCTGGAAGGGCACCGAAGGCCGGCCCTCGCCGCCACGGGTAACGAACTGCCACTCGCCATCGCCGGTGTTGGTGAGCTGACCCTGAAGCACCGCGGCGGGGCCTTCATCACTGAACAGGGGAGAGTCCGGACGGGTCAGTGCCTCCCGGAGTGTCTCGATGCGCTCCAGGCGCCCCCGGGACATGAAGGCCACATGGTCGGCAAGCTGTTCCACTTCCCGGGCGGAATGGGTCACCAGCATGATGGGCACGCCGGTGCTTGCGGGCAGGTCGGCCAGGAACGGCAGAATCTCCCGTTTGGCGGTGGTATCCAGGGCCGACAAGGGTTCGTCCAGCAGCATCAGTTGCGGGCTGGTCAGCAGCGCCCGTCCCAGGGCGACCCGCTGGCGCTGTCCCCCGGACAGGGTCTGCACCGGTTGTTGTGTCAGGTCGTCCAGATCCAGTAACCGATAGATCATTTCCGGGTGCAGCCGGCGTTGGGCTGGCGGGGTCCGCTGGTAACCGTAGCGCAGGTTGGCCTCCACCGACAGGTGGGGCAGCAGGCTGGATTCCTGGAACACCAGCCCCAGCCGCCGGCGGTTCAGGGGCAAGTGCCGGCGGCCCGATTGCCAGATCTGATCCCGGAAGCGCACTTCCGCTTCCCGCGTGCGTTCCAGGCCGGCAATCAGCCGCAGCAGTGTGGTCTTGCCGCAACCGGAGCGCCCATACAGCGCCGTAATGCCTTCGGTCGGCAGGGTGTCGTTGATGGCGAGAGTGAAATCCCCGCGCTGGAGCCGTGCCTGTACCTGGAGCGTCACGGCCTTACCCCGTCGACCCGCCGGTTGAAACTGTACACTGCCACCAGCACCAGGAAGGCGAATATCAGCAGCCCCAGGGAAAGCCGATGGGCGGCGGCATAGTCCATGGCCTCGGCGTAGTCATAGATCAGTACCGACAGCACCTGGGTTTCTCCGGGAATGCTGCCGCCGAGCATCAGGATGACCCCGAACTCCCCCAAGGTGTGGGCAAAGGTCAGGGTCGCCGCCACGATAAACCCGCCCCGGCACAGGGGCAGGATCACCGTAAACAGCCGGTCCACGGAGCCAGCGCCCAGGGAGGCCGCCACTTCCACCGGCCGTGTGCCCAGGTGTCGAAAAGACTCCATCAGCGGCTGCACCGCGAAAGGCAGGGAATAGATGACCGAGGCTACCAGGATACCTTCGAAGCTGAACGCCAGGTGAGTCAGCCCCATGGCCTCCAGGGCCTGGCCCACCGGTCCCCGGGGGCCGAGGGCAATCAGCAGGTAGAAGCCCAGCACGGTCGGCGGCAGAACCAGCGGCAGTGCCACCAGTGCCTGAACCACCGTGCGGGAGGGTGATTGCCGGTGGGCCAGCCACCAGGCCAGGGGCGTGGCCAGTACCAGCAGGATAACCGTGGTCAGGGTGCAGAGTTTCAGGGTGACGGCAATGGCCTGCCAGTCCTGGGGAGAAAGCTCGAACATGCAGTCTCAGTCCCTGTCCGGGGTTTCAAAGCCATACTGGCGGAGGATGGCACCGGCCCGGGCAGATTGCATGAAATCCCGGAAACGCTGGCTCGCCGGGTTCTCCGCACCATGGTTGGTGATCACCATGGCCATTGCCAGGGGCCCGTGAAGGTCCCGGGGAAGCAGGGTGAATGGTCGCCCGGCCAGCTCCGGGGAATAGGTCAGCGACCACGCGATCAGGCCCGCATCCGCCGCGCCGGATTCCACCATGGCAGCCGTCTGACCGATGTTTTCCCCGTAGACCAGTTTCGGTTGCAGATCCTGCCACAGTCCCAGTGATTGCAAGGCTTCCCGGGCCCGTTGGCCGTAGGGCGCGTGGCGGGGCTGGGCAATGGCAATGCGCTGAATAGCGTCGCGACCAAGAGCCTCCGGCGTGAGTGCTTCACGCTGCGGGTCGGCGTGCCAGAGCACCAGTCGTCCCAATGCGTAGATTTCGGGCTTCGAGCTGGCCGAATCAAGACCGACGAGCTGCTGTGGATAGGCGGTATCCGCCGACAGGAAAACGTCGTAGGGGGCACCATTGACGATCTGGGTGGCCAGCTTGCCGGAGGCGCCGAATATCATGGTGACAGGTGTTTCCGGATATTTCTGTTCGAAGGCTTCGGTCAATGGCGCCATCGCCAGACGAAGACTGGAGGCAGCGGCAACCGTCAGGGCGCTGGCCGGGGTAGCAAGACTCAGAGTCAGCAGGCAACAGAGCAGGGTAATGCGCATGATTCGGGGACAGTCTCCGACGTTTTGTTTCAGCCTACCGGATTCGAAGGGTCCGTCAAAGACCGTTGTAGCAGCGCCTTCATGTGATTGGCGCCCAGGGCCTCCACCCGCTCGATATTCCGTCGCGGAATGGCGTCGGTATCCGGATAGGCGGCTATGGCCTTTTCAAGACTGGCCTCACGTAGCAGATGAAGCATCGGCCAGGGGGAGCGGTTGGTGTAGTTTTCCGCCGCATCGGCGGCGGTACCGGCGAACTGGTAGTGGGGGTGAAAGCTGGCGATCTGGATCACGCCTTCCAGTTCCAGGATTTCCACCAGGCCATCGGCCATCGCCAGGAAATCATTGTAGTCATGGAAATCCTGCAGAACCCCCGGGTGAATCAGCAGGGTGGTCTCGATACTGTTGTCATCGACCAGTTTCAGCAGTTCCCGTTGCAGGTCGCCCAGCAAGGCATCCGGTGTCTGCACATCGGTCACGGCAAAGCGAACGCGGTTATTGATCAGCTCGCGGCGGGCGAAGGGGCACAGGTTAAGGTCGACAACCACATCTTCCACCCAGCGACGGGTGGCCTGGACAACGGCTTGCTGATTCATGGTGCTGGAGTTCCGGAAAGTCAGGTCATTTTGATAGTAAGCCATGATACAGTGCCGCCCTCAAAAAGGGTGGATGGATATCATGATACTGCTGATTCTGGTCACGGCGCTCTGGGCCTTTTCCTTCAGCCTGATTGGTGAGTTCCTGGCTGGCCATGTGGACAGCGATTTTGCCGTGCTCAGTCGTGTGCTGATGGCGTCACTGCTGTTCCTGCCGCTGACACGCTGGGCGGGGGTGCCGGGGCGGCTGAAGCTGGGCATCATGCTCACCGGTGCCCTGCAGTTCGGTATCACCTACCTGTGCCTGTATCGCTCGTTTGCCTACCTGACGGTACCGGAAGTGCTGCTGTTCACCGTGTTCACCCCCTTGTACGTCACCCTGATTGATGATGCCCTGTATCGCCGGTTCTCCCCGGCGGCCCTGATGGCCGCGGCAGTGGCTACCCTCGGAGCCGCCATCATCCGTTACGACGGCCTCAGTCAGGAGTTTCTGACCGGATTTCTGCTGCTGCAGCTGGCCAACCTGACCTTTGCTTCGGGCCAAGTGGGCTACAAGCATCTGATGCAGGCGTTTCCGTTGCCTGCTGTTCCTGCTTGGCGCACCTTCGGTTATTTCTTTTTCGGCGCACTGGTGATTGCGCTGCCGTCCTTCCTGGTGTTCGGCGACCGCTCCATGCTGCCCGTCACCGGGCTGCAATGGGGTGTGCTGGTCTGGCTCGGGCTGGCGTCCTCCGGTCTCGGGCTCTTCCTGTGGAACCGCGGTGCCTGCAAGGTGGATGCCGGCACCCTGGCAGTGATGAACAATGCCCTGGTGCCGGCCGGGCTGGTGGTGAATCTGTTGATATGGAACCGGGATGCGGACCTGCTCCGGCTGCTCATCGGTGGTGCGGTGATCGGCTTCTCCCTGTGGCTCAATGCCCGTTTTCATCCCCGGGCAAGGCTGGGTCTGGCGACGTAAACCAACGGCATCGCGATCAACCGGACCTGGCCCGGTCACAATCGCTTACACACGATGTGGTTTCTCATTGTTATCATTGCTGCCCGTTGACTAAAGTCAATATAAAGCCAGCCGATACCACCTCCGTAGTTTGCAATACGCCAGCCTGGTCCGACCGTTGCACTGGTCTTGCGAGACCATTCCGGTGTCGGCGTGTACATCGACCATCGTTCAGGAATGCTATCCCGTCATGCGCAATAACGGCCCCGTTACCCAACGCGAAGCGAAAATGAAGCCGGGCAGCCGGCTGATCACGACCACGTCGCTGAAGGGCGTGATCACCTACTGCAACGATGATTTCGTGGCGATCAGTGGTTTTGACCGGGACGAGCTGATTGGACAGGCCCACAATATTATCCGCCACCCGGATATGCCCCAGAGCGTATTCAAGGCCATGTGGGACACCATCAGTGCCGGCAAACCCTGGATGGGCGTGGTCAAGAACCGCTGCAAGAATGGCGACCATTACTGGGTGAGTGCCTACGTTACGCCGATACTGGAAAACGGGCAGATGACCGGTTACGAATCGGTTCGTGTCGAGCCTACCCGTGAGCAGGTGGCGCGGGCCAGCCGTTTGTACCGCAGATTGTCTGCCGGTAAGGGGGCCTTTGCCGCCAGCACCCGGCTGCAGTCGATTGCCCGCACTGGCTGGCCGATGCTGATTCCACTGGCAGCAAGTCTGGTGGCTCTGGGATGGGGAGCGTTCTGGCCGGGTGCAGGGTTGATTGTTGCGGGTTTCGTGGTCGGAGGCGCCCTGCAGACGGCATCGTTGAGTGCCCGCCTGCGGTCGCTGATCAATCTTCGTCCGGAGGCCTTTCGTGACCCCCTTGTGGCCCGGACCTATACAGACGAAAGCGGTCTGTTTGCCGAGCTAGGCATGGTACTGATGAGTGAAAAGGCCAGGATCCGTACCGCGCTGGCGCGTATCGAGGACCGTGCCGGTGATTTGCTGCAAACCGCCCGGGAAGGCCAGAACCAGATTGCCGAAGGGGCCAGGGCCATCGAGCAGCAGCGGGAGGAAACCGATCAGGTGGCCTCGGCCATGAACGAGATGACCGCCTCCATCCAGGAGGTGACCGACAACGTCAACAGTAACGCCGACGGCGCCCGCCAGGCCAATGAGCTGGCCCGCCGTGGTGGCAACCTCAGCGGTGAAGCGTTGCAGTCCATCGAGCAGTTGGTGGCGCAGGGTACGACCATTGGCGATTCAGTCGGCCGCCTGGGCGAGTCCACCGACAAGATCGGCGATGCGGCACAGTTGATTTCCGATATTGCCGAGCAGACCAACCTGCTGGCCCTGAACGCCGCCATCGAGGCTGCCCGTGCCGGTGAGCAGGGCCGTGGCTTCGCCGTGGTGGCGGACGAAGTGCGCTCCCTCGCACAGCGCACCCGCCAGTCCACCGTGTCCATACACGATGTGATCGAGAACTTCCGCGCCCAGGTGGACGAGGTGGTCACCGCTACCCGCGAGGGTGAGGAAATCGGCAACCAGGGGCTGGCCAAGGTACGGGAGACGGAAGCGGCACTGAAGGACATCATGCAGACCATCGAGGGTATTTCAGACAGCTTCATGACCATGTCTGCGGCCTTCGAGGAGCAAAGCCAGGTCTCCGAGGAGATCAACCAGCAGGTGGTCCGTATTGCTGGGCTGGCGGATACCAGCACCGAAAAGGCCGATGGTGCCCGCGGTGCCAGTGAGAACGTCAGCCAGCAGGCCCATGGTCTGAACGATCTGGTGGCGCGGTTTGTCAGCCGGCAGTAAGCGGCTGTTCCGGCTCCCATTCTCGTAGACAACCCGGTGTGGTGGCGGCCCTCCTCTGCTGCACCGGTCCCTCCTGTTACATAGTTAACCCGCCATTTTACAAACTATCCGGCTCCCGAGGTGGCATCGGCCGCCCGACACTGGCAAAATCCGCCGCCAACAGCTGGTTGCAGGCAGGGAACACCATAGCCAGCTACTCTTATTTCCTATCCGGATTCAACTGTATCAGTACAGGGTTCTATTATGTCTGAAAATAGCCTGACCAGCCGCGGCAACTGGTCGTCCCGCATGGCCTTTATCCTGGCCGCTGCGGGCTCTGCCGTGGGCCTGGGCAATATCTGGAAGTTCCCCTACATGACCGGCGAGAACGGGGGCGGCGCCTTCGTAATTGTCTATCTCGCCTGTATCGCCGTGATTGGCGTTCCCATCATGATGGCCGAGGTTTTTGTGGGCCGTAACGGGCAGCGCAACCCGGTGGCCAGCATGCGGCTGGTGGCCGAGCGTAACCTGAGCAACCCGGCCTGGCGACTGTCCGCCATTATCGGTGTGCTGGCGGCGTTCATGATCCTTTCCTTCTATTCCGTGATCGGGGGCTGGTCTGCCTCCTACGTGATGCACTCCGGCATGGGTGACTTTGCCGGTCAGGATGCCGACGCCGTGGGTGCCATCTTCAGTGCGTTGCTGGCGAGCCCGGGCATCCTGCTATTCTGGCACACAGTGTTCATGGCGCTGGTGATTTTTGTCGTTTCCCGTGGCCTGAAAAGCGGCCTGGAGCGGGCGGTAAAGATCCTGATGCCGGCCCTGTTCCTGCTGTTGCTGGTGGTCGTTGGCTATGCCACCACCACCGGGCATTTCATGGAGTCTCTGGATTTCCTGTTTACTCCGGATTTCAGCAAACTGACCTGGGATGCCGTTCTGCAGGCGCTGGGGCAGGCCTTTTTCACCATGAGCCTGGGTATGGCGATCATGATGGCCTACGGCTCCTACCTCGGCAGGGATGTCTCCATTGGCCGTGCCGCCGTGGGCGTGGGCATCATGGACACCCTGGTGGCCCTGCTGGCGGGTCTGGCGATTTTCCCGTTTGTCTTTGCCAATGGCCTGGAAGCCGGCCAGGGTCCCGGTCTGATCTTCGTGACTCTGCCACTAGCCTTCGGTCAGATGCCCCTGGGTGTGTTCTTTGCTACGTTGTTCTTCGTGCTGCTGCTGTTTGCCGCCTGGACCTCCGGCATTTCGCTGCTGGAACCGGTCACCGAGTGGGTGGAAGAAAAGATGGCCATCACCCGCACGGGAGCCGCCATTCTTGCCGGTGTTGCCTGCTGGTTGCTGGGTGTGGCGTCAATCCTGTCCCTGAACGTGTGGTCTGACGTCTACCTGCTGGGCATGTTTGAGCGCTTCGAGACGACCGGCATTCTGGATCTTCTGGACTTCTTTACCGCCAATATCATGCTGCCGTTGTCCGGTCTGCTGACCGCCCTGTTCGTGGGCTGGTGCGTGGCGAAGGAATCCCTGCAGGCGGATATGGCCATGTCCGATGGCATGTTCACCCTGTGGCGCAACCTGTTGCGTTATGTCACGCCGATTGCGGTGCTGGCAGTGTTCATCTACAACCTGTTGTAAAAGCAGAAAGCACACAACCAGAAAGCCAGGGGCCGGGTGTGTCTTCCGAAACAGTCAGAGAACAGGGTTCTCGTTTCGGAAGGCATGCCCGGCCCCTGGCGTTTTGTGCCAGGTATAATGGTGCATTCTGAAAGAACGGGTTCGGGGACTTCTCTTAGAAATGAAAACCCTGTTTTCTGACTGTTTCAAAGGAAAATCCCCGAACCCGTTTGCGTTAGCCTGAAAGGCTTAAGTCCGTGCAATAAAAAACCCGTGAGCCTCCTCAGGCCCACGGGTTTTTTTGTGGTTGCCGGTCCGCTTACAGTCGGAAGCGGGCCACCTGGCTCCTGAGATCTTCCCCCAGTCGCGCCAGTTCGTTGCTGGAGGTGGAGATCTGCTCAGCCGCGGTGGCGGACTGGTCGCTGACATCGCGGATCTGGGTGACGTTCTGGTTGATGTCTTCGGCCACGGAGGTCTGCTGCTCCGCTGCGGTGGCAATCTGGCTGTTGTATTGGCTGATGTTTCCCACGGCCTCGGCGATCTCGCGGATGGTTTCGCCGGTCGTGCGGGCGCTGTCCAGGGTCTGGCCGGCGAGGGTGGTGCCGCTCGACATGGTAGAGACGGAGTCCTCTGCACTGTTGACCAGGTTGGTGATCAGCGTTTCGATCTCGGACGCGGAGCTCTGGGTACGCTGGGCCAGGGAGCGAACCTCGTCCGCCACCACGGCGAAGCCGCGGCCCTGCTCACCGGCGCGGGCGGCTTCGATGGCGGCGTTCAGGGCCAGCAGGTTGGTCTGCTCGGCCACCGACTTGATAACGTCCAGCACGGTGCTGATGTTCTGGGTATCCGTCTGTAGGCCACGCAGCCGTTCCATGACCGTTTCCACCTGGCCATTGAGCTGGTTCACATAGGACAGGGTTTCCTCGACGGCAGCCTCACCGGCAGAAGCCTTTTCGTTCGCGGTGGTGGCGGCGCCGAAGGCTTCCTCGGCACTCTTGGCTACCTCGCTGACCGTGGCCACCATCTCGTTCATGGCAGTCGCCACCTGATCAGTTTGGTCCCGTTGCCGCGTCACGCCCTCGCTGGTCTCAGTAGTTACCGTGGACAGCTCTTCAGCGGAGGAAGCAATGTTGGTGGCGCCGGAATCAATATGCCGCACCAGCTCCCGCAGGCTGGTTACCATGGCGCTCAGGGCGGACAGTAGCTGGCCGAGTTCATCGGTCCGTTTGCTGGTGACGGTCTCCTGCAGGTCGCCGCTCGCTACCCGGGTTGCCAGGGCCACTGCTTCACGGACCGGATGCAGAATACTGCGGGTCAAAAGCCAGGACAGGGCAGATCCGAAAATCACGATCACCGCCAGAACACCGGCGATCAGCATCATTGCCTGTTGTCGTTCGGCAAGCATCTCCTGCTGCTGAGCCTGCTGCAGGGCACTGGCCATTTCAGCGCTTTCCTCGGCGGTTGCCACCATGTCGCCCTGGATTTCGCTGGTACGGTTCTCCGCGTCGACAACCGCCCGGAAAGCGTTGAGATATTGCTCGATCAGTCCAGCCAGCGACTCTTTCAATTCCTTGTCCAGAAAAGAGGACTTAATAGAGCGCTTCGCTCGCTCACCAGTGCTGAGGAGCTGTTCCACGGCCTCCTGTTGACCTTCCACCAGGAAATTACTTTCCAGACGACGCATCTGCTGGATGGCGGCGTTAGCGGCATAAAGCTGGTCTTCACCCGCAAAACCGTTGATGACACCCCGGGTTGCCAACTCCAGCTCTTCCAGGCTTTTGGCCCTGTTCTGGCGGACTTCGACGAGTGAGGTCAGTAACTCATCGTAGCGGTCGACATCTTTGACAATGGTATCAAGCCGTTGCTGACCCTCATCAGACGTCACTCTGCCCCGCAGGTCCCGGGCGGTGTTTCGTGCTTGCGTTGTCAGGCCAATGGCTTTATCCACGAAGCTGGTGTCGTTCTGAAGCAGGAAATTTTTCTCGGCCTGCCGTGCCGACAGCAGTGTGGTTTCGATGCTGGAGGCGTCGGCGAGGATAAGCGATCGCTCACTATACTGCTGCAGGGTCAGCAGGCCGATACCGCCGACTATTATCGTCAGCACGATCAGTACAGCAAATCCCAGGGCCATTTTCATGCCCAGGGACAAACTGAGGTTGGAGAAATTCTGCGGCAGATGCATTGCTGGCTCCGGCAATCTTGTTATTGAAGAAACTGGGTTATAGATCGGTTATCGGCCGCAACCACCATTTATTTAGCAGCCGGCCATTTGACCGTGGCGGAATCTTCATGGGGAGGGCGCCGGCTCAAGTGCCGGCGAAGGCCGTCATGTGAAGCCACGACCAGTGGCTCAGTTAATCGGGGTGGGGGTGATCAGGCAAGGGGCATTTGGTAACAGAGTGCAACGATCCCAGTGCATTCGCGGCTGCCTCAAGCCGGAACCAGAAACGCCGGCCTGAATCAGGCCGGCGTTTTTGTGGCGAGGTCTGCCGTCAGAAGAACAGGTTTGGCAGGTAGGTGACGATTTCGGGGAAGATCATCAGCAGGATCAAGCCTACAATTTCCACCAACACGAACGGGATCACCGATTTGTAGATATCCTTCATGGTGATGCCCGGCGGCACAATGCCCTTCAGATAGAACAGGTTGAACCCGAAGGGTGGTGTCATGTAGCCGATTTCCATATTGATCACAAACAGGATGCCGAACCAGATCGGATCGAACCCCAGGGACTCCACGATAGGCAGGAATACCGGCAGCGTTATCAGCATGATGCCCACAGGGTCCAGTACCATGCCCAGAACGAAGGTGATCAGCATCATGGCGATGATCACACCCCATGGTCCGCCGGGGATACTGGCCATCCAGCCTTCAATCATCGGCTGCGCACCCATGCTCTGATAAGCAGCGCTGAAGGCGTGTGCTGCAAACAGGATCCACATGATCATGCCGGTCAGCTTGAAGGTGCGGATGGACGCTTCCTTCAATAGTCCGAATTCCAGCTTGCGGTAGACCGCGGCGGCAATCAGGGCGCCCAGAACACCCATGGCGGCTGCTTCGGTGGGCGTGGTGATGCCCCCCATGATGGAACCCAACACCATGATCACAATGAGAATGGGCAGTGCAACGGAGCGCAGGGCCAGCAGTTTTTCACGCATTGTGCCCCGGTCCTCGGGAGGCAGCGCCGGTGCCAGATGCGGCTGCAGGCTGCTGCGGACCAGGATGTAGATGGCAGTCAGTACCATCAGCAGAATGCCCGGCAGAATACCGGCGGCAAACATCTTGCCGACCGAGACACCACTGATCAGCGCATACAGGATCATCATGATGCTGGGGGGAATCAGGATGCCCCAGCCGCCACCGGTATTGATCACGCCCAGGCACATGCTGCGGTCATAACCGCGCTCCATCATGGCGGGCAGGGCGATGGTGCCCATGGCCACGACGGCGGCACCACTGATGCCCACCATTGCGGCAAAAATCGCACAGATAAAAAGGGTACCGATGGCGAGACCGCCGCGCAGTCCCCCGAACCACAAATGCATGGCCCGGTAAAGATCCTTTGCCACGCCGGTTCGTTCCAGAATCATCGCCATGAAAACGAACAGGGGGATGGCCACCAGGGTGAAGCTGCCCATGGTGCTCCAGATCTGGGAGGCCACCATGTAGAAGGAGCCAACGCCCCAGGTGAAATACAGAAAGATAACGGACACGCCGCCCAGCACAAAGGCCAGGGGCAGGCCCAGAAATACGAAAAACAGCAGCGACCCGAAGAAAAGCAGGGTGAGGACTTCAATGCTCATAGTTGCTCTCCCTTGGGATCATGCTCTGAATGGTCCTCGGGCCGGTAGTAGCTCAGGTTGCAGGCGATGGCGATGTCTTCCAGCAGCTTGACGATACCCTGTAGTAACAGCAGGGCAGTACCTATAGGGATGCAGGCTTTTATCGGCCAGATGGGCGGATTCCAGGCAGAATAAGAGGTCTCCCAACTGCTGATGGATTTGCTGGCCATCTCAAAGCTGAAATACAGCAGCGCCAGGGTAAAGAGAAAGAAAAGAATCGATGTGAACACATCGACTGCGGCCTGCATGCGCGTGCCGAGAAATGACTGGATCAGGTCAACGTTAACGTGCCCCCGATGCGCCATGAGGTATCCACCGGAAAGCACGGCGTAGGCGCCGAACATCAACTGCGTCAGTTCGTTGGTCCACATAGTGGGAGAGTTGAAGGCATACCGCAGGAAAACTTCCAGCAATATGAACACGAACATGGCAAACACCAGAAACGACACGGCAACGCCTATGGCCTTGTTGAGTCTGGTAACGCCGTTCATGAATGCGGTGATCGCACGCATGGGGCCTCCGGGAGGGGTCATGTGGCTTGCAATAAAAAGCCGGGGGCCTGTTAAGCACCCCCGGCCGGCTCGGTTCGGCTTACAGGTAGCCGAGATCGCCCAGGTAGTCCTTCAGCATGGCAAGTGCTTCAGCAGCCTTGTCGCTGCGCTCGCCTTCCTCGTCCCACATGGACTGGGCTGTCTGTACCAGGTGGTCCTGCACTTCCGGAGGCAGGGTAGTCACCTCGACACCCATCTCATCGATGGCCTTGGCCAGGGTGATGCGCTCTTTGTACAGGTACTCATTGGTGCGGAACCAGAACTGCTCCTTCAGCACGTCCTTCACCAGTTTCTGCAAGTCTTCCGGCAGCTCGTCCATGGCCTTCTGGCTGACGATGATAACGTCAGTGCCGGCAATGTTCAGGGCGGGCTGCACGTGATACTTGGCAATCTCGTACAGACCCATGGAGTACGCACCCTGGGCTGCGCCCCAGTGAGCACCGTCAACGATGCCGGAATCCAGTGCGGTGTACAGCTCGCCACCCGGGATGTAGGAAGCAGCCGCACCGGCTTCGGTCAGGAACTTCTGCAGGGCACCAGAGGAGCGGATTTTCAGGCTCTTGAACTCTTCCAGCGAGTCGACAGGCTCCTTGACCACCATCTCGGTGGGATACACCTTGTCAGTAGCCCAATAAACGCCGTCTTCGGCGGCTTCTTCACGCAGCATTTCCTCGAAGCCCAGGACCTGGTGGAAGTAGGCTGCTTCCCAGACGTTGCGGAAGGCAAACGGCAGACCGGAAGCGATACCCGCCAGGGTCATCTCGTTGGACGCATAGGCCGGAGAAATAGTGCCCATTTCCAGGATGCCACGGCTTACCGCGTTATAGGTTTCCTTGGCACTGAACAGCGAGCCAGCTTCGAACAGCTGAAGTTCGAGACGACCGTCGGAGCGCTCTTCAAGCTGTTCCTTCAGGCGACCCAGGCTGTCCTCGTAGGAGCTGGATGCGCCCGGCCAGTGAGACTGCACTTTCCAGGTGAAGGTTTCTTCCTGTGCGGAGGCAGGGGCGGCGATCAGGGCGGCAGTGGCGCCCAGGGTAAGTGCCGAAGCAAATACCGTCAGTGATTTGCGAACGTTGTTAAGCATTACTTCTTAACCTCTTTGTTGTTTTCCAAGGGGACGTCCTGTCTTGATTTCATCTAGCGAAACTTGTGACTGCAGAATGGATCTGCGTTTCCCAAATTTATCGCAATCGGGCGAGGGTTTGCAATAACTGCCGGGATTCCCTGGTCAGATCGTGTAACCGACCCCGGGACAAGGTCCCGGGTACCCTCGGTAAAACATAGCGTATGCAAGCGAATTTGTCCGCCTGCCCGACGGATTTTCAGGACTGATCCGGCCAAGGCAGGCCATCCGGAAACCGTTGTGCCTGTATCAGGCGCGCGACCCGGATCAGCGTTTTTTCACTCCAGGCCGGGCCGATGATCTGTACCGCCCGTGGCAGGCCGTCATCACCGAAGCCCACCGGGAAGCTGATGGCGGGCAGGCCCACCATCATGGCGACGCCCGCCCAGGCGGTAATGTCCAGATAGGGTTCGGCCTTGCCGTTGATGGTCAGGGTGCGTTCCATGGCGGAAGTGTCCTGGCTGTGGGGGAACGGCAGGGTATTGGTTACCGGGCAGATCAACAGGTCATGGTCTTCGAAGAAGCGGGCCCAGGTGCGTTGCAGTTGCGCCCGCTCCTCATCTTTCTGCAGCCATTCACCGTGACTCTGCAGGGCGGCCCTGGCGAACCGGTGACGGTATTCGTCGCCTTCCTCGGCAGCAATCTTTGCCAGCCGGTTGCGGACCTTCTCCGGCAGACCCACCCCCATGGCGCCGCCGAGCAGATGGTAATAAAGACGATGGCTTTTCTCCAGGGTCAGTCCTTCCGGCCGGGCATCTTCCACGGCGGCACCCGAGGACTTCAGGTCTTCACAGAAACCGATCAGGCCACTGAGCACCTCGTTGTCCACCGGCGCCCATTCGTCGTTGAGCCAGGTGGCGAAGCGGTAGTCTGCCAGCGGTTTCGGATCCGGCTGCGGCAGATTTACCTGCCAGGCTGACATGTCGTCATCGGGGCCGGCCAACAGCTCCAGTTCCGCCTCCAGGTCATCCAGGTGGCGGGTCAGCGGGCCGCCGACACCCATGTCCCGTTTGCCAACACTGCCTGGTGCACCGGGCACGTGGCCGCGCATGGGGATCAGGCCCAGGGTCGTCTTGAGGCCGTAGATGCCACAGAAAGCCGCCGGGGTGCGAATGGAGCCGCCAATATCGCTGCCCAGCTCAAGGGGCGTCAGGCCGGCGGCCATGGCGGCTGCGGCACCGCCGGAAGAGCCTCCCGGAGTCAGGTCGGTATTCCAGGGGTTGTTGCTGGTGCCATAGATATCATTGAACGACTGCAGGTCACCGGCGAACTCCGGCACGTTGGTTTTGCCGAAGATGATGGCGCCGGCGTCCAGCAGCCGCTGTACCGCCACGGCGGTACGGGGCGAGACGTGATCCTGGTAGCCCTTGTGACCGGCGGTGGTGGGCCAGCCCTCCAGCTCCCAGGTTTCCTTGATGGTCATGGGTACACCGTGCAGCGGACCCAGGTCGACACCGTCCCCGGCCGCCCTGTCCGCGTCCCTGGCCTGTTCGCGGGCCTGGTCTTCGCGCAGAACCACGATGGCGTTCAGGGCCGGGTTCAGGCGGTGGGTACGCTCAAGAAAATGGTCCAGCACCTGTTCGCTGGTGTAGTGCCGGGCCTTGATGCCGCGGGCGAGTTCGAATGCGGGGATTCGATGAAAATCCATGGGGACTCCCTGGTGATTGTTCTGGTTTTGTCGAGCGCTCGTTCGGTTTGACAACCATAGAATATCCCATCGTTTTGTGGAACAGTATTTCAGAATTCGCCAACCGATCAGGAGCTCCCGTGATTCAGACTGAGAAGAAAAATGGCTATGTCCATCTGTTGATTGCCCGCCCGGAAAAAAAGAACGCACTGACCCGTGACATGTATGAAGCTCTCTCGGACGGGGTCAAAAAGGCGGCCGATGATCCTGACGTCAATGCCATCGTTATCAGTGGCGATGGCGGCGTCTTTACGGCTGGCAACGACCTGGACGACTTCCGCGCCCGGGCCACGGACACCACGCCCAAACCATCGGCCGGGCTGGCTTTCATCGAAACGCTGATGAACTGCGATACGCCGGTACTGGTGGCGGCAGAGGGCCTGGCGATCGGCATTGGCACCACCATGCTGCTGCATGTTGATGCCGTCTATGCGGGTCGCTCCACGCGCTTCAAGACCGCATTCGTGGATCTCGGCCTGGTGCCGGAGGCGGCCTCGACCGTGACCATGCCGTTGCACCTGGGGTCCCGCAAGACGGCGGAGCTGTTGCTGATGGGGGATGTGCTGGCGGCTGATGAAGCGGCGGAGATCGGCCTGATCAGTCGTGTGGTGGACGATGGCGAGGCGCTCAATGAGGCATTTGCCGCTGCTGAAAAGCTCGCTGGCAAGCCCCGAGAGGCCTTGCGGGCCAGCAAGCGGCTGATGAAGGCGCCCTGGCAGGCCATGGTAAAGGAAGCCATGGAGCGTGAGCGTGAGGTGTTTGCCGAGCGTCTGACCTCGGACGACTGCCATGCCGCCCTGGCCCGCATGGGCAAGAAGTAGAACCCGCCTCAACCATGCAGGCAGGAGCCTGCGGGAACTCCTGCCTGCGTTTGCCTTGGATGGCGCCCACGCTTATACGGCGTAGCCGGGGTTCTTGCTGTCCAGCAACCGGGTCAGCGCCGGCCAGGTCAACGCCGAAGCCTTGCCCAGGGACTGGGACTGCTCGCGGGTGGTCTCGATGGCCTCCTGAGAAGGCAGGCAGTACGGCGTCGGGGTCTTTACCTGAATCTCGCAGGCTTTCATCAGAAAGTAGAGATAAGTGAAGCATTCCGGTACCGAGCCGCCAGCGGTCAGGATGCCGTGGTTGCGCAGCATCAGCATGTTCTTGTCGCCGATGTCCCGGATCAGTCGCTCCCGTTCGTCCAGGTTCAGGGCAACCCCTTCATAGTCATGATAGGCCATGTGGTCCAGGCACAGCATGCCGGTCTGGCTCAGGGGCAGCAGGCCTTCCTTGTGGGCGGATACGGCAACGGCGTCAGCGGCGTGAACGTGCATCACCGCATGGGCGTCGTCCCGGCCCATATGCACCGCGCTATGGATGGTAAAGCCGGCCGGGTTGACCCGGTCGATGCCGCCCGCCTGCACAACCTGACCTTCCTGATCCACCTTGACCAGCGACGAGGCTGTGATTTCGTGGAAAAGCAGGCCGTAGGGGTTGATCAGAAAATGGTGGTCCGGTCCGGGCACCCGGGCTGACAGATGGGTAAAAACCAGGTCATCCCAGCCAAACAGGGCGACCAGCCGGTAGGCGGCAGCCAGTTCCGTACGGACTTTCCATTCCGCTTTCTTCAGTTCATCGGTGTCCATTTCATTGGAGCCGGTGATATTGGAGTCGTTCATACTGCGCGATCCTCTTGTTGTTGGACATCGGGAGCTGTTTAAACGCTCCCTGTTGTTGGGGGTGCATGGTTGTTGGGGGTGCATGACAGTGTAGCCCACAAAAAAGGGACGGTCCCTACGGGACCGTCCCTAACACTCTCCGACTGGAGGAGAGACCCGACAGGTTCGTAACTACCGGTTACTGATCAGCTGGCTTCCAGCAGGGACGCGTAGCGCTCCAGATGGAAGTCATCGTCGCCCAGCTGGTGGCCGATCATGACCAGGCGCTTGGCATAATGGGCAAAGCTGTATTCCCAGGTCATGCCGATGCCACCATGCATCTGGATACCGCTTTCGGAAATGAAATGCCCGGCACGGTTGATAACGCTCTTGGCAGCGGCCAGAGTGCGACGGCGCTCGTCATTCTGTTCGGCGTCGGCATAGCTGGCCGCCAGGATCGCCATGGAGCGGGCCTGTTCCAGCTCGGACATCATGTCCACCATGCGGTGCTGCAGCACCTGGAATTTGCCGATGGGCACACCGAATTGCTTGCGCTGCTTCAGGTACTCCAGGGTCAGCTCGTTGGCTTCTTCCATGCAGCCAACCGCTTCGGCGCACAGGGCTGCAATGGCGCGACCAGTCTGATATTCGATCACGTCTGCCGCCTTGCCTTCCTCGCCCAGCAGGGCATCAGCACCAACCTTGACGTTGTCCAGGAACACATCGCAGCCCTTGGCGCCATCAATGGTCGGGTATGAGCGACGTTCTACGCCCTCGGCGTTGGCGTCGATGGCGAACAGGCTGATGCCATCGGCATCGCGAACGTCGCCGGAGGTGCGGGCAGACACGATGAACACGTCAGCACAATGGCCGCCGATGACCACGGCTTTGCGACCGCTCAGGGTGTATCCGTCACCGGATTTCTCGGCGCGGGTTTCCACTTCGTTCTGGTTGTAGAACGCCTGCGGCTCCTGCAGGGCAGCGGCCACTTTCAGTTCGCCAGAGGCGACGCCTTCCAGGTACTTTTCCTTCTGGGCGTCGTTGCCGGCCTGGCTCAGAATGCCGCCACCGAAGACCACCGACTGCATGTATGGCTCGAGGCAAAGGCCACGGCCCAGCTCGGTCATGACGGACTGGATTTCAACACCGCCACCGCCAAAGCCACCCAGCTCCTCGGGGAAGGGGACGGCGGTCAGGCCTAGCTCGCCCAGCTGCTTCCAGAAGTCTTCGCTGAAGCCCAGCTCGGTTTCGCTGAATTCCAGACGCTTTTCAAAACTGTATTCACCGCGAACCAGACGCGCCACGGTGTCCTGCAACATTTGTTGCTCTTCGCTCAGAGTGAAGTCCATGGTCGCCTCCTTATAGTCCCAGAATCATTTTGGATACGATATTCTTCTGGATCTCGTTGGATCCGCCGAAAATCGACAGCTTGCGGTTATTGAAGTACTGAGCGGAGAGCGGCGCGGCGTTCTCGTCAGACAGGAACTCGCCCTCGTAATCAAGGCTCATTTCCTCTTCAATAAACGGCAGGGCGTAGGGACCAATGGCGCGACGGGCCAGGTCGTTGATCGCCTGGCGGATCTCGGTACCCTTGACCTTGAGCATGGAGCTTTCGGCACCGGGTACGCCACCGCCTTCAACCGCCGCAATGATGCGAAGGTTGCTGATGGTGGCGGCCATCAGGTCGATTTCCACCTTGGCGATACGCTGGCCGAAGGTAGGATCTTCCAGCAGCGGTTTGCCATTTTTCAGCCGGCGTGAAGCCAGCTCCTTGAGGTGGGTCAGCGCAGCCTTGGACATGCCAATGCCGGCCAGGCCGGTACGCTCGTAGGTAAGCAGGTACTTGGCGTAGGTCCAGCCCTTGTCTTCTTCACCGACCAGGTTTTCCACCGGTACCTTGACGTCCTGGAAGAACACTTCGTTGACTTCGTGCTCGCCATCCAGGGTGATGATCGGGCGCACGCTGATGCCCGGGGTGTTCATGTCGATCAGCAGGAAGGAAATGCCCTCCTGGTTCTTGACCTCGGTGTTGGTGCGCACCAGGCAGAAGATCATGTTGGCGTGCTGGCCCAGGGTGGTCCAGGTCTTCTGGCCATTGACGATGTAGTGGTCGCCATCGCGAACCGCCCGGGTTTTCAGGGATGCCAGGTCGGAACCGGCACCGGGCTCGGAGTAGCCCTGGCACCACCAGTGCTCGCCGCTGAGGATCTTGGGCAGGTAGTACTGTTTCTGTTCTTCGGTGCCGAACTTGATGATAACCGGCGCCACCATGTTCACGCCAAACGGGACGGTGCGCGGTGCGCCGTAGGCGCAGGACTCTTCATCCCAGATGTGCTTCTGAACCGGGGTCCATTTCACACCGCCGTATTCCTCGGGCCAGTGGCTGGCGTACCAGCCCTGGTCAACGAGGATCTTTTGCCAGCGCTGGTGGTCTTCCTTGGTCATCTTGCGGAAGCCCTTGACCTTGGCAGCGATGTCGGCCGGCAGTTTCTCATCCAGAAAAGCCCGCACTTCGTCGCGGAAGGCGAGCTCTTCAGCCGTGTAGTTCATGTTCATGAATCAGCCTCTCGGTTCGTTCTAGCGAAAACATATACCGCATAGCAGAATATACCTATGATGGCGGAAGGCCGTTTTCGTGTCAATTCCCCCCGCCTGTCCACCAGCGGTGGACACTTGCCTGCCAGGCACGTTCGGTCCGGCCCGTGTCATGGGCGGATGCGGGCTCGCCAGGCGGTATTCCGGGCTTTCCATAACGGAAACCATGTACCGCACAGCGAAACACCAGAGTCGAAGTCATGCCTTTCTGGTACAGGTGCCACTCGGGCACACAGAACAGACCCACTATCTTAGCGGAAGGTTTCCGGGAATGCGCGTCGCCGGGCGGGAGGGATGCATGCTTTGGGTTATTGCGGGCACAAAAAAACAGGGCCCGAAGGCCCTGTTTCTGGTGGCAGGCGGTGAACTGCCTTATTTGAAGGCCTGCAAGCCGGTCTGGCCACGGCCGAGGATCAGGGCGTGTACATCGTGGGTGCCTTCGTAGGTGTTGACGGCTTCCAGGTTCATCACGTGACGGATAACGTGGTACTCGTCGGAAATACCGTTACCACCGTGCATGTCGCGGGCGACCCGGGCAATATCCAGCGCCTTGCCACAGTTGTTGCGCTTGAGCAGTGACACCGAATCCGGTGTCGCCTCGCCGGCGTCCATCATCCGGCCCAGCTGCAATACCGACTGCAAGCCCAGGGTGATCTCGGTCTGCATGTCGACCAGCTTCTTCTGGATCAGCTGGTTGGCGGCCAGGGGCTTGCCGAACTGCTTGCGCTCAAGGGTATAGTTGCGGGCAGCGTGCCAGCAGAACTCGGCGGCACCCAGGGAGCCCCAGCTGATGCCGTAGCGAGCCTTGGTGAGGCAGCTCAGCGGGCCTTTCAGGCCGGTGACATCCAGCTTGTTGGCTTCGGGTACGAAAACCTCGTCCATAAAGATGGAGCCGGTTTCGGACGCGCGCAGGGAAAACTTGCCCTCGATTTTCGGTGTGTCCAGGCCCTTGGCGCCTTCGCGCTCGATGATGAAACCGGTGATTTCGCCATCCAGCTTGCCCCAGATCACACACACATCGGCAATCGGCGAGTTGGTGATCCAGGTCTTGGAGCCACTCAGCAGATACCCGCCGTCGACCTTCTTGGCGCGGGTTTCCATGCCGCCGGGGTCGGAGCCGTGGTTGGGCTCGGTCAGGCCGAAACAACCAACCCACTCGCCGGAGGCCAGCTTGGGCAGAATGCGCTTCTTGGTCTCTTCCGGTGCGTACGAGAAGATCGGGTACATCACCAGGGAGGACTGTACGCTCAGGGCGGAGCGGTAGGCGGAGTCCACGCGCTCCACTTCCCGGGCGATCAGGCCGTAGCAGACGTGGTTCAGGCCCGGGCCGCCGTACTCTTCCGGCAGGGTGGCACCGAGCATGCCCAGTTCACCCATGTCGGTGAAGATGCTGCGGTCGAACTTCTCGTGGCGGTTAGCCTCGATGATGCCGGGCATCAGGCGCTGGTCGCAGAAGCTGCGGATACTGTCGCGAACCTGACGCTCGGTCTCGTCAAGTTGCTTGTCGAACTGAAGCAGGTCGTCCCAGGGTGCGGAAGCCATAATGTGTCTCCTGAAATTCATAGTGGCGGCGCTGTCAAAATGTCGCACCGCCCGGTTTCTGATACGGCCTTGGGCCGGATTCTGATCAGTCCGTGAAACGCTCGATAACAGCCGCAATCCCCTGGCCGACGCCAATACACAGGCTGATCACGGCGTAACGGCCTTCCATGCGTTCCAGCTGACGGGTAGCCGTCAGCGCAATCCGCGCACCGGACGCACCCAGCGGATGGCCTACGGCAATGGCGCCACCATTGGGGTTCAGGCGCGGGTCAGTCTGGTCGATACCCAGTTTGGTGGTGCAACCAAGCACCTGGGCAGCGAATGCTTCGTTGATTTCGATAACGTCCATGTCCTTGATGGACAGGCCGGCCCGGGCCAGGGCCTTCTCACAGGCTTTTACCGGGCCAAAACCCATGACCCGGGGCTCTACGCCGGTAATGGCTGCAGACACGATGCGGGCACGGGGCCTGATGCCGGCCTTTTCGCCGGCTTCCAGTGAGCCGATGATCAGGGCGGCGGCGCCGTCATTGACGCCGGAGGCGTTGCCGGCCGTCACTACGCCACCTTCAAACAGTGGGCGCAGGTTCGACAGAGCGGCTACATCGGACTGCGGGCGCGGATGTTCGTCCTGGTCCACGGTGACCGGCGGCTTCTTGCGACCCTGGGGCACGTCGATGCCGAGGATTTCCTCGTCGTAGAAGCCCAGTTTGCGGGCACCCTCGTAGCGAGCCTGGCTCTGGGCAGCGAACTCGTCCACCTTGTCGCGGCTCAGGCCCAGATCCGCGGCGATGTTGTCGGCGGTCTGGGGCATGGTGTCGCTGCCGAACTCCGCCTCAACCCGCGGGTTGGGGAAGCGGGCGCCGATGGTGCTGTCGAACATGCGGAAGTCGCGGGAATAGGGGGCTTCGCTCTTGGCCATGACAAATGGCGCACGGCTCATGCTCTCTGTGCCACCGGCCACGAACAGATCACCCTCGCCACAACGCACCGCGCGGGCGGCATCAATAACAGCGGCAAGGCCGGAGCCGCACAGGCGGTTGACGGTCAGACCGCCGGTTTCCACGGGCAGGCCTGACATCAGGCCGGCGTGACGGGCGACGTTACGGGCATCTTCACCAGCCTGGTTGGTGCAGCCGGCGATCACATCCTCGTAGGCGCTGAGCTCGAAACTGTTGCGCTCAATCACGGCCTTGATGACGCTGGTCAACAGGTCATCCGGGCGAACTTTCGCCAGGGCTCCGGCGTGGCGTCCAAAGGGTGTCCTCAAGCCGTCGTAGATATAGGCGCTCATGATTTCTCCTGTACAGGTGATCCGCCGGGAAGGTCTCGCCTACCGGGCGTTGGATAAACGTTCTTATGACCTTTCAATGATAACGGAAAATGCACCCTGCTTGTTTTGGCAAAAATGATAATGTAGTTTCATTGAGCGAAATTCAGTTTTATCCAACGTCAGGGTGGCTAAAGATTAATCCGGCAAATGCGCAAATGCAAGCCATCCGGTAGCCTCTGGAACGTCACCCCAGCCTCCAGGGAATCGCCTGTTCAATGAGTCGTTACCTGCTTTCCCTGGCTGTCGTTATCGAGCTGTTTGCGCTTGTTACGTCAGTCAGGTTGTTCAGTATAGTCGCCGGTTGCCTGTTTTTGGGCTATTTTGCCGTTTTCCTGCCACGGATTTCGCCCTATGCACGGAGTCTGTTGCTGGTAACGCTGGTGCTGGTGGCCGGTCTGGCGGCTAGCGGGCACCTGGACCAGGCCGGGTTGCTGGATGCGGCTGAATCTGCCGGCTTCTATGGTGCGTTCCTGGGTAGCCTGGGCATGATGCAGTGCCTGGTGCGTCGCTTCGAAGTACTCCGCAGAATCCACGATGTGTTGCTCGGCGGTGCCCCGATGCTGCTGTATCCGAAATACGCGGTGACCACCCTCAGCATTGCCTCGGTGCTCAATTTCGGCGTTATGAACCTGCTGTGCGGAACCCTGACCGACACCCTGGACGAGCGGAACATTCACGGCGAATCCCGGCTGAACTGGATTCGCAGCGTGCTGATCAGTGCCCTCAGAGGCTTTGCCCTGGTGCCACTGGTGGCGCCCACCAGTGTCGCCGTTGCCATTATTACCCGGGAAGTGCCGGCAATCTCCTGGTCCCAGCTGCTGCCCTACGGCCTTGCCGTTGCGGCCCTGCTGATCGGCGTGGGCTGGGTACTGGAGCAGGCCCGGTTCCGCAAGGTCAGTGAGGAGCGGGTCAAGCTGGAGGGCTGGCCCCAGGGCTCCCGCACCCTGATCGTGGTGGTCTCCCTGATGCTCGGCGGCATGGCGGCGCTGGTCTACACGGCGGGTTTCAACGTTTCCAGGGCCGCTATGATCGCGGTGCCCTCGGTCACCATCCTTTACATGCTCTGGCGGGAGCACAACCCGCTGGCAGTGTTCCGGGAGGCCACTGGTAACGTTGCCTCCATGAGCAATGAAATGGCGATTTTCGCGTCGTCTGCCTGTCTGGGGGTCGCGTTGATGATTTTGGTGCCGGACGACCTGATCTCCGGCGTGGCGGCGCGGGAACCGGGAGTCTACCTGGTGGCGGTGGCAGGAATGTTGCTGCTGCCGTTGCTTTCTGCCATCGGCATCATCCCCATTACCTCCCTGAGTATCGTTGGTGGCCTGTTGCCTCAGCTGGAGGCTGCTGGCATGGATATCCTGCCCGTTGCCGTGGCCCTGACAATCGGCTTTTCCCTGGC
This sequence comes from Marinobacter zhanjiangensis, assembly GCF_014651935.1. Taxonomy (GTDB): domain Bacteria; phylum Pseudomonadota; class Gammaproteobacteria; order Pseudomonadales; family Oleiphilaceae; genus Marinobacter; species Marinobacter zhanjiangensis. Next base: position 271,608 of record NZ_BMXV01000001.1, on the reverse strand, counting down.
CATGATGCTTTCACCCATGGGGCCGGCGGTGACCCTGCTGGCGCGGTTCGGGCGGGTTTCCCAGCTCAAGGTTGCGTTCAGCTGGAACGGTCTGTTCGTGGCGGCTGCACTGCCGTTGTTGCTGTTGTTCCTGGCGCTGCTGGTCTGACCGTCAGCGGGCCGTGTCCGGGGCGCTCTGCCGTTTGTGGATCCCGGCGTCGAGAGCCCGGAACACGTAAGCCACCGTCAACAGGCCGTCGAATGCGATAGTAAAGGGAACCCCGAAGCCATTACCACGACCGAATTCTGAGACCTGGTTCCGTTGACCTGCCACCGCCATCGCGGGAATATTATGGCAAAGGGATGATCAGCCCCGTTGGGGGCAACACACAGGATTTCAGGGATGAAACCAGCAACGCCTGCCAATGCGGCACCTTCGGTGCCCGCTCAAAACGCCTTGTCCGCTTGTATCCCGCCTGTCGGGTCCCTTTCTCAATCGTGTTCAACCTGGAGTGGGTATGCTCTCCATCAGCCGTTTTCCGGTCGTAATCGGTGTTTTTCTTGTGCTTGTTATCAGTGAGGTGTCTGCGGGGATGTTTGGGTTTGGGAAGAAATATGACGTTCATCTGTTTCCACCCGTGCAGGGAAGGATTCTTCTGGATGGAAGTGCCCTGTCGGGGGTCACTGTTATTCGGGAGGCTACCTATGATGAGGCCGAGATACAGGAAACCCGAACTGATCAGGAGGGGCACTTTTCCTTTCCCGCGTGGACAATAAAATCCCGGACACCTGGCAAGCCCTTCGTGGAAGACCGATTGAGGCAAGTCATCATCGTTAATCATCGAGGCAGTAAATACGTACTTTGGTATTACGTCACTGGTCGCATAGATGGTGAAAAGGTTGTTGCGGAGAAGCTCCAGACACTGAATTGCGACCTGCAGAACGAGGAGATCGATCACCATTTTCAGAAAGCGGAGAATCCCGACTTTACGCACAATATTTCCAGCATTTGTCGCTGGTAAACGGATGTCTCATCAAAACATAAGGAAATGTTATGAAGCAGCTAACTCCGAAGCTCGCAGCAGAATTTGCCGATATCGTATACGAAGTCAGGGAGCCTGGGCCCGCAGGTGTTGTCCAGGTCAAACCCTCCGAGGCGCTTAAGCAGGTTTTCGATGTGAAGTTAGGTAATGGCCCTGTTATGGCTGAGACAGGAGGATTCTGGGGCTTTTTTCAGAGAACCTCCGGCTTCGCCATGGTGGCTGATGGCAAGAACAATTTTGCCGGGCATCATGTCGTTGCAGTGCGAGGGACCAAAACCAACCACGACTGGCTGACCAATGGCAACGTCGGGCTGTCCTCCAGTACCGGTGGCGCGATGGTACATGCCGGATTCAATGAAACCTTCGAAAGCATGAAGCCCGGCCTCGAGGCGCTGCTGACACCTCGCCTCAACCGAGGGCCAGTGGCCGGGATACATTGTATTGGCCACAGCCTCGGTGGCGCTCTGGCGTCCCTGGTTTCTGACTGGATCCATAAGCGGTACCGGCTTGATGCCAACCTGTATTCCTTTGGCGCTCCAAGAGTTGGTATGAAAGGGTTCGCGACCAAATCCAGTTTTGAGGTCAACAAGCTATACAGATGTACCCACGGCGCTGATCCTGTGCCTGCAGTACCTTTATGGCCGTTTATGCATGCACCGGTTAATGGTATCGAATATCGCCTCGATAGAGGGGAAGGTATGAGTGCCGAGGCCCATGCCATGGGTGAGGATGCGGTGCCGGGTTACCGCAACACTGCCCAAAAGGGCGACTGGGACATGCTCCACCAGAACTCAATGAAATACCTCAATAATCCGGTGAGACTGGACTATGCACGCCGCCATGAGGCTTCGTTTTCAAACTACTGGGCAGAGAAACTCTCCGCTGCGCTGGTAACGCTTCTCAAGGACGCCGGATACTATTCTGCTGTATTGGCCCAGGCCGCCATCAGTACCTCATTAACCTTCTACGACATCCTTGCCCATACGCTGGAGGACATCGCCAAGGCATCAAAGTCGCTGGCTGAGCAGACCCGGGGATTGCTGGGCCACATGCTGGCATTTGCCCGGGCTGCAGTCACCACCGTAGTGGACCTGACCTTCAGGTTCATAAGGTGGGTTTTCGATCGGACTTCCGAAGCGTTGTATGCCGTGGTCAGGCAGGCCATTGATAGAACTTGACGGTTCTGAGTGACGACCGCTCGAATACTTTTGAAGGGGGTGTGTACGGCTCCCCCATTCCGCCCCAGGCCTGCTAAGCTGAACGGAATATTTCCAATCTGACCGCGCAACGGAGGCACCATGAGGCGAGTGGTCTTTAACCAGAAAGGTGGTGTGGGTAAATCCAGTATTGCGTGCAATCTTGCTGCAATCGCTGCGTCGCGGGGCAAGCGGGCGCTGGTGGTGGACCTGGACCCCCAGGGCAACTCGACCCTGTACCTGTTGGGTAAGTCGCCCGAGGGGCTGAAGGATACGGTGGCGGATTTTCTGGAGCAGACCGTAACCTTCACCGTGTTCAACCGGCCGCCGGAAGAATTTGTCCATGATACCCGTTTCCCGGGCCTGTCTGTCATGCCCGCCAGCCCGGAACTGGAATTCCTCGAGCGCAAGCTGGAGGCCAAGCACAAGATCTACAAGCTGCGGGAGGCGTTGAAGAAGCTGGAGGACGACTTCGATGAGATCTATATCGATACGGCCCCCTCCATGAACTTCTATGCCCGCGCGGCCCTGGTGGCGGCGGACCGTTGCCTGATTCCCTTCGATTGCGACGATTTCTCCCGCCAGGCCCTATACAACACCCTCAATGAAATCGGCGATCTGCGGGAAGACCATAATGAGGACCTGGTGGTGGAAGGTATCGTTGCCAACCAGTACCAGCCCCGCGCCCGGTTGCCCCAGCAGGTGATCCAGGAGCTGCTGGACGAGGGGCTGCCGGTGGCATCGGTGCGCCTGTCCAGCTCGGTGAAGATGAAGGAATCCCATCAGCGCCAGGAGCCGCTGATCTACATGGCGCCCAGCCATGGCCTGACGGTCCAGTATTGCGAGCTTTATGACGCCCTGGACAGGGCGCCGGTCAGCAGTTCTTCGGAGGCTCGTTGAGGTTCTGGTGCCGTTCAGGTCAGCGAATGTCCGAACGGCACGCTAGTCAACCACAATCTCGGGCACTGGCCGCTCGGTTTCCCTGGTGTGCTGTTCGATACGTTCCAGTTCAACAATGATGCTCCGGGCAACCCCTTGATAGGCCTGGGACAGGGAACCCCCGGGCTCACCCAGCACAACCGGTCGCCCTGAATCTGCGCCCTCACGGACACGAATATCCAGGGGCAGCTCCCCTAATACTCTGGTGCCGGCCTGCTCGGCCATTCGCGCCGCGCCCCCTTCCCCGAAGATATGCTCCTCATGGCCGCATTCGCTGCAGACATGGGTGCTCATGTTCTCGACGATCCCCAGCACCGGCACATTCACCTTTTCGAACATGGCCAGGCCCTTGCGGGCATCCATCAAGGCGATGTCCTGAGGCGTGGTGACGATAACGGCGCCGGAGACGGGGATTTTCTGGGCCATGGTGAGGTGGATATCGCCGGTGCCCGGGGGCAGGTCCACGATCAGGTAGTCCAGATTGTCCCAGCGAGTGTCGTACACCAGCTGTTGCAGTGCCCGGGTCACCATGGGCCCGCGCCAGATTACCGGCGTCTCCTCATCCATCATGAAGCCAATGGACATGGTCTGGATGCCATGGCCTATCATCGGTTCCATCTTCCCGTCCCGGGTTTCCGGCGAGCCGGTGATGCCCAGCATCCGGGGCTGGCTGGGGCCGTAGAGGTCGGCGTCGAGCATGCCGACCCTGGCGCCTTCCGCTGCCAGGGCGAGGGCCAGATTGGTAGCGGTGGTGGATTTGCCGACGCCGCCCTTGCCGGAGGCAACGGCGATCAGGTGCTTGACCCCGGGCACGGCGCGGGGGCCGTTGGCCCCCGCATCGCCACGTGGGGGCATGTTGATCACGGAACTGGACATAAGCCTTCTCCTATTTTTCCACAAAGGCACGTTCGATGACGTAGTCACCGGGTTCGCCCTGCTGGGGTGAGCCCTTGAACCCCAGGCTATCGAGCATGGAGGTCATGGAATCCAGCATGGCCGGACTGCCGCAGAGCATGGCCCGGTCGGTCTCCGGGTTGAGCTGGGGCAGGCCCAGGTCTTCCGCCAGTTTGCCGTTCTCGATCAGGGTGGTGATGCGGCCCTGGTTGCGGAAGGGTTCGCGGGTGACGGTGGGGTAGTACACCAGTCCCTCCCGGATGTACTCGCCCAGGAACTCATGGTTGGGCAGCTCTTTGGTCAGGTAGTCGTGATACGCCAGCTCACTCACCTCGCGCACGCAATGCACCAGGATCACCTTGTCGAAGCGGTCATAGGCTTCCGGGTCACGGATAATGCTCATGAATGGCGCCAGCCCGGTGCCGGTGCCGAACAGGTAGAGGTTCTTGCCTGGGTTGAGGTCATGCATCACCAGGGTGCCCACGGGCTTGCGGCTGATGAACAGGTCGTCGCCCTCCTTCAGGTGTTGCAGGCGGGAGGTCAGCGGGCCGTCCGGCACCTTGATGCTGAGGAACTCCAGGTACTCGTCGTGGTTGGCGCTGGCGATACTGTAGGCCCGCAGCAGCGGCTTGCCGTCCACCGGCAGGCCGATCATCACGAAGTGACCGTTTTCGAAGCGCAGGCTCTGGTCACGGGTGGTGCGGAAACTGAACAGGGTGTCGTTCCAGTGATGAACGCTGATAACGCTTTCTTTTCCCAATGCAGCCATGATGTTTCTCCTTGGACAGTGATTTTGCGAATCAGTGGTAATCAGGATGAATAAAGGGCCAGGGTGGCCATGGCGCTGATGATCAGCAGGCCGCTGAGACTTGCCAGCAGCGCCATGGGGCGCCAACCCTGGGCGATAATGGCGCCGAGGCTGGTGCGCATGCCCAGCGCCGCCATCACCACCAGCAGGCAGGCGCCGGAGGCGGTCACCAGCAATTGGCGCAGCTCTTCCGGTAGCAAGCCCAGGCTGTTGAGCGCGAACAGCGCCACGAAGCCCAGCAGGAACCAGGGATGGTCAGCGGGGCCCGAGCTACGGTCATTCAGCAGTGCCCCCAGCAGCAGGATCAGCGGTGCCAGCAGGGCCACCCGCAGCAGCTTCGTGAGGGTGGCGATGTCCCCGGCGCTGTCGGACACCAGGTAACCGGCGCCGGCGGCCTGGGCCACGTCGTGAATGCTCGCGCCCAATAACAGGCCGGTATGAAGCTCACTGAACCCCAGCCCTGAAAACAACGGCGGAAGTAGCAGCATGGACAGCGTGCCCAGACCGGTAACGCCCACCACGACCCCCAGGAGGCGCCGCTCCTCCAGCTTGCCCTGGGGAATCACGGCAGCCACAGCGACTGCCGCTGAAACCCCACAGATCGCCACGGCAACCCCGGCCACCAGGCTCTGCATGCGGGGCAGGTTCAGCCAGTGCCCCAGCAACAGCGCACTGCCGATGGTCAGGGGCACGCAGCTGAGCACCACCAGCAGGGGCAGGCTGCCCACAGCCATCAGTTGTTCCGCGCCGATGCGCGCACCCAGCAGGGCAACGCCAATCCGTAGCACCGGGCGGGCACAGAACTCCACCCCGGGGCGCATGCGCTCGTCACTGGCCTGGCTGGCAAAGCCGAAGCCCAGCAGCAGCACCAGTACCAGCGCCGGGGCGCCGTAATGCTCCGCCAGGAAACTGCCCGCCAGGGCCACCACCACGCACAGGGCCGCGCCCGGGTAGCGCCGTTTCAACGGCACCGTCCACGGGTGATCCAGGGCGCGCAGGCTAGTGTTCATGACACCTGCTCACACAGCTGGCGCAGGTAGGACCAGGGATAGAGCCCCCGGTTGTGGCCGTCGCTGAAGTGGAACTGCATGGCACTGACACCGTGCACATTCAGGTTGTCGATGCCGATGTCCGCGTCGATCAGGCTGATGGCGCCCTTCTGACGGGCATTGCTACAGCTGGAACAGGCGCAGGACTTCCTCAGTACCAGGCAGCTCAGCTGGCTTTCCAGGCCGTCGGGCCAGGTGATTTCCACCATCTTCTGTTTGCCGCGCAGGCGGACCTGGCTGGGTGCTTCTGTCCTTGTGTCGGTTTGGGCAAGGGCTTCAGCGGTCATGGCGTTACTCCTTCAACATCAGTAGTCGGTTTTCGGATAGCAGGCTCAGCGGGTGCTTCCGGCATCTGAACCGTGTTCACCGGTATCTCCAGGGGTCGGGCGCTGCTCTGGCTGGCGGTCATGAGTGCGACCAGTACCGCCAGCGTTTTCAAACTCGTTATGACAAGTTGCGGCATCAGTTAACGCTCCAGAAACTGCAGCTTTTCCCCCTGATCAATCCACTGCTCGGCTTCCGGCAGGGGAGTGCCAGCCTCGCTGATCACTGGCCACACCTGGGCCAGTTCGGCATTGAGTTCGATAAAGTGGCGCTGGTCGTCCGGCAGATCGGACTCCTCGTAAATGGCGTCCGCCGGGCACTCCTGCACGCACAGGCTGCAGTCGATGCAGGTTTCCGGGTTGATCACCAGGAAGTTCGGGCCTTCGTGAAAGCAGTCCGCCGGGCACACGTCCACGCAGTCGGTGTACTTGCAGCGGATGCAGTTTTCGGTGACAACAAAGGTCATGGATTCTCTCCTTTGCAGAGACAGCCAGTGGCCGCCCCGACCAGACCCACAAGATCCGGTCAGGGCAGACGCTCAGGCTGCGTTGTCCAGTTTCGACATCGCCCAGCGGGCCAGCTTGCGCACGTCCGGGTCCGGGTCGTCCATGGCACTTTGCACGAAGGGCAGGCCGTCGCTGTGGCCGATGGTGCCCAGGGCGCCGATGGCGGCCTTGCGCAGGTTGCTCATGGCATCCTGGGAACACTCCCCCAGTACCGGAATGGCCTGTGCGGAACCCAGCTTGCCCAGGGCATCCACGGCCTTTTCCCGCACCTGCCAGAGCTCGTCCCGGGTGGCATCCATCAGCGCCGGCAAGGCGGCCTGGTGGTCCAGCTTGCCGATGCTGTTGGCGGCCTCGCAGCGCACCTGCCAGTGGTCGTCGGTGAGCAGGCCGATCAGGGCCTGGCCCACCTGCTGCGGGCTGGCATAGACCAGGGCGCCGGTGGCGGCCCGGCGCACTTCCGGGTCCTCGTCGTGCTGGGCAGTTTCCACAAGGGCAGGCAGGTTTTCCGGCTGCTTCAGCCAGCCGATCACCCCCACCGCTTCCCGGCGCACCACCGGATCGGTGTCGCCGAGTCGTTTCAGGGCCGGGCGTTGCGAGCCCGGGTGGCGCAGCGGCTTGAGGGCCCGCAGGATGCCGGCCACCACGAATCCATCGGAGCTGGAGTCCAGTGCCTCCAGCAGCGGCTCGGCCACGGCGGGATCCTTGAGGTCCGCCAGGGCGTGGGCGGCGGCATTGCGCACCACCTCGTCGTTGTCACCCAGTGCGGCGATCAGGGCGTCGGCCATGTCCTCGGCTTCGAACTCGTCCACCACCTTGGCGGCTTCCTGGCGCACGGCGGTGTCGCTGTCCCGCAGGGCAAGCAGCAGCAGTTCCACCGCTTCCGGCTCACCGGAGTCCACCAGGTCGAGCACACCGACACGGCGGATGCCGGGGTCATCGGAGGCCAGCTTGACGGCGATGGCCTGCAGTTCGGGGTCGTCGTAAGTCTTCATGGCTCACCTCAGCTCAGCAGGTAGGGGATGTTGACGGTGACGGCATCCGTGGGGCAGTCCGCCTCGCAGGGCATGCAGTACCAGCACTCGTCGTATTTCATGTGGGCCTTGCCGGTGTCCTCGTTGATCCACAGGACATCCAGGGGGCACACATCAATGCACACGGTGCAGCCCTTGTCGGCGATGCACTTGTCTTCGTCCACGGTGACCGGGACGGTGGAATGATGATTGGCGATAGGCATGGTCGTTTCCTCTCTTGTTTCTTGAATTTGAAAGCCGTTATGAATCAGGCGTTGGCGGCTTTCTGGACCCGCAGCTTGTTGTAGGCGTCCTTCTCTTCACCGAGGGACACGATGTAGTCGGCAATGGGCCGTTTGCCGCTGGCCATGTTGCCGTTCTCGTCCTTGTACAGGCGGGTGTGGCAGAACCAGTCCTCGTTGTTCTGTTCCGGGCAGTCCACCCGGTAGTGGTAGAGGCCCCAGCGGGATTCAGTGCGGTACAGGGACGCCCGGGCTGCCATCTCGGCGCAGTCGATAATGGACTGCACTTCCATGGCCCGGAGCAGTTCATGGGGGTCGCGGGCACAGAGCTTGTCGACGTCCTTGCGGACGTTAAGGATGCGTTCCAGACCGATCTCCATCTTCTTGGTGACCTTGGGCGGCTGTAGGTAGTCGTTCACCAGCCGGCGCACCTTGTACTCCATCTGCTCCGGAGGAATGCCATCGGCCCGCTTCATGGGCGCCTGGATGCGCTCCAGTTCGGCAACGATAAAGTCCTCATCCAGCTTGATGTCACCGCGGGTCTTGACGAACTCCGCCGCGCTTTCACCACAGATCTGGCCGTACACGAAGGCCCCCAGCATGTAGTTGTGGGGCACGCTGGCCATATCGCCGGCGCCATAGAGGCCGGGCACGGTGGTGGCGCCGGTTTCGTCGGTCCACACACCGGAGGCGGAGTGGCCGGAGCAGAAGCCGATCTCGGAGATGTGCATTTCCACCATGCGCTGGCGGTAGTTCACATTCCGGCCCTCGTGGAAGCGACCACGGCTGGGGCGCTCGTTGGTGTGCAGCACGGTCTCGATTTCCTGGATGGTTTCCTCCGCCAGGTGATCCAGCTTGAGGAACACCGGGCCGGTGCCGGATTCCAGTTCCTTGAAGAACTCCAGCATCATCTGGCCGGACCAGTAGTCGCACTCGATGAAGCGCTCACCGAAGGCATTGGACGTAAACCCGCCCAGGGGGCCGGTCACATAGGCACAGGCCGGGCCGTTGTAGTCCTTCAGCAGCGGGTTCACCTGGTAGCACTCCAGGTTCGCCAGGTCGGCGCCGGCGTGGTAGGCCATGGCGTGGCCATCACCGTTATTGGCCGGATTCTCGTAAGTGCCGAACAGGTAGCCGGACGTGGGCAGGCCGATGCGGCCGGCGGCGCCGGTGGCCATGATCACCGCCTTGGCGCGGATGATGATGGGCTCGGCGGTGCGGGTGTTCACCCCGATCATGCCGGCGATATTGCCGTCCGGGTCCTTCAGCAGCCGGGTGGCGGTGTAGCGGTTTTCAATCTCCACCCGGTTGCGGCGCAGACGGCGGTAGAGGATCTTCTTGACGTTGTGGCCCTCCGGCATGGGCAGCACGTAGGTGCCCAGGTGGTGCACCTTCTTCATGTCGTAGTCGCCGGTCTCGTCCTTCTGGAAGTGCACGCCCCAGGAGTCCAGCTTCTCGATCATCGGGAACGACCGGGTGGCATAGGCCATCAGCGCCGGCTGGTGGACGACACCATCGTTGGCGATGGTGATTTCCTTCACGTACTGCTCGGGCGTTGCGTGGCCCGGCACCACGGCGTTGTTGAGTCCGTCCATGCCCATGGAGATGGCGCCGGAGCGTTTGACGTTGGCCTTCTCCAGCAGCATGACCTTCAGGTTCGGGTCCTGCTCCTTGGCGGTAACCGCGGCCATGGGGCCGGCGGTGCCGCCGCCGATAACCAGTACGTCGGTGTCGATTACGGGAATGTCGTTGATCTTCATCATCAGGTGCTCCTATTTCCGGTCGATCCGGAATTGGTATTTGAAGGAATCGCCGCGATAGCAGAGGTATTCGAAGTCGATGGGCCGGCCGTCCCGGTTATGGGTCAGGCGTTCCACCCGCAGGATGGCTTCGCCGGCCCGGAGGTTGAGGTATTCCCGGGTTTCGTCATCCGCGAGGATGGCGTCCAGGCCGATATCGGCACCGCCCAGGGGCAGGCCGAAGAGGTTTTCCAGCATCGGGAAGATGTCGCCGGACAGGTCGAGGGCGAACATCTGCCGGCCCACATCCAGAGGGAAGTAGCTGTTCTCGATGCAAACCGGCTCCCGGTTCAGGTAGCGCACCCGCTTCACTTCCACCACGTCGTCACCGGCGTGTAGGTCAAGCGCTGCGACCACGGCCTTGGGGGCCTTCATCTGCTGGATGCTCAGCACCCGGGCGGAGGCCTCGTAACCCTGAGCGGCCATGGCCTCGCCGAAGCCCTCCAGGCGTTGCACGTTCTGCACCGCCTTGGGCTTGCTGACGAAGGTGCCCTTACCCTGGGCCGAGAACACCAGACCTTCGTTGTGCAGGTCCCGCAGGGCCTGGCGGATGGTGATCCGGGACACGCCAAAGGTTTTCATCATGGCGTTCTCGGAGGGCAGCCGCTCGTGGAACTGGTACTGGCCCTCGAGGATCTGCCGCCGCAGGCTGTCGCGAATCTGCACGTAGAGCGGCAGTGGCGAATGCCCGGCCATCAGTTGGGTGGCGTTGTTCATCGTGTGCCCTCCCGCTTGTCATGACAGGTCATGGCGAGTGCAGTCGAAGTCGGGTCAAAGAGGTTCATGGTTTACCCCGCCTTGTTCTGCTGCTGGAACGCGTTGAGGGTTTCCTGGCGGATCAGCTCCAGGCATTGGCGCTTCAGGTCCATAAACTCCGGCGTAGTGATCAGGGACTGCTCCCGGGGTCGGGGCAGCTCGACAGGAATGTCGGCGATGATCCGGCCAGGGCTGGCGCTCATGACCACAATGCGGTCGGAGAGGAACACGGCCTCGTCGATGTCGTGGGTGACGAACACCACGGTGTTGTGGAACTCGCTCCAGATCTCCAGGAGGTTCTCCTGCATCATGGAGCGGGTCTGGGCGTCCAGGGCGCCGAAGGGCTCATCCATCAGCAACACGCTGGGGTAGTTGGCCAACGCACGGGCGATGCCCACCCGCTGCTGCATACCGCCGGACAGGGTGTTGGGATAGGCGTTCTCAAACGCCGCCAGACCCACCAGTGAGAGGAAGGTTCGGGCGATGCTGGACGCCTCCGATTTGCTGGCTCCGGCCATCAGCGGACCAAAGGCCACGTTTTCCTTCACCGTTTTCCAGGGGAACAGGGAGTGCTGCTGGAACACCATGCCCCGGTCCGGGCCCGGTTCGGTGACCGGCTTGCCATCCACCATCACTTCGCCCTGGCTGGGCTTCACGAAACCCGCCACGGTGTTCATCAGGGTGGATTTGCCACAGCCAGAGGGGCCCAGCAGACACAGGAACTCGCCCGGACGTACCGTCAGGCTGGCGCTCTGCACGGCCATGTGGGGGCCACTGGCGGTATCGAAGACAATGTCCACGTCCCGCACCGAGATCCGTCCCCGGTCCTCGCCGGTCTTGTTCCCCTTGCCCTGCAGGCGGCTGTGGTCCAGCACCGCCAGTCGGTTGTCGTTCATCATCGCTGCATCACTCATGACTGACCTCCTTTTACCTGCCACTTGAGCAGCGGGTTACAGGCCTTGCGGATCAGCAGCGTGCACAGGGTGCCCAGGCCACCGATGGTGAGCATGCCGATGATGATCTGCGGGTACTGGATCAGGGTGTAGGAGTTCCAGGTGTAGTAACCAATGCCGTACTGGCCGCTGATGATTTCCCCGGCCAGCAGGGAGAACCAGGCCACGCCCATGCCGATGGCCAGCCCCGCCACGATGGACGGCATGGCCCCGGGCAGCACCACATGCCAGAGGATGGCCCGGTTGCTGGCCCCCAGGCTGCGGGCGGCGCGGATCAGCACGCTGTTGGTCTGCTCCACACCATGGATGGTGTTCAGCACCACCGGGAACAGGGCCCCCAGAAAGGTGATGAAGACGATGCTGGCCTGCTCGGTGGGCAGCATCAGGATCGCCAGGGGAATCCAGGCCACCGCCGGAATGGGCCGCAGCAGCTCGATGTAGGGCAGGATGATGTCTTCCGCCCATTTGGAACGGCCCATGGCTACACCCAGAACGACGCCGATCACCACGGCCAGGCCGTAGGCAATGGCCACCCGTTGCAGGCTGTGCATGATGTGCAGGTAGAATTCCTGGCCACCCAGTTCCGTCATCAGCGCTGAGCCCACGGCGGTGGGGGCCGGAATGTTGTCGAAGTTGATGTAGACGTTGAACCCGTTATCGGATGCCAGTTGCCACAGGACCACCGCTGCAATCAGTGCCACCACCCGTACCAGATAGCGGCTGCCGGTGGTGCGGAACCACAGGCCGGTGGGCGAGGGACGTTTCGTTGCTGTCGGGGTGTTGGCAGCGGGCCGTGGCGTTTCCGGCGCCGACACGGACGGCGCGGGAGTCGCCTCTGCGACGGCCTCCGGCCCCGTGGTTTTCAATGCTGCGTTGCTCTTGCTGTCCATTGTCTGCTCCTCGGACCTTGCCGGGCGGATACCGCAGTACCCGCCCGGGAGTGGGTCACTCAGCCATGGCGACGGCACTGTCCCCGGTGATCAGGGTGCCGCCGTTTTCAGCGATGAACTTGTCGGAGTCGGCCTTCTTCAGGAAGGCCACGACCTCACCATCGGTGCCGCGCACCAGGTAGGCCGCCTTGCCGAACAGCTTCAGGCCGGTGAGGTTGTCGTAGACGTAGGTGGCGTTGATGTTGCCGACCGCTTCTGACTGGGCTGCCAGCATGTCGGATACGCTGTCGTAGGTGACGATGCCCTCGTCGGCGAACCAGATTTCCGCAGGCTTGAGGTCCGGGTTATTGGGCTCGGTATCGACAACAGTGCTGACCAGGGCCTCGTAGTCCATATCCATGGTTTCGTAGGCGTTACGCAGGTAGCTGTCGTCCAACCAGCGACCGAAATCCAGGTCGGGGATGCCCACTTCCCGCTGCAGCAGGGCGTGGTCGTATTCCAGAGCGTCGACCCATTCCGGCTTGACGCTGGCTTCGAAGGTGGTGATGCCACCCTCGCTGAAGTAGAGGTAGAGCACCTCTTTCTCCACGCCGGTCCATTCGGATACTTTTACCGCCGCTTCCATGGGGTCGTCCTGGATCCACTTCTGGGCTTCCAGGGTGGCGGTCAGATAGCCCTCGACCACTTCCGGGTATTCATCGGCGAAGTCCTTGCGCACCACGGTGCCGTGGAAGGTGGGGATCTCGGCTTCACTGCCGTCGTAGATCTTGCGGCCAGTTTCCCGGTACTCCATGATTTCCGACCAGGGGCAGAAGTCGGCATGGGCGTCGATGCGACCCGCCTGAATGTTGGCGGCGCCCACGGGTGGGCTCTGGTTGACGATCTGCACCTTATCGCTGAGGCCAGCTTCACTCAGGGCCTTCAGGGTCATGCCCCAGGCAGCGCTGCCTACCGGTACGGAAAGCTGTTTGCCTTCCAGATCCGCCAGGCTCTGGGCATCGGAGTCGATGGGTACCACGATGCCGTTACCAGTGCCGCGCAGGTTGTAACCGGTAACCGCGATAAAACGGGTTTCCTGCTTGCCGGTTTCCTGGAACTTGGCGCCATTGACGATCAGGGGGTAGTCCCCCATTACCCCGAAATCCAGCTTGCCGGCCAGCATCTGGTTGGTGATGGGCGGGCCGGAATCGTAATCCCGGTAGATGATCTCGTAATCAACGTCTTCGTATTTGCCGGTAGTGGGCAGGTGCTTTTCCAGCAGCTCCAGTTTCTCAAGGATGATGCCGCCAGGGATGGTGTTGGTCACCATGCTCTGGTGGCCGATACCGACGCGGATGGTTTCTGCCGATGCGCCGGCCGCGAGGAGCGTCAGCGAACTGCACAGCGTAATTGTTGCCAGTGTTTTTGAGTCTCTCATCGTTCTAGCCTTCCTGGTTGGTCCACTTGTACTAACAGGTCATGATGCCTGCCAGTGATGTTGCAGTCGGCGTGCCAGAAGCGGATTGGAAAGCGCTAAGTCGAGGGATTCAAAAAGATTATTGGCGGGTCATGAATGGCGATAATGAAAAAATGAACAGTGCTGTCATCGCCCGGATTTGGTGCGATGGTGACAAAACGGTTCCAGACCGGCGCAGGGGTTTCGCAGGGGCCTATAACAAGTAGTGCAAGTGGTTAGCAGGGTATCTGCTCATTGGCCGGCAGAGGGTGTCGCCATCAACCGGCCCCGATTCTCCTCGGCCCGCTCCCTCAGAAAATCCCAGGTCACCCGCATACGGGCGATGTGGCGCAGTTCTTCCGGCATCAGCATCCAGAAGGTCCGGATAAAGCGGATCTGATCCGGCAGGACCACTTGCAGGCGGTCATCGATGTCGGCGGAGAAGGCGGGCAGTATGCCGATGCCAGCGCCGGTGGCGATGGCTTCCTGCTGGGCCAGTACGCTGGTGCTGCGGATGTTGACCTCGCCGGAGCCGGCGATTTCGTTCAGAAACAGCAGCTCCCGGCTGAACACCATGTCGTCCACATAGCTGACAAACCGGTGCTTGCCGAGCTGGTTGCGGTGACGGATGGGACCGTGGTTCTCCAGGTACTCCCGGCTGGCGTAGAGCCTGAGCACATAGTCGGTGAGTTTGGTGACGATGAACGGCCCCCGTTCGGGGCGCTCCAGGGTGATGACAATGTCCGCCTCATGGCGGGACAGTCGCAGGGCCCGGGGCATGGCCAGCAGGTCCAGGTGCAGGTGAGGGTAGCGGCGGATGAGGTGGCCCAGTTCCCGGCCCAGCATGATGGTGCCATAGCCTTCGGTGGCGCCGATGCGAACCTGGCCGGAGAGCTGCTCGTCCGCTTCCGGCAGGCTCTGTTCGATGCGCACGCTGGCGCTTTCCATCTGCTCCACCTGGGGCAGCAGTTGTCGTCCCGCTTCGGTAAGGCTGTAGCCGGTCTGCTCGCGGATGAACAGGGTCATGCCCAGGCTTTTCTCAAGGGCGTGGATGCGCCGTGACACGGTGGTGTGGTCCACGCCCATACGGCGGGCTGCCGCTGTCAGCTTGCCGGCCCGGCTCAGTTCCAGGAAGAATTTCAGGTTGTCCCAGTCCATTTATTGCTCACCTTGTGCATTTTTGCAGAACGGCGTTGCATCAAGCGCCATTGTAGCTTTGAAAAATGCACTGCTACTATCCGGGGAGCGTCATTTTTCAAAGTCACTACAAGAACAACACCGGAGAGCCCCCATGAGTACACAGGTGCCAAGCGTCAAACTGCTGATTGACGGCGAATTTGTTGAATCGAAGACCAGTGAGTGGCGGGATATCACCAACCCGGCCACCCAGGAAGTGCTGGCACGGGTGCCTTTTGCCACGACGGAGGAGCTGGAGGCCGCGGTCAGTGCGGCGAATGAAGCCTTCAAAAGCTGGCGAAAGACACCCATCGGAGTCCGTTCCCGTATCTTTCTCAAGTACCAGCAACTGATCCGCGAGAATATGAAGGAACTGGCGGCCACTCTCACCGCCGAGCAGGGCAAGACGCTGCCCGACGCGGAAGGGGATGTGTTCCGGGGGCTGGAAGTGGTCGAACACGCGGCCAGTGTTGGCACGTTGCAGATGGGCGAGTACGCCAACAATGTGGCCGGTGATGTGGACACCTACACCCTGCGCCAGCCCATCGGTGTCTGTGCCGGCATCACCCCGTTCAACTTCCCGGCCATGATTCCACTGTGGATGTTCCCCATGGCCATCGCCACCGGGAATACCTTTGTGCTCAAGCCGTCAGAGCGTGACCCCATGGTCACCATGCGGCTGGTGGAACTGGCCGTGGAGGCGGGCATCCCCAGGGGCGTGCTCAACGTGGTCCATGGCGGCCCGGATATGGTGAATGGCATCTGCGATCACCCGGATATCAAGGCGGTGTCGTTCGTGGGCTCCACCCCGGTGGGCACCCATGTGTATAACCGTGCCTCCGAGGCGGGCAAGCGGGTGCAGTGCATGATGGGCGCCAAGAACCACGCGGTGGTGATGCCCGATGCCAACAAGGAACAGACTCTCAATGCCCTGGTGGGCTCCTGCTTTGGCGCCGCCGGCCAGCGCTGTATGGCGGTGTCGGCCCTGGTGCTGGTGGGCGAGGCCCGAAACTGGCTGCCGGAACTGGCCCGCCGGGCGGAGAAGCTGAACGTCAATGCCGGTACCGAGGATGGCACCGATATTGGCCCGCTGATCACACCCCAGGCACTGGAGCGGGTGACAGGCCTGGTCCAGCAGGGTGTCAGTGAAGGCGCCAAGCTGGTACTGGATGGTCGTGATGTCAGCGTGCGGGGATACGAGAAAGGCAGCTTCATCGGGCCTACCCTGTTCTCCGGTGTTACCCCGGACATGGCCATCTACAGGGAAGAGATCTTCGGGCCGGTGCTGTGCGTGCTGGAAGCGGAAACCCTGGATGAGGCCATCGACCTGGTCAACGCCAACCCCAACGGCAACGGTACCGCCATTTTTACCCGCTCCGGGGCCGCGGCCCATCGTTTCCAGGAGCATATCGACGTGGGTCAGGTGGGTATCAACGTGCCCATTCCCGTGCCTGTGCCCTACTTCTCCTTCACCGGTTCCCGGGGTTCGAAGCTTGGTGACCTGGGCCCCTATGGCAAGCAGGTGGTGCAGTTCTACACCCAGACCAAGACCGTCACCTCCCGCTGGTTCGATGAGGACGAGCAGGTCGGTTCCGTGAATACCACCATCAACCTGCGGTAGGCGAGGAGACACGTTATGGCTTATGACACGATTGTTACCGAGGTGAAAGGCCGGGTTGGCCTCATTACCCTGAACCGGCCCAAGGCCCTGAATGCCCTCAACAGCCAGTTGATCGAGGAACTGAACCTGGCGCTGGATGAGTATGAGCGCAACCCGGATATCGGCTGCATCGTGCTGGCCGGCTCCGAGAAGGCCTTTGCCGCCGGCGCCGACATCAAGGAGATGTCGGTACTGGAATACCCCCAGATCTACCTGGATGACTTCTTCGCCCAGGCGGACCGCATTGGCCAGCGCCGCAAGCCGATGATTGCCGCCGTGGCCGGCTTCGCTCTGGGCGGCGGCTGTGAGCTGGCACTGATGTGTGACTTTATCTACGCCGGCGATAACGCCCGTTTTGGCCAGCCGGAAATCAACCTGGGTGTGCTGCCGGGGATCGGTGGCACCCAGCGCCTGACCCGGGCCCTGGGCAAGGCCAAGGCCATGGAAATGTGCCTCACCGGTCGCCAGATGGATGCGAAGGAAGCGGAAACCGCCGGCCTGGTGGCCCAGGTTTTCCCGGTGGACCAGTTGCTGGAGGAAACCCTCAAGGCCGCCACCACCATTGCCGAAAAGTCCCTGCCCAGCACCATGATGACCAAGGAAGCCGTAAACCGGGTGTTCGAGACCAGCCTGGCGGAAGGTGTGCGTTTCGAGCGGCGGATCTTCCATGCCATCTTTGCCACCCATGACCAGAAGGAAGGCATGAATGCCTTTGTGGAGAAACGCAAGCCGGACTTCAAGCACCAGTAAGCCAGCAACGCCCCGGACAACAACAAAATTGGAGGCTTCAATATGAAAATCGGATTCATCGGCCTGGGCAACATGGGCGCGCCCATGGCCAGCAACCTGCTGAAGGCAGGTCACGAACTGACGGTATTTGACCTGGTACAGAGTGTGGTCGACAAGGCGGCCTCCGAGGGTGCCACGGCAGCGGCAGATATTGCCACCGTGGCCCGTTGCGGTGCCGAACTGATCATCACCATGCTGCCGGCGGCCCGCCATGTGAAAGGGGTTTACCTGGAAGACGACGGACTACTGGCCCACGTCCCCAAAGGCGTTCACCTGGTCGATAGCTCCACCATCGACCCCATGACCGCCCGGGATGTGGCCGCGAAGGCGACGGCCCAGGGTAACCCCATGCTGGACGCGCCGGTGTCCGGGGGTACCGGCGGTGCCCAGGCGGGCACACTGACCTTTATGGTGGGTGGCGAGGATCAGGAGTTTGCCTTCGCCCGCCCGGTGCTGGAGACCATGGGCAAGAACATCGTCCACTGCGGCGGCGCCGGTAATGGCCAGGTGGCCAAGATGGCCAACAACATGCTGCTGGGTATCTCCATGATTGGTGCCGCCGAGGCCATGACCCTGGGCGTATCCATGGGTATGGACCCGGAAGTGCTGGCGGGGGTCATCAATACTTCCAGTGGTCGCTGCTGGAGCACCGACACCTACAACCCCTACCCGGGGGTGATCGAGACGGCCCCCTCCAACCGTGGCTATTCCGGTGGCTTCGGCATGGACCTGATGATCAAGGATCTGGGCCTGGCCACCGAAGCGGCGAAGGCCAGCGGCCAGCCGGTGGTGATGGGTGGTCTGGCCCAGCAGCTGTACCAGTCCATGAGTTTTGAAGGGCATGGCCACCTGGATTTCTCGGCCATCATCAAGCGCTATATGAAGGATGAGGAATGAGTGACAACCAGCCAGAAGTAATTGTCGAGGTCAGGGGCCGTTACGGGTACCTGATCCTGAACCGACCCAAGGGGCTGAACGCCCTGACCCTGGGCATGGTGCAGACGATTCACCGGCAACTGGATGACTGGGCCACAGACGGCGCCATTGATGCGGTGGTGTTCACGGGGGCTGGCGAGAAGGCCTTCTGTGCCGGCGGCGATATCCGGGCGCTGTACGACAGCTACCACTCCGGCGAGACCCTGCACCGGGTGTTCTTCGAGGAGGAGTATGCCCTCGACCAGGCGATCCACCAGTATCCCAAGCCGGTCATGGCACTGGTCAACGGCATCGTCATGGGCGGCGGCATGGGGGTCTTCCAGGGCGCCAGCCTTCGCATCGTCAGCGACCGGGCACGGCTGGCCATGCCGGAGACCGGCATCGGCTATTTTCCGGATGTGGGCGCGACGTATTTTCTCGGCCGGCTGCCTGGCCGGTTGGGGGAATACCTGTCGGTGACCGGCAGCCAGCTGAACGCGGCTGACGCCCTCTACGCCGGGCTGGCGGACCTCTATGTGCCGGACGAACACTTTGCCGCCATGGATGCGACCCTGGACAGCGTGGACGCCGCCAGCGATGACAGCCTGAAGGCCGGATTGTCCGCCGTTCTGGCTGACCCGGGGGAGTCGCGCCTGGCACGGCTCCAGCCGGTCATCAATGAGCATTTTTCCAAACCGACCCTACGGGAGGTGCGGGACTCCCTGCGCCAGGAGCAGCGGCCGGACTACGCCGACTGGGCGAAAGACACCCTCGCTGCCGTTGAAGGGCGCTCGCCCCTTGGCATGGCGGTGGCCCTGGAGCTGGTGCGCCGGGGCCGCGATCTTTCACTGGAGCAGGCGTTCGCCCTGGAGCTGGCTCTGGATTACCAGTGGTTTGATCACGGCGACATGGTCGAGGGGATCCGGGCGCTCATCGTGGACAAGGACAAGTCGCCGAACTGGCGGGTGGCCAGTATTGATGACCTGAGACCGGAACACGTTTCCGTCTTTTTCGACGAGGCAGGCGGCTAAGGGTTATGCCAGTGTCGGGCAATAACTGACCTTTCGGAATCGGACGAGCACAACAAGAGACACCGCCATGCAGGATATCGAGTTCAATGAAGACCAGCGGATGATCCGCGACATGGCCCGCCAGTTTGCCCAGAGCGAACTGGCCCCCAGGGCCGCGGGATGGGACAAATCCGGTTACATAGACGACGCCGTGATCCGGCAGATGGGCGAACTGGGCCTGTTGGGCATGGTGGTGCCGGAGGAGTGGGGCGGCAGTTTCGTGGATTATGTCGCTTACTGCCTCGCCGTGGAGGAAGTGGCAGCGGGCTGCTGCGCCACCAGCACCCTGATGAGCGTGCACAACTCCGTGGGCTGCTCGCCGGTGCTCAACTATGGCACCGAGGAACAGAAAGAACGCTGGCTGCCTTTCCTGGCCAGCGGCCAGACCATCGGCTGCTTCTGCCTGACGGAGCCCCAGGCCGGTTCCGAGGCCCATAACCTGAAGACCCGGGCCGAGCTGAAGGACGGTGAATGGGTACTCAACGGCGCCAAGCAATTCGTCACCAACGGCAAGCGTGCCGGCCTGGCAGTGGTGTTCGCGGTTACCGACCCGGACCAGGGCAAACGGGGGCTGTCTGCCTTTCTCGTGCCCACCGACAACCCCGGCTTCCGAGTGGACCGGATGGAGCACAAGCTGGGTATCCGTGGTTCCGACACTTGCGCCATCACCCTCGAGAACTGCCGCATACCCGAAGAGAACCTGCTGGGGCAGCGGGGCAAGGGCCTGAACATCGCCCTGTCCAACCTGGAAGGGGGCCGTATCGGCATTGCCGCTCAGGCGGTGGGCGTGGCCCGAGCTGCTTTCGAGGCGGCCCTGAAATACGCCCGCGAGCGGCAGCAGTTCGGCGTGCCGCTCACCGAGCATCAGAGCATAGCCAACATGCTGGCGGACATGCACACCCGCCTCAATGCGGCCCGCTTGCTGGTGGTTCACGCCGCCCGCCTGAAAACCGCCGGTCAGCCCTGCCTTTCCGAGGCCTCCCAGGCCAAGCTGTTTGCCAGCGAGCTGTCGGAGGAAGTCTGCTCCCACGCCATCCAGATCCACGGCGGCTACGGCTACCTGGAAGACTACGGCGTGGAGCGCCTGTACCGGGATGCCCGCATCACCCAGATCTACGAAGGGACCAGCGAGGTGCAGCGCCTGCTGATCGCCCGGGAGCTGAAGAACCTGCTCTGACCGGTGACCCGTCCGGTTGGCGATAGAACCGGAAGGGTCACCCATCGTCCTGCCTCATGGAAGAGGCACTTTTGTCACAAATTCTCTCCCGCCCTGCCGGTTCGTCCGTTCCGACGATGTGTGACCTTGCTTACCAAATGATCATGATATGAACACTCCATAAACTGGTGCGCGACCCGTTGCCGCGCCCGTTGGCGAGGAAGCCGTTTATGTCTGATCTGCCCCCATCCCTGAAGATCGAAGAGTCCGGCGGCGTGGCCCGCGTCACGCTGGCCCGGCCGGATGCCCTTAACGCCCTCGATCGCCCGCTGGTCCAGGCCCTGCGTCGCTATTTCAGTGAGCTCTACTACCGCCGCGATATCCGTGTTGTCGTCCTGGGCGCGGAGGGCCGGGCTTTCTGTGCCGGGCTGGATCTCAAGGAACAGGCGCAAACCCCCATCAACCCGAGGGTAGGCGGTGCCCTGGACGAGCAGCGGGCGGTACGGGACATTATGGTGGCCATGCGGCGTTGCCCCCAGCCCATTATCAGCATTGTTCAGGGCGCCGCCAGTGGCGGCGGCTTTGCCATCGCCCTTGCCAGCGATATTCGCCTGCTGACACCTGACGCCCGACTGAATGCGGCCTTCATCAAACTGGGGATCAGTGGCTGTGATGTGGGGGTGAGCTACTTCCTGCCGCGGATGGTGGGCAGCTCCGTGGCGGCTGAGTACCTGCTCACCGGTCGCTTCATGGACGCCGAACGGGCCCGGGAACTGGGGCTGACCAGCATGGTGGCACCGCTGGAGGAACTGGAAACACACGCCGAAGGACTGGTGGCCGACATGCTTCGGGCAACGCCTGTGGCCCTGAGGCTGACCAAGGAAGCCCTGGGCCTGGCCATTGATGCACAGAGTCTGGAGGCGGTGGTGGCACTGGAAGATCGCAATCAGATTCTGTGCATCCAGGACGATGACTTCCGGGAGGGTGTGAGCGCTTTCCTGGAGAAACGTGAACCCCGCTATGGGCCCGAAGGAGAACAATCATGAAAGCAGAAGAACTGATGTATCGCGAAGGGCTCCTGAACGGTGAGCGTATCCTGATAACCGGTGGCGGTACCGGCCTGGGCAAGGAAATGGCGGAAGCCTGCCTGATTCTCGGAGCCCATGTGTATATCTGTGGTCGCCGGGGCAGCGTGCTGGAAGAAACCGCCGAAGCGCTGACCTGGCGCCACGGCGGCAGGGTGACCCCCATTCCCTGTGATATCCGCAGCCCCGAGGCCATCGACGAGATGGTCCAGAAAATATGGGACGACGGCGGCGCCCTTACCGGTCTGATCAACAATGCCGCCGGCAACTTCGTCAGTCGTACCGAGGATCTATCCCACCGGGCCTTTGATGCGGTGGCCAATATCGTGTTCCGGGGCAGCTTTCTGGTCACCCAGAGCTGTGGCAAACGCTGGCTGGCGGAGGGCAAGCCGGCGTCGGTGGTGTCTATCGTCACCACCTGGGTCTGGAACGGGTCTCCGTTCGTGGTGCCCTCGGCCATGTCCAAGGCCGGGATTAATGCCATGACCCAGTCACTTGCGGTAGAGTGGGGCAACCGTGGTATCCGCCTCAACGCCATCGCACCGGGCCTGTTCCCCACCGAAGGCATGAGCAAGCGCCTGGGCCCGCTGGGGGAAATGGACCTGGGTGACAGCCCCATGGGACGCCCGGGCCGTCATCCGGAACTGGCCAATCTGGCGGTGTTCCTGCTGGGCCCGGGTGCCGAATACGTCAACGGTCAGACCATCGCCATCGATGGTGGCCAGTATCAGGCGGATGGCGGTAACTTCACCGCCCTGTCAGCCTGGGGCGACGACGAATGGCGGCGTGCCCGGGAGGCAATTTCCGCCATCAACAACCAGGACAAGGCCAAACGCTCCACCTGAGCGGGCCAGCTGTTATCGAGGAAGTCACTATGTCTGAAACCGTACAGGTCATCCGCACCGAACATGAAGGCGTGGTCGAGATCCGCCTGAACCGCCCCGACAAGATGAACGCGTTGGATACCGGCATGTTCAACAACCTGGCCAACGTCGGCGAAGAGCTCAAGAAAGACCCCACCCTGCGGGCGGTGGTGATCAGCGGTGAAGGCCGCTGCTTCTGTGCCGGCCTGGATATGGGGAATTTCTCGAAAATGGCCGAGGGTGGTGGTGCTGGTGTTAGCGGCAATGGCCTTGAGCCCCGCACCCACGGCGCTTCGAACCTGGCCCAGTACGTGGCCATGGTGTGGCGGGAAGTGCCGGTGCCGGTCATTGCCGCCGTGCATGGGGTCTGCTTTGGTGGCGGGCTGCAGGTGGCCCTGGGCGCGGACATCCGCTATGCCACGCCGGACTCCCAGTGGGCGGTGATGGAAGTGAAATGGGGCCTGGTGCCCGACATGGGTGGCATGGTGCTGCTGAACGAACTGGTCCGCCCGGACGTGTTCCGGGAGCTGTGCTACACCGGCCGCATCCTCACCGGCCAGGAAGCATGCGATCTGGGCCTTGCCACCCATGTTGGCGGCAACCCCCGGGAAGAAGCCCTGGCCATGGCCCATACCATCGCCGGCAAGAGCCCCGACGCCATCCGCGCCATGAAACGCATGCTCAACAGCGCCATCACCTCGAAGGAGCACGCCGCCCGCATCCTGCTGGAGGAGTCCCGGGAGCAGGACCGCATCATCGGCAGCGCCAACCAGGTTGAGGCGGTGTACGCGAATCTGGAGAAGCGGGCTCCGGCGTTTGTGAATCCCGAGGTGTGAGGCTATTGGTAGCCCCTCGCCCTTGAGGGGGGAGGGGATATAGACCTGTAATCCGGCGTAAGCCCCGTTGCCCTCTGGAAAACGAGTCAGGCCCTGTCTGGCTTCCCGGAATACTACAGCCGTTCCAATGCAATCGCCGTTGCCTCGCCCCCGCCAATGCACAGTGACGCCACACCGCGCTTCAGGTCGTAGGTCTGCATGGCGCCCAGCAGTGTCACGATAATCCGTGCGCCAGAGGCACCCAGGGGGTGGCCCAGGGCGCAGGCGCCGCCGTGGACATTGACCTTGTCGTGGGCAATGTCCAGTTCCTTCATGGCGGCCAGGGGCACCACGGCGAAGGCCTCGTTGATTTCGAACAGATCTACATCCGACACCGCCCAGCCGGTTTTTTCCATCAGACCCTGAATGGCGCCCACGGGCGCGGTGGTGAACCATTTCGGCGCCCGGGCATGACTGCTGTGGCCACGAATGGCGGCCAGGGGCGTGAGGCCCCGCTTTTCCGCCTCTGACTGGCGCATCAGCACCAGCGCTGCCCCCCCATCGGAGATGGAAGACGCATTGGCGGGGGTCACGGTACCATCCTTGCGGAAGGCCGGTTTCAGGGATGGAATCTTGTCGGGTCGAGCTTTGCCCGGCTGTTCGTCCACGTCCACCATGCCGCGGCCGGTGTCCACGGGGGTTATCTCGTTGCGGAAATGGCCCTTTTCGATGGCTTTCAGGGCCCGGTCCAGGGAGGCCAGAGCGTAGTCATCCTGCTGCTCCCGGGTGAAGCGATAGTGATCGGCGCAGGCCTCGGCGAAGGTACCCATCAGCCGACCCTTTTCGTAGGCATCCTCCAGGCCATCGAAGAACATGTGGTCCAGCATCTCGGCATGGCCCAGGCGGGCGCCGTTGCGCATCTTGGGGACCAGATACGGCGCGTTGGTCATGCTCTCCATGCCGCCGGCGGCGATGATATCGGCGCTGCCGACGGTGATCAGATCATGAGCGAGCATCGTCGCCTTCATGCCGGAGCCGCATACCTTGCTGATGGTGGTGCAGGGGGTTGAGAGGTCCAGCCCGGCACCCAGCGCCGCCTGCCGTGCGGGAGCCTGGCCCAGGCCGGCGGGTAGCACATTGCCCATCATCACTTCGCTGACGTCAGAGCCCCCCAGGCTTGACCGCTGCAGCGCCGCCCTGAGAGCAGACGCCCCAAGGTCGGTTCCGGACAGGGCCTTCAGATCGCCCTGGAAACCACCCATGGGGGTGCGGGCCATGCTCGTAATAACAATCGGGTCGTTTGTCACGGTATTTTCCTTCAATCTTCAGTGTTCGGCTTCGATATATTACGCCCTGTGGCGGTGATCCAGAACAGCCGGAACATCTCCAGCAGCATAAGACCGAACGCCAGGGGCACCATCAGTATCACCGGCCAGATCGGCCAGTGGGTTGAACTGATCTGGAACTGTCGGCCACTCTCGACCGAGCTCCAGGCGTATTCGGTGACATACCACATGACTATCACGAATATGACGATTTCCACCAGCAGCACCAGTGACGCCATAATGCGGTAGAGCATAGGCGGGAGCCGGGTCTGCAGCATGTCGAATTTTGGAAACATGCCGTCCCGATGGGCCAGGGGTATGGCCCAGAACACCAGCAGCGGGAAGGCCACCCGTTCGATCAGGTTATAGCCCCCCGGTATCAGGTCCATCTCGAATACATATCGCCCGAGAACGCTCAGTACCGTCATGATCATGATGGCGAACAGACAGAACCCTGCGCCTACGGAGGCCAGTCCACCTTCAATTTGCCCAAGTCTTTGCCAGAATCCCATGGTTTTCTCCTTAGCGCATCTGACCGGGTAGCCAGGTCACGACGGATGGGAATGCCAGCAACAGGCCGGTAACAATGATACCCGCCGCCAGCGCAAATATGGTGGCGCCACGGAATACCTGCGACGCCGGATGCCCGGCAGCGCTGGCGGCGGCGAAGCTGGCCAGTCCGACAGGCGGGGTCAGCAGGCCCAGGGCAATCATGGTAGAGGCACTGACCCCAAACCACAGCAGGTCAATACCCGCTGCCTCCAGCACGGGAAGGATAATGGGTACCAGCAACACGATCACGGCGGCGGACTCCAGAAACATGCCGGCCAGGAAAAAGACTGCCAACAGGATGACGGCCACCAGTCCGGGGTTGGACATCAGCGGGTCCATGACGGCTATCAGCTCATTGGGCAGTCGTGAAAAGGTCAGGAAGCGGGCGAAGATCTTGGCCCCGATCACCAGCATCATCAGGGCTGCGGTGATTTTCACGGACTCCGACAATGCCCGGAGAATATCCTGATGTCCCACGCGCCGCATGAGCAGCATGCCGGTCATGGCGGTGAAGGCCCCGATGGCGCCGGCTTCGGCAACGGTAATGATGCCCCCGTAGATACCGCCAAATACCACCACCATCAGGGTGACCACAAACAGAAAGGCGTTCCGGCTTTTACGGCGACTGTCGGCTGCTTCCGGTTCATCCGGTACGGTGCCGTCGGCGTCGGCCTCCTTGCGGATTTCACCAAAGACTTTCAGGCAGACCACATAGATGGTGATGCACAGTAAAGCGGGACCGATGGCACCGATGAACAGGTGCCCGATGGGAACGGAGGTCAGTGAACCGTAGATGATCATGATCAGGCTGGGTGGCACGATGGCCGACAGTGACCCCGCCACGGCAGCAATACTCAGGGAGAACCGGCGGGTATAGCCCACCTTCTCAAGTTCCGGCGAGGCCACGGAAGCCAGAGAGGCGGAGCTGGCGGCACCCGAGCCGGATACCGCCCCGAGCAGCGAGCCGGTCACAATGGTGGCTATGCCGAGGGGAAAGCGCCGGTAGCCACTCATGCGATGGCCCACCTGGAACAGATCATTGATGATGCCCCCCCGGAGCAGCATCTGAGCCATCAGCAGGTACAGGGGGACAATCGACAGAGAATAGATCGAGGCGGTGTAAAAGGTGTCCGGGCCGATGATGCCACCCAGTGGCCCGATACCGATATAGAGGGCGATACCGATGATGCCGGCGCCGAAAAGAACGGTGGCCACATTCTGGCCCAGCGCGAGGAATACGGCGAACCAGGCGAGGACGATCCAGATAACAGTCGTTGCAGACACGGCGGGTTACCTACAAGGTTGGAAGGAGAGAAAGAGCGGTGATGGTCGTCACACCATCACCGCTCGCTGATGGACCTCAGTTGAGCTCGAGGTACTCGGCCGCACCTTCCGGGATCTGTCCACCACGCTCCATGATTAGCTCGGCCCATTGTTGGGCTGCTGCTCTGGCCGGGTGGCCATTATCTTCAAGCTGCTCGATCCAGCGGATCCAGGTCTGACTGGCCGCCTCTGACATGTGCGCCTGCATGTCTTCAGAAAGATCTTCGATCTGGACGAAGGTGATACCGTCTGCGCTGGTCTCCTCACGTACCGTTACTTCCCGCTTGTCGATGTAACGGGCATTGGCCATCGCTGTTTCCCGGGCAATGCGGTCCCAGGTCTCACGCTGCTCCTCGGTGAGTCCCTGCCAGGTTTCCTCGGTCATGGAGAGGTAACTTTCCCAGTGCCCCATGGAAATCCCGGTGATGGCGTATTCGAGAAGCTCTTCAAAGGAGTAGGAGGGCCAGTCCGCGACCGACAGGATAGTGCCTTCCACGGTATTGCGTGAGAGAGCTTCATAGGAGGCGGCACTGGTCATGGTAACCGGTGTCGCGCCCAGCTCTTCCAGCAGGATGGTGTGCAGAGGGGAGCCTGCACGGATGGGAAGCCCCATGATGTCGGAAGGTTCTTTCAGTTCGATACCGGTGGTTGCCAGCGAGTAGGCGGAAGTGGCGCCGACAGGCCAACCACGGATGCCCTTCTCACCCAGCTCATAGTCGTAGAAGGTCTTGCCATCCTTCAGCTCCTGATCGGAGTCCATCAGTTCCAGCAGTGCATCGGTGACCAGTTCCGAAGTGGTTTCCAGGGTTGGCAGTTGCGTCACGTCGGATAACGGGAAACGGCCTTCGTGGTAGGGGGCCAGCAGCGGCGCGGCTACGTGAATAATGCCGTCTCGAAGACCATCCAACTCCTGGCCGGGGGTAACCAGGGACCCGGAATAGTAGGCTTCGAAGTCAATGCCGATATCGGCTGCCTCGATGGCTTCTATAAAGGGGTCCATGTGTTCCCCGGCCCAGAAGTGTTGCTGTCCGATGCCGGATGAAATGCGCATGGTTTCGGCGGCGGCTGTTCCGGTAAACCCGATCGAGCCTGCCAACAGACTTGCGGCGGTCAGTTTTAAAAAGTTGCTCTTCATTACGATTCTCCCGTGGCCATGAAGAGGGCCACCTGCAGTTGCGTGTTGTATTTGTTGTGTGCGGCTTCCGTGCTTCCCCGGCAGTTCGGGTCGGGGGCAGGTTACTCCTATAAACCGGATGTAGCGTCAGTTCGACAGGCGTTTTCCGGACAGCAACTCCGCACCCCGGCGCCCGAGGGCAACCGCGAGCGCGCCGACCTTTGCAGCATTCTCCGAAGCGGCATTGCCAGACTCGGCGCGCTTGGCGATACCCTGAAAAATAACCGCCCAGCGGAACAGGGCGAAGGCGTGGTGGAAGGTGGTCAGGCCGTCACTGAAACCGGCCGCTTCCAGGTAGGTGTCCTCGAATTGCTGGCGCTCCGGAATGCCCAGAGCCTTGAGATCGGCACCCATCAGTCCACCGTATTCTTCCGGGGTGATGTGCCACATGGCGGTGGCATGGGCCAGGTCGGCCAGAGGGTGCCCCAGGGTGGACAGCTCCCAGTCCAGCACGCCCACGATGTGGGGTTCTGTCGGGTGCAGCATCAGGTTGCCGATGCGGTAGTCGCCGTGCACCAGAGTGGAGGTTTCGTCGCCGTCATCGTTTTCCTTCAGCCAATTGGCGAGCTGGTCGATCTCTGGAATCTCCCGGGTTTTAGACAGCTCCCACTGTTTGGTCCAGCGATGGATCTGTCGACTGAAGAAGGGACCCTTGCGGCCGTAGTCCTCAAGCCCTTTTTCAGCGATATTCACACGGTGAAGATTGGCCAGAACCCGGGCCTTGTGGTCATAGATGGCGAATCGTGCGTCGGGGGTGTGGTCCGGCAGAGTGCTTTCATGAAAAACCTGACCATGCAGTCGCTCCATCAGGTAGAAGGGGGCGCCGAGCAAGCTCTTGTCTTCCTCCAGTCGCACCATGTCCGGCACTGGCACCCCGGAGCCAGCCAGGGCATCCATGATGCGGTATTCCCGGTCCACCCGGTGGGCACCGGGCAGTAGTTCGCCGTTGGGTGCCTTGCGCAGCACCAGTTCCCGGTCATCGATGGTCACGAAGTAGGTGGGGTTGGACTGGCCACCGGAGATTGGGTCGATGGACAGGTCTCCGGCGTCAATGGATGCCGAGAGCTCAGGAAGGTGTTTTCTGAGGTAGCTGAGAAGTGCCTCCGGATCAAAGTCTGTCTGACTTGCGCGCTTTGATGTCGGCTGTTGCCCGTTGGTGCTCATTGGTAAGGCCTTTCGGGGCGGATAACCAAAGAGGATCGCCCGCTGGTTTGTTGATTATCAGGAGTGAGTCTAGACGATATGCCAGGGTTGGCCGCCCAAGTATCGTCGCAACAGACGATTTTCTGCCATGAGGAGGATTGATCCGGGTGTTCGAATCAATATCGTCGGAATGGACGATTTCTTCGCTGAATCGCCCCCGCAATCTATTCAAAAGATAAAAACAACAACCAATGAGCCGCTTCTGGTAATGATCCGCCCGGCGGGGACAGCTGGAATGTGGAAGCGGGTCAGTACATGGAGGCGTTGTGAGCATACTGGAAATCAGCCAGCTGTCGCTATCCTTCGGTGGTGTGCATGCGCTGCAGGATGTCAGCTTTCAGGTGCCCCGGGACACTATCACCACAGTGATTGGTCCCAATGGTGCGGGCAAGACCTCACTATTCAACTGTATCTCCGGCTTTTATAAGCCACAGGAGGGTGAAATCCGCTATCAGGGCCAGCCCCTGAAGGGCGTCAAACCCCCGAAGCGGGCTGCCATGGGGCTCGCTCGTACCTTCCAGAATATTGCCTTGTTCCGGGGCATGACGGTGTTGGACAATATCAAGCTCGGTGCCCACGTGCACATGAAGACCGGTCTGCTGAGCTCACTGGCCTATTTTGGCCGCGCTCGCCGGGAGGAAATGGAGATTCGCGAGGAGGTGGAGCGCCGGATCATCGACTTCCTCGAGATTGATCATATCCGTCGTCACCCGGTAGCGAGCCTGCCCTATGGCCTGCAGAAGCGGGTCGAGTTAGCCCGGGCCCTGGCCATGCGCCCCAAAGTGCTGATGCTCGATGAGCCCGTGGCAGGTATGAATCGGGAAGAGAAAGAGGACATGGCCCGGTTCATTCTGGATATCCGTGAAGAATGGGATATCACGGTGCTGATGGTGGAACACGACATGGGCATGGTGATGGATATCTCCGATCATATTGCCGTGCTCAACTTCGGTCAGGTGATCGCCGAGGGCGAACCGGAAGATGTTCAGCAGAACCCCGAAGTCATCAAGGCCTACCTTGGCAACAGCGATATCGACAGCCTCCGGAAACGGCTCAATCCGGATCGGGAGGCGGCCTGATGGACTGGCTGTTTTTTGGTGAAATCAGCCTGGCGGGGCTGGCCATGGGCGGTCTCTATGCCCTGATTGCCCTGGGTTTCGTCATCATCTACAAGGCCACCCGGGTGATCAACTTCGCCATCGGCGAAATCATGATGTTTGCGGCTTATCTCTTTCTGGCCTTTGCCGGCGGCATGGAAATGTCACCCTGGGTAGCGGTGCCGCTGGCGGTGCTTGGCGGCGCCCTGCTCGGGGGTGTCATCGAGAAAACCATGATTCGGCCCATGCTGGGGGAGTCACCCATTTCCGTGGTTATGGTAACCATCGGCATCGCCAGTATCCTGGTGGGGCTGGTGGAAATGATCTGGACGTCCAACCCACAACTACTGCCATCCTTTCTTCCTCGTGAGCCGGTGTTTATCGGGCCCATGTATCTCGCTCCCAAGATTGCCTATGGCTTCTTGATAGGAATGTCCGTGCTGGTCCTTTACCTGCTGTATTTCCGGTTTTCCCGGGGCGGGGTGGCACTGCGGGCCACGGCGTCGGATCAGGCGGCGGCCTACTCCATGGGCATCAATGTTCGCCGGGTATTCAACCTGGCCTGGGTATTTGGCTCCCTGGCCGCGTCCGTGGCCGGCATCCTGGTGGCAGCCACCGGTGGCCTCAGTCCCCAGTTCGGCATCATCGGCCTGAGTGTGCTGGTGGTGGTCATCGTCGGTGGGCTGGACAGCATCCTCGGTGCACTGATCGCCGGGGTGTTTATCGGCTGGCTGGAAACCGTTGCCGGAGCCTACCTGGGTGGGGAATATCGCATGCCAGCAACCTTTGCGGTGCTGGCAGTGATCCTGGTTTTGAAACCCTACGGTCTCTTCGGTACTCACGAGATAGAGAGGGTCTGATGCGCATCGGCGACGCCAAACAGACGTACCTGGCTGATGAGGCCATCTGGACCAGCAACACCCAGAAAATCTGGTTTGCTCTGCTGCTGGCCGCACTGCTGGCCTTTCCGTTTATGGCCAGCTCCTACCTGCTTTACCTGGGGTGCCTGGTGGGCATAGCGGTAATCAGTGCCACCGGCCTGAACATCCTGACCGGCTACACCGGGCTGATCTCCCTCGGCCAGGCAGGTTTTATGGGGGTGGGTGCCTATACCGTGGCCTGGCTGTCCAACAATACCGCCTTGCCATTCCCGGTGACTCTGCTGGCGGCAGGATTGTTGGCGGCTGCGGTGGGGATTCTGGTGGGCCTGCCATCCTTGCGAGTAAAGGGACTTTACCTGGCCATCGCCACGTTGGCGGCCAGTGTGTTCCTGCACTTCATTTTTGCCGAATGGGAGCCAGTGACCGGTGGCATGGAAGGCCAGAGCCTGCAGCCTGCCCACCTGCTTGGTCTGGAGTTCCGCAGTGACTTTGCCATGTACTTCATCATCCTGCCGCTGGCAGTTCTTGCGTTGCTGGCAGCAAAAAACCTGTTTCGGACCCGCGTCGGTCGTGCCTTTATCGCCATTCGTGACCGTGACATTTCGGCAGAAATCCTGGGCATCCCCCTGCTGAAGTACAAGCTGATGTCCTTTGCCCTGAGTTCGTTCTATGCGGGGGTTGCCGGTGGCCTGTTCGCCTATTTCTACCGGGTGGTAACGCCGGAGAGCTTCCCGCTGTCCATGTCCATTTTCTACCTGGCGGCAGTGATCGTCGGGGGCATGGGCAACCTTTTGGGGGGAATTCTGGGCGCAGCTTTCATGACCCTGGTGCCGGAAGCACTGAAACTGCTGACGGCGGTGATGACGCCTATTTGGCCCAATGCACCGGTGTTCATGTCGCCGATGCTGGAGATTATTTTCGGTGCCCTGATCGTGGGCTTCCTGATTTTCGAGCCCCACGGGCTGGCGGAGATCTGGCGCCGCATACGCCGATTCTTCCACCTGTGGCCATTCCGTAGCTGAAAACGCTACGGTCAAAACAGACCTGACCACACCAACAACAAGAAGCAAGGAGAAGACCCATGTTCAACCAAGTGATGCGAAAGGGTCGCCGGCTGGCCGGTATCGGCAGCGTGGTAGCCGCCCTGGGGCTGGCAGCACCGGTTCTGGCCCAGGACAAGGAACCGATCGTATTTGGCGGTTCAATCCCTCTCTCCGGAGTGTTTGCCTTTGCCGGTATCCACATTCACGCAGGCCTGACGGACTACACCGACTGGATCAACAGCCAGGGCGGCATCAACGGTCATCCGGTGGAGTACGTCATGGAAGACACCGCGTACGAGGTGGACCGATCCGTGGCCGCCTTCAAGAAAATCTCCGGTAACGATAACCTGGCCACCTATTACGGCGACAGCACCGGGTTCATGAAAGCTATCGCCTCCGAAGTCAACGAGATGAACTCCGTGCTCATGAGTGGCGCGTCCTTTGCGACCGCGCTGACCGACAATGAGCAATACCCCTATCAGTTCATTCCCGGGCCCAACTACAGTCAGATGTTCGGCATCATCCTCGAATATATCGCCAGCCAGGGTGAAGGTGGCGACATGCCTACGGTGGCTTTCGTCTACAGTGATACCGAGTTTGGCAAGGATCCCATCGAAAACGGCAAGGCCCGTGCGGCGGAACTGGGTATCGAGGTGGTCGAGGAAATTGTCACCAAGCCCGGCAGCGTGGATGTCTCCGCCGAAGTGCTGAAAATGCGCAGGGCCCGTCCTGATTACATCGTTTTCCATGGATATATCCTGTCTCCGATCAACGAATTCATGGTTCAGATGCGCCAGATGGGGCTGGACACCCAGTTCATGGGCACCTTCTGGTCCTCCGACAAGTTGATCATCGACAAGATGGGTGAGGATGCCGATGGCTACATGGGCGTCATGCCCTATAACTACTACGACAGTGAGGAAGGCGGACCCATGCTGGACGCACTGCGGACCCAGGCGGAACAGAGCGATCCCGAAGCGGGCTACCGTCCTACCGGTTACATGCAGGGCTGGTTCAACGCCATGGTCTGGACCGAGGTGGTCAAGCGTACTCTGGACGCAGGCAAGGAGCTGACCGGTGACAATATGGCCGAGGCTCTGGCTTCTATCGAGGACTGGGACACCGGAGGCATTATCGGGGTTCCCGTAACCGTGAAGAACATGTCCTTCCCGGTCGGCCGTATCTGGCGGGTAAACGCGAAGGAAGGTCGTTACGAGCCGGTATCTGACTGGATTCACCTCGACTGAGGGCATTATGGACGCCGTTCTGGAAGTCGATAACATCGAAGTTGTCTATAACAAGACAGTGCAGGTCCTCCGGGGCCTGTCCCTGAGCGTTCCCCACGGTGCCATTGTGGCACTGCTGGGGTCCAACGGAGCCGGCAAGTCTACCACCCTCAAAAGCGTCTCTGGTCTGCTGTCCCTTGAGGATGGCGAACTTACGGCTGGCGATATCCGCTTCAATGGCGAGAGCCTGAAGAACCGCCCACCGGAAAAAATGGTGCGGGATGGGCTGTTTCACGTCATGGAAGGCCGTCGGGTATTCGAAGACCTGACCGTAGAGGAAAACCTTGTCGCCGCGACCTACGCCCTGACCGGTCGGGGGCAGTCCCGTACTCAGGGTTATGAACTGGTTTACGACTACTTCCCACGTCTGCGGGAACGCCGTCGTCAGCTGGCCGGCTACCTGTCCGGCGGCGAGCAGCAGATGCTGGCCCTGGGGCGGGCGCTGATTGCCCGGCCGGAACTGATCATGCTGGATGAGCCTTCACTTGGGCTGGCCCCCTTGCTGGTGGAGGAAATCTTCGAAATTGTTGCCCGTATCAACCGTGAGCAGGGCACGGCGATCCTGCTGGTTGAACAGAATGCCGCCGTGTCCCTGGCCCTTGCGTCCTATGGCTATATCATGGAAAACGGCAAGATTGTGATTGACGGACCGGCGGATAAACTCACCTCCAACGAGGATGTACGGGAGTTCTACCTTGGCGTCGGTGCCAAGGGGGAAGAAGCCCGCAGTTACCGGGACATCAAGCATTACAAGCGCCGCAAACGGTGGCTTTCATGACAGCGCCTGCACTACCTGAACTGACCCTGCCGCAGATGCTGCGGGAGCATGCCCGCCAGCGGCCCGGTGACCTGGCCCTGCGCCAGAAGGACTTTGGCATCTGGCAGGCCATTGACTGGCAGACCTACTATCGCCGGGCCTGGCAGTTCGGCCTGGGGCTGAAGGCCCTGGGGCTGGAACCCGGCGGCCATGTGGCCATTATTTCCGAAAATCGTGAGGAATGGGTGATCGCCCAGATGGGGATCGGCCTGGTGCGGGGAATCTGTGTCGGGGTATACCCCACCAGCCCCTGGAATGAAGTGGCCTACGTGCTGGAGCACAGCGACACTACCATGGTCATCTGCGAGGACCAGGAACAGACGGACAAAATTCTGGAAGCCTGGCCCCAGCTGCCTTATCTGCGACACAACATCGTCATCGACATGAAGGGGTTGCGCCACTATCCGGACCCGCCCACCCCTTTCGGGGAAGTGGAGGCCATGGGTGCCGCCCATGAGCGGGCACACCCCGGGATTGTGGACCAGCTGCTGGATGAGCAGTCCATGGATGAAACCGCTCTGATGATCTATACCTCAGGCTCTACCGGCCGCCCCAAGGGGGCAATGATTTCCTGGCGGAATCTGTACGCGGCAGCGCCCGGGCTGATCGAACTTCTGGATATCGGCGAGCATGATACCAGCCTGTCCTATCTGCCCCTGTGTCATGTGGCGGAGCAGGCGTTCACCAATATCGGGCCGCTGTATGTTGGCAGTACAGTCAGTTTCGGGGAGAGCCTGCGCACGGTGCAGGAAGATCTGCGTGAAATCGCGCCAACGTTTTTCCTTGGGGTGCCTCGAATCTGGGAGAAGTTGCATTCCTCAATCTACATCAAGATCCAGGAAACCGGTCGCCTGCGTCGGTCCCTGTTCAACCGGGCCATGGCGGCCTGCGCGCCCCTGGCCACCAAACCGAAGTCGCAGTGGAGCCTGTCAGACAAGGCCCGCTATGGCCTTTGGTACTGGTTGGTGTTCCGGGCCCTGCAGAACTACGTGGGACTGCGACGCTGTCACATCGCCATGACCGGTGCCGCACCCATATCTTCCGGTATCCTCGAGTTCTTCCGCACCATCGGTGTGCCGCTGGTGGAAGTCTACGGCCAGACTGAAAGCACCGGTGTCGCCACAGCCCAGCCACCGCGCGATATCCAGCTGGGCACGGTGGGCAAGGCCGTGAGAGGCGTAGAGGTAAAACTCGGTGACTACAATGAGATCCTGTTACGGGGCAACAGCATGTTCCCGGGCTACTACAAGAACGACGAGGCCACCGCCAAAACCCTGAGGGACGGCTGGCTCCATACCGGCGACGTCGGGGAATGGCAAGGTGAGCACCTGCGCATCGTGGACCGCCTGAAGGACATAATGATCACCGCCGGCGGCAAGAACCTCTCGCCCACGGAGATTGAGAACACCATCAAGGCCAGTCCTTACATCAAGGAATGCATCGTTATTGGTGAAGCCCGCAAGTTCATCAGCGCCCTAATCCAGATCGATTTCGAGACCGTCGCAAAGTGGGCAGAGCAGGAGCGGGTGGCCTACACCACCTTCCGTAGCCTGGCGGAACATGAACAGGTCAACGCGCTGATTCAGGAAGAGGTTGACAGAGGCAACGACCAGTTACCCCAGGTTGCCCAGGTCAAGCGCTTCAGCCTGCTCACCAAGGAACTGGACCACGACGATGACGAGGTAACGGCCACCATGAAGGTGCGGCGGAGCAAGATCTACGAGAAGTATACGGAGGTCATCGAATCTCTCTACGCAGGTTGAGAGATCGCGGGGTCTGACCCATTTTTCCGAAGGAAAATAGGGTCTGATCTAGCCCCATTTTTCGGAAACTAGCCCCCAATCCGCTCCTTCAACCCGGCTTTCACCAGCTTGCCATTGGCATTCCGCGGCAGCGGATCTTCCTGAATAGTGACATAGTCCGGCGTCTTGTAGTCCGCCAGGTTTTTCCGGCAGAACTGGCGGATATCGTCTTCCGTCACTCCCTGTTCCTCCACCCTGGTGACAAACACATGGATTTTCTCACCCAGTACCTCGTCGGGGTGAGGGATTACCGCGCATTCCACCACCGCCGGGTGCCCGGTGATCAGGTTTTCCAGCTCCACGCTGTAGATGTTGTAGCCACCCCGGTTGATCATGTCCTTTTTACGGTCGAACACCCGCACGAAGCCCTGCTCATCCATGGAGCCGATGTCACCGGACTTCCAGTGCCCGGCGGTGAATTCGCGGGCGTTTGCCTCCGGATTGTTCCAGTAGCCCGGGACCACCATGGGGCCGCTG
This sequence comes from Marinobacter zhanjiangensis, assembly GCF_014651935.1. GTDB lineage: Bacteria > Pseudomonadota > Gammaproteobacteria > Pseudomonadales > Oleiphilaceae > Marinobacter > Marinobacter zhanjiangensis. The sequence goes on along the minus strand of NZ_BMXV01000001.1, from coordinate 235,276 downwards.
ATCCACAGTTCACCGGACTGTCCCCGGGGTACCTCGCGGCCAAGGTCGTCCATGATTCGGACATCGCCGCAGGGTACGGGTTGACCCACACTGTCTGCGTGCTCGCCGGCGTCACCCAGAGGCAGGCAGGTGGAAGGAGAGGTAGTCTCGGTGGCGCCGTAGGCGTTGATCAGTTCAAGGTCCGGCAACTGGTCCCGGAGTTTTTCGATGGTACTCTCCGGCATGGGGGCGCCGCCAAAGCCGCCGATGCGGAATGCACTCAGGTCGTGATCGCGGAAGTTGGTGCGCAGCAGGCACAGGTTGTACATGGCCGGCACCATAATAGTGTGGGTCACTTTCTCGCGGGCAATCAGAGCCACCGCTTCCACCGCGTCGAAGGCGGGAATCACCACGATGGCGCCGGCCACGTGGGTCATGGTCAGGATATTGGCCACCAGACCTGTGACGTGGCTGCCCGGCGCCACCAGCAGGCTACGTTCACCATCCCCCAGGGCCATGGTGTGCTGAAAGTGCATCACCGAGTGGAGAATGTTGAAGTGGGTCAGGATCACACCTTTGGGTGTACCGGTAGTGCCGGAGGTGTAGAGAATGACCGCCGGATCCTCCTCGTTTGCGGTGGGCAGGGGCAGATCGGTACCGGCGGCTTTCAGCAGGTTTTCAAACGGCTCGCTGTAGGTGTCTTCGACCCCGATGGCAAACCGGTGAAGGAGGCCCGGCAGGACCTCCGGAGATGGCAGCTTGCCGCTCTGGTCGGCGGTATAGACCACCGCCCGCGCATCCGAGTGCTCCAGCATATAGCGCAGCCCTGGAGCCTGCTCGCGGGTGTTCAGTGGCATCACGATGGCGCCGGCACGCAATACACCGAGCACGGTCAGCACCAGCTCGGTACTGTTGCCGATCAGCAGGCCAACCCGGTCTCCGGGCTCCACACCCCGATGGCGAAGCTGCGCTGCCATCGCATCTGCCCGGTCGGCCACTTCCTGATAGCTTAGCCGCTGCCCATCGCAGACAATGCAGTCAGCCCCCGGTGCCCGTTCCACTGATGCCAGGAAGGAGGCCAGCACACTTTCCGGACGCTCCTGATAACAGTGTACCACTCGGTCACCGAAATGGTGTTCGTGGCGGATGGTAAAGTTCGCGGTGGTGCTCATCGGGTTGCGTCTCCGGGTTCGGTGTTACGGGTGCTGAAGCATTGGTGTTGACAGGCGGACCAGGGCGTCGCCCACAACTTTGGTTTCGCCGTGCTGGTTGATAACGCTGAGCTCGAGCCACGCTCGCTGTTCGCCTGCTTCCTTGAAGCGCTCGGTAATCCGTCCCTGGCAGCTCAGTTTATCGTGGACATGGGAGATGGCCACAAAGCGCATGCCGAAACTGATCAGGGTATCCTGTGGCAGCCAGTTGGTGAGCATCCGGCCGAGGTAGGCGGAAGCCAGCATGCCATGGGCAAAAACGTCATCCATGCCATGATAGCGGGCGAAATCCAGATCTACATGAATCGGATTGTGATCACCGGACGCGCCGGCATACAGTGCCAGGGTCAGTCTCGAAACGGGAGGTGTGGACAAGGGCGGAATTTCATCCCCGACCTCGAACGTTGCGGTGTCGACATCAGTACGCATGCGGCTTTACCTGTGACGGATAATAATGGTGGAACGAAGGTCGGCCAGCTTTTTCCGGTTCGACTCGTCGCTTTCCCGGAAAACTGCAGTGTCCCGTACCACGAACTCCAGGGCGCCGGCCTTTTTCTGGTAAATGTCGGTGATCCGGGAGTCAAAAGTCAGCCGATCTCCGGCGCAGGCAACCTGGTAGTAATTGAAGCGTTGTTCCCCGTGAAGGACCTTGCCCAGTTCAATACCCAGAGTGTCCATGTAGTCATAGGGGTTGTCCCGCTCCATGTCCAGACAGAAAAGGAACGTGGGCGGCACCGGTAGCGACACCCAACCTGCTGCTTTTGCGGCCTCTTCTTGCAGATACACGGGGTTGGTTTCGCCAATAGCTCTGGCGAAGAAACGCAGGCGGCCCTTTTCGACGACCTGAGTGTGGGGCGGTAAACGGAAACCGATAAATGTCTGGTCGATCATGGCTAAACCATCGGGAAGGTCCCGCCAGCTGAAAGCGCTGGCGGGAGATGGGGTCAACCGGTGCTTACCGGTTTGAAGTCACCGAACTCTTCCCGGAGCTTGGTCTTCAGCAGCTTGCCGGTGGCAGTGTGGGGAAGCTCGTCCACGAACAGTATGTCGTCCGGCAGCCACCACTTGGCAACATGCTCTGCCAGGAACTGCATCAGGTCCTCCTTTTCCGTGTTGGTATTGTCCTTGAGTACGACGATCAGCAGAGGGCGTTCCTGCCAGGTCGGATGAGCAATGCCGATCACGGCAGCTTCGGCAACGTCAGGGTGAGAGGCTGCGGCGTTTTCCAGCTCGATGGAGGATATCCACTCACCGCCGGACTTGATCACATCCTTGGAGCGATCTACCAGTTGCAGGAAGCCGTCGGGGTCGATGGTGCCTATATCGCCAGTGGGGAAGAAGCCCTCGCTGTCCAGCTTGCTGCCTCCTTCCTGACGGTAGTAGCCACTGGCAATCCACGGGCCCTTCACATAGAAATGGCCGGAGGTTTTGCCGTCCCAGGGTAGGCGTTCGCCGGCATCGTTGACGATCTTGATCTCTACGCCCCAGATGCCACGGCCGGCCTTGGTCTTGAGCTTTGCCATCTCCTCATCACTGAGGCTGGCATGCCTGGGCAGCGGTTTATTAATGACGCCCAGCGGACTGGTTTCAGTCATGCCCCAGCCCTGAACCATGTCGATGCCGGACTTGCGGAAACGCTCGATCATGGCAATCGGCGGTGCCGAGCCACCCACGCCGACACCGGTCAGGCTCAGCTCGTCCAGACTGGCACCGGGTGTGGAATCCAGGTACTGGAACAGCATCAGCCAGACGGTGGGTACCGCCATGGAGAAAGTGACGTTTTCGTCTTTCATCAACTGGTAGACACTCTCGCCATCCAGATGCTGGCCGGGCAGCACGACCTTGGCGCCCACCATGGGGGCGGAGTAGGGCACGCCCCAGGCGTTGGCGTGAAACATGGGCACAATCAGCAACATACTGGTCTTGCTGCTGATTTCGAACGCATCCGGCGCCACCTGCATCAGAGAATGCAGCACCGTGGAGCGATGGCCGTAGAGAACCCCCTTGGGGTTGCCGGTGGTGCCGGAGGTGTAGCAAAGCGAAGAGGCAGTGCGCTCGTCAAACTCGGGCCAGTCGTACTCTTCGCTGGCGGCTTCCACCAGATCCTCGTAACAATGCAGGTTGGGCAGGTCGATGTCCGGCATGTGCTCCCGGTCAGTCATGGCCACAAAGGCCTCGACAGTCTCCAGTTGTGGTGCCAGCTGCGCCACCAGATCCGCGAAGGTGATATCGAAAAACAGTACCTTGTCCTCGGCGTGTTTGATGATGTAGATCAGCTGTTCCGGAAACAGGCGCGGATTGATGGTGTGGAGGATGGCGCCGCTGCCGGACACGCCGAAGTACAGCTCATAGTGGCGATAGGTATTCCAGGCCAGGGTGCCCACGCGGTCCTGGAAGTCTGTGCCCAGAGTCTGCAGGGCGTTGGCCACCCGCTTCGAACGGTTACGCAGCTCGCGGTAGTTGGTCCTGTGCATGGGACCTTCCACGGTCTTGGTCACGATTTCCGTTTCCGGGTGGAAAGTAGCTGCGTGCTCGATAAGTGACGAGATGAGCAGGGGCTTGTCTTGCATCAGTCCGTGCATTGTATTCTCCCGATGTTGTTGTGGTTGTGGCCGGACGTATCACACAGTGTCTCTTAGCACAAAAGCCCCGACCTCGTCTGATTCGACGATTTGACCTGTCGGTAGCAGGCGGTGCTGCAGTGATCTCGTCGGAACGGACGAGGCCCATTTCCGCCAGCCTTCCTATGCTGATGGATGGCCGGGATTGCCCGGCTTTATTACCGACAGCAATCACACAACAACAAATGCACCCGGAGCAGGTGCTATCAGGAGCTGTTATGCATTCGCTGAAAATGCCCCGTTTTATCCGTCTTGCCGTGCCACTGGCCGTAACTGGCACCTTACTGGCCGGCGCAGCCCATGCCCGTACCATCAGTTATGCCACCGGCTATGCCCCTCAATCCATCGGTGCTGAGGCGGGTGAAGCCTTTGCCGAGGCCATGGAGACTTATTCCGGTGGAGCGCTCAGTGCGAAAGTTTATCCCCAGTCGTTGTTGAGCTTTTCGGAAACCCCCTCAGGCGTCAGGGACGGTATGGCCGACAGTGGGCTGGTGTTGACGCCCTACTTTCCAGCGGAGTTTCCCAGCACTAACCTGGCAGCGGAAGTCTCCATGCTGCTGGAGTTGACCGACGCCCCGGCGGAGTCGGCAGGCCTGGCCTACGCCGGTGCCATGTCCGAATACCTGTTCAATGATTGCCCGGAGTGTGCCGGCGAGTTCGAGGCCCAGAATCAGGTGTTTATCGGTGGCGGTGGTACCTCACCCTACATGCTGCTATGCAACACTCCGGTGCGCAATCTGGAAGAACTGGAGGGCAAGCGGGTGCGGATCGGTGGTGCACAGTGGTCGCGGTGGGCGGAAGACCTCGGGGCATCGCCGGTATCGGTGCCGCAGCACGAAACTTATGAGGCCCTCAGCCAGGGCGTGGTGGACTGCACCATCCATTCGGCACCGGAGCTCACCATTGTCAATCTGATGGAAGTAGTGACTGATATCACCACAGGTGCTCCGGGAGGCGTATTTGCCGGCGTAGGCAACACGGTCAATCGTGATGCCTGGTCCAGTCTGAGCGAAGATGAGCGCACCGCTGTTCTCCATGCCTCTGCAGTGCTCTCTGCGGAGCTGAGCTGGGGCTATGCTCAAGCTGCCATGGACAACATGGAGACCGCCCGGGAACTCGACAGAATCGATGTCCATGATGCCAGCGATGCCATGAAAGAGCAGACCCGTGAGTTCATTCGTCAGGATCTGGACAACATGGCCGCCACCTATGCCGAAAAATATGGTGTCACTAACGCCGATGAGATGATCGAAACCTTTCGTCCGATCCTTGAGAAATGGGTTTCTCTGGTGGAAGGGGTGGATAGTGGTGAGGCCCTGGCCGACCTCTACTGGAAAGAAGTCTTCTCTAAAGTGGATGTGAGCCGTCATGGTTTGTGAGTGCCGGGCAACAAAAAGACCCTCGCGACAGGAGATCTGAACCATGATTTTGCACAAACCTGAATTGATCGAGGAATATACCCGCAAGGGATACTGGGGGCGCAGGACCCTGCTTGAGCGTTTCCAGGCCAACTGCGAGGCTCATCCCGACCGCGAGGCGGTGGTGGATCCCCCCAACCGGGACGAACTGGTGGGAACGCCGGCTCAACGCCTGAACTGGGCTGAATTTGGCCGGGCGGTTGATGCCACCGCTTCGGAACTGTCACGTCGTGGCTTCGGCAAGGACGACGTACTGGTCGCCCAGTTGCCCAACGTGTGGGAGCTGGCCATGCTCTATCTGGCTGCGGCAAAGGCAGGCGGACTGCTTTCGGCCCTGCCCATGCAGTGGCGCCGGAAGGACGTGGGTTATGTGAAGGAAATGACCGATGCCCGGTTCTATGTTTCCGCTGAGACCTTTCACGATTTTGACTACAAGGCACTGGGTCAGGAACTGGGGTTCGAACATTACATCGGCCTGCGGGAGCTGACGGATTTTGCCCGTGGCGAGCCGGGAGAGGCGGTGAGTGCACCGGTGGATGCCAACGATATCTTCACCCTTTGCTGGACCTCGGGCACAGAGGCCGACCCCAAGGGCTGCCCCATGAGCCACAACAACTGGGAGTACCTGATCAGCCTGGTATTCACTACCTGCGGCCTGGAGAAGGGCGATCGCATTTTGTGTGTGGCACCGCTGGTGAACATGACGGCGGTGGGGGTCAACTACGTGCCCTGGCTGGCGGCCGCAGGTACGCTTGTGCTGCACCATCCCATTACCCCGGATATCCTGTTGCGACAGCTGGTGGAAGAGCGAATCCAGTACACCATCCTGGTGCCGGCGATGCTCAATATGATTGCCAAACTGCCCAATGTAGATCAGCTGGACCTGTCCAGTATCCGTACGATCACCACCGGTTCGGCACCCCCGTCCGCGTGGTCCATGCAGGAGTTCAAACGCCGCTGGGATATCGACATCGTCAACATCTGGGGCCAGAACGAGGGTACCAGCCTGGTAGCGGGTCCGGCGGACGTTCCAGAGCTGGATATGCGGGTGGACCATCTGCCCTGGTGGGGCAAGAAAGGCGTTGAGTGGCCATCCGGCATTTATGGGGTCGAAGTGAAGATACTGGGTGATACGGACGAGGAAATTACCGAGCCCGGTGGAATCGGAGAGCTGTGCTATCGCAGCCCGGGGCTGTTTGCCGGCTATTTCCAGCGCCCGGATATCACCGAGCGCTCATTCACCGATGACGGTTTCTTCCGTACCGGTGATCTGTTCATTGTTCAGGACGAGAAACACGTAGGCTTTTACGACCGCAAGAAAGACATGGTCATCCGCGGTGGTTTCAATATCTCCAGTGTGGAGGTGGAGAATGCCGTACTGGGCTTCGACAAGGTGCAGGACGTGGCGGTCATTCCCCAGCCGGACGACGTCATGGGAGAGCGGGTCTGTATCTGCGTGGTGCCTGCAGACGAGGACAACCCGCCGACCCTGGAGGAAATCAACGACTACCTGAAGGAGCAGGGTATGAGCGTCTACAAGCTGCCGGAAAAGATGAAGCAGATCGATGCCATTCCGCGTAATCCGGTTGGCAAGATACTGAAAAAAGAGCTGCGGACCATGTAAAATGTTGCCGGACCGGGGCTCAATGCCTCGGCCCGGCAAACGCTTTCCTTTTCCTTTACATACCGTACTGATTTACATCAACCTTCGAGAACACTTTGTCCCAGTAGAGTTGTTGCAACTCTTCACCGGTTTCCACGTCCTGTACCAGTTCGAGCCAGTGGTTCAGCCGCTCACGGAACTCGGCGATCATCTCGTCGGAGCGTTCCAGGCCGTGTTTGTCCTGATAACGGGCCGCAATGGTAGCGATGTCATTCTCGATGAAGCTGCGGGTGGCCGCCTTGAGCTCATCGCCGGCCTCGTGCACGGTGATGTCTTCCTTCTCCTCGATCAGCACCCGGTTTTCTTCATGCTCCTTCACGTACAGGCGACCCAGTTCGGCGATGATGGCGGCCGAGCCATAGAGTACCGCCTCCCGGTTCTCCGGCGACAGGCTTTGCCAGGCATTCGCGTTCATATGAGTGGCAATGCCTCCGAAGATGCCACCGGGAACGCCCACGGTGATGTCACTGGTCACTTCAATAAAATTGAAGTTGGTCAGGTCGGGCAGGTTATGGGCGGTACAGTCCAGCACGCCCTGACCCAGGCCTTCATACACTTCGTTTACCGCCATGGAGACCGGTGAGGCATTCATGGCTTCCGCCCACCGGGCCCACTGGGGTCCGCCGATACGGATCCGCTTGCCTTCGATATCCTCCATGGTTACCACTGGCTTGTTGCAGATCAGGGTATAAGGTGTGCTGCCGCCAATCCCCAGGAAGACCTGATTGTTGTTGGTGTATTCGTCCAGACATTCAGGACAGTTATTGAATACATATTCGGAGATGGCACCACCAAAGGCGTAGGTGGCTTCCCTGGCGGAGGTGTCGTCCAGCTCCAGCAGCATGGTCAGTTCCGTCAGCATGATGGTGCTGGGAAACTGGCTCTGGAAATAGGGCGTCAGCACCGCGCCGAAATCTGCCATGCCATCTCTCAGACCAGGCGGGGTCTCCATAAAACTGAGCAGTGACTGCATGTAAGGTTTGACGGTCAGATCACCATCGCTGCGCTCCTCCAGAGCATTGGTAAATACCTCAATGCTCTTGGAACCGATGGAGTTGGGCGTGGCACCGGAGGCAAAGCTCAGTTCCCTGGCGTCCACATTGCCTGCGACCAGCATACCGGCCAGTGTGGCGCCGGCGACAAAGCCGGCAAGCGGGGTTTTCAGGTAAGTCATGGGGCACTCCTGTCTGTTTGTTGTTGTCGTGTCGTTGTTCAGCTCACCTTGCGGTCCCGGTCGGACCAGTGCTCTTCCCTCAGCTTATACTTGAGCAGTTTGCCCGCGGGGGACACGGGCAGCTCATCCCGGACTTCCAGGCTGCGGGGAATCTTGTAGTTGGCAATCAGGGACTTGCAGTGTGTCATAAGGTCGTTCAGGTTCAGGTCCTCGCCTTCCTGCACGACCACCGTGGCGTGAACCCGCTCGCCCCAGTCCTCGTCCGGCACCCCAATCACTGCGCACTGGGCGACCTGGGGCATCTGGAGTACCGCTTCCTCCACTTCTGCGGAATAGACGTTCTCGCCGCCGGTAACAATCATGTCCTTGATTCGATCCACCACATAAACGAAGCCGTCATCGTCCATGTAGCCGGCGTCGCCGGTGTGCATCCAGCCATTACGCAGTGCCTGGGCGGTCTGCTCGGGCTTGTTCCAGTAACCCTGCATCACCACAGGGCCCCGGGCCACGATCTCGCCCCGAGTGCCATTGGGTACGGTGTTGTCCTCGCCATCCACAATGCGGATCTCCACCATGGGAAGGGGGCGGCCGGCGGACATCATCTTGCCGCTTTCAAAGCCTTCGTCGGTGTGCCAGTCCTTGGTGAGAATGGTGACGGTGGGTGACAGTTCGGTCATGCCATAGGCCTGCAGGAAGCCGGCCTTTGGCATGGCCTGCCGCGCCTTGCTCAGCAGGGTGCTGTCCATTGGTGAGGCGCCGTACATCATGTGTTGCAGGCCACTGAGGTCGTAACTGCCAAACTCGGGATGCGCCAGCACCATGCGCAGCATGGTGGGCACCAGGAAGGTCTCGATCACCTTTTCGTTCTGGATGGCCTCCAGAACGGCCTTGGGGTCGAACATGGGGATGATGACGTTGGTGCTGTGACGGGCCACCGCCTGCAGAATCAGCCCGGTGCCGGCAACATGGAAGGTAGGGGCCGCGTGCAGCGTAACCGAGCGTATCGGCATGTTTGCTACCGCCTGTGAGCCCAGTCCGTTGCTGAACAGGTTCATGTGGCTGAGCATCACTCCCTTGGGCTTGCCGGTGGTACCACCGGTGTACATAACGGCCGCCAGGTCGTCCTTGCTGCGCAGGGTATCTTCCATTTCCTCGTTGTCGCGGACCAGGTCCTCGAAATTGTGGGTTTTGGCGGGTGCTTCCCCGTCGCCGGCATAGATCACCGTCTGCAGGGATTTCGAACCCTCCATTAGCGGGATGATCATGGGGCTGAAGGTATCGTCCACGATCAGGAAGGTACTGTCACAGTCATCCAGGGAATAGATGATTTCCGCCGGACTCCAGCGGATATTCACCGGGTTGATCACGCCACCTGCCCAGAAGGTCGCATAGATGGCTTCGGCGTAGCGATCCGAGTTCAGGCTCAGGATCGCCACCCGGTCGCCTTCATTCAGACCCAGCTGCTTGAGGCCCGCTGCCAGCCGTGCAACCCGGGAAACAAATTCCCGGTAACTGTGGCGGCGGCCGCTGCAAACGGTTGCCGTCTTCTCCGGGGCCTCGATCAGGGCCTTATGAAGCGGTTGTGTCAGATACATTCGATGGGTTCTCCGTGTGTTCTTATTGTTCCGGATGTTCGTGGTTGTTTGTTGATCAGCAAGCATCAAGCTAGGTCACGACTGACAGGTCAGCTATCGTCGAAACCGACGAATTGTTCATTTTTGCGTCAGCAACAGACTGAGAGGGTCAGGCAAGAGGCGGGGCAGGGAGCCACTCCTGTGTCGGAGGGCTCCTGGAGGGAACTGGCTTATTGGCCGAACTCGTCATTGCAGGCCTTGTGCATGGCCTCACGATATTCCGAGCTAAGTCGCTGGCACAGTTCTGCCGCCGAGGGCTCGTCGTCGATGGCGCCCACACCATGGCCGGCGGACCAGACGCTCTTCCAGGCCTTGGCCTCGTTTTCCATATCCAGGCCGGCATGCGCCTCAGTGCTGTCGAGATCCAGGCCAGCAGCATCCACACTGGGGCGAAGAAAGTTGGCGTTTACCCCGGAGACCTTGGATGTATAGACGATGTCGGCCACCCGGGTGTCCCGCACCATTGCCTTGTATTCGGGTTGCACCATGGACTCTTTCGTGGCCAGGAAGCGTGTACCAAGATAGGCGAGATCAGCACCCATGAGTCGGGCAGCTGCAACCTGGGCGCCGGTACTGATGCTACCGGCGAGGATGACCGTGCCGTCGAACACCTGGCGGATCTCCTGAACCAGTGCAAAGGGGCTCATGTTGCCGGCATGGCCACCGGCACCGGCGGAAACTGCAATGATGCCGTCAACGCCCGCCTCGGCGGCCTTTTCCGCATGGCGGCGGTTGATTACGTCGTGGAACACCAGTCCGCCATAGGAATGTACCGCCTTGACCAGTTCCGGCACGGCACCCAGTGAGGTGATCACCAGTGGCACCTTGTGTTTCACCACCTGCTCCAGGTCCGCTTCCAGTCGCGGGTTGGAACGGTGGACTATCAGATTGACGCCGTAGGGTGCGGCATCCTGTCCGGCCAGACGGCCTTCGATTTCTTCAAGCCACTCAACGAAACCCTCCGTGGATCGCTGGTTGAGAGCGGGAAAGGTGCCTATGACACCATTCAGGCAGGCTTCCACCACCAGATCCGGGCCGGAGGTGAGGAACATGGGGGCGGCAATGGCCGGGACCTTGAGCCGGCCTTCGAACGACGCGGGAATTGGCATGGCAGAAATCTCCTTCAATGTGCGTTTAGGCGAAAACGGGCCTGAGAGCCGGTTTGCGGCATCGGATCATCCTCCCATGTTAATGACCGGGTCGATTCGTCCAATCTGACGATTCTTTTGATGGTTGAGGTCGATTATTTTTGTCTGAACACAATAAAAAAACGGGGAAGTTATGCATTGGCAGGACCATATCGATACCGGCAGGCTGCAGGCATGGATGGTGGATCAGGGGCTGGGTGAGGGTAAAATAACCGGCGCTCACCTGCTTGGTGGTGGCACCCAGAACCTGCTGTTGCGCTTTGACTACAATGGCCGGGGTCTGGTTCTGCGCCGGCCGCCCCCTCACCTTCGCAGCAACTCCAATGAAACCATGCGCCGTGAAATGCGCATGCTGGAGGCCCTGGCAAAGTCCGATGTGCCTCATCCCCGGCTGGTGGCCGGTTGTCCGGACGAGAATGTGCTGGGCGCTGCTTTCTATCTGATGGAGCCTGTCGATGGCTTTGCTCCGGTCAATGGTCTGCCAGCACTTCATGCTTCGGATTCAGCTATCCGGCACCGCATGGGTCTGTCGCTGGTGGAAGGCATCACGGCTCTGGGCGCGGTGGACTACGAAGCAGTGGGCCTGACCGGGTTTGGCAAGCCCGAGAACTATCTGCAACGCCAGGTCAGCCGCTGGCGTCATCAACTGGAAAGCTACGCTGACTTCCCCCACTGGTCCGGCCCCCGGGCCATTCCTGGCGTGGAGACGGTTGCCGACTGGCTGGAACGCAATCAGCCGCCGTCGTTCGAGCCGGGCATCATCCACGGTGACTATCACCTGGGTAATGTGATGTACCGCCATGACAGCGGTGAGCTGGCCGCCATTGTGGACTGGGAGCTGACTACCATTGGCGACCCGCTGCTGGACCTGGGCTGGCTGCTGGCCACTTGGCCCGGAGAAACACCGGCTGAGGACACTATCGAAGAGTTCCGGGTAGAGCCCTGGGAAGGGTTTCCCGCAGCGGATGAACTGGTGGCGCATTACCGGACCCGGACGCAGCGGGATACGTCCGGTATCGACTGGTATGCGGTGCTGGCCTGCTACAAGCTCGGTATCATCCTGGAAGGCACCCATGCCCGTGCCTGTGCCGGAAAAGCGCCGAAAGCCACAGGGGATCAGCTACACGCCAGCACCGTAGCGCTGTTCGAGCGGGCGCTGGGCTGGGTGCGCTGAGGGTGAGCCTGGTGTATCAGCCGCTCTTGTGTGAAGAGGGAATGGCGTAGGTCACCACGGCATGGGCCACCGGCTTTTCCAGATGCCCTTCTGAGTAGATGTTCACTTCGGTCAGCACGGAGCGGCGTCCCAGATGCAGCAAGGTACCCTTTGCCAACAGCGCCTTGCCGGACTCCGGCTTGCGCAGGAAGTTGATGTTCAGGTTACTGGTGACGGCCAGTGGCACGATGCCGATATGGGATAACACCACCACATAGGCGGCGGTGTCGGCGGTAGCCATCATGGTGGGACCGGAAACCGTACCGCCTGGGCGCAGATGGGTCTCGTCCACCGGCTGGCGAACCCAGGCGCCCTGTTGATCTACCTGTTCGACGGTGATGGTTGCCTGGGGAAATTCGCTGCTCATGAATGCCTGCAGCTCGTACGCATCAGCCTGGATCGCCATCTCTCGTTTCCTCGGTCATTGTTATATCGGTTCAGTAGTCCGGAGTGGCCTGTCCGGCCTGCTCCAGTGCTTGTTGCATGGCCAGTTCGAGTGCCGGTAGCTGTTGGGCGGCTTCACTGACGGCGTTTATATCCATGGCCTCTGCCCGGGCAATTTCACCCAAAGCGCTCCAGGCATCAGCGCTGCGCTGACAGGCTTCTGTGGCGGCGGCAAAGCTTTGGTCGCCAGTGGCCTCCGCCACATCACGACAGAAGCTGGCTTCCAGTCGACGGAAAAGACCGCCGCCCGTGCCCGCCTTTTCAATGAAGACCGGCAGGCTTCTGACCGCAGCGGACAGTTCTTCGGGGCCAAGACGGTAGGGCCAGGTAATGATGTCATCGGCGAAGGCCCTGACGCCCTCTACGCCAGACGTCACGAGGCTGCCTTCCGGCAGGCTGGACACATCGAACAGCAGGGCGTCCTCACCACCCAGCACACGGGCGGCCGAGGCCGCTGCTGCCCGGGCACTGGTCAGCAGGTCGGGAAGCTGCGCCGGAAATCGCATCGGATAGGTTGCAAACCGGTTCGGCCCCGGAAAACCATTGGAACCGTGGGCCCGGCGGAAGGCCTCCATGGGCACTTCCTGGGTGTCTTCCCGGTCATTGTCCACGATGAATACCGTGTTCCGGTCGTTATCGTAGCCGATGATGACAACATCATGCCGGGTGTTGGACAGCCTGACCCGCAGGTAGGGCAATTCAGCGATATCGCACCAGACCATCACCGGACGGCCATGGTCGATTTCGTCTTTGACCCGGTGCCAGGCATCCCAGGCGTTATCGGTCTGCTGTCGGTCGGTGTCGATGTCCAGCCGCCGGCAGAAATCGAGTTCCATATCGGCGTTGCGGCCCACCAGGTAAATGGGGGGTGTCAGGCCGGGATACCGGGTGTACATGAAAGACAGGCCGCCCCCCAGGCCGAACACCAGGCCTTCACCCGGTAACCGGTCACCGGACAGTCCGTCCCAGCCGAGCCCAGCCCAGTGCAGCAGATCCCGCAGGGCGCCTGAGCCGCAATGGCCGCCCAGTTGGTGGGGGTAGGGTTCGATAATGACCCGGCTCATGACAGCTTCCTCCCCGAACACTGATAGAAGTGCTGGTGACACGGGGATCCGCAGTGGGTCATCCGGCTGGCGACGCTAGGGCGGTGATAGGGCACTTTCGGTTCCTCAGGTTCTTTTTGTTTTTCGCTGCCACCATAGCCTGGCCAGCAAAGCCGGGCATCGTCCGATCCGACGATGCCCGGTGAAGGGCCAGGGGGTAGTGTCAAAGGACAATACCAGCACATCAGCAGGCGACACCAGGAGACAAAAACAATGAATGATCTGGACTATAGCGGCAAGACGGTACTGGTAGTAGGTGGCTCCAGCGGCATCGGCAACGGTATCGCCCAGGCCTTTCGTGCCCGGGGTGCTAAGGTGCACGTGTGGGGTACCCGGGCCTCGGCGGACGATTATGACGCTGCTGAAGGTTCGGATCTTGGCGGTCTGCACTATGCGCAGGTGGATGTGGGCGATATGGATGCGATTGAACGTGTTCAGCCCGCCTTCGACAAGCTCGATGTGCTGATTTTGTGTCAGGGTGTGGTGGTCTACAAGCGGGGCGAGTTTGAGCGTGGCGGCTGGGATCATGTCATCAATGTGAACCTCAACAGCCTGCGGGCCTGCGCCATGAAGTTCCATGACCAGTTGGCCGCCAGCAAAGGGTCGCTGATCATTGTCAGTTCCACTGCGGCCTTCCATTCCACCAAAGGCAATCCTGCCTACAACGCTTCCAAGGCTGGTGCGGTGGCCCTGGTGCGTACACTTGGCGAGGCCTGGGCGCCGGAGGGTATTGCAGTGAATGGCATTGCGCCAGGCTTCGTGGCCACCAAGATGACCAAAGTGACTACGGACAACCCCAAACGCCGCGAAATGGCAGAGGCGGCAATACCCGTAGGCCGTATGGGACTGCCTTCGGAAATGGCAGGCCCGGCGCTATTCCTGGCTTCGCCGCTGGCCTCCTACATGCGGGGCCAGACCCTCATCGTGGATGGCGGTCTCACCTTGTCGTGATGCTGCGAATCCCGCCTCCACAATCTCTGGAAGGCGGGAGCAGCTTCAGGCATTTCTGGCCATCAGCCCGCCATCCACCGGAATGACGGTTCCCGTGAGATAAGAAGATGCCGGCAGGCAAAGGCTGACCGTTACGTGGGCGACTTCCTCCGGTAAGCCATAGCGGCGTAATGCTGTGCGTCGTTTGGCGAAAACCTGCTTATGCTCCGGCTCGATGAACGCGGTCATGGCGGTATCGATAGGCCCCGGGCAGATGCAGTTCACGGTGATGCCTTCGGGCCCGAGCTCCACGGCCAGAGCACGGGTCAGTCCGCTGACGCCAGCCTTGGCGGCGGCATAGGCGCTGTCCTGCGCGGTGGCACCAAGGGCTTCGGTGGAGGCAATGTTCACTATACGTGGGTGCGATGACTGTCGAAGCGCGGGCAAAGCAGCCCGTATCATCTGTTGCTGCGCAGTCAGCAGAACCGACAGACAGCGGTCCCAGACGGTGTCGTACTGGTCATCGTCAATGGCTGCAAACCCCGAGATACCGGCGTTGTTGATCAGGACATCAAGGCCGCCGAAGGCCTTTTCCACTTCTGCAACGACATTACGAATTGCTTGCAGATCGCTCACATCCAGATGCCAGGCTTGGGCCTGATAGCCGGCGTTGGTGAGTTCCTCCGCCACAGACCGGGCACCGTCAGCGTCATAATCCGTCACCGCGCCCCGGGCTCCCTCGCTGGCAAACACGGCAGCGGTCGCCCGCCCCATGCCGCTTGCGGCTCCGGTCACCAGTGCCCGGCTACCTTTCAGTGAACGGCTCAGTTCAGTGATTCCATACATGGCTCAGCCCTCCCCGTCGAGACCGAACTTTTCCCGGGCCCGGCGCACCTGCTCGGACTTCAGGTAATCCGGGAATGGACCCTCGGCCGGTTGTACCGCCTTGAGGACTTCCCGGGCGACGGTAACCTTGTGCACTTCCGTGGGCCCGTCCGCCAGGCCCACATGAAAGGAATTGATGATCCATTCGGCAAAAGGCATGTCGTGGGATATGCCCAGTGAGCCATGGATCTGCAGGGCGCGGGCGGCAATCTCGTTGAGGATCCGCGGCATGACCGTTTTCACGGCCGCAATGTTCTTGCGGGTGGCCTTGTAGTCATGGCCCTGATCCAGCAGCCAGGCAGTTTCCAGAATCAGCAGGCGGAACTGGCGCAGCTCCACCCAGGAGTCGGCGATTTTTTCCTGCACCATCTGTTTCTTTGACAGCTGCTCACCCTTGGTGAAGCGTGACACCGCCCGCTCGCACATCATGTCGAAGGCCCGGGTGGCCTGGGCCAGGGTACGCATGGCGTGGTGCATGCGACCTCCGCCGAGGCGAACCTGTGCCACCACAAAGGCATCCCCCTGTTCCCCCAGCATGTTCTCGGCCGGCACCCGGACGCTCGTCCAGCGCAGGTGGGCGTGGGTGTCCTGGGGCTCACCATAAAAGCCGTAATTGCGGACAATTTCGATACCCGGGGTATCCGCCGGCACGATGAACATGGACATCCGCCGATAGGGCGGCGCATCCGGGTCGGTCACCGCCATGATGATGAAAAAGCTGGCGAAACGGGCGTTGGAGGCAAACCACTTCTCGCCGTTGATCACCCATTCGTGGTCTTCCCGGACCGCCGAGGCTTCCAGCACCAATGGATCGGCACCGCCCTGGGGCTCGGTCATGGTAAAGCAGGAGACGATCTCGTTATCCAGCAGCGGGTCGAGGAACCGTTTCTTCTGTTCCGGGGTGCCGTAATGGGCAAGTATTTCGGCGTTGCCCGTATCCGGGGCCTGGGAGCCGAATACGATCGGGCCGAATCGGGAACGGCCGAACTGCTCGTTCATCAGGGCCAGCTTGAGCTGGCCGTAGCCCTTGCCGCCCAGTTCCGGTCCCAGATGGCAGGCCCAGAGTCCGCGCTCCTGCACCTGCTTCTGCAGTGGTCTTACCAGGCGCTGAAACTCCGGGTCATGAATGTTCCACTGGCTGCCCAATACATGGTCCAGCGGCTCCACCTCGTCCCGGACAAACTGGTTGATCCAGTCCAGCTCCTGCTGGAAATCCGGGTCTGTCTCAAAGCTCCACATGGCCAGCTCCTCTGGTTACGGCCCTAGAATCTGGGCTCCCGCTTTTCCAGAAAGGCCATTACCCCTTCCTGAAAGGTCGGACTGTCGATCAGCCCCTGTTGACGCTCAGCCTCATAGGCCAGCTGTTCCGCGAGGGTTGCGGTATCAGCCCGGTCGAAGGCCTGGCGCAGTTCCGGAGCGGCGTGATTGGGGCCCGCCGCCAGCCGTCTTGCGATGGCGATGGCTTCGGATTGCAGGTCCTCGTCGGGCACGGCTTTCCAGATCAGACCGTCCCGGACCGCATCGTCTCCGTACATGCGTTCTCCCAGAAGGCTGACCGCCATGGCTCTGGCGCGGCCGATCAGTCGTGGCAGGATCCAGGTTGCGCCGAGATCGGGCAGGATGCCCAGTTTGGGAATGAACGGGAACAGAAAGTAGGCAGACTTGCCCGCCACCACGATATCCGCCGCCAGGGCAATACTGGCGCCGGCACCGGCCGCGGCCCCGTTGACCGCCGACACCACCGGGAAGGGCAGATCCCGCAGTTCCAGGGCCATGGGGTTGGACAGGTCTTCCATCAGGTTCTTGACCTGGATGCCCAGGCTGGGACCGTCGGAATCCGGGCTCATGGAGCCCAGATCGGCGCCGGAGCAGAAGGCTTTGCCGGTTCCGGTCAGAATCAGTACCTTGATGTCATCGCGGCTTCTGATTTCCTGGAGGGCGTCACGAACCTCCTCCTGAAGCGGCACCGACATGGCGTTCATGGTTTTGGGCTGGTCCAGAGTGAGGGTGGCTATGCCTTCCTCAATGGCCAGATGAATGCGTTCGTAGCTCATGGCCGCGTCTCCTGTCAGTTGCCCGTGGGGAATTCGTCGTAGAAGCTGCCGCCGGTTTCCGCCAGCTTGCGGATGGTGGCAGTTGGTTCGTACTGTATGCCCAGGTGACGGTACTGCTCACACTGTTCCAGGATAGCCTTTGCGCCCAGGCTGTCGGCATAGCGCATGGCGCCCCCCTTGTCCCGGGGGAAGCCCACGCCCATCAGCAGGGCTGTATCCAGCTCTTCGGCGGAATTGACGACCTTGTCTTCCAGGCAGTGTACGGCTTCGGTGATCATCGCCAGCATCATGCGTTGCTGGATTTCCTCAACACTGAAATCCTTCTGGCCGTCGGGCTGGATCTCCATCAGCAGCTCGTGGGCTTCGGCGCTGGAATGCTTCTGGGGTCGGCCGCTGTCGTCCGGCGTGTATTCGTAGAAGCCCTTGCCGTTCTTCTGGCCGAGGCGATCTTTCGATTTCATCAGCCGGAAGGCATCATTCTCGATATGTGGCATGCGCTCCGGGTAACCGGCAGAGATTACGTCGGAGACGTGGCTACCGGTGTCGATACCGATCACATCTTCCAGGTAGGCCGGGCCCATGGGCCAGCCAAAGGCTTCCATGGATCTGTCCACATGTTCAAAGTCGGCGCCTTTTTCGACCAGCTGCAGGAACGCCCGTGTGTAGGCTGTCAGGATGCGGTTCACCAGGAAGCCGGGGCAGTCCTGTACCACGATCGGTGTCTTGCCCATTTTCAGGGCCCAGGTGACGGCAGTGGAGACGGACTCGTCAGAGGTGCGGGTACCCTGAATGATCTCCACCAGCGGCATGACCGGCACCGGGTTGAAGAAGTGCATACCCACGAAGCGTTGCGGGTGCTTCATGTGCTGGCCGATATCGTCAATGCGCAGGCTGGAAGTATTGGTGGCAATCAGGGTGTCGTCGTGGACCACGGCTTCCAGCTGGTCCAGTACCTTGTGCTTTAGGCCGAGGTTTTCCACCACCGCTTCGATGACACCATCGACCTTGTCAAAGCCCTCGTATTCCAGGGTTGGCTCGATGGTGGCCAGCACCTGGCTCGCCTGTTCCTGCGTCATCTGCTCCTTCTTGATCAGCCGGTCTACCTGGCTGGACGCGGTTTTCATGCCCAGGTCCAGTTGCTCCTGGGCGATGTCCTTCATGATTACCGGCACACCGTGAGCGGCATTGGTAATGGTGATACCCCCGCCCATGATTCCGGCGCCCAATACCGCGGCCTGATTGACCGGGCGGGCCTGGTCACCGTGTTCCTTGAAAACCTGTTTGAGTTCGGCGGAAAGTCCGGACATGTGTTTTCCTCCTGCTGTCTGAATGCTGCTGTCAGAAATAGCGTGACCAAGCCCCGCTGTCGTCGTCCGAACCGACGAAGCGGGGCTGGTGGTGGTCGGTGGCTGTCTCAGATACCCCGGAAGCGGGCGAATTCGTCCAATGAGGCGCGGCGGGTGCGGAGCTGGTTAACCGGGTCATCTTCATCCATGTAACCGATGGACATGCCGGTAAACAGCATGAGGTCTTCTTGAGGATCGAGGAATTCCTTCAGGGTTTGGTGATACAGACTCCAGCATTCCTGTGCGCATGAGTCCAGGCCCTCCTCGCGAAGCAGCAGCATGACCGTCTGCAGGAACATACCCAGGTCCGACCACTGGGGCGGGCCCATCTGCCGGTCCACATAGCAGAACAGCGCCAGCGGAGCACCAAAGAACTGGTAGTTGCGGGCAAACCAGCCCATGCGGGCGGCTTTGTCTTCCCGGGGGATGCCCAGCAGCCCGTACATGTCTTCCCCCACCTGGAAGCGATAGTCCCGGTAGGGCGCCTTCAGGCCCTGGGGGTAGACATTGTATTCCGGGTCCTCGCCCTTTGGCGCCTCCTGCACCCGGGTGGCCATGAGCTCCTTGAAGGCTTTGAGGTCGTCGCCGCCCACGACATAGAGTTGCCATGGCTGGACGTTCCCGCCGGAGGGTGATCGTGCGGCCTTTTCCAGCACCCGGCGGATAACGGCGCCGTCTACGGGCTGGTCGGTAAAACCGCGCACTGACATACGGGTATCGACGGCTTCGGTAACGGTGCTGGCCTTGCTTCTCATGGACGGTTCTCCCTGGTGGAGTGTTTCTTGTGGCATTATCAATCAAGCCATGGTGGCGCCCGCCGGACCGGTTGGCAATCGTCGCTTACGACGAAGCAGGTTGCGAAACCGGGTGGGAATATGGATGCTTGAGATCCAATTGTTTACAGGAATTCCGTCACATCATGAATGCAGAATCACAACCCGGTGCCGTATTCCGCGGCATCCTGACCCCCCGTTATACCGACCAGGACACCTGGCGCCATGTGAACAATTCACGGGCGTATCAGCTGCATATTGAGGCCCGGATGCAGGCGCTGGTCAAACGTTTCGGGCCGGACGCCTGGTTTTCTGACACTGAGCGGCTGCGGCCTTTGCGGGCGATTACCCAGTTCAACGCAATGAGCTTCTACGGCAGCAACATAGACTTTGTGGTGACAGTGTCGGGTGCTGATCACGACAGGCTCCATATGCGCACCGAGTTGCACCAGAACGATGAGCTTGTGGGCATTCAGGACGTCTGGTTGGGTGCCTTCCTGAACCATGAGCGCGTGGCCCTGCCGGAGCATATCTACAGCAGCTTTCGGGCGGATGTGGATGCTGATCCGGTTGCCATGCCCGACGAAGGTTACAGCCAGTACGCCGACGATTTCTCCCGGTTTCCCGTTCACCGGGAGCTGACCCCTCGTTATGCTGACCTGGATGCCGACAGCCAGCGTAGTGAAGCGGCGATTGCCCGCTATATGGAACAGGCCCGGTTTGGCACTCTCCAGAGTGTCGAAATGGGTGGCCTGGGTCTGTTGATTGCTGCCCTGGACGTTACCTACGGCCACTACCGTCCGAGTTCCACCCCTGTGGAGCTGGTAACCGGAGTGAGCCATGTGGGTAACACATCGTTCCATCTGACCGGTGGTGCCCAGAGCCGTCACGGCGTCCACGCCATTGGCAACAGCGTTATGGTGGTGGTGAACCTGGCGACCAACCGGCCGGCACCAATAACCGATAACATCCGGGAGCAGTTGGAAAAACTCCGTCTGTAGCGGATAGATGCCATCGTCGGACACGGACTGGCTACTGTGAACAGTTCGTCGGTTCCGACGATGGTGAGGCCCCTGGTGGCTACCTACACTGATCTTGAGACTACGTTGCCCCGATACCGGTACAACAACAAAAAGATCAGGAGGTCCACATGATTTCGCGTAAATCCCTGTTATCCCTCGGCGGTGTATCCGCATCCATTCTCACTGCCGCGCTGCTGGCCGCGCCGGCCCAGGCCCGAACACTATCCTATGCATCGGTCTATCCGGCCGGCTCGGAAGCCGACAAGGCCGTGCATGAATGGGCCGACAAGCTGGAGGAATACTCCGACGGAGATCTCACGGCCAAGATTTTTGCCATGTCATTGCTGAGTGCTTCCGAGGTGTCTGCGGGTGTACGGGACGGTATGGCGGATGTGGGTTACCTGCTGACCGTGTACTTTCCCGCCCAGTTTCCTCATATCAACCTGATCAACGAATCTGCCATGCAGGTGAACCTCATCGATCGTGACCGGCTTAACGGAATGGGTACCTATGCCTTCGAAGGGGCTGTCACGGAGTTTCTTTTCTTCAATTGCCCCGAATGCATGCAGGAACTTGCCGCCCAGAATCATGTGTACACGGGCAATGTGGCCAGCAGCGGCTATGGCATGGTATGCAACGAACCTGTAGTGGAGCCGGCAGATCTTGAGGGCTTGCGCATGCGGGTCGCAGGGTCCCACTGGTCCCGCTGGGTGTCGGAATTCGGCGGCTCCTCAGTGTCCATGACCATAAGCGAAATTCGTGAAGGTCTCAGTCAGGGCGTCCTGGACTGCACCATTTCGTCACTGCCTGAAATCACCAACCTGAATCTCACCGAAGTGGTTACTGACGTGACTGTGGATCTGCCCGGAGGTATCTACGCCGGCTCCAGCGGTGCCAGCGTCAACCAGGATGTGTGGCGGTCGCTGTCCGAGGATCAGCGCCGGGCCATGCTCCGTGCAGGCGCCTATCTTACGGCCATTACGCCATGGCGTTACGAACAGACCCAGGATGAAGCCCTGGAAGCGGTACGTGAAAGTGGTGGCAACATCCACAACGCCTCGAAGGAATTCCATGAAGCAACCGAAGCGTTCGTGAAAGAAGATCTGGAAACGATCGTGGGCTATTACCAGGAGCGCCACGGCGTTGAACGGGGTAAAGAGATGCTGGACGAGTTTGCAGTGTTGCTCGACAAGTGGGTTGATCTGGTGCAGGGCGTTGAAAGTGCGGATCAGCTTGCGGAGATCTACTACGACGAAATTTTCGCAAAAGTGGATGTGTCGAAGCACGGGCTCTGACAAGCGGCGCTGGCCCTTTATTGACCGGGTCACCGAGTTGGCCCGGTTCACCTGGTATCGAAGGTAATGTGAGGAAACAATGGCAGGTCCACTGACTGGCAAGCGAGTGATCGAAATGGTTGGCTTGGGCCCGGCGCCATTCTGCGGCATGATGCTGGCGGATATGGGAGCCGAGGTCATCCGCATCGACCGGCCGGGCGCCGGCAAAGACGGCGCCTGGAAATATGACATTCTGTCCCGGAATCGCACTTCGGTGTGTCTCGACCTGAAGAAGCCGGAAGGCGTAGAGGCGGTACTGGCGCTGCTTGAAAAAGCCGACGCACTGATTGAAGGCTTTCGCCCGGGTGTGATGGAAAAAATAGGGCTGGGCCCGGATGAATGCATGACGCGCAATCCGGCACTGGTCTATGGTCGCATGACCGGTTGGGGGCAGCATGGCCCTTTGGCTCACGCCGCTGGTCATGACATGAATTACATCGCCATCAGTGGCGCCCTGCACGCTATTGGTCGTGCCGATGAGCCGCCGGTGGTCCCGCTGAATCTGGTAGGAGATTTTGGTGGCGGCGGCATGCTGTTAACCGTGGGCGTGCTGGCCGCAATGCTGGAGGCGACCGGCTCTGGAAAGGGGCAGGTGGTGGACGCCGCCATGACCGACGGCGCTGCCCTGCTGTCTTCCATGATGTACGGTTTCAGGGCGGCCGGGCAGTGGAGTAACAATCGGGGTGAGAACATGCTGGATGGTGGCGCCCACTTCTACGACGTCTACACCTGCGCTGACGGGAGGTATGTAGCGGTAGGCGCCATCGAACCAAAATTCTACGCCGAGTTGCTTGAGCGCTGTGGACTGGACCAGCAGGCCTTCCAGCCTCAGATGGACCCTCGCCGCTGGCCCATGCTCAAGTTGAAACTGGCGGATGTGTTTCGCACCCGCACCCGTGACGAGTGGTGTGAGATCCTGGAAGGTACCGATGCCTGCTTTGCGCCGGTGCTGGACTGGGACGAGGCGCCCCTGCACCCCCATAACCAGGCCCGCAATACCTTCGTGGAGTCGGGTGGCTTTACCCAGCCCGCGCCGGCACCACGCTTCAGTCGGACTCCTTCGGATACGCCGGAGGCACCGACTGCGCCGCAGGAAGATGCTACCGGCATTCTCTCCAGGTGGGGAGTGCCGGATGATCTGATCCGCTCCCTGTGAACCGTTTTTATGAACCGAGGACACTATTATGTCGATTGATCTGACACCGAGCTGGCAGGACGAAGAACTGTCCATGTTCCGTGATAACGTGGGTCGTTTCTTGGAAGCCGAAGTGGCACCCCATGATGAAGAAGCCCGCAAACAGGGCCATGTGGGCCATGAAATGTGGCGCAAGGTCGGTGAAATGGGCCTGCTGTGCACTGATATTCCCGAGCAGTACGGCGGTGCTGGCGGTGATTTCCGTCATGAAGCGGTGGTTGCCGAAGAGATGGGCAAACGCGGACTGACAGGTCTGAATCATTCCGTTCACAGCATTGTGGCCCATTATTTCCTCAACCACGGTACCGATGAGCAGAAGGAAAAATATCTGCCGCGTATGGCCCGGGGTGAACTGGTGGGAGCCATCGCCATGACCGAGCCCGGTACCGGGTCGGACCTGCAGAGCATTCGCACACATGCCAGGAAAGATGGCGATCACTATGTAATCAATGGCTCGAAGACCTTCATTTCCAACGGCTTTCTGGCCGGTGTGGTGCTGGTGTGCGTGAAAACGGATACCAGCCAGGGCGCAAAGGGCATATCCATCATGGTCGTGGAGACCGAAAACCAGCCGGGTTACCAGGTGGGTCGTGTCCTGGACAAGATCGGCTTGAAGGCTCAGGACACCGCGGAGCTCTTCTTCGAAGATGTCCGTGTCCATGAAGGCCAGTTGCTCGGAGGTGTTGAGGGCAAGGGGTTCTTCCAGCTGATGGGGGATCTGCCTTACGAGCGTCTGTTTATCGGCGTTGGTGCCCAGGCCGCCATGGAGGGGGCTTACCGGGCAACCCTGGATTATGTACGCGAGCGCACCGCCTTTGGTCAGCCCATTGCTGACTTCCAGAATACCAGGTTCAAGCTGGCTGAAATTGCCACCACCATCAAGGTGGGCCGTGCCTTTGTCGACGAGTGCGTCGGAGACATGCTGGAAGGAAAACTGGACACCACCAAAGCGTCGATGGCCAAGCTCTGGGGCAGCGAGAACCAGTGCCGGGTGGTCGACGAATGTCTGCAGTTGTTCGGTGGCTATGGCTACATGAACGAGTACATGATTGGACGCATGTACACCGATGCTCGCATTCAGCGGATTTACGGCGGTACCAACGAGATCATGAAAGAGGTGATCTCGCGGTCTCTGTAGGTTCGGTGCCAGTAAATGCCTGGCCACGGAATCCATATATGGATTCCGTGGCTAAAAAGCCTTGTCAGTAAATGCCGTTAAACAATCCCCAGTCTGCGGGCAATGGCCACCGCCTGGGTCCGGCTGCTGGCGTTGAGCTTGGAATTGATGTTCCGCAGATGAGTGCGGACCGTGCTGTCGGAGACAAACAGTTTCTCCGCCATAGCGCTGTTTGAATAGCCTTCCGACAGCAGCTGCAGCACCCGGATTTCCTTGCGTGTGAGGGGATCGAGCAGGGTGTTCTCGGGCTCCGGCGCTGCCGCTGGTTCCTGGATTTCCGGTCCGAAGGCATCCAGCAAAGATTGTACGTAGCTGGCCAGTATCGGGTCGGTACGCTCACTACCTTCCTTCTGGTTCTGGGAGAAAAGCAGGACCAGTGCACCCGCAGCGGCGCCTTCATCCACCAGCAACCGCAAATAGCCCTCCGACGATGCGACGTGCAGCACATCGCCCATCACCGTCATGGCTTCCTGCGATCGTGTGTTCTTGTGAAGGGCGATTGCTTTCAGGAGTTTCAGCATAAGGGCCCGTCGGAAACGTTGTTCATCGTTTGCGTAAGCGAGTTCCCGCTCAATATCCTCCAAAGCTTTCTCCGGATGGCCGGCGACTATGTCCATGCGGATTTCCGCCAACTCCCGATACTCAAGATCGTTGGCCGGCAGCCTCAGGGTCTGCACCCGCTGCCATAGTTCAGCATCTCCGGCCCGGTCCAGCTCCTGGCGTGCAGCGTCAAACCGCCTTTGCAGCAGGAGCAGCCGGGAACGCTCCAGGCGCGTGGTGGCCACCACGCGACTCAGGTTGCGGATATGACCCAGGTGTTCCAGTTCGGTGAGAATGCGAAAGGCCTGATCGATTTCGCCCCTGGAAAAGGCGATTCGTGCCAGCATGATATCGCTCAGCAACATATGATCTGGCAGGCCCACATCCCGGGCCAGGGGGCCGTAGACGTGGAGTAGTCGTGCGGCCAGGTCCAGCTGATTCTGCTCGTAGATGGCTCCGGCATGGAGCACGCCTGCCCACGCATTGCCATTGGCCTGGCTGAACGAGGATGCTTCGCGGGTTGCCCCCACGGCCAGGCGAAAGCGTGCAGCCGCCTGGCGCTGGCGGCCCTCCTGCATGTCGATGATGCCTTCCACTGTTTCCGAATACATCACATTGAACGCGCTGGCGTAAGTGCCTTGCGCATCCCGTGCAAAGTCCAGCAGTTGACGGGCCTTGTTGTACAGACCCATCACTGAATAGCTGCTGGCCATGGAGTTGATCAGGGCCATATCTGCGAAAGGTTGGCAGGTGGGCAGCTCCGGCAGGCCCAGTTCCCCGATTTCGATCGCCTCCTCCTGCTGGTCCATCATGGACAGGGTCAGTGGCCGGATGGCCATGACGTGGGGACGGATCTGCGGATTGGTGGACTGTTCCAGCCCGGTTTCCTCCAGCATTTCCAGGGCTTCAGTGGGGCCTCGGGTAAAGCAAAGGGCCCAGACCCAGGTCATCTGCAGCTCTTCATCCTGCTTCAGGCGCTCGGGCGGAATGATGCTGAACCATCTGGACAGCAGCCGCATGCGCCCCTGAGAAAGCAGGTTGGCTGCATGACCTCGTAACAGGCTGAGTGCACGCTGGTAATCGCCACTTTCAAGGGCGTGGTCAATGGCAGGTACTGGCCGGTTTTCCTGTTCGTACCACCGTGATGCGGCGAGATGAAGTCGGGGAATTTCTTCCGGGTGTTCGGCATTCAGCTGAGACTTGAGGAACTCCGCAAAAAGACTGTGGTAACGATAGGTCTGATCGTCGTTGTCCAGCGGCGTCAGGAAGGTGTGACTGTTGGCCAGGTGTGACAGCATGGCCCTGGCGTTGGTATGGGGCAACAGCGCCTGGCAGATGGAAACGTTAAGGTGCCGCAGGATGCTGGTGTGCAGGAGAAACTCGCGCACCGGTTCCGGTTGCAATGCCAGCACGTCATAGGCCAGGTAATCGGAAATGGTCTGGTTGGCTCCGGAAAAACGCTCGATAAAGGTTTCTGGCGAGTCGTGGCCTTCCAGGGCCAGTGATGCCAGCCAGAGGGCGGTCACCCAGCCTTCCGTGCGGTCGTGGATTCGCAGCAGATCTTCCTGGGTCAGTGCCAGCTGGCGGCGGGATATTAGAAAGTCCGTCGTTTCATCCATCGAGAAACGCAGCTGTCGGGCATCGATTTCCAGCAGCTGACCCCGGGCCCTCAGCCGGCCAAGGCCAAGTTCCGGCAGGTTGCGGGTGCCAATGATGAACTGTCCCCGTCTGGGCAGGTGCTCGACGATCTCTCGGATCAGACCCAGTACCGCAGAGTCCTGGACCCGTTCGAAATCATCCAGAAACAGGGCAAAAGCCGACTGGTGTTCTGACAGACGCGCCACGATATCAAGAGCAGCGTCGCCTGTGGAGGTAAAGGCACGATCATACGGGGTGGAGGGCGGCTCCTTGCCATCTTCTGTAAGTCTTGATACGGCGGCATTGAGGTACCAGAGGAAGCGGGAAACATCGTTGTCGGCATCGTCCAGGGTCAGCCAGGCCGTCACCATGCCCTGTTCTTCCATGCGGCCCATGCACTGGCTCATCACGGTAGTCTTGCCGAACCCGGCGGGAGCGCGGACCAGCACCAGGCGGGCAGCAGAGGCCGACAGTACCTTGTCAACCACGCAGGTACGGGGAACCTGCGCCGCCCTGGACGTGGGCGGATTGAGCTTGCTGGTCATCAGAACCCGGTTGGGTGAAGCGCCTGCCATTGCTAACTTGTCCTTATTCTCTATGGTGGAGGCATCTTTTGTTATGTGGGTGCGATGCCTTCCACAAGGACAACAGTCTATGCTGACTTCCGAGTGGCCCGCAAGTATCGCTTTGCTGGTGGAAATGCTTACAAATCAACCCTGTGAATAACGCATATTTCTCAGGAAGGCCCCTGTCCCCCAATTCGTCGGATACGACGATGCCGCGGGTCCGCGCAGCCCCTAACCTGTGATGAAAGCATGCAGTGGTGCGTTCGATCCACAAGCCAGAACAGGTTCTGACACACTGCTGGACCAACAGATACCTGGATAAAAAGGAAACCCTATGAAGCTCGACTCTTCTATCAGTGCGGTGGTCACCGGCGGGGCCTCGGGTATTGGCGAGGCAGTGGCCCGCCGACTGGCCGCTTCCGGCGTCAAGGTTGCGATCTTCGATTTCAATGAGGAGCGCGGTGAGGCCATCGCCTCCGAGTTGGGCGGGGTATTCTGCAAAGTGGACGTAACCTCCGAAGAGACCGTGGATGCAGGCCTGGAAAAGGCGCGGGCAGCCATCGGTCAGGAGCGGATCCTGATAAACTGCGCAGGTACCGGCAACGCCCACAAGACTGCCAGCCGGGACAAGAAGACCGGTGAGGTAAAGCACTTTCCACTGTCGGAATTCGAGAAGCTTATCCAGATCAATCTGATCGGCAGCTTCCGTTGTGCGGCGAAGTCGGCTGCCGGTATGCTGGAGCTGGATGGGCTGCAGGACGGCGAGCGGGGCGCCATCGTCAATATTTCATCGGTTGCCGCCCAGGATGGCCAGGTCGGTCAGGCAGCCTACTCTGCCTCCAAGGCGGGCGTGGTGGGGATGACCCTGCCCATGGCCCGGGACCTGATGAACGACGGTATCCGGGTCAATACTATCATGCCGGGCCTTATCAATACTCCGCTGATGAGTGGCCTGCCGGACAACGTCAAGGACGCTCTGGCGGCGTCAGTGCCTTTCCCCAAGCGACTGGGTGAGCCGGATGAGATCGCCTCTCTGGTTGAGTTAATGGTGAGTAATGGTTACTTCAATGGTGAGAGCGTTCGCCTGGACGGTGCCATCCGCATGGCGCCCCGATAAGAGTCGGAAAACGCATTTCGTCGCTTCCGACGACGCCGGAGTAGTGTGTGAACGCAAGAATGGCGTCCCACTCTCCGGCACAATCCGACCCTGATCTGGTCGGACTGTACCTGAATCAATAGCGCCGCAGGGCGGCCGAAACGAGGATCCAGACATGGCAGAAGCATATATCGTAGCCGCAACCCGCACCGCCGGTGGCCGCCGGGGTGGCCGACTTTCCGGGTGGCACGCCACCGATCTGGCGGCGGAAGTACTGAACGACGTGGTGGACAAGGCCAAGGCCGATCCCAAACTTATCGACGACGTGATCATGGGCTGTGTCAGCCAGATTGGCGAGCAGGCCACCAACGTAGCCCGCAACGCCGTGCTGGCGTCAAAGCTGCCGGAGTCCGTTCCCGGCACATCCATCGACCGCCAGTGTGGCAGCTCGCAGCAGGCCGCTCACTTTGCTGCACAGGCCGTGATGTCTGGCTTTCAGGACATCGTGATCGCATCCGGCGTGGAAAGCATGAGTCGCACGCCCATGTTCTCGCCAGTGGCCCTGGCTCAGAAGGCTGGCATAGCCGAGCATTACATGGGGCCGAAGATCAAGGAACGGTATCCGGACATCGAATTCAGCCAGTTCATGGGTGCGGAAATGATCGCCAAGAAGTACGGCCAGTCGGCTGACGATCTCCACCGCTTTGCACTGGGAAGCCACAAACGTGCCATTGCAGCCACCGAGGCGGGGAGGTTTGACAAGGAAATCCTGCCGCTGCAGGCCAGGTTTCAGGATGGCACCGTGCTGGACGAGATGCACCGGGTTGATGAAGGCATCCGTTTTGACGCCACCCTGGAAGGCATTGCCGGCGTCAAGCTGCTGCAGGAAGGCGGTGTGATCAACGCCGCCGTGGCCAGCCAGATCTGTGACGGTGCCACCGCAGTGATGATTGTCAACGAAAAAGGGCTGAAAAAGCTGGGCGTGGAGCCCCTGGCCCGTATTCATCACATGAGCGTTATCGGTCACGACCCGGTAATCATGCTGGAGGCTCCGATTCCGGCGACCCGACAGGCCCTGGAAAAGAGTGGCATGAGCATTAACGATATCGACCTGTTCGAGGTTAACGAGGCTTTCGCGCCGGTACCCCTGGCCTGGTTGAAGGAAACAGGTGCGGATCCTGATCGCCTCAATGTGAACGGCGGCGCCATAGCTCTGGGTCATCCTCTGGGCGCATCCGGTACCAAGCTCATGACTACCCTGGTTCACGCCCTGCATGACCGTGGCGGGCGTTATGGCCTGCAAACCATGTGTGAAGGTGGTGGCATGGCCAACGTCACCATTATTGAGCGGCTCTGATGACAGTGCGGGTGGCCCTTGACAGCCGCCCGCACTAGCACCGCAACCAGGCACACAATAACAATGAGCCCCCACTGGGCAGGAGGTTGCAGGATGTTTGCAATCGGTCGGTTTCTGTCAAATATAACCAACCTGATCTCGATCATCGGTGGTCTCGCTATCGCACTGATGATGTTCCACATCACCTTCGATGTGATCGGGCGCTATTTCTTCAATGCGCCTATTCCCGGCACCATCACCATTGTTTCCTATTACTACATGTCCATTGCGGCCTTTGTTCCCCTGGCATTCGCCGAGCAGAAGGATGCTCACATCTCGGTTGAGGTGATTACCGAGCACATGCCGGCCTGGATGCGCAACAATCTGGAACGCCTGGCAATGCTGTGCTCGCTGGTGGTGTTCAGCTTCCTGGCGGTGCGGACGTTTGGCGAGGCCGAAAGCAAGCGCGCCATGGGTGCGTCCATTGTGCAGGGCAACTCGGACATTCCCATCTGGATAACCTATTACATGCTGCCCCTGGGCGCTGGCCTGATGACCCTGGTGGTGTTGTACAAGTTGATCAACGGTTTCCTGCCAGGCGAAAGCGGCCTTGATACGGATCGCGCCAAAGCCGACGAACTCGACCCGGACTGATGAGAGATAACAACAATGAGTGATGTTCAGATTGGCCTCACCGGTCTTGGCTTGATTATTTTCCTGATTGCGCTGCGCATTCCTATTGGCGTTACGCTGATCGGGGTTTCCTTCGGCGGCTTGTGGTATCTGATGGGCTTCAATGTTGCCTGGGGTTCCATTGGCATCGTGCCCTACCAGTTTGCCGCCAACTGGGTGCTCAGTTCGGTACCCATGTTCCTTTTGCTGGGTTTCATCTGTTATCACACCCAGCTCACTCAGGGCATGTTCCGGGCGGCGCGAATGTGGTTGTCCGGTATCCCCGGTGGGCTGGCTATCGCCGCCGTGTTCGGTTCTGCCGGGTTTGCAGCGGTGTCCGGCTCGTCGGTGGCCTGCTCGGCGGCCATGGGCCGTATTGCGGTGCCGGAGATGGTGAAGTACCGCTATAACCCGGAACTGGCGACCGGTACGGTGGCCGTGGCAGGCACCATCGGCGCGTTGATACCGCCGTCCATCATCATGATCCTGTACGGCATTATCGCTCAGCAGTCGATTACCGGGCTGTTCCTGGGGGGCATCTCCGCCGGGATCATCACCGCGATCGGCTACATCACGGTGATCCTGGTACGGGTGAAACTCAAGCCCGAGCTGGCCCCGGATACCAATGAAAGTTTTCCCTTTGCCGACAAGGTCTGGGCACTGAAAGACACCTGGCCGGTAATCCTGATCATGATCGGCATTTTCGGTGGCCTGTTCGGTGGCATCTTCACGCCCACCGAAGCCGGCGCCGTCGGTGCCTTTCTTTCATTGATCGTGGCAGGCATCAAGGGCAGCCTGACCTGGGTGCGCTTCCGGGACGCCATTCTGGAAACTCTCCTGACGACCAGTGCCCTGATCATTATCGCGGTGGGTGCGAGCCTGTTGACGCGGTTCCTGGCACTTACGGGGGCAGGTGATTTCCTGTCTGACTGGATCATCGGTCTGGACGCCGGCGCGGTAGTGGTCCTGCTGGCGATCGTACTTATCTACATCCTGTTGGGCATGTTTCTGGAGCCCATCGGCGCCATGTTGCTGACCCTGCCGATCGTGCTGCCAATCATTGATAACCTGGGCCTCAGCCTGCTGTGGTTCGGTGTGGTACTGACCAAGTTGCTGGAGGTGGGTATGATCACGCCGCCCATCGGCATGAACGTGTTCGTGATCAAGAGTGTGGTAGGCAACCTGGTCACGACGGCCCAGGTCTTCCGGGGCATCTTCTGGTTCCTGATGATGGATCTGTTCGTGCTGTTCCTGCTGATGACCTTCCCCGAAATCATTCTGTTCCTGCCAGGGCTCGGGTAATTCGCCCTGGCCGGGTCTGAACCAATTTTCCGGGTTAGTCCGAACGAAAAAAGCCAGATCGGGGCTCCTGATCTGGCTTTTTCGGTTTCATGAAGCCCAACTGAGCAGGTGAGTCTACGCGGCATGCGTATTCTTTCGCTACAGGGCTCCCCAAGGGGTGAGGGCCTGAGGCGACTACTGAGACAGAAATGCGCCAATTGCGCGATAGGTATCCGAACACGCCTGCGGCACCAGGTCCTCCAGATTCAGGTAGGCGTGGATCATGTCCGGGTAGTCCCTGAGTTCGCAGGCTATCCCGGCTTCCCGAAGCTTGCGGGCATAGGCCACGCCTTCGTCGTGGAGCGGGCAGTAGCCGGCCGTGATCACCAGGGTGGCCGGCATACCCTCCGGCACCGGCATGTGCAGCGGTGATGCCGTCCGCCGGTCTTCTCCGCTGGCAAAATAGTGGTCGAAGTACCAGCGGATGCGTTCCGCTTCCAGCAGGTAGCCTTCACCGTGTCCGCTGATGGATGGATGCTCCAGTGTGTAATCCAGGCTCGGGTAGATGAGCATCTGGTGGGTCAGGTTAAGGTTCGTGTCACCGCCCAGTTGATGGCTGATGGTGGCGGCATAGGTGGCGCCACCGGAATCCCCGACCAGGGCCAACTGGCGGATGAAGGCAATGTCCTCGGTTTCCAGTATATCCCACACTTGGCGCGTCACATTCAGGCAGTCGTTGAGGCCCCCCGGGTAGGGGGTTTCCGGCGCCAGCCGGTAGTCCACCGACACCACCAACTGGCCTGTGGCCTCGGCCAGTTTGCGCGCAATGGGTTCATAGACCGCGACGCTGCCGGCCATATGGCCGCCGCCGTGGAAGAACAGAATGACAGGCCGGGCGACACCGGGTTCGGGGTCATAGAGTCGAACGGGAACGTCGCCTTCAGCGGTGGCTACCTGTACGTCATGGACCCGGGGCAGGTCAGGCGCCCGGGTGACAAAGGTGGCAGTCAGGCCGGCCAGGCTGTCCCGCACCATGTCGGGCGTGGCTTCCACGCCCCTGGCTTTTTGCTCGGCAACCATGGCGTTGAGCTGATCGAGCCAGGCGCGCAGGTTGGGGTGTACGTCTGTCATCGGTTTGACTCCGTCGTGAGCGGCCTCAGTGCTGGAACAGCACCAGTGCTTCGCCATCACAGATCAGGCGGCCATCGCGGCCGGTACAGGTGGTTGCCAGGTTTACCAGCGCCTTGTCCCGGCGCAGGCGGCGAATGCTGACACTGGCCTGCAAGGGTTCATCGGCTTCGGCTGTGGCGTGGAACGTCATCGCCTGTTTCAGGTAATTGGTGCCGTGGCCGGGCAGGTCCTCCCCCAGCAGGCAGGAGAAGAGGCCCGCAATCAGCGGTTCCGGTACCCCACTCCATGCCTGGTCCAGTTGGCACAGGTCGCACCATTCCTGTATGTCCGTGGCGGAAAAACGGCGTTCGAGGTGCGCGGTCTGGCCTTCGTTCAGTGCGTCGAAACGTTTCAGGTTCATGATGCTTCCCTTGCGGGCAGGGTCAGCTGGCACTCGCCGGCAAGGCAGGTTTCGCCGTCGGGCCCCGTGATCGTGGCTTTCAGGTAAAGTTGCGGACCGTCGCGACGCTGCTCCTCTACCACCAGTTCCAGTGTCTTGCCGGCGTAAGCTGGTGCAGGGAATATCAGGTTCTGGTTTTTCAGGGTTGAACCGGGCCAGTTCTGGGCCAACAGGCTGCGCACCACACTGAACAGCAGCATGCCGTGGGACACGGTCTGGCCGAAGCTGGTGCGGGCCGAAAATTCCGGATCCACATGGATCGGATTGTGGTCGCCACTGAGACGGGCAAACCGGTCAAAGTCTTCCTGGGTGAGCACGAAGGTCTGCTCGCAGGGAATGGTTGCATCGATCATGATCAGTCCTGTCTGAGGGCCTGTTTGGTGACCTTGCCCAGAGCATTGCGGGGCAGCTCATCCACCACGCGGAAATGCTTCGGAACCTTGTAGCCGGCCAGTCGCTCGCGGCACCAGGCGCTCAGGTCCTCCGGCTGAGGCTCCTCGCTGTCCGGTTTAAGGCACAGGAAAGCCTTGCCCACCTCGCCCCATTTCTCGTCCGCTACGCCAACCACCGCCACTTCGCTGACGGCCGGGTGTTCGACCAGTACCCGCTCCACCTCGGCGGGATAGACGTTCTCGCCGCCGGAAATGAACATGTCCTTCCAGCGGTCGACAATGTAATAGCAGCCATCCTCGTCACAGCGGGCGACATCGCCACTGTGCAGCCAGCCGTCCGGCTCGATGGCCTCGCGGGTGGCGTCCGGGCGGTTCCAGTAGCCGGGGGTGACGTTCGGTCCACGAATCAGCAGCTCTCCGGATTCCCCCGGTGCAACGTCCTGGCCATCGGTGCCGACAATGCGGATTTCCGTCAGCAACTGAGGCCGGCCCACGGAGCCGATCTTGTCCAGCACGTCAGCTTCGTCGAGCAGGAACACCGTGGGGCCGGTCTCCGTCATGCCCATGCCAGTACGCACGCGGATGCCTTCTTCCACAAACTGCCGCGCCACCGGGAGTGCCAGTGGTGCACCGCCACAGCCCCAGGAGCGGACATTGCGCAGGCGCTCGCCGCTGAACGATGGATGCTCGAGAATGGCCTGGTATACCGCTGGCACACCGAAGAAAATGGTGGCACGCGTCTCCAGTACATCCATGGCCTGATCCGGGTCGAACGCGCGGGCAACCAGCACTGTGCCGCCTGCCAGGAAGACTGCAGACGAATAAAGGTTGATGCCGGCGGTGTGGAACAAAGGCAGCACGTTGAGCAGGGTGTCCTGGCCGGTCAGGTCCACCGCCAGCCCGATGTTCAGGTAGTTGCTCATCATCATCCGGAAGGTCTGGATGACTCCCTTGGGCCGTCCCGTGGTTCCGGAGGTGTAGAGCAGATACCAGGGTGTGTCCGGGTCCCTGTCGGGGTGGGGGGCAAGATCTGGCGTGGTATCAGCCAGGTCTGTGTCGTAATGACGACAGTCACCGGCCTTGCCGTCCAGGTCCACCAGCACGCGGGTATGCCCGGAGGCCCTCAGCTTGCGGGCACTGTCGGTGAACTCCTCGCCGAAGATCAGTGCGTCCGGCGTGCAGTCTTCCATCAACTGCTCCAGCTCCGGCTGGGCCAGGCGCCAGTTCAGGGGCACCAGGATCAGTCCGGCCTTGGCACAACCGAACAGCATGGCGAAGAACTCGGCCCGGCTGTGGCCGAGAAAGGCCACCCGGTCACCTTCCTGCAAACCCCATTGGCCTAGGGCGGCAGCGGCAAACCTCGCGGCCTGCTCGTTAAGTTGCTGATAAGTGTAGGCGATGCCCGAGGCCAGGTCTTCCAGGGCCGGGCGGTTGGGGGTGACGCGGGCGCGGTGACCCGCCAGATCGAACATGTTCATGCATTCCTCCCGAGAAATTCAGCCATGCCCTGATCGGCTTCATCGGTGATGATCTGTTCCAGAAATTGCTCAAGCTCCCGCTCCAGTGCCGCCGCTGCCCGCTCCGGGTCAGGCCGGTTCAGTCGCAGTGTCCGTGCCATACTGCCGGCCTTGTGCCGGGCGAGCGTGGTGGCAATGGCCAGGGCTTTCGACAACTCAGCGCCGGCAGCAGAGCTGTACTGGACCAGTCCCCAGGCCACAGCCTCGTCCCGCGAAATGGTGCGATTGGTCAGTTGTACATCCAGTGCCCTGGCCCGTCCGATGCGCTCCGGTAGCAGGGCGGTCCAGCCGCCATCAGGACTGTAGCCCACGACCGTATACCAGGGAGCAAAGCTGGCTTTGGGGCCGGCGACCACGATATCGCTGGCCAGTACCAGGCCAATTGAGCCACCGGTCACCATGCCCTGAACAGCCGTTACCGTGGGCACTGGCAAGGTCAGAAGCTGGCCGATGACGGTATTGAGCGTACCGACCACGGTTCTGGCGTAGCTGTGACGGTCTGCCCTCGGCGTGTCGTAAAAGCCGGCCACATCGCCGCCGGTGGAAAAGGATTTGCCGGCAGCGTCGATCACCAGTACGGACGGGGACTCCTGCCGGCACTGCTCGAGGGCGCGGCTGAGATCTTCCAGCAGTTCCGGTACCAGGGCATTGTGGCGTTCCGCCCGGTTCAGCGTCAGGCGGCCGATGCCATTGGATTGACGGTAGATGACGTGTTTATAGGGCATTGTAGTCATCCCCGTTCCCTCCCGCTCAGCGCCAGCCCGTTACGCAACAGGTCCGACATGGTCTCCACAATGGGGTCGAAGGCGTCCTCGCCTTGCTTCGCCCGCTGGTCCCAGAGAGCGTATTTCATGCCCAGAAAATGGGACAGCCCCATCAGGGCCCAGGCCCGGTGCTGGTTATTGCCAGCGCGAATTTCGCCCTTGCGGGCAGCGGCATTGAGCATGTCGGCATAGCCTCTGGCGAACGTCTCGTAATACTCCTGGTAGATGGCCTCATCCACGAACTGGGCTTCCTGCAATACCCGGTACAGGGACGGGTGGTCTGCCAGATACTGGAGAAACGCCCGCAGCCCCTGTTCTTCCGCTTCCAGCCGCTCGTCGGTGCTGATTACTTCGGCGGCAAGGTGAGCCCGGAGCTTGTGACCCAGGTCCATGACCAGTTCCCGCAGGATTTCCTCCTTGCTGCTGAAATACGTGTAAAAGGTGCCCTGGGCTACGCCAGCAGCCCTGGTAATGTCGGTTACGCCGGCCCGGTGATAGCCGAGGGTGCCGAAGGTGTCTTCCGCCGCTTTCAGTATCTTCGCCCGGGTGCGGGCACCCCGGGCCGTCTTCGGTGCGCCCGGAGACTGCGGGGCCTGTATGGTTGTATTCATCAGCCATGTCCTTTCGCGTCGATCTGGAGACGGAGCACCGTCCTCTGCCCCGGGGCGGGGGCGGCCAGTAACAGTTTCTATCATTACTAAACATGAACGGGTCGTCAACTAAACTAGAGTCGAGCCAAGCGGGTGTCAAGCTCCGTGAGGTCGCATGATAAGGGGGCTCGAGGGGTGAGAGTGGGAAAATCTATCGGATTCTGGTTGTTTGATAGCCAAAAAAAGATGATTTTTTTTCTTGATAAAACCTGAATCAGTTGTCATATTTTGAGTCGAGCAACAATAATAAAGTGGGGCCAGCCGACAGGTGGCCCTTCATGTAGTCACAGAACAGCCCGACAACAATAAGAGGGGATCACCGTATGAAGCGCATCATGCTTGCAGCTGCCATTTCGATAGGCGCTCTCTCTGCCCAGGCGGCAGAAGATTCCATCCGTATAGCCCATGTCACCGGGTTCACGGGCCCGCTGGCTCCTTACGCCGAACAGCTGGATGTCGGCCTGAACATGGGTTTTGAATACGCGACCAACGGCACCATGGAAATCGAGGGGCGCCCCGTTGAGCTGTCCACCAAGGACACCCAGCTGGACCCGGCCCGGGCTCGTGCTCTGGTGGAAGAGGCTTACGCCGAGGATGACGCACACATCGTCGTGGGACCGGTTTCCTCCGGTGTTGCCCTGGCGACCCTGCCGTTGGCCCAGGACTATGAGCGCATCATCATGCCCGAAGGTGTGGCAGACGCCATCACTGGCGAGGAGTGGAACCGCTACGTGGTCCGGGTGGGACGCAACTCCTCCCAGGATGCCGTGTCCAACGCCGTTGCGCTCGGTGAGCCGGGGGTTTGCGTATCCACTATTGCTCAGGACTACGCATTCGGTCGTGACGGCGTAGCAGCTTACAAGGAGGCCATGGAAGCCGAAGGTGGCAAGATCGTCCATGAAGAGTACCTGCCTACCGACGCTACAGACTTTACTGCGGCGGCTCAGCGGTTGTTCGACTCCCTCAAGGACCGTAGTGACTGCGAAAACGGCAAGTACATTTTTGCGATCTGGGCCGGTTCGTCCAACCCGCTGGGTCGAATTCAGGATCTGGATCCGAGTCGCCACGGTATCAAGCTGGCCACCGGTGGCAACATCCTGGCCGCGATGGTGGGTTATGCTGACTTCCCGGGCATGCAGGGTGCAGGCTTCTACTACTTCGAGTCGCCGGACAATGAAGTTAACGACTGGCTGGTGGAGCAGCACTTTGAACGCTACAACTCTGCCCCGGACTTCTTTACTGCCCAGGGATTTGCCCAGGCGATGGCCATTACCGAGGCTATCCGCAAGGCCGGTGGTTCCACAGATGCCGAGGACCTGATTGCAGCCTTTGAGGGACTGGTGTTCCAGACCCCCAAAGGCGAGATGGAAATTCGCGCCGAGGACCATCAGGCGATGCAGGATATGTATCACTTTGAGATTGAGGTTCAGGAGCGTGACGACTGGTTTGACGACCGTACCGTTAAAGCAGGTGTGCCCGAGCTGATCCGGGTTATCGACCGCAAGGAAATGGACATCCCGGTCCGCAACTGAACGATTCCCTCCCACAGGCCCCCGGTTCCCCGGGGGCCGCATGATTACAAAAACGCAGCCGGAGTTGTTCATGTCAACCGAACAAGCGGTTCTTGAAACCCGTGACCTGACCATAAACTTTGGTGGCCATGTGGCGGTCGACCGGGTCTCCTGCCAGTTTCACAAGGGGACCCTGACCTCCATTGTCGGGCCCAATGGCGCCGGCAAGACCACCTGGTTCAACCTGATTTCCGGTCAACTGAAAGCCAGCGCCGGCCAGGTGCTCCTCAACGGTGAGGACCTTACCGGCCTGTCCGCGCCGCGCCGGGCAGACAAGGGCCTGGGCCGGGCCTTTCAGCTGACCAACCTGTTTCCGAATCTCACCGCCCTGGAGAATGTCCGGCTGGCGGTGGCCGCCCGTCATCACATCGGCCATGTGTTCTGGCAGATGGCCAGCCACCGCCGGGATCTCACCGAACGGGCCATGGCATACCTCACCCAGGTCAATCTGGGCGGGCGTGCCGAATACCTGGTGTCCGGGCTGCCCCACGGCGACCAGCGCAAGCTGGAAGTGGCATTGATGCTGGCGCTGGAACCGAAGGTGTTCATGTTCGACGAGCCCACCGCCGGTATGAGTGTGGACGAGGTACCTGTGATTCTCGACCTGATCGCCGATATCAAGAAACAGCAGGACAAGGTGGTGCTGCTTGTGGAGCACAAGATGGACGTGGTGCGTTCCCTGTCGGACCGTATTGTGGTCCTGCATAACGGTGAACTGGTGGCCGATGGCGAGCCGGCCGAGGTAATTGCCTCGCCGGTGGTGCAGGAAGCCTATCTGGGCGCCTCGCCAGACGTCGAAACGGAGGTAGCCCATGGCTGATCCCATCCTGACACTGTCTGGCGTAAAGGCGGACATCGACCAGTACCACATCCTCCATGGTGTCGATCTGACGGTTCCCAAAGGTGAACTCACCGTGCTGCTGGGCCGCAACGGCGCCGGCAAGAGCACCACCTTGCGCACCATCATGGGCCTGACCACCCTCACCGGGGGCACGTTGACCTACCAGGGGCAGGACATCAGCCGATGGCCAACACCGAAAATTGCACGCGCCGGTATCGCTTTCGTGCCCGAGAGCATGGGCATTTTTGGCCTGCTGACGGTACGGGAGAACCTCGTTCTGGCTGCCGTTAACGGCCCCATGGACGAAGCGCGCCTGCAATGGATCTTTGATCTGTTTCCACCCCTGAAGAAATTCTGGGACAAGTCTGCCGGTACCCTGTCCGGCGGCCAGAAACAGATGCTGGCCATTGCTCGTGCGGTGATTGAACCCCGGGATCTGCTGCTGGTGGACGAGCCCACCAAGGGGCTGGCACCGGCCATTATCAACGATCTGGCGGATGCCTTCGAACAGCTCAAGGCGCAGCAGGTGAGCATCCTGCTGGTGGAGCAGAACTTCAACTTCTCCCGCCGTCTTGGTCAGACCGTGGCGGTCATGAACGATGGCGCGGTAGTCCACGCTGGCACCATGGCCGAGTTGGCCGAGAATGATGAGCTGCAGCAGGATCTGCTGGGCCTCGGACTGGGAGCGCATCAATGACTGAGGAGACCACTGCCATGCCGATGTCCGATACCGGGGCCGAACGACAGCGCCGCCGCCCCATCGAGTGGCTGAAAGATGTGCGGGACAACAAGGCCCACCTGTTTCTGCTGGGCATCATGTTACTGGCTTCCGTGGCCGTGATTGATTTCCGGACCTGGCTGGTGCTGACCATCAGCGGGGTGGCCATGGGCGCCATGCTATTCCTGATGGCGTCGGGCATGACCCTTACCTTTGGCCTGATGAGTGTGCTCAATCTGGCCCATGGAGCCTTTATATCACTGGGGGCCTTCGCCGGCGGCACCGTGCTGGCCTTCTGGCTGGATGGCTTTGCCGGCTCACCATCGTTTCTGCTCAATCTGGTGGCCATTGTTCCGGCGCTGCTGTTCGCGGCCGTGGTCGCCGGTGTGGTGGGGCTGGTGTTCGAAAAGCTGGTGATCATGCCGGTGTACGGCGACCACCTGAAACAGATCCTTGTGACCGTGGGTGGCTCCATCATCCTGATGCAACTGATCGAGGTGGTCTGGGGGCCCAATGAGATTCCGGTCACTCGCCCCGACTCCCTCAGCGGTGCTTTTTTCGTGCCGGAATTCCTGCCCCTGATCGGTGGCATCGTGCTTGAAAAATACCGCCTGGTGGCCGTAGTGCTGGGCCTGGCCATCTATGCCGCCATGCTGTGGGTAATCGACCGTACCCGCATCGGCATTCTGATCCGCGCTGGTGTGGAAAGCCGTGAGATGGTGGAAGTTCAGGGCTACCGCATTCATCTTCTGTTCCTGGGTGTGTTCGTTGCCGGTTCCGCACTGGCGGGCCTCGGCGGCGTCATGTGGGGCATGTACAAGGAACTGCTGACGCCCCATATGGGGGACGAGATGATGATCTCGGTCATTGTGGTGATCATCCTCGGCGGACTGGGCTCCATTCGCGGCTGTTTCTACGGCGCGCTGCTGGTGGGGCTGATCAATCTCTACATCGGTTTTGTGGAGCCCCGCCTGGCGGCGGTGGCGACCGTGGGGCTGATGGTGGGCGTACTTATGTGGCGGCCCCAGGGGCTGATCCCGGTGATCAAGGTTTAGGGAGAGGCAAAGATGTTGAGAAGAATTCTGTCTGAGGATTACCCCCGCAGCAAGCCGTTGACAGCTCTGCTGCTGATCATCGTGGTCAGTCTGGTGCTTGGTCCGTTCCTGTTTGATGGCATCCGGGCGTTCACCACTCTGGGCATGATCTGCGTGTTCATCATGGTGGTGGCGGCCTACGATCTGATGTTGGGCTATACCCACATTGTGTCCTTCGCTCACACCATGTTCTTTGGCATCGGTGCCTACGGGGTGGCGATGGCCATAGAGAGCATGGGCAATAGCTTTGGCGCGATATTGGTGGGCCTGGTGGGCGCACTGGCGATAAGCTTCGTGCTATCACTGCTGCTGGGTTTGCTTTCGCTGCGGGTGAAGGCCATTTTCTTTGCCCTGGTGACCCTCGCGGTTGCGTTTGCGTTCCTCAGCCTGGTGACCCAGCTGTACCACGTCACCGGTGGCGAGGATGGTATGCGGGTGCGAGTGCCCCGGGAGCTGGGGCCGGCCTTCCGTCCCTTTGAGGCGCCGTTGCCCGGTATTGATATTCCGACCCTGCTCAAGGGCTTGCTGACCCAGCCGTGGAACCTGGGGCAGGTATGGCAGGAGTCACAGTTCGACTTGCGCTTCAATGGCCGCAATGTCATGTACTACGTGCTGGTGGCGATGGCCACCGGGGTGTTCCTGTTCCTGCTTCGCCTGGTGAATTCGCCCTTTGGCCGGGTGCTGCAGGCGATCCGGGAAAACGAGTTCCGGGCCGAAGCGCTGGGTTACCGCACCGTAGTCTACCGCACCGCCGTGGTCATCCTGGCCGCCCTGGTGGCGACCCTCGCGGGAGCCGGTTTTGCCCTCATCAACCGCTATGTGAATCCGGAAAACACCCTCAATTTCGAGCTGATGGTATTTATCCTGCTCATGTGTGTGATTGGTGGCATGGGAACTGTATACGGCGCTGTCGTGGGTAGCACGCTGTTCATCCTCGCGCAGAATTACCTGCAGGACCTGCTCAAGTGGGTAGGGCAGTACACCGCCGGCATTCCGGTGGTGGAGAACCTGCTGGGGGCCGACCACTGGCTGTTATGGTTCGGGGTGCTGTTCGTCCTGAGCGTATACTTCTTCCCGGCCGGGGTCGTGGGGCAGCTCAGGATCTGGTCGATGCGCCGACGTAGTCGGCAGTCGCCCCCGCCGTCCGGGCCGGCGGCCGAACCCGAGCCCGAGCCACAAACCTGAGCCGCGGCACCGGGGATCTGACCCGATTTTTCGGTTCTCAGATTCGTCGTAACAGACGATGCCGCCGAACTACGTAGGGGGCAAACTGTTACCACGTACAAGAACAACAGGATGCCCGCAATGACCGACAAGCGTCAGAACCAGCGATGGGTACTGAGAAAGCGCCCCGAGGCGGAGATTACCGCCGAACACCTGGAACTGGTAACGGAGCCGGTTCCTGAACTGCAGGACGGACAAGTCCTCATTCGGAATATATATCTGTCACTTGACCCGACACATCGCCTGTGGATGAGTGACCGTGAACAATATCTGCCGCCTGTCCGGGTGGGGGATGTTATGCGTGGTGGCAGTCTGGGTGTGGTTGAGGAATCACGTTCCGACCGCTTCAGTGCCGGTAATATTGTCAAACCCATGGTCGGTGGCTGGGAGGCCTGGACCGTTGCCGACGACAAGCTGGTTCGCCCTGTCGATCGTCATCCGGACATCCCCCTGTCTGCCTATATGTCTGTGCTCGGCTCCACCGGGATCACCGCCTACTTCGGGCTGCTGGATATCGGCGATCCCCAGCCGGGTGAAACCCTGGTGGTGTCTGCAGCGGCGGGCGCGGTTGGCTCCATTGTCGGGCAGATCGGCAAGCTCAAGGGCTGCCGGGTGGTAGGCATTGCCGGTGGCCCTGAAAAATGCCGGTGGTTGACTGAAGACCTGGGCTTTGACGGCGCCATCGACTACCGCAATGAAGACGTTCCCGCCGCGCTGGACCGGCTCTGTCCGGACGGTGTGGATATCCAGTTCGAGAACGTGGGTGGCGACATCATGGACGCCGTCTATAACCGTCTGAATCTCAACGGCCGTTTGTCCCTGTGCGGCATGATCTCCCGTTACAACGACGAAGGCGTCATGCCGGGGCCCCGGGATTTCGGGCGGGTTTTGATGAAGCGACTGACGGTGAAGGGCTTTATCGTCCTGGATTACCAGAAGCGGTTCCCCGAAGCCCAGGAAGCGTTGACCGGGTGGGTAAGCCGGGGTGAGATCCAGTGGAAGAACCATGTGGTGGAAGGTCTGGATAATGCCCTTGATGGCCTGGCGCTGCTGTTCACGGGCGGTAATGACGGCAAGCTGATGGTCCGGGTATCCGATGACCCCTAGTGTCCCGTGTGGTTAATTCGCAGTAGGTCAGCAAATTAACCACACGGGACACCAGTTTTCTCCTGTAGCGAGCGACCTCGAGCAGAGGCGATAGACAGCCACCATACTGTCACCGGAGGCCTGTTTCTGGGCGCTCCGGTTTTTTCGTCCGGGGTCTGACCCCATTTTCACCGAGGTGCAGTACGCCCCATACTTGCTATTTGAATTCCGGCTCTCCCTGCCAGTCGAAAAATTCGGGCATATCAGTCGATACCTTGTCGGGGTACTCCGCCGGGCGTTTCTCCAGGAACGACGCTACGCCTTCTTTCGCGTCCGCCGACGCGCCACGGGCCTGTATTGCCCGGCTGTCCAGCTGGTGGGCTTCCATGGGATGGCTAGCGCCGGCCATACGCCATAGCATTTGCCGGGTCATGGCGACAGATACCGGCGCGGTGTTGTCGGCGATTTCCCGGGCGATGGCCACGGCGGCCGGGTAGAGTTCTTCCGGGGCGTGGACCGATTCGACCAGGCCACGTTTTTCCAGCTCATCAGCATTGATCAGCTTTCCGGTCATGCACCATCGTAATGCCGTGGACAGTCCCACCGCCCGGGAGATAAACCAGGAGGACGCCGCCTCTGGCACGATGCCCCGGCGGGCGAAAACGAAGCCGTAGCGGGCCTTTTCCGAAGCCAGGCGGATATCCATAGCCAGGGACATGGTGGCGCCCACGCCCACTGCCGCGCCATTGATGGCACCGATCACTGGCTTCAGGCTGCGGAAGATGCGCAGTGATACCATGCCGCCGCCGTCGCGGTTGACGCCATTGGCCAGCGGGTCAGGCGCGTTGCCTTTCTGTTCCTCATAGTCGAACGTGTCGGCTCCGCCGGACAGATCGGCGCCCGCGCAGAAGGCCTTGCCGGCGCCAGTGACGATCACTACTCGCACGGCATCGTCGGCATCGGTCTGGTCAAACGCGGCAATCAGCTCTTCCATCATCTGTAAGGTAAAAGCATTCATCCGGTCAGGCCGGTTAAGGGTGATGGTGGCAATGCCGTCTTTGACGTCGAGGGTGATGGTTTCAAACTGGCTCATGGAAGCTCCTTATCCGCAGATCATGGCGGA
This sequence comes from Marinobacter zhanjiangensis, assembly GCF_014651935.1. GTDB lineage: Bacteria > Pseudomonadota > Gammaproteobacteria > Pseudomonadales > Oleiphilaceae > Marinobacter > Marinobacter zhanjiangensis. The sequence goes on along the minus strand of NZ_BMXV01000001.1, from coordinate 191,273 downwards.
ACAGCCGCCATCGATGTAAAGGATCTGTCCAGTGGTGTGTTTGCTGGCGTCGGAGGCGAACATCACGGTTGCGCCCTTGAGGGCCTCGTCGTCGCCGGTCTGACGCAGGGGTACATTGCGCACCAGACCTTCATCACCGTGCTGGTCCCGCAGGCCTTTGGACATCTTGCTGGGGAAGTAGCCGGGGCCGATGGCGTTCACGGTAATACCGTGTACGCCCCATTCGGCGGCCAGTGATCGGGTAAAGGTCACCACGGCGCCTTTGCTGGTGTTGTAGCCTATGGCCGTCATCAGGTCACGGTTACCACCAATGGCGGCGTTGGAGGCGATGTTGATAACCCGGCCGTATCGGCGCGGAATCATGCTCTTCTTCGCCACTTCACGGGTCAGCAGGAACAGGTTGCGCACGTTCAGGGTCATCACCTTGTCCCAGCCATCCATGGGGTAGTCTTCGGCAGGGGCACCCCAGGTGGCGCCGGCATTGTTCACCAGGATATCGATATGCCCCAGGGTGCTGATGGCCTGGTCTGCCAGCGCAATAACGTCGTCTTCACTGGCCAGGTTGGCCACGATGGGTGTGACGTCGTGACCGGCCTCCCGCAGTTCCTCGGCCGCTTCGTTGAGGTCGGATTCCTTGCGGGCACTGATTACCAGCCGTGCCCCGGCTTCTGCCAAGGCATGGGCCATCTGCAGGCCCAGTCCGCGGGAACCTCCCGTTACCACGGCGGTGCGGCCCTTCAGATCGAACAGTTGCTGAATGTTACGTGGGGGGGAATCGCTCATGTTGCCCATCCTCTTGTGGTTTTTGTGATGCTGACACCCTGACGTGGTCAGTCGCAAAGAGCATCGTCCGTTGCGACGAAAACACCCCGGGTGCCTGATTCGTCGGTTCAGACGATGCCCCGGAGCCACTTCAGGCCGACGATGGACAAAACAAGGAGACTGCATCATGAGCGACTATACCGCCGTCGAATACCACGCCCGCGACGCCGTGGCCTGGATCCGTATGAACCGTCCGGACGCCCTCAACGCTTTCAACGAAGACCTGCGCCGTGATCTGACAGCGGCCCTGGCCCGTGCCGCCGGCGATTCCGCTATAAAGGTGGTCGTACTGGCCGCCAGCGGTCGTGCCTTCAGCGCCGGTGCCGACCTGATGGAGGACAACGCACCGGACAAGTCCGACGTGACCAGGCAATTGCTGGAATCCTACAAGCCGATTCTCGACGCCATTCAGTCCATGCCCAAGCCGGTGATTGGTGTGGCCCCGGGCGTTGCGGCCGGAGTGGGGGCTTCAGTACTGATGAGCTGTGATCAGGTGGTGATGGCGGAAGAAGCCCGCATCTATATGGCGTTCAGCCATATTGGCCTGGTGCCGGATGGTGGTGCCACCTGGTTACTGTTCCAGACTCTGGGGTACCACCGGGCTTTTGCCCTGATTACCGAGGGTGGCAGCATCAGCGCCAAAGAGTGCCAGGAACTCGGCCTTGCCCGGGCCGTGGTGCCTCAGGATCAGGCCGAGCAGGTCGCGGCCGATATTGCTGCCACCCTTTGTGAGCGCCCGGCGCTGGCTACTGCTGAAGCCAAGGCGCTGCTTCGCAAGGCGGCAACTGCGTCTTATGACGAGATTTTCCAGGCGGAAGCCATTGCCCAGAAGCACTGCCTGCAAAGCCCCGAATCCCGGGAGGCTATTGCCCGCTTCAAGAACAAGAGCAAATAAGGCTGTCCCTGCAAAGCGCATTATCCCGACGGGGAGTGACTGAGCCATGGCCCATTCTGCGCCTGAATTCGAAACACCTGCCAATGAGGCAGACATGCAGGAAAAGCTGACACGCGTTGCGCAACGCCTTTTGTCCGGGGCGCGGGTAGAAGGCTTGAGCCGGCTCACTGGTGGTGCTAACCAGCAGATGTGGTCGCTGGAGGCTGTATCCGAGCAGGAACGGATGCCCATGATCCTGCGACAGGCCAGCACCTGGAACCAGGGCGCCGAAGGTGTGATGCAGCTGGATGACGAGGCCCGACTGGTTATCCGTGCCGGGGCGGGTGGGGTACCGGTGCCCCGTGTTCACGAAATTCTGAGGCCTGAAGACGGGCTTGGTACCGGTTATCTGATGGCCCGGGTGGAAGGGGAAACCCTGCCACCGAAAATCCTCAAGGGCGACCGGTATTCACGCGCCCGTCAGGTTCTGGCCGGGCAGTGTGGTGAAGTATTGGCGGGTATTCATCGGCTGGACGTGAGTGATCTGACCTTTCTGCAACCGGCGACACCAGCGGATGTGGTAGCGAATCTGTACCGGGAGTACCAGGGCTACGGCGAGGCACGTCCGGTGTTCGAGCTGGCCTTCCACTGGTTGCGGGAACATTTGCCGGAAGTGCCGGACAAGCTGGCACTGGTGCACGGTGATTTCCGGCACGGCAATCTCATGGTGGACGAGCAGGGGCTGGCGGCCGTTCTGGACTGGGAGCTGGCATTTGTGGGTGATCCCATGGCCGACCTGGGCTGGCTGTGTGTGAACTCCTGGCGGTTCGGCAATATCGATCTTCCCGTTGGTGGCTTTGGCAGCCGGGAGCATTTGTTCGATGGCTACGAGGCTGCCAGTGGCCAGCGGCCCGACCCGGACCGTGTCCGGTTCTGGGAAATCCTTGGCACCCTGCGCTGGGGCATCATGTGTCAGGGCATGGCCGCTTCCTTTGTGGCGGGACACGACACCTCCCCGGAGCGGGGCGCCATCGGACGCCGGGCCTCGGAAACTGAAGTGGACCTGCTGCGTGAGCTGGTACCACTGAACCCCTGACCGGAGATTGTTATGCAGGATCTGCCCGAAAACACCGCATTGCTGGCCTCGGTGGAGGCCTTCCTGAAAGAAGAAGTCATGCCACAACTGGACCCGGCGGGTGGGTTTCGTGCCCGGGTGTCCGCCAATGTGTTGGGTATGGTGCGTCGCCATCTGGAACAGGCAGGCCTGGACACGGCCCACGACGAGCGGGAGTTGCTGACCCAGCTCACCGGCCGGAAGGGCACACTGGCGGGACAGACCGCGGAACTGTGCCGGCTTGTTGCTGATGGCACTCTCACCCCGGACAACCCCCGGCTGAGGGATTACCTGTGGCTTACCACCCTCGCCAAATTGGCGGTGGACCAGCCGAAATACTCTGGTTACCTGCGGGCCCGGGACGAGTGGGCCGGGTTTCAGGCCGACCCGAACCCGCAGCACTGATCTGCAACCTTTTTCCGATCTGACACCTGGAGACGACTGATGGATTTCAACCTGCCCCGGGAGCTGACCGAGTATCTGGCCAAGCTCGATGAGTTTATTGAAAAGAAGATCAAGCCCCTGGAAGAAAAGGATGACAACATCCGTTTCTTCGACCATCGCCGGGAGTGGGCCCGCACCGACTTTGAGGGCGGTGGCCTGCCGCGCAAGGAATGGGAGGACCTGCTCAAGGAAACCCGCCGCATCGCCGATGAAGCGGGTCATCTGCGCTTCCCGCTGCCTGCGGAATTCGGTGGCAAGGACGGCTCCAATCTGGCCATGACCGTAATCCGTGAGCATTTCGCTGCCAAGGGGCTGGGCCTGCACAACGACCTGCAGAATGAGCACTCCATCGTTGCCAATAACCCCTTTGTCCTGTTGCTGAGGGACTTCGGCACCCGCGAGCAGTACGCCGAGTTCGTGGACAATATGCTCAACGAGGAATACCAGCTGGCCTTCGGTCTTACCGAACCGGACCATGGCTCCGACGCCACCCATATGGAAACCCGGGCTGTGCCCGAACAACGGGATGGGGTTGATGGCTGGCTGATCAACGGCGAGAAAATGTGGACCACCGGCATGCATACCGCCACCCACTGCGTCACTTTCGTGCGTACCAGTGGCAACGACGGTGATGCCAAAGGGATCACCGCCCTGATCGTGCCTTCCGAAACACCGGGCGTGAAGGTGGAGGAATACCTGTGGACTTTCAACATGCCCACAGACCATCCCAGGGTCAGTTTTACTGATGTCTGGGTGCCGGATTCCGCGATTTTCGGTCCATTGGGCGGTGGCCTGGCCATTGCCCAGCACTTCGTACACGAGAATCGCATTCGACAGGCCGCGTCCAGTCTTGGGGCTGCCGATTTTTGCATCCGCGAGAGCGTCGACTACGCCCGTAAGCGAAAGCCGTTCGGGCAGGAACTGGCCCGTAATCAGGGCATCCAGTTCCCCATGGTGGAACTGGCCACTCAGGTGGAAATGCTGCGCCTGCTAATCCGCAAGACCGCGTGGCAGATGGACCAGATGTCCAAGCCGGAAGTGGCCAACCAGCTTTCCGACAAGGTGGCCATGTGTAACTACTGGGCCAACCGGCTGTGCTGCGAGGCGGCGGACCAGGCCATGCAGGTACATGGTGGCATCGGTTATTCCCGCCACAAGCCCTTCGAGCATATCTACCGGCACCACCGCCGCTACCGGATTACCGAGGGGTCGGAGGAAATCCAGAAGCGTAAAGTGGGGGCCTTCCTGTTCGGTTACCTGGGCCCGAACAAGTGGAAAGAGGCATAACCCTGAATTTCGTCGCTATCGACGACGCTGGTGCGCCGGCGTCGTTCACATAATGGCGCCAGACATTCAAGACCATAACCACAAGAGAGACTTCCATGTACCTGACCCAATTCCTCCACAAGGCCGTGCGCGAATACCCCGATGACGAAGCGGTGGTATTTGGTGACCGGCGTCAGACCTGGGCCCAGCTCACCGATCGGGTAGCCAGTGTGGCCGGAGTGCTGCAGAGCCTGGGTATGGGCGAAGGCGACCGTGTGGGCATTCTGGGCCTGAACTCCGACCGCTATATGGAAACCGTTTTCGCCGCCTTGTGGGGTGGTGGTGTGTTCAATACCGTCAATATCCGCTGGAGCGCTCCGGAGATCGCCTATTCCCTGGATGACTGCGACACCCGCATTCTGTTCGTGGACGACGAGTTTGCCCCGATGGTGGCGAAAATCCGGGAAAAGTCGTCCGTTCTGACCACCATCGTCTACATGGGGGATCAGCAAACGCCGGAGGGCGCGGAAGATCTGCGTTCACTGATGGACGGGGCCGCTCCCGTGCCCGATGCGGGCCGGGGTGACAAGGACCTGGCCGGCATTCTTTACACCGGCGGTACCACCGGTAAGCCCAAAGGCGTCATGCTCAGTCACGGCAACCTGTATCTCAGCGCCCTGAGCACGGTGATTCCCGCCTGTCGCCGGGAACGTGTCGTGGGCCTTCACTCGGCGCCGTTCTTTCATGTCGCGGGCATTGGCCTGATCTTACAGCTGGCCATCCGTGGTGGCACCCACGTGATTCTGCCGAGGTTCGAACCGTTGCCCGTCATCGAAGCCATTGAACGGGAAACGGTGCTGGAAACCTTCCTGGTGCCCACCATGTTGCGGGCGGTGCTGGACCACCCGGAATTCGACCAGTACGACACCAGCTCCCTGCGCTGTCTGATCTATGGGGCCTCGCCCATGGACAGCACGCTGCTTAAGCGGGCCATGGCCAAACTGCCGAATGCCGACTTCCTGCAGATGTACGGCATGACCGAGTTGTCTCCCACCGTGACCATGCTGCTGCCGGAAGTGCATGCCGATCCGGCACAGCATGACAAGCTGATGTCGGCCGGTAACCCCACCCATATTGCCGAGATCCGCATTGTCGACCCCATGGATAACGAAGTGCCCCGGGGCCAGGTCGGGGAAATCTGCGCCCGGGGACCGATGGTCATGCAGGGCTACTGGAACAAGGAGCAGCAGACCGCGGAGGCCATTCGCGACGGCTGGATGCACACCGGCGACGCCGGCTACATGGCTGACGACGGTTATGTGTTCCTGGTGGATCGCATCAAGGACATGATCGTCACCGGCGGCGAGAACGTCTACTCCGTCGAGGTGGAGGATGTCCTGCTGCAGTATCCGCAGGTGGCCCAGTGCGCCGTGATCGGTGTGCCGGACGACAAGTGGGGCGAGCGGGTTCATGCGGCGGTGGTCCTCAGGGACGGTGAGGAGCTGGACGAAGCGGACATCACCGCCTTCTGCAAGGCGCACATAGCCGGCTACAAGTGCCCCGGCAGCTACGAGGTGCGGGACGAGCTGCCCATGTCCGGCGCCGGTAAACTGCTGAAATTCAAACTGAAGGAATCGCACTGGAAGGGCCGGGGGCGGAACATCGGCTGATCCTGGTCAATTCGTCGCAACCGACGATGGCATGTCCAGGCACTCATCCTAGAGTGGACACTGGCAATCATCATCAACAAGAACAATGAACCGATCGGTCTCCGCTGGAGACCATCGAAACGGAGGTAAGCACGATGAACCTATTCACTCGCAACAGCCTGGTTACTGTGGCTGCGGCCGGCCTGATGTTGTCAGGTACGGCGATGGCGGAAACCCTCAGCCATGCCACCGGCTATCCGCCCAACACCATCGGGGCCAATGGCGCCGAGGCTTTTGCCAGCGCCCTGGAAGAATATTCCAACGGTGACATGGACGCCAAGGTCTATGCCAGCTCCCTGCTCAGCTTCTCGGAAACCTCGCCGGGTATCCGGGACGGCATGGCGGATTCGGGCTTTGTGCTGATGTCCTACTATCCGAAGGAGTTTGCGGTTTCCAACCTGGCGGCTGAGCTGAGCATGCTTGTCCAGCTGGACAATGTGCAGGACAGCACCGCCGGGCTCGCCTTCATGGGGGCCATGGCGGATTTTGTGTTCAACTACTGTGATGAGTGTGTGAACGAGTTCTCCGCACAGAACCAGGTTTTCACCAGTGCCTCGGCCAGTGACAACTACATGCTTCAGTGCAACGAGCCGGTGGCCAGTATGGAGCAGCTGGAAGGCAAACGCATCAGGACGTCCGGCCCCCACTGGGCACGCTGGGTGGAGCATGTCGGCGGTTCCCCGGTGACCATGTCGGTGAGCGACCAGTACGAAGCTTTGAACCAGGGCGTTCTCGATTGCACCATTTCATCAGCCATTGATATGGATATTTTCAAGATCAAAGAGGTGGTCACCGACATAACTCCGGGAGTACCGGGTGGTGTCTATGGTGCCACCGCCTTCAATAACATCAACCGTGATGTCTGGATGGGCCTGAGCGAGGAACAGCGCAAGAACGTCCTGCGCGCATCCGCTGCGGGCGCGGCCCGCGTCAGCATGGACTATCATGTGGGTGCGGCAAGGGAAGTGGCGGCAGCCGAGGGCCGGGACATCACTGTTCATGAGCCAACCGCCGAACTGGTTGACGTGACTAACAGTTTTATCAAGTCCGACATTCCCCGGATAGCGGATAACTATACCGAACGCCATGGCGTCAATAATGCCGATCAAAAGGTTGAGCAGTTCCGTGAACTACTGGCCAAGTGGGCTGAACTGGTTCGCGACGTGGACAGTGCCGAGGCCCTCACAGACATCTATTGGAACGAGCTCTATTCCAAAGTCGATGTGAGCAGCTACGCACTCTGATTGCCACCAGGCTTTCGCCGCAGTGCTCACCTGTCCCCTAGTCGGGAGAGGGGCTGGGTGAAGGGGCGACTCCAACTCCGGAGTTCGCCTTTCCCCCCTCTCCCTAACCCTCTTCCGCCAGGGGAGAGGGGATAAAGAGGAGGCGAATCAAGCCCCCTGATCCACTGGTAATGATCCCCGAGGCTCCCATGTCCACCCAGGAATCAGCCGAACTCTCCCGCTTCCGCCAACAGGTCCGCGATTTCATCGAACAGAACGCCGACGAGGAAATCCTGGAAGCCGGCCGCAAGACCACCAGTTTCTTTCCGCCCTTTGACCAGGTGATGAAGTGGCACCGTATCCTGCATGGCCAGGGCTGGTCTGCCATCCGCTGGCCCGAGGAGTACGGCGGTACCGGCTGGGATGTGCCCCGGCAATTGATCTTCGAGGAAGAATGCCGTCGCGCCGGTGTACCGCTGCTACTGCCCCAGAGTATTGCCATGGTGGGGCCGGCGATCATCCATTACGGAACCGAAGCGCAGAAGAAGAAGCACCTGCCGGGCATCCTCGCTGGTGAGGATTTCTGGGCCCAGGGCTATTCCGAGCCCAACGCCGGCTCCGATCTGGCTTCTCTCAAATGTCGGGCCGACCGGGACGGTGACCATTATGTCATCAATGGCTCCAAGACCTGGACCACTTACGCCCACCACGCCAATCGTATGTTCCTGCTGGTACGTACCGGCGGGGGCGCCGGCAAACCCCAGCAGGGGATCAGCTTCTTCCTGATCGAGGACCTGAGCGACCCGGGAATCGATATCCGCCCCATCATCGGGCTGGACGGTGTGCCGGAGCAGTGTGACGTGTTTTTCACCGACGTGCGGGTGCCCCTGGACTGCTGTCTGGGGGAGGAGAACGATGGCTGGTCCGTAGCCAAGTACCTGCTCGAGCACGAGCGGGGCGGGGGCACCTCCTTTGCCACCACCTTTCGCCATGAGCTGGACCTGATCCGCCGTCTGGCGGGGCGGACCGGCGACGGGTTCGGCGGCATGCTGGCGGATGATCCGGTGTTCCAGGACCGGTACATACGGCTGGCCCTGGAAGTGGACACCCTGGAGGCCACCGAGGAAGTCTTCGCGAGCATGGAGAAAGGCTCGCCCCAGTCCGGCCCCATGAGCTCCATGATCAAGGTTACGTCCATGGAAGCCATCCAGCGCATCACCGAACTTGCCATTGACGTAGCGGGCTCCCCGTCACTGGCGCTGCAATTGGCCGCCCTGACGGTGGGCAGCGGCGTTGAGCCTATCGGTGACGAGGATGCACTCACCCTGATGCCGAAGTACCTGAACAACCGGGCCGCCTCCATCTTTGGCGGCAGTAACGAAATCCAGCGCAATATCATCGCCAAGAGCCTGCTGCGGTAAGGAGACGGACCATGAGTACCCTGAACCAGGAAACCCGCTCCATGCTGGAAGACAGCGTCAATCGCTTTGTCCAGGGGGAGTACACCTTCGATGACCGCAAGCATAACCTGAAGGAGCATCACGGCCAGTCTCCTGACCACTGGCACACCTTCGCCGAGATGGGCTGGCTGTCGATTCCGTTTCCGGAAGAGCAGGGCGGTCTCGGGGGTGATATAACCGATACCCTCGGCGTCATGAAGGTGTTTGGCAGGGGTATGGTCACCGAACCCTACCTGAGTGTCATCACCGCCGCGCGTCTGCTTTCCCCTGCCAACTATAAAGGTGAGGTCGCAGAACTGCTGGATGGCATTCTCAGTGGCGAGCGTCAGGTGGTGTTTGCCAGTGAGGAGCCGGGCAGCCGGGGCAACCCGCTTGCCGTGGCCCTCAAGGCGGAACCGGATGGCACGGGCTACCGTTTGAGTGGTGAAAAAATCGCCGTCATGCATAGCCTGACAGCCGGCCATGTGCTGGTGTCCGCCCGCAGTGCTGGTGGCTATACAGATGAACAAGGTATCGATCTGTTCCTGCTGGCGCTGGATGCTCCGGGTGTAGAGGTCACCGGATACCCGATGATGGACGGCCACCAGGGGGCAAACATCACCTTCAATGGCGTGTCGGTCAGCAAAACCCAGCAGCTGACCGGGGCTGGAGGCGCTGCGGCCCTGATCTTGCAGGCCAGCAGCGAGAGCCTGCTGATGCTGGCGTCGGAAGCGGTGGGCATCATGGAAACCCTGGTTAGGAAAACCGTCGCCTATACCCGGACCCGCAAGCAGTTTGGTGTGGCGCTGGCGGAATTTCAGGTACTCCAACACCGCATGGCCGACATGTACATCGAAACCACCAGCCTCGCCAACCTGCTGGCCCAGACCGCGAGCCGGTGGCTTGAAGCTGAAGCACCTCAACAGGCCATCCTGGCCTCAAAACTCAAGGCCCGGCTGGGCCCCGCCGCCCGCTACGTGGGTCAACAGGCTGTGCAGCTACACGGCGGTATTGGCATGACTGACGAATTGGATATTGGCCACTACTTCAAGCGGCTGACGTCCATCGAGCTGCAATTGGGGAATGCCGAGTGGCACCGGAAACGGCTGTGGCGGGAGATCGCGGCATAGCCGGGGTCAGGCCGCTACCTGCTCGTAGGAAAAGTCAGGAATGTCGGTGCGCTTGCTGGCATGCTCAAACGTGATGGCGCAGATCTGCCCTTCCTGATCGACATCTATGGTAGTGTTTTCGTCCAGGTCACGGGTCTCGAATATATCCGTTACCCGAAGCTCAATATACAGGGTGTCTGAATCCTGAAAATACTTGATTTTCACGGCCGGAACCTCCGATCAAAAAAGGCGTTGTGCACTGTTTCGCCATCTTCAAGAAGAATAACACGTAAATAGCGACTCTGCGCCTGCGGTATGGCTCGCCATAACCGGATACGACCATCCTCCTGACGTTCAGTGTATTGTGGTTTACGAACGGTTTCAGCGACCCAGTCCATGTGTATGGCAGCTCGGTCTGGTCTTTTTCGCATGGAGTCGAAGTATTTGGTGGTCTTCAAGGGGCAACGTCCTTTGCCTTTACTGGTCCTGTAATCGATAGACTGCCTGAGAAATAGTGAGGGCGACTTACCAGTCGCCCAAACGTAAAACTTCAAACTGCCGTTCTGGATCTGTGACGCTATCCCGGCAAAATCAGTCCTTGACCAGAATCAGATCGTGCTCAGGGGTCGGGCGCTGCCCGTCTACCGGCACCAGCGATGCCAGGTCACTGCCGAACAGTTCGCCGATACGCAGGGTACCTACGCGCTCACCCTTGCGCCAGGTGATGGGCTGGCCGTTCGGGGAGCGAACCAGGGTGCCCGGCTCGTGAATGGCCAGTTCATCGCCCGCTTCCAGACCGTTGGCACGGCCTGCTGAAAGGTACAGGCGGCCGTCGTCGGCGCGGAAGGCTTTCATGGCCCAGGGGGCGATATCGGCCCGTTGTGAAGCCAGCTCCAGCAATTCCTCACCCTGCTTACCGGAGGTCAGCTCTGTCGTGCCCCAGCGGGCGCCGCTGGCGGCATCCAGAATCGTCACGGACGATCCGTCCTCAACGGTGACCACAAGACGTGAGCCGGGGTAGGCGGCCAGGGCTTCGGCGCAGTCCGCCGAGGTTGTGTCGTCACAGGCCGGGGTGTTGACCAGGGCGTCCCGCAGTTCGGCCCGGGGGATCAGTCGGAAACCATAGTCTGCAGCAGCGTTGTCCAGTTCGCGGTAGAGGTAATCAGAGGCGCCTACGATAGCGAGGTTAGTGCGGAGCTGGCCGCTAGCTGGTGTGGCTTGGACAGAAGATGACGATACTGACTGAGAGCGTTCATCGGCGCTGGAGTCGCCACGCTCCCAGAATGGAGTGCTCCACTCAGGCTCTTCACGACCAAGAGCTTTATCTGCAGTATTCACTTGTTCTTGAGCCTGTTGGTCGGAGGCACAGGCTGTCAGTAAAAGTACCGCAGAGGCTGCTGTGAGCAGAAAACCAGATCGTATGGGGTAAAACATGTTGGTTGGTATCCTCAAAAACAAAAAAAGGCAGCATGGATAATACCATGCTGCCCGAGGGTCGCTAAAAACAGGTTAACTCGTCGGTTTAGAAGTCGATCGACAGGTTTGCGGTAACGGCCATGGCATCATTCTCGTCCCAGTCGCCATCGACGTTGGACAGAGAGTTGCCGGAAAGGCCGCCAACGTCGTTGTTGGTCAGCAAACCTGCGGTGAGCGAAGTCTTGACGGCATCGTTAACCTGGTAGTGAGCCTGCAGGTCGTAAACCATAGAGCTGTCATCATCATTGCCATCATCGACAGTCAGATGACCAATAGCAGCCTGCAGCTTGAACTGTGGTGTCAGGTTCAGGCCAACACGCCCGATAAGCAGTTGCTCGTCGAAATCTTTCAGGCCAAGACCCCCGCCCATGCGATAGAGGCTCGCGGCGCTAGCGGTGGACTCAGGGTTGGTGTTTACAACGCTTGCGTAACTGTCAAAGCCAGAGGAGATCAGGCCGCCGTCTTGTGAGCCAACATACTGGAAGTCCAGTTCTGCCATGCCCACAGACGAACCAACACGTACGTATTGAGACAAGTTGGACTCAGTGAAGTATTGATCGTTATTGAGATAGACAAAATCACCAGTAGCAGGATTAACAGTACTCGTATCCTGTGCTTCGACGCCACCGTTGAATACATAGTTGAAGCCAACAGCAAAATCGACGACACCGCCAAGATTGCCACTCACGTAAGGTGAGAACAGGTGAACATCGTCTAACACGTAAGCTGCATCGGCGCCATCGAGGACAGGGCTCGCAACACCACCTTCATAGTCCTTCAACCAGTGCACCCAGAGGAGGCCGATGTTCATGTCAGCGGCGCGGGTAATCAGGCCGGCTGCCACCATGTCACCATCATCCTGGTTCTGGAGAGGTGAAGTATCCTGACGACGGTCGTAAAGGACTACCGCGGTACCGATTTCGGTCGGGAAGATGCCGCTGATGCGGTCACGGCGGTCGTCACATACCAGGAAGCAGTTGTTCCAGCTGGCAGATTGCCGACCTACTCGGAAGATGTTGCCACCCAGAGGTATTTGTACGTAGCCGAGATCCAGGCGAACATTGTCACCTACGTTACCAGTGTTGTACGCACCATTGTTGGCACTGCCAACCGGAGTGTTACGACCGCCGTCACCTGTCCAGCGGTCGCCGGCCAGTTCAATGCTGGTGATGAGGGATACGCCGGACTCGTGCTTGAAGTTGCCTTTAAGGCGGATAAGGTGAGCAAAGCCGTCATCGGTGTCGCTCTGGTATTCACCGGGATTTTCTGCCTCATTCTCTACGGCGAAGGCAGTTGCTTCGTACTCAACACCAAAATCGGTTTCCAGGGCATTCGCGACGTTGGCGCCGGCGATTGCCATGCTCAGGATGGATGCGGTTCCCAGTGCCTTGGTCAGCGGGCGGGAAGTGATCTTGCTTTGTTGTGCCATGGTTTTAAACCCTTATTTTTGTCTAATCGACTCGATTGTTGGACTCAGTGACGCTTTTCTACGTGCTTGTTTTTGCTTTGGTTATCACTTGGTGCTTTGTCAAACCTCCGGTTGTTATCCCTGTGGCCAGTTCATGTCAGGCGCAGAAAGCCTGTGGGTGTTCTGGTCGACTGCCGCCTCTGCCAGGTGCAAATCGCAACCCAATCAAGGCGGTTATCAGCAAAAGCTCAAGTACAGTCTTAGCAGAGAATCCGGTAAAGGCAATAGCCTTTGCGGGCTGGGACAACACTTTTTTTCGTGTGTCTGATAAGAGTCACACTTCCGTGGTGCTTTTTTTGTTCTCTGCTCCGACTGCAGCCTATCATTGGCCGCTTCAGTCAGGATGCCTTCCAGTTAGCAGTCCTCGGGATAGTAGGAATAAATTTTTTGTCATGCAATAGCCACGATCACTTTTTTGCAGTTTTTTGAGAATTGGTAATGCACAATGAAACAGGTGCTTTCCTATGCGTCGGCCGCGAAAGGCCGCCCACCGGAGTGGGAGGCCGTGGGTACAGGGGCGCTCCGGCACAGTGCGCTGCACCTTCCTTTTCAGGCTGCATCCTGTTATCAAATTGCGGTTGGCATCTTGTGTCCAAATTAACTAAGCTGTTCCGCAAAGCAGAACGTTATACCGAAAAAGCTTCTGTCCGCAGTGAGCTGGTCCGTCGGATCCCGGTTTGCATGGTGGCGGAGTCTGTTTTGTCATGAGGTTTCGCGCTGGTCCGATTCTTGTAGGTTTTTCGGTGAAACCATGGCCGTGAGGCGGTAGCGCACGTAAACTGCGCGGCTTCTGACGTTTGCATTCATTTTTACTGAAGTGCCCTGGTGGTCATGCTGCAATCCGGTGCATTCGGATTGGCGACCATGGGGCTTGTTGAGGCACCGGAAACTATGACCTTGAGCAATACAACAAAAGCAGATCTGGTCGAAGCGTCCCCGGATGCACCGGAAAAGCCGGAGAAGGACCGCAAGTTCGTAGAGGCCCTTTCCCGGGGGCTGGATGTGCTGCGCGCGTTCAGCCAGGGTTCGGTCATCCTGGGCAACCAGGACATCGCCCGGCTGACCGGGCTGCCCAAGCCCACCGTGTCCCGCATGACCTACACCCTGACCAAGCTGGGGTATCTCAGTTACAACCCGGTGCTGGAAAAGTACCAGCTCAGCTCCGGCGTTCTGGCACTGGGTTATGCCTATGTGTCCAACCTCAAGGTGCGCCAGCTCGCCAAGCCCTACATGGATGAGTTTGCACGGCGCAATAACATGTCCGTTGGTCTGACCTGCCGCGACCGTCTGCACATGATTTATGTGGAGAACCGGATGCCGCCGGAGGCTTCCCTGCTGCGCATGGAGATCGGGCTCAAGCTGCCCATGGCAACCACCGCCGCCGGCCGGGCGTATTGCTCGTCTCTCTCTGAGGATGGTCGCAAGATCGTGATGGAGGCCCTGGCCGAAAAATACGGACCGGAAGCCTGGCCGGAAAAGAAGGCTGGCCTGGACCGGGCGCTGGAAGATTATCGGGAATATGGCTTCTGTCTGACCCTGGGCGAGTGGGACCGCAACATCAACGCCGCCGGCGTACCGGTTCGCCTTCAGGATGGCACCACGATGGCGCTGACCTGTGCAGCGCCTTCCTATCTGGTGTCTGGTGACAAGCTGCGCAGTTCCATCGCCCATCAGCTGGCGATGCTGGCCAGCGACATTGAGTCGCTCGGGGTTTAGGTTTTTTCCTCCCCTCTCCCCAGCGTGGGAGAGGGGCCGGGGGTGAGGGGGCGCCCGCAGGGCGTTTCAGGTCCAGCAACGGAGCTGAAGTCTCCACCCTCACCCCAGCCCTCTCCCGTCAAGGGAGAGGGGGTTTAAGTCCCGCGTAGTTTTCTGCCTTCCGTCGGTTTTTTTCTCTCCTGCCTCAAGAGGCGTACAATCTCTTACACAAAGTTACCTGGTTGCTGTTTAGCCAGCCAAGGTTGAAACATTCCGCAAACTTGTATTAAATCACTGGTCTGTTTCGCGTAATAAAACTCTATTCCATGATTTCGCAAGGAGGATCTATGTCCGACGTCGTAACCTATAACCGCGAAGGCGCCATCGGCGTTATCACCGTTAACTACCCGCCGGTGAACGCGCTCAGCCACGCCGTCCGTACCGGCATCCAGGGCGCCATTCAGCAAGGTCGTGATGATGCGGACGCGAAGGCTCTCCTCATCGTATGTGACGGTCGTACCTTTATTGCCGGTGCAGACATCCGTGAGTTCGGCAAGCCCATGCAGGAGCCGGGGCTGCCGGAAGTGGTCAACTTCATCGAAGCCACCGACAAGCCCGTCGTCGCCGCCATCCATGGCACCGCCCTCGGTGGCGGTCTGGAAGTGGCCCTGGGTTGTCACTATCGCGTTGCCGTGCCCAGCGCCAAGGTTGGCCTGCCGGAAGTCAAGCTGGGCCTGCTGCCCGGTGCCGGTGGTACCCAGCGTCTGCCGCGCCTGACCGGTGCCCAGAAGGCCCTGGAAATGATCACCAGCGGCGAGTTCGTGGCCGCGAAGGACGCTGCCCAGTTGGGCATTGTTGATGAACTGGCCGACAACGACGACGTCAAGGCTGCCGGCCTGGCGTTTGCCCAGAAGGTTGTCGATGAAGGCAAGCCGGTGCGCCGGGTCAGCGAGCAGAACGACAAGCTGGAAGCCGAGAAGGGCAGCGATGTATTCGACAAGTTCCGCGAAGGCCTGAAGAAGAAGGCCCGTGGCCTGCTGGCACCGTTCAAGTGCACCGACGCGGTGGAAGCGGCCTTTACCTCTGCCTCCTTCGAGGAAGGCATGAAGCGCGAGCGCGAACTGTTCGGCGACCTGATGGACTCTGATCAGCGCGCTGGTCTGATCCATGCGTTCTTTGCCGAGCGTGAAGTTTCCAAGGTTCCGGGCCTGCCCAAGGACACCCCGGTCCGTGAGATCAAGACAGTGGGTGTGATCGGCGCCGGTACCATGGGTGGCGGTATTGCCATGAACTTTGCCAACGCCGGCATTCCCGTGACCATTGCGGAAGTGAAGCAGGAAGCCCTGGACAAGGGCCTGAGCATTATCCGCAAGAACTATGAAGCCACTGCCAAGAAGGGCCGTATCACCCCGGAGCAGGTCGAAGAGCGCATGAGCCTCATCGACGGCACCCTGACCTACGACGATTTCAAGGACAAGGACTTGGTGATCGAGGCCGTGTTCGAAAGCATGGACCTGAAGAAGAAAATCTTCAGCGAACTGGACGAGAAATGTAAGCCCGGTGCCATCCTGGCCTCCAACACCTCCACCCTGGACATTGACGAGATCGCCTCTGCCACCAAGCGTCCGGAAGATGTCATCGGCCTGCACTTCTTCAGCCCGGCCAACGTTATGAAGCTGCTGGAAATCGTTCGCGGCGAGAAGACCTCCGACGAAGTGAAGGCCACAGGCATGGCGCTGGCCAAGAAGATCAAGAAGGTCGGTGTACTCGTCGGCAATTGCAACGGTTTCGTGGGCAACCGCATGCTGCACAAACGTGGTGCTGAAGCCATGGCCCTGGTGGACCATGGCGCCAGTCCCCAGCAGGTGGACAAGGTGCTGACCGACTTTGGCTTCCCCATGGGTCAGTTCGCCATGGGTGACCTGGCGGGTATCGATATCGGCCACAGCATTCGCGAAGAGCGCCGCAAGGCTGGCGAGGATGTACCGCCGAGCTGGATGGACAAGCTGGTAGAGAAGGGCCGCCTGGGTCAGAAGACCATGGCCGGTACCTACAAGTACGAGGAAGGCAACCGCAAGCCGATCCCGGATCCGGAAGTGGACCAGATCATCGCCGATTTCCGTAAGGAGCAGGGTATCGAGCCCCGCGAGATCAGCGATCAGGAAATCCTCGAGCGCTGCATGTACGTGATGGTCAACGAAGGCGCCAAGATTCTGGACGAGGGTATTGCTGACCGCTCGCTGGACATCGACATCACCTGGATCTACGGCTACGGCTTCCCGGCCTACCGTGGCGGCCCCATGTTCTGGGCGGACCAGATCGGCCTGGACAAGATCCTGGATGCGGTCAAGAAGTACCACAAGGAAGTCGGCGGCAAGCAGTGGGAGCCGTCGCCGCTTCTGGAGAAGCTGGTAGCCGAGAACAAGAAGTTCGGCGACCTGTAAGCAGCTACTGATTTGCTGCGGCCTGGTCTCCCCTCTCCCCTGGAGGGAGAGGGGCCGGGGGTGAGGGGGGAGCGGCCCATTCCGATGCTCGTTTCAGGCACCCTTCGGGTGCTCCCCCTCACCCTGGCCCTCTCCCGCGTTGGGGAGAGGGGATGTACTGCCCAACACGCAGTCCGCAGCAAAACCTTTTTCAAGAGGACAAAAGAATGTCTGATGCAGTTATCGTCTCCACTGCCCGTACCGGTCTTGGCAAGTCCTACCGGGGTGCGTTGAACAATACCCACAGTGTTGATATCGCTGGCCACGTTATCCAGCACGCCGTTGAGCGTGCCGGTATCGACCCGAACATCGTCGAGGACGTGATTCTCGGCGCCACCTTCCACGAAGGTGCACAGGGCAAGAACATGGCCCGTCTGGCCGCTGTTCGCGCCGGACTGCCGGTGACTACCGCCGGCCTGTCCATCAACCGGTTCTGTTCCTCCGGCCTGCAGGCCATCGCGCTGGCCTCCCAGCGTGTGATCTCCGAGAAGGTGCCGGCCATGGTCGCCGGTGGTGTCGAGTCCATCTCCCTGGTACAGAACGACAAGCTGAACCAGTTCCGCGCCACCAACGAGTGGCTGATGAAGAACAAGCCGGAGCTGTACCTGTCCATGATCGAGACCGCGGACATTGTGGCCCAGCGCTACGGTGTCAGCCGCGAGGCCCAGGACGAGTATGCGCTGATCTCCCAGCAGCGCACCGCTGCCGGTCAGGAATCCGGCAAGTTCGATGACGAGATCGTGCCCTACGATGCCACCATGCTGGTGAAGGACAAGGAAACCGGTGACGTCAGCGAAAAGCAGGTCACTTTGACGAAGGACGAGTGCAACCGTCCGAACACCACCCTGGAAGGTCTGCAGGGCCTGGACCCGGTGCGTGGTGAAGGCAATTTCGTCACCGCCGGTAATGCGTCCCAGCTGTCCGACGGTGCCTCCGTGTGTACGGTGATGAACAGCACCTACGCCGAGAAGAACAACATCGAGCCCATGGGCATCTTCCGTGGCTTCGCCGTCGCTGGTTGCGAGCCGGACGAGATGGGTATTGGCCCGGTGTTCGCCATCCCGCGTCTGCTGGAGCGCAATGGCCTGACCATGGATGACATCGACCTGTGGGAGCTGAACGAAGCCTTCGCCTCCCAGGTGGTCTACTGTCGTGACCGTCTCGGCATTCCTATGGAGAAGCTGAACGTCAATGGTGGCTCCATTTCCGTGGGCCACCCCTACGGTGTCACCGGCTCACGCCTGACCGGCCACGCCCTGATCGAGGGCAAGCGCCGCGGCGCCAAGTACGTGGTGGTGACCATGTGTATCGGCGGCGGACAGGGCGCCGCCGGCCTGTTCGAAGTGGTATAACAGGGCGGATCGAAGAGGGGGCGGGCGAGAGTTCGCCCCCTTTTTTGCTTTTAGCCACGGAATCCACGGAAGGACACGGAAAGAAATGATCGAAAGAGAGAAACAGATCAGCACGGATGAAACGGTTAAAATGTAAAAATCTTTTGTCTTTGTCCGTGTTCTTCCGTGGATTCTGTGGCAAAGATTCCAAAAAATGAGGAAAACATCATGAGTCGTCAGGCCAAAGCTGTCGTTTGCCGAGAATGGGGTAAGCCTGTTGAGGTGGAAACCATCACCGTTGATGCCCCCAAACGGGGCGAGGTCACCATCAAGGTGGCTGCCTGTGGCGTCTGCCATAGTGACCATTCCGCCACGACTGGCAAGATCCAGTACCCGCCACCCCTGGTGGTTGGTCACGAGGCCGCCGGTGTCGTGGTCGATGTGGGTGAGGGCGTAACCGGCCTCAAGGAAGGCGATTACGTGGTTAGCACCTTCATTACCATGTGTGGCAAGTGCCGCAACTGTGTTCGTGGTCGTCCGGTGCTGTGTGAAAACGCCAAGAAGTCCATGGTCACTCTGCCGGACGGTACCGTGCGCACCCACGGCAAGGACGGTGAGGATCTCTACGTGTTCGGCGCCTGCGGGGTGATGGCGGAATACGCCACCCTGCATGAGGACAACTGCGTCAAGATCGACGAGGGTGTGCCCATGTCCAGCGCCGCGTTGGTAGGCTGTGCGGTTATTACCGGTGTCGGTTCGGTGTTCAATACCGCCCAGCTGGAGCCGGGCTCCCGTGCGGCCGTATTCGGCATCGGCGGTGTTGGCCTGAACGCCATTCAGGGTTGTGTGACCGCCGGCGCTGAAATGGTCATCGCCGTGGACACCAACGAGAAAAAGCTGGAGATGGCGAGGGAATTCGGCGCCACGCACACCATCAACATCAACGAGGTGGACGACGTCAGCAAGGCCATCAAGAAACTGAGCGGCGGTGGCGTGGACTATGCCTTCGAGTGCGTGGGCAACGGCAATGTCGTCGAGCAGGCGTTCAAGGCCCTGGGCCGTGCCGGTACCGTAGTGGTGGTCGGCGTGGCCGACATGAAGGACAAGACGTCCATCAGCACCTTCGCCCTGCCCGCCGACGAGCGTACCCTCAAGGGCAGCTGGCTGGGTTCGGCAAGACCCCAGTACGATTTCCCGAGAATCCTGAATCTTTACAAGGCCAATCGCCTGAAGCTGGATGAACTGGTCACCCAGACCTACAGCATTGACGAGGCGCCCCAGGCGTTTGAAGACATGCTGGAAGGCAAGAACGCCCGTGGCGTGATCATTTTCGAATAACACAGACTCCCATAAGGAGCGCAATAATGAACAACCTCAGCAAGAACTACATCAACGGCCAGTGGGTCGACTGGTCCGGTGACACCATCGACGTTCACGAGGGCACCAAAGGCGAGGTGATCGCCAAGGTTCCGTCCTCTGACCGGGCTGCCATGGAGCAGGCCATCGACGCTGCCGATGCGGCGTTTGAAAGCTGGAGCGAAACCCCGCTGGAGCAGCGCATCAAGGTGATCAAGCAGCTGCACGAAGGCCTGCAGAAGCGCGCCCCGGAAATCGCCCAGGCGGTCGCCAGGGAAGTAGGTATGCCCATCAAACTGGCGGGCATGATCCAGGCCGGCATGCCGATGAAGGTGACCGAAACCTACCTGGACATGCTGCCGGACTATCCGTTTACGGAGAAGTCAGGCAACTCCGAAGTGCAGTACACACCGGTGGGCGTGGTTGGCTGTATCACCCCCTGGAACTACCCGCTGCACCAGGTGATCCTGAAAGTGGTTCCGGCACTGGCTGCTGGTTGCACCATCGTGCTCAAGCCCAGTGAGGTGTCTCCACAGAGCGCCTTTATCCTGGCGGAAATCCTGGATGGCACCGACCTGCCCAAGGGCGTGTTCAACATGGTCTGTGGCCTGGGTCAGGAAGTGGGCGACACCCTGATCAAGCATCCGAAGGTGCGCATGGTGTCCTTCACCGGGTCCACCCGTACCGGGAACCTGATTGCCCACGCGGCCGCGGATGACTTCAAGCGCATTGCCCTGGAGATGGGCGGCAAGTCTGCTTCCGTCGTCCTGCCGGATGCCGACCTGAAGGAATCCGTGAAGGGCACCTTTATGAACTGCCTGATGAACAGCGGCCAGACCTGTACCGCCCTGACCCGTATGCTGGTGCACAAGGACCAGCACGACCAGGCCTGCGAGATTGCCGGTGGCATTGCCAATGGCGTGGTACTGGGCGATCCGCTGGACGAGAACACCCGTCTGGGCCCGCTGGCCTCCGCGGACCAGCTCGACAAGGTGCGTGATTACATCAAGCTGGGTGTTGAAGAGGGCGCGACTCTGGTAGCCGGCGGTGCCGACGCTCCGGAAGGCCTGGAGGACGGCTATTTCGTCAAGCCTACGGTATTCGGTAACGTGGATCCGAACAGCCGTATTGCCCAGGAGGAAATCTTCGGGCCGGTGCTGTGCATCATTCCCTACGAGACTGAAGAAGAAGCCATCCGCATTGCCAATGGCACGCCTTATGGCCTGTCTGGCGCGGTGTTCTCCGGCGATCAGGACAAGGCCAAAAAAGTGGCCGGCAAGATGCGCACCGGCCAGGTGTTCGTCAATGGCGGTGCCTTCAACCCGCTGGCGCCGTTCGGTGGCTTCGGCCATTCCGGCATCGGCCGCGAGTTCGGCAAGTGGGGCCTGGAGGAATTCCTCGAGGTTCGTGCACTGCAGTTGTAATACCCCGGTCTGATCGGGTAAATATAGAAGCCTAACGAAACGGGTAGTCCTGCAGGCATGGGGGCTGCCCGTTTTTTATGGGCCGGTCGGCGGCTTTATCGGCCGCGCCTCCGGGTCACGACACCAACAATGAGAGGACAGCCCCGTGAGCAGTATCTGGACCATTACCCCCACCATTGAAAGCATGCAGGAGCGGGTTGTTAATACCGCTGTCGACAACATGGGCATCGAGTTCACCGGCGCGGGTGACGACTACATCAGTGCCCGCATGCCGGTGGACGCCCGTACCGTGCAGCCATTCGGTATCCTCCATGGCGGCGCTTCGGTGGTGCTGGCGGAAACCCTTGGCAGTGTGGCCACCAACCACTGCCTGAAAAAGGAAGGCACCGCCGGTGTGGGTCTGGAAATCAATGCCAACCACATCCGCTCGGTCAAATCCGGATGGGTCCACGGCACGGCGCGCCCGCTGCACCTGGGCGGCTCTACCCAGGTCTGGGAGATCCGTATCGAGACCGAGGAAGGCAAGCTGGTGTGTATTTCGCGGATTACCATGGCAGTGATCAATCTGTAAGTGCACAGCATTGATTGGTACCCCCTCTCCCCTGGAGGGAGAGGGTTAGGGTGAGGGGGGAGATCCCAACTCCGAGCTTGCCCGCTCCCCCTCACCCCCAGCCCCTCTCCCTCCAGGGGAGAGGGGATCACAGGGGGAGTTCGTCTGAACATTGCGGGCACTCGTCCAACATTCTGAACAACAACAGGAGAACTCTCCCATGCAACTGGGCCTCAAAGGCAAAAATGCCGTCGTGACCGGCGGCAGTAAAGGTATCGGACGTTCCATCGCCCTGGCACTGGCGGCGGAAGGCGTCAACGTGGCCATCTGTGCCCGCAGCGAAGGGCCGTTGAGCGATACGCAGAAAGACATCGAGGCACTGGGTGTCAAAGGCTACAGCGAGGCCTGCGATGTGGCTGACAAGGGCAGCCTTGACGGTTTCCTGGAGAACGCCCGTCGCGAGCTGGGCAGCGTGGATATCCTGGTCAGCAATGTGTCTGCCCTGGGCGCGGGCAACGACCTCAAGGCCTGGGATGCCAATGTCACCCTGGACCTGATGTCCACGGTGCGGGCGGTGGACAAGGTGCTGCCCTGGATGAAGGAGGCCGGCAACGGCAACATCATTATCCTGTCGTCCATCTCCGGTATCGAGGTGGGCACCACCCAGCCCTATGCGGCCACCAAGGCGGCACTGATCAGCTATGCCAAGTCACTGGCGGTGGATCACGGCCCCGAGGGCATTCGGGTCAACAGTATCGCGCCGGGTTCCATCAAGTTTCCCGGTGGCGTCTGGGACAAGGCGGAAAAGGCCAATTCACCCCGCTATCACAGCACCTTGGAGCGGATACCCTGGGGGCGTTTCGGCAAGCCGGAAGAAGTGGCCAACGTGGCGGTGTTCCTGGCCTCGGACGCGGCCAGCTGGGTAACGGGTGCCTGTATTCCGGTGGATGGGGCTCAGCACCGTTCCAATATGTAAAAGCCGGAAGCATGGAAAATGGGGTCAGACCCCAGTTTCTGAGGCTTCAACGGAATTCTGAGGCACCCGCAGGTCGAGAAGACTTTCCGGGACCTTCGAAAAGATGGGCCTTTTCGAAGGATCTACAGGGAAGTATTCACGGCGTGTCCCGGAAAGTCTTCTCGTCCTGTGGGGGCTGGCACCAAAACCAGCAGGCTCGAAATCGGTTCAACCCTCGGTTCAGGGCTTTCCGCCCAGCAATATCCTCACTGCCAGGCAGGCTTCCTCCACTTCTTCGATATTCGGTTCCCGCCCCAGGATAACGTCGGAATACAGGCACGACTCCGCCAGCCGGACCATGAAGTAGGAGAGGCTTTCCACCCGCATGGGTGGCTTTTGCAGATAGCCCCTGTCGATCTGGTCCTGGATCATGATCGTGTTGGCCTCCACGACCCGGCCGTGCATGGTGGAGGCGGAGGAGGTGAGCACCCGCAGGGCGTGCTCCGGGTCCTGCTTGACGAACTTCTGGAGGGGCTTGGCGGTAATCAGTTCGATGTTGACTCGCCGGTAGACTTCCACAATGTAGTCGACGCCATGCCCGGGCGTGGAGGCCACGATCGAACTGCGGATCGGCATATACAATGACCAGAGAATGTCCCCCAGCAGGAGATCCTTGTTGCCGACCCACCGGAACAGGGTCGCCCGGCCAATGCCCAGTTCCTCCGCCAGGTCAGCCAGATGCAGGCGCTCGCCCTTGAGCCAGATGCGCCGGGCCTTGTTGAACGCATCCTCCGGAGTGGCACCGGAGGATCGCTTGCGGGTTTTTTGCAGTTCGCGCTGTAACGGAGAATGAATAACTGCCACGGGGGTCTCACTTCTGGCACGAAAAAGGCAGCAAACATGTTTCAGTTACTACCTTTTTTGACATTGTTTTTGTTACATAGGCTACACGTTTCTGTTGGAATAGAGCCAGCGCTCTATTTTGAGACGATACCTTCCCCGGTAACGTCTCGCAAATGAGTACGACTTTCCAACATATTCAATATAAAAACAATAACCCATTTGGCAAATGGGCCATGAAACCCGGGAGCTGGTGAATGCTGTTTGTATCAGCGCTGTTTTTTTTGTTTCTGGTCACGCTCCTTCTGGCCCGGTATGCCTGGGTACGGCGTGAAGTGCCTGCCGCCAGGGCGGTAGCGGCCATGATGGCCGGGATCAGCTGGTGGACGCTGTGCTACGCCCTCGAGCTGCTCCACGCTTTTGAGCCTGGCCTGGTACCCGAACCGGAAGCCATGCCGTTATTCTGGTTCAAACTGATGTTTGTTGGCGTTTGCGTGCTACCGGCGGCTTTTCTGATCTTCGTGCTGCAGTATACCGGTGTGCGGGAACGCATCAGCCCACGTCTGGTCTTCTGGCTGGCGGTCGAGCCGGTGCTGGTGGTGACCATCGCGCTGACCGACGGTCTGTTCCATGACTGGTTCCTGGCGGGCTTTACCTCAAGCGAGACCCAGCAGTTCAAGGGTGGGCCAGCGTTCTGGCTACACACCCTCTATTCCTACCTGCTTACCCTGGTGGCCTATGCCTTGCTGATCCGGTTTATTGTCCAGACCCGGGTTTATCGCAAGCAGGCTGTCATGTTGTTATTCGGCGGCATGGCGTCATCAATCGCCAACATACTGACGATTCTGCAAGCCCTCCCGGAATCCCTGCAGGGGCTGGATATCAGTCCGTTCGGGTTTATGGTCACCGCAGTGCTCATGTTGCTGAACATCCGCAAGCAGGGTTTTCTGGATGTCATGCCTATCGCCCGGTCGCTGGTTTTCGAACACATGGCCGATGGTGTGCTGGTGACCGACGCCTACGGTCGTCTGGTGGATCGCAATCCCGCTGCCCGTTACTTTTTCGAATACGGCGACCGGAACCTGGAGCGCGGCCTGCCGATCACCGAACTGGTGCCCGGTCTGGTGGACGGTGGCCAGGTGGCGCCTGAAATCGAGGCGAACGGGCGTATTCTCAGCGTTCAGCGCAACCTGTTTCACACGGCCACCGGCAAGTTGCGGGGGGTTGTCTATGGGTTCCGTAATGTCACCGACCTGAAGCAGATCGAAGCAGACCTGCGGGAGCAGCTGAGCAACAACGAGGAACTGCGCCATGCCCTGAAAGAGGAGTCCATCCGGGACCCGTTGACCGGCCTTTATAACCGGCGCTGGCTGGACGAGGTGCTGGAGCGGGAAATACCGCGGGCGCTTCGGGAGCAGAGCTCCCTGAGTTTCTGTCTGATCGACCTTGATTTCTTCAAGCGGGTCAACGACACATGGGGGCATGATGTGGGCGACCGGATTCTGGTTGCCCTGGCCCGGTTGCTGAAAGATGGCAGCCGCAAGCATGACGTGGCGGCCAGGTTTGGTGGCGAAGAGTTCGTGCTGGTGTTGCCGGGGCTGGATGCCACGCGGGGGCGGGAAGTGGTGGATCGGCTACGGCACGCCTTTACTGAACTGGATTTCGGCCCGGACGGGCCCGCCAACCTGACGTTCTCGGCCGGGCTGGCGGTGGTGCCGGATCATGCCACGGATCGGGAGAACCTGTTCAAGATGGCGGACCGGGCGCTGTATGAAGCCAAGGAAACCGGGCGCAACCGGGTGGTGATTAGTGTCCCGTTCAGTTAATTCGCTGACCTGCTGACCTACTGCGTGTAGATCAGCGAATCAACCAAACGGGACACCAGGCAGGGCTGATCCACCAGCCGATAACCGGGGCCCCGGTTATACCCGGAACTGGGATACCAGTTCCCGCAGGCGCTCGCCCAGGCGGGCCAGCTCCTGGCTGGCGTCGTTGGTCTGGGTGACGCCGGTATCGCTGTTCTGGGCCGCTTCCACGATACGCACCACGTTCTGGTTGATCTCCTCGGCCACGTGGCTCTGTTCTTCCGACGCGGTGGCAATCTGGGTGACCTGATCGTGGATATGCTCCACGGACTGCTCGATGGTGTTGAGGGCCGAGCTGGCGTGGTTGATGCGCTCCACGGTTTCCTCGGACAGCCCCTGGGAAGACCGCATGCGATCCACGGCACCGCGGGTTTCGTTGATAAAGCCATCGATCATCTCGCGGATCTGACCGGCGGATTCGCCGCTGCGCTTGGCCAGCTGGCGCACCTCGTCAGCGACCACGGCGAAGCCACGGCCATGTTCACCAGCGCGGGCCGCCTCGATGGCTGCGTTGAGGGCCAACAGGTTGGTCTGGTCGGTGACTTCGTGAATCACGTCCAGCACCTTCTGGATCTCGTCGCTGCGGGCCGCCAGGGCTTCGATGGCTTCCGCGCTTTCCATGATGTTCTGTGACAGCTTGTTCACCGACTGCTGGGAGCCGGCCATGGTCTGACCACCGTCCTTCGCCAGCCTGTCGGCGTCGGAACCGGCCTGCTGTACCTCACTGGCGTTCTTCGAGATCTGGTGAATGGTGGCTGCCATTTCGGTGATGGCCGAGGCGATCTGGTCGGTCTCGGATCCCTGGGTCTGCACTGACGAGCGGGTCTCCTCCGCCACCCGGCTGAGTTCCTCCGCCGCTGATGCCACCTGGTTGGTGGTGTCGCCCACTTCCCGGATGGTTTCATGAATCTTGCTCACAAAGGCGTTGAACTGGCGACCCATGTCGGCAAGTTCGTCGTTACCCTCATCTGGCAGGCGACGGGTCAGGTCGCCTTCACCTTCGGCGATGTCCTGCATGGTCCGGGTGACCCGGTGCAGAGGTACTGTGACCGTACGGCCCATGAACATGCCGAAGCCGACGGCGATCAGCACGATCAACACAGTGATGCCCAGGATGGTCAGCAGGGCGCTGGTGATCTGCTGGTCGATCTCCTCCCGGGCAGCAGCCACGGCCTGTTCGATATCAGTGATATAGACGCCGGCCCCCATGACCCAGTCCCACTTGTCCAGGGTGATGGAGTAGGACAGCTTCGGCTCAGGTGTTTTTTCCTCTGTGGCCGGGTTGTCGAATTCGTAGCGGAAGAACCCGCCACCATTGCGCCCGACCTCGAACAGTTTGGCGAGCAATCCCCGGCTGGCGTCGGTGGAGTCCTCGGAGGGGCCTTCCATGCTTGGATCCGGTGCGTAGATCAACATGTAGGAATCGTCGCGGTAGGCGTAGAGGTAGTTATTATCACCGAAAACGATGGACCGGAGTTTGTCCCGTACCCGTTCCTTGGCCTCATCTTCCGGGTAGGTCCCGCTGTCATACTCCTCGCGGATCAGAGCCCGTGCGCCTTCTACCAGGTTCTTGAGCCCGGTTTTGTGAGCTTCCAGCAGGTTGCTGCGTAACCGCTCGACTTCGGCCTCGCCGTTGGCCTGCAGCTGATCGGTGGTTACCCATGCCACGGCCCCCGCTGTCACCAGCACGGGAACCAGAGTGGCAATCAGCAGACGTGAACGAATGCGCAGTCGCTCAAACAATTTCATGTTAAAACTCCGGGGATTAGTTTAAGGACATCAGGCCAGGAAAGTTGTGCGAATATTAACCGGGTTTGTGGCGGGGCACCGTTCCAAAATGTAACGCGACACGCCGCCTTTGCTTACGTAACGGCTTCTGGTGTTTTTTCTTTAGGGCCCGCTCCGGGTGACCATGGCGACGCTGAAAAACTTCTACGATATGCCTGGTGTCTGGATAGATATTGCCGCTTATCACGACCTGAAGGTTCGCCGCTACCATGTACAGGGGCTGGTGAACGAGATCGACGGCTCCAGGGTCTTCCGGGACGAGTTTCCCGGCAAACGTTATTTCTCGCCCTTCACCCTGCGCCGGCGCCTGTCTGAATAAGGGTGATTTGTTAATTTGTGTCAAAAGAACGTGACTGGTTGCTCGTCAGCGCACAACGATAACCGACATGGCCGTGGTGCGCTGGCAAGTTTCCGGGAAATAATAAAGAATGAGTCCAAATCCCATAATGCCCGCAAGACACACGCGACAGGAGTGGTGACTGTCAGGCTCCTGTTTTGTAGTCAAAACAATAAGATGGTCGGCCAATATGTACGAGACTATGCAAAAAAAACTGATCCCCGCACTGTGTATTTCGTTGCTGGCCCTGGCCAGTGTCAATACCACCCAGGCTGCCGTGTCCCAGGCCCAGGCCAATCGCCTGGGTAATAGCCTGACGCCTTTCGGGGCGATCCGGGCCGGGAACCCGGAAGGCACTATTCCCCGCTGGACTGGCGGTGACACCACCATCCCCGACGGTTACCAGGGTAATGGTGATCACCATGTCAATCCTTACCCCGACGACAAGCCGCGCTATGTGGTGACCGCCGACAATATCGAGGAATACCGGGATATGCTGCCGGACGGGGTGGCCGCTTTGATCAACCGGTACCCGGAAACCTTCAAGGTTCGGGTGTTGCCGACACGCCGGACCCACACCGCGCCGGACCATGTCGTCGAGAATACCAAAGACAATGCCACGTCGGCGTCTCTGGTGGATGGTGGTAATGGCATCAAGAATGCCTTCGGCGGACATCCCTTCCCGATCCTCCACGGTACCAGCGAGGAAAAGGCCAAGCAGGCCATCTGGAACCACACCACCCGCTGGCGTGGCCGCTATGTCAAGCGGGAATTTTCCGAAGTGGTGGTTGTCGGCGGCAAATTCCGCCCGGTTACCATGCGCCAGGAGATATTCTTCAACTGGAACATGAAAGGCGGCAGCACGGAAACCCTGGACAATATCGCCAACTACTACCTGTCCACGGTGATCGCGCCGGAGCAGTACGCCGGGGGCGGCATACTGACTCACGACACCCTGGACCAGGTCAAGGAGCCCCGCAAGGCCTGGGGCTTCAGTGCCGGTGAGGTTCGCCGGGCGCCCAGCCTGGGCTACGACGCGCCCATTGCGTCGTCAGGTGGTCTGCGTACCGTGGACGACACCGACATATATAATGGAGCGCCGGACCGTTTCAACTGGGAGTACAAGGGGCTGGAAGAAAAGATCATCCCCTACAACAACTTCGAGCTTACCAGTGACAAGTACACCTACGATGAAGTGCTCGGCGACCAGCACCTGAACCCGGACCTGATGCGCTGGGAACTGCACCGGGTGCATGTGGTGGAGGGGATCCTGCGGGAAGACTCCCGCCACCTGTACCACAAGCGGGTGTTCTATATTGACGAGGACAGCTGGAACATTGCCGTGGCTGATCAGTATGACGACAAGGGTAACCTGTGGCGTGTATCCACCGGCATGCTCAAGAACTTTTACGATCTGCCCGGAGTGATAAATGCGCTTGATGTCTTCCATGACCTGCATAAAGGCCTTTACCACGTCTCCGGTCTGGTGAACGAATCCGGGAGCGCCCGCCTCTACGAGGACGAATTCCCGGGCAAACGATACTTCTCACCGTTTACGCTGCGTCGCCGTCTCTCCGATAACTGAGGCGATTTGTGAAATGTGTCACAGGGAAGTGACACGACATGCCATCCTCCCCGACACTTCCTCCCCCGAAGCGCCAGACAACCACCGCGCACCACCCTTAATCTGTCTACAGGTTTTCGAGCGCTCGCTCATTGAAAGAGCTTTCCCGCCTATCGAAAACCATCCGGCTTTCGGACAACCGTGCCGGTCTACAAAAACAACAGATCAAGGCTGACTGAATAATGAAACTTCAAGATAACAACACATTCTGGCGAATGTCTCTGAGTACTGTGCTGGCGGCAACCCTGTTGGCGGGTTGTGGTGGTTCGAGTTCCGGTGATGACGACGATATCGAATCCGGGGTATCGGGACCCACACGCGCCACCCAGCAAGGTGAGGTCGAAGGCGTAGAGCAGGGCGATATGCTGGCGTTCAAGGGGATTCCCTATGCCAAGCCGCCTGTTGGCGAGCTGCGCTATGCAGCACCGGAGCCAGCGGAAGCCTGGGAGACGCGGCTGAAGGCCACAGAGTTCGGGGGCAGCTGCCTCCAGCCCCAAGCCGAGGACAGTACGTTTGGTGCCGCTGGATCCACCGAAGACTGCCTGTACCTCAACGTGTATCAGCCTGAAGAGGCCAACGGCGACAATGCCGTAATGGTCTGGATCCATGGCGGTGCCTTCGAGACCGGTTCAGGGAACGCCTATGACCCGGCCGGCCTTATTGATGAGGGTGTCGTGGTGGTCACCATCAACTACCGGCTGGGCGTGCTGGGCTTCCTGTCCCATCCGGATCTGGCTGCGGAGGATCCCAATGGTTACTCAGGTAGCTGGGGCCTCCTGGACCAGCAGCTTGCCCTTCAGTGGGTCCACGACAATATCGAGAACTTCGGCGGTAATCCGGACAACGTGACTATTTTTGGTGAGTCTGCTGGTGGCGCAAGTGTCATGTCGCTCGTCGTTTCCCCAACAGCGACTGAGTTGTTCGATAAAGCCATCGTACAGAGCGGCGCTTACACTGGTAGTCAGCCAGACCAAGCTACCGTTGAGGGTGGCGGCGCCACTTTCTACCAAAACCTTGACTCTGCGTGTTCCGATATTGATTGCATCCGTTCGCTTGACGCCTCCGTGATTCAAGCTGCTCAGGCGGATGCCGATCTTGATTTCGTTCCCAGTCGTCGCGGTGACGTCATGCCCGACAGCATCAGCACAGCGCTTGCCAATGACACCTACAACATGGTTCCAGTCATGACCGGCAGTAACCTGGACGAATGGCGCCTGTTCGTGGCGATTGGGGAGCTGACCCGATTTGCAGCGGGACAATCGCCGGAGGAGGCCGTCCTGGGCCGGGATGATTATGCACCGGAAGTCGCCAGCCTGCTGGAAGTTCCGGAAACAACCGCGCAGATGATCATCGATAACCAGTACCCACTGGCTGACTATGACAACACCAGTGTCGCGGTGGGCGCTGTGGGAACAGACGCCGTATTTTCATGCGGAGCCCTGGGGCAGATCGGTCAGATGGTTGGCCATAATACGGTGTACGCCTATGAGTTCACGGATCGGGCTGCTCCGAAGATCATTCCTGAGGGCAACAGTTTTAATCTGGGTGCTGCCCATGCTTTCGAAATCCAGTACATTTTCAATTCCCGTGAAAGTCGCCTGGCGTCGCTGGACGATGGCGGGCGTGGTATGACGGAAACGCAAGCTGACCTGGCCGATGCCATGACGGCCTATTGGGCCAACTTTGCCAAGTCGGAGGACGGCAATCCCAATTCGACTGACGGCACTGGCGTGAGCTGGCCATCGGTCAACTCCACCGGAGAAATGATTGAGCTTGATCCCGACGGAATTGCCACCAAGAGCACTACGCAGTTCGGAGATGAGCATAAATGCGGCTTCTGGGGCAGTTTCGGAAGCGCGACCTGATCCCGACCAGGAAGGCCTGAGATAACCGCACGTAATCAGGGCGACCTTCGGGTCGTCCTACTTCTTTGTAAATCCCCGCCCCCTGATGAATAATGGACCACCATTCCAATAACCTGAACATTCACTCACCACATATCCATCAGGGGAGTTCCATGAAGACAAGAATCACTGAACTGTTTGGCATCGAGCATCCGATCATCCAGGGCGGCATGCACTGGGTGGGCTATGCGGAGCTTGCCGCTGCCGTTTCCAATGCCGGCGGCCTGGGCATTATCACCGCGCTGACCCAGCCTACGCCGGAGGATCTGGCGAAGGAGATCGCACGCTGCAAGGAACTGACCGACAAGCCCTTCGGCGTCAACCTGACGTTCCTGCCTTCCTTTCAGGAGCCCCCCTATCCCGAGTACATCCAGGCCATCATCGACGGCGGCGTAAAGATCGTGGAGACCGCCGGTCGCAGCCCGGAGAAGTACATGCCAGCGCTGCATGAAGCCGGCATCAAGGTGATCCACAAGTGCACGTCCGTGCGCCACGCCCTGAAAGCCCAGAAGATCGGCTGCGATGCGGTGAGCGTCGACGGCTTCGAGTGTGGCGGTCACCCCGGCGAGGACGATATACCCAACTTTATCCTGCTGCCCCGGGCCGCCGAGGAACTGGACATTCCCTTTGTGGCCTCCGGCGGCATGGCCGATGGCCGCAGCCTGGTCGCTGCCATGGCCCTGGGTGCCGACGGCATGAACATGGGTACCCGCTTCCTGGCGACGAAAGACGCCCCGGTTCATGATCGTGTCAAGGAAACCATCGTCGAGTCCGATGAACTACAGACCCGCCTGGTCATGCGGCCACTGCGCAACACCGAACGGGTGCTGAAAAACGCGGCGGTTGACGAGATTCTCCGCATCGAGAACGAGAAGGGTGCCGATACCCAGATTGACGACATCCGCCATCTGGTATCCGGTGCCAAGGGCAAGCTGGTGCTGCACGAGGGCAAGATGGACGAGGCGGCCTGGAGCTGCGGCATGGTGGCCGGACTGATCCACGATGTGCCATCCTGTGAGGAACTGATCAACCGCATCATGAGCGAAGCGGACAGTATCATTCGTGATCGCCTCATGGGCGCTCTGTAAGGAGACAGCACCATGGCAGACGTCAACCTGCTTACCGACGGCGGACAATTCTTTGAAGGACCCCGCTGGCGCGATGGCCGCTGGTGGGTATCGGATTTCTACCGTCAGGCCGTCTATACGGTGACCGTGGACGGGCTGGTGGAAAAGGTGCTCGACGCGCCTCATCAGCCTTCCGGACTGGGCTGGCTGCCGGATGACTCACTGCTGTTTGTCTCGATGGTAGACCGCAAGGTCATGCGGCGGTCGCCGGATGGCGAGGTCAGCGAATACGCGGATCTGTCCGACCATGCCACCGGCCACGTCAATGATCTGGTGGTGGCCAATGATGGCAATGCCTGGGTGGGCAACTTCGGTTTCGACCTGATGGCAGGGGCCGACCTGGCACCGGCGAAACTGATGCGGATTGACCCGGAAGGCAACCTCAGCGTCGCCGCCGAGGACCTTTATTTCCCCAACGGTATGGTCATCACCCCGGATCAGAAAACCCTGGTGGTGGGTGAGACCTTCGGCAACCGCATGACCGCCTTCACCATTGCCGATGACGGTGAGCTCTATGATCGCCGGGACTGGGCCGAGTTTGGCCCCCGGCCGGCAGTGGGCCCCCGGGCCGATATGCTCAAGCAGCTTGCCATAGGCCCCGACGGCTGTAGTCTTGATGCCGAAGGCCAGATCTGGATAGCCGACGCCTTCAACCAGCGTTGTATCCGCGTTGCCGAGGGTGGTGAAATCACCGACGAGATCGGGGCGCCCGACGGTCTGGGTGTCTTTGCCTGCATGCTGGGCGATACCGATGGCCGCACGCTGCTTATGTGCTGTGCCCCGGATTCGTCCGCCAAACGCCGCAAGCAGGCCAACGAGGCCGCGCTGTATACCGCACGGGTGTCGGTCCCCCACGCCGGCAATCCCTGACGATTTTCATCCCCTTCCCGGGCCGACCTGGCCCGGGACACTTTCCGATGCACTTCGGTTACCTTCGGGCTCCCCATTGCACTCTTTAGTCCTGTCTTTCGTATACAGGTGGCAGGGCAGGGGGAACCCCCGACGGGTTTGCCCCTCTAAGCTTCATGAAACACCTCACTGGCAGCCGGCCTGACCGGTGTCACTGACTAACGGGGGCTAATGTGTCAAGACAACGAACAATCCTGATGGCTCTGATCGCTATGGGCGCGCTGATGGCGTGGGCATTTGCAGGAGCTCAGGACAACAGCGAACAGTCGGAGTTTGCCCCGGACGACCCGGACCTGGCGGTGGCCACCTTTGCCGGTGGCTGCTTCTGGTGTGTTGAGGCCGGGTTCGAGAAGATTCCCGGTGTGGTGGAGGCTGTCTCCGGCTATGCTGGCGGTACCGAGCCGTCGCCCACCTACGAACAGGTCGCCTCCGGGCAGACCAGTCACACCGAGGCGGTACAGGTGTACTATGACCCGGATAAAATGACCTACGAAGGGCTGCTGGAAGGCTTCTGGCGGTTTATGGATCCCACTGATGCCGACGGCCAGTTCGTGGACCGTGGCCAGCAGTACCGCCCGGCCATCTTCTACCACAACGAGGAACAGAAACGGGCGGCGGAAGCGTCAAAGCAGGCGCTGGCGGAATCCGGCCGCTATGACGACCCGGTGGTGATTGAAATCACGGAGCTGGATCAGTTTTACGACGCCGAGAAATATCATCAGGACTATTACAAGAAGAACCCGATCCGCTACAAGGTCTACACCTTCAACAGTGGTCGCTTCCAGTTCATCGACGAGTACTGGACGGAAGAAGAGCAGGACCTGGATTTCTCGCAGTTCCGGCCGGGGTCCGATGGCAACAATGCCGGCAACGACGCTGGCTCCTTCAGTCGCATTGTCACGGGCGCGGGCTTTGACGCCGACAGCTTCACAATGCCGGACGAGGATACCCTGCGCAGTCATCTGACGGATCTGCAGTACGAGGTTGCCCGGGAAGACGGCACCGAGCGGGCCTTCGACAACCCTTACTGGGACAACAAG
Source organism: Marinobacter zhanjiangensis (assembly GCF_014651935.1). GTDB lineage: Bacteria > Pseudomonadota > Gammaproteobacteria > Pseudomonadales > Oleiphilaceae > Marinobacter > Marinobacter zhanjiangensis. Next base: position 157,101 of record NZ_BMXV01000001.1, on the reverse strand, counting down.
GAGCCGGGCCTGTACGTGGATATTGTCTCCGGTGAGCCGCTGTTCTCCTCCCGCGACCAGTACAAGTCCGGCACTGGCTGGCCCAGTTTTACCCGTCCGGTCAGCCCGGATGCCGTGGTGGAGCGGGAAGACAACAAGTTGTGGATGAGCCGCACCGAAATCCGCAGCCAAAACGCCGACTCGCACCTGGGGCATGTGTTTGACGATGGCCCGGCCCCCACCGGGCTGCGTTACTGCATGAATTCCGCCGCTATGGCATTCATCCCGCTGGACCAGATGGAAGCCGCCGGCTACGGTGAGTACATTGACGAGGTCCGGGAGCCCTGAGCCCCCGGCGCTCTACAGCCAGAGGTCGCGGACGGGCGTATCCGGTCCGAAATGATGCCGGATCTGCGCCTGTAGCAACTCGGCAGTGGCAATGGCATCAATCAGGGCATTATGGCCGGGGTAGTGGGGCAGATGGTATCGCTGCCGGCTGTCCGCCAGCCGGATGGATACCGGCTGGTGTCCGAGTAATCTCTGCCACCGGCTGGGGTTGCGATCCGGGTGCAGGTGCGACTCGATGGCCATGGTGTCGATCAGCGGAAAATCGATGCCTTCCTTGAGGCGCCAGTGCATGGCCACGTTGAAGAAGGGTCGTTCGATGGCGCGGTAGTGCACCACGACAATACGGCCCGCCAGGGCCGGCAGCAGATCCCCCAGAATTTCCCCAAGGTCCGGCGCGTTTTCGATATCCGAGTGGGTGATACCATGGATAGTCACCGATGTCTGATGCAGGGGCAGGGCCGGCCTGACCACCCAGTGCCGGGCCCCCGGCAGACTGATCCGGTCCAGGGTGAAGGGCACCAGGCCGATGCTGACAATGGAGTGCTGGTCCGGATCCAGCCCGGTGGTCTCGAAGTCCACCGCTACCATCGGCACCTCTGACATGGGTGTTTCCGGGGCTACACAGCCGGCCTCGTAGAAGGCCTTCAGCCGTGGGTCTCTGGCTTCGCCGGCAAGCGCCGCCAACCGGCCGGGCCAGTCGCCACGGGCCGGCTGGTCCGGGGTTGGCTGCTGTTCGTTGTTGCTCATGGTGCTCCCGCAAGCTACCTGGGAATAGTGGCGTTGTAGCGATACCGAAGAAACTTCTGGGACTGGCTGACAATCTGGAAAGCTTCTTTCAGGTGACTGCGCTCAAACGGTGACAGATCTTCCGGTCGCACGTTGTTGTCCGGTTCGCGACCCTCTTCCAGGGCCAGCGCCTGGTGGCGGATGCGCACGATGGCAATAAACTCCATGGCGTCCCGCAGGTTGTCCACGCCGTCATCCGGCAACAGCCGGGTCTTGGCGATGTCTGTCAGCCGGCCGAAGGAGTTCTGCCGGCGGGAGCCGCAGGCCAGGGCATGCACCCGGATCAGGTCGGACACCGGTGCCGTGCCACGACGCTTCAGGTTGAAGGTCTTGCGTTCCTGGCCGTTCTCCTCGAGCACAAACTGGCGGAAAAAACCCAGCGGTGGCGTACGGTTCAGGGCATTGCGGGCCAGCATCGCCAGAAAGCGCTGGCTGTTCTGGGCCCGGGTGGCAATCAGCTCCTTGAGGGTTTCGGCAAAGCTCATTTCCCCGTGCACCCCGTCCAGGTCGAAGAAGATGTTGCTGTTCAGCAAGGCCTCTGCCTTGGGGTTGTCGATCCAGTCAATGAAATAGCTCTTCCATACCGACAGTGGCTGTCGCCACTTCTTGTTGGTGGCCATAATGTCACCGGTGCAGTAGGTGTAGCCGCACTCCGCCAGGCCGTCACTGACATATTTCGCTAACGCCAGGAAGTACTCGTCGTGCTGCTCCGGGTCGAAGCTGTCGTCCAGTACCATGGCATTGTCCTGGTCGGTCACAAGAAGCTGCTCGTCCCGGGCCATGGAGCCCAGTGCAAGGAAGCAGTAGGGCACGGGGGGCGGACCCAGTTTCTCCTCGCCCAGTTTCAGCAGTTGCTGGGTAAAGCTGCGCCCGATACCGGCCATGGCGCTGCCGATCATGTGGGAGTTGGCGTCTTCGTTGACCATGCGCACAAAGCTGGCCCGCACGTCCTTGCTGACCGCTTTCAGACCTTTCACGTCCTGCTGCCGGTAGATATTACTGACCACATACAGGCTGTTCTGGGATTCGTACTTGAGGATGTCAGACAGGGCGATCACGCCAACGGGTTTGCCATTGGCCACCACCGGCAGGTGATGCACGTTGTTATGCAGCATCTCAAGCATGGCTTCGAAGATGAAGGCATCCGACCGCATGGTGATCAGTTTCCGGGACATGATGTCGGCAACCGGCGTTTCCGATGGCAGGGCATCGGCTACGGCGCGGGTGCGAAGGTCCCGGTCGGTGATGATGCCCACCAGGTCGCCCACGTTCTCGCCGCTGCCCTCAATCAGGGGCAGTGCGGATACCCGTTGCTCGGTCATGATGCGGGCGGCTTCCTGGAGACGGACAGTGGCCGGAGCCATCACCGGTTTCCGGTTGATCAGCCGCGACACGCGGGAGGTCATCAGCTCATTGCCCTGTTGTGAGCTTCTCACGGCGCTTCGCAACCGGTTGTTATCCTCGATTTCCACGAAGTCGGCGAACACTTCCTGGGTATCGAACAGGCGCTGGAACATCGGGTAGGGGATCAGGTAAACCAGCGTGTCCTCGATGGCGATGGCCGGAAAACGCACCTGACGGCCCATCAGCAGCCCGAACTGACCGAAGATCTCACCTTCGCCCGCCCGGTTATAGAGTTCGCCAGAACGCCGGAAGACCTCCACGGCACCGCTGCGGATGTAGTGCAGGTCTGTATTCTTCTGGCCCAGCTCCAGGATTTGTGCGCCGGCCCGGAAGTAGGCAATCTCGATACTGCCTGCCACCTCATCCAGCATCGACTCAGGCAGCTCGGAAAAGGGGGAGTGTTGCTGAAGGTGATTCCGGATGTCGATCAGTTCCGCTTGCATGGTCGAACCTGTAATCCTGTTATGTTCTACGCAATATAGCAGGCAAACCGGTGGTGCCGCGAATGCAGCGCGTCCGGTCAGGGTGGGCCGGGCAGCGACCGGGTGGTGGTCCGCTGGCGGCTTGGGTGGAAAATCCCGGGATGTGCGGCGGTCCGTGTCAGGACGGTGCCCCGGTTACGTAGACTGTGTCTTTGACAGGCATGGGAAGTCGGGCAATCAATCGCGATGGTTGTGACTTGGTGGTTACGGGAGGTATGGAATGAACAGGATGCCCACCCATGGTGGCCGGTTGATCGAAGCCGCCCGACGCTGGGGCGTTCCCCTGGATCACTGGCTGGACCTGTCGACGGGCATCAACCGGCGGGGCTGGACGGTGCCGCCATTGCCTGCCCGGGTGTGGCGACAGTTGCCGCAGGAGGACGATGGCCTTGACCTGGTGTTGCGGGAGACCAGACGGGCACCTGGCAGTGCCGGCTGTCTGCCGGTGCCTGGCAGTCAGGCGGCCATCCAGGCCCTGCCCCTGTTGCGGTCGCCCTGCCGGGTAGGTGTGCCCGGGCCCGGATTCTCGGAACATGCGCGCTGCTGGGCCCTGGCCGGCCACCAGGTGGTGATGGTGTCGCCGGAGCAGGTTCGCCGGGGGGATGACTGGCTGCGCTCACTGGATGTGCTGGTGTGGGCCAACCCGAACAACCCCACCGGCGAGACGGTGGGCCGTGAACGGCTGCTGGACTGGCACTCGGAGCTGGTGGGCCGTGACGGCTGGCTGGTGGTGGATGAAGCGTTTGCTGCCGGTTATCAGGGCCTGAGCCTGGTGCCCATGTCATCCGCGCCGGGGCTGGTGGTGTTGCAGTCGCTGGGTCCGTTCTTCGGGCTCGCCGGGGTGCGGGCCGGGGCGGTGTTCGCCGAGCCAGCCATTACCGACGCCCTGGCCGCCCGGCTGGGGCCCTGGTCGCTCAGTTCCCCGGCCCGATACATCATGGCGCGGGCACTGAAGGACACGATCTGGCAGCAACAGGCCCTGGAGCAGCTGCGGTCCGACAGTGATCGTCTGGATCGCTTGTTGCAGGGCATGGGCCTGCCGGCCACCACCGGTACCCTGTTGTATCGCTATCTGGCCCATCCCGATGCCGCGCTGATGGCGGACTTCCTTGCCGGCCGCGGCATCCTGGTGCGGTATTTCGACGATCCGCCCGCATTGCGCATCGGCCTGCCCGGCGACAGTTTCGAGTGGGAGCGCCTGAAACGGACCCTGCAGCACCTGATGAATGTCGTTGACCAGGGCAGGGCGGGTTGCTAGCCTGTCGCCCTGTTTTTCAGGTGTCCTGCTGTCATCGTGGCACGGGATGAAACGGGAAGTCGGTGCGCCCTGAGGCAATCCCGACGCTGCCCCCGCAACGGTAATTGAGATGAGTGGCCAGACCAGCCACCGGGTTAACCAATACAGCCACTGCGCCTACGGCGTGGGAAGGCGGTTAACCGGAACCTGACCAGGGTTCGCTCATAAGCCCGGAGACCGGCCTGTAAACACACCCGGAGTTGCGGAGGGCTGCTCGGGTAGGCGACTCCCGGTATTATCCTGCCCTCCGTCCTGCCTGCCCCACTGACCACTCCGCAATGTATGTCTTGTAACCCCGTGCGGGTGCGCGCGGTTTGTGGAGTAGTCCGATGGTCAGGTTTACCGTTATTGTGGCAGGTGTCTCCCTGCTCTCCCCTTCCCTGAATGCTGTTGCCCAGCAATCTTCCGAAACAGAAGCCCTTGATCCGATCGTGGTAACGGCCACGCTGGGTCCGAAAACAGTTGGCGAGAGCCTTTCTTCTGTCACGGTAATTGACGAGGCGGATATTCAGCGCCAGCAACCGACTGAATTCCGCGACTTGCTCCGGGGCCAACCGGGGGTGAACCTGGCTTCGGAGGGGGGCTATGGCAAGACCACCAGTCTGTTTCTGCGCGGCGCTGGTAGCTCCGGTACCGTAATGCTGCTCGACGGCATCCGGTTGCGCTCTGGAACGGCCGGCATTCCCCCCTGGCAGTTTCTGCCTGCCGATCTGATGGGGCGTGTTGAGCTGGTGCGTGGCGCCAAGAGTTCGCTTTATGGTGCTGATGCCGTTGGCGGCGTGGTCCAGGCATTTACGCTGGAGCCCGACGCCGACCGCCAGGGCTGGGCTGAGGTTACCGGCGGCTCCCATGAAACCCGTGAAACCAATGTGGGTGTTGCAGGCCGGGTCGGGCAAACATCGTATCTGGCCAGTGGCCTGTATTCCGATACCGATGGTACGAACTTGCGCTCTGGTGGTGAGGACAAGGGCTTCCGTAACGCAGGCGGACTCGCCAAACTGAGTCATCGCTTTGAACAAGGGGGCGGGGCAGGGCTGACTGTTTTCCAGTCCGAGGGAAATACTGAATTTGAAGGTGGCGATACCGATTTCACGATCAGGGCGGTCGGGTTGTATCTTGAAGCCGTTGCCAGTGACTACTGGCGCACGCGAATCCAGTTCTCCGAGTCCAGGGATGAGCAGGAAACCTTCGGTAGCTACCCCAGTACCTATAATAGCCTGTCCCGTTCTGCTCGCTGGGACAACACTCTGACCGCCGGCAGCCATGAATTGGTGCTGGGCTCCGAGGTCATGGTGGACGAAGTGGATGGTAGTGATGACTTTACCGAAACCAGCCGCACCAATACCGCAGTCTTTGGCCAGGGGCGCCTGAACTTCGGCCCCACTGAGCTGATGCTGAGCCTGCGTCTGGATGATAACGAGGCCTTCGGTAAAGAGGAGACCGGCGGCATTGCCTTCGGCCATCAGTTTGACCGGGCGCACCGTGTGCGGGTGAGCTATGCAACGTCTTTCAGGGCGCCTACCTTCAATGACCTGTATCTGACCACACCTTTTTATACCGGTAACCCGGACCTGAGTGCGGAGCAGGGCCAGATGGTGGAGCTCGGTTTCTCCGGCCGCTATGCCAGCTGGTTCTGGGATGTGGCCGTGTATCAGAATGATGTGGACGACCTGATCACCTACGTGTCTGACCCGGTCACCTGGCAGGGCACCATGGAAAACATAGAAACAGCCAGAATTCGTGGTGTGGAGTTGTCATCCGGATATGAAACCGGAAGCTGGGACCTTGTCGCCGCGCTGACCTACGCTGACTCGGAAAACCGTGATACCGGAGCCCGTCTGCCGCGCCGCGCCACCAAAAACCTGAGACTGGACGCTGACCGGCAATTTGGTGAGTGGTCTGTGGGTGCCAGTCTCATCGCTGAGAGTGATCGCTATAACGATCCAGAGAACACCAGCCTGTTGCCCGGTTATGGCACGGTGGATCTGCGCGCTGCGTGGAACTTCATGCCGGGCTGGTCCGCAAGCTTCAAGGTAGATAACGTACTGGACCGCCGCTATACCACGAGCCAGGGGAGTGACAGCGTTACTTTCGAACCGTTCGATTATCTGGCACCGGGGCGCACCTATATGGCGTCGTTACGTTATGATTTCAGCCGGTAAATCTATAACTCAGGCGGTTGTGGACCTCTTATGAGTAAAAACGGGCTGACCACTATGGTCTTTCTGCTCTTTTTGCTGTCACCGGCCTCGGTGGTGGCGCAACCGGGTTGTGTCCATGACGCCCTCGGGCGGGAGGTTTGCCTGGATAAGCCCGCCGGGCGCATTGTTTCCCTCTCCCCCGGTGCCACCGAGCTGATCTTCTCGGCCGGTGCCGGAGATGCCCTGGTAGGCGCTAGTGCCTGGAGCGACTACCCGCCGGAAGCCAGGGAGCTGCCCAGGGTGGGGAACAGCGACCGGGTGGATCTGGAGGCGATCCTCGCCCTGGAGCCGGATCTGGTCGTTGGCTGGACGGATGGCAACTCCAGGGCGCAGCTGGACCGGCTGCCAGAGCTGGGTGTACCCGTGTTCTGGCTGGCACCGCGAACCTTTGAGGACATTGCCGCGGCAGTAAAAACCCTGGGTCTGCTGACCGGTCACCCCGAGCTGGCAGAGCGGCAGGCCCGGGACTTTCTGGCCGGCATCGAGGCCTTACAGTCACGGCACGGGGCATCCGAACCCGTGCGAGTGTTCTACCAGGTATGGGACCAGCCACTGATGACCGTCAACGGCGAAGAGCTGATCAGCAAGGCCATTCAGGTGTGCGGCGGCACCAACGTGTTTACGGACCTGCCGCGGCTGGTGCCCCGCCTGTCGGTGGAAACGCTGCTGGCCGCGAACCCGGAAGTGATCGTGACCGCCGGCAGGGGGGAGGCTGACCAGAGCTGGCTGGAACGCTGGCGGGACTACCCGACGCTTGCCGCCGTGGCCAGCGACAATCTCTTCCTTGTCTCGCCGGATCTGCTTCAGCGGGCCACCTTCCGTATGCTGGACGGCACCCGGGAACTGTGCGACCTGTTGGAGCAGGCCCGTGCCCGCCTCTGAGGCCTTTCGTCCGCTGGTGCTGCTGGCCCTGCTGGGGCTGGCCACCATGGTGCTGTCCGTCAGCGTGGGCAGTGCCGGGTTATCCCTTGCCGACACCCTGGCGGCACTGACCGGCAGCGGCAGCGAATTGAACCGCACGCTGGTGCTGGAGCTGCGCCTGCCAAGAACACTGGCTGCTTTTGCCACCGGCGGCCTGCTGGCGGTGGCCGGCGCCCTGATGCAGGTGCTCTTGCGCAACCCGCTGGCAGACCCCTATGTGCTGGGGCTTTCCGGTGGCGCGGCGGTGGGGGCCCTGTTGAGTATGTTGGCGGGGCTGGCCGGGGTAATTGTTACGGCGTCGGCCTTTGGCGGCGCGCTGCTGTCGACCCTGATGGTATTCGGACTGGCCCATGGCACCGGCAGCTGGACGCCGTCCCGCCTGTTGCTCACCGGGGTGGTCGTTGCCGCCGGCTGGGGTGCGGTCATCACCCTGATGCTGGCGATTGCCCCGACCCGGGACCTGCCCGGCATGCTTTACTGGCTGATGGGCGATGTGGCCTATGCCGGTACGCCCTGGCCGGCGTTTGTGCTTTTGCTACTGGCCTGTCTGTTGGTGCTGCCCGCCGGACGCAGTCTGAACGTGCTGGCTCGTGGCCCCCTGCAGGCGGCTGCCCTGGGGGTGAATGTGCGCCCCATGGAATGGGGTATCTATATCGGCGCCAGCCTGTTGACCGCCACCGCCGTCACCACAGCCGGCAGCATCGGTTTTGTCGGCCTTGTGGTGCCCCATATGCTGCGCCTGCTGCTGGGTAACGACCAGCGGGTTATTCTTCCTGCTTGCGCCCTGGGTGGCGGTGCCCTGCTGGTGCTGGCAGACACCCTGGCCCGGGTGGTGATTGCCCCGGAACAGCTGCCGGTGGGCGTGATCACCGCGTTGCTGGGTGTGCCTACGTTTCTCTACCTGCTGTACCGGAGCCGCTGATGGAAGCGCTGCAGACCCGCCAACTGGTGATCGACATTCCTGGCAGGGCGAATGGTTCGCCACTGGATCTGACGGTTGAAGCCGGCCAGACGTGGGGCGTTCTGGGCCCCAACGGCGCGGGCAAAACCACGCTGTTGCATACCCTGGCGGGACTACGCCCCCCACGGCAGGGAGAGGTGCGGCTGGGTGAGCGCTCACTGTCGGCGTTGCGGCGGCGCATCGTCGCTCAACGGCTGGGGCTGGTGTTCCAGGACCGCCAGGACGGTTTCCCGGCTACGGTGCTGGAAACCGCCCTGATCGGTCGCCACCCCTGGCTGTCTCCCTGGCAGATGGAGGGCGGCGACGACCTGGCCCTGGCAGAGCAGGCCCTGGAAGCGCTGGATGTAGCGCACCTGTCGGACCGGTTGGTGAACACCCTGTCCGGGGGTGAGCGCCAACGGGTGGCCATTGCCACCATACTGACCCAGAACCCGGATATCTGGCTGCTGGATGAGCCCACTAACCACCTGGATCTGCATCATCAGGTGGCGGTGCTGCGGCTACTGGAGGATCAGGCGAAATCCGGCAAGGTAGTCTTCATGTGCCTGCACGATCTGAACCTGGCCGCCCGCTGGTGTGATCACCTGTTATTGCTGTTCCCCAATGGCGAGGCCTGCTGGGGGCCAGCGGAGCAGATGCTGATGCCATCGGTGCTGGAGCGATTGTATAACCAGAAACTGATTACGGTGGAGGCTGATGGGGCGCCGGTGTTTGTGCCTGTCAGGAGCTGAACTTTGGTGGAAGGACTGAAGCCGGGTGAGATCTTCCGGGACACGCTGTGGATACAGTATCTGGCGACTCGCGGATGTGAAGCACCCCATGCGGCATGGAGTTCAGCAAACGCGTTCGTATCGCAGCCCGATTTTCTTCAACCCATTGTTCTGCCACGCGTTTAGAGGGCTCTTCTTTCAGAGCTCGTTCTAGGGTAGCAGACAAGTTAATGTTCAGGTCACGGGTCTTACGCAACAGATCGCTATTGATTGAGAGGTTCGCCGCTTTTTTGGGTGCTGCTGAGTTGTAGAGTTCGGCCATTGGAGCCTCCAAGTGGCTGTTGTCGGACGCACCTACGCTGGCGCTCGGGCGCGCCGCCAACCCACGGCGTTAGCCCGGATTGCCACTCCTGAGTAGTGATACTATAGTGACACTATTAGTCTGATTCAGGGTGAGCCCATGAAAGTTGAGCTTGTTACAAACCTTAAGCGCCAAGCCACAAAAATCTTGGCAGACCTGCATCTGTCCAAAGAGCCGGTACTGATCACGGAACATGGCCAGCCATCGGCCTATCTTGTTGATGTGCAGGATTACGAGTTCATGCAGCGTCGGCTTGAGCTGCTTGAGGGGCTCTCACGAGGAGAGCGAGCTGTACTTGAGGGAAGAACGTACAGTCAAAGTAAGGCCAGGGAGAAAATGAGTAAATGGCTGAAGTAATCTGGACGGAGCCCGCCCTTCAAGAACTGGATGCCGTCGCTGAGTACATTGCTCTGGATAAACCTGGTGCCGCAAGTCATCTGGTCCAGGAAGTTTTCGATAAAACCGACCGCCTGGAAGATTTCCCCCAATCCGGGCGGATTCCTACAGAGCTCCCTGATTCGGTATACAGGGAGGTAGTGGTTCCACCGTGTCGCATTTTCTATCGTGAGGATGAGCAGCGGGTTCTCGTCCTCTATGTTATGCGAGAGGAGCGGCAGCTTCGTGCCTACATGCTTGGGAACAGCTAATCAGGCGCGCCACTATTCTAAGGGTATGGCACGAGCTGGAAGGTGAACGATAGCCCTTTAACCAGCCGCTGTTGCCGGATTTTTTTTCCGCCGCTGCGCGGCTTCAAAACTGCCGAAAAGCTTCGTTAGCACCTCAGGCCCGACGATTTTCGTTCACGTCATTCGCAAGCCAGGCCTTGATCAAAGACTGATAGGGCATATCCCGCTTGTTAGCCTCGATCTTGATCCGGTCGAGGACAATGCGGCCTGTATGGCACTCGTATACGCCACAACCTGGGTCGCCCTCCATCGAGGAATTTTTTGCTATCGTGAATACTGACAAAAATGGCTGTTTTTTCGGGTAACAAATAGCCAAACCATGCACCGGATGCCACGATTCCGGCTTCCCGTCTGGAAAACGCTTTCTTCAGAGGTCGGCTTTGCCCCGTTTCAGGGTCGCCTCCGTGCCCGGCGTCGATGAACAAAGACGTACCAGGTTACACAAGGAGATAATGTGATTGACTTTATAGCACCCGTAGCGGCCTGGTGCGCCGCTTTGATTGAAACCATCGGAATCGGCGTTATTACACTGTTTGCACTTTATGTGTTGTATGACGCTATAGCCCGGATTCTCAAAAAGGAAGAGAGCGAATCCATTTTTCAGGAGCTTCGTCAATCACTTGGTCGTGGCATTTTGCTTGGGCTTGAGTTTCTGATTGCATCGGACATTATTTACACGGTGGCCGTCGAGTTGACCTTTGAAACAGTAGGGGTTCTGGCCATCGTTGTGCTTATCCGTACCTTCCTCAGCCTGACGTTGGAAGTGGAAATGTCCGGTAAATGGCCCTGGCAGGGTCAGCCGTAGTTGGTTGTCAGCCCCGCCGGCCAGCCCGAGTGTTTTCCTGGTCTACTCTTGTACTCTGGTGGCGGCCGCACCGGTAGTGTCTCGCATCAGGAATGTGTGTTATAACGATATAACAATATCAAAGGTTAGCCAGATCTGGAGCCAGTACAATGATGGTTTTTCGTTGGTGCCTGCTTTTCCTCTGGGTGATGGCGGGGTCTGCGCTTGCAGAGCTCCAGATCAACGAGGTGGAGCGTGGTGTTTTCAGGGAGGTTCTGCAACTCGATGGCCTGATCGAGGCGGTGCAGCAAAGCACGGTCTCCGCGCAGACCAGCGGCACGGTGATGGAATTACCGTTCGATGTGGATGACTCCGTACCTGCCGGGGCATTGCTCGTGCGTCTGGAAGACAGCGAACAGCAGTCGCGGCTGAACCAGGCGGAGGCCGGCCTGGAAGAAGCACAGTCCGGCCTGTCAGATGCACGCCAGCGGTTTAACCGGATTGAAGCGTTACAGGGTGAGGGGCTGGTGTCGCAGCAGGAGTATGACCAGGCTCGCAATAACCTGGCAGCAGTGAGGGCCCGGGTGAGGAGTGCCGAGGCGGCAGTGGCAGTGGCCAGTGAGCAGCTCAGCTACACCCGCGTTGTTGCACCTTATGATGGCATCCTCACCGAACGGCATGTGGACATCGGCGAAGCCGTCAGACCCGGCCAGCCGTTATTGAGCGGCCTGTCCCTCGAACAATTGCGGGTGGTGGTGGACCTGCCGCAGCAGTATGCCGACATCGCGAGGAGCCAGCGCCGGGCGCTGGTAACCTTGGGCGCTGGACGCCAACTGGAAACCGGCGAGATGACATTTTACCCCTACGCTGATCCCCGGACACATACCTTTCGCCTCCGCATGAGTCTGACCGAGCCCAATGGCAGCCTGTTCCCCGGCATGTTGGTGAAGGTCAGCGTTCCGGTCGGCAGTCGCGAGAGTCTCTGGGTGCCGGCCAGTAGCCTGATACATCGCAGTGAACTCAGGGCCGTGTATATCCTGGGCAGTAACGACCAGCCTCGCCTTCGCCAGGTAAGCACGGGCGTCCTCGATGGCGACCGGCTGGAAATTCTGGCGGGCGTCAGTGAGGGCGAGCGGGTGGTGACCAATCCGTCTGAACTGGTGGGCAGCGAGCGCCTGACTCTGCCTGACGCCGCCGAGCCTGGCGGGGAGGAAAGCCGGTGAGCGACGAAAAGCCGCGCGTTGGACCTTCCGGTGCCATTGCCCGGGTTTTCCAGGATAGCAAACTGACACCGTTGCTGGCGGTGCTGGCGGTGGTGCTGGGTATCCTGGCGGTGATCATTACCCCGAAAGAAGAAGAGCCGCAGATTGACGTTACCATGGCCGACATCATTGTGGGCTTCCCCGGTGCCAGTGCCCGGGAGGTGGAAAGCGCCATCGCCACTCCCGCCGAACAGGTGATGAGCGAAATTCAGGAGATCGAGCACGTTTACTCGGTATCGCGTCAGGGCCAGGCAGTCATTACGGTTCAGTTTGAAGTCGGTGTGCCCAGACAGGAGGCGCTCGTCCGCCTTTACAACAAGGTCTACTCCAACCAGGACTGGTTACCTGCCAATCTGGGTGCGACCCAGCCCCTGATAAAGCCCAGGGGTATTGACGATGTGCCGGTGATGACCCTGACACTTTACGATCCGGTAAATGGTCACACCGGTGAGGAGCTGACTCGCCTCGCCCACACGCTGGAGGTGGCTCTCAAGCAGGTGCCTGGTACCCGGGATATCTACACCGTGGGCGGAATACCGGACCGTGTTGATATTGTCTTTGATCCGGCCCTGCTGGCCGGTTTTCAACTGACGGTCAGCGACATCCAGAATGCCCTTCAGGCGGCTAACGCCAGTAGTCAGGAATCCCGGGTGACCCGCAATAATCTGTCGATACCGGTGCAGGTGGGCACGTTGCTGGAAACCGTGGGAGACGTGCGCAGCCTGGTGGTCGGCATGCACGACGGTGCTGCCGTGCGCCTGGACGATGTGGCATGGGTCCGTCGGGGTGGCACCGTCGCGGATCAGAGCGTGATGACGGGCTTCGGCCCGGGCGCGCAAACCGGGTCCTCCCATGAGCCTGGTCAGGTTTACCCTGCGGTCACGCTGGCCATCGCCAAGAAACCCGGCGAGAACGCCATCGATATCACCACCGCCATCGAGAAACGCATGCAACGGCTGCGCAACCGATCTCTGCCAGCGGGTGTGGAAGTGCTGGTTACCCGTAATTATGGTGAGACGGCCTCGCAGAAAGCCCGCACACTGATATCGGACCTGATTTCCGCCACTCTGGCAGTGATGATTCTGGTCCTGGCCGCCATGGGCTGGCGGCAGGCGTTGATCGTCGGGATTGCGGTGATGATCACCCTGTTGCTGACCCTGGTGTTCTCCTGGGCCTGGGGCTTTACCCTTAACCGGGTGTCCCTGTTCGCGCTGATTTTTTCCATCGGCATTCTGGTGGATGACGGTATCGTTATCACCGAAAACGTCAATCGTCGCATCCAGAGTTCCCGCCGAGCGGTGAAGGAAATAATCCCGGTGGCGGTGGACGAGGTGGGCACGCCGACCATCATGGCCAGTCTGACCATCATGGCGGCACTGCTTCCCATGGCCTTTGTCAGTGGCCTGATGGGCCCCTATATGAGCCCGATTCCGATCAACGCCTCTGCTGGCATGGTAATTTCCCAGATCGTCGCTTTTGTGGTGGCGCCCTGGCTGGCGTTCCGTCTACTGCGGCACAAGAAAGGGCAAGCGGCTGAAGAGGCGGGCGAGGCTTCCAATTCGGCCGACGGGGTCAACCCCAAGTCCCTTCGGGTGTTCCGGATCCTGCTATCGCCATTTCTCGGCGACCATGCCTGGCGGCGTCGATTGCTGGCATTGGTGGTGGTGTTGCTAACGGTTGCCGCAGTTTCGTTGCCGGTGTTCCAGGCCGTGATCCTGAAAATGCTGCCGTTCGACAACAAGTCCGAACTGCAGATTGTGGTAGATATGCCCGAGCGCACGCCCATGGTACAGACCCAACGTGTGCTGCTGGAGATGGGCCACTACCTGGAGACCGTCGACGAGGTGGTAAGCTGGCAGACCTATGCCGGTACCGCATCTCCGATCAACTTTAATGGCCTGGTGCGGCAGTATTATCTGCGCAGCGGGCCTTATCAGGGCGATATCCAGGTCAACCTCGTTGGTGACGAAAATCGGGTGCGGCAATCTCACGCCATCGCCCAGTCCCTGCGCGGACCGCTGACGGACATTGGTGATCGGTACAATGCTGAAGTGAAGGTGGTCGAAGTGCCCCCCGGACCCCCGGTTTTCGCGCCGGTAGTGGCGGAAATCTACGCCGTGGATAACGAGCACCGTGCCGAGCTGGCCATCCGGGTGGCCGAGAAAATGACCAGAGTGGAAGGTCTGGTGGAGATCGATACCACCCTCGAAGCGCCTACCCGGCAGTGGGAGGTAATCGTGGACCGGTCCCGGGCTGCCCGCCTGGGTGTTTCCGAGGCCCAGGTGGTGATAGCCCTGCAAACAGCCCTGGGCGGTCGGAATATCAGCTTCCTGCACGATGAACACGCCAAGTATCCGGTGCCGATCCGAATCATCCTTGGAGAGGGGGACAAGGCCCGGCCTTCTGCTCTGTTGTCCGTGAACGTGCGCGGCCGTAGCGGCCAGCTGGTGCCGTTGGCCAGTATTGCCGAGGTTCGGGAAGCGGACTGGATGGGTGCGATCTATCACAAGGATCTGCTGCCAGTCACCTACGTGACCGCGTCAATGGCCGGTGAGATCGATTCACCCCTGTATGGCATGTTCGATATGGTGGAGATGCTGAAGCAGGACCCGGGCGCGCCGGAGCAGTATTTCATCAGCCAGCCAGTGTTGCCGGGGGAAGGCGCTCTGAAATGGGATGGTGAGTGGCAAATCACCTACAAGACCTTCCGGGATATGGGTGCTGCCTATAGCGTGGGGATCTTCATGATCTTTGTGTTGCTGGTCGCTCAGTTCCGCTCCTATATCCTGCCGCTGGTGATCATGGCGCCCATACCGCTGACGCTGATCGGCATCATGCCCGGCCACGCCTTGCTGGGGCGGGAATTCACCGCCACCAGCATGATCGGGATGATTGCCCTTGCGGGCATCATTGTCCGCAACTCCATTCTGCTGGTGGTGTTTATCCGGCAACTGGTAGACGAGGGCGTGGAACTGGGCGAGGCGGTGGTGCTGGCGGGAGCGGTCCGGATCAAACCCATCGCCCTCACGGCCATCTCGGCCATGGTAGGGGCTTACTTCATCCTGGATGATCCCATTTTCAACGGACTGGCCATTTCGCTGATGTTCGGGCTGGCGCTGTCGACACTGTTGACGGTGGTGGTCGTGCCCCTGCTGTACTACACCTTCGCCCGCTGTGGCTGGCTGGGGCCGGTCGGTGACCAGGAGAAGGCCTGAGGTTTGCGCGGCTCACAACAGGGAGATTGAACGTGCAGAAACGCGTTGTTCGCCGCGCTTCAGGGGATACCCGGGTGCTGCTATGGTGGTGACAACTTCCCGCTCAGGAGAGAGCTCCGTGCACCAGCCATGGCGCCCCGCGAATCACGTGGCCTGGCTCTGTCAGGCGCCACAGCTGCTTGACAGCCCGCAGACCTTTGCCCTGGCGGATTATCTGCCGGAGGACTGGCGCTCGCGGCTGGCAGGCTGGGAGGCAAAGCCGGATACCCGCCCTGCATCCCTGACTGAGCCCGCCAATCCCCGCCTGGGCTATTACTTCGAACGACTCTACGAATGCGTGGTGACACAACTGATGGGCTGGACCCTGCTGGCGAAGAACCTGCAGGTGCGGGATGCCGCCGGGCGAACCCTGGGTGAGCTGGACTTCGTGTTGCGTAACCCCCGTACCGGTGCCGTTGAACACCACGAAATTGCGGTGAAGTTCTACCTTGGCTATGGCGGGAAAGGGTGCAACACGCTGTGGTATGGCCCCAACAGCCATGACCGGCTGGATGTGAAGGCCCACCGGTTGCTCGACCATCAGAGCCGTCAGGGTGAACGGCCGGAAACCCGGGCACTGCTGGCGGAGCTGGGCATCGACGGGCCCGTGGTGCCACGGGTGTTCATGCCCGGCTATCTGTTCTACCCTGCTGCTCAGAAGGTCGACCTGCCGGATTTCGTGCCCCGGGACCACTTGCGTGGGCATTGGCTCTATCACCAGGACACCTTGTCCGTGGATACCCGTCACTGGGTCCCCTTGCACAAGCCCCACTGGATGGGCCCCTGGTCACAGGCGGAGCGGCCGGATGAGGCCGTGTCCGCCGAGGCCCTGGCCAGCGTGGAGGAACAGTACCGGCCGCGGCTCTTCGCCGCCCTGGCGCAGGCCCCCGGCAGCGGCCTCTGGCAGGAGACGGCGCGCACCTTTGTGGTGCCATCTCGCTGGCCAGATAGAATGCGGGATCAGAGTTGATCGCCCCTAAGCTCGCGAACCTGTTGTTCCAGCGTGGCCATCGACGCCTGCTCTGGTGGCACGGGGTCGCCGGCCCGCAGGTGGACTTTCGACCAGAACCGCTTCGGTAAGTGCCGGAAGGCCGGCCCGCCGCGGTTGCTGAAGAAGCTGCCCCACAGTCCCTGCAACGCCATGGGTACGACCGGTACCGGCCGGCGTTGCAGAATCATATCGACTCCCGATTTGAACGTATTGATGTCGCCATCCCGGGTCAGTTTGCCCTCTGGAAAAATACACACCACGTTGCCCGCCGCCAGCTCATCGTCGATGCGATCAAAAGCCGCCTCGTAGATGTCGGGCACCTTCGATTTCGGTCCGATGGGAATGGTCTTCGCCAGCCGGAAGAAGCTGCCGATCAAGGGGATGGAAAAAATCTGGTAGTCCATCACGAAGCGCACCGGGCGGCGGACGGCGCCGGCGATCACCAAGGCATCCACGTAGGACACATGGTTGCACACCAGCAGCGCCGGGCCTTCTTCCGGTATACGTTCCAGATCATAATGCCGCACCCGGTAGATGGTGTGAGACAAGACCCAGATCACGAAGCGCAGGGCGAACTCCGGCACCTGCTGGTACACGAAGGCAGACACCACCAGATTCATGACGGCCAGTACCAGGAAGAACTCGGGAATGCTCAGCCCGAACAGGCCGAGCATCAATATGCCCAGCAGTGCGCTGGCCACCATGAACAGGGAGTTGAATACGTTGAGAGCGGCAATCACCCGGGCGCGCTTGTCCGGCACGGTTTCCCGCTGCACAAAGGCGTACAGGGGCACGATAAACAGCCCGCCGAAAATGCCGATGGCCAGCAGGTCGATGGCCACCTGGCGGTAGTAGGCGTCGGTAAGAATCATCCACCAGTCCGAGGGTATCGGCTGCTCGGGCATGTTCAGGTACAGGTCGACACCGAACAGGCTCAGGCCCAGGGAGCCGATGGGCACAATGCCCAGCTCGATGCGGTGTCCGGACAGACGCTCGCAGGCGATCGAGCCGGCGGCCACACCAATGATGAAAATGGCCAGCAACAGGGTAACTACGGTCTCGTCGCCCAGCAGAGCAGACTTGGCAAAATTCGGGAACTGGGTCAGGTAGGCCGTGCCCAGAAACCAGAACCAGGAAATCGCCAGAATGCCGAGGAAAACCCGGTGGTTCTCCCGGGCAATGGCCATCAGCTTCCAGGTTTCCCGCAGCGGATGCAGGGACACTTTCAGATCCGGGGCCGCGGCGGGTGCCCTCGGGATCAGCAGGGCGGAGACCAGCCCGGCGAGGGCTAGCAGGGCGACAGCCATCGCCACCAGTTGCTGTCCCTGGGGCCATTTCATCATCACTCCAGCCACCAGGGTGCCGAGCAGGATGGCGATGAAGGTGCCCGTCTCCACCAGGCCATTACCGCCCACCAGTTCCTGGTCCTTCACCACCTGGGGCAGGATGGCGTATTTGACCGGCCCGAAGAAGGCGGACTGGATGCCGGTCAGGAACAGCAGCAGAAGCAGAACCTCATACCAGCTGTACCACAGGGCCAGTGCTGCCAGCGCCATGATCACTACCTCCGCCAGCTTGATCCAGCGAATCACTGAGGACTTCTCGTAGCGGTCTGCCACCTGCCCGGCAATACCGGAAAACAGGAAAAACGGGAGGATGAACAGCATGGCCGCCAGGTTGGTGACCACATTCAGTGGCATGCCCAGTAGGCCGGCGGCGCTGTAGGTCACGATCAGCAGCAGGGCGTTCTTGAACAGGTTGTCATTGAAGGCGCCGGCGAACTGGGTCAGAAAAAAGGGCAGGAACCGTCGCTCGGACAGCAGGCGAAACTGGCTCTTGTCTTCCATGGGCACTGATCTCCTTGTTCGGGAAACGTCATTGTAGTCGAACCGTACTGTGTGATCTGGCAACAGTTGCCGGCATGAATAGCACAGCGGCACATGCGGCGTTATGCGCCATAATGGTGCGAAATAGCAGCCTCCCCGGCCCGTCAATCAAATGGAGTGCGAACAATCCCGGCCTAGTGGCTGAAAAGCCGGTGGAAAAACGGTTACCGGCACAGAATCTGCACTCACAGGGAGTAAGGACACACCATGCAACCGAGGCCCATGGCCGGGAGTGACCGTGATACTTGCCACTGATCTGGACGGAACCTTTCTCGCCGGCGATCCGGAAAATCGCCTGAAACTCTACCAGCTGATCTCCACCCATCCTGACCTGACCCTCGTCTACGTTACCGGGCGCGGGCTGGAGTCGGTGCTGCCGCTGCTGTCGGACCCGACCCTGCCGCAGCCGGATTACATCATCTGCGATGTGGGTTGCACCGTGGTGGAAGGAGCAACCCAGCAGCCGATCATCGAGATACAGGCGGAGATCGAGAAGCGCTGGCCCGGGGAGCACGTGGTGGAGGATGTGATGGCCGCGTTTGACGGCCTCAGCCGCCAGGAAGTCCCCCAGGAACGCCGCTGTTCGTTCCTGTGTGAACCGGACGCGGTCACCGATGAGGTTCTCGCGGCGGTCCGGGAGTTGTCCTGCGACCTGTTGTATTCCGCCGGCCTGTACCTGGACGTGCTGCCGCCGGAGGTCAACAAGGGGCGCACCCTGCGGGACCTGGTGAATCACCTGGGCGCCGACCCGGAAAATGTGCTGGTAGCCGGCGACACCCTCAACGACCTGTCCATGTTCGAGCAGGGCTTTATCGGCGTGTGCGTGGGCGAGTCGGAGCCCGGCCTGCTGGACGCCACCGAGAGCCGCGCCCGGGTCTACCACGCCACCCTGTCGGGTTGTGGCGGCATTCTCGAGGCTATCGGCCACTTCGGCTTCCTGGGCCCCCATGGGCTGGCAGCCGAGGCCCGGGATATCCTCAAGCCCGGCAAGTCCGACCTGGTGATCGTCTACCACCGCCTGCCCTATGAGGAAGTGGTGGAGAACGGCACCCTGGTACGCCGGCGCCCGACTTCGCCCAACGGCATCATCCCCACGCTGTTGAGCTTCTTTGCTGACGGCAAGGCCGGCTCCTGGGTGGCCTGGTCGGTGCACGACCCGTCGCTGGGTGCCTTCGAGACCCATACCGAGGTGGACACCAGCCGTTATGCCCGTTTGCGGGCGGCGCGGGTGCAGCTCACCAAGGAGGACGTGGATATCTTCTACAAGCAGTTCTCCAAGGAAGCCTTCTGGCCCACCCTGCATACCTTCTGGGAGCGGGCCACGTTCCGCGAGGATCACTGGCAGGTTTTCCTCAAGGTGAACCGGCTGTTTGCCGAGCGCACCGCGGCGGAAGCCTCGGAAAACGCCGTGGTCTGGATTCATGATTACAACCTCTGGATGGTGCCGGCGTTCCTGCGGGAACTGCGCCCGGACCTGACCATTGCCTTCTTCCACCACACCTACTTCCCCTCGGCCGACGTGTTCAACGTGCTGCCCTGGCGCCGGGAGATTGTCGGCAGCCTGCTGCAGTGTGACTACATTGGCTTCCATATTCCCCGTCAGGCGGAAAACTTCGTGGATGTGGCCCGGGGTGTCACTCCGCTGGAAGTGGTGGATCGCGCTGGTTGTGCCCCCCGCTTTCTGACCTATGGCTGTGCCGTGGGGCTGGACGAGATGACCACCACTATCCGCGTCAGCGATCGTGAAATCGGGCTGGGCGCCCACCCAGTGGGGCTAGACCTGAGCCGCGTGGCCCGGGCCCTGGAACAGGACTCGGTGCAACAGCGAATGGAGGAGTTGCGCACAGAGCTGGACAATACCCGGCTGGTGCTGTCGGTGGAGCGCCTGGACTACACCAAGGGCATCCTGGAAAAACTGGAGGCCTTTGACCGTCTGCTGGATGAACACCCGGAACTGGTGGGCAAGGTCACTCTGATGATGGTTTGCGTGCCGGCGGCCCGGGAGATGACCATCTACCGCCAGCTGCAGACGGACATCGAACAGGCGGTGGGTCGCATCAACGGCCAGTACGCCCGGGTGGGCTGGACGCCGATCCAGTTCTTCTTCCGGGGTTTCCCGTTCGAGGAACTGGTGGCCTGGTACGCCATGGCCGACGTGATGTGGATTACCCCGCTGCGTGACGGTCTCAACCTGGTGGCCAAGGAATACGTGGCCGCCCAGGGCATGACTGATGGCCGCGGCGTGTTGGTGCTGTCGGAATTTGCCGGTGCGGCGGCGGAGCTGCGCGGCGCCCTGCTTACCAACCCCCATGACCCGGTGGAGATGGCCCGCACCTGTTACCTGGCCCTGGCCATGCAGAAGGACGAGGCCAGGGACCGCCTGCAGAAAGGCTACGAGGTGGTCAGCCACTATGATATTGAACTGTGGGGCCGGGAATTCCTGGAGGCCGTGGGAGAGTGCCGAAAAAAGCGCCTGGCCAGTCAGGGCAAGCGGGTAAAGCCCCTCACTTCAGTCGCCTGAAAGAATCTGAATCCACCGAATAACAGGGAGCTGCAATGAGCCTGCGTAATGCCGTCCAGCTGATGTGCTACCCCAACCGGATTGGTCGTAATCTGGCGGACCTGGGCACCTTTATCGAGCGTCATCTGGAGGGCGCCATCGGTGGCGCCCATATCCTGCCGTTCTATCCTTCCAACGCCGACGGCGGATTCTCGCCCCTGACCCACACCGAGGTGGACTCCGCCTACGGCGACTGGTCGGATATCGAGCGCCTGGCGAAAGACTACGACATCTGCGCCGACCTGACGGTGAACCACATTTCCGACCAGTCCGCGGAGTTTCTGGACTTCGTGAAACATGGCTACGAGTCCGAGTACGCCGACCTGTTCGTGCACGTTCATACCTTCGGCGAAATCAGCCCGGACGACCTCGCCAAGATCCATATCCGCAAGGAGAAGGAGCCCTTCCGGGATGTGACCTTTGCGGATGGCAGCACCGGGCAGGTCTGGTGCACCTTTACGGAACGGCAGATCGACCTGAACTACGAGTCGCACAAGACCTACGAGCTGATGGAACACTACATCCATTTTCTCACCAGCAAGGGCATCAAACTGCTGCGGCTGGATGCCTTCGGCTATACCACCAAGCGTATCGGCACCAGCTGTTTCCTGGTGGAGCCGGAGGTGTACCGTATCCTCGAGTGGGTGAACGAAACGGCCCATCACTACGGCGCTGAGTGTCTGCCGGAAGTCCATGACCACACCAGCTACCAGTACGCCATTGGCCGGCGCAACATGCACCCCTATGGCTTTGCCCTGCCGCCGCTGGTTCTCTATTCACTGATGGCTGCCAACAGTGTGTACCTCAAGCACTGGCTGCGCATGTGCCCGCGCAATCAGATCACCGTGCTGGACACCCACGACGGCATCTGTATTCCCGACGTGGAGGGCGTGCTGCCGGACCAGGCCATTCAGGATCTGATCGACAACATCGACGCCCGCAGCGCCGACCCGATCCTGCGCCGGTCGGCGGCCAACATTCACAGCGTCGGCTCCATCTACCAGCTGACCTGCACCTTCTACGATGCCCTGATGCAGAACGACGATGCCTATATCGCGGCGCGGGCGATCCAGTTTTTCACCCCGGGCATTCCGCAAGTCTACTACGTAGGCCTGATGGCCGGTTGTAACGATCAGGAGCTGATGGACGAAACCGGCGAGCTGCGGGACATCAACCGGCATTTTTATTCCCTGGAAGAAACCGACGAGGCCATGCAGCAACCGGTGGTCAAACGCCTGCTGACGCTGATGCGGTTCCGCAGCCAGTACCCGGCATTCGACGGGCGCTTCGAGCTGAACTATTCCAACAGTTCCAGCGTGGCCATGGCCTGGCGTCACGGTGACTACTATTGTCACGTGTTCGTGGACCTGAACTTCAATACTGCCCGCATCCGTTACCTGGACCCGGATAACGGCTTCAGTGAGCGGACCCTGGAGTGCTGAAAAGGTGTGCTACGCTGAGATAATCACTGGCAACTTTACAGGGAGATGGCCATGTACCTGTCTGTCCAACTCAGTTTCTACCCGTTCACGGACAACCATAAGCCACCCATCCGCGATGTGATCGATCGCCTCCAACGCAGTGGCCTGGAGGTTCACGCCAACCGCATCAGCACCCAGGTGTTCGGCGAGTACGACCAGGTCATGCGGGTGCTCTCCGACACCATGAAATGGGCCTTCGAACAGTACGGCCAGGCGGTGTTCGTGGCCAATTTCATCAACGGTGATCGCCGGCCCGAAGGCTGATCGGGGGCGCGGGCCTGTCTACCCAACCGCCAGGGGGCAGGGCGTTCTGGTGGTGATGGTCACGAGGAGTTCATAACCCTGTCACGCTTGCCATGAACACTGGAGGGGCATGAACGGTCATGCCACAGTATTCAACTAGGGAGCGGTTTATGAAACTCAAGCGTCTGGGTTCGTCGGTTCTCGCGGTCACCACACTGGTGGCTGCGGTTTCCCTGCCAATGTCCGCGTCGGCCAGGGGGTGGCAGCATGAAGGCGACCTGCCTCCGGGGCTGGAGCGCCTGCAGGAAAAGTTCGATCGGTTGAAAAAGGACCTTCGCCACCATCGTGCCGAGGCCAATCTGGGCCCGCGCCCGGCCTGGCTGGTCAACGATATGGATGAGGGTCGCCTCAAGAAAAGGCTGCAGCGCTGTGAGAACAAGCGTATGCGGCCAACGGATTTCTCCATTGGCCACCGGGGTGCACCGCTGCAGTTCCCGGAGCACACCATGGAGTCCTACGTAGCGGCGGCAGACATGGGTGCCGGTATTCTGGAGTGTGATGTGGCGTTTACCGCGGACCGCGAGCTGGTGTGCCGCCATGCCCAGAACGACCTGCACACCACCACCAACATCGTGACCATTCCCGAGCTGAACGCCAAGTGCACACAGCCGTTCGTGCCGGCGGACCCGGAATCCGGCACGCCGGCCCGGGCGGAATGTCGTACCAGCGATATCACCCTGGACGAGTTCAAGTCGCTGGAGGGCAAGATGGATGCCTCCAACCCCATGGCAACCACACCTGAAGAGTATGTGGGCGGCACCGCCGACTGGCGCACCGATCTTTACGCCAGCCGGGGCACCCTGCTCAGCCACCGGGAAAGCATCGAGCTGTTCCAGGCCCTGGACGTCAGGATGACACCGGAACTGAAAACGCCCGTAGTGGATATGCCCTTCGAAGGGGATTACACCCAGCAGGATTATGCCCGCCAGATGATCCGGGATTATATCGACGCCGGTGTTAAACCGGGCGACGTGTGGCCCCAGTCGTTCCTGCTGGACGACGTGTTGTTCTGGGTGAACGAAATGCCGGAGTTCGGCCGCCAGGCAGTGTTCCTGGACCAGCAAGCCATCACCCCGGAAACCTCGTCACTGGCCTATATGGAAAGCCTCAAGGCCCGGGGTGTGAATGTCCTGGCGCCAGCATTGTGGAAAATGCTCACTCTCAATGGTCACCAGGAAATCGTGCCATCAGAGTACGCCGAGAACGCCCGTGCCGCCGGCCTGGACCTGATCGCCTGGACCGTTGAACGCAGTGGCCCGCTGGCCGATGGCGGTGGCTGGTACTACCAGACCGTGACCGACGCCATCAATAACGATGGCGACGTGATGAACGTGATTGATGTACTGGCACGGGACGTGGGAGTGATCGGTATTTTCTCCGACTGGCCGGCCACCACCACCTACTACGCCAACTGTATGGGTATTCGGTAAGCCCGAAGCCGGGACGTTCCGGACGTCGATGAACTTTCCCGGCGGCACCCGGTCCGGTATTCTGGAATCCCAAATCCAGTTTTACCGGGCCAACGGTGTTCATGTCAGCAGAACTTTTCACCCGACATTTCCTCGGCAGCTTCTTTCTCCTGATCGGCATCCTGTTTGCCTGTCGTGCCCTCGGGTTGTACGCCCGGCTGGGGTTCAGCCATATCAACTATGGCGAAAGCGGCAGCGCCACCTGGTGGAACCGCCAACTGTTCAATGTCTTCCGCGCCGCGATCCTGCTGGTGTGCCTGCTTCGCATCCTGTGGCCCATTGACCCGTGGCTGGGAATCATCGGCTGGCTCTATCATCCGGTCGTGCTGCTATTCGGGGTGGCGGTATTACTGTGCTCTTTCGGGCTGGCCAGTTACCTTCAGGCGTACATGAGCGCCGACTGGCGATCCGGGATTGACCGGGAACAGGCTCCCAGCCTGCTTACCTCGGGGCCCTACGCCCGCAGTCGCAACCCTCTGTTTCTGGCCATTATCCTGGGGCAGGCGGGTTTCTTTCTGGCACTGCCCAGTGTGTTCTCTCTGATCTGCCTGCTGGTGGGTGTGTGGGTGATACGCCGTCAGGCGCTGGCGGAGGAAGCGGCACTGGCCGAGCACTATGGTGAGCCCTACAGTCACTATCGTCAGCAGGTGCCCCGCTGGCTCTGAGTCAGGGGTAACCACCCTGCCACGGCTATACCCGCGGCAATCAGCATCGCCCAGCCAATGGGAGACTCCAGCCCAAGCAGGGTGGCGCCACCGGTCATGCTCCACAGCAGGGGCACAGGCAGTGCCAGCGCCAGTCGCCAGCCAGCCAGGGTGGTCAGGGCAATGCCCAGAGTGGTGAGGGCAAGTGGGTCGGGAAACAGCAGCCAGGTATCCGCGGCCTGCATCCTTCGATCATCCAGTAAAAAGCCCAGGGGGTGGATCAATGTACCCCAGATCACCAGCATCAGCCCGATTCGGTACCGGTGAGGTCGACAGGCTGTCACCGGCCCGGTCGTCATGGCAAACACCAGGAGCAGCGCGCCCAGGATTACCAGCGCGGGAATGGCCCAGTCGACCGCCCAGTTAATGGCCCGGTACTGCTGCCACAGGAACGACCAGGTCACGAACCACCAGAGTGCGCCGGCGCTGGCCAGGGCAAGGCGGCGACCCTGACTGCCCCGGCGGGCAATCAGCCAGACCACCAGTACACCGGCCAGTGGCGCCAGTATCGCCAGAGGCCACCAGGACTCGTTGTTGCCGGTTACCAGTGCCCAGTAGACCCGGGGGGAAAACAGCAAAAAGTCCCGGGGGTGATAGCTCAGCAGCGCATCCATTACAAGGCGCGAATCGTGTCGGCAATGCGGGCCCTCAACGCCTGGTCGGGCAGCGGCTGGCTCGCGGCTGCCAGGTTTTCCCGTACATGGTCTACCCGGGTGGTGGCGGGGATGGCGCAGGTGACGGCCGGATGGCTGAGGATGAACTTGAGGATCAGCTGTGCCCAGGACTCTGCGCCCACCTCGCCGGCCCAGTCCGGCAGGGGCTCGCTGGCCAATCGTTCGGTGAGGGCGCCCCGACGGAACGGGCGGTTGACGATCACGCCAATACCTTTTTCCCGGGCCAATGGCAGCAGACGGTCCTCCGCCTCACGATCCACCGGGTTGTAGGTCAGCTGCACGAAATCGATGGGCTCGCTGTCCATGATCCGCTCCACCTCCCGGTGGCGGCGCCCATGGGAGGTGGTGATGCCGATGGTTCGCACGGCGCCGTCGTCCCGCATGGCCCTGAGGGTGTCCATGTGTGCCCGCCAGCTCACCAGATTATGCACCTGCAGCAGATCAAACCGGTCCACCTGCCACAGTTCGGCGGATTCCCGGCTCTGCTGGCGACCCTGGTCCGCGTCCCGCGTCCAGATCTTGTCGGCGGAAAACACCTGCTCGCGGGCATTCAGTTTATCCAGACCATAGCCCACGGTGTTCTGGGACGAGCCGTACATGGGCGAGGAGTCGATCATGGCGCCACCGCCTTCGAAGAACGCTGCCATAACGTCCGCGCAGTTATCCAGCAAACGCTGGTTGTTGCCGACATTGAAGGTGATCCAGGTGCCCAGGCCAACGGTGGGAAGGGTGATGTCCGCCGTGGGCAACGGGCGGGTAAGCGGACCGCTGTCCTGCGCCCGTGCCAGCGAAAAAGGTAACGCGGACAGACCAGCGCCTGCCGCCAGGCCCTGTAGCAGGCGCCGCCGCTGTAGTGACCATTGGTCTGCCATGACTGTCTCCGGTCAGAAATATAACTTCACTGACCCTGACAATAACCGACAGTTCCTGAAAGTCCAGTTTCCCCCGGGGTGACCCTGGCAGGTCAGGGCTCGCCGTCAGTGGCTTCTTCGGACTCGGACTCCGGCGCCGGCTGGTAGTACACCTGCAGCATGGTTCTGGCGCCCTTCATATGGGTTGCAGTGCGGGCGTCGGTAGGCTGGATGCGGATATTGGGAATGCGGTAGGTGTCCGGGCCGTCGATACGGGTATCGTCACTGGCCTTTTCCAGAACCTGGGCGTGCTCGCCGCTGTCACTGCGCAGAACGGTATAGTCCGGCAGCTGTTCCCGGTACCAGTCGACCACATCGTCCGGGGTCATCAGGGTCAGAAACACGGCCAGGGGCAGGCTCTGCACGGTGTCCTCACCGGTGCTTTTGTCGATACCCCGGGTGGCATGAATGATCAGCTTGCTCTCGGGGACGACTGGCAGGGTGACCTTTCCCTCGCCGTCCTGGGTGATATCGCTCAGGGTTGAGTGTGCGCTGGCGCCGGCCACGAGCAGGCTGCCAGCGAGCAGGGCTATCACGGAAGTTGCCAGTAAGCGGGTTGGCGTCATGGTTCTCGTTTCCTTTCGTCCTTGTTGGCGACCGGTCGGGTTGACTTGCACGACAGGCGGGCCTGGTACCGGCCTGCTATCGGCGCGGGGACCTCCAGCTCCCTCGGACCGGCTATCCTGCACCACTGTCGTGGCGACTGACATCGAACGGTTGGCAATTTACCAGACTGTAAGGTGCCCTGCCGGTGGTCCTTGCCGGTTATACTGGTTGCGCCTTGTTAACCACTGACTGGAGAGTGTCATGCAATACCTTCACACCATGGTTCGCGTGAGCGACCTGGACGAATCCCTGCGTTTCTACTGCGATCTGCTCGGGCTGAAGGAGATCAGCCGCAAGGAGGTGGAAAAGGGCCGCTTTACCCTGGTGTTCCTCGCGGCACCGGAAGACGAGCAACGGGCGCGGGAAGATCGGGCGCCGATGATCGAACTGACCTGGAACTGGGACCCGGAGGAGTATGCCGGGGGCCGCAACTTCGGCCACCTGGCCTACGGGGTGGATGACATTTACGAGTTGTGTCAGCACCTGCAGGACAACGGCGTCACCATCAACCGCCCACCGAGGGATGGGCGTATGGCGTTTGTGCGCTCTCCGGACGGTATATCCATTGAATTACTACAGAAAGACGAACCCCTGCCGATACGTGAACCATGGGCCAGTATGGAAAACACAGGTAGCTGGTGACCCGGTTGCCGCCAATAAAAACCACAACGTTCTGACGCCAGACTGATTCCGAGCAGGGGGGGGGGTATACATGCAATCTTCGTCCGCCAGTGCCGAAGCGGTGTCCCACGGGCATCCCTCGGCTTCCGACAAGCCTTCCGGCGTCAATCGCTGGCTGCCTTCACCAACTGCGCTGCTATTGATTGTGCTACAGGTGGCGCTGGTCGCGGTGGTGGCGTGGCTGTCCTCCGGCACTGTTGCCCTCATTGCGGTTGTTCTGAGCGTTGCCGTTGTGGCCCTTGCCTGGTACCTGGGTATCCAGTCCCGCCGGGATCGCAGCATCAGCCAGGTATTCGAGCGGGCTCTGGGCCAGCAGATTGATCTTTCCGAAGGCCTGACGGCGAATGATGATTCCGAGGAGGCCCGGGCGCTGAGAGCGTTCAACAAGCGCCTGCGGGAGATGATCCTGGACTTCCAGCACCAGAGCATCAGCATCTCCCTGTCGTCCGCCCGCAGCCGCTTGCTGGCGGAACTGGCCAACCGTGACGCGAACGGCCAGCAAAGCCTGTCGGAGCAGATTTTCCAGGCCAGTAACGAAACCACCACGGCGTTGCAGGAGATCTCCGGTCGCACCACCACTATTACCGAAATGAACACCCGTAATCTCGACGTGGCCCGGGAGTCCAGCCAGCAACTGGAGGAAGCCCGCTTCCAGGTGGAGACTATCAATAACGCCATGGGTGAGTTCCAGCAGAATATTGCCCGGCTGGAGGATTCCTCCGGCCAGATCCAGAAGATACTCGGCACCGTGCAGGATTTCTCGGAGCAGACCAACATGCTGGCCCTGAACGCGGCCATCGAGGCGGCCCGTGCCGGTGAGCAGGGGCGGGGCTTTGCCGTGGTGGCCGATGAAGTGCGCAATTTGTCGGTCCGCGTGGGCGAAGCGGCCAGCCAGATTGGCAGCCTTCTGGAGGAGATGATCAACGCCATGTCCGGGGCGGGTAATCAGGCCCAGTCAATCATGACCCAGAGCGCCACCGCTGGCGAATCCGTCAAGGCGGCTGCCGGTCAGTTCGGCACCATGGTGAACGACTTCACCCAGGCTCACGAAGACCTGTTGATGGTGAGCAGCTCCCTCGAACAGCTGACGGCCACCAACACCGAGACCCATGGCCATGCCTCGGAAATCCGTGACCGCAGCGAGCAGATCCGGGAGGGCATGACCAACATCTACACCCAGGCGGATGCCCTGCGGGACAACACCAACCTGGTGCTGCAGGCCCTGTGTCGCTTCAACCTAGGTGAGGGTCCCCTCGAGAGCATGACCAACAAGCTGTTTGCCCGCCGTGACCAGCTTCAGGAAATCATGGAAGACCTCCGTCAGGAGGGCTACAACCTGTTTGACTTCAACTACAAGGAAATTCCGGACACCGGTGGGCAGAAATTCTCCACCAGCTGGAACGAGGCCCTGGGCAAACGCATCCAGCCGCTGCTGGACGAGTGGGATCTGGGGGGCAAGGACGGCATCATCTACACCCTGCCCACGGACCATAACGGTTACCTGCCGATTGCCCGCAGCGCCAGTGCCCAGCCCATGACGGGCGACCCCAAAGTCGATGCAGCCCGCAGTGTGCACAAGCGTATTACCGTGCGCGGTCAGGAGCTGGAGAACCTGCGCAAGTGTACCTACCTGAGCATGGGTACCTTTGTGCTGCCGGGCACCACCAATGTGGTGCTGGTGATCTACGTACCCTTGTATGTGGATGGCAAGAAATGGGGTGTGATGACCTCCGGTATCGTTCCGAAAGCGGTGGGCGTTGATAAATGACCCAACAGGCCATTCTCTAGTCTCCATTCAACATCCCCTCTCCCTTGAGGGGAGAGGGCCAGGGTGAGGGTGAAAGGCGGTCTAGCTGTGGAGACGCCGGCTCCACCCTCACCCCAACCCCTCTCCCCTCAAGGGAGAGGGGCTTAAGCGCCCTTTCCTTACTCGCTTTCTTTCCTCCCGACATGAGCTCTCCTCCCACAGGTGCTAACATGCGCCTTTTACCCGGGGAGTCAGACCATGGGTCTTCTGTTTGAACAGATCGACAGCCAGCCTTCGCCACTGGGGGAGATTACCCTGCGTCGCCGCCGTATTCCGGCCCTTGGTGAGCGGGACATCTACGAGGTCAAGCTGGGGGAGGAGTTCCTCATGTCCAGCATGTTTGTGGATGCCGAGGTGGCGCTGGCGGATCTGACCCTGGAGGTGACCCAGGGGGACGATCTCGCCGTGGTAGTGGGTGGTCTCGGCCTTGGCTATACCGCCGAGGCAGCCCTGCGCCATGACCGGGTGGGGGGGGTGCTGGTAGTGGACGCCCTGGGTACCGTCATCCGCTGGCACGAGGAAGAAAAGGTGCCCCTGGGCCGGGCACTCAATGACGACCCCCGCTGCCGTTACATTCATGGCAGTTTCTTCGAGCTGGCCGACCCGCAGCAGGGCTTCGACCCGGACCAGCCCGGGCGTCAGTTCGACGCTATCCTGCTGGATATCGATCACTCTCCCCGGGCCCTGCTGAACGAATCCAACGCCACCTTCTACAACGCCGAGTCCCTGGGGCGTATGGCCGAACAACTCAGGCCTGGCGGCATGTTCGGTATGTGGTCCAACGAGCCGCCGGACGAGGACTTCCTGCAGGTTCTGGAACAGGTGTTCGTGGCCCCGGAGGCCCGGGTGGTGTCTTTCTTCAATCCGTTCCAGAACCGGGAAGCCACCAATACCATCTATCTGGCCAGGGCGAAGGGAGAGACCGATCAATGACCGACACCGCCATTGACTGGGCCAGCCACACCGCGGCCGTCTGGCGTCGTCACCGCCAGGGCCTGCGGGCGATTCGCCGGCTGGACCCGGTGCGCTGGGACCAGCTGCAGGGCATCGAGCGGCAACAGGCGGAACTGGCCCGCAACACCGAACGCTTCCTCGCCGGCAAGCCATCCAACAACGTGCTCCTGTGGGGCTCCCGGGGTACCGGCAAGTCCTCCCTGATCAAGGCACTGCTGAACCGTTATGGTCAGGATGGCCTGCGCATGATCGAGGTGGACAAGGACGACCTGGTCAACCTGCCGGAAATCGTTGACGACATCAGTGAGCAACCCTGGCGCTTCGTTATCTACTGTGACGACCTGTCCTTCGAAACCGGAGAGTCCGGTTACAAGGCCCTGAAAAGCGTGCTGGAAGGGTCCCTGGAGCTGCCGCCGGAGAATGTGCGGGTCTACGCCACCTCCAATCGTCGTCACCTGATGCCGGAGTTCATGTCGGACAACCTGCAGAGTGAGGTGAAGGGTGGCGAGCTGCATCCGGCGGAAGCCATCGAGGAGCAGGTATCGCTGGCGGACCGGTTCGGGTTGCAGCTGTCGTTTTATCCCTTCCCGAAAGATGTCTACCTGCAGGCCATCGATGCCCTGTTCCCGCAGGTCACCGACCGGGAAACCCTGCACCTGTATGCCATGCGCTTTGCCACCAGCCGGGGCGGGCGCAGCGGTCGCACGGCCCAGCAGTTCTACCGTCAGTTCAGCGGCGACTTCCGCTAAGCATCAGCGCCGGGCAGATCCACCTCAAACCTCACCCCGGCCACGCCCTGATCGGCATGATTGCCGGCCCGCACGCTGCCGCCATGGTGCTCGGCAATCAGCCGCACGATCAGCAGCCCCTGCCCCAGATGGCCTTCGCCGCTGCCTTCCCGGACCGACACGAAGGGGTTGAAGATATCCCGCGCCAGGGCTTCCGGCAGGGCCGGTCCTTCATTGAACACCGACAGTCGCAGGATCGGCCCGGCCCGGACCAGGGAGACAACAATCTGTCCGCCCACAGGCGTGAAGTCCCGGGCGTTGTCCACCAGCTTGTCCAGCAGTTGCACCATCAGTTCCGGAGAGCCGGTTATCGGGCAGCCGTGGGCGGGACCCCGGTAGCGGATCTGGTGGTCCGGATCCAGGCTCTGGTAGGCGGCGGTGGCTTCGGCCATCACTTCTGCCAGATCAAAGTTTTCCGGTTCGGCCTGATCGAAGCTCTGCTCCAGCCGGGCCGCCTCGCTCATGCCCTGCAGGATCTGGCTGAGCCGGTCGGTGGCACTGCGGGCACGGTCCCGGTAGCTGGCCCGTTCCTCATCGGAAGTGGCATGGTCGAGGTTGTCCAGGGACGAGCGGATTACCGCCACCGGCGTTTTCAGCTCATGGGACAGGCGGCGTGAGAAGCTCTCGAGGTAGTCGGTATAGCCCTGCAGGCGCTCCACCATGTGGCCGAACTGGCGGTTGAGCTCCCCCAGCTCGTCCCGGGCGCGGCTGGGGGGAATGTTGGCGAGTATGCGGCCATCGGGATC
This sequence comes from Marinobacter zhanjiangensis, assembly GCF_014651935.1. Lineage (GTDB taxonomy): Bacteria > Pseudomonadota > Gammaproteobacteria > Pseudomonadales > Oleiphilaceae > Marinobacter > Marinobacter zhanjiangensis. Next base: position 125,104 of record NZ_BMXV01000001.1, on the reverse strand, counting down.
GACACTGGCATTTACCGCCCGCTGCAGCCGCGCAATGCGCCAGGACAGCCAGCTGGCATAGCCCAGCAGCACCAGCATCAGGCCGACGATCAGTAGTACGCTGCGGGCAATCACCGAACCCAGGGTATTGCCGGACAGCGCCAGGATCTGGTCCAGGGATTGTTCCAGTACCAGTACCCGGCCATCTGCCAGTGGCGCTGTTGCCATCAGGTAAACCTCGTTATCCGGGTGCCGGACCAGGCCGCCGCTGTCCGGCGTCTGCCGATGGGTCTGTTCATCCCGGAAAGACGCCGGTTCCGGCTGATAGAAGCGGACCAGGGCGCGCAGGGCGTTCAGGGTGATCTGTTCCATTACTTCCAGCGGCGACAGACTGTCGAAAGCGGGGCCATTGTCCGCCAGAGGCTGCTCGCTGCGGGCAATCAGCCAGCCTGCCGGCTCGCTCACCAGCACCCGTTGCCCGGACGAGAGCAGGGTGTTCAGCCGGGCTTCCAGCGCGGGGTTGCGGCCAGTCACCACAGGCAAGGGGTACTGCCGGGTTCCCGCAGTCTGGAGGAGCTCCGGGTTGTCCGGATCCGGCCACACCACTTCCATGGCAAGCTCGTCCCCCACCTGCAGCCGCGGCAGGCGCAGCTCTACCTGGTAGCCATTGCCCCGGCTCTGCCAGACCCCGCTGAGGCGGTGGTCCTGCCGTCCAAGGCTGAAGGGAAGCCGGCCTACTACCTGACCGGGGGCGGAGGTGCGGATAATCCGCTCATTCACCAGCGTGTCGGACCGCCAGCGCAGCCGCAGGAATTCATGGGGCTGGTCGGGGCTGGCGGGGTTGTAGTAGAGCGGGTCGGGGCGCTGCACCCGCAGCAACAGGTACAGGTACCGGCCATGGACGGCGGCCTGCCAGGCAAGCACATCCTCGGCGTCTGCGGTGGTCTGCCAGGGCTGTTCGCCCTCCTGGTAACCGGGCCAGTCGTCGCCGTGGCCATCGGGTTTGATGGGCTGGTGCGCCTGGCGGATGTAAATGGCGCTGTCGTCGCCGGTCAGCGGTTCCGTGCCCTCCAGTTCCGACGACGCCACGTCGGCCATGCGCCGGGCCTGGGTCTGCAGCTGGCTGGCGGACTGGTCGCGCAGGGCCTGGTCCAGCTCCAGCACGAACTGCAGCCCCGCCCAGGGGATCAGCAGCATCAGCAGGCTGGCGAGGAACAGCTGGCGCTTCAGGGACAAGAGCTACACCTCACGGGCGTACCAGCGATAACCCATGCCGTAGGCGGTCTGGATGCCGTCGAAGTCCGGGTCCACCTGCTGGAACTTGCGGCGGATGCGTTTGATATGGGAAGTCACGGTGTTGTCGTCCAGCACGGTACTGGCTGCCTGCATCAGCTGCTCGCGGTTGCGCACGTGGCCGGGGTGGCGGGCCAGTGCGTGGAGCATCCAGAACTCGGTGACGGTCAGATCCACCGGCTGGTCGTCCCAGGCTACGGTCATGCGGTCCACGTTGATGGTCAGGCGGCCCCGGGTCATCACTTCGTCCGGCTGCTGCAGGGCCTCGGCCCAGGCGTCCGCCCGGCGCAGCAGGGCGGTGACCCGGGCCAGCAAGTGATCCAGGCTCATGTCCTTGGTGACATAGTCGTCGGCGCCCAGGCGCAGGCCATGGACCGAGTCGATATCACTGTCCCGGGCGGTGAGGAAGATGATGGGCACGGTGGCGGACAGCCGGCGCAGGTCCTGGCAAAGCTCGAAGCCGCCTTCCGGCTCGTCACCCAGGCCCACATCGATCACCGCCAGGTCGGGGAGGGCGGTTTTCAGGGTTTTCCAGGCACTCTGGCGATCACCGTATACGGCCACACTGTAGCCCCGGCGCTCGAAGGCATCCCGGTAATTTTCCCGGATGGCGGGCTCGTCCTCCACCAGCACGATCTGTTTCTTCATCGCCGTTTCCACTTCCTTTTTGAATCTGGTCCAAATGTAACCACCCCGGGGGGAGGGGACAAGCTGACAGCCTCCTGATTGACGGCTATTGCCACAATTCATCATTTTCTGGCCGGATCCTGGCCAGATTGCACCACCGGATCGACGTTTCCTTTCGTTTTAATGGTTTCAGGTACACACCACGTTCAACCCGAAAAAGGAACCTGAGCCATGCTGCCCAGCCAGCCATTACCGGAATACCGGACAAAGATTCAGACACCACGCCGGCGGCGCCTGAGCTACCGTCAGGTGCGCCGGATCGAGGGGGCCAGCCTTTGGTTGGCAATGCTGATGCTGCTGTTTGTCCAGCCGCTGTTCGAGGACGCCAGGGCAACGGAACGCCAGGTGGAGGAAGGCACCGGCGAATTCCATTACCTGGGTGACCAGGGGCGGGTGCCGGCTCCGGTGCTGAGTACTGATTACAAGGTGACGGTGACCGGGCTGATTGCCGAAACGCGTCTGCGCCAGAGCTTTGGCAATACCTCGGATCAGTGGCAGGAGGGAGTCTATACCTTTCCGCTGCCGGAGAATGCGTCGGTTCATGCCATGACCATGACCACCGACGAACGGGTGATTGTTGGCGAGATTCGGGAGCGGCAGCAGGCCCGCCGGGAATACGAACAGGCGAAGCAGGAGGGCCGTCAGGCGGCGCGGGTGGACCAGCAGCGCCCCAACCTGTTCACCACCCGCCTGGCCAATATCCCACCGGGCAGGACGGTGACCGTGGAACTGAAATACCAGCAGCTGGTGCGTTACGACAGTGGCGAATTCAGCCTGCGCCTGCCCACCACCCTGACACCACGTTATATTCCGGGTGTGCCAGCAGTGCCGGAAGACACGCAGTGGACCGGTGGCTGGGCGGTGCCCACCACCGAAGTGGCCGACGCTCACCAGATTACTCCACCTCAGGTGGCCCGGGATGGCGTGGCCACCGGTAGCCACGAGGCGACCATTGCCATCGAATTGCAGGCCGGGCTGCCGGTGAGCAAGGTGAGCAGCCCGAGCCATCAGGTGACCGATGTGCATGGCAACGACAGCATCCGGGTAACAGCGGTATCCGGAACGGTGGCCATGGACCGGGATTTCCAGCTGAGGTGGCGACCCGTTCGCGGCCAGGAACCGGCCGCCGCCGTCTTCCACGAAACCTGGCAGGGTGAAGATTATCTGCTGGCGATGCTGGTACCAGGTGAGCAGGGCAGCCGGGTGCTGACGCGGGAGCTGATCCTGGTCATCGACACCTCCGGCTCCATGGCCGGCGCCTCCATCCAGCAGGCCCGGGAAGCCATGCTGACATCACTGGATACCCTGGGGCCGGGCGATACCTTCAATGTCATCCAGTTCAACAGCCACACCAGCCGGTTGTTCCCGCAGCCGGTGACTGCGGGCGCCGACAACCTTGAGCGGGCCCGCCGTTATATCCGGGGCTTACAGGCCAATGGTGGCACTGAGATGGCCTCTGCCCTGGACGCGGCCCTGGATGGTGACAAAGAATCCACCATCACCGACCTGCGCCAGGTGGTATTTGTCACCGATGGTGCGGTCGGGAACGAGCAGGCTTTATTCGGCCAGATCCGCGACCAGCTCGGTGGCAGCCGGCTGTTCACGGTGGGTATCGGCTCTGCCCCCAATATGCATTTCATGGGGCAGGCCGCGCGTTTTGGTCGTGGTACCTACACCGCCATCAGTGATCTGTCGGAAGTGTCCCGCCAGTTGGATACCCTGTTTCGCAAGATGCAGTCACCGGTGCTGACAGATATCGACGTGAACTGGCCGGCTGGTGTGGAGGCCGATGAGCAATTCCCGGCAAGAGTTGGTGATCTCTACCTGGGCGAGCCCATGATGCTGCTGGCCCGGGGCGCTTCGCCCGAAGGAGATCTGGCGGTGTCCGGCTCGCTGCCTGGCGGCCAGTCCTGGCAGCGCGGACTGGCTCTGGAGCAGGCCTCGTCGGGAGCTGGCATCCATCGCCTGTGGGCCCGGGCGCAGATCGACCAGCTGCTGGACCAGGGTTTGTCGGGCCAGGTCGGAGACGATACCCGGGAGCAGGTGCTTGCCTTGGGTCTGAGACATCAATTGGTGACGCCCTACACCAGTTTCGTGGCCACTGACAAGACCCCGGCAAGGTCTGTGGAAGAGGACTTGGAGCAAGCTGCGGTGCCCTCGCTGATGCCCGCTGGCAGCCCGCATCAACGCATCGGCTACCCGCAGACCGCTACGCCGGCGCCTTTGCTCATGCTCAGCGGGTTGCTCGGGTTGTTGCTGTCCGGTCTGATTGCGGCGATCCGCCGCTGGAGGGTGTAACCATGGGGCGCCTGTTACTGTTGGTGGTCACCCTGTCCGCCGGCCTGTTGCTGGCCGGCCTGTGGATTCCCTTCAAGGCCGTGGTGGCCCAGGAACTCCTGACCATGGCCTGGGCCCGGACCCAGGCCAGCCAGGTGGAAAGCCGGCCCTGGCCCTGGGCGGACACCTGGCCGGTGGCGAGGCTGCAGTTGCCCGGGGAAAAGTCTGCGCTGGTGGTACTCTCCGGCGGTCACGGCGAAAGCCTGGCTTTCGGGCCGGGGCAGGTGACCGGCCCAGGCCTGGGCGAACGGCCCCGGTCACCGGTGGTGGTTGCCGGCCATCGCGATACCCACTTCCGGCCGCTGAAGGACATTCGCCAGGGGCAGGAGATCCGCCTGCAGTTCGCCGACGGGGCGTGGCGCCGGTACCGGGTGGACTCCCTGAAGGTTGTCGACAGTCGCCAGCAACAGATGGACCTGAGCCACTACAACCGGAACTCACTGGTGCTGGTGACCTGCTATCCCTTTGACGCTCTCGATGCCAATGGCCCGTTGCGTTTCGTGGTGGAGGCCAGCCGTGATATGGCGTGGCCGGCGGACGATCAGCCGCCGGCCGGCGTCTGACGGGCAGGTTTCGTCGGGCTCTCTGCCGGTCTCCGTCTCGGGGCGTTTGTTTTTATACGCTTGCATGCACCTGAAAATAACGGCAATCTCGGTTCATCCAGGCGCGGGCGGTTGCGTCAACAGTGCCGCCCGTTTCTACCCCTCTACCAGGGAGTCACACGGATGAACCTGATTCTGTTCCTCATTATCGGTGGTGTTGCCGGCTGGCTGGCCGGCCTGATCATGAAAGGCCGTGGCTTCGGCCTGCTGGCCAATATCGGTATCGGTATTGTCGGTTCGTTTGTCGGCGGCTTCGTGTTCGGCCTTCTGCAGCTGCAGGCAGGTGGCCGGATTGGTGAGCTGGTCACCGCGACCGTAGGTGCTGTTCTGCTGCTGGCCGTGGTCAGCGCTATCAAGAAGGACTGATTTATGCTGATGCCTGTTACTGCGGTGTTTGCCGCTGTTACCGCAATTCTGCTGCTGTTCCTGTCGGTCCAGGTGTCCCGGTACCGTCTGAAGTATCGACAGGGCCTGGGGGTTAACGACGACCAGGAGTTCGAGGTGGCGGTGCGCGCCCATGGCAATCTGGTCGAATACGCGCCGATGGCGCTGATCCTGATGGCGGTTGGCGAACTCAATGGGGTCAACGGGCAATGGATCTACTGGGTGGGCATGGCCCTGGTGGGTGGGCGCATCCTGCACGCTTTCGGCATGTTCAATGGCCACGGCGGGCCCCATAAGGCGCGGCTGGTGGGCATTCTGCTGACCTGGTTCAGTATTCTGGTGATGGCGGTGCTACTGGTCTGGAACGTGATCCAGGTTCAGCCCTGACGGGGGCGGTTCTGCGGGAATCGTGTCCGGCCTGCCCTGACGATATCATCATCGGGCAGACCGGGAGGTTGGTCAGATAACAAGGGCCAGGGTTTCTTGCGGTTGCTCGCAACGTGAATTCTTACCCGTTGTGCAGGCCATTTGGCCGGAGGCTGAAGCCTCCGCGTCTGCGTGAACGTCCCCGGTTTCTTCCGCCTGAACCTGTTTGCTGGCCTGGGCTGCCTCCATGGCCGCTGCGCGGGCAATCAGCTCCGGGCTATCCAGTACAAGTACCGTCATGTCGTGTTCCTTATCTTATTGGGTCAGGCTATTGTTCTGATTCCCGCATACTATCGTTGGTCTGCGGGAGCTTGGCAATACCTGGTGTTCTGCGTGGGTGATTCGCTGTCCTGATTTAATGACATTGCTATGACGCCTGTGTGACATGCGCTGTTCCTCGTTTCAGGAAATTGCCGGCAGATGTCCTGCCGCCCATGACTATTACAGCGCGAAAAGCTGGCCGGGCTGTGGTAAAAAACCGGGTAATCACCGACCTATTGTGATGAAAAGTGGCCGCCAATGCTGATTATTCCCGCTGAGAAGAAAGTCGACTGGAAACGTCCGCCCTGGATGACCTTCGCGCTGATGCTGGCAAGTCTGCTGGCGTTCCTGCTCTACCAGGGCAAGGACCCGGAGTTGACGGAAGGCGCTGTGCGCAGCTACCTCGAGGCGGAGCTTGACCGGCTGGAAGCGCCGTTGTACCAGGACTACCTGGAGCGGGAAATCAGCCTGGAGGGCAACACCGACCTGCAGGTCACGCTGGACTGGGTCGAGTACCTGAAGACGGAGGGGGACCGTGTCGGCCTGGCCTCGATCATTCTGTCCGACCAGGCGTTCTACCGGTACCTTCAGGACAACCGTGACCTGCTGATGACCAGCCGCGAGCGCAGCCTGTGGCAGTCGCAACGGGAGCAGATCCAGCAGCAGTACATCTCACGGCTGAGCGCCTATGAGGCGGGGCTGATGCCGTCGGACCTCAATTTCTACAGCCTGATTACCTACCAGTTTCTTCACGGCGGCTGGGATCATCTGATCGGCAACATGCTGTTCCTGTTTCTGCTCGGGTTTACCGTGGAAAAGGCCCTGGGCCCGGGGCGTTACCTGCTGGCCTATCTGTTGTGCGGGGTGGTTGCGGGGCTGACCCACGTGGCCTTCAACTGGGGCGAGGCGGTGCCGTTGGTCGGTGCTTCCGGGTCAGTATCCGGGCTGATGGGAATGTACGTGGCCTTCTTCGGCCTCAGGAAGATCCGGTTTTTCTATTACCTGGGCGTCTACTTCAATTATTTCCGGGCCCCGGCGCTGGTGATCCTGCCCATCTGGGTGGGCAAGGAGATCTACCATTACTGGGCTTCCGGTGGTGACGGCATCGCCTATCTGGCCCACGCCGGCGGGCTGCTGGCCGGCGCCGCGTTGATCCTGCTGTCGGGCAGGGGCTGGTTCCAGGCCCGCGAGTCGTTCTACGAACCGGAAGTGGAAGAGCAGGACGAGGCGTTCACACGGGAGTACGCCAGGGCCATGGAAGCTCTGGCGCGGATGGATTTCACCCAGGCGCGGCAACGTTTCGAAGCTCTCTGGCAGGCTCACCCGGACCGGCCGGTCATCCTGGAGCACCTGTACCATCTGGACAAGCTGCGACCGGACCAGCCCGCCTACCGGCAGCGGGCGGTTGCCCTGATGCACCAGTATCTGCGCCTGCAGCAGCCGGAAAACCTGCTGGCTACCTGGCAGGAGTACCTGGACCTGGCAGAATCCGACCAGCCCCTGCCCCCGGAGGAGCACAACCGGGTTCTGTTCGCCGCCCTGCGCAGTGATGACCTGAAACTGGCGGAAAAAGCCTTTGCCAGGTTGAAGGCGACCGGCGGCGTGGACATGGTACGGGAGGCGGGCCGTCTGTTGGCCGAGGAGTTCAGCAAGCGGCAGATGGAGCCCAGGGCCAATGAATACCGGATGTTGTTGAAGGGCCTCTGACGGCGTCGGCGGCTTTTTTCAGAGTTTTCCGGTGGCGTGGGTCTGGTGCCCGCTGTGCGAAACGTCTCCGATTTGTCTCGGTCATCCACTTCCGGTACCCTTCCGTACATCGGTGTATTGTTGTTTTGTTGTGCAATTCATTGTAAATAAACGGTAATTCTGAAAACCCTGAGGCCGGATGGGGTTCAGGGCATGACAGACAGCCCAGTGATAAGGCATTATTCTATCGGTTTTCCGCCTCCGGTTTTTGCTGGGCGGAACAGAATTCCATTGTGACACCGGCAGCACCACCACAATAACCGCCAGGCGGACCCTGCAGGGGTCATTGTGTGCTGCCCCCAAGGAGAGCAAGCATGACTGATCTGGATACCTTCCGTCAGGAGACCCGGGCGTGGCTTGAAGAGAACTGCCCCCAGAGCATGCGTTCCCCCATGAAGAGCGACAAGGACGTATGTTGGGGTGGCCGCAATTTCAAGTTCCAGAGCGAGGACCAGCGCCTCTGGCTCGAGCGTATGGCCGACAAGGGCTGGACCGCGCCCGACTGGCCCACCGAATACGGTGGCGGTGGTCTGTCCCGCGAGCAGCACAAGGTGTTGCTGGAAGAGATGGCCCGCATCCAGGCGCGCCCGCCGCTGAACAGCTTCGGCATCTGGATGATCGGCCCGGCCATTCTCAAGTTCGGCTCCGAGGCTCTCAAACAGCAGCACCTGCCACCCATCGTGCGTGGTGAGATCCGCTGGTGCCAGGGGTATTCCGAGCCGGGCGCCGGTTCCGACCTGGCGGGTCTGCAGGCCAGGGCCGAGGACAAGGGTGATCACTTCATCGTCAACGGCCAGAAGATCTGGACCTCCTACGCTGACAAGGCCGACTGGATGTTCGCCCTGGTGCGCACCAATCCGGATGTGAAAAAGCAGGAAGGCATCAGCCTGGTGCTGTTCGACATGGAAACCCCGGGTGTCTCCACCCGTCCCATCAAGCTGATTTCCGGCGAGTCCCCCTTCTGTGAAACCTTCCTGGACGACGTCCGCGTAGAGAAGGATCAGGTGGTGGGCGAGGTCGACAAGGGCTGGACCATTGCCAAGTACCTGCTGACCCATGAGCGCAGCATGATCGGCAACATGGGCAGCACGGCCGCCGGCCAGAAAACCCTGGCGGAACTGGCGGTGGATGCGGTCGGCCTGGAGGATGGCAAGCTGGCAGACCCCATGCTGCGGACCGAGATTGCCTCCTGGGCCATCGACTCCATCGGCTATGAGCTGACCGCCGAGCGGGCCAAGGACCAGGCCAAGTCCGGCCAGGGCGTGGGCAACGTATCGGCCATGCTCAAGCTCGCCGGTACCGAACTGAACAAGCGCCGCTATGAGCTGCTGGTGGCCGCCTATGGCAGTGAAGGTCTGCTCTGGGAAGGGGATGATCGCCCCGCCGGGGCCCTGCCCCAGGAGTGGCTGCGCACCAAGGGTAACTCCATTGAGGGAGGCACTTCCGAAGTGCAGCTCAACATCATCGCCAAAAACATTCTCGGATTGGGCTAAGGGCGGAGACCATCATGCAAAAGCTTGTACTGACTGAAGAACAACAGATGCTCAAGGATGCCGCCCAGGGCCTGTTCGGCGAACAGGCGCCGGTATCCCAGCTGCGCAAACTGCGGGACGAGAAAGACCCGCTGGGTTATGTGCCGGAGTTCTGGAACCACGCAGTGGAACTGGGGCTGGCGGGTACGCTGGTCCCGGAAAGCCACGGTGGTTCCGAGTTCGGCCATGTGGGCATGGGCCAGGTGATGGAAGAGGGTGGCCGTACACTGGCGGCATCTCCCCTGTTTGCCTCCGGCGTGCTGGGCGCCTGCGCCCTGATCCTGGCGGGCAATGACAGCCAGAAAGAAATTCTGAACGGCATCGCCGACGGCAGTCACCTGACAGCCCTGGCCATTGATGAGACCGGGCGCCACCAGCCCCTGCGCGTAGCGACAAAGGCGGAAGCCCAGGGCGACGGTTTCGTGCTCAATGGCAGCAAGACTTTTGTGGTGGACGGGCACATTGCCAACACCCTGATTGTGTCAGCCCGCACCAGCGGCGGCGAGCGGGACGAGTCCGGTATCACCCTGTTCCTGGTGGACCCGAAAGCGGAAGGGGTGACTGTGGAGCGCACCATTTTCCCGGACGGTCGCAACTACGCGAAAGTGACGCTGGACAATGTCGCCGTGGGTGCCGATGCGGTGCTGGGCGAGAAGGATCAGGGTTCCGCCCCACTGCAGAAGCTGCTGGATATCGGCAGCGCTCACCTGGCGGCGGAGCTGCTGGGTCTGTCCAGCGAAGCCTTTGATCGTACCGTGGCCTACATGAAGGAGCGCAAGCAGTTTGGCGTGTACATCTCGTCCTTCCAGGCCCTGCAGCATCGTGCCGCGCATATGTGGAGCGAGCTGGAGCAGGTCAAGTCCATGGTGCTGAAGGCCTTTATGGCACTGGACGCCGGTGACGAGCAGGCCTCCATGCTGGCCAGCGCGGCCAAGGCCAAGGCCAGTCAGGTGGCGGAACTGGTCACCAATGAAGGCGTGCAGCTGCACGGTGGTATGGGTATGACCGATGAATACGATATCGGCCTGTTCATGAAGCGCGCCCGCCCAGTGCAGTTGCTGCTGGGTGACTTCCGCTACCACGCGGATCGTGTTGCCGGCCTCAAGGGCTTCTGACGCCTGGCTCACTGATAACTGTAGTGATGAAAACGGCAGGGCCCCGGGGTCCTGCCGTTTTTGTTTCAGGGTGAGCTGCTGCCAAGGTCTGCAGCGGGGGCAAAGCTGGCTTTGGGACCTTTGAGGGGCTCCCGCTGCTCTGCCTGGGCCAGATAGGCCGCAATGGCTGCTTTGGTGTCCGCGTCCCCGGTATTTTTGTCGGCAAACTTCAGGAAGCTGGTGGCCTTGTCCCACTGTTCAAAGCCATTGGCCAGTATGCGGGCCACCAGGATATAGGCGGGAGCAATCTGGTCGCTGTCCGGGAAGCGTTTGTGGAAGTCCTTCAGCAGTTGCAGGGCCGGCTTCGGCTCGTGCTGCAGGAACAGCAGGTCGGCGCAGGCCACCACCAGATCCGGGTCCTGCGGCTGGAATTGTGGGTCGTGCTGGCGTAGCAGCGTGAGCAGGGTTTTCATGTCCCGATGGCGGCGATGGGCAGCCATCCAGCGCAGCAGCTTGGCGTGGTGGCGGGTCAGCGCGTCCAGGTCATGGCGGGCCAGGGATAGCTGGAAGAGCTGGCTGAGCCGGTTGGGGTTGGCCGGGTCCCGTTTCAGAGCCTCCTCCAGGATGCTGGCGACACGGTTGTAGTTGCCTTCCTTCAGGTTCATGTCGATATCTGCATCCACACGGCGGGAACGATCCCGATTCGGGTCGGCCGGCTGTTCTTCGTCCTGGAAATCACTGGCAAAGCCCAGTTCCTCCTGATACTGGAACAGCAGGTAGCCCAGCATGTGGAACACAATGACGATAAAGACACTGCTCAGAAAGCCGCCCAGGGGGTAGGCGATGACCGGATGGAAGTGCACGAAGGCCATTTCCTGTGCAGCGGCCGAGGCCATGGTCATCAGTATCAGGAAGCCGTAAAGCACGAAGTAGGGCCAGCCAATGGACGAAATCAGTGCGGTGATGTTCAGTGGGTTCAGGGCCGGGAAGATGGAGTCTTCCATGGCCAGGATCATGATGGTTGCAGGCACGGCCAGGTAGGCCAGCGCGGTGACCACGACACCGGGAATCGGCCCCAGCAATGCGAACGCGGATACCACCGCGCCCACCATGACCAGAACAACCACGAAACTCTGCAGGCCAAGGGCAAAACCGTCCCCGGACCAGGCCTCGGCAACCGGGGGTGGTTTCATGTGGCCACTGGCGGTGTGGCGGATGACGGTGTAGCAGTACTTGATCAGCACCAGCAAAAGCACGATGTAAACCAGCCCCCCGATCAGGCCCGGGCTGAGAAACAGTGGCACCAGGGTGCAGACAATGATCACCAGCAGTGGATCGGAGTGGAACGGGTAGCGAAAGAACGCCGATAGCCGCTGCCAGAAAGGCTCGGCTTCCGTCGCCGCGCCCAGGTAACGCATCTGGCGCCCGCAGTGTGGGCACAGACCACTCTGTTGCCGAGGGTTGGCGTCCGGCATGCAGGCGGAACAATAGTGGATCAGGCACTCCCCGCAATGCCACTTGGCAGGTTCGCCGGGGTGGTAATGGCAATCGTTCTTCACAGCGTGGTTTCCTGGAGCAATTGGCCACATGGTTGCAGATTGGAGGGGAACAGGCTACCGGGTCGGTCACAGAATCATACCCACGCGAGCAAGGCATTGAACGGGCGTTGCACACATCACACACATGCGCTTTTTAATTATGTATATTAGTTAATGAATCGCCGGTCCAGGGAGAATCCACAGGGCCGGGTGGCTGTCAATATGACGTAAAGGAAGTCGTTATGAAGCGTGTTTTGCTGGTCCTGCTGGTGGCGGCCGTCGCTGGTGTGTTTTACGCCAACTACCGAATTACCAGTGAGGTGGAGGAGCGGCTGGAAGTGTCGAAGATGGGCCTGTCCATGTTCGGGGAGTTCAGCTGGGGAGATGTGTCGGTGTCGCCCCTGGGTGCGCTGAGTATCACCGACATCCGGTTCAGCCCCCATGGGTTACCGGAGGCATACCGGGTGGACGATATCCGCTTTGAAACCGCCCATCTGTTCGAGCTTTATAACATCGCCTTCCAGCTCGATCAGCTCGAGATACCTGATGAAATGCACATGGTCGTGTCCGGACTCCGGCTGGATATGGATTCCAACCTGTTCCGCGAGCTGGAGGCTGAAGCCTCCGGGCGGGGAAGCCTGATGTCCCGCCTGGTGACGGCCGGCTGTGGTGACCGCGATTACTTCAGCGTGGATGATTACCTGGACATGGGCTACGGCGTGTCGGTATCGGATATGACGGTGGGTTATCGAATGTCCCATTCCGGAACCCGTATGAACCTGGATCTGGACCTGGTGTCCCGGGGGATGATGCAGGTGGATACGGATATGGCTGTGGATCTCAACCCCACCGCCGCTCTGAATGCCTCCACCGTCAGTGATGCCAGCATCAGCCGCGTCAGGGTCGCCATTACCGATACCGGGCTGAACGACCGCCGTAATGCCTTCTGCGCCGACGAGGCCGGGGTGGCTCGCGCCACTTACCCGGAGTACCACCAGCAGGCCTGGATGCGGGAATGGAACCGGGAGGGCCTGGAGCCCAACGAGACCCTGGTGCACGCCTATCGGAGCTTTACGTCGGGCGCCAGTGACACCCTGATCCTGGCCATCGACCCTTACCCGAACCTGGATGCCAATGACCGTGCCATGAGCCTGGACCCCACCTACCTGTCCGGGCGCCTGAGCCCGTCGGTGGCGGTAGCGGGTGCGGACCCACAGCCATTCAGTGTCACCAGCGTGGAACCGGTGGTCGAACAAGTGACGGAAGAGGCCAGTCAGGAAGAGGATGCCCCGGATACGGCTCCACGGGATATTTCCGGAAGCCTTCACCAGCACATCAACCGGGATGTGCGCCTCACCCTGACCGATGGTCAGCGTCTGGACGGGCGCATCAAGAGTATCGGTAACGGCCGGGTGCAGTTCAACCGGCGGCTCCATGGCGGCACCATGGTAGTCCCCATACCGCTGGCTCAGATCAAGCAGGCCCGGCTGGCGGGTGAATGATGCGGATTGTCGGGGGCCCGCTACACGTGCCCCCGGCAGGTGATCAGCCCTCTTTCATACGGTCGGTATAGGGCGGCCAGCCCAGGGGCTTGCCCGCCAGCAGGTGAAGGTGGATGTGAAACACCGTCTGCCCGGAGTTCTCGCCGCAGTTCATGACCACCCGGTAGCCATCGTCTGCAAAACCCATGTCCTTTGCCAGGTGCGCCGCAACCCAGTAGAGGTGCCCCACCAGTTCGCGGTCATCCTGCTGGATGTCATTGATGGTGGCGATGGCCTTCTTGGGGATAATCAGCAGGTGTACTGGCGCCTGTGGGTTGATGTCCCTGAATGCCAGGCTGAGGTCGTCCTCGTAGACAATATCTGCGGGAATCTCGCGGTTGATGATCTTGGTGAAAATGGTTTCCGCCATGTCTGGGTCCTTGTTGGTTGTGTTGGTGGTGATCCGTTTCGCCTCTCTGAAGCCGTCTCGGTGAACGGGAGGCTACCGCTGTCCGGTCAGCCGTCCCGGGCCAGGCGCCCGGTTCAGAAGTGCCTCGACCGGTGCCGGCAGGCCTTCATCCAGGCCCATGGCGTATCGGGCCACACGGTTGCGGGCGAAGGGCAGGCCCTGGGCCAGGCCCAGGCCCAGATTGCGGGCCGCCCAGACCGGTGTCAGCGAATTGCTGAACAGATGGTAGAACATATCCATGGTCAGCATCATACGGCGGTTGGCCGGGCGGCGCTGCTCCTCGTAACGGGCCAGCAATGCCGGTGCCGCCGGATCCTGGCCCTTGCGCCGTGCTTCATCCAGCAGTTCCTGAAGGCAGCGGGCGTCCTGGAAGCCCAGGTTGACTCCCTGGCCGGCCAGCGGGTTGATGGTGTGGGCGGCGTCCCCGGCCAGCACCACGCGGCCCCGGGAATACTGGTGGGCATGCTGGCGGGCAATGGGGAAGCTGGCCCTCGCGGACAGGGCGGTGAGCGGGGGCAGCTCGTCCGGGAAAGCAGCCTGAACCCGGGCCAGGAAATCCGCTTCCGGCAGCGCCTTGAGCTCGGCCAGGGTCTGCGGAGCGTCATACCACACCAGTGATGCCCAGCTCTCTCCGGCGTGGGCCGGGCCGGCATCGTGCAGTGGCAGGAAGGCCCGCGGGCCGGTGCTATGGAAGGCTTGCCAGGTGATGTCCTGCGGCGCCCCCCGGTAACGGACGCTGGCCACCAGCGCCTGCTGCTGGTACTGGTTGCGGGTGACGCCAATACCGGCCAGCTGGCGCACTCGTGATCCTGCGCCATCGGCCCCGATCACCAGGCGGCCGCGAACGGCGGTGTCGTCTTCCAGGGTGGCCGTGACGCTGTCGCTCTGCTCCTCCAGCCGCTGAATGCCAGACCCGGAGAACAGGGTGATCTCGTCCTGCCCACTGGCGCGTTTCCAGAGAGCGGTCTGGGTGACGCGGTTTTCCACTATATGGCCCAGATGCGAGGCTTTCAGGTCCTTCGCGGAGAAGGTGGTCCGGGGCGGCTGGCCGGGCAGCCACTGGCTGATGGGATGATCGCGGGCCTCCCAGACCGACAGGCGCAGGTAAGGGGTGGCGCGCATGGCCATCATGTCGTGCCAGACACCAAGGCTGCGGAGGTAGTTTTCACTGCCCGCACTGAGTGCCGACACCCGGATGTCGGGGTCGTCATGGTCACTGAAAGCCGGGGCCTGTCCCTGGTCAATCAGGGCAATGGTGTGGCCCCCGCTGGCAAGGCCATTGGCAATGGCGGCGCCAACCATGCCGGCGCCGACCACGATAAAGTCGAAGGTCTGAGTCATAAGAGCGTTCCTGGTCAGATGCCCCAGTTTACGGACCTTGCCGGTGCAGGCAAGCGGGCATCCTTGTCCGGGCTCAATATCCGGCCAGTTCCCAGTGCTCTATCTGTTCATCCGACGGTACGCTGCTTTTGCGCCGGCGCTGCATCCACGCCGGTTTTTGGGTGCCCGGGCGGATGAACCCCTTCTCGATGACCACCGGGTCCACCAGTGCCAGGAAATCGTCGGTCTTCATGTGGATGGATTCTTCATGGGAGCCGGCCGGGAAAGCGATATCCGGCTGCTGGGTCAGTGCTTCGCAGCAGTAGACCGCCATGTCAAAGAGGTTGCCGAAGGGCGGTATGGCGCCCACCTCGCAGTCGGGAAAGCGATCCTTGAATTCCATCTCGTCGGCCAGTTCCAGGAAGTCGGTTTCCAGGACATTGCTCAGACGATCCCAGTGAATGCGCCAGGTGGATGGCATGACCAACATGGCCATCTTGCCATCCAGTTCGATGATCACCGTCTTGGCCACCCGGTCGCCGGGTATATGGCCATGGTGGGCGAGTTGCTGGGCAGTATAGGCGGGGGGATGGGAGAGGGCGATGAAATCGGCCCCGGACTTCTTGAGGAAGGCTTTCAGCTTTTTTCCCGGCATAGTGCTACCTCCTGCCAGTGCGACGTATTGGCTGTGCCATGACGGCACGCAGCTATTGTCCAGCTTAGTCATTTGCACGGGGATTGCGAGAGGGTGGAGCGAAAGACTGTGATCCAGGACGCTTGTGGATCATGACGGGATTGGTGTAACCAGAAGGAGAGCCGCCCCATGGCAGGGCGGCCCTTCGGGAGCCGGGATTATTCGGCGTCGGTTTTGCCTTGCTGGTAGACGTGAAGGTCCCGCTGGGGGAACGGGATGGTAATGCCTTCGGCATCGAACGCCTTCTTGATTTTCTCGTGCATGTCCCAGTAGACCGGCCACAGGTCGTCGGTCTTCGTCCAGGGGCGGACAATGATGTTGACCGAACTGTCCCCCAGAGATCCCACCGAGATGCGCGGTTCGGGTTCCGGCAGTACGCGTTCGTCGTCCTCCAGGCAGCGCTTGATAATGGCCCTGGCCTTGTCGATATCGTCATCGTAATGGATGCCGAAGGTCATGTCGCAGCGGCGGGTGTCATAGAAGCTGACGTTCACCAGCGACGAGTTGGCCAGGGAGCCGTTGGGGATGATAACGCGGCGATTGTCGAAGGTGTTGACGATGGTGTACAGGATGTTGATTTCGTCAACGGCGCCGAGGAACCCCTCGGCCTCAATGGTGTCACCCACCTTGAAGGGCTTGAAAATCAGGATCAGTACCCCGCCGGCGAAGTTGGCCAGGCTGCCCTGGAGGGCCAGGCCGATCGCCAGGCCGGCGGCACCAATAATGGCAATGAACGAGGTGGTGGCAATGCCCACCATGGAGGCTACGGAAATAAGCAGCAGAATCTTGAGGATGATGCTGACCAGGCCGCACAGGAAACTGTTGAGGCTGGGGTCCTTGGCCTTGAGCCGGGCATCGAGGAGGTTGACGACCCGGTGGATCAGCCAGAGGCCCACCAGCAGGGTGATAATGGCCAGCAACACCTTGGGGGCGTACTGAATGAGCATCTCAACACCTGTGTCGATCCATTCGCTGGCCCTGCCACTTGCGCTAAATAGCTCTTCCATACTGTCTCCTGATTTTTTTGGTGATTTCGGGTCCTGAAGGGAAGCCTCAGGGGCCAGCTGGCGCCCTGGCTGAGCAATCCGGGCGACTCCGGTTTATACGGTCCTCGCCCGCTGAGCCCATTCCATCAGCGCATCCGGGCCGCCAGTCATGGTGATGCGACCGGATTTCTGGCCGAGCTGGTAGTCGTACATGGGATCATAGTAGTCGGTCAGTAGCGACTTGATCCAGATTTCGTGACCGGACAGATCCCCTGTCCGGGCCTGTGTCTCCAGTGCCTCCTCCATGATCCCGCGCAGTCGCTGATGGCGCTCACCGCCGAGGCGCTTGCGGATACGGTCCAGGGCGCTGAGCAAATAGTCGCAGAAGTTTTCCCAGCCGGCTTCCTCCCCATCGCGATCCTGGTAGTCGCGCACCATGGCTTCCACATAGTCTTCACGGATAATGGCGACGCGTTCGGCCATGGGCCTTTCCAGGACCAGAAGCGGTGCTGATGCCATACGCTCGCTCAGCTCCGGAGGCAGATTGCAGCGCCCCACCAGGCGGCTCTCGTCTTCCAGATAGATGGGGCCACCCCTGTCCTGTGCCTTGAGCATGGATACCGCCATCGCGTTTTCAAAGTCGATCTGGGCCGGCTGCGGTGTGACCTGCCGGCCAAAGCTGGAGCCACGATGATTGGCCAGCCCTTCAAGGTCCACCGGGTTCGGCATGTGATGCAGTACCCGGGTTTTGCCAGTGCCGGTCCGGCCACTGATTACGTGGAAGGTGCCCTGTTGGATGACCTCATCCAGCGAGTCGATCAGAAAACGGCGCAGCGCCTTGTAGCCACCCGTGACCAGTGGGTAGTCGATACCGGCTTCCCGGAGCCATTGCTGGGTCAGACGGGAGCGCAAGCCGCCGCGAAAGCAGAACAGGTAACCCTCCGGATGCTGGATGGCAAACCGTTTCCAGGCGGCGATGCGCTCGGCCTTGATATCACCGGAAACCAGTTGATGGCCCAGGCGGATGGCCTCTTCCTGGCCCTTTTCCTTATGGCAGATGCCCACCCGGTGACGTTCGTCGTCGTTCATCAGGGGGGCATTGCTGGTATTGGGGAAGCTGCCCCGGGCGTACTCGACAGGCGCACGCACGTCCATCAGCGGAATGTCGTTGAGAAAGAGCTGGCGGAACTGGTCGGTATCGGGTCGGGTACTCATGCCTGCGGGGTGTCGTCTGTTGGATATGGGGGCGCCAGTATAACGGATGAGCCGGGGGGCTGTCGTGACCGTATCGGGAGGGGCCACTTTCCGGGTTCGCCCGTGTAGAATACGCCCGTTGCGAATGCCGAGACGACCCATGACTGACCATCACATCATTCCCGAAGACCTGACCCGGATCATCAGGCGTACGCTGCCCCACGGGCGGCTGGCGGTATCGCGCCCGGCCGGCTGCCCGTCATTGCGGCTTTATCTGTTTGATCCCCGCGTGCTGGAAGGCCCCCTCAGCCACGAAGATGCCCAGGCGGTGGTGGCGGAGCCGGCCTACTGGTCGTTCTGCTGGGCCAGCGGGCAGGTGCTGGCGCAATGGATTCTGGACCACCCGGGCACGGTAGCGGGCAAACGCGTGCTGGATTTCGGCTCGGGCTCGGGCATCGTGGCCGTGGCGGCGGCCATGGCCGGGGCCGCCGAGGCGATTGCCTGTGATCTTGATCAGGATGCCCTGGCGGCTGCCAGGGCCAACGCCCGGCTCAATGGTGTCAGTGTCACCCTTTGTGACGACTGGTATCGGCGACCGTCGTCGTTGGATCTGATTACCGCGGCTGATGTGCTCTACGATCGGGATAATCGGCCATTCCTGCAAGCATTCCGGGAAGCGGCCGGGGGCGTATTGCTGGCAGACTCGCGGATAAGGGATCTGGAAGAGCCGGGGTACGATGTGCTGGGAATGGTGTCGGCCACCACCTGGCCGGATCTGAACGAGTTCGAGGAATTCAATCAGGTACGATTGTACCGGTCCGGCGAGGAGACACCGGAAAAGACGGTGCGCACGGGCGATGGGGTAAAGATCGGGGTGTGAAAAAAGAAGAGGGCAACCCTTGCGGATTGCCCTCGTCGGAACAGGTCGTGGCTTCCATGCTCTGTCGCAACCGTCCTGTTGCAGTATTGTCCTTGCCAGGTCCCTGGCGCCAGCATCCGAGCCAGCGGTCCGTAATTAGGTTTCCCTTAAGCCTTCTTTCCGTAGGGTCCCTGCTTCCCCTCACGATCCTGTGAGGAGCATCCAATGCGTCTTCCCTTTCCTTGTCATCCTTGACGGTTCCCATCTTACCAAGGGAAAAATTCCAGGCGCATGACAAAACCGTGATGTTTCCGTCTCGGAGTGATGCTGGAAACTCCAGGTCCTTTAAAAACAACAAGGTAGATATTTCGGCTGCCAGAGATTTCGCATTGCCCACGGGAAGTTCTGGCAGATTCTCACGCCAATGTAGGAAATATCGCACACGGGGAATGGCGAAATTCGCTAATCCGGTTGTCAGGCGGCCGGGCGAATACCTGTCAGCCGGAAAAAAAGTGACATCAGGCTGTAGCCGATGGTGATGCCAATGACGTCGGCGAGCAGGTCAGAGAGCGCGAAATCCCGCCAGGGCGTAATCGACTGGCCCAGTTCCAGCGCCAGCCCGAACCCGGTGAGCACCAGCAGTGGCGGTATCAGCCCGAGCCGGGGCCATCCCAGGCGGGTGAGCATGGCCAGCTCCATGAAGGCCAGCAGATGATTCACCTTGTCGCTGGCCGCCGAGGGAATCGGGTAGGGCTCGCTGGTGAAGCCCAGCCAGGTAATCGAGACAATGGAGATGCAGAACAGGGTTCGCCAGAGAAGTTGACAGGCAATCAGCTTATGAATGGATTCTGGTAGTCGCATAACCCGTCCGGTTGAGGTAGTACGGGGAACTCTGATGACTTATCACGTTCAGCGGCTCCCCGGCTTCATGATATGCTTTGCGCCCCGTTACTGCCACGCGTCATGAGGCTGCGAGCATGTTGCAAGGTAATTTTTTCAAGGGCCTGGGTTACCTTGGCGAAGGTTTCGGGCTGATCCGGCAGCCAGGGTTGCGTCTGTTCGTCATCATTCCTCTGATTCTCAACCTCCTGTTGTTCGTGGCTCTGATCTGGGCCATGGCCGAGGGCTTTGCCCTGTTGATTGCCACGGTCATGGCCTGGTTGCCTGACTGGCAGTGGCTGCAGGCCCTGGACTGGCTGTTCTGGCTGCTGTACGCGCTGGTGATATTGCTGCTGTTCGCGTACGGCTTTGTGATCATGGCCAATCTGATTGGTTCCCCCTTTTACGGGTTCCTGTCGGAACAGACGGAGAAGTATCTTACTGGTCAGGAGATGAGTGACGACGGTGGCTGGATGCAGATACTGAAAGACATTCCCCGCGCACTGGGCCGGGAAATACAGAAAATCGTCTATTATCTGCCACGGGCACTGCTGCTTTTTATCATCGGGGTGATCCCCGTGGTCAACCTGGTGGCGGCGGTGCTCTGGTTTGCCTTTAACTGCTGGATGATGTCTCTGCAGTACGTGGACTATCCGGCGGACAACCATCGTGTCAGTTTCGGGGCCTTGCGTCGCCGTCTGGCGGCGCGCCGCCTCAGTGCCCTTGGGTTCGGTTTGCCTGTGGCCCTGCTGGCGATGGTGCCGGTGGTGAACCTGTTTGTGGTACCGGCGGCTGTCTGTGGCGCTACCGCTTTCTGGATCAGGGAGCCTGATCCCACGGCGATCGCGCATCGTTAAATCTGGTTCGGCCCATTACAGGCCGGTCTACACCATCATTGAACTGTTTGGGAGGATTCTTGGAAGCACCTGCTTTTGCCATTGGCCAGCGCTGGGTCAGTCATTCGGACGCGGGCCTGGGCCTGGGTATTGTTACGGAAGTGGCCGGTCGCACGGTGACCCTGGGGTTCCCGGCCGCCGATGACGAGCGTACCTATGCCATTGATAGCGCGCCCTTGTCCCGTATCGCCTTCCAGATGGGAGAGGACATCGAACTCTTTGATGGCCAGGTGCTGACCGTGCAGGCGGTGGAGGACCGCGGTGGCGTGCTAATCTACCATGCCGTCGACGACAGCGGCAACCTGCAGGAGATCTCAGAGGTCCGGCTGGCCAGCCAGGTCAGTTTCTCGGCGCCCCATCAGCGGTTGTTCGCCGGCCAGTTTGATCGCAACGGGGCGTTTCGTCTGCGCCTGGCCACTCTGGAGCATCAGGATCGCCTCGCCAGGTCACCGGTGCAGGGGCTGCTCGGGGCACGTACCCAGCACCTGCCTCATCAGCTGTACATCGCCCATGAAGTGGCCCGCCGATACGCGCCCAGGGTGCTGCTGGCGGACGAGGTGGGGCTGGGCAAGACCATCGAGGCAGGCCTGATTCTTCACTATCAGTTGCACACAGGGCTGGCTCGCCGGGTGCTGGTGGTGGTTCCGGATTCGCTGGTTCACCAGTGGCTGGTGGAAATGCTGCGCCGCTTCAATCTGCGGTTTTCCATCGTTGACCACTCCAGTTACGAGGCGCTTTCCGAGCCGGACCCTGAGTTCGACGAGGAACAGCCCAACCCGTTCGACCAGAGCCAACTGGTGCTGTGTTCCCTGGACTTCCTGACCGGAAACACCCTGGCCCAGCGGGACGCGGTCGCCGCGGGCTGGGACCTGATGGTGGTGGACGAGGCGCACCATCTGGGCTGGAGCCCCGAACAGGCTAGCCCGGAATATTCCATGGTGGAAAGTCTGTCGGAGGAGACGCGGGGCCTGCTGCTGTTGACGGCAACACCGGAGCAGGCCGGCGAGGAAAGCCACTTTGCCCGCCTGCGGTTGCTGGATCCGGCTCGCTTCCATGATCTGGAAGCCTTTCGGCAGCAGGAGCAGGACTATCAGACCATCAACCAGGTGGTGCGGGAGCTGCTGGCGTCGGGACAGCCACCGGGGGCGGAACGTCAGGCCCTGCTGAAAACATGGCTGGGTGACGATCTGGATGAACTGATGTCGTCCGCGGACCCGGTCCGTGCCATTGTCGATGCCCTGCTGGATCGCCATGGCACCGGCCGGGTGCTGTTCCGCAACACCCGTGCTTCCGTAGGGGGCTTTCCGGAGCGTCGCCTGCATACTGTGGCTCTGCCGTGCCCGGAGCTTTACCAGCGTGAAGGCGAGGTCTTCGGAGAGCCGGGCCTGACGCCGGAGTATCGGTTTACCGATGAAACCTGGCTGGCGCAAGACCCCCGGGTGCAATGGCTGGAGCAAACCCTGAAGGACCTCAGACGAGAGAAGGTGGTGGTGATCTGTGCCCACGCCGAGACCGCCATGGCTCTGGAGGTTCATCTGCAGCTGCGGGCCGGTATTCGCAGTGCTGCCTTTCATGAGCACCTGAGCCTGATCGAGCGGGACCGGGCGGCCGCCTATTTTGCCGAGGACGAGCAGGGTGCCCAGGCACTGATCTGTTCGGAAATCGGCAGCGAGGGGCGCAACTTCCAGTTTGCCCGACACCTGGTGCTATTTGATCTGCCGGCCAACCCGGACCTGCTGGAGCAGCGTATCGGGCGGCTGGACCGGATCGGTCAGGGCGAGGTGATCGACATCCATCTACCTTACCTGCAGGGCACTGCCGGTGAACTGCAGATGCAGTGGTTCCACGAAGGGCTCAACGCTTTCGAGCAGAGCTGTGCCATCGGCATGCCGATTTTCGGGCAGGTCAGGGACCAGTGGCAGGCGGTTATTGATGGTGACCGCGGTCAGGCCGGTGAGCTGGTCAGCCGGACCGCTTCGCTGGCGGAAGGCCTCCGGGTGAAGCTGGAAGCCGGGCGTGATGCCCTGATTGAGCTGAACTCCTGCCGCCCGGAAGAGGCAAATGCGCTGATCGAGGCGATTGAACAGGAAGAGGACGATGGCCGGTTACGGGATTATCTGCACACCGCCTGCGACATTTTCGGTGTGGATGTGGAGGAGCACTCTGCCGACACCGACATCATGCGCCCCAGTGAACAACGCCATTCGGGCCAGCTGGAGCTGGTGCCCGACGATGGCATGACGGCTACCTATAGCCGGGAGAAGGCACTGCAGCGGGAGGATATCGCCTTCATGAGCTGGGAACATCCGGTGGTGACCGGGGTGATGGACTACGTACTGGGTGCGGGGCTTGGCAAGGCCGCCCTGTCCACCATCTCGGTCAAGGGTCTGCAGCCGGGTACGGTGTTGCTGGAAGCGGTGTTCGTGGTGCATTGCCCAGCGCCGGAACAGCTGCAACTGTCCCGTTATCTGCCGTTGTCCCCGCTGCGGCTGCTGGTGGATGTGAACGGTCGTGACCTGTCTTCGGTATTGCCCCATGATCGTCTCAACGGCCTGTGTTCCAACATCCCGCGCCGCACCGCCCAGTCGGTGGTGCCCAGGGTGAGGGCTGAGGTCGAGACCATGGTGGAGCACGCGCGGGAGCTGGCGGAGCCTCGGTTCGAGCCCGGTCGCGAGGCTGCGCTCGAGCAGGTGCGCGGCATGCTGCAGCCGGAAATCCAGCGTCTGGAGGCACTGCAGCGGCACAACCCCGCCATCCGCGATGAGGAAGTACAGTACTTCCGCGAACAGCTGGATGCTGCCGAAACGGCGATCAGCCGGGCAGAGCTGTCACTGGAGGGGATACGGGTGGTCATCAGCGCCTGATCAGCCATCTGACTTGTTCAGAAGGGATACTGGTGTTCACACTAGCCAGTTCCCATCCGTTCCGGTAGTTTTGACGTAACAACGCGTTGAAGATCAAGGATGGCCTGCCGGGCCTGACTCCATTTGGACTACTATCCGGAAGACAAAGCCGGAAGACAAAAGAGAGTGCCTATGATGACCCTGATACTGTTTGTTCTGGCCGCTGCGTCGCTGCTGGCGGTAATGCGTCGCGAGGCGGGAGCCAAACCCGCCATTGCGGTCATGGTGGTATTCGGCCTGCTGTCGTGGATCTTTGCCTCGGGCTGGCTGACGCTGTTGCTGTTTATCGGTGCCGCGGTAACCGCCGCTGCCGGCCTGCCCCGGTTCCGGCGCAGCTGGCTGACACCGCGCGTATTCGCCATGTTCAAGAAAGTCGCTCCGAAGGTATCGGCCACGGAACAGGTGGCCCTGGATGCGGGCACCGTGGGCTGGGACGGTGACCTTTTTACTGGTCGCCCCGACTGGCACAACCTGCTGATCAACCGTAACACCGGCCTTACCGAGGAGGAGCAGGCGTTCGTGGACAACCAGTGCGTCAAGGCTGTGTCCATGTGTAACGCCTGGGACGTGGCGGTCGAGCGGGCGGACCTGCCTGCTGAGCTCTGGGAATATATCAAGAAGGAAAAATTCCTGGGCATGATCATCCCGAAGCAATACGGCGGCCTGGAATTCTCCGCCAAGGCCCAGTCCGCAGTGCTCCAGCGCCTGGGGGCCAACGAGGTACTGATGACCTCCGTGGGCGTGCCCAACTCCCTCGGCCCCGGTGAGTTGCTGGTCAAGTACGGTACTGACGAGCAGAAGGACTACTACCTGCCCCGCCTGGCCGATGGCCAGGAGATTCCCTGCTTCGGTCTCACCGGCCCCCGGGCCGGCTCCGACGCCACCTCGCTGCCGGATACCGGCATCGTCTGCAAGGGCAAGTACAACGGCAAGGAAGTACTGGGCCTGAAGCTCAACTTCGAGAAGCGCTGGATCACTCTGGCGCCCATCGCCACCGTAGTGGGGCTGGCCTTCCAGATGTTCGATCCGGACGGCCTACTGGGCGAGGAGAAGGAACTGGGCATCACCTGCGCGCTGATTCCCCGGGACACCGACGGCATGGAAATCGGCCGTCGTCACTGGCCCATCGGCAGTCCGTTCATGAACGGGCCCATCGTGGGCAAGGACGTGTTCATTCCCCTGGACTTCATCATCGGCGGGCCGGAAATGGCCGGTGAGGGCTGGCGCATGCTGGTCGAGTGCCTGTCGGTGGGCCGCTGTATTACCCTGCCGTCCGGCGCCGCCGGTTCCTGCGCTACCGCCGTGGGTGTTGGTGGGGGCTATACCCGCATTCGCCGCCAGTTCAACAACCCGGTGGCCGACATGGAGGGCGTGCAGGAAGCCCTGGGGCGGATCGCAGGCTACTGCTACATCGCCCAGTCGTCGGTACTGCAGACTGCCAACATGGTGGACAACGGCGGCAAGCCGGCGGTGCCCTCGGCCATCCTCAAGTATCACCTGACGGAAATGCAGCGGTCCGCACTGACCGATGCCATGGATGTGCACGGCGGCAAGACGGTAACACTGGGGCCGCGCAACTACATGGGTATTGGTTACTCCGGCTCCGCGGTGTCCATTACCGTGGAAGGGGCCAACATCATGACTCGCAGCCTGATGATCTTTGGTCAGGGGGCGATCCGGTGCCACCCCTACGTACTTCGGGAACTGGCAGCCAAGGACAAGGATGACGAAAAGGCCTTCGACGATGCTTTCTTCAGCCACGCCGGTCTGATCTTCGGCAACGCCGCCCGCGCCTTTACCCAGGCGCTGGGTCTGGGCAAGGCCGAGGTGCCGTTCGACAGCACTGCTCGCCGTTACGCCCAGGCTGTGGCCCGGTTCAGCGCAGCCTTCGGCCTGTGTTCCGATGCCGCCATGACCACTCTGGGCTCGCAGTTGAAAATGCGGGAGCTGATTTCCGCGCGACTGGGGGACATGCTGTCCAACCTGTATATGGCCTCCATGGTGCTCAAGCACTGGCACGAGACCCAACCGGTGGAAGGCGAGGCGGATGTGCTGGAATACAGCATGAGCATGCTGCTGTCACGTACTGAGGATGCTTTGGACGAACTGCTGAATAACCTGCCCAACCGGGCGGTGGCCGTTGCCCTGAGGGTAATCACCATGCCGCTGGGTCGTAACTGGCACAAACCCCATGACGACCTGACCCGGCGTGTCGCCCGGGCTATCTCCACCGATACGCCGGTGCGGCACAAACTGCTGGCGCCGATATGGCATACGGAAGGTGACGACAAGGAAAACCCGGTGGCACGCTACAACGCCCTGTTGAAGGACAACGAGCGGGCGGATCCCATCTACCGCAAGGTGGCCAAGGCTGCCGCCAAGGGCGAGCTGCCAGCACAGGCGCTGCATCCGGAAGAGCAGTTTGAGGCGGCCTACAAGGCGGAGATCCTCAGCGAGGAGGAAATCACCTTCATGCGGGAGTACGAGAAGAACGTGCTCGACATGCTGACGGTGGATGACTTCCCGTTTGATGCCCTGGCCATGGACAAGTCCACACTGGTAGACCATAACCCGGCATGAATGGCTGGGCGTTTCTCGCCGTCAGTGTTGGCGCCGTGATCGGCGCCAACCTGCGCTGGGCGCTGAGCCTCTGGCTCAATGGTCCGGGGTACGGGGTTCAGCCCGGTACCCTGTTGGCCAACCTGCTCGGTGCCGGCCTGGCCGGTTTCTTTATCAGCTGGTTCAGCCACAGCTCCCTGTCGCCGGAGTGGCGGTTGCTGGCAGTCACCGGCCTGTGCGGCGCGCTGACGACCTTCTCAACGTTCTCACTGGAGCTGGTGGGGGCAATTGAAGCCGACCGCTGGCTGGTGGCGCTGGTTACCGTGCTGGTGCACGTGCTGGGTTCGTTGGCGATGGTAGGCGTGGGCATGTGGGCTTACGGCCTGTACCGGTCCATGGGCTGACGACCGACCGCCTGCAAGTCACGATTGTCGGTATACCAACGAAAAAGGCAGCCAATTGGCTGCCTTTTTATTCAGTAGCACTCAAAACATGTTTGGGGTGCTACCCACGTTGAAGCCTGATTTACAGGGGGACAACGTTCTCCGCCTGAGGACCTTTCTGGCCCTGAGTTACGGTGAACTCAACCTGCTGGCCTTCGGCCAGGGTCTTGAAGCCGCTGCCCTGAATGGCACTGTAGTGAACGAAAACGTCCGGGCCAGATTCACGGGTAATGAAGCCAAAACCTTTCGCTTCGTTGAAGAACTTAACAGTGCCGGTAACAGTAGACATACTTGATTTTCCTGTATTCATTTCACTTTCTAGATATTGCCCTTTTCACGCCAGCCGCTGGCTGTCTATCGTCAAAGGACCTTTGGGAGGAAGCCAGAGCGACAGGTTCAAAAATTCGACGAGTACACTACTAGGAGAGAGAAACGTCTTGTTCATGAAGTGCTTTACTGATCTTCCCTGATTTCTGACTCTACTCTTGCTTTTGGCGTAATGCCAGCCCTTTGGATACAAAAATTCACGTAGTTATACCTAGTGTCGCTACAGGCGGGCAGCAGCGCTTGCGCGCCGCTGCAACCGTTGTTTTACCGCGTGAAAATCTCCTGATAGAAACGCATGGTGCCTTCCCAGGAACGCTCTGCGGCGTCCTTGTCATAGCCGACGGGCATGTCGTGCTCTTCGGCGATGGCATCGGCGCCCGGATTCATGAACGAATGCAAAACCCCCGGGAAACTGGTGACGGAAAAGTCGGCTTCCGCCTGCTGCATGCTGGTCACGAATGATCCTACCTGGTCAGCCGGCACCATCTGGTCGGCACCGCCGGTGTATACCTGGATACGGGCAGTGATATCGCCGGGCTCGGGCGTGATCGGGCTGCCCAGGGAGCCGTGGTAGCTCACCACCCCGTCCAGGTCCATGCCCAGGCGGGCCATGTTGAGCACCACTGCGCCACCAAAACAGTAGCCCTGGGCCGCAATGAGGTCATCATCCACGGTACTGTGCCCGCGCAATTGTTCCATGGCAGCAGCAAACCGTGCCTGCAACACGTCCGGGTCGCCGGTGGCTTCCTTCATGAAAGCCTGGGCTTCCTTCGGGTGGTCGGTGACCTTGCCCTCGCCATACATATCCAGCGCAAAAGCGGTGTAACCGGCCGCAGCGAGTTTTTCCGCCTGATCACGGGCGAACTCGTTGTGGCCCCACCATTCGTGAACAACGAGCACGCCGGGCCGCTTGCCCTGGTCGCTGTCGTTCCAGGCCATGTAGCCGGTGAATGTCTCGCCGTTCACCGTGTAATCCACGGTTTCCGTCTGCAGTTCGGCGTAAACAGAGCCAGCGCTCAGGGAAAGGGCGATGCCGGCGGCCAGTGATACCAGTTTCGAAGTCATGGGCAAATCCTTTTAGCGGTAGTGGTTAGTGTCGTAGTTGAGCATAGAACACTTCGCTTTTACGGTGCCAACGACCCGACAGATGTCACGCTCCTGCTAGACTGAAACCTGAACAGGTTGTACCGGGGGGATAAGGCATGAGAATCGGCGTACCAAAGGAAATCAAGAATCATGAATACCGGGTGGGCATGACACCGTCGGCGGTGCGAGAGTTGACCCGGGCAGGGCATGAGGTAGTGGTCCAGGCTGGCGCCGGTGGGGCAATCGGCTTTTCCGATGACCTTTACCGGCAGGCCGGCGCGTCCCTCGAAACTTCCCCGGAAGCAGTGTTCCGCGATGTCGAACTGATCGTCAAGGTGAAGGAGCCGCAGGCGGGGGAGCGTCAGTTACTGACTCCGGACCAGACCCTGTTCACCTACCTGCACCTGGCACCAGACGGCGAACAGACCCGGGATCTGGTGGCGTCCGGCGCCACCTGTATTGCCTATGAAACGGTGACTGACGACCACGGCCACCTGCCGTTGCTGGCCCCCATGTCGGAGGTGGCCGGTCGCATGGCGGTGCAGGCCGGCGCTCATTGCCTGGAACGTGCTCAGGGTGGGCGTGGTGTGTTGCTGGGCGGTGTGCCCGGTGTCAGCCCGGCCCGGGTCACCATTATCGGTGCCGGCATGGTGGGGCAGAATGCCCTGGCCATGGCAGTGGGGCTGGGCGCGGACGTCACCATTCTGGATGTGGATATCAATGTGTTGCGGGAGCTGGATCACCGTTACGGCAACCGCATCCGTACGGTATTTTCCAGTGCCGACCAGCTTGACCAGTGTGTTACCGAAGCGGATCTGGTTATTGGTGCGGTGCTTATTCCCGGGGCCTCGGCACCAAAACTGGTGACCCGGAACATGCTCGGGCGGATGCCCGATGGCACCGTACTGGTGGATGTGGCGATCGATCAGGGCGGCTGCGCGGAAACCTCGCGGCCAACCACCCATGACGATCCGGTCTTCATTGAGGAAGGCGTGGTGCACTACTGCGTCGCCAACATGCCCGGGGCCGTGGCGAGGACGTCCACCCTGGCGCTGAACAACGCCACCCTGCCGTTTATTCGGCAACTGGCGGACAGGGGCCCGGTGGCGGCCATGAAGGAAAACCAGCACCTGTTGGCCGGACTCAATGTCTACCATGGCCAGGTAACGTTTCGCGAGGTGGCCGAGGCTCATGGTCTGGCCTATGCTGAGCCCCATTCCCTGCTGCCCTGACCGGTAGAGGTTCCTGAAACCCGATGGAGATACCATGAAACTGATCGGCTCCAATACGTCCCCCTATGTCCGTCGCATCCGCCTGCTGCTGACGGATACACCCCATGATTTCGTTCACCTGGACATCTATGGCGAGGGCCGGGACGAACTGCGCCGCAATAACCCGACGCTCAAGATTCCGGTACTCCGGGACGGTAGCCAGGAAGTCTATGATTCACGGGTGATCGCCCGCTACCTGAGCCAGAAGCTTGGCCTGACACCGCTCAGCTGGGACCAGGAAAACCAGCTGACCCTGATCGACGGGGCCAACGACTCCTGCGTCACCATGCTGTTGTCGAGGAAATCCGGGCTGGATGTGGAGGCCGATGTGATGTTCTGGAACCTGCAACGGGAGCGGATCATGACCACCCTGCGCACGCTCAATGCCATGGTGGAAGGGGGCGATTTCGCCGGCTGGGATTATCCGGCCGTCTGCCTGTATTGCCTGGTGGACTGGATGCACTTCCGGGAGTTGGTGGAGTTCACCGGCGTGGAGAGCCTGCTGGCCTTCCGTGACCAGCATCGGCATGAGGCCAGCGTGGCGGACACCGACCCACGCAACGCCTGAAGCGCCAGATTATTCGGGGCTTTCGTCAAGGCTGTCACGCACCCGGGCCAGTATATCCAGGGCGTGGCGGCGTTTGGCCGGATCGTACAGGTCTACCGTGAACATCAGCTCGTCCACTTCCACCGTGGCCAGGATCTGTTGCAGACGCTGACGAATGCTGTCCGCATCGCCCAGTACCTGCAGGCCCAGGAAGTCCTTGACGCCGGCTTCCTCCGCCGGGCTCCAGAGCCCATCCATGGACTCCACCGGCGGCCTCATCCACAGGGGCTGCCCCCGGAAAAGAGACAGAATGCGCTGGTAGCTGGTGGTGGTCAGATGCTCTGCCTCTTCAATGGTATCGGCCGGTACCGCCGGCAGGCAAAGCATGGCGTGGGGCCGGTCGAGTTGTTCCGACGGCCGGAAATGATCCCGGTAGACCTTGAGCGCTTCCCGGTACAGCCGTGGCGCAAAGTGGCCGGCAAACGCATAGGGCAGGCCACGCAGGGCTGCCAGCTGGGCACTGAACAGGGACGACCCCAGCAGCCAGATGGGTACGTTGGTGCCAGCCCCGGGGATCGCCTTCACCTGCTGACCCGGTTGCAGCGGCCCCAGCAATTTCTGCAGCTGCTCGACGTCGTGGGGAAACTGCTCGGCACCGATGCCGTCACGGCGCAGGGCCCGGCTGGTGATGGGATCCGTGCCCGGCGCGCGCCCCAGACCCAGGTCGATGCGCCCGGGATACAGGCACTCCAGGGTACCGAACTGCTCGGCGATCACCAGCGGCGGGTGGTTGGGCAGCATGACGCCGCCGGAGCCTACGCGAATACGGTCGGTCTGCCCGGCAATATGACCAATCAACACGGAGGTCGCAGCGCTGCTGATGCCCTCCATATTGTGGTGTTCGGCCAGCCAGAAGCGGTTGAAGTCCAGGCTTTCCGCATGGCGCGCATAAGCTACACTGTTGGTTAGCGTCTGTGATACGGAATCGCCTTCCCTGACGGAGGCAAGCTCCAGCAGTGAAAAGGGTTTATTGGATGGCATGGATGCTCCGGCGTTGGGTTAACAGTCTTGAGTACCGTCTGGATCGTTCTCGGGGCAAGTGAGCGAATCATCCGGGCGGCAATCCAGGCAGCATACTGCATGGCGCGGCGACACAGAAAGCAGGCTAACGGAGTTGTGGAGGTATTTGTTGTGCCATTGGCCGAACTCAGGACATCCCCTGTGAGAATTGCACTGATTTACCTGGTGCTGGGCTGTCTCTGGATCCTGTTTGCCGATCAACTGGTGGCCTGGTTGTTTGCCGACGCCAGTAATGAGGTGCAGTCGAAAGCCCAGACATTCAAGGGTTGGGTGTTCGTGTTGCTCAGTGCCGCGCTTATTGGCTGGCTGGTGCATCAGTCCATACAGAAGCTGAACCATGCCACCAGCTTCATGACCCTGCAAAGTTCCATGATCGAGAATGCCCATACCGGGATCCTGGCGGCGGACGCGAATCGTCGGGTTATCTACGCCAATCCTGCCATTGCGCGCATGAACAACGTCCGGCTGGACCGGATCCTCGGTCGTCCGTTGTCGGAGTTCCGCTCCGGTGCCCATGATGAGCGCTTCTTCAGTGAGCTCTGGCAGCAGGTGGAAGAGACCGGTCAGTGGCAGGGAGAAGTGGTGGCCTGGCGACGCGACGGCTCCCTGTACAATCAATGGGTGACGGTCACCCGGGTGAATGACAGCAAGCAGCAGGCCAGCTATTACGTGCTGTTTGTTACCGATGTCACCGAGGAAAAAGCCGACAAGGAAAGGCTGCGCTACCTGGCTTTCTATGACCCCCTGACCGACCTGCCCAACCGGGCCATGATGTCCGATCATGTCCGTAACGCCCTGCGTCAGACATCAGTAAACGGCGGTAGCCAGGTTGCGGTGATGTTTATCGACCTGGATGATTTCAAAACCATAAACGAGTCATACGGTCACCAGCTCGGGGACAGGCTGTTACAGGTGGCCGGGCAGCGGATCCTGCAATGCCTGTCCGATGGTGACCAACTGGGGCGCTTTGGCGGTGACGAGTTCGTGGTGCTGATGCCCCGCATTACCGGCCAGCAACAGGTAGAGCAACTGGCAACGCGACTGCTCGATGCCCTGGGGGCCGGGTTTCGCCTGGATGACCATACCCGGGTGATGGTGCGTGCCAGTATCGGGATCTGCCTGGCAAGGGGCGACCGGAGCAGCGACTACCAGAACGTGTCGCTGCTGTTCAGCCAGGCCGACTCGGCCCTGTCGGAGGCCAAGCTGGCCGGCAAGAACACTTTCGCCTTTTACAGTGCCGACATGACCCGCATGGCACGACGCAGGCTGGAGCTGGAGGAAGCGCTCACCACCGGGCTGGCCGGTGACCAGTTCGAGCTGTTCTACCAGCCGGTTTACAGCATAGGCTCCGGTGAGCTGATCGGAGCGGAAGCTCTCATCCGCTGGCGTCACCCCGACTGGGGGCTGGTTTCTCCGGCTGAGTTCATTCCCCTGGCCGAGGAAACCGGGCTGATCGTGGAGTTGGGAGGATGGGTTCTGGAGGAGGCGGCACGCCAGCTTCGGCAATGGCTGGACCAGGGGCTGGATCCGGGGTTCGTGGCCATCAATGTGTCCTCTCGGCAGCTGGTGCGCGGGCATTTCCCCGGGTTTCTCAAACGGGTCGTGAAGGAGGCCGGTATTCCGGCCAATCGTCTGGAGATCGAGCTGACCGAGAGCAGCCTGCTTGCCCTGGGGGATCGCACCACCGAGCTTCTGGCTGAAATGCGGGACACCGGAGCACGCCTGGCTATCGATGACTTCGGCACCGGATATTCCTCTCTCAGTTACCTGCGGCGGTTCAAGGTGGACAAGCTCAAGATCGACCGCAGCTTTGTGAATGAGCTGGCCATGGAGGGTGGTGGTGAAGGCATCGTCAAGGCGGTCGTCCGCCTGGGTCAGGCCATGGAGCTGGAGGTTCAGGCCGAGGGTGTTGAGCTGGAGAGCCAGCTGATCACTCTGGCCGAGCTTGGTTGCGACAGCTTTCAGGGTTTCCTTCGGGCCGCACCCATGCCTGCCGACGAGTTCCGGAAGCGGTTGGGAGAGGGCCATTCCGTCGCGTGAACCTGTCGCCGAAATCTTTATTGACCCAGAGCATGGCAACTCCCCGGCTCCTCGGGTGCAATGGATATCTGATTTTTTTATGCCTCTGTCTGTTGAAAATGGAGTTCAAGCATGACTGCCCCGTCTTCCCGAACTGATGCCGTTAGTGGTGAGAGCAGCGAGCACTGGTATAACCTGAGCCCGGGTGATGTGCGTGCCCGCCTCGAAGCCGGGGAACCGCTGGATAGTGCAGCGGTCACGCAACGCCTGCAACAGTATGGCCCCAACCAGTTGCCGGAGGCCGCCCCCCGGGGGCCTCTGGCCCGGCTGGGAAGGCAGCTGAAGAACTTCCTCATCTATGTTTTGCTGAGTGCGGCCCTGATTACGGCGCTGCTGGGTCACTGGATGGATACCATCGTGATTCTGGCGGTGGTGATCATCCAGACCCTCGTGGGCTTTCTGCAGGAAGGTAAGGCGGAACAGGCGCTGTCAGCCATAAGGCATATGCTTGCACCCCAGGCGGTGGTGCTTCGCAGTCACGGGCGCCACACCATCGGGGCGGCGGAACTGGTGCCCGGTGACACCCTGCTGTTGGAGCCCGGAGACCGGGTGCCGGCTGATGTGAGGCTGGAGCGTGTCCACGGCCTGCAGGTCGACGAAGCCATTCTCACCGGCGAGTCCATGGCAGTGGACAAGGCGGTCGCCAGCCAGCCCGAAGGGGCGGCCCTGGGGGACCAGCGCAGTATGGTCTTTGCCGGCACCATGGTTACCACTGGCACCGCCCAGGGTGTGGTGGTCCGCACCGGGACAGCGACCGAGATCGGCCGGATTTCCGGCCTGCTCCGTCATACCAACACCCTCAAGACACCGCTGCTGGAGCAGATAGACCGTTTCGCCCGGTACCTTTCGGTTCTGATCATCGTGGTGGCGGCGATGATCTTCCTGGCGGGCACCTGGTTCAGCGGTATGGCCATGAATGAGCTGTTCATGGCCGTGGTGGGTCTTACCGTGGCGGCGATTCCCGAAGGACTGCCGGCCATTCTCACCATTACCCTGGCCATCGGGGTTCGTCGTATGGCGACCCGCAAGGCGGTGGTACGACGGATGCCGGTCATTGAAACCCTGGGCGCGGTGTCGGTGATCTGTTCCGACAAGACCGGCACGCTGACCCGCAACGAGATGACCGTGACCACGCTGGTAGCAGGGGGAGAGCGTTATGAGGTCAGTGGTACCGGATATTCCCCCGATGGCGCCGTGGCCGGGCCCGCCGGGCAGCCGCTCACACCGGCGGTGAGCGAGCTGGCTCTGGCCGGTGCTCTGTGCAACGACGCCCACCTGAAGCTGCAGGAAGACCCGGTACGGGTGGAAGGCGACCCCATGGAAGGCGCGCTGAAAGTGCTGGCCCTGAAAACGGATAACGCGCTGGCCAGTGTGGACACTCAATGGCCACGGCAGGATGAGATTCCCTTCGATGCCGAGTACCGCTTCATGGCGACCCTCAATCATGATCATCATGGTCATGCCATGGTCTATCTCAAGGGCGCGCCGGAACAAATACTGGCTATGTGTGCCGAGGCAATGACAGCCGATGGCTCCATAGAGTCACTGGATACCGGCCCTTGGCAGCAGAAGATCGATGACATGGCGGCAGAGGGGTTGCGGGTGCTGGCTTTCGCCCGTTTGCCGGTGTCAGCGGACACCAGCTCGCTGGCTATCGAAGATGTCCGCCAGGGGTTGCAGTTCCTCGGCGTGGCCGGCTTCATGGACCCACCCAGGCCGGAAGCGGTGAAGGCGATTGCCGACTGTCATGACGCCGGTATACGGGTCAAGATGATTACCGGTGACCACGCCCGCACCGCCGGGGCGATTGCTACAAAGCTGGGGCTGCGGGAAACCGGACGGGTGCTCACCGGGGCAGAACTGGACCAGGTGGATGATGATGAGCTGGTTAACCTGGCAGCCGATGTGGATGTTTTTGCCCGTACCAGTCCGGAGCACAAACTGCGCCTGGTGAAGGCGTTGCAGGCGGGCCATGGTGTGGTCGCGATGACCGGCGATGGTGTCAACGACGCGCCGGCGCTCAAGCGCGCCGACGTGGGCATCGCCATGGGGGTAAAGGGGTCTGAAGCGGCGCGGGAAGCGGCTTCCATGGTATTGCTGGATGACAACTTTGCCAGCATTGCGGCCGCTGTCCGTGAAGGGCGCACCGTCTATGACAATCTGCGCAAGGGGCTGGCGTTCCTGCTGCCCATCAATGGCGGTGAGTCGGTCAGCCTGATAGCCGCATTGCTGCTGGGGCTGACCCTGCCCATCACCGCTCTGCAGATTCTCTGGGTCAATATGGTGAGTTCGGTGGTGCTGGCCATGACCCTGGCCTTCGAGCCGACCGAGGGGGGTGTCATGAAGCGCCCGCCCAGGGCCAGATCGGAATCCTTGCTGCAGCGGTCAGTGGTGTGGCGGGTGCTGGTGGTATCGCTACTGTTTCTGGCGGGAATCTTCGCGGCGTGGAACTGGGGCATGGACCGCACGGGCGAACTGGATTACGCCCGCACCATGGCCGTCAATACCCTGGTGGCCATGGAAGTGTTCTACCTGTTCGCGGTGCGTTATCTCGACACCCCATCAATCACCCTGCGGGGTGTGGTGGGTACGCCTATCGTGATTGGCGCGCTGGTGGCAGTGGTATGCCTGCAGTCGCTGTTCACCTGGTTTCCGCCGTTGAATGAAGCCTTTGGCTCGGCGCCCATGGATCTGGCGGGTCTGGTCTTTTCGGTCGCTGCCGGGGTGGTGGTGTTGCTCCTGCTGGAGCTGGAAACCCGGGTCAAGCGCCGGTTCCGCGGCCACCGGGAAGCGAAGCCAGGGGCGCCGGTCTCCTGATCAAAGGCATCAGTGGTCCGGCGGGTCACCGGGTTGGCCGGTGCCAGGCGGACGGTCAGGCGAGCAGGATGTCCGGCGCTCCATGGCCTTCCACGGCGGCAATTTCCTCATCGGTGAGGAAGGTGTCGGGAGGATGTCCGAGAAGCTGTGCGCCCTGATAAAGCGCGTGCGCCCAGGTGCACTGGTTCGCGAACAGCATGCCGGCTTCATTCAGCGTGCCGCCGTGGTTGATGTAGCCCAGGACCCGGCTGTGCCGCGGATCGCCACACAAACTACTGGCGTGTCCCCGGAACACTTCGGGGCGCATGTGGGTAAGCACCACCCGGTGCCGGTAATGACCGGGAATCAGGCGTTCGCGGTCCAGCTCCGGCAGGGTGCAGGTGGCTTCGAAGCGGTCCCGTGGTTGTCTGAAACGACCCGGTTCCTGAACATAGAGCAGTCTGAACGGTGTATTGGTGTCACGCAGTCGCTCGCAGGCGTGGATCAGCTCGGAGAGCTGGTATGCGCCATTGGCGACCAGCATCAGGGGAGTGCCCTGCGACAGATCCTCATCCACCACCTGGGCGCCGGTAGCGGCCAGGCTGCGGGCCTCGTTGGCAGTAAAAACACAGGGCCGATCACGCTTGGGCACCACCATGCAGGCCAGCTTGCCCCGGCTGGTGTAAATCTCCGGCAGCAGTGCCTGGGTACTGTTGTAGTCCGCCGGGAACAGTACCCGCACCATATCGCTCATTTCCCCCAGCAGTGCCTCGCAGAAGGTGGTGTCCTGATGGGACTGCTCGTTCTTGCCGTTCTCCCAGCTATGGGAGGTGGCAATCACCGGAAAACCGAGCCAGCGGGCAGGGCGGTCCAGCTCTTTCTGGTGCCGGGCAAAGATCAGTTCCTGGCGGATCGCCCCGAGCATCTTCACGCAGAAGGCCTCGTAACTGGCCACCAGGTTGAGGCCGCCCTTGTTGGCCAGGCAGGCCGATACCACGGCCTCTTCGTTGAGGGCGGTGATAATGTTGCCATGAACCGATTCCGCATCGCTTTCCGGGTCATCCACCCGGTGGCGGAGGGCATGCAGCACGCCGGATAATCGGTTGCTGGTCAGCTCATCGGGGTTGCCTACGCGCGGTCTCAGCCCGGGATTGCTGGCCACCAGGGCCTGGAAGAAGTCATCCACCGCCAGCATGGGCGAGCAGATGTCAGTACGGGCGGGTAATTGCGGAATGGCCGGCGCATCGGGATTTCGGGCCGCCAGGGGGTGATCCTTCTCCGGCGGGCGCTGCTGGCGCTGGTGATTACTGAGCTGTGCGATGGCGTCCTGCAGTGACGCTTCCGGTACGTGCAGAATGCCCGCGTGGTGGTTGAACAGGTCCCGGGCCCGGGCATCGGAGCGGGGGTTGCCGGGCAGGGGCAGATTGTGGGCGGCATTGCTGCCGGCACCATGGAAGCCGTAGCCCTTCACGGTTTCGGCAATACCATAGGGAATCGGCAGGGGGTAGTGGCGCAACCCCTGACGGTGTTCCCGGCTGGCCGTCTTCAGGCGCCGCTCCATGATGAACAACGTGCAGACAAAGGCGGCCGGGTCGCGGCCATCGAAGCGTATGGGATCGAAGCCGCAGCGGTTCAGGTGGGTGATGAACCCGTCCAGACCCTGGCGGGTGCCCAGTTCGGTGCGTTGTTCGATGCGTCGGCCGTTGGCAATCATCACCGGCAGTGGCAGACCGCAGTCCTCCGCCCGCCACCAGCGCGGGGCCCAGTCGCTGCCACGCTGTTCTTCCGCCGCGCCGTCCGACAGGAACGCCACCAGGGTTTCCCCCGGCAGCGGCATATGGACGTACTGCAACTCGGCAAACCCCAGGTAGCCGCCCTCCATGATGCCGCCGGCGGTATACGGATTGACGTGACTGCCCAGGGGCGCCTCGGTGCGTCCGTCCGCCCGCTGACGATAGCTGTAGAAGTCGGTAACCAGATGGTCCAGGCCACCGGTGCCGCCATAGCGGGCAGACTGCTCGGGATTCAGGTTGCCAAGCAGGGCATTCAGGGCGTCGATGGCGGCCACGCAGTGCCCCTGGCCCATCAGCCAGCTGCGGGTGTCACCGGTCAGGGCATTAAGGGCCATATAGGCGGCGTAGCCGGGTACCATGTTGAGGGCGCCGCCGGTATGGCCTTCCGGGTTCATCTTGAAGTCACTGGACTGAAGCGGCGTACCATCCGCATGTACCCGCAGGGCGTAGGTCATGTGCACCACCAGCCAGAGCCCGGCGCTGGTGATCCGGTCCAGAGCGGCCAGGGTGCGGTATACCGACGAGGTATCCGGCTGCAGGCCCTCGGCCACCAGTTGCTCCGCCAGGACCAGCACCTGCTGTTGTGTGTCCGGCAGGTGACGGATGACCCCGTACCCTTCGCGCCAGAGGCGAAAATCAGGATCCATGCCGGCCACCTCGTCCAGCATTTGCAGATCGGCAAAGGGTTTGCTCATGGAAAGCCTCCGGTGCGCGGGTTGTGACTTGTCTGACCCGGCGTCTTCCGGGGTCAGGGGTTCCTGCCATCCACCGCATAGATTAACCGGCCAGCCATAATGACGCTTTGATTTGGGTCACTCCGGGCATCGTGGACGCATGGGTTATGATGGTCTCCCCGATGACAGGAGCGTAGCCATGATTCATGTGTTTACCACTGGTGGCACCATCGACAAGATCTATCACGATGCCAACAGCGAGTTTGCCGTCGGCGACAGTCTGTTGCCCGAATTGCTGACCGAAGCAAACGTTACCTTGCCCTGGCGGGTGACTGGCCTGCAGCGCAAGGACAGCCTGGAATTGACGGATGTGGACCGTCAGCAAATGCGGGACGCCGTGGCGGCCTGTCCGGAAGAGCGGATCATTATCACCCATGGTACCGACACCATGGCGGAGTCGGCGGATGCTCTCGATGGCATTGCGGGCAAGACCATCGTGCTGTTCGGTGCCATGCAGCCGGCCCGCATGCGCCACAGCGATGCGGTTTTCAATCTCGGGTTTGCCGTGGCGGCGGTGGGCCTGTTGCCACCGGGGGTCTATGTTGCGATGAATGGCGAGGTGTTCGAGGCCGGCAGGGTAAGGAAAAACCTGAAGGCGGGGCGTTTTGAGCGGGACTGACGGTTATCGTCCCCGAACACTATTCCAGTGGCGCAAGCTCTCGGATTTCAGGGTCGGTGAGGCGGCGGAACTCTCCGGGGGCCAGGGAGTCATCCAGGGTCAGGGTGCCGATCCGGTGACGGTGAAGGGCTTCCACATGATTGCCGATGGCCGCGATCATCCGTTTGACCTGATGGTAGCGGCCTTCGGTGATGGTCAGGTCAATGATCCTGTCTGACTGGCGTTCAACAGTCGCCGGTCGCGTGCTGTTGTCGTCACTGCGCAGTTGCAGTCCGGTTTCAAGTTGCCGCCGGGCCTCGTCGCTCAGCGGGTCCGCCAGGGTGACCCGGTAGGTCTTGGGGCAATGGTGGCGGGGCGACGTGATGCGGTGGCTCCATTGCCCGTCGGAGGTCAGCAGTAGCAGGCCGGTGGTGTCCAGGTCCAGCCGGCCGACCGGATGTACCCGGTCGGCCAGTGCCTGCGGCAGCAGGTCAGTCACCACTGGATGGGAGGCGTCGGTCGTGGCGCTGAGGAATCCTGCGGGCTTGTTCAGCATCAGGTACTGGTGCCCTGGCAGGATCACCGGCAGGCCATCCAGTGACACCACCATACCGTCCGGGACGATTGTTGCAGCCTTGCGGGTGGGGTGGCCATCCAGCGATACCCGTCCGGCCCGGATTGCATGGCGCGCGTCCTTGCGGGACAGGGCCGTGCAGCGTGACAGGTACGCATCCAGGCGCATGGTCAGGAGCAGGTCTCGCCGGCGGGCAGTGCCTCGAAGGAGGCCATGCAAAGCACCTGGGCTTCGCCACTGAGCCGGGACCAGAACGCGCGCAGGGCGTCGTTGCGCATGGCGGGGCGAGGTTCCCGGGTACTGGCGGTGGCCGACCAGTGACCATCAGGGTCCTGGCGGGCGATCACAAAGGTGAAGGGGTGGGCGCCGGGCACCCCCAGCCGGATGTCGGTGGCCAGCAGCCGGTTTTCACGGACCCGGACATCGAGGAAGCCATCGGTAAACCAGATCAGCCGCTGCCCTTCGGCAAAGGATGCCAGCCGGTCGATCAGGGCCGGGTCCCGGGGGAATCGCTCAACGGTCAGCGGGCGATCACCCTCGAAAGGGCCGGTGACGATTTCCAGCCGCTCGTCGGTGTCCAGCACGGTGACCCGCCACAACAGCGTGGTGAAAGGCATCGGCTGAACCATGCGCGGCGCCTCTGCCAGCCCCCGGTCTGCCAGCTGGTCTTCAACCCGGCTGTCCACCAGCGCCTGGGCGCCGAGCGCCCATAACAGATACGCGGAAGACAGGGCCAGCGATG
Organism: Marinobacter zhanjiangensis; assembly: GCF_014651935.1. Lineage (GTDB taxonomy): Bacteria > Pseudomonadota > Gammaproteobacteria > Pseudomonadales > Oleiphilaceae > Marinobacter > Marinobacter zhanjiangensis. Next base: position 84,915 of record NZ_BMXV01000001.1, on the reverse strand, counting down.
CGTAAAGGGCCCGGTGGGCCGGCGGTCTCAGCAGGCCATAGAGGATGGCAAACAGCAACGGTAATGTATACAGCGGATCGATAATGAAGATGCTGTTGGACCCCAGTGGTGACCCCAGTGGCCAGAACAGCTGGGTGCCATAGGTGGTGAGCGTGTCCAGCAGCGGGTGGGTCACCAGTATCAGCAAGGTAAAGGCGAGCCAGCGGCGCAGTGACAGCTGGGGTTTCCAGCGATGGAGCGCCAGTGCCAGGGCGACCCCGAGTGGCACCAGAATGAACAGTGAATGACTGAAACCCCGGTGCTGGGTGAAGTTGGCAACGGCGCTGCCGTAGTCCAGCACCACATCCAGGTCCGGCAGCGTACCCAGGGCAGCGCCGCCGATGATGGCCGCGCGACCCAGGGTGCGGCTGGCGATGGCACCGCCGATGCAGGCGCCGAGGGCAGCCTGGGTTACTGAATCCATACCATCAAATCCGACTCGATAGACTGGTCAATGCTTGTACGCTGCCTGTTGCCCGCCGGATGACGGTTACGACGATGCCGGCTGCACGCCCAGCTGCTCCAGCAGGTCCGGCCCCGGGAAGCCATCGGCAATCAGGCCTTCGCGGGCCTGGTAGCGGCGGATGGCGGAGCGGGTGTTGGGCCCCAGAATGCCGTCGGGTTCGCCGGAGTCATAACCCCGCGCATTGAGGGCGGACTGTAGTTCCAGCACGTCGTCACGGGACAGGGTCGGTGCGTCCTCGGGTGGCGGATTCTTCAGGCCGCCAGCGCCGGCAATACGGTCGGCGAGATGACCCACCGCAATGGCGTAGTACTCGGAACGGTTCCAGCCCATGATGACGCGGAAGTTGTCATAGGCCAGAAAGGCCGGACCACGATGCCCCGCCGGCACAACCAGCCTGGCATCGATGGGTTCGTCTGCCAGCGGGTTGCCGTAAACATCGGTGACCCCCAGCTGGTTCCACTGGCTCAGGCTGCGCTTGCCGTCCCCGGCCAGGGAATAATCGAAACTCTCGGGCAGCAGCACCTCCCGGCCCCAACGATAGTCAGGATCCCAGCCCATGCTTTCCAGGAAACGCCCGGCCGACATCATGGCGTCGGGTACGCTGTTCCAGAGATCCCTGCGGCCGTCGCCGTCGGCATCGGTGGCATGCCTGAGGAACACCGACGGCATGAACTGCACATGGCCCATGGCACCGGCCCAGGAGCCTTCCATGCCCTGAGCTTCGATGGCGCCTTCGTCAATAATCTTGAGAGCGGATACCAGCTCGCCGGAAAAGTAGGTGCCCCGGCGCTCGTCGCAGGCCAGGGTGGCCAGTGCGCTGGGCACGGGCATTTTGCCGAAATAGCTGCCATAGTTGGTTTCAAGACCCCAGAATGACACCAGGTAGGCCGGTGGTACGCCGGTTTCCCGGCTTACCCGGGCCAGCAGGTCCCGGTGTTCCTCAAGCATTTCACGGCCTTTCTCGATGCGGGTTTCGCTGACCCGGCGACCAAGGTAGTCGGCAAATGTGGTGGTGAACTCCGGCTGGCGGCGGTCCAGTTCGATCACCCGGGGCAGGAACTCGGCCCCGGCCAGAACCTGCCGGGCGGTGTCGTGGGAGACACCTTCGGACACGGCCCGTTCCTCAATGCCGGTAAGGCACTGGTCGAAACTGGCCGGTTTCTGCGGTGGCTCGGTGGTCTCATCGGTATTGGCAAGGGTGGCCGCAGGCAGGCCACCCAGGGCAAGTCCACCGGTTACCATCAGGGCCCTGATGAATGGGCCCTTGGCCTCGGGGCAAAAACGGGATGACATCCATTGTCTGTATCTCAGGGTCTTGACCACGTAAATCTCACTATCCGGTTTGTCAGCGCTTATAGTAGCGTGTTTGGGATCGTGTTAAACAGCCCATGCCAGTGCCTTTTGATGGATCCGGTGCCCGGCAGGAGAATTGGGGAACAATCGTTATGGCAGTACTGAAAGCACTGGTGGTTGATGACGCCAGTTTTGTCCGGGATCTGGTCAAGCGAACCCTGCGCCAGCGCTTCCCGGTGATCGAGATGACCGAGGCGCAGAATGGCCGGCGGGCCCAGTCGCTGATGTCCCGCAATCGCTTTGACCTGATTCTGTGTGACTGGGAAATGCCCGAGATGTCGGGGCTGGAACTGCTGCAATGGGCGCGTGCCGACGACAGCTACCGTACGGTGCCCTTCATCATGATCACCAGCCGGGGTGACAAGAGCCACGTGGTGGAAGCGGTGCAGCAGGGAGTGTCGGAGTACCTGGGCAAGCCGTTCAGTCCGGAGGGGTTGAGCAGGAAGGTCATGAAAGTCATGGGCAAGACGCTTGAGCGCGCCATGGCGGAGGATGGTCGATCCACCTCGGCGCCAGGGGACGCCTTCCGGGGATCCGCCGACCTGCTCACTGGCACCAAGCCTGCCGCTGCCGTCAGTGCGCCGGAAAACGCGGGCGCCGGGGCGGAGCGGAACAGCCGGCTGGTGGTGGCGGCGATACGTTTTGCCGACAGTACCCTCAAGTGCGTGATCAAGGATATTACCCTTTCGGAGGTAAGGGTCATTGCCAGGCGTGACCAGTCGTTTCCCGGTATCCTCGATCAGGCGGTGGTCGACATGGAGGTGGCTGAAGGCCGGATGGCCAGGCTCAATGGCTATGTGCACCAGTTGCAGGCGGTGGACAAGCGCCAGGACACCGACTTTGTCAGCGTGACGGTGCGTTTCGTGGACGATGATCCGACCAAGCTCGAGGACCTGTCACATTTCATTGCGGGCTTCCGGCGCTGAGCCGGGCGCAAGGCTGGCCGTTTGCCGTTCGGGTTCCGGCTCGTCCAGCCGCGACCGGGGGAAGTGGCAGATGAACTCACTGCCATCGCCGATTTTACTGAGGATTTCCAGCTCGCCGTCGTGGTTCAGCAGCACATGCTTGACGATGGCCAGGCCCAGCCCGGTACCACCGGTTTCCTTGTGCCGGCTTGGGTCGGCCCGGTAGAAGCGTTCCGTCAGGCGGGGAATGTGGACGGGGTCGATGCCGATGCCGGTGTCCTTCACCGACAGGTGCCCACCCTCGCTGTTGGTGAACCAGGTGATGAAGATGCTGCCACCGGTGGGGGTATACTTCACCGCGTTGAAGATCAGGTTGGAAAAGGCGCTGCGCAACTGGTCCTCATCACCCCGCAGATGATGCCGGTCGCCAATGTCCAGGTGGAACTGATGGCCGCCGGATTCGCCACTGAGTGCCCTGGCGTCCTGGCAGATCTGTTCACACAGGGCGCTGATGTCCACGGTCACGTCTGCCCCGTGTTGTTCCCCGGTTTCCAGTTTCGATAACAGCAACAGGTCGGTGATCAGGGCCTCCATGCGCGTGGACTGCTGGGCCATGGTCTCGATGGCGCGCTTCCACCGGGCCGGTAACTCGTCGGAGTAGTCCACCATGGTTTCCAGGTAGCCGCTGATGACGGTCAGGGGGGTGCGCATCTCGTGGGACACGTTGCTGACGAAGTCCCGGCGCATCTGCTCGAGTTGAAACAGTCGGGTAACGTCCTTGACCACGATCAGCCGGTCATCCTCGCCAAACAGGCTGATCTGGATCTGCAGGTGCAGATGTGGCCGGGCCGGAGAGTTCAGTTCCAGTGGTTCCCGGTAGTCGCGCCCGTCAAAATACGCCTTGAAGGCCGGGGCCCTGAGCAGGTTCTGGATGGGCTGGCCGCGGTCGGTCTGACGCTGGAGCCCCAGCAGGTAGGAGGCAGACCCGTTCCACCACACCAGCACACCTCTGGCGTCGGTCATCACCACACCGTCGCGCATGGCATTGGTGGATTCCTGCAAACGGTTGAACTGGGCCAGCAGCCGGTCCTGGGTGGCAAGATGGCCTTGATGCAGCTTGTGCAGACCATCGAAGATGTCACCCCAGAGACCGATGCTTGCCGGGGCCTCCTGGCCGGCGCCGGGATGGCTGAGCCATTGATAGAGCTTGCGGGCCTGGGCCAGGGTCCAGGCCAGGTAAAGCAGCAGCCCGGCAAGAAGACCTTCCATGGGGTATCCGAAAGCTGCCCCGACCCCAGTGGCCATGGCCAGGATGAGGAGGATCAGCCTCAGATATCGCGACCACTTGTAGTTCATGAAACTCCGACCTGCTCCTGCATTTGCCCGGGCGGACCTTTGCTGCCCCGTGTGGTCAGCGAATGAACCAGACGGGACATCAGATTACCGATGATGCGCCAGCGGCCATCAGGCAGCCCTGGTCGAGAACCGGTAGCCGGTGCCGCGCACGGTCTGGATCAGGTGATCATATTGCTCGCCGAGGGCCTTGCGCAAGCGCCGGATATGTACATCCACCGTGCGTTCCTCCACATACACGTTGCCACCCCACACCTGGTCCAGCAGTTGTGACCGGGTGTACACCCGCTCCTGATGGGTCATGAAGAACTGCAGCAGGCGGTATTCCGTGGGGCCCATGCTGATGGCGCCCTCGGGGCCGGTGATCCGGTGGCCGACCGGATCCAGGGTCAGGCCATCCACCTCGATCGGGGATTCCACGCCTGCCGGTGTGGTCCGCCGGAGCACCGCTTTCAGGCGGGCAACCAGTTCCCGGGGGGAAAAGGGTTTGGTGATGTAGTCATCGGCGCCCACCTCCAGCCCCTGGATCTTGTTGTCTTCCTCGACCTTGGCGGTGAGCATGATGATGGGGATTTCCGCCGTGGTTTCCTCCTTCTTGAGGCGGCGAGCCAGCTCAACGCCACTGGTGCCGGGCAGCATCCAGTCCAGCAGCACCAGGTCCGGCTGCCTGTCCACGATCAGGGCGTGGGCTTCGCGGGCGTCCGCCGCCTCCAGGTAATTGTAGTCTGCCATCTCCAGCGCTACGGCAATCATCTCGCGGATAGGCGCTTCATCGTCAACGATCAGAACGGTCTTGGTCATTGCGCTTGTACCTGTAGTCCTTTAGTTGTTGCTGCCTCATTACAACGGGGATCTGTTACAAGTTTATGACATGGGCCATGTTCCATCCGAAAAAGTACGGATCAGGTCCGGTTTCGCGCCGGCGGGCTCAGAAAAGTCTGTCCAGGGCCAGACCGGCAAAAACCACGAATCCCGCCCAGTTGTTGTTCAGGAACGCCTCGAAACAGCCCTCGCGGGTGCGATTGCGGGCCAGGTACTGGTGCCAACCGAACAGCGCGGCCATCATTGCCACCCCCAGGTACCAGAAGAAGCCCAGCCCCGCCTGGCTGCCGACCATGACCAGGGTGACCACCACCAGTGCCTGCAGGCAGCCGATGATCCGCAGGTCGGCGTCACCGAACAGGATGGCGGTGGACTTGATGCCGATCTTGAGGTCGTCCTCCCGGTCCACCATGGCATAGAGGGTGTCGTAGGCGACGGTCCACAGCACGTTGGCGGTGAATAACAGCCAGGTGAGACGGCTCAGTTCGCCGGCCTCCGCCGCCCAGGCCATCGGAATCGCCCAGGAAAAGGCCGCCCCCAGGAACAGCTGGGGCAGGTGGGTGTACCGCTTCATGAAGGGATAGATAAAGGCCAGCACCAGCCCGCCGAACGACAGGTAGAGGGTCAGCGTGTTGGTGAACAGCACGACCAGCAGGAAGGACGCCAGTACCAGCCCCAGGAACAGGGCAACGGCCTCTTTTGGCTGGATGCGCCCGGAGGTGAGGGGGCGGTCCTTGGTGCGCCTGACATGCCGGTCCACCTTGCGGTCGGCGAAGTCATTGATGGCACAGCCTGCGGCGCGCATGAAAAAGACGCCCAGGGTGAACACGATGACGTTGCCAATGGCGGGATAGTTGCCGTCGGCCGCCAGCCACAGGGCCCACCAGGTGGGCCAGAGCAACAGCAGTGAGCCAATGGGCCGGTTGATGCGCAACAGTTGTGCATAGTCCATCAGGCGGTGACGCAGGCTGGGGGATAGCGTGACCAGGGTCATCAGTGCTCCATCGGCGAGTGATCGGACGCCGGCAGTTTATCATTATCCGGCGGGTCCGTAAGGGGCCGATAGAGGGTTGGTCAGAGCGGCCGGGCCAGAAGCTCCGGAAGGAAGTATTCGCCCACCAGCAGCCGATGATCCCGGTTGCTGAATATCGATCGCCGGGCACAGCGGGGGTCGCCGGGGCGGACCGGGTGACATAGTCCCGTCTGCAACGGGCCCCGGCTCCACTCCCGGTGACTGAACAGCCACGCGCCGAGCGGCACCCGGCCCAGGTGGCGAAGCCGCCGGCCGCGGCCGGACAGGGTGTCCAGCGGTATGATGGTGCGCGCCAGTACCCAGGGGGTGCCGTCGCCACAGAGCCGGACTTCGCGGATCCAGGCCCGTTGCCGGTGGGGAATGCCCAGGGTCAGAGCTTCCTCCCGGGTGGGCAGGCAGAAGCCCTCATGGGCCACTTCGACGTGAAAGCGCTGCCGGCAGCGCAACTGCAGGTGGCGGGTGAGGGAACCTTCTGCCTGTAACCAGAAGGCAGCAGTGCCAGCCAGGGCGGGGCGATTCAGGCGCGCCTGCCGGAAGGACCGGTACCAGCGGACCGGTGGCACGATGGAGTGGCTCCCGTGATTGCTCACCGCCGGTTCACAGACCCTTGACGGCATAGATGCCCGGTGCGTTGCGCCAATAGCCCTTGTAGTCCATGCCGAAGCCGAACAGGAAGCGGTCTTCCACCTCGAGCCCGGTGAAGTCCGCCTTCAGCCCCGGCCGGGCCTTGCGGTCATGCTGTTTATCCACCAGCACCGCAGTCAGCACCTTGCTGGCACCATGGGTGGCGCAATAGTCAGCAATGGCGTTCAGGGTGGTGCCCTCGTCGAGAATGTCGTCGACGATCAGCACAGTGCGCCCGTTCATGTCGGCGTCCGGTTGCAGCTTCCACTCGAGAATGCCGCCAGTGGTTTCCTGGCGGTAGCGGGTGGCATGGAGGTATTCGGCCTGCACCGGAAACTTCAGCCGGGGCAATAGCTGGCCGGTCAGGATCAGACCGCCGTTCATCACGCAGAACAGCAGGGGGTTGCTGTCTTCCAGGGCGGCGGTGATATCCCGCGCAAGACTGTCGATGGCCTGGTAGACCTGCTGTTCGGGAACCAGGCAGTCGGCTTCCGCCATGACCTGCCTCAGCTCGTCGACGGGGTTACTCATAGTCGTCGGATCCTGTCGTAAAACGCGCAAGTATAGCGAAAATAATGGCTGTAAGGGAGTGCCCCTTTCAGCTGCCGGATACGCAAAAACAACCATTGTGGCAGGCCGTGATTCCCGCACAGGGCCCGGTATTACGCAATGGTCCTTTAGCGGTACCTTCCGTATGCGTATTATGTATCCGAAACTTTCCGGTGCGCCGTAAAAGCACCGATCTGTTCCTTCAGGAGGACAAGCGTGAAGAAATGGCAGTGTGTAGTGTGTGGCTTTATCTATGATGAAGCCGAAGGCTGGCCGGACGATGGCGTTCCGCCGGGTACCGCCTGGGAAGATGTACCCGAGGACTGGGAGTGCCCGGACTGCGGTGCTGGCAAGGAAGATTTTGAAATGATCGAGATCGGCTGAGGACCGGGCCATGACAGACACCCGTCGTGATCAGGCCCCGGTGATTATCATCGGTAGCGGTCTGGCCGGGTACTCCCTGGCCAGAGAGCTGCGCAAGCGCGACAGCGATCTGCCGTTGATGATGATTACCTCCGATGATGGCACCAGCTACTCCAAGCCCATGCTGTCGACCGGCTTCACCAAGGGCAAGAGCGCCGATGAGCTGGCCCAGGCGGACGCCGGTACCATGGCGGACCAGCTCAATATGGAAATAAGAACCCACACCCGGGTGACCGGCATTGATCCGCAGGCGCATCAGATCCTGATTGGCGAAGAACGGCTGACCTACCACAAGCTGGTGCTGGCCTGGGGCGCCGATGTTATCCGCCTGCCAGACGCTATCAGCGCCAGCGAGCGGGTGTGCTCGATCAATGACCTGGAGGACTACCGGTATTTCCGGCGGATGGTGGAAGGCCGTCGCCGGGTGATCCTGCTGGGTGCCGGCCTGATCGGGTGCGAATACGCCAACGATCTGCGTAATGGCGGTTTCGATGTCACCGTGGTGGCGCCGTCCACACAGGTGATGCCGGGGTTGCTGCCGGAACCAGCCGCTGATGCGGTCAGGCGGTCCCTGGAGGCTGAGGGAGTTACCTTCCATCTGGGTGTGGCCGCCGAGTCAGTATCGGAAGACAATGGTGGCGCGCAGGTACATCTCAGTGACGGTGCTATGCTGCAGGGAGATGTGGTGGTTTCCGCGGTTGGCCTGCGGCCCCGGACCCGCCTGGCAACGGCTGCCGGACTCGATGTCGGGCATGGCATTCGCACCGACAGGCAGCTGGCGACCAGTGCCGTGGATATCTACGCCTTGGGGGATTGTGCCGAAGTGGAAGGCCACGTACTCATGTACGTCATGCCGCTGATGGCGGCGGCCCGGGCCCTGGCGGCAACGCTGACCGGTGAGCCGACGCCGGCGAAGTGGGGTGCCATGCCGGTTCTGGTCAAGACGCCCTGCTGTCCGGTGGCGGTATGTCCGCCGGCAGAGTGCGGTGGCGGGCACTGGGATGTGCAGCGTGACGGTAACAATGTGCGGGCGTTGTACCGCGATGCCGCCGGTGAACTGCTGGGGTTTGCGGTGACCGGCGACTACGTGATCGAAAAGCAGGCACTGTCGAAAGAGGTGCCGCCGGTGCTTGCCAGCGCCTGAGCGACACCACGCCTGTCTTGCGCTTCGCGGCCGTATCCGGTAGAAATTGCCGCTTCGTAAGCTAAGCATTAATTTCCGGCAAGCATAAAGCCAATGTTGGCTGTTGCCGGATCAGCCTTTTTCAGGAGCAGGCATGCAGGACATTACCAGAGCGCTGGTTGAACTGATGGATCTCGCCCCCGCGGGTGATGATCACTTTCAGGGTCAGAGTGAAGATCTCGGTTTTCCCAATCTGTTCGGGGGACAGGTACTGGGCCAGGCGCTGATGGCGACCACCCGCACCATTGAAGGCCGCATGCCCCATTCCATGCACGCCTATTTCCTGCGCCCTGGCAACGCCCGGGCACCGATTGACTATGAGGTGCAGCGGGTCCGGGACGGCGGCAGTTTCTCGGTCCGGCGGGTGATCGCCCGTCAGGACGGCAAGGAGATCCTTACCGGATCGGTCTCCTTTCATATAGAGGAAGAGGGCTTTGATCACCAGATGGACATGCCGGATGCGCCGGCGCCGGAGTCCCTGAAGAACGAGCAGGAACTCAACCGGCATTTGCTGAAACAGGTGCCGGAAAAGTTCCACGACCAGTTGACCCGCAATCGTCCCATCGAGATCCGCCCGGTGGACCCGATCAATCCCATGGCCCCGGAGATCAAACCGCCCAGCAAGCAAAGCTGGTTCCGCGCCCAGGGCGAGCTGCCGGACGATCGCATTCTGCATCGTTGCCTGTTGGCCTACGCATCGGATTTCGCCTTCCTGGGCACGTCCCTCAATCCCCATGGGGTGGCGTTCCTGACCCCCAACATGCAGGTGGCCAGCCTGGATCACGCCATCTGGTTCCACCGGGATGTGCGCATGGATGACTGGCTGCTCTATGACAAGGACAGCCCCAGTGCGTTCGGAGCGCGTGGGTTCAACCGGGGCAATGTCTACAGCCGGGACGGCGTGATGGTGGCCTCGACAGCGCAGGAAGCGCTGATCCGGCGCCGCAAGCCCTCCAAATAGCAGTGCTCACCCCGGTTAATCGATGAGCAGGGAGGCTTGTCACTGGCGAAGCACCGGCAAGTCCCTGTCCCCGGGGCGCAGCTGCGCGATCAGGTCCGCCAGTGGCTGCGGTTTCGCCAGTACGTAGCCCTGGATCATGTCGCAGCCCATTTCCCGCAGCAGCTCCGTGGTTGCCTCGTCTTCCACGCCTTCCGCCACCACCTGGTAACCCAGGTTGTGACACATGTCGATGGTGGTCTTGACGATGATGCGGTCGTCGGTGTGGGTCAGCAGGTCGGTGACGAGAGAGCGGTCGATCTTCACCTCGCAGGCCGGTAGCTGCTTGATGTAGGACAGCGATGAATAGCCGGAGCCGAAGTCGTCGATGGCCAGGGGAATGCCGGCGTAATCCAGGGAGCGCAGGGTGCGCATGGAGTTGGCCGGGTCCTGCATCATCGAGGTTTCGGTAACTTCCAGAATCAGCCGGCCGCGATGCTGGTGGTGACTGGTCATCAGGCGCTGGACAAACAGCGGGAAGTCACGCTCCCGCAGGTTATTGGGGGAGATGTTGATGGATACGGTCAGGTCCAGCCCTGCTTCCAGCAATACGTTGCGCGCCGCCAGCGCCTGCTCCATTACCCAGCGGGTCAGCGGCCGTATCAGCCCGCTCTGCTCGGCCAGGGCGATCAGCTGGTCGGCATGCACCGCGGGCTGACGGCCCGGCCAGCGGATCAGTGCCTCCACCCCGACAATCTCATTGCTTTTCAGGCAGCGCTTGGGCTGGTACCACAGTGCCAGCTCGTTGTGTTCCAGGGCATGCCTGAGTTCGGTGACCAGGGTCAGGCGTTCCGGGCTGTAAGGGTCCCGGGCGGGGGTGTAATAGGCCATCCCTTTCTCGATGGCAATGGCGGACTCCTGTGCCACGTAGGCCTGGTGGACGAGGGTGTTCAGGTCCTGGCCATGGTCCGGGAATATCGCGACACCAATGCAGCTGTCCATGGGCAGCTGCATGCCCAGGTAATCAATCGGCTCGCGTAGTTGCTCCACGCGCTGCGGGTCGTAGGTGGCGGCCCCGGCGTCCATCAGGTAGGCAAAGGTGGCGGGCTCCAGCACTGCCAGGCAGTCGTCGTCCCGGGGGCCGACCGGCTGCACGCCAGGCAGTTCCAGTGCGATCTGGTGTAGCCGCAGGGCGACCAGTTCCAGCAGGCGGTCGGAGTTGCGGTGGCCCAGGGTCTTGGTGATGGCTGCCAGGTTGTTCAGCCTGAGCACGCACACCGCCCAGCGTTTGCCGGGCTTCAGGTTGAGGGTTTCACTGGCGGTCATTTCAAAACAGGTGCGGTTGGGCAGCCTGGTCAGCGGTTCTCTCATGGCCTGGTCCAGGGACCGCTGTTCAGCACGGCGCTGGGCGGACAGGGCCGCCAGTTCCGCCTCCCGGGAGCGGGCCTGGGATTCCCGTTCCAGGTAGATGCGGTTGGCCAGCGCCGCCGTCAGCACCAGGGCCTGTATGGTCGACCCCAGCTGTACCCCGTGGGTGGTGATGAAACTGTTGGGCAACAAGCCAAACATATTGGCGATGGTGAGCAGGCAACCAATGGTAAGCGCCCCCCAGGACAGGGTGTAGATGCCGGACAGAGGATGCCCGCGCAGCCACAGCACCGGTCCGATCAGGGCCAGCAGGAGACAGGTAGGCACCGCGATGGCCAATGAAAGCCAGCTGGACAGGTTGTGGTCGAAGACGGCTACGCCCAGCAGGGCGAACAGATTGAGGTAGATGGCTGCCTGAACCGAATGCCGGATCCAGCCGCCCATGCGGCTCAGCCCCAGCAGCTTTCGGGAGAACAGGGTAATCGATATGGCTGTCAGTGGTATGGCGACGAGGATGCTGTAATTCTGCTACGCCGGGCTTTCGGGCCAGAGTAGCGGGTAGGTGATGCCCCTCAGCGACGCCAGCAGGAACAGAAAACTGGCGGTGGTCGCCAGGTAGTAAAGGTAGATCTTTTCCCGCAGCCCCACGAACACCATCAGGCTGAACAGGATGATAGTGATCAGTACGCCGTAGTAGAGAGCGTGGAGCTGGTCCTCCGTCGATAGCTGCGCCAGCAGGGAGCGGGGTTCCCACAGCTCCATGGGCACATGGTGGGCACCCCGGGTCTGGATGCGCAGCAGGATGCCGTTGTTGGCCTCGGGTATCCGCGTTATCGGCAGCAGGAAATTGGAATGGGGCATTGGTCGTTCGGCAAAAGGGTATTGGTCGCCGGTCTGTACCATTTCTCCCGGCTGGCCGTTGGTCAGGGGCCAGAAACGAATGTTGTCCAGGTGGGGGTAACGTATCGCCAGGATGAGGCGGGTTTTGCCCGCGGGCAGGGGCATGCGATACCAGAATGCGTCGTCCTCATACCCGAAATTCGGGGTCTTGCCCGGCAGAGTCTGCCAGTCCTGCCTGGCCAGAGCCTGTTCCGGCGTGAGGGCGGGTTCGCCATGGGGCATGCGCAGGTATTCAATGGTCTCCAGGGTGTTCTTGCCCGAGGAATCCGCAAGGGCGGCAGGCACGGCCACGGCCACGGTCACAAGGGTGAGAAGGATGGTCAGAGCCGCCTTTCGAATCACAGGAATCCTGATTTGTTATCGTTGTTCCGGAGACGATCATTCTGCTTGAGTATCGGCACTAACGACATGTTACTTAAGTATCATGTTGGAACGGAGTGTTTCCGGACGATGACAGTGTGTAACAACATGATACGTGATGCGGCTCTCGCCTGAGCTGTGATGGAGTCGGCCCGGGCAACCGGTCAGGTTTTTGAACCTGTGACCTGGCGTACCCATTCACTGGCCCAGGGCAGGGCGTCCTCTTCCGGCTCCACGGTTTCCATGGCATCAATGCGCAGGGTTTCCCCGACCTTGCGTGCGGCCACTTCCCGGAGTGCCTCTTCCATCAGCTCGCCGGCACCGCAGAAGGTGTCGCCGTAGGAGCTGTCGCCCAGCACAATCACGCCAAATGGACGACCTTCCTGCATGGGCAGCTGGTCCCGGAGTTCGACGTAGAACGGCAGCAGGTTCTCCGGAATCTCTCCCTGGCCCGTCGTGGAAGTGCACACCAATACAGGCCCGGAGCTGTCCGTCAGGCTGGCCAGGGTGGGTTTTTCGTGCACGGTGACGGAAACGTCATCGGACGACAGTTGTTCCCGGAGTTTGCGGGCTGTCATCAGTGCACCACCAAAAACGCTGCCTACCAGAATCTGGATATCGGTCATGGGTCCGTTGCCTCCGGGCGGGGTGCCAAAAGCCCGCTATGGTAGCGGCGGGCCGCGAGGCCCTCAACCAGACCATTGGCGGAGTGCGCACCGGGCACCATCAATGGCTTGTGCGCATGGCGGTGCTATTGTTTCAATTTCATGTCAGAAATTTTATAGTGCCGCCCAATTATCATGCTGCATGAGAAACCCGATATGGCGCAATCATCCGGTTTTATTGATCAGGTTCTGACCAGCCAGTCGACGGAACGTTACCGTATAGGCTTCAGTCTCATTTTTCTCGTCATTATCGGCCTGGTGGTCAGTCAAATTGCCGGTGACCTTCCCAATAAATCCCTCCTGATTGGCGCTGCCGTGATAGCCGGCTACATGGCTATCAATATTGGTGCCAACGACGTTGCCAACAATGTCGGCCCGGCGGTAGGCTCCGGGGCGATTTCCCTGTTTGGTGCGGTCATGGTTGCGGCTGTGTTCGAAGCTGCCGGGGCCATTATCGCCGGGGGCGACGTGGTGTCGACCATCAAGGGCGGCATCATCACTCCGGAGCGCCTGGATAACGTCAATTCGTTTGTCTGGCTGATGACAGCGGCGTTGCTGGCCGGAGCGCTGTGGCTGAACCTGGCCACCTGGATGGGCGCGCCGGTGTCCACCACCCATTCCATCGTGGGTGGTGTGCTCGGTGCCGGTATTGCGGCCGGCGGCTGGGGCATTGCCGACTGGTCAGTGATGGCCAAGATTGTGGCGAGCTGGGTGATCTCGCCGGCCCTGGGGGGGCTGATTGCCGCCCTGTTCCTTTATGTGGTCAAAAGAACCATCCTTTACCAGAGTGACCTGGTGGCCAGTGCCCGTCGCTTTGTACCCTGGCTGGTGGCCATCATGGCCTGGGCTTTCGGTACCTATCTGATGGTCAAGGGTGTGAAAAAGATTATCGAGGTGGATTTCCTGGGGGCCGCTCTGGTGGGTCTGGCGGTCGCCGCCGTGGTATTTGTGCTGGTGCGGGTCAGGGTCAGCCGCCGTGCCGCCACCATGGAAAACAACGCCGATGGTGTCAACGCCCTGTTTGTCTGGCCGCTGATCTTCGCTGCCGGTCTGCTCAGCTTTGCCCATGGCGCCAACGACGTGGCCAACGCCATTGGCCCGCTGGCTGCCATTAACGATGCTCTGGCAGCCTCCAGCATCGTATCCGATGCCAGTATTCCACTGTGGGTCATGATGGTGGGTGCCCTGGGCCTGTCCGTGGGTCTGTTGCTGTTCGGCCCCCGGGTGATCAAGGTGGTCGGTTCCGAGATTACCGAGCTGGACAAGACCCGGGCCTTCTGTGTGGCACTGTCGGCGGCGCTGACGGTGATCCTGGCCTCGCAGCTGGGGCTGCCGGTCAGTTCGACCCATATCGCCATTGGTGGTGTCTTCGGGGTGGGCTTCCTGCGGGAGTACCTGAAGCGCAGTTACGCCACCCAGATCCACACGATTCTGGATAAGCACGACGATGCCGATCGTGAACGCCTGCAGCCGTTTCTCGATGACTTCCGTAATGCCAGTGTCGAGGAGATGGAAGCCCTGCTGCAGGAAGCCCGCAAGCACAAGCAGGACATTCCCCTGTCCAAGAAAGAGCGCAAGCGGCTGAAGAAGATCTATCGCGAGGAGCTGGTCAAGCGCTCTCACCTGATCCGCATTGCGGCGGCCTGGGTGATCACGGTGCCAGTGTCGGCCGTGCTGGCGGCGATTCTTTACTTCACCATTCGCGGGCTGATGATCTGACGGTGGTGATGCCATTCTGAGCCCCGCGGGGCTCTTGTGCGCGCTTTTTACGGCGAGGCAGGATCTGTAATCCCCCACTAACCACTGGTTGTCCGGGTGGGGTATCCTGCATACTCTTGATGGTCCCTTTCCCTGAACTTCTTCGGAGATGTCTATGAGTACAGCAAGCGAAAGCCGTCAGTCGAAGATGATTGGTGAGCTGCGGGTGTTTATCAAGAAGGTGCTGAGTGATCCCACGGTGGCGGTGAAGTGTGTCGAGGTGGCCCGTAAGCACCGGGGCAAGCCGGACGCGCACCAGCTGATCGCGGACGAGATCAGTGCCTCGACCACGGTTCGCATTCCCGAGAACTGGAGTGAGGCGGACAAGATGTTCCTCGAAATTCTGGACGATGTGCTGGACGATGAGGAGGCGCTTTACTGAGTCTTGGCTGGGATTGACCTTACAGTTCTGGTGCATGGCCGGGCAGGCAAGGTGTGGTTTTTCCGCCGCAATTCAGGGGCCGTCCCTGGCGCCCGCCTTGCTCCGGGCCGTTCCGGCCACGAATCACAGATTCGCGGCGTTCATCTGCCCACGAAGCTGCGCTTCGTAAACGCTTGCTTCACCCATGGCGCTGCTACAAAACCACACCTTACCTACCCGGCCTTGGATAGCCCGAGTTAACGCTGACCGCTCAGCCCGTGTCCTGTCTGGGTTAGGCGGGGTTTATGTTCAGGCTCTCCTGGCCACAGGCCCTCCCAGCACCGCATCCGCGTGCTGGTAAAGAATATCCATCTCGTCCTTCAGTCCCGGCTCGCCGGCCAGTTCCTTCTGCTCGGTCAGGATGTCGTCGAGGATCTCTTTCGTGGTCAGCGGGTTGGCCAGTACCACCCGGAACACGATACAGGGGAAGTGGCTGTAGCGGGCCGGCTCCAGGCGGGTTCGTGAGACAAAGGCCTTGCCCCTTTCCCGCTGGGTTTTCTGGATGTACTTGGTAACCCGGTTCAGGCTCATGTTGATGCGCTCCGCCTGCAGCGAGTCGGCGGCGGCCAGTGCCTGCTGAACCCGGGCCGGGCAGTAGCGGTAGGTGAGGATGTTGAGTTCCGGCGAGGTCACCAGTTCGAAATCCGGGTGCCCGGTGATCATCTCGGCGAAGGTGCGGGCCTTTTCGATGCCCTGGTTGATCAGGATTTCATAGCCTTCCCGCGCCAGAATCTTCAGGCCCGAGTGGATCAGCATGGCCATGCCCGGTCGCGACCCTTCCAGCGTGGTGCTACCCAGGTCCCGGGAACCCTTGCGGATGATGTATTGGGCGTGATGTTCCACCGCGCTTGCCATGGTGGGGTCGCGGAACACCACAAGCCCCACACCCATGGGCACGTACAGCTGTTTGTGGGCGTCAAAGGTGACCGAGTCGGCCTTATCGATGCCGCGCATCAGGTGAGCATGCTGACGGGAGAACAGAGTGGGGCCACCCCAGGCAGCGTCCACGTGGAAATGGGCGCCGAACTCCCGGGCCACGTCGGCCATGGCGTCCAGGGGGTCTACACTGCCGGTCTCGGTGGTGCCGGCAATGCCACAGATGGCCATGATCTTCACTTTCTGGCGCTGCAAGTCCAGGCACTTGTCCCGCAGGGCATCGATCTGGATGCGATTGTCGTCGTCGGTGTCGACGGGAATCAGGGAGTCGCGGCCCAGGCCCAGCACGTCGGCGGCCTTGCGCAGGGAATAATGACCGCGGCGGGACACCAGGATAGCGGCGCCTTCATGGCCGTAATACTTCAGCGCCCGGAACAGCCCTTCCTGATGCAGGCCACGGAAGCTGCCTTCCGCCGGAAACGCGCGGTTGCGGGCCACCCACAGGGCGGTAAGGTTGGCCACGGTGCCGCCGGAACACATGGCGCCCAGAGCATGGCGGGGGTCGTGCATCCACTTGCGGTAGTAGGCGCTGTCCTGCTGGTAGACCAGCCGGTGGATCATGCCCAGCACCTGGCGCTCCATGGGGGTGAAGGCCTTGGAGGTTTCCGTCTTCACCAGGTTCTGGTTCAGGGCGATCATGATCTTGGACAGCGGCAGCATGAAATAGGGCAGCGCCGACGTCATGTGCCCGATAAAACTGGGGGACGCGGTATGGACCGAGTTGGCCACCAGCTTGTCCAGCAGGAACTGCGCCTGCTCGGAGACGAAGATCGGCTTTTCGGGGATGGCGGAGTCGGCGAAGTTTTTCTCGACCTCGCTCAGGTCCCGTTCCACCGCCACAATATGTTCCTGCAGAAAACCGGCAAGGTTACCTGAGATATTCTGGTCGATTCGGCTCAGGGTGGATTCGGGAGCCTCCGGCACCGTGAATACCCGGTACATGGCCTCAACCGATGCCTGAGCTGACTTTTTCTTACCGGTCATACGCGCCACGCCATCTGTGGTATCCCCCGGGGGCTTTCCTGATGCCCGGCGAATTCAGCGGAACTTTCAACAGGAGGTATCATCCTCATCCCCTGTTCTGGTCCGTGGTCAAGGCCGCGTAGTATACGGCGTCATGACATTGGATGCCAAGCGACCAGCCCGGTGGGTACGGGCTCTTACAGCAGTTCCCGGTGGACCTCCAGGACCGGCGCATCGATTCGCTGCTCAATGGCCTTCTCAACCTGGTCAAGCCGTGCGGTCAGCTGTTGCGAGGTGCCGCCAATGGCAACGATACTCCACACGGCACTGTCCAGTGCCTCATGGTCACCGGTTTCGGCGACAGCCAGGTCCGGCTCCTTGCCCCAGATGGCCCGCATTGGCGTAAAGGCCTTGCGCTTGGCTTTCAGGTCTTCCACGCCATAGAGCTGGAAGTGCAGCGTCACGATGCCGATATGGGGCGTGATGGTGACGGGAGCGGCTTCCCGCTCCGCCAGCAGTTTGCGAAACGCGTCAGACATGGGGTGTGGCCCGCTCGATGATGGCTTTGGCGTCCACGCCGGCGGGCAGGGCGCCGATGTTGTGGATGCCCTGACTGTCGATACGGGACGCACAGAAGGCGTCGGCCACGGCCGCCGGCGCATGGCGGATCAGCAGCGAAGCCTGCAGGGATACCGCCAGCCGGTCCACCAGGTCCCGGGCCTGGAAGGCGATCTGGTCCGGGTTGGTGATGGCCGTGCCGAAGTCTTTTGTCAGCCGGTCAATAAAACCGTCGAAGCGGCGGTCGCTGCCCCGGGCCAGGTTGACCTCGCCGAGGAAGGCGTCGAGGCTCTCCGGCGACTTCTGCAGGGCCCGCAGGGTATCCAGGCACTGGACGTTGCCGGAGCCTTCCCAGATGGCGTTCACCGGGGACTCCCGGAACAGCCGTGGCAGAATGCAGTCTTCCATCAGGCCGCTGCCGCCGATGCACTCCATGGCTTCGTAGGCGTGGTTCGGTGTGCGCTTGCAGATCCAGTACTTGCCTACCGGGGTGGCCAGGCGCAGGAACAGCTTTTCCTGTTCGTCGTTGCCGGCGTCCAGGGCCCGGGCCACGCGCATGGCATAGGCCATGGCGGCTTCGTTCTCCAGGGCCAGGTCGGCCAGCACGTTCTGCATCAGCGGCTGTTCGCTAAGGCGTGCCCCGAAGGCGCTGCGGTAATGGCAATGGTGCAGTGCCTGGGCGGCGGCCTGGCGCATGCCGGAGGAGCTGCCGATCATGCAGTCGAAACGGGTCATGGCCACCATTTCAATGATGGTGGGCACACCGCGGCCTTCCTCGCCCACCATCCAGCCCAGGGCACCCCGCAGTTCCGCCTCGCTGGAGGCATTGGCGACGTTGCCCATCTTGTTTTTCAGGCGCTGGATCTGCCAGGGGTTCTTGCTGCCGTCCGGGCACCAGCGCGGCATCAGGAAGCAGGACAGGCCACCCGGGGCCTGGGCCAGCACCAGGAAGGCGTCGCACATGGGGGCCGATACAAACCACTTGTGGCCCACCAGTTCATAGGCCTGGCCGGGGCCTTCCTTGCCGGTGGGGAAGGCCCGGGTGGAGTTGGCGCGCACATCACTGCCGCCCTGTTTCTCGGTCATCGCCATGCCGATAGTGACCGAGCGCTTTTCCGAGTCGGGCAGGTTGCGTGGGTCGTAGCTGCAATCGAGGATCTTCGGCGCCCAGGTTTCCGCCAGATCCGCCTGCTTCATGATCGAGGGCATGGCGGCGAAGGTCATGGTGATGGGACAGCCGTGAGCGGCTTCCACCTGTGTGTGCAGGTAATACCTGGCGGCCCTGGCGACATGGGCGCCGGGGCCGGGCTTCTGCCAGGGGCTGCTGTGCAGGCCGTGTTCCATGGCCATGTTCATCAGCTCATGGTAGGCAGGATGGAAGCGAACCTCGTCAATACGGTGGCCGAAGCGATCATGAGTGTGGAAGGACGGCTTGTTGTCGTTGGCCTGGAAGCCCAGTTCGATAATATCGCTGCGGCCGGTCAGCTCGCCGTAAGTGTCCAGCTCCTGGCGGGCCCAGCCCGCGCCTTCCCGTTCCACGGCTTCCTGCAGCGCCTGGTCCTGCCGGAACAGGTTGTAGTTTTCCAGCGCCGGTGGCTGGTTGGTGACCTCGTGGGTCCGGGCCAGCCACTGGTCGGGGGTGAATTCGCCGTCAGGGGGTGTCGGATGCTTGGCGTTCATGTCGGGCCTCACTGTGTTTATCTAATTGTAATTATTATTAAAAATTGATGGATCAGGCTTGCCATCCGTTCAGTTACAAAAAGTAACAAAAAAGCATTCTGGTTGAGATAGCACTGTCATCATTTCCCGATTATAAAGACGCCAAGGCGCCCATGCACGTTATCCGGTATACCCCGGGTACGGCGGTGTCGAGCAGGAAACGGCCACGGGAGCTGCGAGCTTTCTGGAGCGCGTTTCATTTGAGTACCGGGGAAGTATCAGCATACACCCTGATTTTCGCTGATGGAGGTGAGCCATGAGTGAATTGGATGAAAGCAGTCTGGAGGTATCCGGCGGCTGGAATGATATGGACGATAACCACTCCATTGCCGGTCGCGCACGCATCCGGGCCCAACTGGAGGCGGATATCCAGGCGTTCCTGAGCGAAGGTGGCCGGATCGAACAGGTCGACACCAGTTTCCGTACGGATGCACCTCGCAAGGTCGAGGTGGGGTTCAACAATCGCAGTATGTAATCACAAGAGTGGCAGCCGGGCCTCCATCACTGGCCGGCTGCCGCCGTCTTCAGTCCGGAACGTGCCACCATTTTCCCGCTTGTGCCTGCCAGCCTGTCAGCTCCGCGCTGCCAGGATCCGTACTCATATGCCCCAGGTCATGCTCCGGTAACCTCGGGACGTGTATGATAGTTCGTTAAATAATCCAGTTATGGAGGGCTTTCGTGTTTTCACTCCCCAATCGTGGTTATCCTGCAACCCGTCTGCGCCGGAACCGGGTGGATGACTTTTCCCGTCGGCTGGTGCGGGAAAATCAGCTCAGTGTCGACAACCTGATTTACCCCGTGTTCGTGCTGGAAGGCGAAGGGCAGCGCGAGGCGGTGTCCTCCATGCCGGGGGTGGAGCGCCTCAGTATCGACCTACTGCTGGAGCATGCCCGCGAGGTGCATGATCTGGGCATTCCCGCCATGGCCCTGTTTCCGGTGGTGCCGGTGGACAAGAAGGACCTCGACGGCTCCGGCGCCTGGGATCCCGAGGGCCTGGCACAACGGGCGACCCGCTCCCTCAAGGAGCAGTTCCCGGGGCTGGGTGTGATTACCGACGTGGCGCTGGACCCGTTCACCACCCATGGCCAGGACGGCATCCTCGATGACAACGGCTATGTGCTCAATGACCGCACCGTGGCGGCACTGGTCAGGCAGGCGCTGTCCCACGCCGAGGCCGGTGCCGATATGGTGGCACCCTCGGACATGATGGATGGTCGCATTGGCGAGATCCGCCAGGCTCTGGAGCAGGCCGGTCACGTCAATACCCGGATCATGGCCTACTCCGCCAAGTATGCCTCCTCCTACTATGGTCCGTTCCGGGACGCGGTGGGCTCGGCCGGCAACCTGGGCAAGGGCAGCAAGGAAACCTACCAGATGGACCCGGCCAACAGCGACGAGGCCCTGCACGAAGTGGCCATGGACCTGGCGGAAGGGGCCGACATGGTGATGATCAAGCCGGGTATGCCCTATCTGGATATCGTCTACCGCGTGAAAACCGAGCTGCAGGTGCCCACTTTCGTCTATCAGGTCAGTGGCGAGTACGCGATGCACATGGCCGCTGCCCGGAACGGCTGGCTGGACGGCGAAAAGGTGATGATGGAAAGCCTGATGGCCATGCGCCGGGCCGGTGCCGACGGCATTCTTACCTATTTTGCGGTGCGGGCAGCGCGCTTGCTCAACGGAGGCTGATATGAGTATGGAGAAGGTGCCCGAAGTCGGGAAAGTGGGTGAAGTGGCCGCAGTGCCGCAACCTGTGGAGGTTCCCGAAAGGGTGTCTGATCTGACGGCCCGGGAAAACTATTTTAACCGCGAGCTGAGCCACCTGCAGTTCAACTACCGGGTGCTTCAGCAGGCGCTGGACGAGCATCACCCGCTGCTCAACCGGCTGATCTTTCTGTGCATCTTCAGCAGCAACATGGACGAATTCTTCGAGATCCGCGTGGCCGGTCTGCGTCAGCAGATGAAATACGGCCGCGAGATGGTGGGTCCGGATGGCATGCTGCCGGAGCAGGTGCTGCAGGAAATCAGCCAGGTAGCTCACGAGTACATCAGCGAACAGTACGACATCCTCAACAAGGTGCTGATTCCTGAAATGGAGAGGGAAGGCATCCATTTCGTGCGGCGCCGTGACTGGACGCCGGCCCAGGCGGAATGGGTACGCCAGTATTTCGAGGATGAAATCCTGCCGGTGGTCAACCCCATCGGCCTGGATCCCTCACACCCGTTCCCGCGGCTGGTCAACAAGAGCCTGAACTTCATTGTCGAGCTGGATGGCAAGGACGCCTTCGGCCGCGAGACCGGCATGGCCATCGTGCCGGCGCCCCGGTCGTTGCCACGGCTGGTGCGGCTGCCGGATGATGTCTGCAATGGTGGCGACAATCTGGTGTTCCTGTCGTCCATGATCCACGCCCATGCCGATGAGCTGTTTCCGGGCATGGAGATCAAGGGTTGCTATCAGTTCCGCCTCACCCGCAATGCTGACCTGGAGCTGGAAGACGACCTGGAGGATCTTGCCTCTGCCCTGCGTGGTGAGCTGCTCAGCCGCCGCTTCGGCGACGGCGTGCGCCTGGAAGTGGCGGATAACTGCCCCGAGGAGCTGATCCAGTTCCTGCTGCGACAGTTTGGTCTCACCGAACGGGACCTTTACAAGGTGCACGGCCCGGTCAACCTGACCCGCCTGATGGCGGTCAGCGGTCTGGTCAGCCGCCCGGACCTGACCTATCCGGGCTTCTCGCCGGCGGTACCCAAGCCCATCCGCAGTACTGAAGTGATCTTCGACGCCATCCGCAAACAGCCTATTCTGCTGCTGCACCCCTATCAGAGCTTCACCCCCGTGGTGGATTTCCTGCGGCAGGCGGCCAAGGATCCTCAGGTGCTGGCCATCCGCCAGACCCTGTATCGCACCGGAGCCGACTCGGAAATTGTCGAGGCCCTGATGGACGCAGCCCGTCGCGGCAAGGAAGTGACCGCGGTCATCGAGTTGCGGGCCCGTTTTGACGAAGCCGAGAACCTGGAGCTGGCCAGCCGCCTGCAGGAGTCGGGCGTGGTCGTGGTCTACGGCGTGGTGGGCTACAAGACCCACGCCAAGATGATTCTGATCGTGCGTCGTGAGGAAGGTCGCCTCAAGCGCTATGTTCATCTGGGGACCGGCAACTACCACGCCGGCAATGCCCGCCTGTATACCGACTACAGTTTCCTGTCGGCGGACGATGCCCTGGGTGATGACGTCAACAAGCTCTTCCAGCAACTTACGGGCATGGGCAAGGCGCTCAAGATCAAGAAACTGTTTCACGCGCCCTTTACCCTGCACAAGCGGTTGATCGAGCTGATTGACCGCGAGGCGGATCTCGGCGACAAGGGGCACATCATCTTCAAGTTCAATGCCCTGACCGATCCGGAAGTGATGCTGGCCCTGTACCGTGCGTCCCAGGCCGGCGTAAAAATCGACCTGATCATTCGAGGTATCTGCTGCCTGCGGCCGGGTGTGCCGGGACTGTCGGAGAACATCGAGGTCAGGTCCGTTATCGGGCGCTTCCTCGAGCATACCCGCGTCTATTGGTTCGGCAATAACAGCAAGCCAGAGGTGTACTGCTCCAGTGCCGACGCCATGGTCCGCAATCTGGTGAACCGGGTTGAAGTGGCCTTTCCGGTGGAGGAGCCCAGCCTGGCCAGTCGTCTGAAAGAAGACCTGGATGCCTGTTTACGTGACAACTGTCAGAGCTGGGTCTTGCAGCCCGATGGACGTTACCTGCAGAATCAGCCCTCACCGGACGAGGAACGCTTTGCGTCCCAGCTGGTCCTGCTGGACCGGTTGAGTGCCAAGTGACCGGGTCCGGTCTCGCGGCCCGTTCAAGAAGGAGCGGGTGGGATCAGTAAACAGGGAGGTTGGGGGAGCGCCGATTGTCGTGGCTACCTGACTGACTCCCTGAAATGGAGTAAAGGACATGAAAAAAGCATGGATTATTGCCGGCGGCGTGGTCGTGGTGGCAGCAGTAGCCGCCCCATGGGCCGTGGGAATGCTGACGGAACAGCACTGGCAGTCTGCGACCGGTGAGTTTAACGAGTCGCAGCCGTTCTTCGTCATAGAAACCGACCAGTATGAACGGGGCTATCTGGGTTCGACCGCCAGCGGTCAGGTCTACGTGGTAGACCCGGATACCGGCGAACGCCATCCCATGGGCTGGACCGGTGACGTCTCACATGGGATTACCAGCAGCACCATCCTGTTCAACTTCGACCTCCCCGACGATGAGGTGTTCGACAGGATCTTCCCGGACGACAAGCCCACCGTGAAAGTTACCACCAGTGCCTGGGGGTCATCCCTGGTGGAGCTGGACGTGCCCGCGATTGATTATACCGATGAAGCGTCTGGCGAGACCGTCAACGTCTCCCAGGGTTTCGCCACGCTGGAAGTGAGCAGCGATGGCGAGCAACTGGACTTCATCACCCGGTGGCCGGGCCTGGTGCTGCGCACCGCGGAGGCCCGCGTATCCCTGGAAAACCTGAACATGGAACAGCAGTCCACCCTGCTGACCGGCAGCCTTTGGACCGGCGACGGGTCGGTGACCATGGACAAGCTGTCGGTTGCTGTTCAGGGCGAGCCCGAGGTGGTTCTGGAGGGCCTGGAGATGAACAGCAGCTCCACCCCGGTCAAGGACGACAAGGCGGTATCGGCGACGGTCACGACAACCCTGGACAAGGTCGTGCATGGTGGCCAGAGCTATGGCCCCCACAGCCTGGACGTTCAGCTGCAGGAGATGGATGTCGCCGCCTGGAACGAGATGCTGGAGGCCATCGAAACGGTACAGCAGCTCAGTGCCTCGGCGGGTGACGATCCACAGCAAGCGTATGAGCAGCAGATGCAGGCGACCATGGCCGTCAGCGGCAGCATCGAGAAACTGATGGCCAGAGGAATGACCGCCATAACCGATCTGAATATCACGTCCCCGGAAGGTCCGGTGACCGGTTACCTGCGGGTATCCCATCCGGAGCAGCCGGACGAGGACCGGGTACCGCTGATGCTGATCGCCCAGACCATCGAGGGTGAGATGAGTGTGAAAATTCCGGTTGCCCTTGGTGAGCAGTACCCGGAGCTGGGGGAGCAGCTGATGCCCATGGTTATGCAGGGCGCTCTCGTGGAGGAAGGCGACTTTTACGTAATGGATGCTTCCCTGAACAATATGACGGTGAACCTGAACGGGCAGGAGATGCCCATCCCCATGCCGGGTATGGGAGGCGGTTCGTCCATGCTGCAGTAATGCCTGGCCAGCCCCGATAAAAAAAACCGGAGCCTTCGGGCTCCGGTTTTTTTATGCCCCGCCGGCGTGTAAGTGCCCACGGGAGAGTAGCGGGTATTGCACCATCAGCGAGTCCGCGGCTGCTTACCCGGAGAACTTCGCCTTGAGATCCTGATGCACCACTGGCGGGACGAATTCCGACACGTCCCCGCCCAGTGAGGCGATTTCCCGGATCAGGGAGGAGGAAATATAGGACAGGTGGTTGGACGGCGTCAGAAACACACTCTCCACCTCCGGAGCCAGGTGACGGTTCATGTTCGCCAGCTGGAATTCGTACTCGAAGTCGGACACCGCCCGCAGCCCGCGCAGCAGCACGTTACCCTCCTGCTGGCGAACAAAGTCCGCCAGCAGGTTGTTGAAGCCCACCACGCGGATATTCTCCAGGTGGCGGGTAGACTCCTCGCACAGTTTTACCCGTTCGTCGAGGCTGAACAGGGGGTTCTTTTTGGAGCTGTGGGCAACGGCTATCACCACCTCGTCAAACAGCCGCCGTGCCCGCTCAACCAGGTCGACATGGCCGTTGGTAATGGGGTCAAAGGTTCCCGGGTAGATAACCGTTGTCATGTGCGTGCTCCTTCTTATGCCAGAGGCCGCTGATACTAGCGAATAAAGAACCGATAGACCAGTTTGTGCAGCGGACCACCGTGGGGCGGATACACCAGCTTGCCGCTGTTGAGCTTTTGCTTGGCGAACACCGCGCGGCTGTGAGAGAAGGTGAGAAAGCCTTCATGGCCGTGGTAGTGCCCCATGCCGGAGTCACCGACGCCGCCGAAGGGCAGGTCGTCCTGGGCCACGTGCATCAGGGAGTCGTTGATACAGACGCCCCCGGAGTGGGTGCCCGCCAGCAGTCGCTTCTGGTCGTCCCGTTCATACCCGAAATAGTACAGCGCCAGTGGTCGCGGCCGGCTGTTGATGTAGGCCATGGCATCGTCCAGTCCCTTGCTGGGTACCACCGGTAACAGGGGGCCGAAGATCTCTTCCTGCATCACCCTCATGTCTTCGGTGGGGTTGAGCACCAGGGTGATCGGCATCTTGCGGCAGCCGTCCTCGAAGTGCTCCTGGGCCGGGTTGATCTCCACCAGTTGTGCGCCCTTGCTGTGGGCATCGGCCCGCAGTTCCTGCAGCCGCTGGTGCTGGCGGTCATTGATGACGCTGGTGAAATCGGGGTTGTCCCTCAGGGTGGGATACATACGGCCCAGGGCGTCCTGGATGGCGTCCACGAAGGCATTGATCCGATCCGACGGGCACAGCACATAGTCTGGCGCCACGCAGGTCTGGCCGGCATTGAGGGCCTTGCCAAAGCCGATACGCTCGGCGGCATCCTCCATGGGTACATCGTTGGAAATGACCGCCGGTGATTTGCCCCCCAGCTCCAGGGTCACCGGTGTCAGGTTTTCCGCGGCGGCCTTCATCACAAGCCGGCCCACGGTGGTGGAGCCGGTGAACAGCAGGTGATCGAAGGGCCGGCTGGAAAAGTCGGCGGCCACGTCTGCCTCACCATTGATGACGGCCACCAGATCCCGGGGAAAGGTGGTTTCCACCAGCTTGGCCAGCAACGCGGAGGTGTGAGGTGTGAACTCGGACATCTTGATCATGGCCCGGTTGCCGGCGGCCAGGGCGGCAACCAGTGGGCCTATGGCCAGGTACAGGGGGTAGTTCCAGGGCACGATAATGCCCACCACGCCCTTCGGTTGATAGAACACCTTGTTGCTGGCGGGCTGAAACAGCATGGAAACATGCCGCCGATCCGGGGCCATCCAGTCCTTCAGGTTGCTGATGGCGTAATTGATACCCTGAACGGAGGGAATGATCTCCGCAATCAGTGTCTCGTCCCGGGAGCGGCCGTTGAAGTCCTTGTCGATGGCTTCACAGAACTGTTCCTGGTGTGCGATCAGCGTCTTCTTGAGGCGTGACAGGTTGTCCTTGCGCTCGGTCAGGGACGGCAGCGGGTTTCGGCTGAAAGCCTGCTTCTGCTCGGCCAGTACCCTGGCGGTGAGCTGGATCTGCTTCTTGCTTTCGTTCAATGGCACAACCGTGGCACTCATGATGGGATCCTCGGCCAGATGATAGGGAGCCTTTTGAGCCGGGCGGGCTAGCCCGTGTATGGGGCGGCCCGGGACGTGGTGCGTCCGCGAAAGCGCGCTGCCGGCAGGCCTCACTGTTGGTTAGAGTTTATACGCTAAGCCGTGCGGGAATAAATGCCGGATTTCGGGAGCCCCCCGTGATCGTCCGGATTCACTGACGAATCGCGTGTCCGGGAACTTTCCGGCGAAAGTTTGATCATAGTCAATGCCGGTGCAGAAGGACTCGCCGGCGAGACTCAGGTCTCAGTACGTCGCTAACCCTGACGATTCCCGACCGGGACTTCCGGTCGGGTTTTTTATGGCGTCAGCCTTCCAGCCAGTTGGAAAGCCCGTTGCGACATTCCTCCAGCCCGGTCTTGCTGGTGGCGGAGAACATAATCAGGTGCTGCAGACACTGCGCATCCTTCAGAGCGTTGCGGATACCCTGCATGGCGTTTTTCGCCTGGCCGAACTTGAGCTTGTCCGCCTTGGTGGCAAGAATCATCAATGGCAGGTTGTTATGTTCGCACCATTCCACCATCATCTGGTCGAAGTCGGTCAGCGGATGGCGAATGTCCATGACCAGAACCAGTCCCGCCAGGCTGCGGCGTTCAGTGAGGTAGTGGCTCAGGTGCTGTTGCCAGTCATCCTTCATGTCCCGGGACACCTTGGCATAACCGTAGCCGGGCAAATCCACCAGGCGGCAGTTCTCCCGGTTCAGGGAGAAGAAGTTGATCAGCCGGGTGCGCCCCGGCGTCTTGCTTGTGCGGGCCAGCTTGCCGTTGGTGGTGATACAGTTGATGGCGCTGGACTTGCCGGCGTTGGAGCGTCCGGCGAAGGCGACCTCGCGGCCGCTGTCGGGCGGGCAGTCCGACAGTTGCGCGGCACTGAGCAGGAAACGGGCACTGTTATAGGAAATCGGCTTGGGTGGTTCAGTGGTCACAAAAAAGTCCTGGATGACATGGGTGATTGACCATGTGGCTGCAAACTGACCCATGGCATTTATTCATGGGCTCCTTGATGTATAATGCTACACCAATTTCCGGACAGTGCGCAGGGTACTACTGCCAAAATGGCCCGCCAGTCGGGGCTTTCCCCAGTTCTGCCGGTGGCACGAAGAATAACGTTTCTGATGAGAAATAAGCGGAGCGAGCATGAAAAAACTGATCGCAGGTGTGGTTCTCGGCCTGGGCCTTTCGATGACGGCTTATGGGGCGGGAGATCCTGAAGCAGGTGAGGCGAATGCCGGTGTTTGTGCTGGCTGCCATGGGCAGAATGGTGCTGCCCCCGTGATGGGAGTCTATCCCAAGATTGCCGGCCTGGGGGAAAACTACCAGTTCCAGCAGTTGCGAGCCATTCGCGATGGTAATCGTGAGGTTCCGGAAATGACCGGTCTGTTGAACAACATGAGCGACCAGGATCTGCGGGACCTGGCCGCGTACTTTGACCAGACCGAGATGCCCGTTGGCCAGGCCAGCCCGGACGGGCTGGATCAGGGCCGCAGTCTCTACAAGGGTGGCAACCTGGCTTCCGGCGTCGCCGCCTGTGCCGCCTGCCACAGTCCGGAAGGCAAGGGTAACGAGCCGGCAGCTTACCCCCATCTTGGTGGCCAGAATGCCGAGTACGTGATCAAGGCCCTGAACGACTACCGGTCCGGTGAGCGCGATGGTGCGCCCCAGTCGCAAATCATGATAGATATTGCATCCAAACTTTCCGACGCCGAAATTGAGGCCGTCGCCAACTATATTTCCGGCCTGAACTGATCATCAGTCAATGCCGCAACCACGAAAGCCCGCCGTGTGCGGGCTTTTGCGTTTTTGGCATCCTGACAGTGCTGTAACGGCGGTCGGCTGGATATGGCTGCAGAGCATGGCATAATCCATGGCAGATGAACCTTTTACCAGTGAAGCTGTCTCACGCGAGTTCATGAAACAACCACAACCAATCCAGAGGTGCCTGATGGGTATTGTCCGATCTCTTGCCGCCGGCATGATTGCCGCCACTGTCGCGTTTTCCGCTTCCGCCCAGGAGCAGTGGGTAGAGGGTCAGCATTACGAGCGCCTGCCAACGGAAGTCTCGGCCTCCAACGATGAGGGCATCGAGGTGGCAGAGGTCTTCTGGTATGGCTGCGGCTACTGCAATGAATTCGAGCCGTTCCTGCAGTCCTGGAAGAAGGATATCGCTGACGACGTCAACGTGGTGCTGTTGCCAGCCCCCATGAACAAGGCGGCGGCCCAGCATGCTTACGCCTATTACGCGACCAAGGCGATTGGTGCCACCGACAAGACCCATGATGCCTTCTATACGGCTCTTTCCGGGGAGCGCCGGGATCTGTCCAGCGCATCTGACCTGGCCGATTTCGTGGAAACCCAGGGCGTCGACCGCGAGGCGTTCATGAAGGCGTTCAACAGTTTCGGGGTCAAGGCCCAGGTTCAGCGTTCCATGTCCATACTTCGTGGTGCCCGGGTGGGTGGCACGCCCACCATGCTGGTGGCGGGCAAATACAAGACCGGGCCCGGTATGGCCGGTGGCTACGAGGAAGTCCTGGAAGTTGTCGACTATCTTGTTGAAAAGGAGCGTAGCGAGCGCGCCGAGTAGAGATTCGGGGCGGGCCTGACGTCTGCCTGTCAGGCGCTTGGTCCGGTGCCACCATGTTTCCGGAGCCTTATTGATGTATCGAAGGTTGAAACAGGGGTTCAGCAACATTTCCGGCGGGGCATCGCCCTCGCGAGGAGCCTGTTCCGGTACGGATCACGTTCCGGACTTCGAGCCCCGCCATCATATCCGGCTGTTGACCTTCAACATCCAGGTGGGCATCAACACCGCGTCCTACCATCATTACCTCACCCGGAGCTGGCAGCATGTGCTGCCGCACCGGGGTCGTATCGAAAATCTCGACCGTATCGCCACGCTGATCCGTAACTATGATGTGGTCGCTCTGCAGGAGTGTGATGGCGGCAGTTTGCGTAGCGACTATATCAATCAGGTCCAGTACCTGGCTGAGGCGAGTGGCATTCCCTACTGGCGTCAGCAACTGAACCGCAACCTGGGGCCGTTGGCCCAGCACAGCAACGGTCTGCTAAGCCGGTTCCGGCCGCTGGATGTGACCGAGCACCGCCTGCCGGGCCTGTTGCCGGGGCGGGGCGCGATCATTGCCCGTTTTGGTGACATCGAGGACCCACTGGTGCTGGTCATCATGCACCTTTCGCTGAGCAAGGCAGGCCAGACCCGCCAGCTGGCCTATGTTAATGAGCTGATTGCGGATTATCAGCACGTGGTGCTGATGGGGGATCTCAACAATCATGCGGACGAGCTCCTGACCAATACGCCACTGAAGCATGCCAACCTGATTCCATTGCCGGACACGGCCCACAGCTTCCCCAGCTGGCGGCCCGAGCGGGCGCTGGACCATATCCTGGTCAGCCCCAGCCTGGAGATCCGCAATTCCGAGGTGGTAAGCTATCCGCTGTCCGACCACCTGCCCATCGCCATGGATATCGCCCTGCCCAAAGGCTATCTGGAAACCTTCTGAGCGTGTTTGTCCGGTGGAATCCGGGTTTCAGGCATAAAAAAACCCGGCCGGAGCCGGGTTTTTCGGTAAGCAAAGACCTTACTTGATCTTGGCTTCCTTGTACGCAACGTGCTTGCGGACAACCGGATCGTACTTTTTGATCTCGATCTTTTCCGGCGTGTTACGCTTGTTCTTCTTGGTCGTGTAGAAGTGACCAGTACCTGCTGATGAAACCAGTTTGATTTTTTCGCGCATGATGCGGCTCCTTATGCTTTCTCGCCGCGGGCACGAATATCGGCCAGCACAGCGTCAATGCCTTTCTTGTCGATGATGCGCATGCCCTTGGTGGATACGCGCAGCTTCACGAAGCGCTTCTCGGACTCAACCCAGAAGCGGTGATTCTGCAGGTTGGGCAGAAAACGACGCTTGTTGTGGTTCATCGCGTGAGAAACGTTGTTACCGGATACCGGTCGCTTACCGGTTACCTGACAGACTCTGGACATGTTTGCCTCCGACCTGAGCGTTGGTCCTGAATACGAAATCGTTTTTAAAAGTAAAGGAGCCTCTGGAAAGGGCAGATCCCCTTTTCGGGGGCTCCTTACTATCGGGTCTCTGGTTGCTCTACGTGTCTGCAGATTGCACGGTGCTCGCCAGACGCCGCCAGAAAGGGACGCTTTTATACCAGAACAGGCCCCCTAACGCAAAAAATTGTTGGGAAATTGTGCAGCCGCCGGACGCTCACATCAGGCCTCGTTCGGCCAAAGAGATGACCTCGCCATGGCCTACAACCATATGATCCAGCACGCGAATGTCCACCAGCCCAAGGGCTTCCTTCAGGCGCCGGGTGAGCGAAATATCCGCCTGGCTGGGTTCGGCAATCCCTGATGGGTGGTTGTGGGCAAAGATCACTGCCGCCGCATTGAAGTCCAGGGCGTGTCGCACCACTTCCCGCGGATAGACTGCCGCGCCGTCAATGGTGCCGCGAAACAGTTCCTGATAGCGGATGACCCGGTGACGGTTATCCAGGAACAGCCCGGCAAATACCTCGTGGTGCTGGGTGCCCAGGCGGCTGCGAAGGTAGCGCCGGGTCTCTTCCGGCGATATCAGCGGGTCGCCCTGGCGTACTGGTTCATCCATCACCCGGCGAGCCATTTCCATGGCGGCCTGGACCTGGGCGTACTTGGCCGTGCCCAGGCCTTTTACCCGGCAGAATCCGTTGTGAGACGTGGTCATCAGGCCGCGCAGGCTGCCGAACTCATCCAGCAGGTGGCGCGCCAGGGCCATGACCGGCATGCCGGTGGTTCCGGTACGCAGGAAGATGGCCAGCAATTCGGTGTCCGAGAGGATTTCCGGGCCGTGGGCGAGCAGTCGTTCCCGGGGGCGTTCATCCCGGGGCCATTGGGTCGTTGTCATGACATTCCCTGTGTAATGTGTCGATGCGTCCTGCATTAGTGTTCCGTTTGGTTAATTCGCAGTAGGTCAGCGAATTAACCAAACGGAACACTCGTCTATTCTAACATGAGCGCCGCACTGTCGGGGAGATTCCGGCAATGCTATCTTATAGCCCCTCGAAGGGGCTCGTAATCGGGCCCGGGCAGCGGTAAACGATGGAGACGCTATGGTCAGCCAGAAGATCCTGCTTGGCATTACCGGTGGCATTGCCGCCTACAAGACCGCGGAACTGGTCCGGCTGCTGAAAAAGGCCGGCCACGAGGTGCGGGTTGTCATGACCCGGGGCGCGGAAGCCTTTATCACGCCGATGACCTTCCAGGCCCTCAGTGGCGAGGCGGTACGTACGTCACTGCTGGATCCGGAGGCAGAAGCCGGCATGGGGCATATCGAGCTGGCCAAGTGGGCGGATCAGGTGGTGGTGGCGCCGGCGTCGGCCGATTTCATGGCGCGGCTGGCCCACGGCCTGGCCGACGACCTGCTGGCCACGGTCTGCTGTGCCACCGAAGCACCGATCGCACTGGCCCCGGCCATGAACCAGGCCATGTGGGGCAACCACCGGACCCGGCGGAACGTTCGCCTGTTGCAGGACGATCCCCAGATCAGCCTGTGGGGGCCGGATCAGGGCAGTCAGGCCTGTGGTGATGTGGGGGCAGGGCGGATGCTGGAGCCGGAAACCCTGTTTGGTCTCATCGAGCAGGCCGCAACACCGGAAGTGGCCGCGAACACCCGGCTGGCGGGCCGCCGTGTGGTTATTACCGCCGGCCCTACCCGCGAGCCCATCGACCCGGTCCGCTATATCACCAACCACAGCTCCGGCAAGATGGGCTATGCCCTTGCCGAGGCAGCCCGCGCGGCCGGGGCGACCGTGACCCTGGTCAGCGGTCCGGTCAACCTGGCGGCCCCGGTGGGGGTGGATGTGGTTCCGGTAGAGACCGCCGAAGACATGCTGCAGGCCGCCTCGGCAGAAGTGGACAGGGGTGCCGACCTGTTTATCGCCACCGCCGCCGTGGCGGATTACCGGCCCGCCTCCCGGGCTGACCAGAAGATGAAAAAATCCCGTGAATCCCTGTCTCTGGACCTGGTGCGCAATCCCGATACCCTGGCGGCCATTGCCGCTCGCGAGGATGCGCCCTTTACCGTGGGTTTCGCGGCGGAGACCACCGATGTGGAGCATTACGCCACAGACAAGATGAAGCGGAAGAAGCTGGGAATGATCGTTGCCAACGACGTCTCCGCCCCGGGTATCGGTTTCAACAGCGACGACAATGCCGTGACCGTGTTCTGGCCCGGTGGACAGCAGGCCATCGGCCCCGCCGCCAAACGGGAGATAGCCGCCTCGTTGATCGGGCTGATTGCTGATCGCATGGCCTGAAGAACCCTCTGTATGGATTCCTGGCGTCCGGCGCTCAGGGTCCGTTAACCTCCGACATGCCCAAAAAGGACGCATTATGAGTCAACAGCCAGTGCAGCTGAGAGTTCTGGATGCACGAATCGGGGATGAGATCCCCATGCCCGCCTATGCCACTGACGGTTCCGCCGGCCTTGACCTGCGGGCCTGCCTGAAGTCGCCGCTGACCCTGGCGCCGGGGGAGTCGACCCTGATTCCCACCGGCCTGTCCATTTATATCGAGGACGCCTCCCTGGCGGGGATGATCCTGCCCCGCAGCGGATTGGGGCACAAACACGGCATTGTCCTGGGAAATCTGGTGGGGCTGATCGATTCCGACTACCAGGGTGAGCTGATGGTGTCCTGCTGGAACCGGGGCACCAGCACCTTTACGGTCAATGTAGGCGAGCGCCTTGCGCAACTGGTCCTGGTGCCTGTGGTGCAGGCCCGCTTCGAGGTGGTGGACGAATTCCAGGCCACTGGCCGTGGCGATGGTGGCTTCGGGTCAACCGGGCAGCACTGAGAGTCTGCTGCGCAGACTTCGGGAAAGTTGCCAATACGCCGAATGTGTCATTATCCGATTCATGTAAACATCTATACTGACAGCACATTAACGAACTGACTGTCAGCGCAAATAACAACGAAGCAGCCGTCAAGACGGAGCCGACTATGAAATTTGGCAAGAAAAAGGGGAGTTCCGGATCCGAAGAGGCCCCGGTGGAGGCGTCCCCCGAAAACAAGAAAGCCGTCGGTAAGTCCGACAAGGGGAAGGCCGGGAAAGACGCCGGCAGCAAGGTGCGCAAACTGTCCACCGTCGCGGCAACACAGGCGTTGGTGGTGCTTCTGATCGGGGTGGCTGTTGCCGTGGTGCTGCAGGTGGGTGTTTTCCAGTCGGCAGAAAGCGAACGCCGTCAGCAGGCTGCCGAGGCCGGCGCCGAATCGGCAGCCGCCAGGCTGGAGAATCGCGTGGAACTGCTGCAGACGCTGACCAAAGGCCTGGGTACCCAGGCCACCGTGCGGGAGGCTCTGGAAGAGCTTGGTGGAGAGCGCCAGCTGGCGGAAGAGCTTCAGACCCTGATGCCCGGTATTCGCAAGGTGTTCCTGTTCCCCTATCGCAGCATACCGCGCCGGGCCGACGACGAGGCCGGTCTGGGGTTTGCGACCCTGGATCTGGCACGGCGGGCCGAGTCCGGCCGTGACGTCAACCCCGACGCCTTCCCCCGCGATGGTCAGTGGCTGGTGCAGACAGCCACCCGCGTGCGCAACCCGTCCAGCCAGGTGATCGAGGGAACGCTGGTAATACAGTTCGATGCCAGTGTGCTGGCCCCCGTACTGAGCGGCACCGGTGGCCGTGGCACCCTGGTACAGACTGTTGGTGGCCAGGCGCGGGATGTGATTAGTGGCGGGCAGGGCAACGGGCCGGAAGTATCCCGCGCGCTCTCCATTCCGGGCTGGAGCCTGAGCTATCGCCCGCAGGTGCCATCACCCACCCTTGATCCCATGATCATCCTGGCCCTGGTGGTGGCCGGCTTCCTGGTGGCGGCCGTCATTGTCTGGCTGATGCTGTCGTCGGCCCAGAGCGCCCTGCGCAAGGAGACCACCCGTCTGGTGCAATGGGCCCACAAGGCGTTTGCCGGTGAACGTATCGCTCCACCTGAATTGCGCTGGGAAATTCCGTCGGTCATTGCCGACGTACTGCATCGCATCAGCAAGGTGGTGGAAAAACGGCTTGAGGGCAATGGCCGCAAGGCGGCGGCGAGCACCAAACGCCCCGCTCCGGAGCCCGAAGCAGACGAGCCGCTGTTCCAGGATCGGGACATACCGGATATCGACATGCTGGACGGTGATGAAGACGTGCTCGGCTTCGGTGAGAGCCCCGCCGGGGCAACGCCTGAAGTAGGCGAGACCCGGGCACCGGCGGCGATGTCGCCCACCATTTTCCGGGCCTACGATATCCGCGGCATTGTCGGCGAGACGCTGACCCCGGACATTGTCCGGGTGATTGGCCAGGCCATCGGGTCGGAAGCCCTGGATCGCAGCCAGGACACCCTGTGCATCGGCTACGATGGCCGTCATTCCAGCCCGGAACTGTCGGAAGCCCTGGCCGCGGGCATCATGGCGACCGGCTGTAATGTGGTCAGTGTCGGGGCGGTGCCGACACCGGTGCTGTATTTTGCCACTCACCACCTGGGTACTGGCTCCGGGGTCATGGTTACCGGCAGCCATAACCCGTCCAACTATAACGGCCTGAAAATCATGCTGGGCGGCGAGACCCTGTCGGAAGACAGTATCCAGAAGCTGCACCAGCGCATCCGGAACGGCGACCTGCACCAGGGTCAGGGCAGTGCCTCCAGTGAAGACGTGCGCCGGGATTACCTGGACCGGATCGTGGGCGATATCGCCGTGGCTGCGCCTCTCAGGGTGGTGGTGGATGCCGGCAACGGCATTGCCGGCGAGCTGGGCCCGCTGCTGCTGGAAGAACTAGGCTGTGAGGTCATCCCCCTTTACTGCGAAGTGGACGGCAACTTCCCCAACCATCACCCGGACCCGGGCAAGCCGGAGAACCTGCAGGATCTGATTGACCGGGTCCAGCAGGAGGGGGCGGACCTGGGGATCGCCTTCGACGGCGACGGTGACCGCCTTGGCGTGGTGACCAATGAGGGCAAGATCATCTGGCCCGACCGACTGATGATGCTGTTTGCCCGGGACGTGGTGTCCCGCAATCCCGGGGCGGATGTGCTGTTTGATGTGAAATGCAGCCGCCGCCTCAGTGGCATCATTTCCTCGGCCGGTGGCCGACCGGTGATGTGGAAGACCGGACACTCGCTGATGAAGGCAAAGATGAAGGAAACCGGCGCGTTGCTGGCGGGGGAGATGAGCGGTCACATCTTCTTCAGTGAGCGCTGGTACGGCTTTGACGATGGCCTGTACTCCGCCGCCCGGTTACTGGAAATTCTGGGCATCGAGGACCGGCAGACCAGCGAGGTATTTGCCGACTTCCCGGAAGACATCAGTACACCGGAGCTGAACCTGGAGGTAACCGACGAGGGCAAGTTCCGTATTATCCAGCGGCTGGCGGAGCTGGCGGATTTCGGAGAGGCCAATATCACCACCATCGATGGTGTGCGGGTGGATTATCCGGACGGCTGGGGCCTGTGCCGGGCATCCAATACCACGCCGGTGCTGGTGCTGCGGTTCGAGGCCGAGAACGAAGCCGCCCTGGAGCGTATCAAGCAGATTTTCCGTGGCCAGCTCAAGGCTCTGGCCCCGGACGTGAACATCACTTTCTGACCAAGGCCCGGGCGTGACCGGGCGACAACTGTAAAGGCAGGTTGAATGGCACTGGATCGTAATACAGCAATGCAGGTGGCAGACGTACTGAGCAAGGGGCTGCCCTATATCCAACGGTTTACCGGCAAGACCGTGGTGATCAAGTATGGCGGCAACGCCATGGAGAACGAGGACCTCAAGAGCAGCTTCGCCCGCGACATGGTGCTGATGAAGCTGGTGGGCATCAACCCCATCGTGGTCCACGGCGGTGGTCCGCAGATTGGTGATCTGCTTGACCGCCTGAACATCAAGTCCCACTTCGTCAACGGCATGCGGGTCACCGACTCGGAAACCATGGATGTGGTGGAGATGGTGCTCGGCGGCCAGGTGAACAAGGAAATCGTCTCGCTGATCAATTCCCACGGCGGCACCGCGATGGGTCTGACCGGCAAGGACGGCAACCTGATCCGGGCCCGCAAGCTCGAGGTAATGGGCCAGAACGATGAGCTGAACCGGCCGGAAATCATCGATATCGGCCACGTGGGGGAAGTGGAGCAGGTCAACACCAAGGTGATCGACATGCTCACCCACAGCGACGTGATTCCGGTGATTGCGCCCATCGGAGTGGGGCCGGATGGTGCTTCCTATAACATCAATGCGGATCTGGTGGCGGGCAAGGTGGCCGAGGCGGTCAATGCCGAAAAGCTGATCCTGCTGACCAACGTGTCCGGGCTCAAGAGCCGGGACGACAAGGTGCTCACCGGGCTGACCGCGACCCAGGTGAACGATCTGATTGAAGACGGCACCATTCATGGCGGCATGCTGCCGAAAATCCGTTGTGCTCTGAGCGCGGTGGAAAACGGTGTCAGAACCGCTCATATCATCGACGGCCGGGTTGCCCACGCCACCCTTCTGGAAATATTCACCGACGAAGGTGTGGGCACACTGATTTCCCGCGACTGAAGCGGCCCGGAGCACCAGGCTACCAGTGCGGAGATAGATAGGCAGGGAGAGGGAACCTTGAAAAAACTGTTGTCGCTTATCATCATCCTGGCCCTGGTGGCCTGGGGAAGTTACAAGGGCGCCGTGTGGTGGCTTGCCGATCAGACCCTGACCGAGGTGCGCCGCTCGCTGTCCGACCATGGCGCGCTGGAGCGGGGCGAGATTGCGTCCACCATTGGTGGCGAGCTGGTATTGAGCGGAGCCCGCTTCCAGTCCTTCCAGCTGACCCAGCCACTGGATATCGAGCGTCTGACCTACCGCGCCGGGTCTGCCATGGCCCTGCTGACCAGCCTCTATGGTGGCCACGACCTGCCGCGGAGCTGGCGGCTGGATGTGGCCGGCTGGCGCTTGCCGCTGGACTCGGCCATGTTGCGCAACTGGGTTACCGATACCGATGAACAGGCGCCCCGACCTCTGTTCGCCCCGGTTTGTGGTCCAGACGCCCGCCAGCAACTGGGCAGTGGTGACCTGATCCGCATGGGCATGACCGAGCTCGCCGGCGACGCCCGGCTCCGGCAGACCTCCGGTGGTGTCGGTCTGGAACTGTTCACCACCGAATCCGGCAGTGTTGAGGTCGAGTGGGACAACGCCCGCCTGCGATTCGACGGTGACAGCGTCAGCCTGACGCCAGGCGCCGACAGCGTGAAGGTGGTGGTGCGCGATGGCGGCCTGATGCGGCGCGTGACCGCCTACTGCGCCCGGGAAACCAGCGTATCGGAATCGGCCTGGGCCGATCTGGTGATCACGGCCTTCAGCGAGGGGCTGGCCAGTCGTGGTCTTGAGGCGTCGCCCCAGTTGCTGGCGCTGTACCGCCAGTGGCTGACGGAGGGGGGTGAAGTGTCGGTGACCCTGGATCCCTCCGCCGGCTGGCCGTGGCTGCCGGTGCGGGAAGGCGGTGCCGGTGACGAAGAACCTGCTGAAGACGGTGCCCCGGCTGGAGGGTCACTGGCGGTGTCCTACAACGGCTCGACCGTACCGGATATCTATCTGAGCCGGGTTGAAGCAGCCTCCCCGGAAGTGCCCGAGGAGGCGCTGGAGCCGCTGGTAAGCCCCCAGCAGGCGCAAGTCATTGCCGGCTGGCAGCAGGTGGCGCTGGACCAGGCGGAAGGCTGGCTCGAGCACACGGTGCGGGTTACCCTGAGCAATGGTCGCACCGTGGAGGGCCGGCTCACCCGCGTCGATGAGAAGCAGGTGGAAGTGGCCCGCCCCGTCGATGGCGGTGAGGTGGCCTACCCCATGGCACGTCGCGCCGTTGACCGGCTTGAGGTGTGGCGCCGGGGTGCCCGGTCACAGGAGTAATCATCAGGAGGCTGCGCGGCGGATTACCGGGCAACATCTTCCTACAAGCGTTTTCAGCAGGAGCCCGTCACCATGACCGATCAACAGACCAATGCTTCAGGGGCCGGCAAGGCACCACCGGATGTCCGCACCATGATGTCGCAACTGGTGGCCATCCCGTCCATCAGCAGCGCCTCCCCGGACTGGGATCACAGCAACGAGGCCGTGGTCCGTTTGCTGGCGGAATGGCTGGAGCCCCTGGGCTTCCGCAACGAGATCCTGCCGGTACCGGGCATGCCCGGCAAGGTCAACCTGGTGGCCACTCTCGGGACCGGCTCCGGCGGTCTGGTGCTGTCCGGTCATACCGATACCGTGCCCTATGACGACAAGCGCTGGCAGAGCGATCCCTTCACCCTGACCGAAAAGGACAACCGCCTTTACGGTCTGGGCACCTGTGACATGAAAGGTTTTTTTGCCCTTGCCATTGAGGCAGCCCGGGAAGCGGCGCAACAACCGCTGAAGCAGCCACTGATCATCCTGGCCACCGCCGACGAGGAAAGCTCCATGAACGGCGCCCGGGCCCTGGCCGAGGCCGGTTACCCGAAGGCGCGTTATGCGGTGATTGGTGAGCCCACCACCCTCAAGCCCATCCGCATGCACAAGGGCATCATGATGGAGCGGCTGGTGTTCGAGGGGCAGTCGGGGCATTCGTCGGACCCGTCCCTGGGCCGCAATGCCCTCGAGGGTATGAACGAGGCCATGAATGAATTGCTGGCGCTGCGGGCACAGTGGCAGGAAAAGCACCGCAATCCGCATTTCGCCGTGCAGTATCCGACCCTGAACCTGGGCTGCATCCACGGCGGTGACAACCCCAACCGTATCTGTGCCCGCTGCGAGCTGCACTTCGACCTGCGTCCGCTGCCCGGCATGGATATGGCCGAGTTGAGGCAGACCATACTCACGCGCCTGCAGCCCCTGGCCAGCCGCCGCGAACTGTCACTGGAATTCCAGCCCCTGTTCGATGGCGTGCCGCCCTTCGAGACTTCAGCCGAGGCTGAGCTGGTGAAGGTGTGCGAAAAACTCACCGGCCAGCAGGCCGATGCCGTGGCCTTTGCCACCGAGGCACCGTGGTTGCAGCAGCTGGGCCTGGAAACCCTGGTGATGGGGCCGGGGTCCATCGATCAGGCGCACCAGCCGGATGAGTACCTGGACCTGTCACAGATCGACCCCACCATCACACTATTCAAACAACTGATCAGGCATTTCTGTTTATGAGCGTCTCCGACTGGCTGCACAGCTTTCGCCACTCGTCCCCCTACATCAATACTCACCGGGGCAGCACCGTGGTGCTGGTGCTCGGTGGTGAGGCGCTGGCCAGCGATAACCTGCTGAACATCATCCATGACATTGCCCTGCTCAGCAGCCTGGGCATCCGCCTGGTGGTCACCTTCGGCGCCCGTCCCCAGATCCAGCAGCGGCTTGACCAGGCCGGACACCCTTCCGGGTTTGAAGGCGGGCTGCGCATTACCCAGGAGCAGGATCTGCCGCTGATCATGGAGTCCGTGGGCGGGCTTCGCAGCTGGCTGGAGAGCCGCCTGTCCATGGGGCTGGTGAACTCACCCATGCACGGAGCAAAGATTCGGGTCAGCAGTGGCAACTTCGTCGCCGCACGCCCGGTCGGGGTGCTGGAGGGCGTGGATTTCGGTTACACCGGGCGCGTGCGCCGGGTGGATACCGACGGTATCGAGCGCCTGCTGGAGCTGGGGCATATCGTACTGATGCCGCCCCAGGGCTATTCGCCCACCGGTGATATCTTTAATCTTTCCTATGAAGATGTGGGGAGTCAGGTGTCTTCCGCCCTGAAGGCGGACAAGCTGATCGTGTTCACGGATGACCAGGGGGTGCTGGACGAAGATGGCTCACTGATCCGCGAGCTGACCGTGCGCCAGGCGATGCAGAAGGTATCGGATCATGTGGTCTCCGGCCACGATGCCGATTTGCTGCGGGCGGCCTGTGATGCCTGTACCTGGGGCGTCCGCCGGGCTCACATCATCAGTTACCTGCGCGACGGTGCCATTCTTGAAGAACTGTTTACCCGTGACGGCTCCGGCACCCTGGTCAGCGACGAC
Organism: Marinobacter zhanjiangensis; assembly: GCF_014651935.1. GTDB lineage: Bacteria > Pseudomonadota > Gammaproteobacteria > Pseudomonadales > Oleiphilaceae > Marinobacter > Marinobacter zhanjiangensis. Next base: position 44,191 of record NZ_BMXV01000001.1, on the reverse strand, counting down.
AACTATGAGCAGATCCGCCGCGCCCGGGTGGAGGATATCGGCGGTGTGCTGGAACTGATCCAGCCCCTGGAGGAGCAGGGTATCCTGGTGCGTCGCTCACGGGAGATGCTGGAGACGGAAATCGATCAGTTCGTGGTGGCGGAACGGGATGGTATGATCATTGGTTGTGCCGCCCTTTACGTGTATCCCGAGGAGCAGGCCGGTGAACTGTCCTGCTTTGCCGTGAATCCCGATTATCGTCGGGGCGGGCGCGGCGACGATATCCTCTCGATGGTGGAGCACAGGGCACGGGCCCAGGGCCTGGCAAGGCTGTTCGTGCTGACCACCCAGACCGAGCACTGGTTCCTGGAGCGGGGCTTCGAACCGTCGTCTGTGCAGTCGCTGCCGGGGCCAAAGCTGGCCTCCTACAACACGCGTCGCAACTCCAAGGTATTCGTCAAGCAGCTTTAGCGGCGTGCTGACGGGCACCTGGCGATGCCTGCACTATCCGGCGCCGATTGAGCGCGCCGGTTTTGCGAGCAATCGTTCGAAAATTCCTTGACGAACCGTCGCCAACGTAGTCATATTAAGCGAGTGTCCCGACCGCCGGGGCGTCCTTTGTGCCAGCTTTCACTCTTGCTGACAGTGTATTACGGCGCATCGCGGCTATACTGCCGGGTACAGGTCGTCTTGTGGTGCTTCGCCGGTCCGTTTTTTGCGGGGCGTTGCGGGTACCAGCGGGACGCTCGCTTGAAAGGGAATCGCCCCGCCGTCCCCGACCGGACGTCGGGCTATATGATCGATCAGGTAGTTAATGGATCCGAAGGAACGACGCTCCAGTCCCCGCCGCCCCATCAAACTGGCCGCCCAGGTGGATCTGGGAGAGTCAGGGGTATGGCCCTGTCAGATCGCAGACTTTTGCGCCGAAGGTCTCTTCGTTCGCTATTCCGGCGACACTTCCGAAAAAATCCGTGGTTATCTGCAGAATCATCCGGGCCAGGACCTGGGCATCTTCTTCCGTACAGAAGATGGCCGTGACCGTCACCAGCTCAAGGCTCGGCCGGTGCGCCTGATTGATGGCGCCATGGGTGTCGAGTTCACCCGCTCCAGCCCCCAGGCAGTGGACGCCATGCTCAGCCAGTGCAGCGCTGATGGCGAGGCCCAGGAACGTTCGGCCCTGAAGCCGCCCAGCGAACGGGTCCAGTTTGTTCTGCGTCAGTGTGCCAGGGCGGTGTCCCAGCGCATTGAGCCGTTGATGACCGACTGCTTCGGAGCCATGGCCGACAACCTCCGTCAGACAGCGCTGAAGGCCTCGAACGACCAGCAGGCCAATGAGTACATGGATGCGGCCGCCCAGGTGGAAAGCCGGCAGCGCTCCGTCTGGCTGTTGATGTCCCGCTCCCTGGATTCCCCCCTGAAGCCGGCCCGGGACAACCAGAACACGGCCAGTCTGTCACTGGTGGACAAGGGGGAGTTCGAGGACTGGCTGGCCATCAAGGTAATGGTGACCAAGGCCGATACCCAGTATCGGGCGGAACTGCTGCAGTTGCGCATGCGCCTGGACCGGCTGGGGGTGACCAATGCCACCGGGCATCAGAATCCGTTGGGGCCATCGCTGGTCTGTGAGGCCTTTTATAGTGGTCTGGAAAGTCTGCGCGCCGGTCGGGCGGTGGAAAAGGTCTGCCTCAGGACCTTCGAGACCCAGGTGCTGCAGAAGATCGGTCCGCTCTACGAAGAGCTCAACCAGATCCTCATTCGCCACGGCATCCTGCCCGACCTGGACCTGAGCCGCTACCTGAGTGAACGCAAATCCCGCACCGAATCCGCCAGTCCGGAGAAGCCGGCCCGGAAGGAGCCTCCGGCGAAAGCCCCGGCGACCGCACAGGACAAGGCCGGACAACCGGATCAGACCGACGCACCATCGCGCCCGACAGATGCCCGAGGCGGGGGCCCGGCAACTGCCGGGCCCCCTGCGACCAGCCCCTCCGATGCCCGCAGCCAGGGTTTCCAGGAGCAGATGACGCTGGCCCGCTCGGCCTTTGCTACCGTACGCAACCTGATCGGCACCCTGAAGACAGCGGGCATTGCCACAGAACAGCCAGTACCGTTTACCGAAGGGGCCCGCCCGCTATCCCAGGGGGAGTTCCACAAGGAGTTGCAGTCGCTGCAGCAGGCGCCGGTCGCGGACAATGAAGAGACTCCGCTGCGGGACCGGGTCATCGAGCAGGTAAAAACCTCCGGGGATAACAGTCTTGACGAGGAGCAGCAGGCTACCCTCGATGTGGTGGATCGCTTCTTCCGCAGCGTGGTGGAAAGCCCGAAAATTTCCGACCACACCCGGCGCCAGATGCGCCAGCTGGAAGTGCCCGTACTGAAAGTGGTGCTGCGGGATCCGGCCTTTTTCGATGACATTGAAAGCCCGGTCCGCGGGGTGATGAACCGCCTGGCCCAATTGGGCGCCCGTGGCAGTCGCAGTAATCCCGTGGTGCAGCGGCGGGTGGATGACCTGATTGGCCGTATTGCCAGCGAGTTCGAGCAGGATACCCGGATGTTCGATGGCGCCATGGAGGAACTGGATACCCTCATTGACCGCCAGAACCTGATCTACCGCCGTAACGTGGAGCGGGTGACCGCCGCCGCCGAGGGTGCCCAGAAAGTGGCCGAGTCCAAGGCGGCGGTCAGTCGTGCCCTGGATGAGCGACTGGGCGGCCGGGAGGTCCCCCGGGCGATTATCAGTCTGCTCAACGCTGGCTGGCGTGACCTGCTGTCACTGACCTGGATCCGCCAGGGCCCGGACAGCCAACTGTGGCAGGACTACCTGTCCGTGATCGACACCCTGATGACCTTCGCCGATGACCCGGATACCGAGATCAACCTGTCGGAGCTGCTGAGGCTGATTCAGGATGGGCTGGGGTCCATTTCCAGCAATCATCTGCCGGCGACCCAGGTCCGCGAGGAGCTCAAGCAGTTCCTGGTGCGTCAGCCGGAGAAGCCGGTGGAGCGGGTGACCATGCCCCGGGCCGAGCCAGAGGAGGACGTGGCCCGCAAGCAGCATGAGCGTCTGCAGAAGCGCCTTCAGCGCTGGATTGCCCGGGCCCAGAGGCTGCGTACCGGCGACTGGCTGAAGGACCAGACCAACCCCGACCAGCCCCAGTACGTGCGGCTGGTGTGGATAGCCCGCGGCTTCAACCGTTTTGTGTTCGTCAACCATCAGGGTATGCGGGTGGTGGAACTGGACCTGACGGAGCTGGCGGATCGCATGCAGAAAGGCATCATCGTGCCGGATTCCCAGTACGAGAGGCCACTGGTGGACGAGAGTCTCGACCGCATGGTGCGTAAGGTCTACGACCAGCTGTCGTGGGCCTCGACCCACGATGAGCTGACCGGCCTGCTGGAGCGGCGGGAGTTCGAGCGGGTGCTGGAGCAGCAACTGAGCCGCCACGAGGACGAGCGCACCCTGGTCAGGCTGGACCTGAGCCAGTTCCGCTTGTTGAATGATACCGCCGGGCGTGCCGCGGGGGATGAAGCCCTGCGCCGGGTAGCGGGCATACTGACCAGCCAGGTGGGCGATGGCATGCCCCTGGCTCGCCTGGGTGGCGATGAATTCGGTTTCCTGTTGCCATCGGAGGATGCCGGCAGCACGGTGCTAGCTATTATCCGCGCCGTGGAAGCCCTGGACCTGAACTGGAAGGGGCGTCGTTACCGGCTGTCCGCCAGCGCCGGCCTGGCCCCCCAGCTGCCGGCCCTGACTACTGCCGAGCGTTGGCTGAGGGCCACGGAAGAGGCCTGCAAGGTCGCCAGGGCCCGGGGACCCGGCAAGTATGTGGTCTACCATCTGGACCAGGAGCACTACGACCAGCAGGAGCAGATCGCCGCCAAGGTCGCAACCCTCGGCGATCTCGACGAGGAGCGCATGCTGTTGCGCTGCCAGAAGATCATTCCGCTGCACAAGCACGCCCGCCTGGGCACCCAGTTCGAAGTGCTGATCAGCATGTACGATGATCAGGGCAACCTGATTACGGCGGCGGATTTCGTGCGCATGGCCGAGCGCTACAACCGGATGCAGTCCGTGGATCGCTGGGTGGTCGGCTATATGCTGGACTGGTTGCGGGATAACAGCGAACGCCCAGGGGTAGCAGGTAACGAGAGCCAGCCAGGGTACTGCATCAACCTGTCTGGTTACTCCCTGAACGATGAAAGTCTGCTGGAGTTCATCTACAGCAAGCTGAGCGAAAAGGATGCCCCCATCGAACGGCTGTGGTTCGAAATCACCGAAGCGGCGGCGATACGGGACGTTGACTCGGTGGCCGAGTTCATCGGCGAGATGCAGGAACTGGGCTGCCGTTTCTGCCTGGGTAACTTCGGCGCCGGGCCTACCTCCTACCAGTACATGCGCAGCCTGCCAGTGGATATGATCAAGCTCGACGGTGCTTTCGTCGGCCAGATCAGCAACAGCGAAACCGACCAGGCCATGGTGCGCTCCATGGTGGAAATGGCCCACTACCTGAACCGCGAAGTCATGGCCACCCACATCGAAAGCCGGGAAGTGCTGGATATGCTGCGCAAGCTGGGTGTGGACTACGGTCAGGGCTATGTGATCGAAAAGCCCAGGCTGCTGGAAAGCCTGGGCGCGCCCTGATCAGGCTGTCAGTTTGCCTGCCTGGTAATCCTGCAGGGTCTGCTCGATCTGCTCCCGGCTGTTCATTACGAATGGGCCGTATTGCACCACCGGCTCGCCCAGCGGGCGTCCGGCAATCAACAGTAGCTGCGCTCCTTCCGGGCCGGCGTTGAGCGTCAGCTGATCGCCCTCGTCCAGAACCGTGACGGCACTGGACTGAACGTCCTGCCCGCCAATGCCGGCGGTTCCCTCGTAAAGATAGACGAAGGCATTCAGGTGCCCGGCCACCGGCAGGGTGACTGTGCCGCCCGGCGACAAGTGAATGTCCGCGTACAGGGGCTCGGTGGTGCCGCCGGTCACCGCGCCATGGTGGACCTGCCCGTCCAGCCCGATGGTGCCGGCAATCAGCCTGACCACCGCCCCGTCGGCGTTGATGGCGGGAATGTCCTCCGGCTGGATGTCGCGATAGCCGGCCTGCTTCATCTTTTCCGCCGCCGGCAGGTTCAGCCAGAGCTGGAAGCCCCGCATCATGCCTTCTTCCTGCTGGGGCATCTCTGAATGGATAATGCCGCGCCCGGCGGTCATCCACTGCACGCCGCCATTGCGCAGGTCTCCCCGGTTGCCCAGGTGGTCCTCGTGCAGCATGTGTCCTTCGATCATATAGGTGACCGTCTCGAAGCCACGGTGAGGATGGGACGGAAAGCCCGCCAGATAATCCTGCGGCTGGTCAGATCCGAATTCGTCCAGCATCAGGAAGGGGTCGAGGCGAACCCGCTGGGTCTGGCCCAGGGAGCGGCGGATGCGTACACCGGCGCCGTCCGATGTCTCCATGGAGGGGATTACGCGTTTGATGGCACGGTCAGTCATGGTGGCCTCCGCCGTCTTATGGATGAGACCTCTATTAAAGAACGATGGAAGGCAGGAAGAAACCGGAAAATTCCGGCGGCACCGTTCAGGAAAACTGAACGAGCTGATGGCACGTCCGACCGCCCGTCCCTGGGCCGGCGAGGGGGTTATTCCACGTTGCGGGAATAAAAAATCTCCAGCATTTCCCGTTTCAGGCGCTGCTCGATGGAGCTGGCTTCCTCTTCGCCCAGATCCCGGGCATTGACCCCGAACACATAGTTGTCCAGATTGAAGTTCTTGAGCATCATCTTGGTGTGGAACAGGTTTTCCTGATACACGTTGACGTCGATCATCTGGTACGCGTTGCGGGTATCCTCGGTGAGGTAGTTCTGGATCGAATTGATATCGTGGTCGATGTAGTGCTTGGTGCCGTCCACGTCACGGGTGAACCCGCGCACCCGGTAGTCCACCGTCACCACGTCCGAGTCGAAGCTGTGGATTAGGTAGTTGAGGACCTTCAGGGGTGAAATCAGGCCACAGGTGGATACGTCGATATCGGCCCGGAAAGTGCTGATGCCCTCGTAGGGGTGGCTTTCCGGATAGGTGTGCACGGTCACATGGCTCTTGTCCAGGTGCGCCACGATGGTGTCCGGCAGCGGACCCGGAGACTCTTCATTGTCCGCCTCACCATCGGTCAGCTCATGCTCGGCAATCAGCATGGTGACGGAGGCGCCATGGGGCTCGTAGTCCTGGCGGGCGATATTGAGAACATTGGCGCCAATGATCTTCACCACATCCGTCAGAATCTGGGTCAGCCGCTCGGCGTTGTACATCTCGTCGATGTAATCGATATAGGCTTTCCGCTGCTCTTCGGTCTGCGCGTAACAGATATCGTAGATATTGAAGCTCAGGGATTTGGTCAGGTTGTTGAAGCCGTGCAGCTGGAGTTTCGGTTCCATGTTCAGCTCCTCCGGATAATGGAGATGAGTTATTGCAGACACGTCCACGGGTCACGGATGGTCCGGTCTGACGAGACAGCCACCGACTAGCTGGCTGTATACCTTTTGCGCAGACCGGCGGAGAAGGGTGCGTATTATGCACACCGCCCTGTCAATTGAATAGAGGTTTTGCCGCACATTTTAGCACGGCTGCCCGTTCGGTTTGGCCGGCAGCGGGAAACCGGTCCGGCCCCGCCTTCCCGGAGGCTGTGGTGCATTCAGCCCTCGAGGATCTCGTGGCTGTGGGTGATCTCCACACCGGCCTGTTCCAGCATGATGGAGGCAGAGCAGTATTTCTCCGCGGACAGGCTGACCGCCCGCTTCACCATGTTCTCTTTCAGGTTGTGGCCGGTAATTACGAAGTGCAGGTGGATCTTCGTGAATACCGCGGGTACGGCATCGGCCCGTTCCGCTTCCAGCTCCGCATGGCATGCCGTGACATCCTGCCGGCTCTTCTGCAGAATGCTCATGACGTCAAAGGATGAACAGCCGCCCAGTCCCATCAACAGCATTTCCATGGGCCGGGGACCACCGTCCTCACCGCCGTGATCGGGAGGGCCGTCCATCTGTACCTGATGACCGCTGCCACTGGTGGCCCGGAAGCTGGCCTTGCCGGTCCAGTCTATGGTTGCTTTCATGATTCTTTCCCGTTGTATAGATTAGGGTGCAGAATCCTATCATAGAGTGGTAAAAAGCTGTGACATGGGTCTCTATTGAGAGTTGCGTTATGGACGATTTTGCAGGCACGGCTTAAGATCGTGAGTCGTAGTATCGTTTCGTCTAAAAAAGCGACATACCTGACACCGGTATGCGGGCGGGAAGCCCCTGTAAGGTCCCGCCAAAAAACAAATGCCTGCGGGAAAGCAGGTCACTCATGAAAAAAACGTCCACGGATGGCGACAGTTGAGGAGGCACGACACTTACCATGGCTACTATCGTCCGGCCCGTTGAGCAGAAAACCAAGCATCTGGACTATTTCCTGTCCCAATGTCACCGTCGTCGTTACCCGGCCAAGAGCACCATTATTTATGCCGGTGACAAGAGCGACTCCCTTTTCTTTATTGTCAAAGGTTCCGTTACCGTTATCATCGAGGATGAAGACGGTCGCGAAATGATCATGGCCTACCTGAATGCCGGCGACTTCTTCGGCGAGATGGGGCTGTTCGACAACATGGATTCCCGCAGTGCCTGGGTGAAGGCGAAAACGGAATGCGAAGTGGCTGAGATCAGCTACACCAAGTTCCGGGAAATTGCCCAGCAGGATCCCCGTGTGCTTTACTTCATCGGTGAGCAGATGGCAACGCGTCTGCGCCAGACCACACGCAAGGTGGGCGATCTGGCCTTCCTGGATGTTACCGGTCGCGTGGCCCGCACCCTGCTTGATCTTTGCAAGGAGCCGGATGCCATGACGCACCCCGACGGCATGCAGATCAAGATTACTCGCCAGGAGATCGGTCGCATTGTCGGGTGTTCCCGTGAAATGGTTGGCCGTGTCCTGAAAACCCTGGAAGAGCAGGGGCTGGTGCAGGTAAAAGGCAAAACCATGGTGGTTTACGGTACGCGCTAGAATCCATCCGGCCAGGTCATTGTCCGAGTGCATACGCCTGTGGACCCGGGTTGCCATGATGCCAGTGCCAGTCTGGCCGGAATCAGAGGAAACTATGAAGAAGGTCCATCCGGGATGGCCGGTAGTGGTTCTGTTCGCCATATTGCTGGCCGGATGTTCCCGCCATGATATGTATCGCTGGATTATCGATTATGAGCGCGGCCAGGGAGGGCTTGAGTCGCATGAAGTCGAGGTCGGCGAACATTCCATCGCCTATCTGGGCAATGAGGTACAGAACCCCGATCGTACCCTGCTGATGGTTCATGGCTTTGGCGGCAACAAGGATAACTGGGTGCGTATGGCCCCGTACCTGCCGGAGAACTACCGTCTGCTGATCCCGGACCTGGTTGGCCATGGTGACAGCAGTATCGGCTCGTCGGAGGACTACACGATTGAAGCCCAGGCGGCCATGCTGGAGGCCTTTCTCGACAGGCTCGGTGTGGACCAGGTGGATATGGCCGGCAATTCCATGGGGGGCGGCATCACCGTTTACTTCGCCAGTCGCTACCCGGACCGTGTCCGCACGATTGCCCTGTATGATCCGGCGGGATCGGATCGCTTTCCATCACAGCTGGATGAAGCACTGGCCCGGGGTGAAAATCCACTGGTTGTTGAAGAGCCCGGCGATATGGACCGCCTGATGGACTTCGTGCTGGAAAAACGCCCCTTCACGCCATGGCCGGTGCCCTCCGTGATGGAAGACAAGGCCATGGCCCGTCAGAATGTGAACAGGAAGATCTTCAACGCTATCCTGTCGTCCGGTGAGATGGTCTCCCTGGAAAATGTGCTGTCGTCCATAGAGGCCCCTGCACTGATCGTCTGGGGGAAGGAAGACCGGGTGCTGGCACCGGAGAACGCCGCTGTGTTCGCCGATGGCATCGAAACCTCCAGGGTGGAGCTACTGGACGGCGTCGGGCATGTTCCCATGCTGGAAGTGCCGGAAAAATCCGCGAATCTCTGGCATGAGTTCCTGCAACAGCACCCCGGGCAGTGAAGGCGCGAGGAGTCGCCACTGTTACCTCAGCGGTTTTCTTTGTAAATCTTCGCCACCGGGGCCAGTAGCTTGTCGTTGTCCCGGGTCCACGTCTTGAGGTCACCGGGAAGCCGGTCCGGTTTCGGCCAGGGCACCGGGTACTGCGGTGGCATGAACAAAGGGGCAAACAGGGCCCCAGCGGTCAGATCCGCCCGGCTGAATTGGTCACCCGCCAGAAACCGGCCATTGCGGTAGACTTCCCCGATTTCTTCCAGCAGCTTCTCTATCGTCTCCCGGGCACGGTCTGCGGTCTTCTGATTGATGGCCATGGTTTCCCGTATGATCTCGTCCACGCGGCTGAATCCGAGCCGCAGCAGATACTGGTTCCAGAAGGGTGTCTTCGCCGCCAGCAGCGGCGCCACAATCTTCGGGCGTTGCAGCAGGTTATGGTAGGCGAAGGTGCGCACCGCCGGACCGGCCTCATCGTCCAGTCGCTTTTCCCAGGCCAGGGCAGACGCCTGGGCATTGGGCTCCTCCGGCAGCAGCGGTTTTTCCGGGAAAGCGGCATCCAGGTGGTCCAGAATCGCTGCTGACCCCTGCACGGCGTGACCGTTGTCCACCAGGACCGGCACCGAGGTGATCTTCTGGCCGGTAAGACCACGAACCGTTCTGGCGTGCATGCCCGGAAGCAGGAATTCCGGCTTGTAGGCGATACCCTTGTAATCCAGCGCCCAACGTACCTTTTCCGAGTAATGGGAGATAGCGAACTGGTAGAGCTGAATGGCCATGATCCGGGTTACTCCTGGCGATAGGTCGGAATGTGTGAATCTTAGCAGGTCATTGCGGGCCAGCCGAAATGATCGAAGACCTGTTGGAAAGCCTCAGGCACCGGCGCCTGCAGGTGCATTTGTTGCCCACTGGCCGGGTGAGGCATGCTCAGTCCGCTGGCATGGAGGTAGAGCCGGCTGTCACCGAATGAGTCGGCAAAGGCCCGGTTGTGGGGCCCCTTGCCATAGGTACTGTCGCCAATAATCGGATGGCTGATGTGCTTCAGGTGCCGCCTCAGCTGGTGGCGTCGACCTGTGGCAGGCCGGCAGCGGAGCAGAGCGTAGCGGCTGGTGGGGTAACGACCGTCCACCGGCCAGTCCACGGTGACCCGGGCCAGCCTGTGGTAAAGGGTAAGGGCTTCCTGGGCTTCGCCGGCAATGGTACGGCGGGACTGGCGATCATCCTTGAGCGTCAGGGCATGCCGGATGATGCCGCCCAGGGGTGGGTGGCCCCGGACGACGGCCAGATAATCCTTGCGTACCCGCCGCTCTTCGAAGGCGGTGGCCAGAGCGCGGGCGATATCCCGGTTCAGGGCGAACACCAGCAGGCCCGAGGTGGGGCGGTCCAGGCGGTGCACGGGATAGACCCACTGCTCCAGCTGATCCCGAAGGATCATCATCGCGGAACGGGTCTCCCGGCGGTCGATCTCGCTGGGGTGCACCAGCAGGTTGGCGGGCTTGTCTACCACCACAAGGTGCTGGTCCCGGTAGATCAGTGGCAGGGTTTCCTGGAGCATGGGCGAGCCGGCATCACAAATGTAGCGGGCATGATACCGGCTCGCGGCACCGCCGCCTATGGTTCTGTTTGCCGGCTGGCGCTGGTTTGGGTATGGTTCTGCTTTCTTCCTGACCTCTTCCCGGAACGATGTAATCACCATGAGCAAGACACGAGTACTGACGGGTATCACCACCACAGGCATTCCGCATCTGGGCAACTACGCCGGTGCCATTCGTCCGGCGATTCAGGCCAGCCAGAACGCGGACACCGAGTCCTTTCTGTTCCTGGCGGACTACCACGCCCTGATCAAGTGCCAGGAGCCGGCCCGGGTACAGGAATCCGTGCGCGCCATTGCCGCCACCTGGCTGGCCTGTGGTCTGGACCCGGACCGGGTCACCTTCTACCGTCAGACCGACGTGCCGGAAATTACCGAACTCAGCTGGGTGCTGACCACGGTTACCGCCAAGGGGCTGATGAACCGGGCCCACGCCTACAAGGCGGCGGTGCAGGAAAACGAGGAGACCGAAGGTGCCGACCCGGACCGCGGTATTACCATGGGGCTGTTCTGCTACCCCATCCTGATGGCGGCGGATATCCTCATGTTCAATGGCGAAAAGATCCCGGTGGGCCGCGACCAGACCCAGCACATCGAAATGGCCCGGGACATCGCCCAGCGCTTCAACTACCTGTTCGGCGACACCTTTACCCTGCCGGAAGCGGTCATCGAGGAATCCGGCATGGTGCTGCCGGGGCTCGACGGGCGCAAGATGTCCAAGAGCTACAACAACACCATTCCGCTGTTTGAAGGCGAGAAGAAGTTCCGCAAGCTGATCAACAAGATCAAGACCAACCTGCTGGAACCGGGGGAACCCAAAGACCCGGACGACTCGGCCCTGTTCGATATCTACTCGGCCTTCGCCACACCGGCACAGATCGAGGACATGCGCCGGGAATACGCTAACGGCATTGCCTGGGGCGAGATGAAGAAGCGCCTGTTCGAGTTCCTGAACGAGGAGCTGGCCCCGATGCGGGAGGAGTACAACACCCTGATGGACGACCCCGCCCAGCTCGACCGTATCCTGCAGCAGGGCGCCGAGAAGGCCCGTGACTATGCCACGCCGCTGATGGGTGACGTACGCCGCAGGGTGGGTATTGGTCCTATTGCGGGCTAGGATTCTACGGGTGCGCTTTTGACCCGTCGCCTCCCCGGGCCTTCATAAAACTGTCGTAAACATCGGTCACGCTGGAGCTCTGCGACAGCGACGGACTTCAGCATGGCCGAACTCAAGAGCATTACCCCCCACCTTTCCATAGCGGCAGAGCAGGCCGGCCGTGACAGCGGCCAGCGCCGCCGGTTGCGTACCTTCATCCCCGAGCTGGTCCAGCTTGAACGGTTGCTGGCGGAGGCGCCTGAATCGGTGCAGAGCCGGGTGCTTACCCGGATTCCCGTCAAGGGTATGTCAGTGCCCATCTATCGCACGGATATTGGTTCCAGAGCCAGTGATGCTCCGGTTGTACTGCTGGTGGGCGGTGTACACGGTCTGGAGCGCATCGGCGCCCAGGTGGTCATTGCCTGGCTGGCCAGCCTGATTTCCCGGTTGCGCTGGGACGATCAGCTCAACGATCTGTTGCAGAAAGTCCGCATTGTGGCGCTGCCGATCATGAACCCCGGCGGTATGTTCCTGAACCAGCGGGCCAACCCCGCCGGCGTCGACCTGATGCGCAATGCCCCGATCATGGCCCAGGGGGACAGTGCCTTCCTGTTGGGCGGGCAGCGGTTATCGCCGAGGCTGCCCTGGTACACGGGGGAGCAGGGCATGGAGCCGGAGAACGAGGCGCTGAAGTCGGTGATCGACGAGTTGTTGCCCAACAGTCGTTTCAGCCTGGCCCTGGACTGCCACTCCGGCTTCGGCTGGCAGGACCAGATCTGGTTTCCCTACGCCTATCGCCGCCGCCCCATGCGCCGGATTGATTCGATGATGGCCCTGAAGCTGCTCTGGGAGCAGGCCTATCCCAACCACCATTACGTCTTCGAGCCCCAGTCCGCCCACTATCTGACCCATGGCGACCTGTGGGACTATTTCTACAAGCAGGTGAACAAGCGCGGCAAGGGTGCCTTCCTGCCTCTCACCCTGGAGATGGGCTCCTGGCGCTGGCTCAGGAAACGACCCCGGCAGCTGTTCCGCCTTGATGGCTTCTTCAATCCACTGGCACCCCACAGGCACCAGCGGGTACTGCGTACGCATCTGTTGTTGATCGACTTCCTGATACACGCCGCCGTCAGTCACGAGAACTGGCTACCCGCCGGTGACCAGGCTCGCATGCTGCGTGAAGCCGCCATCATGCACTGGTACCGGGAAGCATGATGGACCCGACCCCGGCGCCGGCACAATGAACTGGATACTGTTGCGAGGGCTCACGCGGGAACAGGGCCATTGGGGCGACTTTCCCCGGCAGCTGAGCCTGCGGTTCCCTGGCCACCGCTTTCATTGCCTTGACCTGCCCGGAACTGGCACTCATCTGAAGGATCCCTCCCCATCGACCATTGCCGGTATACGCCAGTGTGTGCAGGACTATGCCGCCCACATACCGGGACCCGTGGGGCTGCTTGGTCTCTCCATGGGCGGCATGGTGGCCCTGGACTGGGCCCAGGCGGACCCTGCCCGGGTGGCCAACCTGGTACTGATCAATACCAGCAGCGGGCTCAGCCCTCCCTGGCGCCGTATGCGCCCCGCGGCCTTCGGCGAGGCACTGGGCATGGCGTTACGCCGGAATGTGGAGGAGCGGGAGCGGGGCATCCTGCAACTGACCTCCAACCGCCCGGTTGGCCAGGCGCTGGAAACAAACTGGCTGGTTGTCCAGCGCCAGCGACCGGTGACCCGGCGAACCGCCCTGGCCCAGATGCGGGCGGCGGCTACCTACCGGCCTCATGCTGCAGCTCCCGCGGTCAATGGGCTGCTGCTTGCCAGCGCAGGCGATCGCATTGTTCACTGGCATTGCAGCCGTGCCCTGGGACAACGATGGCACTGGCCGCTGCGCATCCATCCGGATGCCGGTCACGACCTGCCACTTGACGCGCCGGACTGGGTGCTCGAACAGTTCCGCACAGTTGCTTGACGCAACCCCGTTTGCGCGCCAGTCTGTTGTCCTCTGATGATTCCGATCAAGGTGTACAACAATGAAAATCTTCGAGACCAAGACCGCCCCCAATCCCCGCCGTGTCCGTATGTTCCTGGCCGAGAAAGGCCTGCTCGACAAGGTGGAATTCGTTCAGGTGGACCTGCCCAAGGGCGAGAACCTGACGCCGGAATTCCAGGCCATGAATCCCATGAAAAAAGTGCCGGTCATGCAGCTGGATGACGGCAACTGCGTGGCGGAAACCATGGCCATCTGCCGGTACTTCGAGGAGCTGTATCCTGAGAAGCCACTGATGGGGACCACACCGCTGGAAAAGGCCCAGCTAGAGCAGTGGCAGCGGTGGCTGGACTACTATTTCTTCATGCCCACCGGCATGTGTTTCCAGCATACCAGTGGCTATTTCAAGGATCGCATGAATCCGATCAAGGAATGGGGAGAGGAGGCCGGGCGCCAGACCGAGTCGTTCTTCGGGTTCCTGGACCAGCACCTGGAAGGGCGCGAGTTTATCCATGGCGACGACGTGACTGCCGCCGATATCACGGCCTTTTGCACGGTGGATTTTGCCAAGGTGGTCGATATCCGCATTACCCCTGAGCAGAAGAACCTGCAGGCCTGGTACGATCGCATGAAAGCACGTCCCTCGGCCAAGGCATAAGCGCCTGCCGGTCAAAGTATAAGCGCCCGTCGGCGAAGGTATAGAAGGACAGATCGGACCATGAGCAACGAGCAACAACTCGGATGTGCACTGGATACCATTGATGAGGCCAACTGCCAGGACCCCAATGTGGAACGGGTGGATGGCCAGTCATTACCCCGGGAGTACGCCTACAGCCTGCATATGACCCGCTGGCTGTACGCCCTGGAGGCGGCACCCTCGGACCGCATGCAGATCGCCTGCCGCGCCCAGCACATCGAACGCTGGACCCGGCCACGGGCAGACTACCCCGAGGGCCGTAAGGGCTATTACCAGTGGCGCCAGGACTGTGGCAAGTTCCATGGTGAGCGTGCCGCCGAGATCATGGCGGGCTGTGGCTACCCGGACGAAGAATGCCAGAAGGTGGCCACCATCCTCACCAAGCGTGAACTGCGCAATGATCCGGACACGCAGTTACTGGAAGACGTGGCCTGCATGGTGTTCCTGGAGCGCTATTTCGCGGATTTCTACGAGAAGACCGACTACGACAAGGACAAGTGGCTGCGAATCGTGCGCCGCACCTGGGGCAAGATGTCCCCCCGGGGCCATGAGGCCGCGCTGCAACTGGCGGGTACCATGCCTGATCATCTGCAGGCCCTGTTGCAGGAAGCCCTGGCAGAGCCGCAGTGATACCCGTTACCTGATCGGGGGCAGCCGCCAGGCTGCCCCCGGTTTCCTACCCGAACAGTTCCTGCAGCTTTTCCCCGGGCTCCGGTGCCCGCATGAAGGACTCGCCTACCAGAAACCCGTAGATGCCCTGGCCCGTCATGGCCTCCACATCCTCCCGCGTCACAATACCGCTTTCGGTAATCGTCAGGCGATCGTCAGGAATACGCTGGTGCAGGTCGAACGTGGTGTCCAGGGACACCTCGAAGGTGTGCAGGTTGCGGTTGTTGATGCCCACCAGGGGTGTTGTCAGCGTCAGGGCATCGTCCATTTCCTCGCCATTGTGCACTTCCACCAGCACGTCCAGGCCGATCTCGTGGGCAATGCCCTCCAGCTCCTGCATCTGACCCCGGGTCAGGCAGGCGGCGATCAGCAGGATGCAATCGGCGCCGATGGCCCGACTTTCGTAGACCTGATAGGGCGCCACCATGAAGTCCTTGCGGATGACTGGCAGGCTGCAGGCCGCGCGGCCTTCTTTCAGGTAATCCTCATGGCCCTGGAAGAAGTCCCGGTCGGTGAGTATCGACAGGCAGGTGGCGCCGCCTTTTTCGTAGCTTTCGGCAATGGCTGGCGGGCTGAAGGGATCCCGCAGGATGCCCTTGCTGGGAGACGCTTTCTTGATCTCGGCGATCACTGCCGGCTTCCCTGACCCGATACGTTCGCCCATGGCGCGGGCAAAGCCCCGGGCCTCGGGCTGGTCGCCGGCCATGGCCCGGAGGTCGGCCAGGGGCAGGCTACGCTTGCGTTCGTCGATCTCTTCCCACTTCCGGTCCACGATCTTGCGGAGGATCGTGGGGGTGCGATCATTATGTCGGTCAGTCATCGTTATGCTTGCTCAGTCAAAACAGTGGGAGAAGTCAGCCAGTTCGGACATCTTGCCGGCGGCCAGGCCGCTGCCCATGGCGTCCAGGGCCATATCCACGCCCATTGTCGGTGTTGTGGCAAGCCCGGCCACGTAGATGGCGGCGCCGGCATTGAGGGCGATGATGTCGCGGGCCTTTTCGGCCATTTCATCGTGGCCCCGGCCAAAGGCGGCGCGTATCAGGTTGAGGGAGTCCTCGGAGGTGTCCACGCTCAGTCCCATCAGCGACTGGCTCTTGATGCCCAGGTCCTCTGGGGTAATCTCGTACTCGGTAATCTTGCCGTCTTTCAGTTCGGCCACGTAGGTGGGGCTGGCCAGGCTGATTTCATCAAGCCCGTCTTTCGAACACACCACCATGATGTGCTCGCTGCCCAGCTTTTGCAGCACTTCGGCCATGGGGCGGCACAGCGCCGGGGTGAATACGCCGAGCAGCTGACGTTTGACGCCGGCGGGGTTGGTCATGGGACCAAGGATATTGAAAATGGTGCGGCAGCCCAGTTCCTTGCGGGGCCCGATGGCGTGTTTCATGGCACCGTGATGGGCGGGTGCAAACATGAAGCCGACACCGATCTGTTCCACGCAGCGTGCGACGTGTTCCGGGGTCAGGTCGAGGTTGACGCCGGCTTTTTCCAGCAGGTCCGCCGAGCCACTCTTGGATGACACGGCGCGGTTGCCGTGTTTGGCGACGAAGCCCCCGGCGGCAGCCACCACGAAGGCGGATGCGGACGAGACGTTGAACAGGTTGGATCCGTCGCCGCCGGTGCCGACTATGTCCACCAGCGGTTCGGCGCTGATCGTCACGTTCATTGCCAGCTCTCGCATGACTTCTGTGGCGCCGGTAATTTCGTCGATGGTTTCGCTCTTGATCCGCAGGCCCATCAGGAAGGCGCCAACCTGGGCATCGGTGGCCTCACCGTTCATGACGATGCGCATGACCTCTTTCATTTCTTCCCGGCTCAGGTCCAGGTTGGAGGCGATTCGGTTCAGGGCTTCTTTCATGTCCATGTTTGGTGGGCCTCTCGTTTTGGATGCTTTGGTTCTGTAAGAATTCGGGTTCTGGCTTGGGTGCCTGGCCGGTAGGTGGAGGGGGTATTTTCTCCGCCGCAATTCAGGGGCCGTCCCTGGCAACCCGCCTTGCTCCGCGCCATCCCTGGCGCTGCTACAAAAATACCCCCTCCACCCACCGTCCGACGAGCAACGGTGATAACTCAATCCTTGATCCTGGAGTGTGGTCAAGCTTTTCGACCAGGGCACTCCTTGGAGGATCGCACAGAGGCCGGGGTGGGGGATTGCTTTCCCAGACCGTCGGCAGCCAGGGATGGCTGCCGTCGAGCCCTACAGGGACGTACTTGCGGGGCGTGTCTGGGAAAGCGATACTGCTCCCCGGCCGGTCCTTATCTCAGGCACTAATCTTAAAGGCGTTCAGTACCGCAAAAAGTTGCGAAGTAACTCATGCCCTTCCTCAGTCATAATAGACTCAGGATGGAACTGCACCCCCTCGATAGGCAATGTCTTGTGCCGGACCCCCATGATTTCCTCCATGGAACCGTCGTCGTTGCGGGTCCAGGCAGTCACTTCCAGACAGTCCGGCAGGCTTTCCTTCTCAATGACCAGACTGTGGTAGCGGGTCGCTTGCACCGGATTGTTCAGCCCCCTGAACACCCCCGAATCCGAGTGGTACACAGGCGACACCTTGCCATGCATCACCCGACCCGCACGGATCACGTTGCCACCGTATACCTGCCCGATAGCCTGATGCCCGAGACAAACGCCCAGGATCGGCAACTTGCCGGCAAAATGGCGGATCGCCTCCATGGAAATACCCGCCTCGTTGGGCGTGCAGGGCCCCGGCGAGATAACCAGGCGCTCGGGCTTCAGGGCCTCGATTTCCTCAATCGTGATCTCGTCGTTGCGGTGGACGTGAACGTCCGCCCCCAACTCTGCCAGATACTGCACCACGTTGTAGGTGAAGGAGTCGTAGTTATCGATCATTAACAGCATGTTGGTTCTCCTCCGCCTCAGTGGTCGAAATCGTTGTAGGTCATGGCAACGGCCCGGAAAATCGCCCGGCCCTTGTTCATGGTTTCCTTCCACTCCTGGCGTGGCACCGAATCCGCTACGATGCCGGCCCCGGCCTGTATGTGCAGGGTCTGGTCCTTGATCACCGCCGTGCGGATGGCAATGGCGGTATCCATATTGCCGTTGAACGACAGGTAACCCACCGCACCACCGTAGACGCCGCGTTTTACCGGTTCCAGCTCGTCGATGATCTCCATGGCGCGGATCTTTGGCGCGCCGCTCAGGGTGCCGGCGGGCAGGGTGGCCCGCAGTACGTCAAGGCAGGAGGTGTTTTCCTTCAGGCGGCCGGTCACGTTGGAAACAATGTGCATCACGTGGGAGTAGCGCTCCACGATCATCTTGTCAGTGAGCTTCACCGTGCCGGTCTCCGACACCCGGCCGGCGTCATTGCGACCCAGGTCGATGAGCATCAGATGCTCGGCAATTTCCTTGGGATCGGCCAGCAGCTCCTTTTCCAGCGCCTTGTCCTCGGCCTCGGTGGCGCCGCGTTTGCGGGTGCCGGCGATGGGGCGCACGGTGACCTCATCGTCTTCCACCCGGGCCAGGATTTCCGGTGACGAGCCGACGATATGGAAATCATCCAGATCCAGGAAATACATGTACGGCGACGGGTTGAGCACACGCAGCGAGCGGTAGAGGTTCAGCGGTGGCGCCTCGAAAGGGATCGACATGCGCTGGGATATCACCGTCTGCATCACGTCGCCGTCCAGTACGTAACCCTTGATGCGGTCCACGGCTTCCTCGTAGCGGTCCTGGCTGAAGCCGGAGACGAAGTCGCTCTCGTCCACGGTCTTGCCGCGCAGGTGCTCCGGGGTGCGCAGGGCGTCGGCGGTCTGCCGGTGCAGGCGGCCTTCCAGTTCGCCGATGCGGGCCATGGCCTGTTCGTAGGCGCCTTCCGTCGACGGGTCCACGTGCACGATCAGGTGCAGTTTGCCCCGCAGGTTGTCGAACACCACGATTTCATCGGACACCATCAGCAGGACATCCGGCGTGCCGATCTGGTCCGGCGGGCAGGTGTCGCGCAGGCGCTTCTCGATGTAGCGCACGGTGTCGTAACCAAAGTAGCCCACCAGGCCGCCGTTGAAGCGGGGCAGCTCGTCCAGGTCCGGGGCGTTGAAGCGGGCCTGGTATTCCTCGACGAAGGTGAGGGGATCGTCGCGTTCGGTTTCCTCGATCACCTGGCCGTCACGGGTGATGGAGATTTTCTCGCCATACACCTTCAGGATTTCGCGGCTGGGCAGGCCGATGATGGAGTAACGGCCCCACTTTTCACCGCCCTGAACAGATTCAAACAGGTAGGAATAGGGGCCGCTGGCGAGCTTGAGGTAGGTGCTCAGGGGCGTATCGAGATCCGCCAGAACCTCGCGGTAGACGGGAATGCGGTTGAAGCCGGCCTCGGCCAGCCGGTCGAATTGCTCGGGTGTCATGACATCTTCCTGAAATCTGATCTGCGTTTGCCGCCGGGGTTACCCCTGTCGGCAGCATTGTTATTGTGGCGCGCGGGTTGGTTGCGTCGCCGGGCTGTCAGCCGGTCCGCCATCGCCACCATCGTGTTGCGCGGGTGGTCAGTACACCGCGCGATGCAGTCAGATTCAGTCCCTGCACGGCAGGAATCCCCCGATGTGAAAGGTTCACGTTGAAATTGATCCTGTGAGGTTACAAAAGCTCCGTCAGCGAATCAACAACCACGTCCGCTCCCAGTTCGTCCACCGACGAACCGTAGTTGTACCCGTAGCGCACCAATACCGACGGCAGGCCAGCATTCCGGGCGGCCGTGGCGTCGGCGGCGGAGTCGCCGATCATCACCGTGGTGCCGGGGTTGCCATCCAGTTTCTGCATGGCCGTCAGCAGTGGTTCGGCATCAGGCTTTTTTACCGGCAGGGTGTCGCCACCGACGATGGTTTCGAACCAGTGCTCCAGGCCCATGGATTCCAGCAGTGGGCGCACAAATCGTTCCGGCTTGTTGGTAACCACCGCCATGCGGCAGCCGTTCTCGAAGAGCCTTTGCAGGCAGGCTTCGACGCCGTCGAAGACCGTGGAATGGCTGCCGTTCAGGCTTTCGTAGGACTGGTAGAACCGGCTGCTGGCGTCGTTGAACAGCACCTCGTCCAGTGGGGCGGCGCTTTCCCATTCCACTTGCCCGGTGAGTGCACGACGAACCAGCACCTGGGCACCGTTGCCTACCCACTGGCGAACCCTGTCCGGCCCCGCAGGCGGTCTGCCCAGGGACTCCAGCATCTGGTCCACGGCGGCGGCCAGATCCGGCGCGCTGTCGACCAGTGTGCCGTCCAGGTCGAACAGCGCCACGCCGGGCCAGAGAGAAGTAAAGTTGCGCCTGGGTTCGTCCACGATAGTTGTCCGGTTATCCCGCTTTGGCAATCTCGGCGCGCATGGCGTCGATGGTTGCCTTGTAGTCGTCGGTTTTGAAGATGGCGGAGCCTGCCACGAAGGTGTCGGCACCGGCTGCGGCGATCTCGCGGATGTTGTCGGTCTTTACCCCGCCATCGATTTCCAGGCGGATATCAAGCCCGCTGTCATCAATGCGCCTGCGGGCTTCCCGTAGCTTGTCGAGGGTGCCGGGAATGAACGTCTGGCCGCCGAAACCGGGGTTCACCGACATCAGCAGGATCATGTCCACCTTGTCCATGACATAGTCCAGGTAGCTCAGCGGAGTGGCGGGGTTGAACACCAGCCCGGCCTTGCACCCGCCATCGCGGATCAGCTGCAGCGAACGGTCTATATGATTCGACGCTTCCGGATGGAAGGTAATGTAGCTGGCGCCGGCATCGCTGAACATGCTGATCAGGTCGTCCACCGGGGAGACCATCAGGTGCACGTCGATGGGCGCGGTCACGCCATGCTTGCGCAGGGCTTCACAGACCATGGGGCCAATGGTGAGGTTGGGCACATAGTGATTGTCCATGACATCGAAGTGGACAATGTCGGCACCAGCGGCCAGTACGTT
Source organism: Marinobacter zhanjiangensis (assembly GCF_014651935.1). GTDB lineage: Bacteria > Pseudomonadota > Gammaproteobacteria > Pseudomonadales > Oleiphilaceae > Marinobacter > Marinobacter zhanjiangensis. The sequence goes on along the minus strand of NZ_BMXV01000001.1, from coordinate 23,222 downwards.
GTCGACTTCCTCGCCCAGGCGGGCGAAATCGGCGGACAGGATGGAGGGTGCGATCAGTTCAGGCTGTTTCATGATGGTCTCGTCATACGGCTGTGTTCAGCGTGAAAGAGGCGCGGAGCTCCCTGTGTTAGGATCCCTGGCAGGGGCTCGGGAAGCCCATTCCGGAAGCGTGTGATTCTACCAGTTCTGAGCGGGGATTGTCCGTGGCGACAGCGGAAAAGACAGTGAGTGCAGCTCTTCACCGGACCGGCGCCATTCTGGCTGCCTTGTTGCTGACGGTCTGCCCACTGGCAGCAGCCCAGGATCAGGTGGCGGACGATGAAGCCGCGGCAGCGGGCGAGGCAGAAACACCGGTCGATGCCCCGGTACAGCGGGTGTTTATACGCTCGGCGGCGGACTCCGGTGCGCTGGCTCAGCAATACCCACATCTGGCGGTGTGGCTGGAGCCGGAAGACGCACCCAGGGTGCTGGGGCTGGTGGAGCGGGAAACCACCGCCCGACCGTCCGGCGCCCTGTTGATCCTGGCCGGGGAGGGGCAGTCGGCCAATGACGGGTTGCTCGAGGGCTTACGCTCCCGGCTCAGCAAGGCGGGGTGGGCGGTCATGACCCTGGGGCTGGAGCAGCCGTCTCCTTCCCTCCAGATAGCCCGCGAGCGTCGGGCCAGTGAGCCCGCCTCCGGGGAGGAAGACACAGAGGCCGTGGAGCCGGTGATGATCGATGTCAACGATCAGGCCGCCAGGGATCTGCTGGAGGCCCACCGCGAGGCGCTTGACGGGCGGCTGGCTGCCGCCGTGGCCTGGTTCACCGAGCGGGAGTACCAGCAGGTGGTTCTGGTGGGCGTCGGGCGCGGTGCCGATGACGTCAGGGCGTTCCTGCCGGAGGCGCCGGCCGCGGTGCGGCGGGCGGCCTGGATAGCCGCCGATTTCGGTGGCCAGTCGCCGGCGGATATTGTTGGGGCTGCAGAAGACGGCCAGGGGGTGCCTGTTCTGGACCTGTATTCTTCGCGGGGGGCGTCGCCACCCGCACGCCTGGCGGCTTTCCGGCGCTCCGGGGTGAGGTCCTATGAGGCACAGGCAGTGCCGGTGCCGGAGCGGCCGGCGGGCCGGGATGCGGGTATCATCGCCAACCGGTTGCTGGGCTGGCTGTCGCCCGACTGACCAACCTGGCTGCTACCGGGTCACCCGCTCTCGCCGCTTGACCACTTCCCAGGCCTGTTGCAGTCGTAGCAGCTGGTCGCGGGCCCGGGCCTGTTCGGCCGGGGTCAGGTTGTCGCCCAGCTTGTCGGGGTGATAGCGGGACACTTCGCGACGGTAGGCACGTTTGATGTCGGTAAAGCTGACCGAGGCGCTGATCCCGATAATGCGGTAGGCATCCTGGAGGGTTTCCGGTTTCGGCGGTGGTTCGGCCACCCACACATCTTTCCGGTAAACCCTGAAGATTCGGTCCATCGCGGCCAGCGGAAGTCCCAGACGACAGAAGGCGTCCTCGCAGCGGTATCGTCGCGGGCGTTCCGGTGTGCCCTGAAGCTGGGCGCCGTGGCACAGGCACAGGCCGATCAGCAGGTTGGTGCGCTGGCGCCAGGGGGCGTTCAACCGTAACCAGATCAGCCTGAGCGGCGACAGCTGGGCACTGTTCCGGCCCTGGTGAAAACGGCGGATGGCCTTGCGCCGGGCCCGGGGTGTCAGCCGCAGGCTGCTCATCAGGTTTTCGGCGTACCGGATATCACTCTCGGTGACCCGGCCATCCGCCTTGGCGATGTATCCGAGGCAATAAAACAGCGCCTGCCTGGCGCCACGCCCCATGGTGTGGCGGGCAATCATTTTCGTGGGCTGATGACCGCTGGCAATAAAGTCGGACAGCAGTTCTTCAAGGTCTGCCCGGGTCCGGGCTGGCAGGCTTTGCTGATCACTTCCGCTCATGATGTGATGCCAGGTTCAGGAATGCAGGGGGTGTGTTAGCAGCCTGTCCAGCGTTGCCAGGCGCTCGGGCGTGCCGATGTCCATCCATTGACCGCGATGGTGCAGCCCGCTGACTTCGCCACGGGCCATGGCTTCGCGCAGGATCGGGGCCAGCTTGAGTTTGCCCCGGGGGAGCCCGGCGAACAGTGACCGGTGCAACAGGCTGATACCGGTAAAGGTCAGTTTCGGGGCGCCGTCACTGCTGACAAGCCCGTCTTCCGCCAGGGCAAAATCGCCCTCCGGGTGATGGACCGGGTTGTCGGTCAGCACCAGCAGGGCCTTGCCCCGGGCCGGGGGAGTCAGCTCCGTCAGGTCGAAATCGTGCCAGATATCGCCATTGATGACTGCGAACCAGCCCGCTTTACCATCCAGCAGTGGTAGTGCCTGCCGGATGCCCCCGGCGGTTTCCAGGGGCTCCTCCTCCGGCGAGTAGGTGATGGTCACGCCGTGCTTGTTGCCGTCACCAAGCGCCTGTTCAATCTGTTCTCCCAGCCAGGCATGGTTGATGACCAGCTCGGTGAAACCGGCATCCCGAAGCTTGCGGATATGGTGCACGATCAACGGGGTGCCCCCCGCCAGCAGCAGCGGCTTGGGCGTGGTCAGGGTGAGGGGGCGCATGCGCTCACCCTTGCCAGCTGCAAGAATCATGGCCTTCACGGGCGCGGGGCCTCATTCAGGTCGTCAGGGGGCGTGCCCAGTTTGTGGTGAATGGCTGGTAACACGTTGTCCTGCAGCCACTGATGGAAGTGTCGCAGCGCCGGCAAGGGCCGGCTGGCCTCCGCCAGGTAGTTGACCGTGCGGGGAATGTCGGCCAGGTATCCGCTCTTGCCGTCCCGCAGGTAAAGCCTGGCGAAGATGCCGGCGGCCTTGAGGTGGCGCTGCATACCCATGAGTTCGAACCACTGCCGGAAAGTGTCGCTGTCAGCCTGGTGCAGGCCGGCCTCGCGGCTCATCAGCCGGAAATCTTCCAGCCAGGCGTTGCGGCGGGCAGCGGGCCAGTCGATGTAGCAGTCCTTGAGCAGCGACGCGATGTCGTAGGTGATCGGACCATTGACCGCATCCTGGAAGTCGATCACCCCGGGCACCGGGGTGTCGGGCCGCACCAGCAGATTGCGCGAGTGGTAGTCGCGGTGCACGGTCACCCTGGGCTGGGCCAGTGCGCTTTCCCGCAGGAAGGCAAAGGTGGTTTCCAGCATGCAGCGTTCGCCGTCCGTCAGGTTCATCTGCAGCAAACCCTCCAGCAGCCAGTCCGGAAACAGGTTCATTTCCCGGTCCAGCAGTGCCTCGTCGTAGGGCGGCAAGGGGTAGTCGTCGCCTTCGGGTACCTGCTGGATGCGGATCAGTTCCGCCATGGCCTCGTCGTACAGGTCGTCCGCAGTGACCCCGTTCAGGCGCCCGAGCATCAGCTGGTCACCGAAATCTTCCAGCAACAGAAAACCCTGCCCCGGGTCTTCCGCGAAGATCTGCGGTACGGCGACCCCGTGCTCGCGCCAGTGATGGGCCAGCGCCACAAAGGGGTGGCAGTCTTCCCTTTCCGGTGGCGCGTCCATGGCAATGGCGGTAATGGTCTTGCCGGCGCTGTCTTTGCCGGTGGCCCGGAAATACCGTCGAAAGCTGGCATCTCCGCTTACCGGGGTCAGGCGGGCACGGTCGAAGCCGGGATGCTGATGAACCCAGTAGCTGAGTTTTTCCAGGCGGGTATCCATGGTTTTGCTGCCTCTCAGTCAGGTAGTTGCCGGGTCAGAGTATAACGTCACCGTGGCGGAAACGTCTTCCCGGGCTGGTAACGGCGTATCCTGGTATGGAACCATCGGAAACGCGCGTTAACAAGCCTCTCCCAGCCGTGTAAACTACCCCGCGTCTGACGGGCGGATCGCTGCGCCCGCACACCGATCACCAACAGGGTCCGGATCCGGTGCCACCAGAATATTACGTCAGGCCATCAGGCCGCCAACAGTTTGTTGTTGAGGCACAACGCCCGCGGGCTGCCGTCGTGCTGGCCGGTATCTGCCTGCTGTCGCTCGGTTTACCGGCGGCTGCGCAATCATCCGACGCAGCAAGTATCGACTGGCGGCCGCGGGCCGAGTTGCCGCCGGAGCAGCAGTCCCGTTTGCCGCTATACTGCCGTGGCGGCTATGTATCTCCGCAAGCCGGTGAGGCCGTTGCCGTCCCCGGCGAGGGTGAACCGGTCAATGCCAGCGCCCTGTCGGCCCGCTACGAAATGGAAACCCGTCTGCTCCTGGAAGGCGATGTGCGCCTGACCCAGGCCGGTACCGCCCTGACCGGTGAGCGCGCCGTGTATGAACAGGCCAGCGGCCAGGTGGATATTACCGGGCCCATGACCAGCCGCAGCCCGGGCATGCTGCTGGCCGGCGAGCAGGCGACCTACAACGTCAACTCCGGTTTCTTCAGTATTGATGATGCCAGCTTCCTTTTTCATCAGTCGGAGATGCGCGGGCAGGCCTCTTCCATCAGTCGCCCTGAAGAGCAGGTTATCCGCATCAACCAGGGTTACCTGACCACCTGCGCCCCGGATCGTAACGACTGGTCGCTGGTAGCTTCAGATATTCGCCTGAACCGGGCCGAGGGTTTCGGCACCGCAAAACATGTGCGGCTGCAGGTGAAGGATGTGCCGGTGTTCTACTGGCCCTGGGCCAGCTTTCCCATCGACGACCGCCGCAAAACCGGTTTCCTGTATCCCGCCTTCGGAACGTCCAATACCGGCAGTGGCATGTATCTGTCGACACCCTACTATCTGAACCTGGCGCCCCACTACGACGCCACTCTGACGCCCCAGTACATGCACGGTCGCGGCCTGTTCAGCGAGGTGGAAGGGCGCTATCTGAGCCGTTTCGGGGAGTCCATCCTGCAGGTGGGCTATATCGATGAGGATGAGGAATACCGGAAGGAGTTTCCGGGCGAATCCGGCGAGCGCTGGGGGCTCGACTTCCAGAGCCAGGCCAGTTTCGGTGGCGGCTGGAGTGGTTACGCGGACTACTCGGCGGTGTCGGACAATGACTACCTCAGCGATCTGAACCAGACCCTGGACATCAGTAACGCCACCCAGTTGTTGCGCCGTGGCGGTGTCCGCTACCAGGACGACTGGCAGATGTTCGAGGCCTATGTTGCCGGGTATCAGGTGCTCACCGACAGAAACAGCGAACCCTATTCCCAGCTGCCGGAGGTGATCTATGGGGCTACCGTGCCGGCAGGTATTTTTGAACTGGGGCTCGAGAGTCAGTACACCCGCTTTGACCGCGACAACGAAGGCCTGACGGGCCTGAATCGGGCCGTCGGCCAGCGCACCCGGGCCATTCCCGAGGTAGCGTTACCACTGCGGGCCATCTGGGGCTATACCCGCCCCTCCGTGAGCCTGGATCAGACCTGGTACAACCTGGAAGACTACGAGCTGGGCGATCCCGACTTTGAACGGACCGTACCCGTGGCGGAGTGGGACAGCGGCATATACCTTGACCGTAAGACCTCCCTGCTCGGTAGTGAGTACAACCAGTCGCTGGAACCACGGTTGTATTATGTCTACTCGGACGCCGAAGAGGACCAGGGGCATATTCCCAACTTCGATGCGGGCCTGCGCTCGTTCCGTTTCGACAACCTGTTTCAGCCCAATCGCTTCGTGGGCGGTGACCGTGTGGGTGACGCCAATCAGGCGACGGTGGCACTGACCAGCCGCTTCAACAATATGGCCACGGGTGCCGAGACTGCCCGCTTCAGCCTGGGGCAGGTATTCTATTACGAAGACCGGGATGTCACCCTGAATGGCCGTGGTGGCGGCACCCTCAGTGAGTCGTCCTACGCTGGTGAGGCCGTGCTCAGACCCCTGGACACTCTGGACATCCGGGTATCGGGCCTGTGGGACCCGCGCGAAAACGTAACCGAGGAAGGTCGCAGCGTGCTGGCCTATCACTCGCCGGACTATCGTTACCTGGTCAGTGCGGGTCACACTTACAGTCGGGGCACCAACCCCGACAATCGTTTCGAGCAGATGGATATCGGGGGCATTGTTCCGGTCACAGACAATATCAGTCTGATCGGCCGCTGGGTCTTCGATTCACAGCTGGATAACACGGTCGGTACACTGGCGGGCCTGGAATACAACAACTGTTGCTGGAGCTTCCAGCTGGTCCAGCAGCGCTACCAGACCGACGACGAAGAGGTGGAGCACCGGGTTGTGTTCCAGGTCCAGCTCAAGGGACTTGGCGGCTCGGGTGGTACCGGGAGTACGCTCTCTGACGCCTTCTACGGGTACGATCAACGCGAACGCCGCCGCTTCGGCGCGCGACCCTGACATCCATTATTGACACCACGAACGAGGTACGTATGCAGGCAAACCATAGCCTGACGGGTTTGAAAACATTGCTGGTGACACTGCTTATGGTGGTGGCATCGGTTGCCCAGGCGGAACGTCAGCCACTGGACCGGGTAATCGCCATCGTGGATGACGGTGTCATCCTGCAGTCCGAGCTTGATGCCCGCGTTGGCACCATCCGCTCGCGGCTGCAGGCCCAGGGTACTGGTCTGCCGCCGAGGCAGGTGCTGGAAGAGCGCGTTCTGGACCAGTTGATCACCGAAAATATCCAGCTGCAGATGGCCGAGCAGATGGGCATGCGGGTCAGCGACAACGAGCTGAACGAAACCATCAACCGTATTGCCAGCAGCAATAACCTGACCGTTGAGGAGTTCGAGGAACAGCTGGCGGTGGAAGGCGTGTCCTATCAGGAGGCCCGTGAGCAGATCCGCCGGGAGATGCTGGTCAGCCGTGTGCAGCAGCGCCGGGTTGACAGCCGGGTGCGGGTCACCGACAGGGAAGTGGACAATTACCTGGAGCAGACCTCGGGCCAGACCGAGACCAATACCGAGTACCTGCTGGCCCATATCCTGGTGGCCGTGGATAATTTCTCCGATCAGGAAGCGGTTGCCAGCGCCCGTCAGAAGGCCCGTCGCCTGCGGGACGAGATTGCCGAAGGCCGCGACTTCCAGTCTGCGGCGGTCGCCGAATCCGATGCCAGTAATGCCCTGGAAGGCGGGGTGATGGGCTGGCGCAGCCGGGCCGACCTGCCGTCCCTGGTCACTGACATCGTGCCGGACCTGCCCCTCAATCAGCCCTCCGAAGTGCTTCAGAGTGGCAGTGGTTTCCATATCGTGCAGGTCCTGGACCGCCGTGGTGGTGAGGCCCGCAACGTCGTGGAGCAGGCCCGGGTCCGGCATATCCTGATCCGCACCACCGATGTGGTCTCGGATGCCAAGGCGGAACAGCGCATCAATAACCTTTACCTGCAGCTGCAGAACGGCGCTGATTTTGCCGAACTGGCGCGGGAGCACTCCGATGATCCGGGCTCCGGTTCCGCCGGTGGCGACCTGGGCTGGGTCAGCCCGGGGCAGATGGTGCCAGCGTTCGAGGAAACCATGATGAATGCCCCCGTGGGTGAGTTTACCCGTCCGTTCCGCTCACGCTTCGGCTGGCACATCCTTGAGGTGCAGGAACGTCGCAACGAGGATATCAGCGATCAGGTGCGTTCCTCCGAGGCGCGCCAGGCTCTCTATCGCCGCAAGTACGAGACTGAGCTGCAGAACTGGCTGCAGGAAATCCGCGACGAGGCCTATGTGGAGATCAAGGAATCATGACCGCACCGGTCACCCTGGCACTGACCGCGGGCGAGCCTGCCGGTATCGGCCCCGAGCTGTGCCTGCAGCTGGCCATGGAGGAGCGGGCCCAGCGCCTGGTAGTGATCGCCAGCCGCGAGCTGCTGCAGGCCCGCCAGGCCCTGCTGGGGCTGTCCGTTGAGTTGCAGCCCTGGCAGCCCGGTGACCAGGCGGTCACGGCGGCCGGCCAGCTCTCGGTACTGGACGTGCCCGGCATCTACGATACCGCTGCGGGCACCACCAGCCCCGGCAACAGCCAGTATGTGCTGGATACCCTGACCACCGCCGCCCGGGGATGCCTGGACGGTACCTTCGACGGCATGGTCACGGCTCCGGTTCACAAGGGCGTTATCAACGAGGCCGGTATTGCTTTCAGCGGCCATACCGAATTCCTCCAGGAACTCTGCGGTGTTGAGCGGGTGGTGATGATGCTGGCTACCGAGGAGTTGCGGGTGGCCCTGGTCACCACGCATCTGCCTCTGAAAGACGTGCCCGCCGCCATCACCCCGGAGCGGATTACCCAGGTGGCCCGCATACTGGATCAGGACCTGAAAATTTACTTCGGCGTTCATCATCCTCGTATCCTGGTGGCGGGCCTGAATCCCCATGCCGGTGAGGGCGGTCACCTGGGCCGGGAGGAAATCGAGGTGATCGAACCTACTCTTGAGAGGTTGCGGCACGAGGGTATCCAGCTTACCGGCCCGTTGCCGGCGGATACCCTGTTTACCCCCCACTGGCTGGACAACGCGGATGCGGTGCTGGCCATGTACCACGACCAGGGGCTGCCGGTACTCAAGTTCCAGGGCTTTGGGCGCGCCGTCAATATCACTCTGGGCCTGCCCATTGTGCGGACCTCCGTGGACCACGGCACCGCCCTGGACCTGGCCGGCACCGGCCGGGCGAATGCGGGCAGCCTGCATACCGCCATTCGCGTGGCGGACCAGATGGCGACGCATCGACGCGAACACAGGCCGCAGGCGGGAGAATCCTCTTGAGCAAGAAGGCCGGTCACCAGGCCCGCAAGCGGTTCGGACAGAATTTCCTCCATGATCCCGGGGTCATCGAGCGCATCGTGCGTTCCATCAACCCGAAAGCCGAAGACATCATGGTGGAAATCGGCCCCGGACTGGGTGCGCTGACCGAGGAGCTGCTGGCAGTTAACCCGCGGCTGCACGTGGTGGAGCTGGACCGGGATCTGATTCCGGTGTTGCGGACCCGGTTTTTCAATTACCCGCAGCTTCAGATTCATGAGGCCGACGCCCTCAGGTTCGATTTCAGTCAACTCGCCACGGACGGCCCGCTGCGGGTTGTGGGGAACCTGCCCTACAATATTTCCACGCCCCTGATCTTCCATCTGCTGGAACAGTCCGGCGTGGTGAAAGACATGCATTTCATGTTGCAGAAGGAAGTGGTGCAGCGGATGGCTGCCGGCCCCGGCGACAACAACTACGGCAGACTGGGCATCATGACCCAGTACTTCTGCCAGGTGCAGCCGCTGTTCGAGGTGGGGCCCGGCGCTTTCAAGCCGTCACCCAGGGTGGATTCCGCCATCGTGCGCCTGATTCCCCATGAGACGCTGCCTCACCCGGCCCGGGACCTGTCGATGTTACAGCAGGTGGTGCGTACGGCGTTCAATGCCCGGCGCAAGACCCTGCGCAAGGGCCTGGGCAGTCTGATTTCCGCGGAGGAACTGCAGACTCTGGGCATTAATGATGGCCTGCGGCCGGAGAACCTGACGCTGCCGGAATACGTAGCCATTGCTGACTACCTGACCGGGAACCGGCCACAGGCCAATACCGCGAACGAGGCTGACCATGACTGACTATGCCATTGGCGACATTCAGGGCTGTTACGAGCGGTTGCTGGATGTGCTGGACAAGGTCGACTTTTCTCCCTCCCGGGACCGTCTCTGGGTCGCCGGAGACATTATCAACCGGGGCCCGTCTTCACTGGAAAGCCTGCGCTACGTAAAGAACCTGGGCAGCTCTGCCGTGGTCGTTCTGGGCAACCATGACCTGCATCTGCTGGCGGTGGCGCTGGGCGGCCATAGCGTCAAGAGGAAGGATACCCTGGATGATATTCTGGGCGCCCCGGACCACCAGGAACTGCTGCAATGGCTGTTGCAACAGAATATCTGCATCCACGACACCCGGCGCAACCTGGTCATGTCCCACGCCGGCCTGCCCCATATCTGGACGGTCGAAAAGGGCGCGGCCCTGGCCCGGGAACTGGAAACCGTGCTTCGCAGTCCCAACGTAGAAGACTATTTCCGTGAGATGTACGGCAACTATCCCGAATGCTGGCGGGATGACCTCCAGGGCATGGACCGCTGGCGCATGATCACCAACTACTTTACCCGCATGCGGTTTATTGCCGAAGACGGCACCCTGGAACTGGCTGCCAAGGAGACCGCAGACAACGCGCCCGCGGGTTTCGCGCCCTGGTTCCGTTTCCAGAGACCCGATGATGTGCGGGTTGTCTTCGGCCATTGGGCGGCCCTGGAAGGGGAAACCGGCAGTGAGCGTTACATCGGCCTGGATACCGGCTGCGTGTGGGGTGGCCAGCTGACCGTCATGAACCTGGATACCGACGAGAAGATCCATTGTGACTGCTGAGCGGATGGTCGCCACCATTCATCGACCCTGGCTTGCCGCCGGTGCGTTGATTGCCATGCTGGCGGTGATGGCCGGTGCCTTTGGCGCCCATGGCCTGCGGGGCATGGTCAGTGAACGGGCCCTTGAAGTTTTCCAGACTGCCGTCACCTATCAGATATACCACGCGATTGCGCTGGTACTGGTGGCGTTGCTCTCAGCCACCGGATTGTCGCGCCGCTTGCTGGGCGTTGCCGGTGGTTTCTTTCTGGCCGGCATCATCCTGTTCAGCGGCAGCCTGTACCTGCTGGTGTTGACCGATATCCGATGGGTCGGGCCCATAACCCCGCTCGGTGGTGTCTGTTTCATGGTGGGATGGGCCGTGCTGGTGGCAGCGGCACTGCGCCGCTCTGTTTGAATGTGAGGTCGTTATGAATGTAATACTCAATGGCGATCACCGGGAACTTCCGGATCAGGCGACCCTGCAATGGCTGATCGAGGACCTCGGTCTTGCCGGCAAGCGGCTGGCGATCGAGGTCAATGAAGAGATTGTACCCCGCAGCCAGTACGGCGATTATCGCCTGAAAGACGGCGATCGTGTCGAGGTCGTCCACGCTATTGGTGGTGGCTGATCCGCCTTTACCCTCGTTACGCCGGTTTACTGACCGATACCCGCTGTTTACTGACCAACACCGCAAAGGAAACCCATGACTGATCAGAGCCAGATACCGCTGCCGGAAGACAAGCCACTTGAATTCGCCGGCCGGGTCTACCAGTCCCGCCTGCTGGTAGGTACCGGCAAGTACCGTGACATGACGGAAACCGGCGATGCCATCAAGGCCAGCGGTGCGGAGATCGTCACCGTGGCGGTACGCCGCACCAACCTGGGCCAGAACCCCGACGAGCCCAATCTGCTGGACGTGGTGTCGCCGAAGGATTACACCATCCTGCCCAACACTGCGGGCTGTTTCACCGCCAAGGATGCGGTGCGTACCTGCAAGCTGGCCCGGGAACTGCTGGATGGCCATAACCTGGTGAAGCTGGAAGTGCTCGGTGAGGAAAAGACCCTCTACCCGAACATGACCGAGACTCTGGTGGCGGCCGAACAGCTGATCAGCGACGGTTTCCAGGTGATGGTCTATTGCTCCGATGATCCCCTGCTGGCCAAGCGTCTGGAAGAGATGGGCTGTATCGCCATCATGCCTCTGGGCGCCCCCATCGGCTCCGGCCTGGGCATTCAGAACCGATACAACATCCGGCTGATTGTCGAGAACGCCAATGTTCCGGTGCTGGTGGATGCCGGCGTGGGCACCGCGTCGGACGCCACCATTGCCATGGAGCTGGGCTGTGACGGTGTCCTCATGAACACTGCCATCGCTTCGGCCCGGGACCCTGTCCGCATGGCCCGCGCCATGAAGCTGGCCATCGAATCCGGCCGCGAGGCCTACCTGTCGGGCCGTATGGCCAAAAAAGCGTATGCCAGCGCCTCTTCGCCCATTGACGGCACCTTTTTCTGAGAGTGTTGAGGCGTTCTCTGAAGTTTTCTGAGCTTCAGGGGGCAGCGGCGAACATTCCCTCTCCCCAACGAGGGAGAGGGCCAGGGTGAGGGGGAGCGCCCAAAGGGCGCCAGAGATCAAGCTGCAGAGTCAGCCGCCTTCCCCCTCCCCAACCCCTCTCCCGCGGAGGGGAGAGGGGCTAAAGCCCTCATTGATGTGCCAGCTTCCTCCCCGCATTCGACCACAATCCCCTCCAATCCCTGTAGAATCTCCCCAATACCTACATCAACCAGATCAATAACCTAACAAACAGAGCGCTGTAGTCCTGTCATGAGCAACCAGAAACCCAGCCGTCGCGATGCCATCCTTCAGTCCCTGGTAGAAATCCTGGAGACGGATCCCGGTGCCCGCATCACCACCGCCGGCCTGGCCCGCGCCGTGGGCGTCACCGAGGCGGCCCTTTACCGTCACTTTCCCAGCAAGCGCAAGATGTTCGAGGCACTGATCGAGTTTGCCGAGGACACCGTTTTCACCCGCTGCCAGCGCATCCTGCAGGAGCAGGACGACGCCCGGATTCGCCTGCAGCAACTTGCCCAGTTGGTACTGGTCTTCGCCGAGCGCAACCCGGGCCTGTGCCGCGTCCTCAACGGTGAAGCGCTAAGCGGCGAGAACGAAGCCCTGCGCAAGCGCGCCAGCCAGTTCTTCGACCGCCTGGAAACCCAGATCCGGCAAATCCTCAAGGAGGGGGAGATCCGCCAGGGCCTGCGCCCGCACCCCAGCGCTCCCCGCGGTGCCGACTGGGTCATGACCTTCATGGAAGGCCGCATACAGCGCTTCGTCCGCTCCGGCTTCAGCCGATTGCCTTCGGCGGAGTTTGACGACCAGTGGCAGATGCTGACTCAGGGTCTCTGGACCTCTGCCTGACACCCTCTTCGTCGATTTGGTTGCAGAACTAACTGGTATTTCCCACCCGTTTTAAGGCATTATCCTGAAATAAAACAAGCGTTCGGAAATCTCCCCCGAACCGGGCGCCATAGCAGAACAAGATCAATCCAGGAGACAGTATGGAACGGCAGACTCTCACAGGTACCAATGGCATCCAGCTGGCGGTGGACGTAGCCGGTGATCCCGCCGGCCAGCCGGTGGTGATGTTTCACGGTGGTGGCCAGACCCGGCATTCCTGGGGCGTTCTGGCGCAGGTGCTTGGTGATAACGGTTACTACGCCCTCAACGTGGACATGCGTGGCCATGGTGAGAGCGAGTGGTGCCCGGAAGGGGACTACACCCTGGACCGCTTCGTGGAGGATGTGCACGCCATCCTGGAAACCCTCGACAAGCCACCGGTGCTGGTGGGTGCCTCCCTCGGTGGCATCAGCTCCATGATTGCGGCCGCCGCCCGCGAGGCGGATCATATCCGCGGCCTGGTGCTGGTGGACATCGTGCCCAAGATGGAGGTGGAGGGTATCCAGCGTATCCGCGATTTCATGCTGTCGCATCTGGACGGGTTTGATTCCATGGACGAAGTGGTCGAAGCGGTCGCTGCCTACATGCCCCACCGCAAGCGTGGCAGCGCCGGCTCTGCCGGCCTGCGTAAAAATCTGCGGGAAGGGGAAGACGGCCGCCTGTACTGGCACTGGGACCCGGCCCTGATGGTGGGCGAGCGCACCCCGAATTCAGTACGGAATGTCGACCGCCTGCGTGAAGCGGCAAAGCAGATTCAGGTTCCGACACTGCTGGTTCGGGGCAAGATGAGTGATGTGGTCAGCGAAGAGGGCGTCAAGGACTTCCTGGAACTGATCCCCGGCTCCCGGGCGATTGATGTCAGTGGTGCCGGTCACATGGTTTCCGGCGACCAGAACGACGTCTTCAATGACGCCATCCTGGATTTCCTGGCGGAGTTACGGCAGGACAGCGCTACGACGGCCTGATTCGCTATTGGCCGACCCTTCGCCAAAAGGCTGGCGAAGGGTCGGCTTTCGGACATTGCCGGTTTACCCAATCCGGTATTTGGCAATCACCGTGTTCAGCTCCGTCGCCATTGAATCGATCTTGCGAATGCCCTCCACCAGCTTGTCGGTTTCCTCGGCATTGTCGTCGGACAGGTCGCTGATACGGACCACATTCTGGTTCATGTCCTCGGCCACCCGGGATTGCTCTTCACTGGTGGTGGCGATCTGCTGATTCATGGATGAAATATCGCTGACCGCGTCCAGAATCTGCGACAGACTCTCGCCGATGTGAGTCACGGTTTCAGCGCTGCGAGTCACCACTTCAACACCGGAGCGGGCCGAGTCGGAGGTGGCGTTGCCCTGTTTCTGCAGGGACGCGATGACCTTTTCAATCTGCTGGGTGGATTCGGCAGTCTTGCGTGACAGGCTGCGTACTTCGTCAGCCACGACCGCAAACCCTCGGCCCTGGTCACCGGCCCGGGCTGCTTCAATGGCGGCATTCAGGGCCAGCAGGTTGGTCTGTTCGGCGATGTCATTAATGGTGCTGACCACCATGGAAATAGAATTGGTCTGCTCGTTGAGTGAGGCAATGTCTTCCGCCAGGGAATTCATCTGTTCACTCATCTGACGGCTGGACTCGATAGCCTCGCTGATTTCCTGGCGGGATCCATCAGCCTGACGGTTGGCTTCCTGTGCTCGTTGCGCCGTGTGTTCCGCATTTTCCGCCACCTCGCGGATAGTGGCGGACATTTCCGTCATCGCGGTCGCCACCTGGTGGGTTTCGCCGGACTGGTTACGCGCCCGCTCGGAATAGTTGGTACTGGCGCGGCTGAACTCGCCGGAAAGGGTGTGAAGGGTGCCGGCCAGCTGCGACACGTAGCCGATGGTTTCCGCCAGTCCGCCGGCCAGCGCATTGAAGTGCCTGGCGAGCTGGCCGAATTCGTCCTTGCGCTTGTCATCAGCCCGGGTGGAGAGGTCACCGTCGGCTACCTGCTGGAATGACTCAAGCAGGCTGTCGATGCCTTTACGCAGGTTCCGGCCCAGGCTTGTGGCCACCACCACAAAGAGAATGACCGACACAATGCCAACCGCGGCAACCACCTGCATGATGGTGCCCAGGGTGTCGTTGATCTTGGTGCTGACAATCTCGATGATCCGGGAAATCACGAAGTCAGCAGTCCCGGTATTGGCGTCCCAGGCATCAAATGTGGCTTCCAGCTCTTCGCTGATCGGACTTCCCGGATCGTAGGCCTCTACAGCAGTAATCAACTGCTCCATTTTGGCCACAGTCTGACGGATGCCCTGCTTGACCTGTTGGTCCCGGGCGATCGGACTATCCTCGTCGCCAGTGCCGGTCGTGGCCAGAAATTGCAGCGATTGGCGGGCGTTGGCGAGGGTTTCGTCCAGCGTGTCAAAGTCCTGTTGGTAGACATGAAGCTTCAGCTTTTCAGCGGAAACCCGCAAATCCCCGTAATTGGTGACACCGGGTACCAGGCCTGTCGCGTAGTAATTGGCGAGGCTGCCGACCACCCGGCTACCCATAAACCCGGCCACGCCGACCAGAACCAACAATAACAACAAGGCGCCAAGGGAGAGGCGCACTCTATTCTGTATGGTCATTCAAACTGTCCTTTCCGTTCAGATTAATTGCAAACTTCCGCCATGCTGCCGCCCTGAAAACAAGGTCGGAATACCTGGCCCCGAAGCGCGAGGTCCACGGTATCGAGTCAAATCCTCACCGTCAGGCCATGCAGCGGTGTGGCAGGAGCTGTTGTTTGTCTTTCTGAACCCTTGGCACAGTATTTTCTGGCCGGAGGTCGCCCCATGAAGTTAACGGCCAGAATGCCGGCAAGCTTAATAGATAATCCGAATGAGTTTGGGGCGAAACGCTGGGCGACACTATGGATCGCTCATGAGGAGAAGCGGGAAGGGGCGTGGCCCTCGCTGAACGCGTGCACAAGGCGGTGGACACCATGGAGCTGACATCCGGGCGAACGCGCTGCGGTTACAGCTCCAATACCAGGTTCCTGCCCCCGAAGACGAGTACCCAGGCCGTCACCGTCGCCCAGTGAATCACAACGGGAACCCAGATAGACCGGGAGACAACATAGCTGTAACCGCAGGTGATCCCGAGAGCGCACACCATCACGAGAAACCAGGGGTCCAGGAACAGCGGAATGGCTGAATGGTTAAATGCCAGTGCATTGAACGGGTGCCATGCGACAAATACGGCCGTGCTGATGGCGACGGCCCCGGTAGCCCGGGCTGCCCCAGATTCGAGTATATCTCGCGGAACAAGGACACCCCTGAAGAAGGCTTCTTCGAGCAACGACGGAAAAACAAACAAGGTAAGGGGCAGCAGGGCCGCCATCGTCGACGTCATGGGTTCGACGCTTAACAGCCCGGTAGTGAAACCCACTGACACCGATACAATGACGAACACCGGCACCAGTGCCCAGGCTCTCAGAGGGGCCCGGAAGGGTGATGTCCGGAAACTTCTGCCAAGGTTTCTGCGAAGATAGTCCATCATCGATTGCTTACCTGAGGTCTCTGTGCCACCGCTCCGATTTCATCGTAGTTACTGAAGGGCGTCCCTTTGCGCAGGGTCCCGCTTGAAATTCCTGGTCAGCATGTGCGGATCAACCTGTGCCCGATGCATCATGGGATGCCTGGGCCACCCGTCCAGCCGGTCGGGTGGTCGAAAGAGCTGCCTCAGAATTCCAGGCAGATTTTTCCGAAATGTCTGCCCGCTTCTTCATGGCGGAACGCCTCGGCAATGTCGTCCAGCGCAAATGAGCGGTCGATTACCGGATGCAGGTCGTTGGCCTCAATGGCGCGGATCATGTCCTGTTGCTGGGCCCGGCTGCCAACGATGAGCCCCTGCAGTCTTGCCTGCTTTGCCATCAGTCTGGCGGTTGGCACGTCGCCGGCGCGCCCGGTCAGCACGCCGATCAGCGAGATGTGGCCGCCGATGCTCACGGCAGTGATGGATTCCGGCAGGGTTCCCGGGCCGCCCACTTCGATGACATGGTCCACGCCGCGGCCGCCGGTCAGCTCAAGTACCCGCTGGCCCCAGTCGGGTGTGGTCCTGTAATTGATGGTGTGATCGGCACCCATGGCGGTTAGTCGCTCCAGCTTTTCATCGGAGGATGACGTGGATATCACCTTCGCCCCCATCATTTTGGCGAACTGCAAGGCAAAAATGGACACGCCCCCGGTGCCAAGGGTGAGCACGGTGTTTCCAGCCTTCAAGCCGCCATTGACGACAAGCGCACGCCAGGCGGTCAGGCCGGCGGTGGTCAGGGTTGCCGCTTCCGCGTGGCTGAAGCCACTCGGTGCGTGGGAGAATCCCCGTGCAGGCGCGACGACGTACTCTCGGGCGTAGCCGTCGATACCGTCGCCCGGGGTAGTGCTGAAATTGTCGATGGGAGCCGGGCCGTTCTCCCACTGAGGGAAAAACGTGGAGACCACATGGTCGCCCGCCTCGAATTCGCTCACGTTGGCGCCCACGGCTTCGACCACGCCGGCCCCGTCGGCCATGGGGATTCGGTCATCGTCGGTGGGTATGGTGCCGGTGACGACACCATAGTCGTGAAAGTTGAGAGAGCAGGCGTGAATTCGAACCCGCAGCTCCCCGGGGCCTGGTTCGCCAGGCTCGGGGCCATCGACGATTCGCAGTTGGTCCAGTCCGCCGGGTTTGGAGAGAGTGGCGAGTTTCATTTCGTAGCCTCCGCGGTTTCGCTGGTCAGATTGGCAAGAACAGTCGGTCAACATTAGGGAATGGCCCGTGAATGTCAATGACAGCGCTCTTTGACGATTCTATTGATTCAATTGACGGGTGCTTTGTGGTGCCCCAGGGGGTGGTTTCAGGATCGTAACCCCGATTCAAGTACGTGGCGATCCGATCATATTGCGCAGAAAAGAGAGGAACACCTGATCTCTCGGCAATTCTCCCCTGGTTGAGCCTTGCAGCGCCAGGCCGGACCAGAGTGCGTAGAGACCTCTTGCCAGATCAGGGGTGGTGATGGCTGGGTTCAGGTTGTAACGCTTGATCAGATCCTCCAGCAAAGCGGTGAACTCATTCAGACTCGCCGCTTTCACTTTGTCACCGCGCGCAGCAAAGTCCGGGTCGCGTCGGGCGTGAAGCTGCAATTCGGCGGAGAGAAGCGACCAGTGTGGATCCCGCGCAATCTTCGCCAGGCGATTCGCCAGCCGATCCAGCGCGTCGTCGAGGTCCTCGCGATCTGAACCGGATACCAACCCTTGCATGAAGGCGACCTCTTGCTGGATATGGCGTTCCAGCACGCATAGCAGGAGATCCTCTTTGCTGGCAAAGTTGGAATAAAACGCCCCCTGCGAAAACCCTGCGCGTTCGCAGAGGCTGCGCAGAGAGGCGGCCTTGATGCCACCTTCTGCGAACATGCGATCTGCAGTTTCGATGAGACGGAGGCGGGTCTGTGCTTGTTGTTCATGCCGGGTCAGCCGGCGCGCCGTCTGTGTCATTCTTGAAACCTTTCAAAAGGCGTGCCCAGCAGGCACGCCGAAGCTATGGCTCGGTTTACTTGTCCTTGCCGTTGAAGTTGTCCCGGAACCTGGAAATCCAGGAACCGAACCCTTTGAGGGCTTCGCCCCCCTTGCCCAGAATCTCTCCGACTTCCTGGGCAAACATCTCGTGTCTGGCGCTCTCGGGCTCGGGTAGGGGCGGCAGGATATGAGCAAAATAGGTTTTGTCCAAAACCCGGTGTAACAAGCGTTCGCCTATAAAGGGATTGTCGCTGTTCAGTGCCCGCGCGCCTTTGATTATGTTGCGGATGTCATATTGCGTTGGGCTGATGTCAGGCACCTGTTTCGGAATATTGAGGAGCTTGTAAACACCGATCCGCGCGGTACGGATGGAGGATTCCATCGTGAAGATGATGTCATTACGAGTTTCGACGAACTGCCCGATCAGGCCCAGATTGGTACAGCCCTCTGGCACCGGGTGAGGTCGGTCACCGCCGGCGCGTCTCATGAATTGCGCCGTGATATAAGGCATGAGCGCGGTACGCACTTTTGTCCTGGCCGCAATTTCTTCAAGTTCGCTTTCGATGCCGAGGTGATGGCACAGCTCCGCGAGAATTTCTTTGCCGGTGCATTGCGGCATCGGTTTTTCCACAAAGTTCCCGTCCTTGTCCATCAGCAGGCCGTAAACCCAAATCACCAGCGTATCCTCCGGCTGGTCCGGGAAATGCGGCTGACGGTTGATGGTGACACTCAGGAACCAGTTGGAATCCGTGAAGGTGATGATCCCGCCCGTCGCAGTTCGGCCAGAATAGGGATCGTTGACAGACAGTTCTGCCAATTTATCCACCAGAGGAGAGGGCTTGCAGGTCAGCGTGGCGGATTCCCACATCGACTGATCGACGTCGCCGTAGAATTTCTCTGGCTTGCCAAAGACCGGGGATTTCCGGGCTAGATTTTTCCAGAGTTCCCAACCGCTGTTCTCCCCGGGTTCATGGAGGCCTACCGTCAACTCCGGTACGTTATTCATGTCACCATAGGCGGTGTTTTCCGTCATTGAACCTGTGAGGGCAAAGACCAGATCGCCGTCGGCCACATCGATGCGCTGCTCTTCACCTGCCACGACACAGTGCAGGCCGGTGACAGTCTTCTGGCCGCCGGAAGGTGTCATATCGAGATCATACACGCGAGTTTCAAGCTGAACCCTCACACCCTTGTCGCGTAGCATATTGGCAAGCGGTTTGATGAAGGTATCGAACTGGTTGTATTTTGGAAATACAAGCACTGACATGTCACCAAACCCGTCAATGGAGTCGAGAAAACGGTGCATGTAGAGCTTGGCTTCCAACAGGCTGTGACAGTTTTTGAAAGCGAACATGCTGCGGAACAGCGACCAGAAGTTGCTCTCAAGAAAGCCCGTACTGAAGTACTCCTCAATAGTGACGTCGTCGAGATCTTCTTTGCGTTTGAGGATCAGCCGCATCATTTCCCATTGCTGATATTTTGACAGGCCGAAATCGGTGAAATCCTTGATTTCACCGCAATTGTGCATCAAACGAGCTTTGGAATAATTCGGGTCGTTGTCATTGACCATGCGGTACTCATCCAGCACCGAATACCCTTCGGGCAATTCGCTGGCAGGTACGTCCTGAAACATGTCCCACAACGTGTCGTAGTTCCAGTTCATCTCGCGGCCACCACGGACGATATAGCCGTCCTCCGGGTTGCCTGCGCCATCCATGGAGCCCCCCTCAATAGCCATCTCTTCCAGGATGGTGATGTTTTCGGGTGGCATGTGGGCATCCCGGATCAGGTAAAAGGCAGCGGCAAGACCACCGATACCGCCGCCAATGATATGGGCTTTTCGGTTTTCGACGCCCGGGGTCGGCAGAGGCCTGTGCCGCGAATAAGGCGCGATGAAATCAGCGGGGGGCAGGGTATTTTGCGGCCGATGGTGCCAGTAGCCGGAGGTGGCGTCGGGCTCGTGTTCAAATCCGTCAGGCGCCGTTGTCTGGATCTCGAAACCGGGGATATCTGGGGTAGCCATGGGTTGCATCCTTTTCTGTTTGCATTGACTCTGAATTGATTCCCTAAACCTTCATCCAAGATATCAATCGAAATCCGGATGTCAAATGAACTCTCAATGACTGCCGACGGTATCGGGGCACAAATGGGGTAGTGACCAGTTGATCAAGAATCGGCGTTCCGGATCCATCGTTTCGTCCGACTGCGCACAACTGCCCAAAAGATGGTGGCCAGAAAGCCGCGTGCGGTGGCCCGGCAGACGATATAGAAAGGCTCCGGTCATAACAGGCAATCCAGATCGAATAAGCCGTTCAGATCTGTTTGGTCAGATCGTTGAGTCACTCAAACCACTCAAACCACCCGAACCAACTCCCCTTTTCCCCAGCCAAGCCGTCCGGTATCCACCACCTGCCGACGCATTCCCGGCACCGGGTGGATCATGAACAGGTCGCCGTTGCGGCCGAGCAGGGTCTTGGGAGCGCCGCACTCCCGCGCCAGGCTGGCGTGGGTGTCCATGTGTTCGGCTTCGCCGTGGATCGGGCCACGTTGGCCAGGGTGTGCAGCCGGGCGATGTTACTGCCGAAGCAGGCGACGATAACCCGCCCCGGCGCGTCCTCGATGGCGGCCAGCAGTCCCTTCTCCAGCGCCGACTCGGACACGGAGTGCCCCGCCACCGTGGCGTTGGTGGAGTCGCACACCATGGCTGTCACGCCTTCGTCCGCCAGGGCTTTAAACGTGCCGGGCGTGTAGCCGTGGCCCACCAGTGGTTCTTCGTCCAGTTTCCAGTCGCCACTGTGGAAGATCCGGCCCGCCGGGGTGCGGATCATGAGGGCGTTGGGATCGGGGATGGAGTGTGTCAGCGCCAGCCACTGCACCTCGAACGGGCCGATGGTGCGGCGCTCATCCACGTCCACCACATGGATCGGCACTCGGTGCAACAGGTCGAACTCCGCCAGCTTGCGGCGCAGGATCTCGGCGGTAAAGCGGCTGGTGTAGACCGGGCATTGCAGCAGCGGCCACAGGTAGGCATGGCACCGATATGGTCCTCGTGGGCGTGGGTGATGACCAGCCCGGCAAGCTGCTCGAGGCGGTGTTCTAAATGGTTGTGCTCCGGTTTCTCCGGATTTGTTATGGCTGTGAACCCCTGGCTGGCAGAGGGTCTGACGGCGTACAGGCTCTCACACACCGGTTTGGAGCGGGGGAGTGGCGGAAAACCGGTCGTTGTGCAGCCGATTGTTAAACCCTCTGGCGTACGGTATTCTGACCATGGACAAAATCCTGTACAGGAGAAGCATTATGGATGCCATTAGCTACACAGCCGCCAGAACCAATCTGGCAAAAACCATGGAGCAGGTCTGTGAAGACCATTCCCCTGTGATCATCACCCGGAGCAAGTCGCAATCCGTGGTCATGATCTCTCTTGAGGACTATGAGGCGTTGCAAGAAACCGCGTACCTCCTGCGCGCACCAAGGAACGCCCGTCGTTTGCTGGAATCCGTTGCCGAGCTGGAGCAAGGTGGTGGTCAGGAAAAGGAACTTCCTGAATGAAACTCATCTTCTCCGAGAACGCCTGGGAAGACTATCTGTACTGGCAAAAAACTGACAAAAAAATCCTTAACCGAATCAATAAGCTGATCAAGGAAACCAAGCGCGAACCGTTCGAAGGTGTCGGTAAACCGGAACCGCTCAAACATAGCCTCGCTGGTTACTGGTCCCGCCGAATTAACGAAGAGCACCGTATGGTCTACAAAGTCACGGATGACGCTCTGCTCATCGCCCAGCTTCGGTACCACTACTGATTTAACGCCCGGCACACGTGCCGGTTTGTAGCCGCGGAGCGGCGGAGAACCGGTCACCGTGCTGCCGCTGGTTAGGCCTTGCTGCTTTGTGGAACATAGGCGGCCTCGAATTGAGGCAGATCGTCGTTGATGGGCCACCAATTGGCTTTGGAGCCTGTGTAGAAATGGGCCACCGGCTTTGATGACAACGGCTCATTTATCAGCCCTGCGCGAATTCGAAGCACACCAGGCAGAGCGTCTTTTTTGCTGTAGATCGGCGATCCGCAATTACTGCAAAAAAACCGCTGCTTGCCAGGTGATGCCTCAAAAGATCTAAGCAATTCAGCCCCGCGATTTAACTGGAAAGCAGCTTCTTTGACAGGTGTATTTGTTGCAAACGGAGAGCCCTGCGCCTTGCGGCATTGGGAGCAATGACACACCTGAATTGGTTCTAGCTCGCCCTGAATCTGGAAGTGGACCCCGCCGCATAAGCAATTACCTGTATACACAATGAACCCTTTTTTGCCTAACACAGAGCGCACCGGCGACCTTGACGCAGCGAAGCGGAGACAAGGGCGTCCGAGCGCCGCGTTTTGTTAACTGGTTTGTTCGATATCGGCGCGGTGCTTCCGCTCCTGCTCAGTCATTTGTTACTGGCGCTCCTCGATGGAGTTCAGCCCAAGACGCGCACGGCGTTCATTAACCGTAGCAGAATCCTCAATAGGAAACGGTGTTGGCCAACCGTTTTCATCAACATCAAACTGGGTGCCGTAGTATTGAGGCTTGCCAGATAGCGTACGCACCCGATCCTGGAGGAATGCCAACTGCCAGCCCGCTATATCCTCTCTCGCAACGCCATCTTCTAGTAGGGAGGCACACCCACCCATGAACTCGGGATCTGAAACAGAATGCTGAACAACCAGCCATGCAGCTTTGGCAGCCTCTTCTCCAACTAACGAAACGCCGGGCCAGCCGTGAGCACCAATAATCTCTTTCAGGCGAGCAGCATTCTGCTCATGCAGCGCTTTCATCCGGGGATGATAAGATTCAGATGGCAGTTCTCCGGAATCGAAGAGTTGCTGCAACAACCGCTGGTCTCCTGTCATCATCGTGACCAGCTCATCCGCAAGATTCTGATTCATGGGCTCGTTCCCAGTTAACGAGGCTGTAGAAAAACCCGGTTCCGGGCCATTCCCACCGCCTGACTGCTAAATTTTTTGACCCGCCCGTCAACGGAACGGTTCTCCAGATTCTGGTGCA
The DNA here is from genome assembly GCF_014651935.1 of Marinobacter zhanjiangensis. GTDB lineage: Bacteria > Pseudomonadota > Gammaproteobacteria > Pseudomonadales > Oleiphilaceae > Marinobacter > Marinobacter zhanjiangensis. Next base: position 4 of record NZ_BMXV01000001.1, on the reverse strand, counting down.
TAGG